>NZ_JWIO01000024.1:0-5799 GCF_001017755.1 Protofrankia coriariae
TCTTATCTTAGCGGCATTGGTATTGGCCACGCCGGTCGAAGTGACGCAGGTCGCGCGGGAACGCCTCGACACCGGAGGTAGAGTGATCTTACCCAATTTACCAGGAGTGCCCGCGACACCGAATACAGAAACACATTCTGACCGGTTCCAGCCGTCGTCACGATCGGTGCTGTCCGACTGAGCTGGCGGCTGTGCCGGCCACCGAACAGGAAAGGACGGTATCGGTGGATCAGGTGAGGATCGGCATTCTTGGCGCCGCTCGGATCGCCCCGACGGCCATCATGAAACCCGCGGCACGACTGCCGACTGTCGCGGTGGTCGCGGTGGCGGACCGCGATACCGAGCGGGCCGACCGGTTCGCCGAAAAATACGCGGTCCCGGTGGCACACGAATCATACGACGCGCTGCTCGACGATCCCGACGTCGACGCGGTGTACAACCCGCTGCCCAACGCCCTGCACGCGCAGTGGACCCTGCGCGCGATCGAGGCCGGGAAGCACGTGCTGTGCGAGAAACCATTCACCGCCAACGAGGTCGAGGCGCGTGCCGTTGCCGAGGCGGCGGCGTCCGCCGGCGTCGTCGTCACCGAGGCCTTTCACTACCGGTATCACCCGCTGGCGGAGCGTATTCACAAGATCGTGCGGGACGGCAGCATCGGCACGGTGCGCTCGATCCGCACCTGGATGTGTATTCCCTGGCCGCTTTTCGACGACGAGATCCGCTACAGTTACGAGCTCGGCGGCGGTGCCATGATGGATACCGGATGTTATGCCGTCCACTGTATGCGGCTGCTCGGCGCGGGCGAACCGAAGGTCGTGTCGGCGCGCGCCCTGCTGCATGCGCCGCGCATCGACCGCGCCATGACCGCGGAGTTCAGCTTCCCCGACGGCTCGACCGGACGGATCGACTGCTCGCTGTGGTCCCGACGCTTCCTGCGGATCGCCGCCCACGTCACCGGGGACCGCGGCGAGCTGCGGGTCGCCAACTTCGTCCGCCCACATGTTTTCAACCAGATTCGTTGGACAACGCAGGGGCGTACCCGCTGGGAAACGGTTCGTGGGGAAACAACGTTCGACGCCCAGCTGCGTGCTTTCGCCCGCGCGGTGCTGTACGGCGAACCGACACTGACACCGGCCGAGGACGCGGTCGTCACCATGCGCCTCATCGACGATGTCTACCGCACGGCGGGCCTTCCCCCACGCGGGCTCGCCGGCTGACCAGATCGCACGGAAACCACCCCGGCCATCCCCGGCGGCCGGGAGCGGGGACGTCGGAAACACATCGGGAACGCGTCAGGAGCACATCGGCGTCGATGTCAGGAAAGCGAGGGCGGCCGGCACCGGTTATATCGCTGGTGCCGGTGGCACAGTGATTATCTGTATCGCCCGTGCTCACCCCGCTGCCCGTGTTGACGGATCACCTGGATCGCCTGCCGGGATCAGGCCGGCGGGTCGACGCGCGGTGGCCGGCCGCCGCTGCCGGGCGGTGCCAGCGGCCGACCAGCGGACGCGGCCGAACCAGCCGTGGCCGAACCGGACGTGGCTGGTCTGGTCTCGGTCGGGCCTGACGTGCTCGGGCTGGACGTGACCAGCGCCGCCAGGTCGTCGGGGGTGTCGATGTCGTAGGGGGAGCCGGTGTCGTCACAGGGCACCATGACGACCCGGTCCGGATTGGTCCGTAGCCAGGCCCGTGCCCCGACATCACCGTGAGCCAGGGCGGACACCTCGGCCCACACCGTTCTGTGCAGCAGGACCGGGTTGCGCGGTTGCCCGCCGTAGCTGGCGACCGCCGCGACGGCGCCGGCGGCGTGGGCCGCGAGCANGGCGGCGTGGGCCGCGAGCAGCCGGCACACCGCCTCGGCGCCGATCAGCGGCTGGTCGGCCAGCGCGACCACGACCGCCTCGACGCCAGCGTGTCCCGCTGGCCGCTGCCCGCTGTTCCAGCTCTCGCTGTTGCGGCCCCGGCTGTCCTTCCGGCCCCGGCTGTTGCGGCCCCCCTTGGCAGGAGTAGCGGGGCTTCCTTCGTCGGCGGCAAATGCCGTGAGCCCGCGACGCAGCGACGCGCTCATCCCCACCGCCCAGTCAGGTGCCAGGACGACCTGCTCCTCGGGTAGGCCGGTGGATCTGATCACGTCGCTCGCCCGCGCGCCGAGAACCACAAGCACCGGAGCGCATCCACCGTCGGTGAGCATCCGGACGCATCGCTGGACCAGTGGTTCACCACTCAGGGTGACCAGAGCTTTTGGAACGCCGAAGCGACGTCCGGCGCCGGCAGCGAGGACGAGCCCGCCGACGGTACTCGTTGTGACTGTCATCGGCCGCTCCACGTGCTTGCCGATCCAGGGCAGGGCGGGCGTCCACGCCGTCCAGGTCCAGGTCCAGGACCAGAACCAGAACCAAGATCAGGCTGGGACAGGGACGGGTGGCGCCTGCCGGAAGCACCGCGTCCGGTCATCACTGTAACGGGCTGGGCAGGCGAAGTTGGCAATAGAGTTCTATGAATACATGAATAATAATCACAACAAAAATATGAACCGACGCAAAAAGTGATCTGGTCTGCGAGCTCACATTTTCTTGGTCGATGGTTCGCCATACAATCCGGAACGGTGAAACGGTCAATTGCCGACGGCGTTCCACGGGCCATCCGGACGCAGCCAGGGGAGGAAAAAACACGCCCGCCGCACGGGGGGCCGCCCCAGCCGCCCGTATCACCACCTGGCGGCGAGCGCGGTGACGACAGCACCGTCGCCTACCGTCCGATCGTGACGGCTCATGACCTCTGCGTAAAAGCATTCAGCGCGACCCGGCTGCGGCCCGGCTACAGCATGGTCGGTGTCGACGCCCTTCTCGACTGGGCCGCCGCCGAGCTGCGCCGGCTGCACGCCATCGTTCGCGTTGTCGAGAGCGGCGGGACGCCGGAGCCGGCCGAGCTCGTCCCGAGAATAACGCCGACGGAGATCAGGTCGACGAGGTTCAATACGACCAGATTTTTCAGCGGATATCACGAGAGTGAGGTCGGCGACTTCCTCCGGATCGTCGAGCGTGAGTTCGCCAATCTGCACAGGTTCTTCTCCGCGGTGTCCGCCGCCGCCTCGGCGGGCACTTCCTGCGATGATGACCGCTGGGCCGCAGCCCGGCATCGTGGCGGTCCCGGTTCGTTCCATCCCGGTACCACCGGCACGGAGGTGACGGCGAAAACCTTCACGAGAACGCGGTTCCGCGCCGGCTACGACACCGCCCAGGTCGACGCCTTTCTCGGCAGGGTGGGCCGGGAGTTGGACCGCCTGCAGGCGATGGCGGAGTCGGCGCGAGACGGCCACCCGGCGGATACCGCTTCCGTCACGGCAGACCTCACCCCACAGGACATCGTCAACGCCAGGTTCGACTCCACCTGGCTGACGGGTGGATACAGCGAGTACGAGGTCGACGACTTCCTCGACTTCCTCGAGCACGAACTCGCCCGTATCCAGACCTACCTGTCCTGACCGTCTCCTCTCCTCCCCCGAACCCCGATCAGGTGTCGCCAGATCAGGAGAACGAGGGAGCAAGTGGTCGCCAGGGCAGCCGTTTCCGTACTCGATCCCTTGAGCGAGCGGGGACGGGCGCGTAGGGCGTGTCCGACGGATTCTGATGGATGTTCGATCGCGCGGGCGGCGTCCAGGGGTTGGCGCCGGGGCGAGGTTGGCGCCGCCAGGTACGGCTACTGCCAGCTACCGCTTGCGTGCGATGGTCAGGCCGTCCGACACGGCCAGCAGGACGGCCTGTACCCGGTCGTCCACCGCCACCGCCTCGTTGAACGCCTGGATCGCCCGGACGTCCGCGTCCTGGCTCCGCTCGTCGAGTACCTTGCCGTTCTGGAGCACGTTGTCGACGAGGATCAGCCCGCCCGGGCGCAGTCGCGGCACCAGCAGGTCGTAGTAGATCGGGTACGAGGTCTTGTCCGCGTCGATGAGTGCGATGTCGTAGACGGGCTCGGCGGGCAGCGCGGCGATCGTGTCCGCGGCCGGGCCGAGCCGCAGTTCGATCCGGCCGTCCAGGCCGGCGCGCTTCCAGTAGTGACGCGCCAGCGACGTCCACTCCTCGCTCACGTCGCAGCAGAGCAGATGACCGTCATCGGGCAGGCCACGGGCGATGCAGATCGACGAGTATCCGGTGAACGTACCGACTTCGATCGCTCGGCGTGCGCCGGTGCTCGCGGTCAGTATCGTCAGCAGGGCACCGAGTTCGGCGCCGATCTGCATGACGGAGCGTTCCCCGAACTTCTGTCGTGTCTCCGCGAAGAGATCGATCAGCAGTTCGTCCGGCGGTGAGCAGCGCGCCGCGAGATAGGGGTATATGCCGTGCGCCAGAACGGGCGACTGCGCGGTCGGGTCCAGAGCGGACATGCGGCTCAGGCTACCGGCACGTTCCAGTCTCCCGTCTGGTGGGTTACGCACCGTCCGGCGGGTTGTGCCTGTCCGGTGGGCCCCGCCTCGAGTCATGTCCGTTGAATCGCCGATCGCGCGGATCGCCGATCGTGCGGGCAGCACCCGATTTTTATGGGTCGTGTCTGACGTGCGCCGGACGGACACGGCCATCTGCCGGGTGGTCGAGCGTTCCGGCCCGCGGTGGGCGCCGCGCGGATGGTGTTGGTGTCGTCAGGGTGCCGGCGGGGCATTTCACAGGTTGTGAGGACGAACGACCCGGTGCCGACGCCGGCACCGACCATGGCACCGGCACCGGCACCGGTAGCCGCAGCGGCACCGCCTCCAGGCCCGGCGCCGGAGGCGGCGTGGGCGGCCGACCGTACCGCCGCGGAACTCGACGCGGACACGGTCCACGCCGTCGGGAAGATCAGCGAGGCGCTGGAGTGGGTGGAGCGGGCCCGGGGGCACCTCTACGCGTTCCACCAGATGTCCGGCCACGCCGATCTCATGCTCGGATCAGCGTTGGAGGAGTTGGACAACGCCGGTCACGGTGAGATCGCCGAACGGCTTCGCAGGGACCTGCTCGGACGCAACGTCCTCGACGGCCGATGGACCTTCCAGGTCATCGAGGAGTATGACGACGGGTACTACCGGGCCTTTGCCGAGTCCGAGCGGATGGTCCGGGACGTTCTGGCCGGTGGCCGCCGGCATGTGTACGAGGCACGGATGAAGGCGTCCGAACGGGAGCGCGCCGGCCGGCCCGCGTTCGGCCCCGGAGCCTGAACGCCACCCGGGCACCACGCGCTGTGAAGTGCCGCTCATCCGCCGTGTCCGGAGAGAGCCGGAGAGGCGCCGAGAGCTCCGGAGGCTGCGTCGTGCCCGGAGAGACACTGTCCGTGTCCGGGAGGCTCGTCCTCGCTCGAGGCGGCTTGTGCGTACGTTCGGCGCCCTGACGGGGCGTGGTCGCCGCCGGTAGCGGTGTCCAGGCGTGAGGGGCCGATCGGCTCGTGCCGTCAAGGTCACCGTGTCCTGGTTTGACAGCGTCCCGCGCGCGGCGGCACCCTTGGGATGCGGCACCTCGTTCGGTGAGGCGTCTGCACGGACACAGGCCACTGACCCCGAACGTCGAGAGACGCCCCGGGTCAGGACAGCTCTCCCCGGGCTAAGGGGTGGGCCCAGGTGGCTTCCTGGTTGGGATTACGCCGTGCAGTGCCAAAGCTCTGACGAGGAGGGGTGCTCCGCACGTGGGGGTGGGTTCTGGCCTGGCTCTCGTTCGTGCGATCACTCTGTGTGGATGCGGTCTGCGCCTGCGGGCGCCCGGCTGTGAAGGAGGTGGCGGGATGAGTCCCGGTCATAGTCGCTGTCTGTCCTGGACTGGCTCGGCGACCCCCGCC
>NZ_JWIO01000024.1:5812-40383 GCF_001017755.1 Protofrankia coriariae
CTCGGCGACCCCCGCCGCCTGAGCCTGGTCACTCCGGTGTGAAAACATCGCCGCCGGCCTTTTGTCAGAAAGGGCCGACGGTCCCAGCCCTGCCTCGCCGGGCGGCTCGTGGTCGTTGTGTCGTGTCTGACGCGCTGAACACGGGCGGGCGCTCGTTATGAGCTCCCACGAGCACGGCGTCGCGGTGGTCTGGAATCAAGGCCTGACCCAAGGGTTGTGTCAGCAGATGCGCGGGATCGCGTAGCGGGCTTTCACGCACCAGCCGGTTGGCCGTTGTGGCGGTGCGCTCGGACCTTGTCCACGCCCGGCTATGGCTGCGTTCGTCCATGGTCGGCCTGCTGTGTGCCACCCGGCGACACGTCCACACAGCGATGCGCAAGGCCCGGTCACCGCCTCGGCGAGGTGCGAGCGAGCGTCCAGGGGGAGCTACCAGCCCGCTCCCGGTTCCAGACCGCTGTCTGCTGGCAGATCCGCAAGCCATTCGAGGAGCTGGCGTGATGACGGTGATGGAGAACGTGTTCTACTCCGAGGGCCGGCGCTTTGTGCGACCGGACTCGCTGGCCGAGACCTACCAGCTTCTGCACGGACGTCGTGACGAGCGCAAGCAGGATCTCGCCTGGATCGGGCTGGTCCGCCCGGACCAGCGTGAGATCGCCTCGATCGCCCGGGAGTTCGAACTGCACGAACTCGCCGTCGAAGACGCCGTGCAGGCGCATCAGCGCTCCAAGCTGGAGCGGTACGGAAAGACCCTCTTCGTGGTTCTGCTGGCGGCTTCCTACAACGATACCCGGGAGGAGGTCGAATTCTCCGAGCTGCACGTCTTCGTCGGGGATGACTTCGTCATCACGGTACGTCATGGTGACGCGCCGGACCTGCGACGGGTACGCCACCGGATGGAATCCGAGCCGGACCTGCTGGCCCGAGGCCCCGAGGCGGTGCTGTACGCCATCCTCGACCGGGTCGTCGACGACTACGCACCTGTTGTCGCCGGGCTGGAGAACGACATCGACGAGATCGAGACCGAGGTTTTCCGGGGCGACCCGGAGGTGAGCCGGCGTATCTACGAGCTCTCCCGCGAGGTCATCGAGTTCCAGCGGGCGACCAAGCCCCTGCTCGGCATGCTGGACGCTCTGGCGTCGGGTTTCGTGAAATACGGTGTGGACGCCGGGCTGCAGCAGTACCTGCGGGACGTCAGCGACCACGTCGTCCAGGTCGTGGAGCGGATCGAGGGTTTCCGCCAGCTCCTGCAGAACATTCTCACGGCCAACGCAGCCCTGGTCGGGCAGCGGCAGAACGAGGAAATGAAGATCCTGACCGAGACGAGCATCGCGCAGAACGAGGAGGTCAAGAAGATATCCGCATGGGCGGCGATCCTGTTCGCGCCCACCCTGGTGGGCACCGTGTACGGGATGAACTTCGAGACCATGCCGGAGCTGCAGTGGGTGTACGGTTATCCGTTCGCGATCGGGCTCATGGGGCTGGTGTCCGCCATGCTCTATGTCGTCTTCCGCAGCCGCCGCTGGCTCTGACCCGGGACAGGTCGGCCCTCCGGTGGCGCGATCATATTTTTCGCGCGCCACCGGAGGACCGGCCTGTCCGTTCGCGTCCATCGCCCGGCCGGTTTTCCGGGCCACGCGGCAGAACACGGTACACAGGTCGCTGTTATGCGTATATGAGGGTGGTGTACAGACGGCATTACAGAAGGTTGTTGCGGGCGTTCAGCTCGGTCCGTGGACCGGGCCCGGTCGCCACGGGCCGCGCGACGGTGGCTCGGCATCAGGGCCGTAGCCGTCGGCCCACACCGTCCGGCAGTGTGGGCAGTCGCCGGACGTACTGGACGTACCGGGCCGCGGGCCTTTCGGCGGGTCGCCCGGGCCGCGCCGGCGGCGGGGCCGACGGTGTCGCGGGCAGTCCAGCGTCAGCAGTGGCACGACAGGTTCAATCATCTTTGATCGGTAACCTTCCCGTTCCGTCGCAGGATGCGCAGTTCAGTTTCTTGGTCTCATTGAACGCACCGTCCTCGTCCGTTCCGCCGATGTCCCTGAGTACCTTTCCCGTGCCGCCGCACAGTCCACAGCTCCGCCAGGTCGGGTTGCCACGCCGGGTGTCCTGCCGCTGCCGTTGGCCCTTGTCCATACGGTCGCGGTCTTCGCCAGCGTCATCGTCCCGCCGCCGCAGAAATCCCATACCATCCTCCTTCTCATCGTCGCACCAGCATGCCGAGTGAGTCACGGACGGACTGGCTGTCCCAACGACAGACCACAAAGTGGCCCAGACGCGGGAAAAGAGATGGGGCGCGAAAGGCCGTGGAGTTCCGATATGGCACACGAGGATCATCACAAGCATATGGAGGAATATAGGAATGGTTGATTGTCTGAAGGATTCATGGGCGCCTCTGGGTTGATCTGGCCGGCGAGTTCGCCTTCACCCCGGCCGAGCGGGCGGAGGACATATCTGGGACCATCTCTGGGACGCAGCGGCTGATCGCCGAGGCACGGGCCTTCCGGCTGGCGGAGGTGCGCCGGCGCCGGCACGCCACCCAAATCGAGGCGACGAAGGCGACGGGTGTGACGCAGGCTCGGGTGTCCCGCATCGAGAGGGGCACCTGGAGCGCAGCGGGGTGGATACCCTCGCGGCCTACGTACAGGCGCTTGGCGGCAAGCTGAGGATCGCTGCTGATTTTGGTGATGAGTCGTGCGGGCCCGGATAGGGCGGGGGACGCCACGGGGAATTTGGGGGCCGTCCCACGAGCGTGGGAGCGGGCTGGCCGGGCAGCGGCCGACGGGACCGGCGAGCCTGGGCCGGTCGACAGGACCGGGCACGCCTCTGGGAAGGGGAAGCAGGCGGGTGAGGTGGCGCAGAGGGGTGACGCCGTGGGTGTCACCGGCGCGGGCTGTGACATCCTGGAACGGCACCCGGCGGGCACATGGCGGGCAGACTCCGGTGAACCGGACGTAGCCTGACAGCGTTTCCACGGGTCGGGAGGGCTCGCCTAGTGGCCGATGGCGGCGGTCTTGAAAACCGCTAGGGCGTCCTGCGTCCTCGTGGGTTCGAATCCCACGCCCTCCGCTCCACCCGCAGTTGGTCCCGGGCCGCAGGTCGCGGCTATGCGGTCGTGTGCGCTTTGGTCCTGGCTGGTGAGGCACGTCGCATGGATCTTGAATTAGGACGTGGATGCCGCGTCCACCCAGCCCGTTCGGCGACCTGGGTGGTGCTGCCATCGATCCTCGCTGGCGCGGAGGAGATCGACGCGGATCCCGGGACCAAGCGGGATGTCGACTGCTACGGCGGGGCCGGATTCGACGCGCTCCTCGCCTTGCTGGCCGTGGAGCTGCACACACGGGTGAGCTGTCAACCATCCGACATAGAGCGGCGCGTCTGCTGTGCGTGCCGCCTCGGGATCATGTGGTCGTCCCGTTCATCCTGTCGGACCTCAGGGCCCTCAGGCTGGCCCTGGGATAAGCGTGATCCGGAACGGACGGTCTGGCGGCCAGGGGTGCTGTCGGGCCGGGCTCTGGGCGGAGAGCGACCTGGAGCTGCCCGGAATGGACACGTCCTGGCTGGTGGGTGACGGCGGGTGACAGGCGACGTTGCCTGCCCCCTTGTGGAGCATTCTCCGCTGTCTGCCCTGGTCGCGCACGGACAGTCGGTCGTTTCGACGTCCACGACAGCAGGCGGTAGTTGTTTTTAAATTGTGATTTTGGAGTTCTAGTGATGATTTTTTATAGTGCCATAAGCGATAAAGGCGCCTGTCGATCATCCCGGTCGCGTGCTTCGGCGGACTGAAAAGATCGCGAGCCTCGTGTTGAAAGATCGAGATCGTCGCGCCGGCAGGCCGCTGCGTCCACGGCGTCATACGGCCGGTGGGTTGCGGCGCCGTCTGGCCTCTGGGTCGTGGCGTGGAGACGGCGGACGGACGAGTTGGCTGGACGAGTTGGCTGGACGAGGGCAGCCGACGGGCCGAGGGAGAGGGCTGGCGGGGCGAGATGGCCACGGGGTCCGAGGGCCTTCTTCTGGGATATGGCCAGGGCGCTGTGCGGGCCCGGCGCGCGGCATCGTGGCGAGGGCGTCGGCGAGGCGATCTACCGGGTGGGCGGCCGGGACGGCCGTGCTGCCCGTGGATGCCTGTCGGGATCCCTGCAGGGGCGGCCGGGGGCCGATCTCCAAATTTTACGGTTCGTAAAATTATCCTGTGATCAGGAACACAGAGAAGGGAGCGCGGCGGAGGGTGTGAAGAGGCCGCCTCTGGACGCTGCGTAGTTCCATGATGGCTTCGCCGCGTTGTGGCCGTCGGTGTTGTGGTAGATATCACTGTAGTTCATTGATGTGATCTTTACGAGTGTTCGGTGGATGTTGTTGCAATCGCACATTGCCAGGGTTCGGCGTCATTGCTGTAAGCCGGGCACGTTTTCCGTGGGAATAGCCTGGAGGCCGCCACGGGGGTGGATCCGGCGGGCGCCGGTCCGTCCAGGCGATCATCGGACGTGCGTCCGCCGGTGCCCGCATGGCGCGGAAACAGCAGATGGTGGGCATGGTGCCCGCCCGCGGCGAGGGCGTCGGCGTCCATACTGACGATCTTGATGTCGCAGGGCGGGTGCGTCTCCGCCCGGTGACGTGACGCCCCTCACGGCGGTGCGAAACCGGCCACCGACTGCCGTCCGGCGGATCATCGGACGGCAGTCGGTGATTTTCTGTGACCATCCCAGCTGAAGCTGCCGATTCAGTGCTGTTCCCGAATCCTTCTTCCGCGAGACCGTCGCGGAACTCGCCGTCGGTTTCCTGGCATCGTCGACAGTGTCAAAGAAATGGAACCGTCGCCTCGGCCGGGCAGCCGCCGCCGCCGACCGTGGCCGTATACAAAACTTTGCCGGCCGTCCGTAGTCTCATCGGCCGTGCTGTTCCCGGTCCCGGTGGGCCGGACCAGTAGAGATATCTCTTCCGAGAACTTGCCGCTCCGAGGGAAGGGCGGTATAAGCGTTCACCCGTCGTGGGTTGAAGCCGGCGGCCCCGTCGTGCGGGCGGGAGCGAGGCGTCCGTTCGGTGCGCGGCCATCGGCCATCTGGATCACGAAGTGGCGACGGGCGGGCCTGCCGCGGGCGCCGCTGCCGAGACTCCTGGAAGACCCTTGGCAGGCGTCGGACGTCGACCCGGCCAAGCCGGGCCGAGTCCTGCCTGACGCGAGCCGGGAAGAGACCGGGAAGAGACCGGGAAGGCGGCTGGTCGTGAGGCGATCGCGCAGGTAGAAGCAGGTATGGGCAGGTAAGTGACAGGTCCGGGCAGGTGCGGGCGGGCGCGGATGGGTGGGGCGCATGGGGCGGGGTCACGAAGCCCGGGCCCTGCCTGCGGCGCCATGTGCTGGGAGCCGCCGCGGGCCTGCGCACCCTCGTTGCCGGCGGCCTCAGATGCTCTTCGCCGACCGGCCATGGGCGCTGCTCACCCGAGGAAATGATCGTGGTGGACGTCTGCGTCGGCGGCGGATCCGGAGATCGACATTTTCGGCTGGCCGCCTTGATCGCCGATTGTCGATCCGGCGGCCCGGCGCCAAAGCTCTATCAGGTTGTCGGCTTAAGTGGTACGGTCGGCATCCTTGGCACTCTGTCTCAGTACTCTGTCCATGCTATCGAGTAAGGATGCGCTCGCCGCTACCTCACGATGTTACGCTCCAGATCTCACCATCGCCGACGCGATTACCCGGTCGCGCCGATAATGCGACTCGCGGTTATTTCAGGGGCCGCCGCCTTCGTGGTCGGCGGGATGGGGTTCATTTCCTTATCGGACACGACTGACACATCACCGGTCGTAGCGGGACCGATCGTGGCGGGCTCCGCGCCGTCCAGCGCTGCCGTCCGCCCGGACACCGGCAGGGAACCCGCCCACGTCGACGATCAGCTGTGGGCGCCGTCGTATCCGGGTCAGGCCTCCCCGTATCCGGCAGGTCCGACAGGCGTCCCGGGCGGCTCCACGGTCGCGGTCAGCGCGCTGACGCCGGGGCAGCCACCGGCGGCCGGCGGTGGCGTCATCACGCCGCGTCTGACGGCAGCTGAGCCCGCCTCCGCACAGGCCCAGGGCGGCGGATCCGCGCCCGCTCCCCCCGCGCCTGTCGCGGGCAGGACCGCGGTGGCTTCTTCACCCGCACCTGCCGCGCCCGCGCCGGCGAAGAACGCCCCTGCCGCGGCGTCCACCCCGAAGCCCACTCCCACGCCGACGCAGCAGGCCGCCCCGCGGCAGAACTCGTGCCCGAGCCTGCTCGGACTGCTGCGGCTCTGCCTCAACGTGTCGCTCGGCTGATCCTCCGCCGTCCGGGTGTCTGATCCGGATGGCGGAGTGATCGTCCAAGCCACGCCGTGTCCCTCGTGTCGCTGCTGCCGTCGCGGCCTGGACGGCACGGGCACGCGGATCGGGTCACAGCCGGTCCACAGAAAGATCTTTTTTGCTTCGGAGCGCATATCCTGGCAGGTATGCGGCAAGGTGTTCGGAAGCGCCCACTTCGTGTCGACGGATCGGATGGGCCGATCGCCCGGGCGCGGGCCGCCCGCTGACAGCCGCCGACGCCCTGACGCTGATCGTCTGCGGCGTACTGGCCGGGATCACCTCGACCGTGGCCGGGCTGGCCTCCGTCGTCTCCTACCCGACACTGTTGTGGTTCGGGCTGCCGGCGGTGCAGGCCAACGTCACCAACACGGTTTCTCTGGTCTTCGTGGCGGTCGGCGCGGCCATCGGGTCGCGCTCGGAGCTGGCGGGGCAGTACTGGCGGCTGATGCGGATGGGCCCCGTGAGTCTCGCGGGTGGGGTCACGGGGGCGCTGCTCCTGCTGGCGAGCCCGGCCGGCGCCTTCGAGGCAGTGGTGCCCTGGCTGGTGGCCGGCGCCGGTGTGCTGGTGCTGTGTCGGCACCGGTTGATGAGCTCGGTCGGAGGCGGAGGCCTGCTGGATGAGCGGGGGCCGCCGCTGGCCGTCGCGTTGTTCGTCTCCACGGTCTACACCGGCTATTTCGGCGCCGGCGGTGGGATCATCCTCTTTGCGGTGCTTGGTGCTGCCATACCCGAACCGCTCCCGCGGGTCAACGCGATGAAGAACGTGCTCCTGGGGATGCCGAACGGGGTCGCCGCGGCGGCCTTCACGGGCTTCGGACCGGTGTACTGGCCGGCTGTGCCGCCCCTGGCCTGCGGCCTGCTCATAGGCGGCGCGCTCGGCCCGGCGATCGTACGGCGGCTGCGGGTGGGAGCGCTGCGGCTGCTGATCGGTGTCGCGGCCATCGGGTTCGCGGTGAAGTTCGCCGTGGACGCCTACCTGTGACGTCCTCGGGAGCGACGTCCCCGGGACCGTGCCCGGAGCGTCGTCTCATCGGCGGCGGAGAAACAGCGGCGGGCCGCGCCTGGAGACCACTGGCGTTCTCCTCGCCGCCAGCGTCACCAGCGTCACCAGCGCCACCGGGTCCCTTTCATACTTTTTGGGCTGTACTTGATCATATGCCGGCTGTATGTGATTTAACTGGCTTTTGTCGGGGTCGCCTGCTCGTACGGAGGCGCCCGGCGGGGCGTGTTGAGTCTCGTTGCCACGCTCATAGGAAAAGGTTGCGCCGTGGTTGGCCCATTCTGGGACAGGATGACCGGGTGCCGATCCGACGCCAGACTCCGTCAGGCCGCACGCCACGACGTGCCCAGCCGATGTTGCCGTTGCCGGTCCGTAACGCCGGCCAGCCGATCAGGAAGGGCGACACGCCTGTGACGGCGACCTGTGGTGGCTGCAGCGCCCAGTGGAGCGACCCGGAGACCACGCACTGCCGGGTCTGCCATGCGACCTGGCAGAACGTGCAGGGTTTCGACGCCCATCTGGCGGACTGCCAGCCGCGCCTGGCCACCCGCTCCGGTCGTGGTGGCCGGAGGTAGGCACCTTTTCCCAACGGAGGACAGCCGCTCGTTGGGGTGGGTGACACGGAACGGAGGATGGCCGGATGCCCTCACGGGGGCTCTGTCCGTCCGTTCAGGGGTTGTCGGGCTCGGACCCCCGCCGGGCCGGGCCTGGAGCAGCCGGGAACGCGGCCCGAGGTCTCAGTCCGGAGGCTCGGGAAGGGGGCCGACCCGTTGGGCGCCGATGGCGAAGCCGGCGAGATCGATACTGGTGTCCGTCTTGGGAGCGAACGAGCGGTCGCCACCGCCGTACACGACGGAGAATATGATGCCGCCGATGCGAAGCCGGTCAGAAATACGTGGGTTGTACCTGTGTTCTTTGTGTACTTCCTGGTTGTTGATCCAGACGGCGAGGAGTTCCTGGGAAAACTTATCGGAGCTCATGCGGACGCCATGTTCGACGCAAATCCATTTACCGGGCTCCCACATCCACTTCTTCTTACCGACCATGGTGATGGGGTTGTCCGGACGGGCGGTGTTCGAATAGATTAGTCCTTCACCTTCTTTACGCCAGGCGAACCGGCTGGCGTAACCATCCTGGTAGTCGTTGGTGCGTTCCTTGGACGCTGGCTTGTACAGGACCCCGAAGAGCCCGGGGAGCTTTCCTCCTTTATTGAAATCGAACTTCTCCGGAAATCGCAAATAATAACGCAGGTATAGCTCTTCCGTCGGCTGGTCCTCCCTGGACAGGAAGAGTTGGGTGCCGCCGTATGTGTCGCCGTCGCGATAAACCGAATTCTCCGTGTTGATTGTGTCCGTTGACAGCGAAACTCTTACCATCTTGGGAAAATGTGGATTGTCGGATGGCAGTATCTGTGCCCGATCCAACCCGAACGCCGCGTACTGTTCCGGAATGAAACCCTTTCCGAAGAAGTCCGCGGCCCCGTTTGCCAGAGTCGGCGGCGGCCCGGTCGTGGGAGGAGGGGTGACCGCGTCGGCATCCGGCGGAAGCACCTCGCTGGCCGGGTCGAAGGTGTTGTCGGGCCGGGAACAGCCTGCCGCCGCCGCACCCAGCAGACCGAGGGCTGACCCCAGCACGGCCCGCCGGGTCCGGGCCGGCCGGCCCGGAAGAATGATCCCGTCATCGGTGGGCCGGGAGGGCTGCGAACCAGGGACTCTGGGCAGGTACAATCCGTTTCTGTCGTTCATCCACCGACTCCCGCTCGTGCGCCGCTGGGCTGGGGGGTGATCTCAAGAATTCTCCGGGTCACGATACACTGTCCGCTCGGAGGCATATCGGTGGGTCACTGTGGCCGTCGGCTGTTGTGGTCCTTTTGGGGCCGGGTCCATTGGGTGCCGAGCCCCGATCTTTATCCGGGGATCGTGCGCCTGCCGTCGTCCGCGTTTTCCGGCGGAAAATCTGTCGCCGTCCCGGCCAGTAATTGTCCGTATCGTTTCGCTTGCCAGGTGGGTGGTCCCGGCGCGAACGGTGGCCGGGGTGAACGACGGCGACACGACGACGGCGTGCTGCTACTTTCCGCGTTGAATGCAGCGCGGCCGGGGCCCGGGTGGCCCACCCGCTGCCGGCCGGTCGATGACGGTCATGGACAGGAACGGGCGGGAGTGGGCGGGGCCGGGCGGACGCCCGGGGACCGCTGATCGCGGGAGAGCGGGTATGACGGTTTGCGGGCTGCTGCGCCTGGACGATGCCCCGGTGCGGCGTTCGGTCCTCACGGCGATGCTCGCCTCGTCGTCGGTGGGCCTGCCGCCGGCGCGGGGCGTGCACCTCGACGGGCCGTTCGGCGTGGTGACGGCCTCGGGGTTCCCCGGTGACCCGACACCACCGATCGCGGTGGACGCGGAGGGGTTGGTCGTCGTCCTCGACGGCTGCCCCGGACGGCGGCGGCGGGGTGGGAGCGGCCCGATCTCACCGCGTGGCGGTGCCCCGGCTGTCCTGCCCGCGCAACCGTCGGCCGGCCCGCAGGCGCACCTGTCGGCCGGTGCGTCAGCCGGCCCGTACGCGCAACCCGCGGCCGGTGTGTCAGATGACCGGCCCGCGGCTCCTGCCTGCNGCCCGCGGCTCCTGCCTGCGCGGGCTCCACCGACGCCTGCCTGCTCGCGGCCGCCTACCGCAGGGACGGCGAACGTTGTCTCGGGCCGCTGGGCGGGGACTGGGTCGCGCTGATCTGGGAGCCGGACCGCCGGCAGCTTGTGTGCGCCCGTACCGGCGACCCGGGGCAGGACCTGCTCACCTGGTCGGACGGGCGCGTTTTCGCGTTCGGGACGGAACTGGCGCAGCTTCGTGCCGCGGGGATGCCGACGACGGCGGCGGGCCGCCCGCGTCCCGGTCGCAGGCTGGGGCGGGTCAGCTGGCTCGGCCCTGACGAACGGCTTGCGGTCCGCCTGCCCGGGGCGGTGACGGACCACCCCGCCGTGCCGGCCGGGCGGAGCGCGGTAGCGATCAGCCGGAGCGTCATGTCCACCCGGTCGTGGCGCTCCGGCTGATGCTGTTGGTTCGCCGACTTGTCAGGGACGGCCGAGCGCGTGGTACGTCCAGCCCGCGGCACGCCACTGGGCCGGGTTGAGGGTGTTGCGACCGTCAATGATGGTGCGGGCCGCGACAACCGCGGTCAGTGCGTTCGGGGCGAGCTCGCGGAATTCTGTCCATTCTGTGAGATGTAGCACAATATGCGCCCCGGTCGCGGCGTCGACGGCGTTGTCGGCGTAGATGATCTCCGGGTAGGCGCGCTGGGCGTTCGGGATGGCGGCCGGGTCGTAGACGGCGACCGTGGCACCGGCCTTGCGCAGGGTGTCGGCCACCGCGAGGGCGGGGGAGTCCCGGATGTCGTCGGAGTTGGGTTTGAACGCCGCGCCGAGCACGGCGACCTTCTTCCCGGTGACGTCGCCGCCGAGCGCCTCGGTGGCGAGGGTGACGGTGCGGGTGCGGCGCCGGAGGTTGATGGCGTCCACCTCGGCCAGGAAGGCCACGGCCTGGCCGGCGCCGAGCTCGGTCGCGCGGGCCTGGAAGGCGCGGATGTCCTTGGGCAGGCAGCCACCGCCGAAGCCGAGGCCGGCGTGCAGGAAGCGGCCGCCGATCCGGGTGTCGTACGAGATGGCCTTGGACAGGTGGGTGACGTCGGCCCCGGTGACCTCGCAGACCTCGGCCATCGCGTTGATGAAGGAGATCTTGGTGGCGAGGAAGGCGTTCGCGGCCACCTTGACCAGTTCCGCGGTGGGGTAGTCGACGGTGACGACGGGCGTGCCGGCGGCGATCACCGACGCGTAGACGCGGTGCAGCGTCGCCTCGGCGTTGCCGCCGGGCGCGACGCCGAACACGAGCCGGTCGGGGCGCAGGGTGTCGTCGACGGCGAAGCCCTCCCGCAGGAACTCCGGGTTCCAGGCGAGCTCGACCCCGGGTGCCTGCTCGGACAGCCAGGCGGCGAGGCGGGCCGCCGTCCCGGCCGGGACCGTGGACTTGCCCACGACCAGCGAGCCCGGCCGCAACCCACCCGCGATCAGTCCGCTGACCGCGGCGTCGACGTAGCGCATGTCCGCGGAGTTCGACTCGGGATGCTGGGGCGTCCCGACGCAGACGAAGTGGACGTCCGCCGCACTGGCGGCGTCCGCCAGCGATGTCGTGAAGGACAGGCGGCCGGACTCCAGGTTCTTGCGAAGCAGTTCCTCCAGGCCGGGCTCGAAGAAGGGCACCTCGCCGGCGGTGAGCCGCTTGATCTTGCCCGGGTCGACGTCGACACCGATGACCTCGAAGCCCAGTTCGGCCATGCAGACCGCGTGTGTCGCGCCCAGGTAGCCGGTTCCAATGACGGAAATTCTCAATGGATCAACAACTGTTGTTGTTCCCATGTGGTTTGTCAACTCCCAGTTGGCGGTAATCTGACTATGGGCGTTGTGCATTCGACATGATCCGTTAACGTTTGCCGCCACCCGGAGCCATGCGATGCGAAGAAGAGGCATTATGCACGCACCTCGTGATCGCAGAGTAAATCTGCCGGGGTCACGTTATTTCTCGTGACAGAGTAGGTGCGTTCCGTAGTGACCGGCACCCCGGGGTACGTGCGATTCACGTCACACTGCTAACCTCCAGTGCAACTGCCATCGGGGGTGGGGTTCTATGCCCCTTCGCGTCCGACGGCCAAGTTTTTGGCCGATAGGAGAGGGAGGGGCCACCGGGCCGCTACTTTTCAGGTGGGTCTTTACGGTAACCCCTCGGAGGGAAAACGCTAGGCAATGGACGCGCTCAGTACCGTGATCGACCGCGTCGGATCGTACTGGGGACTTGTTCCCCTGGGCATCGCGGGAGTGATCTCGTGGTCGGTGTGGTTGTTCCGACGTGTATTGTCATCTCGTTACAAGCCGATCAACAACAAGTTTCGGGCATCCACATCCGTCGTCGTCCCCTCTTTCCGTGAGGACCCGGATGTCATAGAGCGCTGTCTACAGACGTGGCTGGCGCAGAACCCCGACGAAATCATCATCGTCCCGGACGTCGAGGACACCGAGCTCATCAGCCGGCTGCGAAGGCACGCGCGGGAGCACCGCAACCTGCGTGTCCTCCCCTTTGTGCACGAGGGCAAGCGCTCCGCCCTCGGTGTGGGCATCAAGGCCGCCACCAAGGAGATCGTGGTCCTCTGCGACTCCGACACGGCCTGGGAGCCGGGCCTGCTCGCCGCCGTCCAGATGCCGTTCGTCGATCCCAAGGTCGGCGGGGTCGGCACCCGGCAGAGCGTCTACAACGCACGGACCAGCGTCTGGCGCCGGGTGGCCAACTGGCTGGTCGACATCCGCTACCTCGACTACGTGCCGGCGCAGGGCCGGGCGGGCGCGGTCGCCTGCCTGTCCGGACGGACCGCGGCCTACCGCCGGTCCGCGATCCTGCCGGTGCTGCACAACCTGGAGAACGAGTTCTTCCTGGGCAGACGGTGCATAGCCGGGGACGACGGGCGGCTGACCTGGCTCACCCTCGCCTCCGGTTACAAGACCGTGCACCAGGACACGGCCCGGGCCATATCGATGTTCCCCGACTCGCTGAAGGCGTTCATCAAGCAGCGGGTGCGGTGGAGCCGCAACTCCTATCGCTGCTACCTGACCGCGATCTACAAGGGCTGGCTGTGGCGCCAGCCGCTGATCTGCCAGATCAGCGTTCTCCAGATCCTGCTCACGCCGGTCACCATGGGCGTGGCCATGACCTACCTCGGGTTCTGGATGGTCCGGCCGCAGGCGAACGCCCCCCTCATCGCGATCGCGTGGCTGCTGGGCGGGCGCGCCGTGCGCGGGCTGTCGCATCTGCGGGAGCAGCCGCGCGACATCTTCATCCTCCCGGTGGTGGTCGTGATGATCGTCATCGTTGCTCTGCCCATCAAGACCTGGGCATTCATCTCGATGAACAAGCAGGGCTGGCTGACTCGGCGTGCCGACCTGATCGGTGGCGAGGGGCAGTCGGACGCGTCCGTTCGGGTGAGCCAATAATGATCGGAGTTTCATGATCATCCCGACGCTCGGATTCTCCGTTCGCCGTGGGCTGTCACCCGGCGCCGGGCCGTCCCCCAGCCGTCGGCGACCGTGGGCTCGTGTCCTGAGCGGTGGCGTGTGCGCGGGTGTCCTTCTCGGGGCCGCCTCCATCCTGATCGGCGTGGCCGGCCCCGCGAAGGCCGCGCCCCCGTCGCCGCTGCCCCCGGTCACCTCGGCGGACGCCAAGAAGCAGGCCCTGCTCGTCGACGCCGAGGACATCCGCCTGCGGTCGACGTTCGAGAAGTTCGGGGTGCTGCGGGCACCTGCCATGGTGCAGACCCAGGGCAGCCTGCCAACCCTGCTGCTGCCCGCCCGGCCGGCTCCCTACACGATCGAGGAGGTTGCCGCCGCCGGTGGCATGCGCCGTGAGGTCGACGGCGCCACCCTGGTGCTGACCAACATCGTGGTCGGGCCGGACGCCCGTCTGGTCATCGATCAGCGGGCCGGGTCACTGCGGCTCGCCAGCAGCTCGGCGGGATTCGTCGGACTCACCAGCTGGCGTGGCGCCATCGAGATCAACGGTAACGCGCAGCAGCCACTGAACGTCACCGGCTGGGACATCAAGGAGCTCAAGCCCGACGTCAACGCGGTGGACGGGCGCGCCTACATCCGCACGATGGGTGGCGAACTGGTCGTGCGCAACGCCCGGGCGTCCAACCTGGGCTTCTGGAGCGGCCGTACCGGCGGTGTGGCCTGGACGGGTAGCAAGGGCGAGCCCAGCACCGGTGGCGCGGCCAACTCCACGTTCGTCAACAACGTCTGGGGTGCCTACATCTCCGGTAGCGAGGGCATCCAGATGATCAATGTGCGGCTGGAGGGCAACGACCGGGCCGGCCTGGCGATCCACCGGGACGCGGTCAGCACCCTCATCTCCGGCAGCACCTCCACCGGCAACCACGGCGACGGCATCACCATCGACCGCGCCTCCGGCTCCCGGGTCATGCGCAGCACGATCACGGACAACAGCGGTGACGGGATCACGCTGGACGGCCGCGGTATCGGCATCGTCGCCACCGCCACCGGCGTCCAGATCAACCAGATCAAGGGAACCGTCATCGAGGCGAACACGCTGAGCGGCAACGGGCGCTACGGGGTCCGGGTCCTCGGCGGTGAGGACACCGTCGTACGCGGCAACAAGGTGTCCGGCAGCCAGGTGGGCGTCGTGGTCAAGAGCGGTGCGAACGGCACCCAGATCCTCGACAACACCGTCGGAGGCGTGGTCGACTCCGCCCTGCAGATCGGCCCGGACGCCAAGCGGACGGCCGTCACCACCAACACGCTCGCCGACGGGCGGATGGGGATCATCACCCAGGACGCCGCAACGAACATCATCAGCCGTAACAAGATATCCGGCTCGACCGAGTTCGCGGTGACCATACGCGGCCAGTCTGACGGCACGACCGTGGGCAACAACACACTGGCCGGCCGGGGTTGGCGAGCCGTCGACATCCGCAAAGCCGTCGGGATCACCGCCGCGGCCGTGAAGAGCAACGACACGTCGAAGTGGATTCCCCGGCTCGAACGCCCGTGGTACGCGATCTTTGAACGGCACCCGGCCCTGTTCGTCTGGTCGTTCATGGCACTGCTGCCGATTCTTGGCTGGCGTACCGGCCGGCGCTGGCGCAAGCGCGCGGCCAACGAACACCCCTATCCCGAGTCCGATCTGCTGGTACGGCGTATGACCAGCGTGGCTGCTGCTCCGGCTGGCCCGCAGCCGGCTGCGGCCGCGGCCGGCCCGGCCGGCCTGCAGGCCGCCGTCGAGCGGCTGGAACTGGTCGAGGCGACCGAGGTGATCCCCATGCCTCCGCGCCCCGGGGACCGTGGACGGACACCGTTGGTACCCGGCCAGGGCGCCCAGCGGACGACCACCTACCGCGGCGCCGCCGCGCAGGAGTATCCGCCTGCATCCCAGCCGCGGTACGGCGACCAGTCCTGGCCCGCCGCGTCCGCGCCGCCGCCCGGCCCAGCCGGCCGGCAGGCGGGGCCCGGCAGCGGCAGCTCCGACAGGGCGTTCAGCGGGCGTGGTCGTGATGGTGCCCGGGCCAACCAGGACGACAACCCGACCATGGACGGCCTGCGTTACCTGCGTGACCGTGCGGCACGGTATCCTGACGATCTCTTCGAGCGGTTCGCCGAGGGCGAGGATGACGATTTCCGTGGAGGTGGCCCCACCAGCGCCGCCGTGCCACAGGGATATCCGCAGGCCCGGAACGACCGGCTTCCAGATGATCGTTTTTATGAGGGCGACCCGGAGGCGGATGACGCCACGATCCAGGGCGATCGCGAAGGTGCCGCGGTGGTGAAATACGACACCGTCGGATCGCGAGCGATGATTTCCTACAATGGGAAAGATCGTGACCGTTACACCAGGAGGGATCCACTGTGACGATCCCTCCTGCGGGGGTCCCTACCGGGACGGCCGGCCCCTCGACAGGGCCGGCTTCCCGGGGCACCCGCAGGCGTTGGGGTCAGTACGTGACGGTGACGGTGGCACTCGCGTGCGCGGTGACGGTCGCCGCCTGCCAGGGCGGCACGAAAACGGCGAGCTCGCAGGCGCCGCCAGCCACGGGCTCGGCAGCTTCCGAGGCTTCCCCGCGGGCGTCCGCCGCCGGGGCCGGGCCGGCCGTCACCCAGGGCGGCGGGCCTCAGCCCGGCAGCCAGGAGGTGACCTGTCCGGCAGGTGAGCCCACCGTCCGTAACGCCGGTGACCTCAAGACAGAGCTGGCGTCGGCGAAGCCCGGCGCGGTCATCCGACTGGCCGACGGCACATACGCCGGCGGCTTCACCATCGCCAGATCGGGCACGGCAGCACAGCCGATCTGGCTGTGCGGTTCGCGCAACGCCGTGCTGGACGGCCAGGACGACACCGACTACATCCTGCACATCGACCATGCCTCCTACGTCCGCCTGTCGGGTTTCAGCGTCCGCAATGGCAAGAAGGGCGTGATGGCGGACGGCGTCCAGTACGGCATCATTGCCGGGCTCAGTGTGAGCGCCATCGGGGACGAGGCCATCCACCTGCGTTCCTTCAGCTCCGACAATCTGGTGACCAGGAACGTCATCCGGAACACCGGGAACCGCTCGGAGAAGTTCGGCGAAGGTGTCTACGTCGGTAGCGCCAGCAGCAACTGGTGCAAGTACTCGAACTGCAGCCCGGACAACAGCGACCGGAATTCGATCATCGGGAATGACATCGCCGGCACGACGTCGGAGAACATCGACATCAAGGAAGGCACCACCGGCGGCATCATCTCCGGGAACACGCTGTCCGCCGACAGACTGGTCGAGGCCGACTCGTGGATCGACCTCAAGGGTAACGGGTGGACCGTCGTGGACAACACCGGCCGGGGCGGCGGAAGCATCAAGGACGGTATCCAGACCCACGTCGAGTCCGCCGGCTGGGGACGACGGAACATCATCCGGAACAATTCGCTCGCGGTGAACGGCGGAGGGTTCGGGGTTTATATCCACAACGGCGACAGCACCCAGAACGTGGTCGGTTGTGACAATAGGATTCAGGGCGCGGAGCGGGGCTTCTCCAACATCAGGTGCTCTTAGTCGTAATGTTTCCGCCGCCGGACGGACGTCAGCATTGGTTATTAGCGTTGCGTGACATCACGTCCGGCGGTTGTTGTCGTTACGTTGTGAAAAGGTCTCACGTGCCGTGAGTGGACCGCTGTCGTTCGAGCACCGTGCGGGTGACCCGGCGCTCCGCCACGAACGACAGGAAGGGAATCGTGCCGGCCAGCATGACCCACAGGGTCGGCACGGTGCCCAGCCGGCATCGGGACGACAGGTCCGCGGTCAGGGCGAGATAGATCATGAACAGGAGCCCGTGGACGGGGCTGACGGTCTCGGCGAGCGCCGGGGCGTCCGCCAGGTACTTCAGCGGCACGCCCACCAGCACGAGTGTGATCAGCCCCACACCGACGAGATAGGCGATCACCCGGAAGCGCAGCAGCGCACGACGGACCGCGCGCTCGCTGAAGCGCCCGGAGTCCGAGGCGGAACCGGCGCCGGCGCCGCTCGCCGTCGTTTCCGCCCTTCCAGGGCCTGCCGTGGGCTCCGGTCCCGGGGCTGGGCCCCGGGCGTCCTCCTTGGTGGGCGGTGTCACCGTGTCCCCGATCCGGACGGCGTGTCCCGCTCGTAGAGCGAGGCAAGGTAGCGGTTGTACGCCTCCAACTCCTCGTCATCCTCCTCATCGTCGCCAAAGCCGTTGCTGGGCGAACCGTCAGTGCCGGACCCGCCCGGCCCACCAGGCCCGTGGCGTTCGTTCCATGGTTGTCCGTCCGTGCCGGGACGGGCCGCCTCACCGGCCGCGGGAGCCCTCTTCGCCGATCCTGGACGAAGTTCCTCGCGCACCATCTGCCACCAGCCGAAGATCACGGCCGCGGCGAAGATCGGCCATTCCACACCGTAGAAGAGGTTCTGCAGGGTCCCGCGACCGGACTGCCCCTTCTCCCACTGCCACCACCCGAGCCTGGCGAACAGGGCGATCATGAAAAGTGCGAGCGCGTGACGCAGGATCCAGGAGGGCGAGAAGAGGATTCGGCGCACGTCTGCGACGCTACATCCGTTCGTGCCCGGCGTGGCTGTCGGACGGGTTGACAAGTACGGCTCGCCCGCCCCGGCTGGGGGGGGTTAGCGGGGAACGGGCGAGCCGGAACGTTCGGAAACAGCGCTTTGGTCAGCCGAGAGATCACCGGTCCTGAGCGCAGCGGAGCTGTCCGCACGTTCATATGTCCAGTCGCCCGGGAGCCTGGCGGGGTTGCCGCGTCCGGAACATTTTTTTCGACGTCGAGAACGGCTCACCGGCGGCCGGAGAGGACAGCCGCGGCAAGCGAGATCTGCCCCGGGGGCGCCGCCTGGACCTGCTGCGGCCTGGACAACCTGCCGCCGCCGGGGCTGCCCTGCCCGTCCAGGTCGCGCCGTTCGTCCTGCTTGTCACGATTGTTCGAGTAGTCGCGATCGTCTGCGTCATCTGAATCGGGCTCTGCCCGGGCAGACACCTCGACGGTCAGGATGTCTCCACTCGAGCCCGGGTCGAAGTCGATCTCGACTACCGAACCCACCCATCTGCTCGAATGGCCCGACTGCACGACGACAGACGAGACATCCTGCCCGTCGATGCCGGCCCGCACCACGCCCCGTACCCCCAGCGTGCCCAGGTACAGGCTCAGACGGCCGGCCTGGCCGGCCGTCGGGACGACAAGCCGGAACCTGCCGGAGTCCCGCAGCGCCAGGGCGTCGGCATAGTTGCGGCCCGTCCGCTGCGGGCTGCCCGCGCTCCAGTCGAACCGGCTGGTAGCGGCGACCACCGTCGGGTCGCTGCCGGACACATTGAGCCGGCCAATGATCGGTTCTGCCAGGTTCGCGCGTACCCGCTCGGTGGATCTGTTCGCGCCGTTCCCGTAAAGGACCCAGTCCCGGGCGCCCGGGGTCGGCAGAATGATCCGTTCCGGGGGCGTCGGGCCGACACTGAGCTGGACCCGCGGCGCCTTGTCCGCCGGTGCTCGGGGTGACGGAGGCGCGGCGGCCGGGTCGGGTGTGGTCTGTGACGTCGGCCCAGCCGACGCGGGCTGTTGCGAGGGGATGGGCAGGGGCAGGGTGACCCCGGTCGCGGAAGCGGGCGGCGGTACCGGAAGCGCCGTGGCCGACATAGAATGATCATTATTGCGTGACGGGACCGTCCGGATGCCGATCAGTGTGATCGCCACGACGCCGAGCACGCCGGCGACGGCACCCAGGGTAATCGTCGCGGATCGGGAGGAAACGGCCGGCGGTCTCCCCGGCCTTCTTCCCCGCGGGGCCGTCCTTTCCAGGCCCTGCCGCTCCAGGCCCTGCCGCTCCAGACCCTGCCGCCGTCGCTGGTCACGAGGCAGCCGATCCGGGCTTTCGGAGCGACGGCCGGCAGCGTGGGCCAGCGGTGGGCGGGTCTCACGGCCCGGCCCGACAACGCGTCCGCGGATCCGCGCGCTGTCCGGCTCGTGTGCGTTCGCCGCGTCCGTGAGCGTCTCGGACAGCCACGGCCCCGGTTCCACGAGGGTGTGTCCGCGGTGGCGACGGCCGGTGCAGCGGCGACCGCCTGTCATGTCGCCTCCCCACCCCGCAGCCGAGCCCGCGGATCGACGTCGCGCCGCCGGCGTGGCAGCCCCTTGCGCGCCTCGGGATGCTTCCTGCCCAGTCGTGCCACGGGATCCGCCGCCGGCGGGGCCTGCGGCCCCCGGGCGCTCCCACGCGCGTTGTCGCGTGTGCCCGCCAGCAGGATGCGCTCCAGCTCACCGGCGCCCTTCGAGGTCTGGCTCTTGACCGTGCCGACGGAGATCCCCAGGGTGCGGGCGGTCTCGTCCTCGGAGAGGTCGAAGGCGTACCGGAGCACCAGGCACTCCCGTTTGCCGGCCGCCAGCGACATCAACGCCGTCCGGACGTCGACGACGGCCGGCACGTCGGTGTCGGTGCTGCGGGTCTCGGCCAGGCTGCCGAGAATGCCGAGGCCATGCCGCTCGCGCATGATCCGCCGTAGCCGGCTCGCGGCCATGTTCGCGACGGTACGTCTGAGGTAGGCCAGCGGGCTGTCGGCCTGGCGGACCCTGTCCCAGCGCCGCCAGGCGGCGGTGAACGCGTCGGCGGTGATGTCGTCGGCGGCGTCATGGTCGTTGGT
The DNA here is from genome assembly GCF_001017755.1 of Protofrankia coriariae. Taxonomy (GTDB): domain Bacteria; phylum Actinomycetota; class Actinomycetes; order Frankiales; family Frankiaceae; genus Protofrankia; species Protofrankia coriariae. The sequence goes on from NZ_JWIO01000024.1 coordinate 25,851, forward strand.
CAGCAGATAGGCGAGCCGGGACAGCTGGCGATGGTGCCGCTCGAAGAAGGCGTGGAACTCCGCGGCCGGGCCACCGGGGCCACCGGGGTCGCCGTGACTATCGGGGCCATGGGGGGTACAGGGGTCGTCGTGGCCGTCGGGGCCACCGTCCACGGCTGCCGGGCGGGTACGGGCGCGGTCACCGACGTGGCCATCTGGTACTACGGGATCATCGGGTGCCACAGGGGCATCCGGTGACACGGGGTCCGCCGGTACCACGGAGGTACCCGCGGCACCGCCCGCTTCGATGGTGTCGCCGTCCCGTTCCAACCGGCGTGCTCCTGAAGCTCGTCCGATGGGCGATGCGCCACATGTGTGGATCTCGCCCGGTGGCAGGATGAGAGAAGTATGTCCGGCGCGCAGCCTATGGGCTGCGGCGGGTCCGTCCAATTCGGCCATCGCCACGATTTGGTCATCATCCGGCCGGGATCGGGTGATTCACTCCCTCATCCTGTCCGCGGACTGTTGCCGGATGACGTAACGATGTTTCCGTGGGGCACCGGTCGGGGTATGCCGGCGCATATGGGTGCTTCGCACGAAGTCGTTGTGGCTCGCCGGGACGTCCGTGTGCATCGGCCTGCCCCACCGCCTCCGCTTGATCCGGACGCTCCGATCCCGGACGACCCCGCTCCGCTGCTTCCCACTACGCCCGATCTGCCGCCCGCCCCGCACGAGCCCTCCCCCTACACCGAACCCGCTCCGACCGAGCCCGAGCCCGAGCCCGAACCCGTCTGATCCGTGCCCGGGCCGTCCGGGGCGGCTCGCATGCCACCCGGTGGCCATCTGGGCTTCATCGGGCCAGCCGATCAGCATGGGTGACGACGTCACGTGCCGGAGCCGCCGTCGTCGTCCACGGCAGGTCGCCGCGGATCGGGTTTTCTTTTACACGTCTGACGTAGTCGCTCGGGCTTTTTATGAGGCACCCCTTGCCGCGGTACTTCTGCCGGACTCGTTCCAGGCAGGTCTCCACGGTATTTTTCTCGATATTGGGACGCCGGACGATGGCGACGTGCGGCAGACTCTCGGCCACCCAGGAGAGTCTGCCGTTCCCATGGTGTCAGGGCAGGGTTGTTACGGTCGTCATCGACGAGCGGGAAGGCGTGTACCGGCGAGGTTGGCGCCTCCCGCGGTGCACGGGTCGGGTCGTCGAGGTCGCGTTTCTTCGAAATGTACGCGATCGAAATGTACGCGAGTGCGCCGGCCCGGGTGGCGGGCCGCCGGAACGGCGATGTTCATACGGACGGCGCTCGGTATCGCGGGCGGAGCATTCGTCCTGCTGTTCGGCACCACTGCCGCGGATGGCCACGCCGATTCCGGCGAGGCCGGGTTGCTCGGCATCGCCGCGCTGGTGTTCCTCGTGCTGGCCGGGGCGCCGCTGGCATGCGCGGTCATGCTGCCCCACCGGCTGTCATGAATCCGCTTCGTCATTGTCATCGTCATCGTCGAGCCGATCACTGTGCTCAACGGATTGGTCAACTTTGTCTCCGCGCGGTCCATCGGCTTGTTCCAGCCGCTCGGGCTCTTCCCCGTCATCCGGGGAGCGCTTGTCATCCGGCCATTCGCTCGCCAGGACGCCAAGGTGCGGCGTCGAGAAAAGTCACTGTTGTCACAATAGCCACCACATGGCAACTACTTTATGACACCGTTGACCGGACATGATGTAGGCGGATCAGCCGGCAACCAACGGTGTGGGCTCGCGGGAGTGCGGCTGGCGAGTACGCCGCATCGTCGCCAGCGCGCCGGATGGCCGGTGACAGAGCGAGAGGACCAGTAATCGATGATGGCCTGTCGAAACGGTGGCTCCGTGTTGACCCCGGGACCTCGCGGGCGTGTGGGATGCGTACTTCTCGCGGCACTTTCCATAGCTGGCTGCGGCTCCCAGGTCGCTACCGTCGCGACGTCCACCAGCGCCCCTGCCATAACCGTCCCTGTCACCACCGCGGTGCCCACCATCGTGCCTCCTGTCACCTCACCTGCCGCCACCACGGCGTCCATCGTCGTTCCCGTTATCACCTCGCCTGTCGCCAGAGCCGTTCCGTCGCCTCCGCCGTTAAACGCGGTCGACGGCACACGGTTCGAAGCCTGTGTGGACGGCACCTGCGAGGTGTCCGTGCACGGGCCGGTCGACATCGCGGTCGGCCCCGACGCTCTTTCCGTGACCAAGGTGAGTCCCGACGGACTCGACTTCGAGCTGAGCCTGGCGAATGGCGGGCAGGCGTCCGGCACCCTCAAAGGCACCTGCGGTACCATTTTCACGTTTCTCCGCGGCGGTGGTTTCCGCAGCGGATTCTGCGCTCCCGGTAAAGTGCAGGGGCCGCCGGCTCCGGAACCCGGGACGGTTTCGGTCCAGTTGGCCGGATGGTCTTCCGACGGAGCCGCCGTACTGCGACTGGTCTCGGGCTAGTCCCTGATCTTCCGTATGGCGGCCCGTACGGTAACGAAACCCTTCCGTACCGTCTTCCTGAGGACTTCTGAACGCGGAGACCGTGGGAGCACGATATCAGTAAAGGCTGATCCAAACCGTTTTCCGCCCGTATGCGGATGGCGATTTTCGTCATTGTGAATGCCCAATTGCTGATCGTCCGTAATCGGTTCTCGACCAGAAAAAATCAGTCGTCTCGGGACCCCTCCCGGTTGTCGGGGCCAGTGGTCCTGAGCGGACTTCGGCACGGTTCGGAAAACCGAAGCCCGGTGGGCCGCGTTCCTGCCGGGGGACGCCTGTTCCCGCGGCCGGTTGATGATCGTGGGTGCGGGTGGACGCGGTGCGCGGGCGGGTGGCCGTATGACGGCTGCCCCACGGCGGACGACGGCGGATCTGCTGTGCGCGGGTGGGCGGGCGTGGATACGGTGGGTTGGTGCGTGCGGTGACAGTGGCGTCTTTCGGTGCTCCCGAGGTCATGTCCTGGGCGGAGGTGGACGACCTCGCCCCGCCTGGCCCGGGTGAGATCGCCATCGACGTGGTCGCCTCCGCGGTCAACCGCGCCGACCTGCTGCAACGCCAGGGCTTCTACCCGCCGCCGCCGGGCGCGTCCGCCGTGCTGGGGCTGGAGTGCTCCGGCCGGGTCGCCGCGGTCGGCGCCGGGGTGACCGCCTGGCAGCCGGGGGACGAGGTCTGCGCCCTGCTCGCCGGCGGCGGGTACGCGACGAGGGCCAACGTCCCCGCCGGCCACGTGCTCCCGGTGCCGGCCGGGGTGTCGCTGCTCGAGGCCGCCGGGCTGCCCGAGGTCGCGGCCACGGTCCACTCGACGGTGTTCGGGGTCGCCGATCTGCGTGACGGCGAGGTGTTCCTGGTGCACGGCGGGGCGTCCGGGATCGGGACGTTCGCGATCCAGGCCGTGCGGGCCCTGCGGCCGTCGTCGACGATCGCGACCACCGCGGGCAGCCCGGCGAAGCTGGCGCGCGTCCGCGAACTCGGAGCCGATCTCGCCATCTCCTACCGGGACGAGGACTTCGTCGACCGGGTGCGGGAGGCCACCGGCGGCCGTGGCGCGGACGTGATCCTCGACAACATGGGCGGGTCGTACCTGGCGCGCAACGTCGAGGCACTGGCCGTCGAGGGGCGCATCGTCGTCATCGGGCTGCAGGGCGGGCGCAAGGGCGAGCTGAACCTGGCAGCGCTGCTGGCCAAGCGGGGGAGCGTCCACGCGCTGTCCCTGCGGGCTCGGCCGGACGAGCAGAAAGCCGCGATCGTGGCGGACGTCCGTGAGCGGATCTGGCCGGCGGTCGAGGCCGGGGCGATCCGTCCGGTGATCGACCAGGTGGTGCCGATCGAGAAGGTCGCCGACGCGCACCGGCACGTCGAGGAGCTTGGCCACGTGGGCAAGGTCCTGCTCGCCGTGGACACTCCGTAGCCACGGACATCTCGTAGCCGTGGACATCTCGTAGCCGTGGACGCCCCGTAACGCGCTGGCCGCGGAAGGCGGAGCTGGCGGCGGATAGTGATGTGGGTGGTCGTCCGTTGCTGACGGTGCCCAGTTGCGGACTCGTTTCCGTCCTGGCCGCATACCTGTCGGATCGAGCAGGCAGGATGGGTGTATGGCAGATCAACCGGACCCACGGGTCGTGGTCGTCGGACCGGACGGAACACTGGACGAGGGCACCGCGGCTGCCCGTTCGCGGGTCGTGGCCGCCCAGCTCGGTGGCGACCCGGCCGCGTCGCCCGCGGCCGAGGACGACGAGGATCATGCGAGCGCGCTCATGGAGATGGTCCCCCAGCCGGACAAGGTGATGCGGATCGGCTCAATGATCAAACAGTTGCTGGAGGAGGTACGGGCAGCGCCGCTGGACGAGGCAAGCAGGGTGCGCCTGCGGGAGATCCACCGTAACGCGATCACCGAGCTCTCCGACGGGCTCGCCCCGGAGCTGGCCGAGGAGCTCGGCCGGCTCACGCTCCCCTTCAGCGACGCCCGGACCCCCAGCGACGCCGAACTGCGGATCGCTCAGGCACAGCTCGTCGGATGGCTGGAAGGACTCTTCCACGGCATCCAGACGGCGCTGTTCGCCCAGCAGATGGCCGCCCGGGCCCAACTGGAGGAGATACGCCGGCGGGCCCTGCCCAGCGCCCCCCAGCAGGGCGAGCAGTTCGGCCGCGGCGCCTACCTGTGAACCCCGTGGGCGGCCTGTGTCGAACCCGTGGGAGGCCTGCCCGCCGCCGGCTCCGCCGGCCCCGCCGGCTCCGGCGGNCGGCTCCGGCGGTCGTGGCGGGGCCGCGCGGGGATGCATGGACGCGGGGACGCCGGCCGCGGCCAGAACGACGGAAATGCTGGAACAGCAAACGCCTGGAACACCGGTCAGGCAGTCGGGCGTGCGCGTCCGGTTCTGCTCATGAAAGTGAGGGCGGAAGCGGCTGTCATGGCGCCACCTGTTCCCTCACTTTCATGATGCGACAGCGTCCGATCATGTGTTTCTGATCGTTTCGGGACGGGCCCGCGTCACCTGACAGGCGTTTCGGGGACGCGGGGGTGTCAGCTTGCCGGGCTGACCGAGCTCATGTTGAAGTCCGGGACACGCAGGGCCGGCATCCGGGCGAGAGTGAACCAGTCCCCCCACTCGCGGGGAAGCGTCCGGACCGTCGCCCCGACCTCGGTGAGCCGGCCCAGCAGGTCCACCGGGCTCTCGTTGAACCGGAAGTTGTTGACCGCGCCGACGACCTCGCCGTCCTCCACCAGGTAGACGCCGTCACGGGTGAGCCCGGTGAGCAGGAGCAGCTGCGGGTCGACCTCGCGGATGTACCACAGGCAGGTCAGCAGCAGCCCCCGCGAGGTGTTCGCGATCAGTTCGTCGAGGGACGCCGTCCCGCCACCGTCAAGGGTCAGGTTGTCGATGAACGGGGTCACCGCCACCTTGCCGCCGTTCCCGTCGCCGCGGGCGGTGGCGTCGCGCGCCGAGGCGCGGGTGTGGATCAGCGCGGCCAGCCTGCCGTCCACGATCCAGTCGGTGCGCCGCAGCGGCAGCCCGTTGTCGAACACGCTCGACGTCGCCGACGACGCCCCGGCGATCACGAACGGGGTCGCCGGCAGCTCCGGGTCCAGCGGGTCGCTGAACAGGTGCAGCCCGGCCGGGCCCAGGGTCTCGCCGATCCGGGTGCCGCCCCCGGCCCGGCTGAACACGGTGCGTCCCTCGGCGGCGTCCCGGCCGGCGGCTGACCAGTAGGTGTAGGTCAGCAGGTCGGCGACGGCCGACGGCGGCAGCAACGTCTCGTAGCGGCCAGCGGGCAGCTCCACCGAGCGGGCGCTCCAGCCCAGGCGCTCGCGCAGCAGCGCGTGGGTGGCGGGCACGGAGACGTCGGTGAAGTCGTGGGTTGACTGGCCGTGCCACACCGAGCCGGCCGGGGTGGCGCTCTTGGCGTTCCACTCCACCGACCCGGTCGGCTGGCTGTGCCGCAGCCGCAGCCCCGCGGAGGTGCCCAGCCAGGTGGTGGTCAGCTCGTGCTGGGCGAAACCGAACAGGCGCTGCCCGTCCGCCCGCGCCGCGGCGAACGCCTCACCGAGCTCCCGTGCGAACTCGGTGAACACACCCGTGCTGGTGCGCTGCGCGGGATCGGCGAAGGTGGCCTCCGCGACAGCTTCGGCGGCGGCCACCGCGGTCTCGCCCGGGGAGTGCGGCACGCCGACGTCGGCGCCGGGGCCGAGCAGATCGGCGTAGTCGTCGGCGTCCTCGGCCTCCCGGGCGTCCGCCTCGGACAGGCGCAGCAGCTTCTCCAGATCGTCGCTGTCAGTGATGTTATTTGCCGAGCGGACCCCGAACGCCCGGCCCACCACGCTGATCACGGTGACGGACCGGTCACGGGTCGCGCCGTTGGTCGTCAGGGTGTTGTTCGCCCAGCGCAGGTTCACCGTGCTCGACTCGCCGGCGATCACCACGCACCCGTCGGCCCGCGACGACTCCAGCGCCCGTTCGACGATCTCGTGGGACTGTGCGGTCACCGGCCTGCCTCTCGCTGGGTGTTGAGGATGTTGACGTTCCGGAACAGCGCCGAGGGGGAGCCGTGGCTGACCGCCGCGACCTGCCCGGGCTGGCCCTTGCCGCAGTTGAACGCCCCACCGAGCACGTAGGTCGACTCGCCGCCCACGGCCTCGAGCGACCCCCAGAAGTCGGTGGTGGTCGCCTGGTAGGCGACGTCGCGCAGCTGCCCGACGATCCGGCCGTCGCGGATCTCGTAGAACCGCTGGCCGGTGAACTGGAAATTGTACCGCTGCATGTCGATCGACCAGCTCTTGTCACCCACGATGTAGATCCCCCGGTCCACCCGGGAGATCAGTTCCTCGGTGGACGGCCCGCCCGGCGCGGGCCGCAGCGAGACGTTCGCCATCCGCTGGATCGGCACGTGCCCGGGCGAGTCCGCGAACGCGCAGCCGTTGGAACGTCCGGTGCCCAGGGCGGCGGCGTTCTGCGCCGCCATCCGGCGGTCGAGCTGGTAGCCGACCAGGGTGCCGGCGCGGACGATGTCCCACTGCCCGGCCCGCACGCCCTCGTCGTCGTAGCCGATGGTCGCCAGGCCGTGGGGGGCGGTGCGGTCCCCGGTGACGTGCATGGCGGGGGAGCCGTAGCGCAGCGTGCCGATCTTGTCGAGGGTGGCGAAGGAGGTACCGGCGTAGGCGGCCTCGTAGCCCAGCGCCCGGTCGAGTTCGGTGGCGTGCCCGATCGACTCGTGGATCGTCAGCCACAGGTTCGACGGGTCGATCACCAGGTCGTAACGGCCCGGTTCGACCGAGGACGCCTTGGCCTTCTCGGCGAGCAGGGACGGGATCAGCTCGATCTCGGCGTCCCAGTCCCAGCAACCCGCGGCGGGGCCGGCGACCAGCCACTCCCAGCCGCGGCCGACCGGCGGGGCGATCGTGCGCATGGTCTCGAAGCCGCCGGCGGCGCGGTCGACCCGGGTCGCCTCAAGCTGGCAGATCACCCGGACGCGCTGCTGGGTGGTGCTCGACCCGGCGAGGTCGGCGTAGAACTTGTTCTCCAGTACCTGGCCGAGCCGGCCGTCGACATGGTCGACGTCCCTGGTGGCCAGCAGCGTGCGGCACAGCCCCCCGACCCGTTCGATCTTCTCGGTCGTCTCGACGGCGAACGGGTCGACCGTGTAGGCCGACACCCAGGTCGCGTCCGCGTGCACCGGCTCGTCGGCCAGCTCCACCGGTTCGCTGTTCAGCGGACGCGCCACCCGCGCGATCTCGACCGCTTCCCGGGCCACCCGGACGGCCTCGTCCACGGTGAGGTCGACACCGGCGGCGAACCCCCACGTCCCGTTGTGTACGACCCGGACGGCAAAGCCGACCGCCTGGCCGTCGGCGCGGCTTTCCAGGCCGGCGTCCCGGAAGGACAGCGACGCGTTGCGCAGCCGTTCGATGCGGATGTCGGCGTGGGTGGCGCCCAGGTCACGGGCGGTCTGCAGGGCGGCGTCGGCGAGGGCGGCCCGGGGCAGTGCGAGGAACTCGGCGTCGATGTCGTGGGCCGGGGTGCCGGCGGCATCCGGCCCCGTCCCGCTGGTGACCCCTCCAGGGCCAGTCCCTCCAGGGCCGCTCACGGGAGTACCGCCGGTGCATGTGCTGGTGACAGATGTGGCATGGATCCATCCTCGCTCCCGGGGAAAGGATCTGTTCGCCGGGGCGGCCCTCGGCGTCATCCGCCGCCACCCCGCCGCCCCGCCGCCGCGGCCAGGGTGACGCGGCCGATGGAAGGCGGCGCGGTCAGCGGAAGAGGCGTTCGAGGACGTGGGCGACGCCGTCGGCGTCGTTGGAGTCGGTGATCTCGTCGGCGGCGGCGAGGACGTCCGGGTGGGCGTTGGCGACCGCGACGGCGTGGCCGGCCCAGGCGAACATCGGCAGGTCGTTCGGCATGTCACCGAAGGCGATCGCGCGCCGTGCGGACACGCCGTACCCGGCCGCGATCTCCGCCAGGGCGACGCCCTTGGACACGCCCGCCCCGGCAATCTCCACAAGATCGTAGCTGGACGTGGTGACCACGGCCGTCGATCCGGCGGCGGCCACGATGGCACTGCGGACGTCGGCGAAGCTGCCCGCGGACAGCGCGCGCCGGACCAGCAGTTTCGTCGCGGGCAGGGCTGTGAGCAGTTCGGTGACGTGCCCGACGACCTCGTGCGGGTCGGGCCACATCGTGCTGAAGGCCGGTTCCCGGCCGAAGCGGGTGCCGCTCTCCACGGCGAAGGCGGCGTCCGGCACGATCGCCCTGATCTCGGTGGCCAGGTGGAGCGCGGTGGCGGAGTCCAGGACGCGGTGGCGGAGGGTGGCGTGGTTGTCCAGGTCGTAGACGAGCGCGCCGTTCGCGCAGATGGCCAGGCCCGACGTGCCGGTCTGGGCCACGATGTCGGCCATGACCCGGGTCGGGCGGCCGGTGACGAAGATGACGACGGACCCGGCGCTCCTGACCCGGTCCAGCGCGGCACGGGTGCGCTTCGAGACCGTGCCGTCGGTGCGGATCAGCGTCCCGTCGAGATCGGTGGCGACGAGCGCTGGGCAGAACACAGTCGTTCAGTAAACCGCATCCACACGGGCTGCGCCGACTGCCCTCCATCCTGCCGGAGGCCGGGTTTCGGGGGTTGTGGGGCCGAAGGGGGCGTGATCATGCTGCGGCCGGGTATCCCGCGGGGCCGTAGTGTGCTGCGTTAGCATGCGCGTGGTCCGGGAGGCCGAGGTCCCTGGGTCGCCGGCCGGAGTGGGATCCGGGTGGTGGACAGCCCTTCCAGCGTCCAGAACGATCACTTTTGCGACTGGCGGGAAGGCCGTGGGAAGGAAGGTGCCCGGGAAGCGATGAAAACGTTTGACGAACTATATCTTGAGCTGGCTGAAAAATGGCGTGAACGAACGCTCGGATCCGGCAGCGTGGACGCGCTGGACAAAGGAATTCACCACATCGGGAAGAAACTCCTCGAAGAAGCCGCGGAAACCTGGATGGCGGCGGAGTACGAGGGGGCGGAGCGGGTCGCGGAGGAACTGTCACAGCTGCTGTACTGGAGTCAGCTGGTGATGATTTCCGTGGGTCTGACACCGCACGACGTATACTCCAGACTGTGATAACGACCCTTCGGTGCGCGTTCGGTGCCGGACTGTGACACGGGAGCTGTGATGCTGCGACTCGCGGTGCCCAACAAGGGGGCGCTGGCGACCGCGTCCAGTCAGTTGCTCGTCGATGCGGGTTACCAGGCGCGTCGCGAATCGGCGGAGCTGGTCGTCACCGATATCGAGAACGACATCGAGTTCTTCTTCCTCCGGCCGCGCGACATCGCCGTCTACGTCGGGGCCGGCCGGCTGGACATCGGCATCACCGGCCGCGACCTGCTGATCGACAGCGGCGTCGCCGCCGACGAGCTGCTGCCACTGGGCTTCGGGTTCTCGACCTTCCGCTACGCCGTGCCGGAAGGGGGTGTGACCGACATCGACGGTCTGACCGGCACCCGGATCGCCACCTCCTTCCCCGGGCTGGTCACCGCCGACCTGGCCCGGCGCGGGGTCGACGCCCAGATCGTCAGGCTGGACGGCGCGGTGGAGACCGCCATCCGGCTCGGGGTCGCCGACGCCGTCGCGGACGTGGTGGAGACCGGGCGCACGCTGCGGGCCCACGGGCTGACGCTGCTGGGCGAACCGGTGCTGTACTCGGAGGCCGTGGTCGTGGTGAAGAAGGGGCTGGACCTCACCGCGGCACACGAACGGCTGCTGCGCCGCATCCAGGGTGTGTTGGTTGCCCGACGTTACGTCATCATGGACTACGACGTCCCGAACTCCGTGCTTGAGAAAGCCTGCGAGATAACCCCTGGTTACGAGTCGCCGACCATATCCCCGTTGCAGCGTGAGGGCTGGGTCGCGGTGCGCGCCATGGTGCCGCACACGGAGCTCAACCGGGTGATGGACGACCTGTGGGAGATCGGCGCACGCGGCATCATCGTCTCGTCCATCCAGGCCTGCCGGCTGTAGACCGTGTCTGGACGGGCGAGACCGTGTCTGATGGGGGGCGGCCGCCCGTGCGGTCGAGAACGTCCGTCAGACACGGCCGGGGCGTCGTCCAAGGGCCATCCGCGGGAAGCCAGCGGTGGCCGGGTCAGCGGTGGCTGAGGATGAGCGACATACCCTCGTTGCGGGTCGCGGTGCTCAGGAACTGGCCGCGCACCGCTGACGTCATCGTGCGGGCGCCCGGCTTGCGGACTCCGCGCATGGACATGCACAGATGCTCGGCCTCGACCACGACCATGACCCCTCTGGGGGAGAGGGCCTGTTCCAGCGCGTCGGCGATCTGGGTCGTCAGCCGTTCCTGCACCTGAGGGCGCCGCGAGTACAGGTCGACGAGCCGGGCGAGTTTGGACAGCCCGGTGATCTGGCCGCTTTCGTTCGGGATGTAGGCCACATGCGCCCTGCCGGCGAACGCGACCAGATGGTGCTCGCACAGCGACGTGAAGTCGATGTCGCGAACCAGCACCATCTCTTCGTGGCCTTCGTCGAAAACGGTGGTCAGCACCTCGGAGGGGTCCCGCCCGAGGCCTTCGACCGCCTCCCGGTAGGCACGGGCGACCCGTTCCGGGGTCTTGCGCAGCCCCTCCCTGTCCGGGTCCTCGCCGATACCGATCAGCAGCTCCCGGACGGCGCGGGCGACCCGCTCATGGTCGAACGGCCGGACGGCCTGCGGCCCGAGATCCGGTCCCCGCCGCTGGCGGGNNNNCCCCGCCGCTGGCGGGCGACGTCCGCGGCGGGAACCGTACCGGCGTTCACGTTCTGCGTGGCCGCGTCCACGGTGTCCACGGAGGCTCTGGAAAGGGAGGTATGTCCACTGCTGGGAGGTGCGAGGTCGGAATCGGTCGTCAACGGCGTCCCCTGTCGTCGTCGTTCGGCAGGCTCGGGGGCGCCCACGGGTCCGAGATCCGTGGGATGGGCGACGACGGCGCCGGGGAGCCCGCCCTGGTGTCCTCCTCCCCGGGTACCGAGGAGTCAGCAGGGCCAACCGGGGTGGTAGTGGATCCATTCCCACCAGGGGTGCTGGAACCGTTACCGTTGCCGCCGCGGCCAGCTCCGTTCGTCCGGCCGTGCTGCCCGGTGCTGGTGCCGGTGACGAGATCGGTGACGTCGCCGGACTTGTGCAGAGCCAGTTCGGCCGGGGTCATCACCGGTGGCCGGTCGGACGGCAGACGCTTGCCGACGCCGGTGTAGGAGCCGCGGCTGGGCCGCTTCTCCACGGTCGCGAAGATCTCCATGACCTCGTCCCTGCCGAGCGTCTCGACGTCCATGAGACGTAGGACGAGGTTGTCCAGGACGTCCCGGTAACGGACGAGGATCTCCCAGGCTTCGTCGTGCGCCGAGTCGATCAGCTGGCGGACCTCGGCGTCGATCTCCGCGGCGAGTTCCTCGGAGTAGTCGCGCTGATGGCCCATGTCGCGTCCGAGGAAGACCTCGCTGCTCTCGCCACCGAACCTGACCGCGCCGAGCTTGTCGCTCATCCCGAACTGGGTGACCATGGAACGGGCGATCTTCGTGGCCTTGTCGATGTCGTCGCTGGCGCCCGTCGTCGGCTCGTGGAACACCAGCTCCTCGGCTGTCCGCCCGCCCAGGCACACCGCGAGGTCGTCCAGCATCTCCGACCGGGTGCGCAGGTAGCGGTCCTCCTGGGGGAGCTGCATGGTGTAGCCCAGAGCCCGCCCGCGGGGCAGGATCGTGACCTTGTGGACGGGGTCGCTGTTCGGCAGTGCGTGCCCGACCAGCGCGTGCCCGCCCTCGTGGTAGGCGATCCGCTTCTTCTCCTTGTCGCTCATCACCCGGTTCTTGCGTTCCGGGCCGGCCATCACCCGGTCGATCGACTCCTCCAACAGGTCCGAGGAGATGAACTTGTGATCCGACCGGGCGGTGAGCAGCGCGGCCTCGTTGAGCACGTTCGCCAGGTCGGCGCCGGTGAACCCGGGGGTCCGGCGCGCGATGACCAGCATGTCGACGTCCGGCTCGATCGGCTTGCCCTTGGCATGCACCTTCAGGATCGCCTCACGGCCGAGCAGGTCGGGCCGGTCGACGACGATCTGCCGGTCGAAACGGCCCGGGCGCAGCAGCGCCGGGTCGAGGATGTCGGGCCGGTTCGTCGCGGCGATGAGGATCACACCGCCCTTGACGTCGAAGCCGTCCATCTCGACCAGGAGCTGGTTGAGGGTCTGCTCACGCTCGTCGTGGCCACCGCCGAGCCCGGCTCCGCGGTGGCGACCCACCGCGTCGATCTCGTCCACGAAAATGATCGCCGGGGCGTTGGTCTTGGCCTGCTCGAACAGGTCCCGGACGCGGCTCGCGCCGACACCGACGAACATCTCCACGAAGTCCGAGCCGGAGATCGAGTAGAACGGCACGCCGGCCTCGCCGGCGACCGCGCGGGCCAGCAGCGTCTTGCCGGTGCCGGGCGGCCCGTAGAGCAGCACACCCTTGGGGATCTTGGCCCCCATCGCCTGGAACTTGCCGGGGTTCTCCAGGAACTCCTTGATCTCCTGGAGTTCCTCGATGGCCTCGTCGGCGCCGGCCACGTCGGCGAAGGTCGTCTTCGGCGTGTCCTTGCTGACCAGTTTGGCCTTGGACTTGCCGAAGTTCATGACCCGGTTGCCGCCGCCCTGCATCTGGTTCATGAAGAAGAACAGCAGGAACACCACCAGCAGCACCGGCAGCAGGTTGAGCAGCAGCGACACGATGATGTTGCCCTGCTCGACCTTGACCTCGTAGGGGACGTTGTGACCCCGCAGATCATCGGCGAGCTTTACGGCCTGGTCGGTGACGTAGGACGACTCGTACTTGGACTTGTCCTTCGTCGTGATCTCGATGCGCTGCTTCGAGTCCTGGATGGTGGCAGCCTGGACCTGCCCCTCGGCGATCTGCTGCTGAATGAAGTTCAGGTCACGTTTGGTGTACTCGCCTGAGCCAGACAGCACATTGGTCGCGAGAATGATCACGAGTACGGCCAGGAGCAGCAGAGGCACCCAGCCGCGGAAGATTCTTCTTGGAGTCATCTGCCTGGAGCGCTGGACACGCGCGCTCCACCCTCCTGACGTGTGTGCCGCCCTCGTTCGGGATTCCCTTGTGCCGAGGGTACCGCCGGTACGCGCGCCTTACCGCGCCTACATCCGAGCAACGGGCAACTGATGCGTACCGTTCCACCGCGCTGCCCCGAATGGGCGGTTCGTGGCACGATCCGCCGCCGTCGATCCGCCGGATCCATCATTCGCGAGATCATCAACACAGTCCGCAGCGACGCCCGTGCCGGTGCGGACCAGGCCTACCGGGCGCCACGCTCGATCGCGTCCGTGTTCAGCGTCCCTACATAGGGCAGCGTACGGTACCGCTCGGCGTAGTCCAGGCCGTAGCCGACGACGAAGGCGCTCGGGATGTCGAAGCCGACGTACCGGACGTCGATGTCGGCCGCCAGCGCCTCCGGTTTGCGCAGCAGCGTGAGCACCTCCAGGGACGCCGGCCCCCGCGAACGCAGATTGCGCAGCAACCACGACAGGGTCAGGCCGGAGTCGATGATGTCCTCGACCACCAGCACGTCCTGCCCCTCGATCGAGCGGTCCAGATCCTTGAGAATGCGCACCACACCCGAGGACGAGGTGGCCGAGCCGTACGACGAGACGGCCATGAACTCCATGGTCACCGGTATGGTCAGGGCCCGGGAAAGGTCGGCCATCACCATCACCGCGCCCTTGAGAACACCGAGGAGCAGCACCTCGCGGCCGGCGTAGTCGGCGTCGACCTGGGCGGCGAGCTCCCCGATCCTGTCGGCGATGTCACCAGGGGTGACCAGCACTTCGGCGATGTCGGGATGCCGGTCTGCCCGCGGGGGAAGATCTGTTCCTGATCCGAACCCGCCGAAGCCGATCTCGTCGGGCATCGTGTGCGCAGCGGCCACCTGAGTCTCCCTGGAGTGTCCGCGCGGCCGGCCGGCCAGGACGTCCCGCGCGTGGGTGCTGGACTGGCTCCCGGACCCGTGGGCCGCGGGCCGTGCGGAGGTCTCCCACCGGCCCGCGGCCCGC
>NZ_JWIO01000024.1:40392-56512 GCF_001017755.1 Protofrankia coriariae
GCGGCCCGCGGCCCGGTGGTCTGGAACACCGAGATCCTGCCATCCGCGCGACCGGCGACGACACCCGACGGCAACGGAACGGGCTTCTGCCCACGCCATCTGGTCACCAGATCGTCCATGGCCCGGACATGATCGGCCCGCAGGCCGGTCGGCGCGCTTCCCACGGCCAGGGCCGCTCGGCGCAGCACCCGGGTACGCAGCGCCTCACTGAGCATGGCGAGCCCGGTGAGGTCAAGGTCGACCCGAGCCGGTGGCCCGGACGTGCCCGGGCCACCGCCGTCGGCTTCGCTGCCCGGCCCGTCGGGCGGCCCGTCCGCGTCCAAGTCATGATCGTGCTGCCTTCGGTGGGGTCGGGGCAGCGCCAGACGCTCGTAGGCCAGCGCCGCGTCGGCGTCGAGCGCGCTGGTGTCGGCCCGCAGCAGGTCCGCGGTGCGCGCGAGCGCCTCGGCGATGCCCGGCCCGATGGTCTCCTCCAGGACAGGCAGTACCCGGTGCCGGACCCGGGCCCGGGCGAACGCCTCGTCGGCGTTGGTCGGGTCGTCCCACGGCGTCAGCCCCTCGGCGAGGCACGCGTCGCGCGTCGCCGACCTGCGGACGTCCAGCAGCGGACGCCTGATCACCCCGTCCAGACGGGGCATGCCCGCCAGCGACCGGGTGCCCGACCCGCGGGCGAGTCGCAGCAGCACCGTCTCGGCCTGGTCGTCAAGGGTGTGACCGAGCAGCAGCGCGCTCGCCCGCAGCCGCCCCGCCGCGTCGAGCAGTGCGCAGCGGCGAGCCTCCCGGGCGGCGCCCTCCGAACGCGGGGAGTACGCCGGCAGCACCTCGACGGGGTCGAACCCGAGCGCCCGGCCGTGCGCGGCCACCGTGGCCGCCTGTGCCGCGGAACCCTCGTACCAGCCGTGGTCGACGGTGAGCAGCCCGGCGCGCAGGGCCCGGCGCGGGGCGATGAACGCCAGCGCGGCGGCCAACGCCAGCGAGTCCGCCCCGCCGGAGCAGGCCACGAGCACCAGGCTGCCAGGGGCGAGATCGGCGATCGAGCGTCGGACGGCCACCCGGATCTCGCTCACGGCCCTGCACGCCCGCATCACGCCACGCGCCCCCGCGCCGTCGTGTGTCGTGGCATCGCCGGGCGCGCCGGCCCCCCCAGGCGTCGCGGCGGGTATGCCGGCGGGTATCCCGGCGGATGCTGTGGCGGATGTTGTGGCATCGTCCCGCGGGCCGCGGGGCTGCCCTGGGCGCGGGCCCCGCTCGTCCTGTCCGGTGATCGACACCCCTGGTCAGGCCGACAGGGACGGACGCGAGCCCAGCACACGCTGCATCCAGGCAACCGGATCGACCAGCTCCGCGCGGGTCGGCAGCGTCTCAGGGGACTCCCAGACCAGGTTGAACGCGTCCACCCCGGCCTCGGCGACGACAGCCCGCACGAACGCGCCACCCTGCCGGTACTGCTGGAGCTTGAGGTCCAGTCCGAGCAGACGGCGGACGAACCGGTCGATCGGCGAACCACCGCCACGCCGGCTGTCGAAACGCGTCCGGATCTCGGTGACGGTCGGCACGATCTTCGGGCCGACCGCGTCCATGACCTGGTCGGCGTGCCCCTCCAGCAGGGTCATCAGCGCCTGGAGGCGGTCCAGGACCTGCCGCTGGGCGGGCGTCTGGAGCGCCTCGACGATGCTCGGCGCGTTCGGCCCGCGGTCGAGTACGGCGCCGCGCACGGCGCTGACGGCCGACTTCACCCGTTCGGCGAGCACCTCCGGATCGAGATCGGTCGCTTCGATGAACGCGCCGATCTCGTCCTCCAGGTGCTGACGCAGCCACGGGACGGCGGTGAACTGGGTGCGATGGGTCTGTTCGTGCAGGCAGACCCACAGCCGGAAGTCGCGTGGGTTGACCCCCAGCGTCTGCTCGGCGTGGGCGATGTTCGGTGCGACCAGGCTCAGGCGCCCGGCCTGCGCGACGATCTGCCGCGCGGGGGTGTCCGCCCCGGCCCCGTCCGCTCCGGCGGCTGGCTCCTTGCGGAGGGCCTCGGCCGGTTCCCCGAGAACCGCGGTCGAGGCGGGGCTGGTCGCACCGGCCTGCTCGGGTGGGAGGAAGACCTCGTACTGCCCGAGGACCTTGCCCGCGAGATAGGCCAGGGCGGTGCCGAGCTGGACGCCGGTGACGGTGCGTCCGACAGCCGAGGACAGCCTGCCCCGCTCCCGGTCCGCGAGCTTGCCCAGCAGCGGCCCGGCGATCACCCGTAGGCCGGCGACGTTCGAGCGGACCCACTCCGGACGGTCCACCACGGCGATCGGCGTGGCCGGACCGGCTGGTTCCAGCCGGGTGTATGCCTGGACATGGCCTTCCGCCTCGACGGCCAGCCGCCGCAGGTCCGCGACCACCGCGTCCGCTTCGGCGCGGGGCAGTTGCGGGCCTGGCCGGACAAGCCGCCGCGCGGTCGCTACGGCGAGGTCCCAGTCCACTGGCTCGGCGTCCACATCCGCCAGCCTATGTCCTCTCCCTGGGGATGACAGCTTTATCGTTGCCATCCGTCGGTCACCGTCGACCATTCCCGCGTCACCGTCGGGTGATTTTTCCGGACGACCGCCGCCTTCCGGATGTTTCCCCGCCCGGCTCGCCACCGGTTCCACGCGTCCGGTTCCGGACATCCGGCGTCCGTTCGAGCGTCCGGCGCCGCGGCACCGCGTGTTTTCGGACGCTTCGGTGTCCTGCCGGACGCGCCGGTATCCGCCGGCATCCGTACGCGGTCAGCATCCGCACGAGGCGAGCGCGACGGCCACCTGGTCGAGGGCTGCCCGGGTGGTGCCGGCCTCCTCGACGGGAGCGAAGAAGCCGAACAGCAGCAGCCGGCCGTCGGTGTCCACGACCTGGCCGGCGAGGCTTGTCACGATGCGCAGGCTGCCCGTTTTCGCGCGGACGTCGCCGGCGCCGGCGCGGGTGTCGGGCGCGTGGTACCGGTCGCCCAGCGTCCCGGAGAAGCCTGCGACCGGCAGCCCGGTGAGCAGGGTCCGCAGCTGCGGATGCCCGGGCAGCACGGCGGTTCGCAGCAGCGCCACCAGCGTCGCCGGGGTGATCTGGTTCGAGGTGGACAGCCCGCTGGTGTCCGCCAGGTTCGCGCCGGCGGTCGGCACCGCGAGTTCCCGCAGGACGTCGAGCACCGCCCGGGTGGCGCCGTCGAACGACGCCGGCAGGCCACGGGCGTGGGCCACCAGCCGCCCCAGGCTCTCGGCCAGATCGTTGTCGGAGTAGGTCAGCATCCGCTCGACCAGCAACGGGATCGGCGGGCTGCGGACCTCGGCGACCTGCCGGGGCCCGGCCCCGCCGGAACCGGGGCCGCCGGTGCTGCCGGCCTCGGGGCCGCCGGGCATGGCACCGACCCCGGTCGACGCGACCCGCACGCCGGCCCGGCGCAGCGCCGCCGCGAAGGCGTTCACCGCCGCCAGGTCGGGAGTCGTGGTCCGCGGACCGGCCGCGCCGGGAGCGGTGCGCCCACCGTCGACCTCGAGCGCGGACACCGGCGTGACATTGCCTTCGGCGACGTAACTGTCACGCCATCCGGCCGCGGTGGACGGCCCGGTGAACAGCGTCCCGTCGCCGACCAGCCGGTCGACCTCGGTGATACCGGCCGCCCGGACCTGGGCGGCCAGCTCCGACAGGCGGGCTGGAGCCGGGTAGTCGGCCGGCCCGGTCGCGGCGGTCAGCGTCGGGTCGCCCGCGCCGACGAGCCACAGCGTGCCANCCGTGCCGGTCACGGGGTCGCCCGGTTCAGGGCCGGCCGGTGCGGTTGACAGGGTGTGGAAGACCCGGGTCGTCAGGGTCGTCCGCGCGTCGAAGGTCGTCAGCGCGGCCGCGGCGACCACGGTCTTCAGCGTGGACGCGGGGGCCACCGCGGTGGTCGACCCGCGGTCGAACAACGTCGCTCCGGACAGCGCGTCGACGACCAGCCCCGCCGGGTTGCCCAGCGCCAGGTTGGCAAGCGGACGGGCGAGCCTGGCGCTGACCGCCGCGGGGTCGGCGACCCGTACCGTCGGGTCCAGGGCGGGGAAGGGCGCGGCCGCGGGCCGTGGGGCGGGCGCGATGCTCGGGCTGTCCACGGGCGGAACGGAAAGATGACCGGCGAGCAGCGCGGTGGCGATGGCGGTGAGCCCACCGACCCGGCCCGGCATCGGAGGGGTCACGTGCGGGAGACTATGTCCTGTGGCCGATGGCCGCGCCCGTAGCTGATGGCCGCGCGGTTATGTTTTTCGCCACCAGCGCGCTTCCACAGTCGGGGGGATGTGGCCGCTGCGGACCTCCTGGACTTCCCGGATTGTCCTTGACGATCCGGGAAGTCCAGGAGCCGGCAGCAGCCTCGAGAGCGGGAAGGGTGGGCGTGGAAAAAGCATGACCGTGCGGCCCGTGGCTCGCCGGCCCGTTGGCCGCGGTCCGGGAGTCGGGCCGCCATCGTGGGGAATGCCCTCCCGGGTGGACCCTGGGCTGATCCGGCCCGGCGGATTTCACTGTGGGCTCCTGCCCTGACAGTGAATCGTCACCGCTGGATCGGCCCGCGACCTTCGAGGTGACGTGCGTGGATGCCGACACTGGTAACAAGTACACAACACAAGGGCGCTTCGGACGGGACGCGCCCACAGACACGACAGGGGATGGAGTGGACCTCGAGTTCGATGTGACCATCGAGATCCCGAAAGGGCAGCGGAACAAATACGAGATGGATCACCACACCGGACGGATCCGGCTCGACCGGATGCTGTTCACATCCACCCACTATCCCTCGGACTACGGGTTCATCGAGGGTACGCTGGGTCGGGATGGTGATCCTTTGGATGCGCTCGTCCTGCTGGAGGAGCCGACTTTTCCGGGCTGCCTGGTCCGGTGCCGGACGATCGGCATGTTCCAGATGAGCGACGAGAAGGGCCCTGACGACAAGGTGCTGTGCGTGCCGGTCGCGGACGTCCGACAGGAGCACCTGCGGGACATCAGGCATCTTCCGGAGTTCGACCGGCTGGAGATCCAGCACTTCTTCGAGGTCTACAAGGACCTGGAGCCGGGCAAGTCGGTCGAGGGAGCGTCGTGGGTCGGCCGCGCCGACGCGGAGCGGGAGATTCTTGCCTCGATCCGGCGCGAGGAGGAGGCGGTCGCCGCCGCGCGGGGAGACCACGACGGCTCTGTGCCGGACACTTCCGCCCTGGGCGTCCCGGGACACTCCGCCCCGGAGGTCAGATCCGCCTGATCACTGCGGATCGATGGATCCGCACAGGCTTACCGATCGCGGTCGTGGTGGCGGATCCTCGCCGGTTCACCACCATGACCATGATCGGTTCCTACGGCCACGTGCGGGTGACGTCGGTTGGCGGGATGCCCGGGACGCCCGGGATACCGAAGGGCATCCTGCGCCGGGCCCGCTCCCTGATCTCTGCTGGTAGGTCGTCAGCCCTGAGCAGAAGGGGGAGAAGCTCTGGCTGGGTCGTCAGCGCAAGCAAGGTCATACCGATGGTGACATCGTGATCGGGTCGGTGCTCGACCGATGCAGGGTCGCCGCGGCGGACGTGCCCCGGCCGTATCACGCGCAGGTAGGCGCCTGGTACCGCTCGCAGCGTGAACGTCCTGACCCAGCCGTTGAGCCCCAGCCACACGGCGCCTGCTCTGGTCAGAAGGGGGTCTGAGCCGGAGGCGGGGATTGAACCCGCGACCTATCGCTTACGAGGCGATTGCTCTGCCACTGAGCTACTCCGGCGTGTTACTGGCTCCACGGACCGGCTGGCGGTAGGATCACGAACCTCTTGATCGTGAATCTTCCCGCGTTGCCGGCACCCCGAGGAATCCAACCTCACCGAGTATGCCAGACCGGTCCGGGTGGCCCTGTCGGTCGGTGGCGGACACCGCGAGGGGATGCGGTGACGGTGCTGCGGCGAGGGTGGCGGATCAGGGTGGCGGATCCTCGGTGCGGACGAGCGGCGGTCGCTTTCCGGTGATTCGGTGTTCCGGCGATCCAGCGGCCCGGCGAATCCCGCCGCCGACGTGGGCGTGACGGTACGGGTGATCGTTCAGGGGCAAAGGCGGTAAGATCATGTTTCTTCCATGTTGCGGCCGGGTCGAGTCGGGGGGCTGTCGAGAGCTCCCGATCCCGTGTGCCTCCGATGTCCTTTCATTGACAATAAGTAGTCGTCACGCTACTGTAACGTGTTTAAATCAGGGATCCCCGCACATACCGATACCCCGCTCGCAGCGGTTCCGGAGAGCTTGCGTAGGGTTTCGGCCATGACCGGGGACGCAACTGCAACAGCAACGAGGGGGGCTTCCCTACTCGTCGCCGAGGACGACGAAGCTTCTCGGGTTGCGCTTGCCCGCAGCCTTGAACGGTTCGGCTATCGGGTACTCGAGGCGGCTGACGGCGAGACCGCGCTCAAGCTTTTCCAGACGACCGAAGTCGACCTTGTAGTGCTTGACGTCGCGATGCCGCGTATGGATGGCTTCGCTGTACTGAGCCGGCTGCGGCAGACCAGCGAAGTACCTGTAATCATGTTGACGGGCCGGGCCGAGGAGGTCGACCGGGTCGTCGGTCTGGAACTCGGGGCCGACGACTACGTGGTCAAGCCATACTCGCTGCGGGAACTTGTCGCGCGGGTGCGGGCCAGGTTGCGCCGTCGCCCCGTCGAGCCGCCACCGCAGCGCACCAGCGATGGAAACGACCCACTCGTCTACGGAGACGTTTCCATCGACCTGCGTGCCCGGGAGGTCGCGGTCGCCGGTGAGCGGGTCGATCTCACCGCGCGCGAATACGAGCTGCTCGCTTTCCTGGCGAGCCATCCCCGCCGGGTTTTCAGCCGTGAAGAACTGCTGGAACAGGTCTGGGGCACGCGTTTCCAGGATCCGGCGACCGTCACCGAGCATGTCCGTCGGGTGCGGACCAAGGTCGAGGGACGCCCACCGCAGCGTCGGCTCGTCACGACCCTGCGTGGCATGGGATACCGCTTCGACCCGTGATCCCGCCCTACCCGGCGGCGCCGGGTCACTGACCGTCTAGGTGTGCTGCCCCGGGGGCGATGCCTCCGGGGCCGGGTAGCTGGTGTCCGTGTCGCGGGAGGCCTGCCGGCGCAGGCGGCGTCGGGCCCGGGCGTTGTCCGGGGGCGGCGCCGCGGGGGCGGTGGCAGCCGGTGCGGCTGACGTTGCCGATTCCGCCGCTGCCGTGGCCGGGCGTGCGACGGCCGGGTCCGGTGCGACCAGCGGTGGGACTGTCGGGCTGGGCACCATCGGGTACGCCGGCCCCGCCGCGTCCCTGCCATTGTCCGGGCTCCGGTCGTCCATGCTCTCGGCGGCGTCCGGTTGTTGTCCCACCAGGGCATCCGCCACCCCCGGGGCTGTGCCCGGCCCCGGGCGGGCCGCCTCGTACTCCTTGCGTGAGTCGCAGACGCTCGCCCGGCTGCACGCGCATCGCCCGCCACCGGCGTCCAGCCTGACCATGACCTGGTCACGCGGTATGTCGTGGGAGACGACCCGCCCGTCGCCGTCGGGTGTGCTCACCCGGGCGCCCACGGCCGGGACCTCGGCCTTGAACTGTTCGTACAGCGGATGTTCGTAGCGCAGACAGCACATCAGCCGGCCACAGGCACCGCTTATCTTCATGGGGTTGAGGGGGAGATCCTGGTCCTTGGCCATCCGGATGCTGACCGGCTCGAAGTCCGTGAGAAAGGTGGCGCAGCACAGGTCACGCCCGCAGGAGCCGATTCCTCCCTGGATGCGCGCGCTGTCCCGGGCGGAGAGCTGACGTAGGTCTATCCGGGCCGCGAGGGTACGGGCGAGGTCGCGCACCAGGCCTCGGAAGTCGACCCGGTGGTCGGCGGTGAAATAGATCGTGAACATGTTCTCGGCCCAGATGTGGTCGACACCCACGACCTTCATGGGTAGCTCGTGTTCGCGGATCAGACGCTTTGCCGCGACACGCGCCTGCGCCCGACGCCGCCGGGAGGTCGCGTACCGTTCGATGTCGGCCGTCTGCGCCATTCCCGCCAGGACCGGCAGTCCGCCGATGTCATCGCTGACCCACTGCGGTGCCCACATGCATTCGGCGACCTCGGGGCCGGCGTCGGTGGGGATGAGAACCTTGTCCCCGACCTTCGGCGAATACGGTCCGGGATCGGCGTAGTAGAGCCGTCCACGTGGCGAAAACGTGACCGCGCACATCATCGGCATGCCGTCCGCACCGTCCTCCCGACCGTCGGCTTCCGGCTGGACCGCTGGCTGCCGGCCGGGTCGCCCTTGTCTGGCCACCAGCCGATCTCCGGCCACGGCCACCGGCCGACGATGCCCGCTCCGCCTGACGCGGGCGTGGCCACGGCCGGATGCTGCCGTTGAGTCAGCCTATCCGTCCGAGGCGCGACGATCCGCTGTATGAGCGAGGCGATTCCGCCTGGCCGCCGGGTCAGCGCAGCCGGGTGACGTCCGCGTCGGGGCCGGTCGACAGCCCGTAGAACGACAGGGAACCAGGATCACCGGCCGGTGAACCGCGGCGGTCGCCGTTGCCTGAAGGCGGTCACCGCTTCGGCGAGATCGTGGGAATGGAGGAACGCGGCGTTCCAGGCCCCGACGTAGCGCAGCCCGGCTTCGACCGCGGCGAAGCGGGCATTGTCCAGGACGTCCTTGATGCCCTGGGTGACCAGCGGCGGGTTGGCCGCCACCTCGTCGGCGAAGGCGTGCGCGGCGGCGAGAGCGCCGGCCGGGTCGGGCAGCACGTCGTTGATCAGGCCGATCCGTTCGGCGCGGGCGGCGTCTATGTCCCTGCCGGTCAGCGCGAGCTCCCGCAGGTGCCCGTCCCCGATGATGGCGGGCAGGCGCTGCAGGCTGCCCAGGTCGGCGACCGCGCCGACCTTCACCTCCCGGATGCTGAACAGCGCCTCGGCGCTGGCGTACCGGACGTCGCACGCGGCCAGCAGGTCGACCCCGCCGCCGACACACCAGCCGCTGACCGCGGCGACGACCGCCTTCCGGCTGTACGCGACGAGGTCCAGCGCGTCCTGCATGGACCGCAGCCGGTGGAGAAAACCGGTGCGGAACCGGGCCAGGCCGCCGTCGTCGTCGCTCGCGACGTCGCCCAGTTCGGCCAGCAGCGCCAGGTCCAGGCCGTAGCAGAAGTGGTTGCCGGAGCCGGTGAGCACCACCGCCCGCACGGTGTCGTCGGCGTCCAGGGCGGCGAACACCCGCGGGAGCTCACGCCAGAAGTCCGTGCCCAGGGTGTTGCCCTTGCCCGGGCCGAGCAGCGTGACCTGAACGACCGCGCCGTGGCGTTCGACACGCAGCGACACCAGCGGCTGTGCCGGCGGTTCGGCGAACAGGTACGGCTCCAGCGGGATCGGCTGTCGCGGCCCGGTTCGCCCACCGCCGGCGTCGCCGGTACGGGTCGTGTCGCCGGTACGGGTCGTGCTGGCACCATCGGAGTGGGGTGTGCTGCCACCAGTGGCGGCGGTGTCGTCGTCCGCGGCGGCTTTCACGTCGGGCCCGTCCGTCGTCATCGGATTCCCTTCTGCTTCGTCAGGGTCTGGACGGCGCCAGGCCGTGCCGGTGGACGTCGCGAACGGACGTCCCATGGTGGCTCGTCATGCGACGGCCGGGTTGTGAGTATCCGAATACTGAGTGGCCGGAAGGCTGGGACACAAACTACTGCCGGGTAGTTACCGGCCTGGTCGGCGGGAAACTCGACAGCCCACCGGAAGGCTCTACCCTCAACAGGGTGAGCGATCTGACGCAGTCCACCAGCCGGCCAGCCCTCCAGGACGCCGGCGAGGGATCCGACATCGGCGAGGGATCCGAAGTCGCCGGCACTGCCGCCGGTGGTGCCACCGGCGGCATCGTGCCCGCCACCCCCGGCGGTGCGGTCGTGGCCACCGGGGCGAAGGCGGTGGGCGCGTTCGCCGTCGGAGCGCTGGCCCTCGGCGCGACGGCGCTGGGCGCCCTCGCCGTGGGCGCGCTCGCGATCGGACGGCTGGCGGTCCGACGGGCGCGGGTGGGCAGCATCCGGATCGCGACGCTCGACGTCGAGCACCTCCGCGTGCGACGGCTGGAGATCGCCGACAGCGAAGGTCAGCGGTAGAGGACCGCGCTGGAGGCGCTGACGAATCCCGGCGACTGCGCGAGATAGTTCATCGACGAACCTGACCGCAGGCTGAGATCAAGCGTTGCCGCCACGCAGGCGTTGTACGAGTTCACCACCAGCCGCCCCTGTACCCGGATCGTCGACCCGGCCACATCGGTCAGATAGAGATCGGCTATGCAGCCGAGATCCGGGTAGGACGCCCGGCCCACGTTCTCCCCGATGTCACCGTCGGTAAGAGCGATCTTCACCGTGTACGGGGTCGAGCCGGGCTGGCTGACCGTCCCGGACCATGAGCCCGGGAATCCGGCCGGCATGTCGTAGCTCTTCGGTGCCGGTGCCGGTGCCGGTGCCGCTGGTGGTGGCGCGTCCGCGCCGGGGCGTCCGGCGGCCGGTGCCTGGCCCTGGGGGCCGGCCGCGTCCGCCGGGCCGATGCCATCTGAGCCGGTACCGTCCGAACCGGTGCCGGCGGTTGCCTCCGCGATGGAGGGCGCCTCCGGCGGCGGAGCGGACGTTGCCGCCAGCGCCAGGCTCTGCGTCGGCGGGGCCGCGGTGGGGCCGGCCGCCTGTGTCGTGGTGGCACTGTGTGACGTCGTCGCCGGGCGCGCGCTGACGGTCGCCTCGCTGTCGTCACCGACAGCCCACAACAGGACGCCGGTACCCACGGTCAGTAACGCGACCGCGGCGACGGCGGCGAGGACGGCCGCGGGAAGGCGCCGGTGCCCGCCCGGTCGTGCCGGCCTGCCCAGGGCGCCCTCCGGCCACTGGCCGGACGGCCGCCCGCCGGGCTGCGGTGAGACGGACGCGCCCGCCTGCGCGGAGTATGCGGAGTATGCGGACGCCGTACCGTCCAGCGACCGTACGTGGGCTACAGCGGTGGGCGCCTGGCTGACGTCCGGGGCCGCCGGCGGCGGAGTGTTCCAGGGATGATCGGCGGGCGGCGCGGCCCCGGGTACCGCGGTGCCACCTGCCACGAAGGCACCCCCCACAGCGCCGCCCGGTCCGGACACGGCAGGCGCGACCACGGGCTGGAAGCCGGACGCCGCCAGCCCGGCCAGCGCCCGCTCGGCCGCGTCCGCCGTCGGACGCCACGCCGGCGCCTTGGCGAGCATGCCGGCGATCACGTCCCACAGCGCCGGTGGCAGGCCGGGTATGGGCTGCGGCGCGTCCTCCATGTGGGCGCGCAGGAGCGCGACCGGGTGCGGAGCGGAGAACGGCGGCTGGCCGGCGAGGAGTTCGTACAGCATGACGCCCGCGCTGTAGACGTCGGCCGGCGGCCGCGCGTGCTCCCGGTGGGCCAGCTCCGGAGCCATGTACATCGGCGTCCCGATCATCCCGGTGAGGCGGGTCAGGGACGGCCCGTGCGCCAGCCTGGCGATCCCGAAGTCGGTCAGGCGGGCGTGCGGATCGTCGGGATCGGTGATGTCGACGAGCACGTTGGCGGGTTTGAGATCACGGTGGACGACCCCGGCCGCGTGCACGGTGCTCAACGCACGCAGCACCTGGCAGGTCAGGGCGACCGCTGTGGCCACCTCGAGTGTGCCGCGTTCGCGCAGGTAGACCCGTAGATCGACACCGTTGACGAGATCCATCACGATCGCGAGGGTGTCGCCTTCGACGACGAGGTCCCGGACGGTGACCAGGTGCGGGTCGCTGAAGCCGAGCAGCACGGACCGTTCCTGGACGAACCTGGCGACGGCCTCGGGGTCGTCGGCGAGTTCCCCGCGCAGCACCTTCACGGCGACCGGGCGGTCGCCGTCGACGGTGGATCCTCGCCAGACCTGGCCGAACGCGCCGCGGCCGATCGGTTCGTGTAGAACGTAGCCAGAGCCCAGCTTCTGCATGGCAGAAGCCCCCTTCCCCCAGAGAAAACCGTGCCCATCCCATCACCTGGGGACTATCGGGGTCACCTGGGGCCGTCGGGGATTAAACCGATACTTCACACTATTCCGGGCAGGGCTACCGAGGGCGGTAGCGGGCGGCTGCGCTGTCTGGAACATCTGTCTGGAACGCCGAATGGCTGGAGCCCTGCGACACATCCGTCATGGGCTGTGCCCCGGGCATGCCCCAGTCCGCCGGGAGACGATTCCGCTGGTCCCGGCGGGGCATGAGCGGCCGGGTGAGGTCCCGCTCCTGTCCCGGCCCCGAGCTTGGGGCCGGGACAGGAAGTTGCGTCGGGTAGCGGGTACCCGGCCGAGGACGCTCGCGGGCAGCGGGCCGGGTCAGTCCGCCCGGCCATCGTCCCCGGCGGCTTCGTTGTCGTCCGGTTCGGTGGGGAAGTCCTCGGCGAGGATGCGGTAGAGCGCCCGTCGGGCATCCACGAGGATCTTCTGGGCGGCCTGGACCTGGGCGTCGCTGCCGGTCTGCGCAACCTGCACGACGGCCGCTCCCACGCCGAACGCCAGCGACCGCAGGTCGGTCAGGCCGTGGTTGGCGGCAGCCGCGGCTGTCTCCCAGGGCTTGGGTTCGTCCGCGTGGGCGTCAGTGTAGGCGCGGCCCGCGTCGGTGAGGTGGAACACCCGCTTACCGTCGCTTTCCTCGGCGCGGACGAGCCCTTCGTCGGTGAGCAGCTGCAGAACGGGGTAGACCGAGCCGGGACTCGGCCGCCAGGCGCCCTGGCTGCGTTCGGTGAGTTCGTTGATGATCTGGTAGCCGTGCATCGGTGCCTCCGCGAGCAGGGCGAGGACAGCCGCGCGGACGTCGCCGCGTCTGACCTTCGCGCCGCGGCCGCGGCCGCCGGGGAAGAAGCCCCGGGCGCCCGGGCCGAAGCCGGGGCCGGGGAAGCCCGGTCCGGGGAAGCCCGGTCCGAAGGGAACGCCGCCAGGGCCGAACGGAACACCGCCGCCGGGCCCCCCATGCCTACCAGGCCCACCGTGCCTGCCGTATCCACCGTGTCTGCTGTGCTGCCAGCCGCCTCGATCGTCGGCGGCTGCTGCCCGGAGGCGGTCGGAGCCGGGGCTGCCATGCCTGCCGCGGCTCCATGGCCACGATCCAGGAAATTCCGATGCGTACACGATAACCCTCCAGTCGTTGTATCGCGTACGCTCACGATATATCGCGATGCACCGTTGGGCAAGCTGCCGCGAGCCCCGGCCGCCGGTGCCGGGGCCGGTATCGGTACCGGTACCGGTGTGACGTACCGCACGTCGGCAGAGCTGGCTGGTGCGGGTGGTGCCGCCGCCGATGCGACGGCTCGACGACCTGCTGACTGGCCGATCCGGGAGCACGGGCAACAGGGCGAGTTGGGCATTGGCGCTGGGCTCCGCTGACTGGCTGACCGGGGGCGCGGGTTTCGACGTGTCGGCGCCGTCACCGGTGGGCGGTGCGGGCGCTCTCGCAGGTCTCGCTGGTGCTGTCGATGCGGGCGGCGCTGTCGGTGTCAACAGCGGCCGCCCCTGTCGACGGCGCCGTGCCGGTGTCGGTGAGTCTGCCGATCCCGCGGCCGGGTCGGCGGTCTCCTTCGGGCCACCGGCGTCCGGGATGGGCTGCCGGCCGGCACCGTCCCCTGAATAAGCGTTACACGACGCGGGTCGGAATTAAGCATTGCCGGAAAATAATCAGATTCTCAAAGTAGTCGGACGGCTACGTCCTTGTCGGTACGTCCGAGCCGTGCAGAATTCCCGGTCAACTTGTTGACAGCCCGGCTTGTAGGCTGACATAGTGCATAACATGCCAAGGGATATCGGCCTGTCGGTCCGGCGCGCGGTGGACCTCCTCCGCGTCGCCAGCGCCATGTGTTCCGCCTGACCGGCCGTCCTCTTTGATCGGCCATCATGGCCACAGCATGCATCCCGCGTCCGTCCCGCCTTTTTCTCCCCGCTGTTCCGACGGGTGGGTGCTGCGCGCCGGCAGCGCCGCCCTGATTTCCCGTGGCTGTTATTTTCGTGTCGCGTACGACCGTAATATCACAGTTGACTTCAGCGGTACGGTCGATCAATGTCGCTTCATCGCCGCCCGGGGCCGTGCCGGCCGCTGACCGGTCCGCAGACAAACCCGAGAGGAATTCGACCTCACCATGCAGCACAGTGTTCGACGTGCCGTTCGACGCCGACCAGGGATGCTGCCAGCAGCCATCGCCCTGGTCGCGACGCTGATTCTGGCGGCCTGTGGGCAGGACAACGGCAGCGGTGCCGCCCAGGTCGAACAGACGGAACTGCGTTATCAGGGCTCCGTCGGTACGGTCACACCGGTCGAGCTTGCCGCGGACCTCGGTTATCTCGGCCCCATAAAGCTCAAGTGGATCGGTAACACGATCAGCGGCCCGCAGGACATCCAGTCGGCTGCCACCGGGGACGTCGACTTCGGCGCGGCGTTCAACGGGGCGATCATCAAACTGATCGCCGCGGGTTCGCCGATCAAGGCAGTAGCCGGCAGCTACGGAATCGACAACAAAGTCTTCGGCGGTTTCTACGTTCTTGACGGTAGTCCGATCACGTCACCCCGTGACCTGTTCGGGAAGAAAGTCGGGATGAACACGCTAGGTGCGCACTACGAGGCTATCCTGGACGAGTACCTCAAACGGGGCGGTCTCAGCCAGGACGAGATCAAGAAAGTGATACCGACGGTTGTCCCGCCGGTGAACACCGAGCAGTCGCTGCGCGAGAAGCAGATCGACGTCGCGGTTCTCAACGGAATTCTGCGGGACAAGGCGCTGGCCCGGGGCGGGATCCATCCGCTGTTCAGCGACTACGATCTCTTCGGCTCGTTCACGGCCGGCAGCTACGTGCTCCGCGAGGATTTCATCAAGAAGAACCCGACGACGACCAGGCAGTTCGTCGAGGGCGTGGGCAAGGCCATCGAATGGTCCAGAGCAACTCCTCTCGACCAGGTCATCGCCCGCTTCAAGGACATCATCGCCAAGCGTGACCGCAAGGAGGACACGACCGCCATCCAGTACTTCAAGGGATTCGGGGTTGCCGGCAAGGGCGGGCTCATCGCGGACGCCGACTTCACTCGGTGGACCGACTGGTTGAAGGTGAACGGCCAGTTGAAGAAGGACGTCACCCCGGCCGAACTCTTCACCAACGAATTCAATTCCTTCCGAGCGAATTCCTGACGGAGCCGTTCCCGGGAACCGGGCCGGCATCCCGCTCCGGACGCGGGATTCCCGGTGCCGCGCCGTCCCAGCCGCCGCGGCACCGGGAATCATCCTTCACCGACACCGAGAGATGATCGGCAATGAGCACGATAGAATTCAGGAACGTCACGAAGAGGTTCGCCGTCCGTGACCACGGCAACCGCCGCAACGCCGTCAGCGAGTTCACCGCGGTCGACGAGGTGAACCTGCGCATCCGCAGCGGTGAGTTCCTGGCCCTGGTCGGCCCCAGCGGCTGCGGGAAGTCCACCCTGCTGGACATCCTCGGTGGGCTGACCGGTGTGAGCGAGGGCCAGGTACTCGTCGACGACAACCCGGTCTCCGGCCCCGGCCTCGACCGGGGGATCGTCTTCCAGCAGTATGCGCTGTTCCCGTGGCGGACCGCCCTCGGCAACGTCGAATTCGGTCTCGAGGCCAAGAAGGTGGCGCGGTCACAACGTTCGGCGCTGGCCCGGCACTATCTCGACCTTGTCGGGCTCAGCGGTTTCGAGCACCGATATCCCCACGAACTGTCGGGCGGTATGAAACAACGGGTGGCGATCGCGCGGAGCCTGGCCTACGACCCGGCGGTCCTGCTGCTCGACGAGCCTTTCGCCGCGTTGGACGCCCAGACCCGGGAAACCCTGCAGGACGAGCTGCTGCGGATCTGGGCCAAGACCGGCAAGACGATTCTCTTCGTCACCCACGGCATCGACGAAGCCGTGTACCTCGGTCAGCGGGTCGCGGTGATGACCTCCCGGCCCGGCCGGATCAAGCAGATCGTCGACATCCCCATCACCACCCGCGCGGACGGGAACGACCTGCGTTCCGATCCCGAGTTCGTCCGCTACCGGCATGAGGTCTGGGAACTGCTGCACGAGGAGGTGGCCAGAGCCCAGCAGACCGAGCGTGACGAACAGGCGGCGGGTGAGCGGGCATCCTTCGACGGCGGGCCGGCCCGC
>NZ_JWIO01000024.1:56518-59894 GCF_001017755.1 Protofrankia coriariae
CCCGCCGTGGTGCGGCTGGCGCGGCACCCGCGCAGGCCGGCGGGCACGAGGAGCACACAGGAACAGCGGGGCGCGCGGGGCAGGCGGCGGCCGCGGGGCAGGCGGAGAGGGAAGTGACCAGCGTTGGCCATCGTTGAGAACACCCGTACCGAGGCCGGAACCCGGCTTTCCGCGTCCGCCGGCTCCCCGGTCGCCGCCTCTCGCCGTAGCTGGCTGCCCAGGGTGGGCCGGATCGCCGGCGGGATCTCCCGCCGGGTGGTGGGCATTCTGATCCTGTTGGCCGCCTGGGAAACGCTCCCGCGGCTCGGCGTGGTCGACCGGGTGTTCCTGCCGCCCTTTTCCGAGGTCGCCGACGAATGGGTGGTACTGCTGCGCAGCGGCGACCTGTGGGAGCACACCTCCGCCAGCCTCACCCGGGCGGCCAGCGGTTTCGCCATCGCCATCGCCATCGCGCTGCCGTTGGGACTGCTCATCGGCTGGTTCCGGCTGGCGGCACAGTTCCTCAACCCGGTGCTCGAGGTCTTCCGCAACACCGCTCCGCTGGCCCTGCTGCCGGTGTTCGTGCTGATTTTCGGGCTGGGGGAGACCTCGAAGATCGCCATCATCGTCTATGCCTGCGTCTGGCCCGTGCTGCTGAACACGATCAGTGGTGTCCAGGGTGTGGACCCCCTGCTCGTGAAATCCGCGCGGTCGATGGGGCTGCCATCGGTACGGCTGTTCCAGAAGGTCATTCTTCCGTCTGCTGTGCCGACGATTTTCACAGGCGTCCGGCTGGCCGGGGCCTACGCGATCCTGATACTCGTCGCGGCCGAGCTGGTCGGTGCCCAGGCCGGGCTCGGCTATCTGATCAACTATGCCCAGTCGAACTTCGCGATTCCTGAGATGTACGCGGGAATCATCACGGTCTCGGCTGTCGGCCTCATCATCAACCAGGGCCTGCTCGCTCTGGAACGGCGCTTCACGAGGTGGCGGGTCACCTCGAACTCCTAGCGCGCCGTCCGCGCAACGCGGCCGGTATCCGTGGCCGTCCGCGCGGAACATGATCCAGGCGAGTTTGCCGTTGTGTACGCTTTTCATCCCCACCGGCGCACACAACGACAAACTCGTGGCGATCTTCTCCGCTGGCCCGCCGGAGCAGCCGTTCACCCGTCCGTAGGAATTCGTCCGTGGGAAGAGGGACGTGATGTCTGCCGCTGGCAACCGGAAGTTTCATCTCAACGCATTTCTGATGAACGCCGGGCACCACGATGCCGCCTGGCGGCATCCCCGGACCCAGCCCGAGCGCGCCACCGACCTGACGTATTTTCAGGAGCTCGCGCGCACGGCCGAGCGAGGCAGGCTCGACTCCCTCTTCCTGGCCGACGGGCTGGCGTTGTGGGGCAAGGTCCGGCACAACGTGCTGGGCGGCTTCGAGCCGATCACCCTGCTCTCCGCGCTGGCCACGGTCACCGAGCACATCGGCCTGATCGCCACCGTCTCGACGACCTACAACGAGCCGTTCCACGTCGCCCGCAAGTTCGCCTCCCTCGACCACATCAGCGGCGGGCGGGCCGGCTGGAACATCGTCACCTCCGGCAGCCTCGACGAGGCCCGCAACTTCGGCCTGGACGAGCACCTTGAGCACGGCCTGCGGTACGCCCGGGCCCGGGAGTTCGTCGAGGTCGCCACCAAGCTGTGGGACAGCTGGGAGGACGACGCCCCGATCATCGACCGGGCGGGCGGGATATACGCCGACGCCGGCAGGATTCGTCAGATCGGGCACGTCGGCGAGTTCTTCCGCGTCCAGGGGCCGCTGAACGTCCAGCGTTCCCCGCAGGGCTATCCGCTGCTGGTACAGGCGGGTTCGTCCGAGGACGGCAAGGAGTTCGCGGCCCAGTACGCCGAGGCGGTCTTCACCGCCCAGCAGACCCTCGCCGACGGCCAGACCTTCTACAAGGACCTGAAGTCGCGCCTGGCCCGTTACGGGCGCGCGCCCGAGGACGTGAAGATCCTCCCCGGTATCTGCCCGATCATCGGTGCCACCGAGGCCCGGGCCCGGGAGTTGGAGGAGGAGCTCACAGCGCTGCAGGTCCCCGAGTACGGCCTGGCGCAGCTGTCGAACATGGTCGGCGTCGACCTCACCGGTCTCCCGCTGGACGGGCCGCTGCCCGACCTGCCCGACGAACGGGACATCAACGGCAACAGGAGCCGGTTCACCCTGGTCAGCGAGCTCGCCCGCCGCGACGGGCTGAACCTCCGGCAGCTGATCGCCAGGTTGGGCGGTGGCCGTGGGCACCGGGTCTTCGCCGGCACGCCGGAACAGATCGCCGACCAGCTCGAGGAGTGGTTCACCCAGGACGCGGCCGACGGCTTCAACATCATGCCGCCGTTCCTGCCCGGCGGGCTGACGGACTTCGTCGACCTGGTGGTGCCGATCCTGCAGCGCCGAGGCCTGTTCCGCACCGAGTACACCGGACGCACCCTGCGCGAGCACTACGGCCTGCCCCGCCCCACGAACCGCCTGGCCATCCAGGCCTGACCGCCGGGCTGAGCCGAGCCGGCGTCGCCGTCGGGCGGGCGGGGCGGCGCCGGTGGGCGGGGCCGGTGCCCACCGGTTCGCGTCCGGTCGCGGGCTGGTCGTGGTCAGTTGCCGGGTTCGTCCTTGACGAGGCGGTTCCAGGTGGTGGGTCCGACGATCCCGTCGACGGTGATGCCGGCGTGCTGCTGGAAGCCGCGCACCCAGGCGTCCGTCCGCCGGCCGAAGACACCGTCCACGGGGAGGAAGTTCCCGGGGTCACTGATCCGGGCGTTTGCCTGGTCCTGGACGGCGCGTACCGCGTCGCCCTTCTCACTCCGGTCACCATCACGGACGGTGATGATGAGCGCCGGCCAGCTCTGGTCGCCGACGGCACCGTCGACCACGATCCCGGCGGACGACTGGAAGGCGCGCACCGCCGCCTCGGTCGCCGGCCCGAAGACACCGTCGACGGTCACCGAGTATCCGTGCGCGCGTAGCAGGTACTGGACGGTCTGTGCGGGTTCGCCGCTGCTGCCGTTCTTCTGCAGGGGCCAGGTCGCGGACATGCTTGAGCCTCCTTGGCGGTTGGTTTCGGGGCGACCGGTGGCGGCCACCTAGAAACACTATGAGTGATGATCTTATATCTGTCAGTCACACATCCGGCCGGGATGGCTGCCCGCGTCAGGTCATCAGGTTGTGATCTCCTCGTTGATCGTGCTCGGATCGTTCCACGGCCGTTGCCGCGGCAGCTTGCGGTGCCGCAGCGACCCCGTCCGCAGGGACAGGTAGGCCACGGCCGACAGCGGGATGGGCAGCCAGAAGTTCGCCAGCCGCCAGGTGACGACCCCCAGCAGCGCCACGGCTCGGGTCGAGCCGAAC
>NZ_JWIO01000024.1:59915-68253 GCF_001017755.1 Protofrankia coriariae
TCGGGTCGAGCCGAACCCGACCAGAGTGGGGACGAGCACCCCTTCGATGATCCCGAGTCCCCCGGGGGAGATCGGGACGGCGGCCAGCACGTTGGCGAGCCCGTAGGCGACCAGCAGGCCGTCCACGGACGCGGCGTGGCCGTAGGCGTACAGGAACACCCACAGGGAAGCGGCGGCGAGCAGCCAGTTCGCCGCCGCCCACAGCGTCGCCCTGGCGAGCTGGAGCCTGTCCGCGCCGAGGACCCGCAGCCGGTCGGCAAAGGTGCGCACCAGCCGTTCGGCGCCGTCCGGTGACAGCCCCGGCGTGCGGTGGGCGACGGAACGCACGACGCGGACGGTTCGTTCACTGCCCCGGGTGAGCAGTATCACGCCGACGAAGACGGCGGCGATCAGCAGCGTCCCCACCGCCGCGGCCGTGCCGTAGATCGGGTTGCCGCCCCGGGTCGGGATGGAGATCAACAGGCCGATCCACAGGATCACGTTCAGGACGACCGCCGAGCCCGCGCCCTGGATCGCCGCGGCGGACACCGCCTCGGAGGCGCCGACTCCGGCACTGCGTTGCAGGCGGTAGCGCAGCGCGCTCGCGGTGGCGGCACCGCCGGGCAGCATGTGGCTGACACCGAGAGTCGTCAGGTCGATCCGGATCAGCGTCCACAGCGACGGCCGGCCCTCCCGGGCGAGCACGCTGCGGGTCAGCATCGCGTAGGCGAGCAGGGACGCCGCCTCCAGGACCAGGCCGAGCACCAGAAAACGCGGCTCCACGTCGGAGAACGTCTCCAGCGCCTTGCGGGCACCGGCCAGCTGCGGCAGCACCGCGTATTCGACGATCAGTGCCAGTATCACGACCGCGGCGCCCCGGCGCAGCCATCGGGGCACCCGCAGCAGCGTCATCGGCCCGCACCCGTGGACGCCTTCGCTGTCGTGCCGGCACAACCACCGTCATGGCCATCAGCGGACCCCCACGGGCAGTACCGCGAGCGCGTACAGCACTCCGCGGGCCGGCAGCGGGACATCCGGCGGCGGGACATCGTTGTCGTGAGACCGCGCATCGCATCTCATGGTGGCCTATCGATGCTCTTGTCTACCCCGTCACCACACGGGAACACGGGATTCAGGCTGACCGTGCGCCGGTGAACATGCCGATCAGGCGTCCTGGCGGTGCCGAATCTGTCATTCGTGGCCGTGAAGCATCGATTTTTGTGGCACGGCGAGGAGACCGCGGGCGGCGGCGCGCCGCGGGCACACTGGTGGGGTGGACGTCACCTGGTGGGGGCACAGCACGGTTGTGATCGCCGATGCGGGCACGCGGCTGGTGACCGATCCCGTCTTCGGGATGCGCGTCGCCCACCTGCGCCGGCGGGCTGGCGCGCGCCCGGTGGCGCAGGCCGCGCGGGTCGACGCGGCGGTCGTCTCGCACCTGCACGCCGACCATCTCGACATCCCGTCGCTGAAGCTGCTCCCGCCGACCGCGCCGATCATCCTGCCGCGCGGTGGCGCCGCCCTGCTGGCCCGCCGGCACCCGGCGCTCGCCGAACGCTGCGTGGAGATGGTGCCCGGTGACCGCGTCCGAGTGGCTCCCCGTAACGGCACAGCCGCCTGGCTCGGCAATGCCGGTGGTAGCGCTGACAGCCACACCGACAACGGCGGGAGGGACGGCGGCAGCATCGATCATGGTGATGGCCGCGGTATCGATCACAACGTCGATCACGGCGATGGCCGCAACGTCCGTCCCGCCGTCGATCATGATATCGATCATGGCGGTGGGGTGGCGGTCGCCGCCGGTCTGGACGTGCTGGCGGTGCCCGCCGAGCACGACGGTTCGCGGGGGCCGTGGTCGCGCCATCGCGGCCCGGCGCTCGGATTCGTGGTGACCGGCAGCCGGACGGTGTGGTTCGCCGGGGACACCGCCCTGCACGACGCCATGGCCGATCTCGCCCCGCTCGGCCTCGACCTCGCTCTCGTCCCGGTCGGCGGCTGGGGGCCCACCCTCGGCCCCGGGCATCTCGACCCGGCCGGCGCGATCGAGGCGGTCCGGCGGACGCTGGGCCCGCGGCCGCTCCCCGCGCAGGCGGTGGCCGAGGCCGCGGCGATGGCGGTACCGATCCACTACGGGACCTTCTGGCCGGTCGGTTTCGACCGGGTGCGTCCCGACCGTTTCCACGAGCCCGGACGCGAGTTCGCCCGACTGGCAGCCGCCGCTGCCGACCTGCCCGCCGAGGTGCGTGTGCTCGCCCACGGCGAGTCCCTGGTCCACCCGCCGGCCGGCCGGTGGACGCCCGCGAGAGCTGTCAGGTGACGTTTTTCGACGAAGCGTGTGCCGGCTGCTCCGTACCCGGTTGCGCACCTGGTTCCACCGGTCGTCCGACCGTGTTCTGCGTGGTTTCCGCGGCTTCCTGAACGCCGGGGGTCTCGTGGGCTCCGGGGGGTTTCGGGGCCGGCGCGGTTTTCGTGTCGGCCGGCCCGCCAGAGGCGGCGGGACGGGGCTCGGGCAGCGGGCCGCGGCGCAGCCCGAGCTGTTCCAGCCAGCGGACGAGCTGGTGGTGGACGGCGTCCGGGCCCTCGATCGGGCCGGGTACGGCCGGCCAGCCCGCCGGGTACAGCAGCACGGCCCGGGTCTGGTCGCCGCCGATCCCGCCGTGGCAGCCGACCAGCTCCTCGAACGCGGCAACCTCCCGGGTGCCGGGGTCGATCCGGCTCACGACGACGATGTCGCCGACGTTGTGCATCCGCTGGTGGCGCAGCAGGTCCGCGGCGGCCCGCGAGCCGTACCCGAGCAGCGGGTTGGTGCCCTCGACCACCCCGGTCTCCAGGAACATCCGGCCCCGGGCGCCGAAGGCGACCGGTCCGTGCCCCTGGCAGCGCACCACGACGAACCCGACCCCCGGATGGTCGATCAGCCCGCGGACGAGCGCGGGGTGCAGGAACTCCATCTGTTCGAGATCGGCACGGCCGGCCACCTGCGGCAGGTAGACCATGGCCAGGTTCCCGGACGCGACCACGACGAGGTCCGGCCGCTGCGGATCGAGAGTGACCTCCAACCGGGACGGGCCGAAGGTGATCTGCCCGTCGTCGGTGCGCCGGCGCAGCATCAGCCGCCCCGGCCCGGTGCCGTCCCCGCCGCCGGTGACCTCGGTGAGCAGGGTGTTCACCGGGCCCCAGCCCTCGGCGGTCCCGGTTGCCGCGGCCGCGGCCGCCCCCGGCGTCAGCAGGCCGCGGACAGTGTCCTCCAGGGACCGTCCGTAGCGCTGGCGGAACGTCGCGCCCTGGCTCTGCCCGTGGTCGGACAGGACGACGATCTCGTACGTGCGCTCGACGGCACTGGCGATCCGCTCGAGCATCGCCAGCACCCGGTCGATGCCCTCCAGCGTCTGCAGCGACTCCCGCCGGTTGGGCCCGGCATGGTGGGCGACCTCGTCGTAGTCCACGAAGTCGCAGAACACCACGGGTACGCCGCGGGCCATCTGCTCGGCGATGAACGTGACGTTGAGGTCGCGCAGCAGGACGTTGGTCAACCCGCGCAGCGCGACGTACGAGCCACCGCGGCGGACCCGGGGAAAGATGTTGTCGCGGCGCTGCTTGCGGGCCTGGTGCACCTCTTTGATCATCTCGCCGATGGTCAGGACCAGCGACCGGGCGAGCCCCTGTGGGCTGGCCGCGAACGAGGCGTAGCCGCGGGCCCGGCGGCCGGGCAGACCGGCCTGGCTGACGGTGAGCAGGCTGTGCGGCGCGTCACCGGAGAAGACGTTGCTGATGCTGACCCCGCCGTCGGCGAGCAGGCCACGTCCGTTGCTGAACCCCCGCTCGATCTCGGCGGCGTCCCGCGGCCGGTTGGTGACCACCAGCCGGCCGGCCTCCTTGTCGTACCAGCGGAAGGCGGGGACGTGGCCGGATGTGCCGTGCAGGATGCCGGCCTGGCTGGTCGGGGTCGTCGACGGCATGCCGGTGTGCCACTCGACGAAGCGGTGCGAGCCGCCGCGGACCCAGCGGCTCAGCGTGGGCAGGTTGCCGGCCGTGACCGCCCACCGCAGCAGCGGCGCGGACAGGCCGTCGATCTGCACGATGACGACTCCCGGGCCGTCGAACGGGCTGCCGCCCCCGCCGCCGTAGCGGGCGACCTGTCGCATGACCTCGCTGCTGAACGTTCCGTCGCTGCCGGCGTCGGCCAGCCAGCCGACGACCGCCGAGATCACCGCGATGCCCCAGGCGACCCCGACGGCCGCACCGAAGCTGCTGGAGATCACCTCTGGTTCGATGCGCAGCGCAACGTAGATCACCAGGGTCTGCGCGAACAGGCCGATCAACGGGACGGCGATCCCACCGAGCGCGACTGCCAGGGCGACGAGCACCGGCCGCAGCACCACGCCCACCAGGGTGAGAATGACCACCAGGCGCATCAGCGCGCCGAAGCCGTTGATCTCGATGCCGGGCAGGAACTCCAGGGCCAGACCGAGGGCAAGCCCGCTCGCCACGACGGACCGGGTGACGCGCAGGAGGCGGTGCGGCGTCGGCTTCATGTCGCGCAGCACGATGCCGGCGAGGCGCAGCCGTCCCCGCAGCAGCCTACCGATCACGGCGAGGCGCCGCCCGTGCCCGCGTCCACGTTCGGGCCGGGCGGGGCGGGACCGCGTACCGGTGTCGGTGCCGTCAGCACCGGTGTGACCCACAACCATGACCAGCGCAGACTAGAGCGCTGGTCAAGCAGCGCGGACAGCGTCCGCGTCCGTCCGCGTGGAGCGTGGCCCGGACGAGCTCGTCGTTCGGCGCTCTTTTCGGCCTGGTGGGCGTACGCGACGACGGACTTCTGGCGATCTTTTCTGTTGTTCGGGGCCTGTTGGCGTTGGTCACCGGCGGTGCGGTTGCTCATGGCCGTGCCGTGGGTGTTTGGGATCATATCTGACGGATTTTCGACTGGCTGGACGGGAAATTGTCCGTGTCTGGCCGTCCGCCCGCTCGTCGCGCGGTTGTCCGGCGGATGAGCGCCGGATGGTCGTGGTGACGACCGGATATCGGGCATCCGGGTGCCCGGCCGCGGGTCATGGCCCCGGAGCGGGATCTGAAGCAAGCCCGGGAGTGAGAAATACCGGTATTTGAGCAGGCGCCGGCGGGTGCAATTCGGGCGAATGGTCCCGGTGAGCTGATCCGGAAGTCACGCAACACACTGGATCACCACCTTACGCCCATCGTAGACACTTCGATCACGCACCATAGAAACAAGCACCGGTTGCGAGCCGGTGTACGGCGAGGTGGTCGGATCCGGAAGACGACGCGGCGAGTCAGGTGGGAGGCGCGGTGAGCCACACGCGCGTCCGGGCGGGTCGGCGTGGGCCGGTTCCGGCCCCCCGTCCCGGAGCGGACGGCTCCGTGACCGGCTCCCGCGAAGAGGACGTCCGCGCGGCCGAGGGCCACCCGTCCGAGAGCCCCGCGGCGGCCGAGGCCCACAACGGGACGAGGGAGGCCAACGCCGGGCCGGCGGGCATCCCCGCGGGGAGCGCCTTCCCCGGGGCCGATCCCCGGCGGGACGGCCCACGGTGGGCAACCGGCCGTGCCGGCCGCCGCCGGGGCGGTGGCTCCCGCCGCCGTCGGCACCGCTGGGACCGCCCGCTGCGAGTGCTGGTCGTGCTGGTCGCGGCGGTGTGCTGGCCCGCGGTCGTCGGCCTGCTCACCGTGCACGCGACCGTGCAGCAGCCGGGCTACTACAAGCGGGCGCTCGCCGACGCCGACGTGTACGAGCGTTTCTACAGCCAGGTCCTGACCGATCCGCAGATCGTCGAAATCTCCGACCAGCTCTTCGCCGGCCTCCCCGTGGACCAGTCGTTGCTGACCGCGAACCTGCGGGTGGTCGTCCCCCCGTCGTCGTTGCAGGGGGTGGCCGCGAGCCTGGCGGAGCGCACCGCGGGCTACCTGAGCGGCAACGGCGACACGCTCTACCTGCGCATCGACCTGCGCCCGGTGCTGGCCAACATCTCCCAGCTCGCCAGCACCTACCTGGCCGACGAGCTCTCGGGCGCCGGCACCTACCCGGTGGACGACGTCAGCCGGTTCACCGTCGGCCTGCTCGACGCGCTCGACCAGCTTTCCCAGGGACGCCCACCGGCGTCCGTGCCGTCGATCACCTCGGTCCGGCTCTCCGAGCGGCAGGCCGACCAGGTGGCCGACGCCGTCCTCGACCGGGTGGGCGGGCTGGGCACGGACGAGCACCAGGCCGTACGCGAGCAGCTGGTCACGCTCATGCGGGCTGGTGATCTCACCTCGGCGCTGGCGGTCGCCGGCCCGCTGGTCTTCGACGGCGACGAGGCCGCCATCGCCGATCTGCGGCGGCGGGTCGGCGGTGGCACCAGCATCGATCTGGGGCCGGCACTGACCGGGCTGCCCGAATCCCCCGGCACCATGGCGGTGCACGCCGTCCACGATCTCGGCTCGTCGGGGGTGCTGCTCGCCGCGGGTGGGCTCGCCGGCCTGATGCTGGTGGTGTTCGCCACCGGGTTCGTCGTGATCGTCAGGCACGGTGGGTCGGGGTTCCGCCTGGTGCTGGCGGGGCTTGTCGCGGCCGGGGCGGCCGGGCTCGCCGCCGGGGGCGTGCTGATGACGCTGGTCGGCGATCCGCTCGCGGCGTTGACCGGCCCGTCATCGTCGCTGCCGGTGAGCGTGCGGGCGATGGTCGGTGACATCTCCTCGGCGCTGGTCGACCAGCTCCGCGACAACTGGTTCGGGTTCGCGGCGATGCCGCTGGTGGCCGCCGCCGGTGTCACGGTGGTAGCTGCCGCGGCGCGGATGCTGGTGGTCCGGGCGCACGCCCGTCGGCGGCGCTGGGGGACGTTGGCGATCACCTCGACGACGATCGTCGTCCTGCTGTGGATCGCGATGCCGCTGCCGGTCACCCCGGCCGCCAGGTACTGCAACGGCTCCGAGCTGCTCTGCGACCGCCGCTACACCGACGTCGTGTACCCGGCGACGCACAACGCGATGGCGGCCAGCGACGCGCGCTTCCTGGGCGCGGCCCAGGATCCGGACCTGATCGGCCAGCTGAACGCGGGTATCCGGGCGCTGCTCATCGACGTCCATCACTGGACGCCGCCGCAGGACGTCGAGGCATTCCTGCGCGGCCTGCCGCCGGACCAGCGGGCCACCCTCGAGCCGTTCACCCGGGGCGCCCGCTCCAGTCGTCCCGGGCTGTGGCTGTGTCACAACATCTGCCAGCTCGGCGCGCTCAGCCTGGAGACCGAGCTGACCCGGTTGCGGGCCTGGCTCGACGCGAACCCGACCGAGGTGGTGACCCTGATCGTCCAGGACGAGGCACCCGCGTCCGAGGTGACAGGGGCCTTCACCCGGGCCGGGCTCGGGCGTTACACGCTCACACCTCCCAGGGACGCGGATGGTGACTGGCCGTCACTGGGTTCGATGGTCGAGCGGAACCGCAGACTGGTGGTGCTCGCGGAGAACGCCGACGTCCCGGGCACCTTCTACCGGCGGTTCTTCCGATACGCGGCCGACACGGCCCTGGACGTCTCCTCGCCCGACGGCTTCGACTGCCGGCCTGGCCGCGGGCCGGGCCGGCCCGCGCCGATACTGATCAACCACTGGATCACCCGGACGGCGAGCAGCCGCGCGGACGCGGCCGTGATCAACCGCCGGGAGTCCCTGCTCAGGCAGGTCGAGGCCTGCCAGCGTGCGCAGGGCCGGCTGCCGACGTTCATCGCGGTGGACTTCGCGACCATCGGTGACCTTGTTCCGACCGTCGCCGAGCTCAACCACCTTCAGGACCGGTAGTGTAACTATCGGTGATGGTCGTCGCGGTGCGGCGCCGTCACGGGTTGGCGGCTGGCGACCGTCGACCATAGGATTCAATCCAGACGGACAACTGAACATCGATGCCGCTCACGCCCGCGCGGGAGAGTCCACGGCAGCTTGCGGTCCGTGGCGCCGAAGGAGCAAGACCTCCCCTATACACTCTCAGGCCGGAGAAACCGCCGGGTCAGGCAACTCTGGAAAGCGGACGTTCCGTGACGTCCCGCCGACGGTGAAAGCCCACGCATATCGGTCGCGGGTCGATATGCCGGGTGAAGCTCTCAGGCATACGTACAGAGGGGGAGGTCAGTCGCGGCCGGCGCGCTGCCGGGTCGCCCGATCTCTGGAGCGCATCGACCGTGCACGTACCCGTTTCGTCCTCTTCTGGCGCAATATCCTCTTCAGGATCCTCATCGGGTGACACAGATGGTTCTGCTGGTACCAGCCGTGAGAACGGCAGCGGTGGCGTGAATGGCACTGGCGGCGTCGGCCGCGGCGGTGGCGCCAACCGTAACGGCGGTGCGAACGGCGCTGGCGAGAGGTCCGCCACCCG
>NZ_JWIO01000027.1:0-4424 GCF_001017755.1 Protofrankia coriariae
CCGGGGCAGCTATGCCTGGCTCATTTCATAGTTGTCAGGCCCGATCGATCATTTCTGGCCGTGGCCGGAGCATGGCCTGACCTGGACGGATACCGGCGGCACGCCGAAGGTGGGACTGTCCGTAGACGGTGTTTCCGAGCTGCTGAAGCTGGTCGACGAGGCCGTCGGGCGGTGCGGGCTTTGCCGCGGCTGTCTGGAGCGTGGGCGTTCTGGTTGACTGCCTGCCATGGCCGCGACGGTCTCGTCGATTTCGAGACGGAGGACTTCACTCACGACGGCAGGACGCGGACGGTGCACCGAGCCGGCACGGGCCCGGCTGTGATCGTGATCGCGGAGCTGCCGGGTATCACGCCGAAGTCCGAGCGGGATGTGACCGGGGCCGGTGGACCACCGATCCCTGCTACCAGTCGTTTAACTACCAGACACGTCAAGTATGAATGTCGATGCGGTACGTAGCGACAACGGCCATGGCAGTTGGGGATGTTCGGAGTGCGCCGCCGAGCGCACGCTGGTTGAGGCAGGTCAGAGCCCCGCAGCCGATCACACGGCGCGGGCTCTGGGCTTTTCTGATCTTCAGTACTGCAGTTTGTACTGCAATTGAAAACGATCAGCACTCGGGCGCTCCGACGCCACCCATACCATCATCACGTTCCGTAGCATCCGGCCGAGTCCACGGAGCCAACCGGCCAAGGATGCCGTCCACCCATGCTCGCCGGCCGCTCACCGATCCGGTTCACCCGCCTGCCGCTTGAGACGAGGATCTCGACGCCTGGATCGCCCGAAAATCGTCGATCATGAAGGATGGCTAATATATCCCATCGCAAACGATGTCAGCATTCCGTCCCGCACACCGCCGACCCGGATGTCGG
The DNA here is from genome assembly GCF_001017755.1 of Protofrankia coriariae. Classification (GTDB taxonomy): domain Bacteria; phylum Actinomycetota; class Actinomycetes; order Frankiales; family Frankiaceae; genus Protofrankia; species Protofrankia coriariae. Next base: position 870 of record NZ_JWIO01000027.1, read on the forward strand.
CCGCACCCCGGGAGGGCGAGATGCCGCCCGCCAACGGCCTCTACAGGGTTTCCTGGCAGTTACTCGAACGGGACGAAATGTGCGCAGCGCTGCGCGCCCGTGACTTCGGCGCGGCCTTCCGGCTGATGAAGCAGTACGACGGTGCCAGCCAGAACCGCATCGCCTCCCCTGTGGAAGGACTCACCCAGAGCCGCATCAGTCGGGTCATGCGCGACAAGGAACGCATCATCTCCATTCACCCGATCGAGCGTATCGCCGACGGCCTCCGCATCCCTGGCCATCTGCTCCGCTTGGCTCCGCGCCCGTGGGAGATCCCCGACCCCGCATCCGGACCAGCACCGCCGAACGGCTTGCCACCGGATGTCGTGGTGGTTGTCGCTGCTGACGCCGGTCTCCTGAACGGGGCTTCATCGATGCCAAGTGGACCATCGGAATGTAGCCAATCGTGTAGCCAAGCCGGCGGACGTCCACGGACGGCGATGGTCGACGGCGGAACCGGCGCCCAGGCCCCGCCGACTGTGCGGACGAACACGGACGTCGGCTGACGAACCAGACCGACTTTGTAAGGCAGGGGTTTACGCCGAGTAGCACCGTCGACAACGACACTGCCTACACTCGGCGCTCGACGAGCACCGTCTGTCGTCCATCCGACACAGGGGCGTTCACTAACCCATCTTCCGTAACGGACGGTGCATGTCTACTATCCGAATGTGGCAGAAAATTTCCTGCTTGCTCTGGCGAGCGCGCTCCGCACGTTCGCGTCTTGGCTTAACGGTGAGTTCGGCTTCCCCTGACCCCTCGCGCTCATCCTTTTTCTGCCGCTCTTTCTCTGGCTGCTAAGCAGCTTAATATGGTGGATGCGCGGAACCGCTTTTCCAATTCTGTGCGAATACCAGACCACTCGTGATCAACCGTGCCGCCGGATTACCGCCGGAGAGTGGCACCGATGCTGGCAGCATACTCGCGTGTGGCGCCGTCGAACGGACCAGCACCTAGTCAATCCAAGGAAAATTAGACGATGGGAAGTCGAACGACGAGGGCGGATTGTTGAGCGCGATGACGTCCATGGCGCGGGATTTTTCAGCAACCGCTCTGGTCGTACGACACTCCTTTACCGTCGAGGGTTTGCGCGCCCTCCACGGACCGTTTTAGCGGATATACCGAGAGAAATACGGACAGCCTACAATAAGGTCGCGACAGCGTACAGGTTATTCAGAGCGGGGACGTTGTCATTCTCGCAAATTTTTGGACGTAGACCATTGCCTTCCACATCCGGCGTGTCCAGCGTGATACCTATGGTTGTATCTGCGACTCGGGTAATCGCTGCCATCGTCGCGGCCGGCCTTCTCCTCGTGCTAATCTCCGTGCTTGTTCCGGATACGCCGGCAAGATACATGGAGTACTCTTCGGGTGGGCTTTTCATTTATGCGTGGGCAATCGCCCACGCCGCCGTATGGGACAGGGACACCGCATGGCGCCGCCGCTCGACAACAGAAGCATTCAAGTGGACAGGTCAGTTCCTCTTGTTCTCGATTTTTCTCGGTGGGATTTTACAGATAGGGTAAAGCCCAGCTACTCGGCTACCTCGACGGTTATAGCGACGGGCGCTCTCTCCGGGCGGGACGCCAAGCCCATCGACAGTCGTGCACACTCGATGAGCTTCAAACCATTGACGCAAAAGGGTGCAGTTCGCGAAGATCGTATTCTGAGGAGTGAATTGCTGGACCACGGAGGGGCTGGTTTCGGGCATTCGGGAAGACGCTAAGAGCCTGGCTTCCAGCGTTGATCTTATCGGTGTTCGGTTAGCGGCTGCTGGCCTTCTTTCCTGTCCGGGTCGGACGGGTCCGGCTCGCGGGTTCGCGGCGATTCATGCTTCCTACCGGAGGCTGTCGACCGCGTCCTGAGCGTGCTTCCTCCGTCAAGAACACGCCTCGACGAAGCGTAACCGAATGGCTACTTTCGCCATATGGACAGCGAGTTCGTCGGCCGCGGAACCGCAAATTTCGATCTTGCCTGGCTTCGGATGGCTTTCCACGACAGGTTGACCGGACATGCGGACGGCGCACGACCGGTATCCGGTCGTGCTAGCGGTCCACCCGTCGGTGCTGGTCGCGCCCGTGTGCGCAGGCTCTGGCCGGGTGTGTTCCGAGGTTCCTCCAAATCCCTGGATCCAGGGGGCGGGCCCCGGCGGACGAAGATCTTTAGGGCGCTGGCTGGCGCGAGCCGTGCTCGTCGGTCCCGCCGAACACCCGGGAGCGCTCAGTCGCGTCCGGGCTGCCCCCGAAGTGACCGCGCTCCCTGGTGGGCGCGTCGACGCCCCGTCCCGTCCGGGAAACATCGATCCGAAAGGGCGAATCCGCTTGCCTACCAGACCCAGTCTGCCTGGAGTGCTCGCCATCGACACCGGCAACAGCAAGACCGACGTCCTTCTGATCGGCGCGGACGGCACCGTCCTGGGCAGTGCCCGTGGCGGTGGCTTCCGACCGCATCTGGTCGGGGCACAGGCCGCGGTCGCCATGCTGGCGCCGTTGGTCCGGACCGCCGCCGCGCAGGCCGGGTTACCGTCGGAGGAAAACCCCGTGGCGGAGCACACCAGCGCCTGTCTGGCCAATGCCGACCTGCCGGTGGAGGAGGAGCGGCTGCGGAAGGCCATCGAGGAGCAGGGCTGGACGCGGTCGGTGTCCGTCCGCAATGACACCTTCGCTGTGCTGAGGGCCGGGACGGACGACGCGTGCGGGGTCGCTGTGGTCTGCGGCGCCGGAGTCAACTGCGTGGGCCTGGTGCCGGACGGCCGGACGGTGCGTTTCCCCGCTCTCGGACGGCTGACCGGTGACTGGGGTGGCGGCGAGGCGCTGGCGGTGGAGTGCATGTGGCACGCCGTCCGGGCGGAGGATGGTCGCGGTGCGACGACCGCGCTCGCGTCCGCCATCGCCGCGCACTTCAACCTGTCGAGCGCGACCCGCCTCGCCGAGGCGGTCCACCTCGGCGAGATCGAGCAGGACAGGCTTCATGAGATCATCCCGCTTCTGTTCGCCACGGCCGCGGCGGGCGACGCGGCCGCGCTCGGTCTGATCGACCGTCAGGCCGACGAGATCGTCCGGCTCGCTCTGGTGGCGCTCACCCGGCTTGACCTGCTCGACACGCCGACCCCGCTCGTCCTCGGCGGTGGCATGCTGGCCTCCCACCAGCCGCTGCTGCTGGACAACCTCACCGCCCGGCTGGCCGCCTGCGCGCCGCTCGCCGAGATTCGGCTGCTGGTCGCTCCTCCGGTGGTCGGGGCCGCGCTCCTCGGCCTCGACCACCTCTCGGCCGCCCGGCCCGGCTTCTCGGCCGCCCGGCCTCCCGGCGGCTGCCGTGAGGCTCAGCAACGGCTGCGGGCCGCGTACCCGTCGCCGCTGCCATGGCCACCGCTGTGAACAGGAGCCTGCCGGGATGGCCAAGGGATGCGCTCCGTTCCCCGGATGGCAGAAATGATCTCTTTTGCCCACGCTGTCGGATGACGGTGGCCGAGCCGGTGGGCAAGGTCGGCCAGGCGCGTCCGCCGCTCGGCGGGCG
>NZ_JWIO01000027.1:4430-16074 GCF_001017755.1 Protofrankia coriariae
GTCCGCCGCTCGGCGGGCGTGAGCGATAGTGCCAGGGCCAGCCGTTCGACGAGGTCGTCGAGGGAGTAGGGATCGGTGAGCACCGCCGCCGTTCCCAGTTCCTCCGCCGCTCCGGTGTGCTGGGAGAGCACCAGTACACCCAAGCCGCCGACCGCTGCCTGTACGGCGACGTACTCCTTGGCCGTCAGGTTCATCCCGTCCTGGAAGGAGGTGACCCAGAGGACGTCGGCGGCAAGGTAGTTGTCGACGACCTCGGTGAAGGAGAGCGAGCGAGGCAGATAGTCGATGGGCTGCCAGCCATTCTCCGCCCAGGCCCGGTTGACCTCGGCGATCCGTCGTTCGAGTTCCCGCCGCGTCGAGTCGTAGGCGGTGATGCCGGGCTCGGGCGGGGCGCAGATCAGCCGGACGCGAAGGCGTCCGCGCAGCTCGGGACGGCGGGCGAGCAGCATCGCGACCGCTTTGATCTTCTCAACCGGGGCCTTGGTGTAGTCCAGGCGTTCGACGGAGAGCACCAGGTAGCCATCCTGTCTGCGGATGCGAGGAGCTCGATCGCGGGCGAGCGCCCCGATGGCGTCGTGGTCGACACCGAGTGGGTGGACACCGATCCTCGGCGGTCGCGGGCTCTCCGCGAGGATGGACCGGAAACGCTCGGCAAAGGTCGTGGTGTGGAATCCGGCCCAGTCCAGGCAGTTGAGCGAGGCGCGGATCTCGTCGGCGGTCGGCAGGGCTGCGAACGTCTCCGGTGGCGGGAAGGGGGTGTGGTGGAACAGTCCCACCCGCAGGTCCGGCCGGGTTCTGCGGAGGATGCCCGGTACCAGCCAGAGGTTGTAGTCGTGTAACCAGACCGTGCCGCCCCGGGGCGCCTCGTCGTCGATGCGTTCGGCGAAGCGCCTGTTGACCGTCCGGTACTGCTCCCAGGTGAGCGGGTTGAAACGCAGCCGTTCGGGTTGTGACATCAGTACCGGCCAGAGCGTTTCCTTGCATGCCTGATGGAAGTAGGAGCGCCATTCGTCCGGTCGCAGCGGGAGGAAGGAGAGCGGGATCTTGATGTCATGGCCATCGAGGTGAGCCGCGCGTTGCGGTTGGTCCAGGACCGCGGCGGCCACCCAGACGGCTTCCATACCACCGTTGAAGAGCGCGCGCAGGGTGGGCAGGATGCCGTTCGGGCTCGACGGCTCCTGCCAGTCGGCTTCGGGAGTCCAGCTGACCGGCGGGCGGTGATAGCCGATCACGAGCGGGGAGCCGGCCTCGACCCAGCCCAGCTCCAGCAGCGCCTGTAACACGCCCGCGGCGCCGGGCTGCTGGGGCCGGTGGACGCCCTCCTGACCGTCCAGCGCGGCGATCAGCATGGGCTCGGAGTTGCCGACCGCCACGCCATGCGCACCGATCCGGAACATGGACAGATCGTTGAGGCTGTCCCCGGCGACCAGGATCGATGCGGTCGGCCAGCCCTGCGAGCGGGCGAGAGCGACCAGGGCGTTGCCCTTGGACGCGCCCCTGGGCAGGACGTCGAAGTAGCGGTCCGCCGAGTAGCTCCAGGAGCAGCCGAGCGCCTCCACCGCATCGGTGATAACCGGTGTGAGATCTTCGGGACGGAGGAAGAACGAGCAGCGGCCCTCCTGCGGCACACTGTCCTGGTAGATCAGCGCGGGGAAGCCGCGCAGCGCGGCGCGTATGCGCCCGGTTCCGGGCCAGCCGGCTCGCAGTTCGCTCTGCAGCGGTTGGAGCGGCACGTGGTCGACACCGTCGAGCACGGTCGCGCCGACGTCGGCGATGATCCAGCGGGGCCTGGGCACCAGCGGGTCGTCCAGCGCCTCGCGGATGGAGGACAGTCCGCGCCCGGTGGCGAAGACGACCACCACCTCGGGGTGACGGTTCAGCGCGTCGCGCAGGCGCCGTCGGTCGGTTGCGGCTCCGCCCAGCAGGGTTCCGTCGAGGTCGGTGACCAGGATTGGCACACGGGTTCCCTTCGTGGCGGGGGTGCCTGCTGTGAAATGGACCGTACGGTTTATCGCCGCGTCCCCCACCACGCCCGCCAGCGCCGACCGAACAACTGTTTCTACTCCGGGATAATCAGCGACGATGACCGAGAGTCAGGAACGTGACAGCCAACTGTCATTCCGCGGTTACGGCCGACGGGGCGCGCCACCGGATGTGATCAGCCGACACCGGTGCGGCGCTCCCATCCACCGATCTGAGGTGGCCGCCCACACCGATGACATCCTCGCCCGGACGGCTGACCGCGAATACGGACCCGTCCTGTCCGCGGTGCAGACCACAGCCTCCCTCGGAGCGCAATGATCGCACTTTAAGTGATCGTCGTGTCGGCAGTGTGGCGGTGTGGCGGTGTGGGTCACGATGGGAGCGAGGGGCTGTCGCCCGAAGGCTGGCTGCCGGACCGGGTGTCGGTGGGCGTGCTGACGCGGGGTGTGTCCACCGGAGCTGGTGGACCGGGTGCTGGGTCGGGACATGCAGGATCGCGCTGGGAGCGTCAGGCGCCAGCATCCGTCTCGATGATGTTCAGTTGCGGGTTGCCATCACCGTGTAGGTGCCAGAAACTCGGGTCAGTACCTCGGACGCCTTCGGTATCACCCCAAATGAGAGTAAGCCGGGCGGCTTACATATCAGGGCATGCTGCCTGCCGGTATTCGTGGACGAGCCCGCCGAGCCGATCATGTCAGAGGACCGACACGCCAGGTTCGGGCGGTGGGCCGGTGCCTGTGCGGAGCGGTGCACATTGGCGCAGTGATCGGTGTGGCCGGTGACTGTTGTAGTGATCGGCATATTCGGCGAGGACGGCGGTGGCGTGTCGTTCGCCGAGGATGAGGATGCGGTCGAGGCATTCCACCGGATGAGCTGATGAGTAGCGCAGAAGCCTTGGTCAGATCCTACGGACGAGTTTCCGGCACCGGCAGGTTGGGCTTGCGGCCGTGCCACCGGAATGATTCCCGCCGTCCGGTCCACGACGGGCGGCACCGGGCCAATCAAGTGCTGGGCCGGCGCCGCCCATTCATTGCCCAGCGCTACAGCGGGAGCCCGGAGCCGCACGGAACGGGCTGGCTGTGCTGGGGGTCGAGGGCGTTGAGTACCAACTGGACAGTGGTCACGTCGTAAGGCATCCCGACATGTCCGACGGGGTCGTTGGGGCAGAAGGTCTGCACGGCCTGGTTGGTGACGTTGGGGCCCGCCGGCAGATAGCTCACCGCTTCCGCTGGTGTGGCTACCTCGTCGCGAGTGGTGATGATATTGGTGTAGGTGACGCTCGGGAACGTGGCCTGCGGCGAGTTCAGCGCGTTGAACGCCGGCCAGGTGGACAGTTCATAACAGGCCGGGCAGCCCAATAGTTCGATCGTCTGCCAACCGGGCACCATGTTGAGGATGGTCAGCAGCCCGCTGATGGTGGGCGGGGTCATGGATACCGGTGAGATCCCGACGAAGGTCGACACGTGTGTTGTGCCATAATTCTTCATGTACAGTCGGGAGATAAATCCGCCTTCGGAGTATCCGACCAGTTTTACCCGACTGACTCTGGTGCTGGACACCACCTGGTTGACGAAGTCGTTCAGTTCACCCGCCGAGTTCCCGGTGTAGCCGATGCCACCGGCGTTGGCGGTGTACCAGAGCCTTCCGTAGGTAATGGTGTAGACGCAGTACCCGTTGTTGGCGAGTATCGGCGCGAGCGCCTGCCAGTTGGCGTTCTGGTTTTCGGTGATGCCGTGCACGAGGATGACCGGTTCGGGATGTGCCGCGCTCGGCCTGCACGACCAGTTGTTCGCACCCGGAGGCGGTGAGGCGTTCAGCTGACCGGACGCGTAGGCCGATAACGCGTCCCAGTTCACCGGATACGTGGCCGCGGCCGCCGGGCCGCTGCCGATGACGATGGTCGTGGCAACGATCAATGTGACGACCGCGACGACGCGGCCCATTCTTGATCGTAAGTGACACTCCTTTTGCAATTTCCGGTGCAAGGCATGCTCCTTTTGCAGTTGTCAACGCGAGATGATGTCACGCCTTATTTCACACAAGGGTGATGGCATGACAAATCTGGCTTGTCCGGCTTACCATATATTCATGGGTCATGTCACCGGATGACGATGGGCGTGATGTGCCCGGCGAGCCGATGGCCGCCGCGAAGGGACGGAGCACACCAGAGGGACTATCCGGCGACCTCCCCCATGCCGCCCTTGTCACAAAATTTGGACCTACTGTAGATTAGCCCCCTGTTCCGGTCAACGACGTTGTCCTGCTGGAGGGCGTGACCAGCACGTCGACGGTCGCCCGGCAGAGCCTCTGTCCGTCCGGGCGGGAAGGCCGGGATGAAGGCGTTGGGGTCACGGGCCGTGTCCTCGACTGTGTCACCGGGTCAGGCGTCGGTAGAGGCGCTGGTCACGGCGGTGCCGAGGGATGCCGTGGACGGCGGCCGGTCGACGGCTATGTCTCGTGGACGATCCGGGTGAGCGTGTCCACGGTGGTGCGCGGAGGTGCGCTGGCTATTGCCAGGCGGGACATGACCTGCAGGTACCGGTCGACCTCGTGGGCTTGTCGAGGAAAAGGGCTCCGGTGAGCTGCTCGAGGTACACCACGTCGGTCTGGTCCGTCGCGGGTGACTCCGGTCCTGGGAAGCGGAGGATGGTGAACGCTCCGCATTCGGCCACGTGAGCGCCGAGCGCGAACGGCATGATCTGGATCGTGATGTTCGGCCAGGCGGACAGGGCAATCAGATGTTCAAGCTGGGCACGCATACCGCCGGCCCGCCGATCGACCGCCACAGCACCGCCTCGTCGAGTACGACCCAGAGCTGGGGCGGGTTCGGCCGCGACAGGAGCTGTTGCCGGCTTGCCCGGACCGCGGCCCGTCGCTCCACGACATCTGGCGCCAGCTGGCGGCCGCCGGCCATGATGACCGCCCGGGCGTAGTCGGGCGTCTGTAGCAGCCCGGAACAAACTGGACCTCATAGCTGCGAAGCAGTCGCAGGTCGACATCTCGTACCAGGGCAGCCCGGACCGGTTCGTCGCCGCTGACGGCAAGATCGTGCAGCAGGCCTTCGTCACCAACGAGGTCTACCATCTCGAGCACGACGTGCGAGCGTGGCACAAGCCCGTCAGATACCTGCTCGTCGACGCCTACCCCATCTACCAGTCCGCCCTGGCCATCCGCGCGGACAAGCTCGCGGCCAGCCGCGCCTGTCTGGCCGCGCTCGCTCCGCTGTTCCAACGGGCGCAGCGCGACTACATCACCGGCCCCGGCCCCACCAACCAGTTCCTCGACAAGTCGGTCTCCCTCAGCTGAAGGCTGTTCCGTAACTCGGTTGGACGTGGTGCGGCTGCCTGGGCAGGGCCCGGGCAGCCGGCCGGTGCCGCTGTTCGCGCTGGTCGCCGTCGCCGGAACGTGGCTCATCACCGGCCGGCACCGAGCCGGGCCCCGGCAGCCAGCGCGTTCTTCCAGGGGTTCTCCTGACCGGCACCGTGTCGCTCCAGCCGCCGCGGCCGCAGGGCTTCTTCACAGGAGCGCGGCGGCGAGGGCCTGCCAGGCCTGCCGGGGCGGGCGGCCGCCGCGGGTGGCCAGGTCGATGTCCGGTGCGAGGACCTGCACGGCCACGTGGTCCGCGCCGGCGTCGTGATGTTCGGCGACGCGCTTCGCGATCTGCTCGGGGGTGCCCCAGGCGACGAGGGCGTCGACGAGCCGGTCGCTGCCGCTGCCCGCGACGTCGTCCTCGGTGAAACCGAGGGCCAGCAGGCTACGCACATAGTTCGGTAGCCGCAGGTAGTAACCGACGCTGGCACGGGCGAGAGCTCTGGCGGCGGACGGGTCGGTCTCCAGGACGACTTTCTGCTCCGGGGCGAGCAGCGGGCCGGCGCCGAGCGTCTCGCGGGCGATCCGGGTGTGCTCGGGGGTGACCAGGTAGGGATGGGCGCCGGCCGACCGCTGCCCCGCCAGGGTGAGCGCCTTCGGACGCAGCGCCGCGAGCACCCGCTGGTCGACGGGCACCGGCTCGGCGGCGTTGTCGAGCGCGTCGAGGTAGCCGGCGAGATAGTCCAACGGGCGGGTGTAGGAGCGTCCCAGCCGCTCCACGATCGGCGCGTGGCTGACGCCCAGCCCGAGCAGGAAGCGGTCCGGGTGGGCCGTTGCCAGCCGGTGGAAGCCCGCGGCCAGCTCCGCCGCGTCGACCGTCCACACGTTGACGATCCCGGTGGCCACTACCAGCCGGTTCGTGGCGGCGAGCAGTTTCTCGGGCAGGTTCAGGTCGGGTGCGGCGGCGCCGAGCCACAGGGCTCCGTAGCCTGCGGCGTCGATCTCCGCCGCGGCCTCGTGGGCGTCGTCGGCCTCCCAGATGTACGACGGGGACCAGATGCCCACCCGGCCCAGCGGTATCGCCATGGCAATCTCCCTCATGTGTTCGACGGTGGTCGAATAGATGTCAGTGTACGATACCTGTCGAATATGCAAGGAGTTCGAGAAGACGAACTCGAGGAGACGATGGCCGGTCAGGCGCGACGCGCCCGCACTCTACGTCACACCGATCCGAAGGACGTGCCCCTGCAGGACGCTCTGGAGGCGCTCGCGGACCCGGTCCGCAGGCTGATCCTGCGGACGTTGGCGGGCGAGCCGGAGTTCACCCGGGCCTGCGGCACGTTCGATCTGCCGGTGTCGAAGGCGACTGCCAGCCACCACTTCGCCGTCCTGCGGGCCGCGGGGCTGCTCGAACAGGTCGACCAGGGGCCGCGCCGGCTCAACCGGCTTCGCCGCGCCGAGTTCGACGCCCGTTTCCCGGGCCTGCTCGGCCTTGTGCTCGCCGAGGACGAACAGCCCGGACCAGCGCCGCGTGACGCCCACACCGCTCCGTCCCGGTAGCCTCCGAACACTGGTCGACACCCAGACACTTGTCGACACCCAGGACGAGGGCAACGCCCACGCCTGCTCGCCCCGGTGCCGCTTCGGGCCGACCGGGGCGAACAGGACCGGGTGAACAGGGCCGGGTGAACAGGTCGTGTACGGCGGAGAGGTCCCGCCTGTTTTCTGTTTCGTTCCTGCTGCTTCGTTCCTGCTTTCCTATTTCGCCGCGGTCGGCGTTGCGACCGGTCCGGCCGCGGGGATGCCGGCGGCTGTTCTCGTCCGGAAGAATCCTCCTGGGCCGTCGACGGGGGCCGTTTCACGGTGTCCGGCGGCGGGCGGCAGGAACAGACTGGCGCCCCGGACCGTAGCAGCCGCGAACGCGGTGCTCAGCAGCGACGCCAGCACGACGAGCAGGCGCGAGGTGTCCTCAAGGTGCAGGGCTATGATGACCGGCGCGCCGGCACCGAAATTCGCCATGAAGAATGTGCAGGGAAACACGACGAACAGGCCCAGCAGACCGAGGGGGTTCCGCACCCGCTCACGCAGCAGTGCCGCAAGGACGGCGAAGAGCATCACCTGCGCGGCCTCGAGCACACCGATGACCAGCGGGTAGTCGAAGACACGCAGCTCGTGCGGCCCCCAGTACGTGTAGGCGCCACCGTTGATACCGATCATCTCGAACGTGCAGGACGTCAGCAGTTCAACGCCCGCCCAGGCGAACAGCCCGTTCCGCGTCAGCGTGCCGAGCCGGATCCTCCGGGCGATCGTGAGCGCGGGTGCCGCGTAGAGCACAGCGTAACCGCTGTGGGTCCAGATCGGCTGCGGGATGCCGAAGGCGGTGAAATGCGTGTACATTCCTTCGGTCGAATAGAAGTAGAGCATCAGTCCTTCGTCGTAGAGCGGTTCGGCGAAGGCCGCCACCATGGCGGCGAGGACGATCAGGGTGTAGAAGGGTGTTCTTTCCTTCCGTCCCAGGTGTACCGCGTAACCGAGGAGGACCAGTGTGAGACCCCAGCTGCCGTACGTGAGAACGTCCTGAGTGGTCAGGTCAAGTTGATGGTCAACAGGTGCTGTCGGCATGACTTCCCCATTCGTGCCGCGACGGAAGAAAGGCTGTGACGACTGACGGACAACGATTTTCCAGATCTTTCTCATGTCGAGAACTGACAGCGCGGGCAGGCCGACCACGCGACATCGCGAATTGTCGCGGCGCGCCGTCTGCTCCGGATCCGGTACTTCATGTTCGCCCGTCACCCGCGGCGGGTCATCTTCCCTGTTGGTGGTATTCCTACCCAGCGGTGGTAGACGCGGGGGGTGCGGCCAGGGACGCTCAGTCCTGGACGACGCCGTGGTAGGCCGCGATCGCCTGGGAGCGGTTGACGGCGCCGAGCTTTGCGAGGATGTGCTTGACGTGGGTCTTGACCGTGCCGACGGTGATGACGAGCTGTTCGGCGATCTCCTGGTTGCTGGCGCCGCCCGCGATGAGCGCGAGTACCTCGCGTTCACGGGCCGTCAGCTCGTCGAGGCCGCCTTCGCTGCGGAACACCGATGACGCCGTCCGGGCGACGGGAGTGTCGTCGTCGGGAGCCGTGACGAGTTCGATCTCGGCCTCGGTGAGCTCCTCCAGCGCGGCGCCGACGACGGCCAGCGTCTGACGTACCCGGTCGCGCTGGAGACGCAGGCGCTCCACGAGCACCGAGCGCTCGTAGAGATGACCGAATCCCTCACTGAAAGCCCACAACACGTCACGATCGGTCTCGTCGCAGGTATGCCCGCCGCTGCCGTGGTCGGCGTGCAGGAAACCGACGACACGCCCCGCGGGAGTGATCGGTGCCACCACATATGACGTCGCCTCGCCCGCCCGGATGATCGGATGCACCCGCGGGTCCGCGGTGTTCGTCACCAGGCCTGGCCGGCGTTCGCTCAGCAGCTCCGCTTCCAGGACGAGATCGTCCAACGGGATCTCGCGCTGGACCCACTCGGCGAACCACGGCTCGTCCCGTATCATTTTGTTGACCTTCCACGGCCGCCAGACGCCGTCCTCAACGCGCGAGAGCAGCACCCGCGCAAAGCCGCAGTTCGCCGCGATCTCCTCACATACGCGGTCCTCCAGCGCCTTCGAGCTGATCACCGTGCGCAGCAGGCTGAGCCCTCGTTCGCAGCGGGCGATGCGTCGCGCTCGCGATGCCATCCGCGTTTCGGCCTGCTCGACGGCCAGGTCCTGTAGATCGCAGACCAGCCGGGCCAGCGCCGCGGTCGACTCGGCGTCGGGCGCACCCGACAGAAGACGTTCGGCACAGGCCGCGCTCAGCGCGTCCGCCGCGTCCACCGCGTCCGCGCGGCCACGCTCCGGCTCGACACCCAGCAGCCGTACGGCACGCTCGAACAGGTCCGTGGCCCGCCCGCTCACGTCGCTCGTGGCCGGGGCGTCACAACTGGGCTTCATGAACGAATTCACGACTGGGACATTGCAATCTTGAGATATCGCGACACCGCTTCCGCGCGGTTGGCCGAACGTAGCTTGCGCAACACGCTCCTGACGTGAGACTTGACCGTGTCCTCGCTGAGCACCAGCCGGTCGGCGATCTCGCTGTTGCGCGCGCCGGTGACCATGAGTTCGACGATCCTCCGTTCGCGGGCGGTCAGCAGGCTCGCCACCGGGTCGTCGGCAGCGGCCACGGGCCGGAAGATGTCGGCGGCGCGGGAGGCGACGGCGCCGAGCTCCCGGTCACTGCGGGCGAGCAGGATCTCGTCCTCGGCGAGCTGCCGCAACTGCCGTTCGGCCAGCTCGAAAGCCTCCCGGGCCTGGGCCCGCTGCTGGGCGAGCCTCTCCAGCAGCACCGTGCGCTCGAACAGCAGGCCAAAGCCCTGGGCGAACGTCCACAGATTGTCACGATCCAGTGTTGTCAGCTCGCGGCGCGACCCGTAGCAGTCGGCCTGCAGGAAACCGATCACCCGGCCGGCCGGCATCACCGGCGAGGCCACGTATCCCACGCTGTCCGACACGGCCATCAGCTCCTTGTTGGTCCGCGGGTCATCGGCCGCGATCACCTCGGCGGTGCGCCTGCGGATCAGCTCCGTCTCCAGGACGCCGGGTCCCAGCGGAATCCACGTCCCACGCAGATACACCTCCGTCGCCCGCGACACGCTCGGATCCAGCCCCGGTGCCAGCCATACCGCTTCGGCACGCCACGTCGACCCCCGACGCCGCGAGATCACCGCCCGGTCGAAGTCGCAGCACGACCCGAGCTCGGCCGCCGCCGCGGGCAGTAGCTCGGCGACGGTCTCACAGGCCCGCAGCTTGGCCAGCCCGCGATGGATCCGGGCCACCGCCGCGAACCGCACCGACACCGCATGCTCGCGCAGTTCTCCCCGCAACCGTCTGAGCTCGACCAGACCCAGGCACAGCTCACCTGCCGTCCGGGCGTCGGGCGCGGGACGGGCGCACAGCACGGCACGGATCTCGGCACCGGCCGCCGCGAGCGCCTGCGCCAGTTCCGACGACTCACCGGCGTCCTCCACCGCCGGGCCCTCCAGCACCGCACGCACCCGTTCCGCCAGCTCACCGACCCGGTCGAGTAGTAATTCTCGATCGACAGCCACCGGACAATCATGCTGGTCGATCGCATTACACGGAAGTGAAAGAAACAAAACACGACCCATCCGGTTGGACACCGAGCGGACCGTCAGGGCGTCTTCTCCGCCGCATGTTTCGATGGCTTTCCGGTGGCGCTGGTGCGCCACCGGGGTGCCGGGCGGTGGGCAGCGAGCGAGCCCCGAAGGTGATCGTCAGGAGATGGGAGGCAGGAGATCCTGGAGAAGTTTCTCGACACGGGCCCGGATCTCGTCCCGGATCAGGCGGACGGCGTCGATGCCCTGGCCGGCGGGGTCGTCGAGCTTCCAGTCCTCATACCGCTTCCCGGGGAAGACCGGGCAGGCGTCCCCGCAACCCATGGTGACCACCACGTCGGAGGCTTCCACCGCCTCCGACGTGAGGACTTTGGGCGTCTGGGCGCCGAGGTCGATCCCGACCTCGGCCATGGCCGCCACCGCGACCGGATTGACCCGTTCGGCCGGCAGCGACCCGGCCGAACGCACGTTGACGGCGCCGCCAGACAGCCGGGTCAGCCAGCCGGCGGCCATCTGGGACCGCCCGGCATTGTGGACGCAGACGAACAGCACCGAGGGCTTCCCGGACATACGTCGGATCCTTTCTTCGCGTCTTCACGATGAGATGCCACGGACCAGCCCCGGCGCCGTGCTGCTGGACGTCCGACCATCGGACGTCGTGGCGTCCGACGCGACGTCCCTGGACGCGGTAGTGGGCTGATTGCGGGGCGACAGCACCCGCGCGGCGGGGCCGGGAGCGGTCGGGGGTGGCGGGTAGAACAGGCGCGCCAGCCCGTAGCCGATCATGCCGCCGATGGCCTGCATGCCGACGAACGCCGGGACGGAGGTCGGGGCGATCCCGGCGAAGGTGTCGGAGAACATCCGCCCGACGCTGATCGCCGGGTTCGCGAAGCTGGTCGAACTGGTGAACCAGTAGGCCGCGCCGATGTAGGCACCGACCGCCGCCGGGGCTCGGTCGCCTCGACCGGACCGCGTCAGCGCGAAGATCAGCAGGATGAGGCCGGCGGTCGCGACGACTTCGGCGAGCAGATGCGCGCCGGACGCCCGGTGCCGCGTCGAGATCGACACTGCCGGCTCTTCGAACATCAGATTCGCCAGCACCGCCCCGCCCACGCAGCCGGTGACCTGGGCGGGAACGTAGGCCGCGGCGTCCCGCCACGGCAGCCCGCCGAACGCGGCG
>NZ_JWIO01000027.1:16080-20083 GCF_001017755.1 Protofrankia coriariae
CAGCCCGCCGAACGCGGCGTCCACCCCCGAGACCACCGGGTTGAAATGCCCTCCGGAGACCGGCCCGACCATCAGGATGATCGCGAACAGGCCGGCGGCGGTCGCCGCGGCGTTCTCCACCAGCTGCAGCCCGGTCTGTCCCGGGCTGAGCTGTGTCGCGGCAATCCCCGAACCGATCACCAGGGCGGCCAGCAGCATGCTGCCGACCGCCTCGGCGGCCAGCCGGCGCGCCAGCGGCGGTAGGCCCGGCCGTACCTGTGCCATCAGCGGCCTGCGTGACCAGCACGACCTGCGGTGGCGAGCGGAACGGCCGCACCGGTGTCCGCCGTCGGGGCGCAGTCACCGCCTGGCCCGCACGCGCACGCCGAAGCCGGCCCGCCGCCCGGTTCCACCGTCCGCAGTGCCGGCCCAACCCCGATAGCGGCGTCGGTCCTGTCAGGGACGTCGGCGAGCACCGTGTAGATCTCCCACGGGGCGCCGTCCGGATCGTCGACCCAGACCTTGTCCTGCACCGCGTAGCAGCAGGTGCTGTTCTCCTCGGTCGCCGTGTCCAGCCCGGCCCCGGCCAGCCGCGTGGTTGCCGCGGTCACCTCCTCGGAGGTGGCGACCTCGACGCCGAGATGGTTGAGCGCGCCGGCCACCCCGGCGCCCCGGGCCCGTGGGTTCTCGATCAGCACCAGCTTCAGTGGCGGCACGTCGATCGCGAAGTTCGCGTATCCCGGCCGGCGCTTCGCCGGGCCGGCCCCGAACAGCTTCGTGTAGAAGTCGACCGCCGCGTCCACGTCGGAGGCGTTCAGCGCCAGTTGCACCCTGGGAATCATGATCACAACCTCTCATCGCATCGATGACCATCAATGTCTTCCGTCAAACGCGACGATGCCCCCACACATAGACGGCTGTCAATAGGTAAGGCATGCTGAAGCGCATGGCGACCGCACCCCTGCCCACCCCGCTTCCCGCGCGCGCCGCCCCCACGGGCCCCGGCACGCGCGCGGATTCCGACGCGTCCGGCCTCGCCGGCCTCCCCGTGGCCTGCTGCACCCCGCTGACCAGGGCGCCGCTGTCCGCCGAGGAAGCGGAGCGACTCGTCACGGTCCTCAGGGCGATCGCCGTGCCCGCCCGGCTGCGACTCCTGTCGATGATCTATGCTCGTGAGAACGGCGAGGCCTGCGTCTGCGAGCTCACCGAGCCCCTCGGCCTGAGCCAGCCCACCGTCAGCCACCATCTGAAGGTCCTGGTGGACGCCGGGCTGATCACTCGGGACAAACGCGGCGTCTGGGCGTACTACCGGGCCGTGCCCGACGCCCTGGCTGCCCTGGCCACCGTCTTCGCGCCCCCGCGGTAGCCGCCTGACGGCGCGGGGAAACCACAGTACGAAGCGGGTTCCGGTCCGGACCGCTCGGGCGACCTCATGATCAAGTACCCGTGGGAGTCACCGATCACTACTGGCAGCGCCTGAAACCCTCCGGGCTGTAGCAGGGCAGGTGCCCATGGGTCTTCATGACGTCCTGACCGCTGCCCCTTGTCAGATAGTTCAGAAAGCTGGAGGTGAGAGAACCAGCGGGTGGGCTACCGTAGGTGTAGGCGTACTCGATCTCCGTGAAGGGATAGGAGCTGTCGCCGATACTCTCGATCGACGGCGCCTGACCGTTGATACGCAGGGCATGCAGGTTCCTGGACGCGATGGCAGCCTGCAGTTCGCTGTAGCCGATGGCGCCCGGGAGCCTGGCCACGGTTCTCAGCACCCGCTCGGTGCTGTCGAGTTCACAGCGGACGACCCTGTCCTGCGGGGAATTCCTGTGCTCGCAGTCCAGCGAGGTCAGGGCTGGTTCACCGAACCCGTCGAGGATGTGCCGCCGGAACAGGTCGCGGGTGCCGGAGTTGGCGTCCCTGCTCACGAGCAGGACCGGGAGGTCGGGGCCGCCGACCTGGTTCCAGTTGAGAATGTCGCCCCGGTAGATTCTTTGTATCTGGTTGATCGTCAGACCTCCGATCGACACCTGGTCGTTCACCACCAGGGCGAAGGCGGAGACCGTGACGCGCTCCCCTGTCATCTGCGGATAGCCGTCCGGCTTTGAACCGTCGTAAATGGAGATCACGGCTGGTGACCCGCTCGTGGACCTGTCACCGGCGTCCACCAGTTCCTGTATGCCCTCGTTGCTGCCGCGTGAGTTCACCGTGATCTCTGAATCCGGGCAGTCGGACTCGTACTTCTCGGCGATTTCCCGTACGACCGGCGCGAAGGCCGTCGAACCGATGACGGTGAGCTTTCCGGTGGCGCAGCCGATGGGAGGCGGCACGTTCCGGCGGACGACAATGATGACTGCCAACGCCGTGACACAGAGGGTGAGCAGGACGGTGATCCAGCGGGCGGGTCTGCTGAACAGGGGTGGGGTGTCGTCCACCGTCGTGCTGCGGTTGGGCATCACGGCGCCGTCCCGGATCCCGCCGCTGACCCGGACGACGCAACCGACGCGGCCGCCGGTGAGCAGCACGAGCAGCTTGTAGTGCTGGCCGCGGTTGAGCGGGACACGGGGCAGGTAGATCGTGCTGTCGCCGTGCCGCATGGCCCCCGGTGCGGCGAAGTGGTCCATCAGATGCTCGGCGTCGGGCTGGGTGACAGCTACACCTCTGACGATGCGCTCGGTGAAGACAGCGGTGAGGCCGTTGCTGGTGTAGTCGGTGTCGGTGATGCCCTGCGCACCGTCGTTTTCGATGCGCAGGAGAACGAGGGTGGCATCCGACATGTCGGGGAGGTCGTTGAACAGGCCGAGCCGTATGTTCGCCTGGCCCTGCCCGCCGCGGTTGTCGCTACCGATGGGAGTGTCCATCTGCACGCGGTAGCCGATGCGCCGGTGACGGGGCACCCTGCGCTCGTACCAGACCACGGCGAAGGATGCCGCGATACCGAGCACTGCGGTGAGTACGGCCACGACACTCTCAGCGCTCAACCAA
Source organism: Protofrankia coriariae (assembly GCF_001017755.1). GTDB lineage: Bacteria > Actinomycetota > Actinomycetes > Frankiales > Frankiaceae > Protofrankia > Protofrankia coriariae. The sequence goes on from NZ_JWIO01000027.1 coordinate 19,036, forward strand.
CCCACGTTTCGCCCCGTCCTCAAATGCACGATTGGACCGATATGATGATTCAGCGACCGTATGGGGTTCTGGTCGGGGTCGGCGCGCTCCGTGCTGTCCGACCGTCAGGTATTCGCCATGAATTCACCTCGGCCAGCCGCGCGTTCACCTCCGTCGGTCGCACGTTCATCTCGACCGGGAGACGGGCTGCCGGTACGACGCGGCCGACAGCGGACCATCCCCCGCGAGCCGTCACTCAACCGCGGGCGCACACAGTGGTCCGGGGACGTCGGCCCGAGGGACCGCTGCCGCCCGAACCGGGATTCAGATCACCTTATGTTCCTGCCGCCGGGTTCCTGGTCGGTGAGCCGCTGCCGGATGCAGGCGAGGAGCTCGTCGGTGTCGACCGGCTTGGTCACGTAGTCGTCGGCGCCGGCGGCAAGGCACTTCTGCCGGTCGCCCGGCATGGCCTTCGCGGTGACGGCAATAATCGGCAGCGCGCCGAAGCGGGGCATTTCCCGGATTGCCGCCATCGTGGCGTAACCGTCCATTTCCGGCATCATCACGTCCACGAGAACGAGCTCGATGCCGTCGGTGGCGAGCAGGATGTCGATGCCTATACGCCCGTCGGGCGCGTGAATCACGTTCAGGCCGTAGAGCTCGAGGATGCTGGTGATGGCGAACACGTTCCGGACGTCGTCGTCGATCACAAGAATCCTACGGCTGCGGAGCACGTCGTCCGTGGTGGCATGTGCTGGGACGCCGTTGTCGCCGGGTGTGGGCGCGGATACCAGCGCGGCCGCGGACACCTGTGAGCCGGACGAGCCAGAGGAGCCGGACGAGCCGGGCGGCAGTGGCAGGGCCGCGGGTGTCGGCGGGCCGGAAATGGCTGGCTGCGTGGCGCCACGGGCCTGTTCACCGATCGCCTCGGGCGAGGACAGCGGCAGGTAGAGGGTGAAGGTGCTGCCCTGCCCGAACTCGCTCCGGGCACGGATCACACCGCCGAGCAGAGCCGCGACCTCGCGTGCGATGGACAGTCCCAGGCCGGTCCCGCCGAACCTGCGGCTGG
>NZ_JWIO01000027.1:20089-30862 GCF_001017755.1 Protofrankia coriariae
CCCGCCGAACCTGCGGCTGGTGCTGCCGTCGCCCTGCTGAAAGGCCCCGAAAAGCCGGTCCAGATTCTCCTCGGCGATACCGATACCCGTGTCGGTCACCGCGAACGCGACGGCCGGGCGCCGTTCGTCGTCGAGCACACGGCCACTGACCACCCGTATCCGAAGTTCCACCCCGCCCCGCTGGGTGAACTTGACCGCGTTGGACAGCAGGTTACGCAGCACCTGCAACAGACGGTGCTGATCACTGACCAGCGCGTCCGGCACGTCGGGGGCGACGTCGACGGTGAACCGCAGGCCCTTCTCCTCGATGACCGGACAGAAGATGGCCCGGACGTCGTCGAGGAGCGCGCCGAGCGCGAAACGCTCCAGGTGAATGTCAATCTTGCCGGCCTCGACCTTCGACAGATCGAGGATGTCGTTGATGAGCTGCAGGAGATCGGAGCCGGCGGAGTGGATGACGTTGGCGTACTCGACCTCCTTCGGGCTGAGGTTGTTCGCCGGGTTCTGCGCCAGCAGCCGCGCCAGGATGAGCAGGCTGTTCAACGGCGTGCGCAGCTCATGGGACATGTTGGCGAGAAACTCCGACTTGTACCTGGACGACAGGCCGAGCTGCCGGGCCCGTTCCTCGATTTCCTGTCGGGCCTGCTCGATCTCGAAGTTCTTGACTTCGATGTCGTGGTTCTGGCGAGCCAGCAGAGCCGCCTTCTCCGCCAGTTCGGCGTTGGAACGCTGCAGCTCGTCCTGCCGGCTCTGAAGTTCTTCGGAGCGTGCCCGCAACTCGGCGGCGAGACGTTGCGACTCCGCCAGCAGCGAGTCGGTACGCGAGTTGGCGACAATAATGTTGATATTGACACCGATGATGTCCATCAGCCGGTCCAGAAAATCCCGGTGCACCTGCGTGAAGGGGGTGAAGGAGGCGAGCTCGATGACGCCCAACACATGATCCTCGAAGAGGACGGGCAGCACGATCAGATTGACCGGTTCGGCGTGGCCGAGACCGGACGAGATCTTCACATAGTGCACCGGTGTCCGGTCGATGAAAATCGACTTCTTGGTTCTGGCCACCTGCCCGACCAGGGACTGTCCCAGGTCGAACTCGCGCGGCACGTCGGGGTGGGCCTGGTACCCGAAGCTGGCGATCAGGCGCAGCGCGGGCGCGGGTGTGTCCGCACCGGATCCGGCCAGGAAGAACGTGCCGTACTGGGCGCCGACCAGCGGCGTGAGCTCGTCCATGACCAGTTCCGTGACGGTGTTGAGATCGCGGTGTTTCTGCATCAGGCCGGATATGCGGGCCAGGTTGGTCTTCAGCCAGTCCTGTTCCTGGTTGGCGCGCGTGGTCTCGTACAGCGACCGCACCATCGCGTTGATGTTGTCCTTGAGTTCGGCGACCTCCCCCCGTGCCTCCACCGAGACGGACCCGGTAAGGTCACCGGCCGCGACCGCGCTGGTCACCGCGGCGATCGCGCGCACCTGACGGGTGAGGTTGCCGGCGAGTTCGTTGACATTCTCCGTCAGCCGCTTCCACGTCCCCGAGACGCCCTCGACCTCGGCCTGCCCGCCGAGCATCCCCTCGGTGCCGACCTCGCGGGCGACCCGGGTGACCTCCGCGGCAAAGGACGACAGCTGGTCGACCATCGTGTTGATGGTGGTCTTGAGCTCCAGGATCTCCCCGCGGGCATCGACGTCGATCTTCTTCGACAGGTCGCCCCGGGCCACGGCGGTGGTGACCTGGGCGATGTTGCGAACCTGGCTGGTCAGGTTGTTGGCCATCGAGTTGACGTTGTCGGTGAGGTCCCGCCAGGTGCCGGAGACGCCCCGCGCGACAGCCTGCCCGCCGAGGTTGCCCTGTGTCCCCACCTCGCCCGCCACCCGGATGACCTCGTCGGCGAACGAGGACAGCCGGTCGACCATCGTGTTGATGGTCTCCTTGAGCTCCAGGATCTCCCCGCGCGCGTCCACCCGGATCTTCTGGGTCAGGTCGCCCTTGGCCACCGAGGTGGTGACCTCGGCGATGGAGCGGACCTGGACGGTGAGGTTGGCCGCCATGACGTTGACGGACTCGGTGAGGTCCTTCCAGGTGCCCGAGACACCTTTGACGTCGGCCTGCCCGCCCAGTCGTCCCTCGGTGCCGACCTCCCGGGCCACCCGGGTGACCTCACCGGCGAACGACGACAACTGGTCGACCATCGTGTTGATGGTGTTCTTCAGCTCCAGGATCTCCCCCCGCGCGTCCACGGTGATCTTCTGGGAGAGATCGCCGCGGGCCACCGCCGCAGCCACCTGGGAGATGGAACGGACCTGGCCGGTGAGGTTGCCGGCCATGAAGTTCACCGAGTCGGTGAGGTCCCGCCACGTTCCGCCCACCCCGGGGAACGCCTGCCCGCCCAGCCGCCCTTCGGTGCCGACCTCCCGGGCCACCCGGGTGACCTCACCGGCGAACGACGACAACTGGTCGACCATCGTGTTGATGGTGTTCTTCAGCTCCAGGACCTCGCCGTGCGCCTCCACGGTGATCTTCCGTGACAGATCGCCGCGGGCCACCGCCGCAGCCACCTGGGAGATGTCACGGACCTGGCTGCCCAGGCTCCCCACCGCCATGTTGGTCGACTCGATGAGCTCCCGCCAGGCACCGGGCGCGTCCGGTACCCGGAGGTGACGGCCGAGTCTGCCCTCTATGCCGACCTCCCGGGCCGCTCCCGCCACCTCGGACGCGATCGCGGAAAGCTGGTCGGTCATGCCGTTGAACACGTCGGCGATCTCGTTCATGAGTGGGTCGTCGCCGTAGGGCAGACGCACGCGGAAGTCCCCGCCACGCACCGCCGTCAGACCGGCGAGAAGCTGGCGCAGCGCGGGCTCGTCCCGCCCTCCCGTCGTTGCCCCCTCCGACTTCACCCGCTCCGACTTTGTAGCCTCACCCACCGGTACACCCCGCTCGTCGGCCGCCGACCCCGAACAGCCGGCCGGTCCCCGTGCTCCACGGTAGAGAGTTGGACGATTCGCAAACCAGGGTGAAACGGACAACGCACTCGACCCAGTTTTCTGATGTCCTAGGGTTTTCTCGAACGGTCTCGGAATCGTGGCCCGTAACCGACGCGGACAGATACCGACCAGCCACCGAACACGCATCGAACAGGTGCTGGGCAGGCAGCAGGCAGGCACCGAACAGGCACCGTCGCGTCGTCATCGGCCCACGGCGCCAGAGCCGGGGAGAACCACGGAACAGAAGCAACGAAGAACGGGAGAACAGCGGACCGCGGGGGCTTCGTCCGCCCGGTGGTGTCCGTGCGAGGATGTCCATGTTGGGGGGCCGCAGTCCGCATGCCGGCGGCACCCGAGCCAGTGAGGGACGTACGTGGTGGGAACACAGCGGCCGACCGGCCCGGCCGGCGACGACCAGGTGGCGCGTCTGACCGCACTGATCGTCCGCCAGCAGGGCGAACTTGAGGCGGTGCGGGCGCAGGCCGCCACCGAAGCCCTGGTGGATCTCGCGATCGGTGTCCTGACCGAGCGCCTGCGCTGCTCCCCCGGTGAGGCTGCCAGGCAGCTCACCCACCTGGCGGCCCGGTCCGGGATGCCCCTGGCAGAGCTCGCCGCCGACGTGGTCGGCCAGCCGGCGGGCGACGCGCTCGTGCGGGGCTCGGCACAGCCGCCCCGCCACCAGCCGGCGCAACTGGCCGACGCCCCGGCACCACGGGCCGTGGACGGATCCCGGATCGCCGCGGCGACGCTGGAGGAGGCCCTCGCCCCGCTGGGAGCCGTGGCCGTGGCGCTGTGGATGACCGAACCGGACGGCGCGCTGGAGCTCGTCGGCGAGGCGGGGCTCAGCGCCCTGGAGGCAAGCCGCTGGCAGCGCCTCCCGCCGCAGATGGACTGCCCTGCCCAGCGGGTCGTTCAGGACGGCTGCCCCCGGTGGTGGCCGGCAGCCCAGCACCTGCCGCGCCCGCTCCCGCTGGTCGGGCCTTGGCGCGGCGCCCGGGCGGTGCTGCCGCTGACCGACGCCGGGGCGCTGCTGGGAGCGATGGAGATCTGCTGGCCGCAGCCTCTCGAGGAGTTCGCTCCCGCGCTGCGCCACCAGCTGCTCACGCTGGCCGGGATCTGCGCCAGCAGCCTCGGGGTCCAGGGGGAACGCACCTGGGGACGCCACGGCTCGTGGCTGCCCGCCCTGCTGGACTCCCTGCTGCGCTCCGCCCTCGTCGCCCACGCCGTCCGTGACCAGGACGGGCGGATCGTCGACTTCCAGATCGACCACGTCAGCGACGGGTTCGTCGACCCGGCCGGCCGCGGTCCCCGGGATCTCGTCGGCCGCCGGCTGTCCCACGTCCATCCGCTGATGACGGTCCCGGACGGACTGTTCGAGCATGCTGTGGACGTGCTGCGCACCGGTCAGCCGTATCAGGCCGACAGCCTGCCCGTCCACGTCATCGTCGGTGACCGGATCGTCGCGACGGAGATGGACGTGCGTATCGGCCGGCTCTTCGACGGCATCGCGCTGACCTGGCGGCGGGCCGACGACAGCAACGGGCTGACCACCATCCTCCAGCACGCCCAGCGGCTCGGTGAGCTCGGCGGCTGGCAGCAGGACGTGCTCACCGGTGACGTGCGCTGGACCGACCACACCTTCACGCTGTTCCGGCTGATGCCGGGCGCGCCGGAAGCGCCCATCTCCCTGCAGGGACTGGACGCCCACGTCCATGCCGACGATCTCGATGCTGTCCGCCGTTTCCGTGACGTGCTGTTCAACCAGGTGCGGCCGGCCGCCACGACGTTCCGGCTCCTGCGGGCCGACGGTGCGATCCGGCAGATACGCGCGTTCGCCGAACCCGTCACGGACGCCGCTGGCACCCTGGTCGCCGTCCGCGGCACATACCAGGATCTTTCGACTCTTTACCACACCCAGGTCGCCCTCGCCGCCACCCGCGACCAGCTCGCCGACACCGAACAGCGGGCCGACGACCAGCAGCGTCTGGCCATCCAGCTGCAACGGGCCATCACGCCGTTCTCGGCCGATCCGGTCGAGACCGCCGGGTTCGACATCGCCGTCCGCTACCGACCGGCCAACCAGGACCATCTGGTCGGCGGTGACTGGTATGACGCGGTCGTCCTGCCCTCTGGGGAGGTCCTTCTTACCGTCGGTGACATCGCCGGGCACGGGATCAGGGCTGTCACCGGCATGGTCACGTTACGCAACAGCCTGCGTGGCCTTGCCATGACCGGGGCGGGGCCGGCCCAGCTGCTGCGCTGGCTCAACGACGTCGCCTACCACCTCACCGACGACGTCACCGGAACCGCCGTCTGCGGTCTGTACGACCCGGCCACCCGCGTGCTGCGCTGGGCATGCGCCGGGCACCTGCCGCCCGTCCTGGTCCGCGACGGCGACGCCGGCACGCTCCCGCTGCCGGCCGGAGTCCTCCTCGGGGCGGACCCACACAGCGCCTACGAGGAGACCGCCACCGCACTGCGGCCCGGCGACGGCATCCTGCTGTTCACCGACGGGCTCATCGAACGGCGCGGGAGCGCCCTCGACGAGGCGCTGGACACCCTCGTCCTGGTAGCCGGCCGGCCGATCGCCGACCTCCAGCGGTATGCCGACCACCTCCTGCGCCACACCACCCCCGACACCGACGACGACACCTGCCTGATCGCCGTCCATCTGCGCTGACCCCGCGCCGGCAGGTACCACCGCCGGAAAACGCCGGACCAGACACCCTGGCCGCCGAGCCGCCACCGCGAATCGCGAATCGCGAATCGTCCGCGGGGACGGCGGCCACCGCCTCCCGGGTATTAGCAGCCCCACGCGACGAAAAAACAAACAGATAGTTACCGCCGCCTGAACAAACAGTACGCCACGGCTGGCGACCCACTATAAAACGACGTTCGATCATGCGCCGGGGGTAACAATGGCACCCTGCTCGCGTCGGGGGGCGCGGACGCGACGATCCACATCTGGGACGCTGGCACCGGCGCCGTGCGGACGGTCCTGCCGATCGACGCGGGCGAGGTGCGTTCGGTGGCGTTCAGCCCGGACGGCACCCTGCTGGCCACCGGCGCGGGCCCGGGCGTACGGCTCCGGGATGTCGTCTCCGGTAACCAGATCGGCAGCTTCGCCGGCCATGCCCGGGCCGTCGGGCCGCTGGCCTTCAGCCCGAACGGCGGCCTTCTCGCGACGGCCGACCGCGCCCGCATCCGCCTGTGGGACGTCGCGCCCACCGCGCCCACCGCGCAGATCGCGCAGATCGCGCGGACCGGCGTGGCCGGCGACAGCCCGCCGGCTGTGTCCATCGTCGCCGCCGGCTCCACCGCGGCGCGCGGCGGCATCCTGTCCATGGCGTTCAGCCCGGACGGAGCCCTGCTCGCGTCGGCGTGCGACGACGGGTCGGTATGGCTGTACGAGCCGGCCACCGGACGAACATCAGCGCGCCTGACCGGACATGTCGGTGCCGTGCGCACGGTGGCCTTCGACCCGGACGGCAGGCTGCTCGCGTCCACCGGCGCGGACGGATCGACACGGCTGTGGGAGGTCCGTTCGTGGCGCCCGATCGCCACCATGATCGACCTTCCCGCGCACGGATGGTGCCTCATCCTGCCGGACGGCGGCTACAAACTGGTCGGGGATCCCGCCGGCGCATTCTCCTGGATCATCCGCGAGTGTGTGTTCGAGCCAGGCGAACTGGACGATTTCCTGCCCGGTGTGCGCAGGCTCCACGACAGCCAGCCGATCCCTCCGCTCGACGGCTACCCCGCGGTTTCCCGAACCGTCCTTGGTATTTCGCTCGCGGCCAGAAACGAGCCGGACGCCAGTGCCCCCCATCCGTCGGAGAAGGACAGGCGCGGATGGCGACGACACCTACCAGGCCACCGCTGAAAACCCGCGCACCCGCCCCGGGCCGGCAGCCAGACGATATTCGTCGACGGCGGGTTCTCGGCAACCTGACCAAGATTGTCTTCTCGCCGGTCACATCAGCTGCCGGCGGAGGCGGGTTGACGCAGCTCCCACAGCCGCACCGTCTTGTCGTTGCTGCCCGTGGCCAAGGTGCGCCCGTCCGCGGAGAACGCCACCGACATCACCCAGTCGCCATGGACGGTCAGGGAGTCGTTGCGCGGATACGGACTGGAAAGATCGGTGACGTTCCACAGTCGGACCGTCCCGTCGAAACTGCCGCTGGCCAGCGTACGGCCGTCCGGAGAGAACGCCACCGACCGCACGGTGGTACTGGAGACCCACAAATGATCACCAACTGGATGCGGATCGGAGCGGTTGGTGACGTCCCACAGCCTTATCGTCCCGTCGTAGCTGCCACTGGCCAGGACATGGCCGTCCGGGGAGAACGCCACCGAGAACACGAACATGGTGTGACCGGCCAGCGGGGCGCCGAACAGGCGCGGGCGGGAACGGTCGGTGACATCCCACAACCGTACCGTCCCGTCTCGGCTGCTGCTGGCCAGGACCCGCTGGTTCGGGGAGAACAGCACCGACAGCACCCAGTGGGTGTGGCCGGTCAGCGGCGGGGAGAGCGGACGGATGCTGATATCAGACGGGTCCCCACTGCGGGTGGCGGCAACAAGAGCCACGGCGCCGGCGAGGAGAAACGCGATGACGGCGATACGGCAGCGAGAAGCGCCACGGTGGCGAGGAACACCGCCGGGACGGCGGTGCGCGGGCGGTACGGCCGATCGATGGTGTGGCCGGACGCGACGCACCCGGCCGGTAGGACGGTCACCCGTCTGCGTAGCCGACGGTACGCTCTGCGATAGCAGACCGTCAGCGGGTGCGTCATCCGCCGAAGGCGAAGGCGCCGTATCGCTGGCCGGAGATGGAGTGTCACTTTTGGTGATAGACGGCAGCGGCGGAGGGGCGGACACGGACGGGCGTTCGGCGGCGGCACGGACGTCGTCGTCGAGATGTAGCACGAGCCCCGAGCGGGCGAGCCAGCCAGCGCCGTAGGCTTCGGCCGCGGCTCGAGCCAGATACAACGCGAAGGCCTGGGCGGACGGCGGGCGGGCCACCGGGTCGTTCGCCAACGCCCACATGATCGCATCCGCTACTCGAACCGGCACGTCTGGTGGCGGCGGTGGGACCTGCTCGAGACGCTGCCGCAGGGTGGACGGGGCCGGGGCGAACGGCGTCACCCCGGTCAGCAACAGATAGAGCAGCACCCCGAGCGCGTAAAGATCGGTGGCCGGCCCCAGCCGGCCCCCCTCGATCTGCTCGGGAGCCATGTACAACGGCGTCCCAGCCACCGCGCTGGCGGTGACCGGCAACCCGCCCACCTGTTTCGCGAGCCCGAAATCGACCACCTTGAGCAGGCCCGTGGTGTCGAACAGAATGTTGTCGGGTTTGATGTCGCGGTGCAGGACCCCCGGGAATGCGCACAGGCCAGGGCCGCGGCGATCGCCAGCCCCACCGCGCAGGCCCCCTCCGGGAGCATCCCCGCCTGGTGACGGCAGGTCAGCGTCCCGCCGGCCAGCATCTCCATGACGAGCAGACGCAGTTCTCCGGTCTCGACATAGTCGTAGACCCGGACCACATGCGGATGATCCAGAGCGGCGAGGATCTGTGCCTCGGCGGTGAATCCCGCCACCGCCCGGCCGTACCCCCCGGCCAGTACCTTGACCGCGGCATCACGCTGCAGGCTGCGGTGCCATGCGGCCAGCACCACCCCGAACGTGCCCGCGCCAAGCTCGTCACCCAACTCGTAGCCGGGAAGCGCCGCTGCCACCCGAGCCCGATCAACAGTCATCGATCCGCAATCATGATGTGGGCGTGACCCCACGCCGACGCCCATCGTGAACCGCCACCGACACCCCGTCCCGTCATCTCGGCACGCCATAATCACATGAGCAACGCCATCATGTGAGTCATGTTCTACATATCACGGCCCCCGCGGGCGAGTGATATGGGACGCACCGCGGTCATCCCGTCGACCGACAGATCTGTCGAGCGGCGCGGAGAATCCGGGACGCCGCCGACCATACCGGGGATGGCGACAAAGCCGGGGCCGCCTGTCACGCGCTCCTGGTTCAGGGCGGCCACCAGGGCAGATAATCTCACCCAACATCAGTTCGGTGCCGCGGACGGCCAGGGGAACGACGTCGATCATCGGATTACCGCGACCAATACACTGGCCAGCCACAGACACCCGATATTCATATGTCTGCAACAAAAGCAGGCGCGCTATCGCGAGAACGACAGGCCCGGAGCCCGGCAGGGCAGGCCGGCACACAGTGCGTTCGGAGAAAAACAAGGAGCGACCCGTACGCCCGGCTGAGCCCTCGGGTGAACATCCAGCGAACGGCGGCGCAAGAACCAGCGACGGAAGGCGGAGCGGCACGACCCCTCCACCGACCATACGTAAATCACTCAGGACGCTCGTCCGACTACCCTCAAGAAACCTGCCGTCGCATACCAGCAGTCATTGAAAAACTACTCTCAGACACCTCGCGTCGAAGTTGCACAGCATTTACCGTCGACGCATTCCAGCGAAGGTCGGAAACGCTGGGGCGACATCTCATCCAACCATGAACCTATCGATTCACAACCTACGGCCACCGACCTGTGCCCGAATGCGTGACCGACATTGACCGCCCATTGACCACCCATTGGCCGCCCAACAGCCACTTCCCGGTCCGGGAATATGGCGTATAACGGCGGTGGACACCTCGGCGGTGTGCCGGAGTTCCAGCGGTGAAGCGTACCCGCGGCTTACCCGATCCAGGCTGTTCGACGAGGTGGACGTCTACCGTGAGCAAGCATCGGCGTGTCCCCAGGAACACTGGCATGCGCCGGCACATGGACGTAGCCGTATCCGGTGAGACCCGCCCACGGGCGCGACCCGCGCCACGCTCACGCCGGGTGCGAATACTCCTGATGCCGGCCGCCACCACCGCGCTTCTCTTTCTGATCAATGGTTCCACAACCATCTCACAAGCCGATTCCCCCGCCGTGCCGCCACCCGGACCGGTCAGGCTGCCGGCCGACGGTGGGGCCTTCCCGATGCCACCGCTCGCCAGCCCGGGCAGCGGCGGCGGCTCCGGCAGGGCGGGCGGTACCACCGCGCCGAGCACGCAGAGTCTGGCCACAGCAGCGGCCGCCGGGGTGGGCGGAGCCGTCACACTCACCGTTGGTGACAAAGGCATACCGGAACGGATACTGGCCGCCTATCGCAGAGCAACCGAACGGATGGCGGCCGGGCGCCCCAACTGCCACCTGACCTGGCCCCTACTGGCCGGAATCGGCAAGGTGGAATCCAGGCACGGCGCCGGCCACGCCATCAGCCCCGCCGGTGCCGTCACCCCGTCGATCATCGGGCTTCCCCTGGACGGCGTGGGCGGACGCGCGCGTGTCACCGACACCGACAACGGCAGGTGGGACGGCGACACAGTGTTCGACCGGGCCGTCGGGCCGATGCAGTTCATCCCGTCCTCCTGGGCGAGCGCCGGCAGCGACGGCAACGGTGACGGCCAGCGCGACCCGAACAACATCGACGACGCAGCCCTCGCCGCCGCCGGCTACCTCTGCGCCTACAACCGCAATCTGAGCGACCCCGCGCAGCTACGGACAGTGATCCTCGCCTACAACCCGTCCGATGACTACGTCCGTGCCGTGCTCGCCTGGATGACCGGTTACGCCGGCAGCGGGGCAACTCCCCTGCCCACCCCGACACCGCCCCCGGCGCATCCCGGCGGCAGCGCACCCGCGGCCCCCGCACCATCCTCACCCGCACCGCCCACATCACCCGCACCGCCCGCGGCGCCCACACCGGCGGGTACGCCCGC
>NZ_JWIO01000027.1:30869-60685 GCF_001017755.1 Protofrankia coriariae
CGGGTACGCCCGCCGCGATCACGGTCACCCCACGGCCCGAAGTGGACGCGACGCCCGCCCCGGCACCGTCCGCGAGCTGTCCGACGATCACCATCGTGGCCGATTCACCGGCCGCGGCGCCCGCCGACCTCGACCCGGCTGTCACCGGCTACGACGCCCTCGACATCACCGGCGTCCTGAGCACGGCCGGTATCCCCGCCGGCGGGGCACCGGTCAGCGTCCCGATCGACGCGACGCTGTTCGACAGCCGCGGATACCTGATCACCAGCACTCGCACCGTGGTGATCGCGGACGCCCGTGCCGGCACGCCGGCACGCCGGCAGCTCGCCCGCTTCAGCGGGCATGACATCGGCGAAGCGGGCGCGGCCGGTGCCCTCACCGCCCGTCTCACCCCCGAGCCCGCGAGCATCGGCTGCGCGGCGCAACCGGCCACCGCCTTCGACATCACCGGTCTGAACGCCGCGGACTTCGCCGGCTGGAGCACCAGCCCGGCATCCCTGCGTGACCGGCTGGCGCACTACAACCGGCTGGGCCAGATCGACGCGCCTACCACCGACGCGTTGGACGCGCTGATCCCCGGCGCTGTCACCGGCCCCGGGACGCTCACGCCCTTCCTCGACCGGCTCGCCGACGCCACACCCGTCGAGGTCAGCGACGAAGCACGCGACAGGCTCACAAGCATCGCACAACGCCTGAACAACCCACCAGTGCAGCCCATACCGCCGACGCCCGATCCGACGCCAGCGCCCACGTCCGGTCCGCCGTCCGCACCGGCACCGGCACCGGCGGCGCCACCCCCGGCTCCCGCACCGGCCGGTAGCGCTCCCGCATCCGCGTCGACCCCGGCAGCATCCGAGCCGACCAGGACCTCCCCCACGCCACTCACGGATCTGGGAGGCCAGCTGGGCGGACTACTGACAGTATCCAAATGACAGTATCCAAGCCGCTCTGGACCTCCCCCACGCCACCGCCCACCTCGGCCGCGGCCGCATCAGGTGCCCGCCTTCCGTAGGCGAGAAGCATTCGGATGGTGACCTACAGAAAGCCGCCTGGCCGTCATCCGGCGGTCACGGCACGGCGCAGAAGCTCGCGGACCTCGTCATCGGTCGTCTGGGAGAAATCGGCGTAGTACTGGCCGACAGAGAAGAAGGTCGACGGGGTGCGCAGACAGAGCACACCGTCGGCGACGAACCGCATCTGCCGGCACGCCTGCTCCGAAGCCACGGGCACAGCCACGACCACCTGCGCCGGTCCACGCTGGCGGACGGCGTCGACGGCGGCGTACATCGTGGCACCGGTGGCCATCCCATCGTCGATCAGCAGCACCACGCGGCCGGTGACGTCGAGCGCGTCCCGGCCCAGGCGGTAGGCATCCTCCCGGCGGGCGAGCTCACGGCGCTCGGCGGCCACGACCTCGGCGATCGTCTCCTCCCCGATGCCCAGGTTATAGATCACCTGATCGTTGCGGACGAGCGTCCCGCCGCCGGCCAGCGCGCCCATCGCGAGCTCGGCGTGCCCGGGTGCCCCGAGCTTGCGCACCGGGAAGACGTCCAGCCCCGTACCCAGCCGTCGCGCCACCTCGAAGGCGACCGGCACACCGCCTCGTGGCAGCGCGAGGACGACGACGTCGTCACGACCGGCGTATACGGCCAGCTGCCCGGCCAGGGCACGGCCCGCCGCCGGCCGGNCCGCCGCCGGCCGGTCGGCGAACAGGGGATGCACCCGCCACCTCCGTATCAGGGCGGCCTTGTCAGGGCGTCACAGGTGGCATCCGGTGGCGGCGGCCGGCCACCTGTCAGCTTCCGGCCGCCTACCTGCTGCTACCGGCTGCCGTTGCCAGCCCGCTCGCCCGTGGCCGCGGTCGCCGCCTCGGCACGTGGACGCACCTCCGCGTCCGGGCCCGGATAGGTGAAACTGACATGATCGGAATCGGACCAGCTGACCAGGAACGGCGGATCGCCCGAGGGGGAACGCACCTCCAGGATCTCGCCGGACCGCTCCGGCCGGCCCAGCGTCCGCCCGTGGATGACCAGGGTGTCACCGGGGTGGGCCCGCACCAGCCGGCGGGAGGCGATCACTCCGCTGTCGGCGTAGGTGCCGCCGCTACCGGCACCGCTACCGGCACCGCTACCGGCGTAGGTGCCACCGTTGTCGGCGCGGACGGCGCCGTCGCCGGCACGGGCAGCCCCACCCGTGCCCACCGGCGTCCTGCGGTGCCGGGCGATGACCTCCCGGGCAAGGGGACGTACGACGTCCTCGATCCGCCGCGCGTCACGGATGAGGATGTCGTCGATGGAGAGGACCCCGACGATCCGGTCGCTGTCGAGGACGGGCAGCCGCCGCAGTGCGTGATCGCGAAATACCTCATACGCACGGTCGAGCTCCGCGTCAGCGGGCAGGGTGAAGACCTCCGTCGTCATCAGACGATCGACGGATGTCTCCATCGGGACACCACGGGCAACGCCCCGTAACACGATATCACGATCAGTGACAATCCCGACCAGGTGATCGCGATCGTCTGTGACGAGAAGAGCGCCCACCCCGTGGAGGTCCATCTCATGGGCCGCTTCCCCGATCGTCCTGTACCGCCGCACCGTCACCGGTGGCACGCTGGTTACGCTGAGTACGTTCGCCATCGAGACTCACCTCCCAGGCCGCACGCCTTCCCAGGGCCACAAGCCCGCGAGGTCGGTTCGCGAGCCCGCGCGGGCATGCCGTTTCTCCGCTTCCCCGTCTTCTTCGTTTCCTCGTCACTTCCTCGTCGTCTTCTCCACTTCCCCGTCCAGCGTGCCCGGCACACCCGCACAGCCGCTCTTTCGGACGAAACCGGAGAACGCATGATCGTGATGTTCACGGCTGGGATCCGCGGACCGCTTCCGGAGCCGCCCGCGGCCAGCCCCGGCCCCCCGGCTCCTCGGGTCCCTCCTCTGGTACTTGGACCTCTGCTACTTGGACGATTCGAGATGCCGTGTCCGTGGAAGGTGGCAGGAGTCGACCGATACGGCAACCAGCCCCGGCCGCCCGCCACGTCCCGATCATCGATCGTTTCGTCCCCACGGAGGACGCATCATGATCTTAGTTGTCACGCACGGCAATCCGTCCTCCTCGCGGCTGTCCTCCTCGTGGTCGGCATCCGGCCCGTCCACCGCCCGGCCCGTGCCCGCACCCGCCAACCCCCCGCCGTCTCCCGGACCGATGCCGACAGCTGATCCGACGCCGGCGCCGACGCCTGGTCCGGTGCCGAGGCCGGGCCCGGACGTCCCACGGCCTGGCCCCGGCCCAGACGTTCCGAGGCCTGGCCCCGGGCCCGCCCCGCCGGTTCCCGGCCCCGATCTGCCCGGCCCGGGCCCAGGGCCCGACCTGCCAGGTCCCGGCCCCGGCCCTGACCTCCCACCGCCCGGCCCCGGCATCCTTCCGCCGGACTCGCGGCCCAGCGGTCGGCACCGGCCGGGACGGCGGTAACCACAGGAACCACCCGAGGAACGCGATCAACAACAGGAGCACGACGATGTCGATGCAGCGCGGCAGCACCAAGCACGGCCCCGCCAAGGACGACAACCTCGCCCAGGAAGTGGACGGGATCGTGCGGGCGCGGCGGGACACGCGCACCGAGGAATGGCGCTCCGCGGAACCTCCCGGCGAGGATCAGCCCCAGGTTGCGGTGATCCCGGAACGGCCGGCGAGCGAGGCTGCCGCCAGCACGGACCCCACCGCGGCGGTCGAGGCGCGCTCCGAACTCGCCCGGTGGTTCGACCGCCACGACTTCCCCGCTCGAGCCGCTCAGCTCGCCTACGTGCTGCGTGGCCGTAACGCGCCGGAACAGCTCGTCGAAAGGCTCGCCGCCCGCCCCAAGCGGGAGCAGTACGACTCGTTCGGCCATCTGTGGCGGGCCCTGCACGGCGGCGAGGACGTCGAGGCCGTGCGCTTCTGATCCCAGCACTTTTCAGCGGGACGAGGACGGGCCCCGGCCACCGGACGGGAAATCCGAACGGGCCAGCTCCCGCATGGGCCTCGGCTGCCGGACCGGGGCTCTCAGGCGGGCTCCGGTCCGGCAGCCGAGCAGGGGCGTCGGGTGGAGCCCGGATGAGCCGGATGAGCCCGGCCTACCGCGCCGAACGACCTCGCACGCCCCCGACGGTCCCTCAGCGGACGATCGAGCCGGCCGGCGCGTGACCGGACAACCGGGACAGGTAACGATGGCACGCGACCGCGCGCTCGGCGTCCTGTTCCAGGACGGTCCGGAAGAAATCGGCTATCTCCGGCTGCCCCTCCTCATTCGCGTCACGGATGTACTGTTCGTATTCACGGCCCCCTTTGAGGGCGTGATACTGCACCGAGATAAGATCGTGGACGACGTCACTGAATCCTGTTCCGCCGGTCGCCATCGTCGGCCTTCTTTCCGTGTCGGTCGTATCTTCCCTGGTATCAGCCGCCGTCACCGGACCCCACGACCAGTGGCACCGGTGGATGCGGTGGGTACCGGTGACGCCGACCGGCGCCGGGCCGCCACAGCGCGGTGCGGCCGACCCTTTCTTCTTCGACAGCCGTCGGGGAGGCCAAACGTGGGCCGGCGCCGAATCCTGGTCGCGAACAGGCACCAGGCTGGAACAGGGCGTGTGGTGCAGCGGCAGGTGACCCCGCCCCGGNNNNGGCAGGTGACCCCGCCCCGGACACGCCCCGGAAGTGGCCCACGACCCAGCGGAAAACACCCGATACATGACACGGTGGGCATATCGAACATAACGGCCGCGATCCGCGCACCACGTCCAGGAACAGGAATTCGATACTGTCTCCTGGAGAAGGCGAACCACATCGGAAACGCGGATCTCTGGAAGGGTGGCCGTGGCAGCGCTGTGCGGAGTCGAACTTGAGCATCCGCTGATGAACGCCGCGGGCACGTGCAAGAGCCTTGACGAGGTGAGCGCGCTCGCCCGCAGCGCGGTGTCCGCGGTCGTCGTCGGCTCCATCACGCTGCGGGCGCGCACCGGGAACGGGGGCAACGTCTACTATCCGGGGGATTTCTTCTCACTCAACGCGCTCGGCCTGCCCAATCCGGGGCTTGCGTACTACCGCGAACACCTGCCAGCGATGATCTCGATGGCGCATGCCGCCGGTAAGCCACTCGTCGTGAGTATCGCCGGATTCAGCGAGGCCGAGTACGCAATCGCCGCCCATGACGTGGCACTCGCCGGCGTCGACATCATCGAACTCAACCTGGCCTGCCCGAACGTCTGGGACGACGGCAGGCAGAAACGCATCGCGTGTTTCGACAACGACCGGACCGAGGCCATCTGCGCCCAGGTGGGCCAGGCGCTCGCCGCGGCCGCGTCCACCGCCACCGGTGGCAGCGAAGATCGCCAGCCGCCGCCCTTCGGCATAAAGATCTCCCCGTTCTCGGACCCGGCCGGGTTGGCCGCGCTGGCGGACCTGGTGGCGAGACTGTCCGGCACACCGCGGGGCCCGCGGTTCGTCTGCGCGGTCAACACCTTCCCGAACGCCTTTGCCCTGGACGAGGCGAACCGGCCGGTGATCGACGTCGAACTGGCCGGGCTCGCGGGTGCCGCGCTGCGGCCCGTGGCACTCGGCCAGGTACGCCAGCTGCGGCGGCTGCTGCCGGAGACGGTAGAGCTGATCGGCGTGGGCGGGGTGTCCCGCGGCCGCGACATCGCCGACTTCCTGTGCGCCGGGGCAACGACGGTGCAGGCCGCCACCGCCTTCTGGAACCGCAACGGCGATGCCGGGGTCTTCGGCGACATCCTCACCGACTACGTCGATCTTTTCTAGACGCTCTGTTCCAGCTAGACGATCTTCTCGCGGCCGTGTCCGGTGGATTGATGGCCGGCGCGGGCGATGAGCCCCGGGCGGATCCCGCTCCCGGTCGCCCGCGGTGCAAGAATCCGGTGAGAGGTGTGAATCCGGTGGAACCGCATTGGAGAAAAACGACGGTGACACCGGTACGGGCCGCGCCGACACGGGAGCGGGAACAACGACGTGACAGGGATTCCGGACGAACGGGCCGGCGGCGGCCGGGCCCTGTGGCTGATGTTCGCGGTGCTTTTTCTGGTGGCGGCCTTCCTGGGTGCGTGGGGCCTGACCCAGCTCGACCAGCCCGACTCGCGGTGCCCCCCGCCGGACACCCGGGCCTGCCGCTACCCGGCCGCCGACATCGCCTACTTCGACGCGCAGCTCTTTCTGCTGGCTTCCGAACCGCTACAGGACGGCGGCCCTTTCCCGCTGCCGCTGGAGGTCGCCCGGTTCCTGGCACCGTTCGCCACCGCGTACGGCGTGACGGCGTCGGTGTGGAACATCCTTGTCGACCGGCGTCACCGGCGCGCGGCGCGGCGGGCCCAGGAGCACGCTGTCGTCGTCGGCGACGACCCGTTCGCCCTGACCATCACCACCGCGCTGCGCGCCGCCGGCACCGCGGTGATCCGCGTCACCGGCGACGCCGACCAGCACGCCCAGGGTCTCGTCGTGGTCGGTGACGCCTGGAAACCGGCGACACTGCGCGCCGCCGGTGTGCCCAGGGCCACGACCGTGTACGCGTGCCTCGCGGACAACGCCGCCAACGCGGCCGTGGTGGCGGCCGTGGCCGCGCTCACCGGCGAGGAAGGCGACCATCCCGAACCACTCGCCTGCTACGCGCGTATTAGCGACGGTGAGCTCGCGCTCGCGCTGAAGGCACGCCGGCTCGGGCTCTCCGCGGGATCGGGTTTCCGGCTGGATTTCTTCACCCCGGAGGAAATCGCCGCCCGCAAGCTCGCCACCCACATTCTCGAGCCCCATCTCGGTACCGGCGACCCGCTGCCCTCGGTGGCGATCGTCGGGCTCGGCCCGTTCGGGCGCGCGCTGATCGTCGCACTGGCCCGGCTGTGGCGGGTCCGCAGCGGTGCCCCTCTGTTACCGCTGGTGCTGGTGGACAGGCACGCGTCAGCGCAGCTCGCCGAACTGCGCACGCGCTACCCACCGGTCGCGGCGCACTGCGCCCCCCGTGTCAGGGACGAGCCCGCGACGACCGTCGATCTCGGAACCGTCCTGCCCGAGCCCCCGTCAGCGGGCGCGTCGGGCGACGCGGGCACGCTCGGCATCCGGCACCTGGTGCTGTGCGACCAGAACGAGGACACCGTCCTGCCCCGCGCGTTGAACACCACCCGCAACACCGTGGACGTCGGCCAGATCGTTACTGTGTGTACAGGGCAGCGGACGGCCCTCGGCGACCTGCTCAACCCCCGGCTGCTCGACTCCGCGCCGGGCGAGGTACGGATCTTCGCGATCACCGACGAGGCAGCGGAGCCCGACGAGCTGCGCAACGACACGTTGACGGTCCTGGCCCGCGCCATCCACGAGCAGTATCTCATCGACGAGCAGGCAAAAGGACGCACCATCGGCAGCGCCGAGCCCATGGAGCTCTGGGACGACCTCCGCGACGACCTGCGCGCGGCGAACTACCGGCAGGCCGAGGACATCGGCGTGAAACTCGGAAAAATCAGCGCGGTCGTCGTCCCGATGACCGACCCGCCGACGGACTTCTCCTTCACCCCGGCCGAGATCGACCTGCTCGCCCGGCACGAGCACGAACGCTGGTGCGCGGAACGGCGCGGCCAGGGCTGGACGTTCGCCCCGGTCCGCGACGACAGCCGCCGACGGCACAACCTGCTGGTCGACTGGCTGGATCTCCCGGACGACCAGCGCGCCAAGGCCATCGCGACCGTCCGCCACCTGCCAGCGCTCCTGGCCGACCACGGCCTACAGATCCTGCGCCTGGGTTGAGAGACCGGCGGGGACGGCAGGGAATTGACCGACGCGGCGGGGCGAGGGAACGTTGATGTATGTCAAATGTGGGTGAGCCGCTGCGGATCGTCGAGGACGAACCGATCTCCTGGCCGGAGCAGGAACCGTTGACACTGCCCGAACCGACTGAACCGGCCGAGACCGAGCCGGTGCCGGCCGGCAGGTGAGCGTCATCGGCTGGCGCCAGTGGGCGGTGGACGGCGCGGGCCGGCTGCGCCCGGCGTGGACGCCGTGGTCGCCGTTCCCGACCGACCTGCTGCTGTGGTATCCCGACGGCCTGACCAGGGCGCTCTGCCTGCGTGGCGTGCGGGACGACTTCGGCGGCCAGCCCTCTTCGGCGTCTTTGGCGGCGTCTTTGACGCCGCATCCGCGGATGCCGGGCGAGGCCTGTGCCTGCGGGTTGTACGGCTGGCTGTCGGCGCGGGAGCTCGCAGCCGCGGCCACCCCGAGGTGGACGTCCCGGCCGATCGTCGTCGGCGCGGCCCGCCTCGGCGGCCGNGCGGCCGTCTTGTCGTCAGCGAACGCGGGTACCGGGCTCAGCTCGGCTATCCGGTGGCCGTTGTCGACCCCGACGGTGTGGTGTCCTCCGCTTACTCGGTGGCCCGTTACCGTACCTGGGGCGCGCTCGTCGCCGAATGGGACCAATCGGCCGACTGGGATCAACCGGTGAAATAGGAATTACGAGCAGCAGCGAACGCCCGGTCGGTGGCCGGGCCCCAGACGCCGTCCACGCCCACTTCGAGGATGGACTGGATCGTCCGCACCGTCGCGACGTACGCGGCCTGCGACCGGGGGCCCCAGGCGCCGTCGACGGTCGTGCCGACCGCGGCCTGCTCGGCGCGGGTGTGCTGGTTGGCCCGGACCGCGGCCAGCGCCGCGTCGGTGGCCGGCCCCCAGACACCGTCCGCGGCCACATGCACCGCGTGTTGCAGAGCCACCACCTTGGGCTGCGTGGGCGACGCCGAGCCGCCGACGATCTGCGCTGCCCGCACAACGATCTGCTGACGTTGACCGGCTCGGATGGCCCCCGGGCAGCCCGGATGATTACCCCAGGCAAGCTTGCCGGCGCCATGAGTGATCAGCCCGGACTGGCCGGGGGTATCCGTCACCGCCAGTGCCCAACCGAAGGCGCGCACCCCGTCGGCGTAGGCGACGGCCACGCTCTCGATCTGCTCGGGAGTCAGCGCCTCGGTGTCGAAGCCCTCGGTTTCGATCGAGTTGTAGGTGCCGTTCCCCGCGAGCTGCGCCCACGCCCGGACATCCGAGGGCACGTACTGCTCGCGCTGCCCGGCCTTGCCCGCCCATAAGTTCGACGACACCTGAGATCGCGGATCGTTGAACCAGTTGAACTGGGAACCGTTACCCTGTGCGACGTGCAGAACGAGGCCGATCGGACGGATCGTGTCACCGGCGGTGTTGCGGACCGGCCGATACTGGAAGCCCTGAACGATGTGCGCCACGGCCGTATCTTAAACCGGCAGGCCGGAGCGCTATCAACCAGGTTCCCCATTCGCGGCCACCGAGCCCATGCCGCAGCCCCTTCCAGTTACCCAATACGCGGTACCGTCAATTCATGCACGTGCCCGTTACCGCTGGTACGGCTCTCCCCCATGATGTCGAGGCAACGCTTGTCCAGCAGGGACTGCGCCCGTACCGCTGGTCCGCCGGGCCGGGCGAGATCTTTGACGAGCACACCCACGCCCAGCACAAGGTGCTGTTCTGCGTCGACGGAAAGATCATTTTTCGGGTGGGTGGAACCGACTGGCCGATGCGCCCAGGCGACCGGCTCGACCTGCCCGCGAACACCCNTCGACCTGCCCGCGAACACCCGCCACGAAGCCGTCGCGGGACCCGCCGGCGTCACCTGCGTGGAGGCGTTCCTGCCAGTCACCGGGCCGCAGCCTGGCGACGTCTCCGTTTGAGAGCCCGCCAGCCGCAACCCCGTCCGCATTCCGACGAATCCGTCCCGACAATCTTCTGACTACGTTAGATTGGTGCGCCAGGTGCACCAATTGAAGAGGATGCCGGATGAGCGACGCACTCCACGCCGAGCCAGGCCCCGTCGATCCGCCCAGAACCGATCTTTCCCGGCTCACGACGCTCGACGATTCGGCCCTGGGGCACGCCCTGCGGCGCGTCCTACGCGAAACCACGGACCCACACACCGTCATCGCGGGCTTCAACAGCTTCAGCTCGGACCCCACCAGAAGGCACAGCAACAGAGGTCCGCTGCCGCACCTGTAATGGCTGGACACGGCCACCAGGATCGTCCCGGAGAGCGGCCCGGAAACATTCTGGACGTGTCCGCGCTTCGGAACACCGACTGGCGGCCTGTACCTTTCAGGCAGTTTGTTCCTAAAGTACACAGCCGTTGCAGTCTTGCCTGTGACTACTGCTACGTCTACCAGATGGCGGATCAGACCTGGCGCTCCCAGCCGGTCACCATGCCCCGGTCGACGGCTGCCAGCGCCATCGATCGCATCGCCGAACATGCCAGCAGCCACCATCTCCCGCTGATACACGTCATCCTGCACGGTGGTGAGCCGCTGCTCGCCGGCAGGGAGTTCATCTCCTACCTGGCAACCACGTTGTGCGAGGCCCTTCCAGTCGGCACAGTCGTCGAATCCGGCGTACAGACCAACGCCGTCCTGCTGAACGAGGACCTCCTCCAGGTATTCCTCGAACACCAGATAGGTGTCGGCGTCAGCCTGGACGGCACCCGAGAGGCACACGACCGTCACCGCCGTCATCCGAACGGCAGAGGAAGCCACCGGGAGGTCGCCCGCGCGCTGCGGCTGTTGGGTACCGAGCCCTACCGCGAGCTGTTCACGGGACTGCTGTGCACCATCGACATCGACACGGATCCGCTTGTCGCCTACGAGGAGCTTCTCGAGTTCAACCCACCAATGATCGACTTCCTGCTGCCACACGGCAACTGGACCGACCCACCGCCTCAGCGGGCCGGCGACAGCCAGTCGACCCCGTATTCCGACTGGCTTGTCCCGTTGTTCGACCGATGGTATTCGGCGGCCAGCCAGGAAACCAACATCCGCCTGTTCGGCGAAATCCTGGCTCTCGTGCTGGGTGGCGCCAGCCACAGCGAGGCAATCGGCCTCACCGCCGCTACTCTGCTCGTCATCGAGACCGACGGAGCGATCGAGCAGGTCGACACCCTGAAATCCACCTACCCGGGCGCCGCGGCAACCGGGCTGCACATAACCGACCACCCCTTCGACGCCGCGTTGGCGCACCCGGCCATCGTGGCCCGGCAGATCGGCCTTGCCGCGCTCGCCGACACCTGCCAGGGCTGCACCGTCCGGGACATCTGCGGCGGTGGTTACTACCCCCACCGCTATCGCGCGGGAGCAGGCTTCCGCAACCCGTCCGTCTACTGCCCGGACCTGCTGGCCCTGATCCGACACATCCGCACTCGGGTCCACGGCGACCTTCAGCGGTTACAACGGCAGATCCACTGACGGCTCTCGCGACTCGGTCGGATCCCGCGGACGGGTGGGCGCGGCAGAAAGCGGTAGCACGATGCGGCAGACGGCGGGGCGCGGGGCGGTTATCCGGGGGGTGCGGGGGAGGAGGTTTCGCGTTCCAGGGTGGTGATCGCTTCGCTGACGGCGAGGATGCGCTGCGCGTTGCGGACGTGCAGGTTCTCGATCATCCGGCCGTTCACCGTGGCGACGCCGCGGCCGGAGGCCAGCGCCTCCTCCCAGGCCGCGAGGATGTTCCTGGACTCCTCGACCTGGGCCTCGGTGGGCGCGAACACCCGGTTGCAGGGCTCGACCTGGCCAGGATGGATCAGCGTCTTGCCGTCGAAGCCCAGCTGTCGGCCCTGGACACACTCCGCCTCGAAGCCGTCGAGGTCACGGATGTTGTTGAACACCCCGTCCAGGATGGCGATACCGGCGGCCCTGGCGGCGAGCAGACACAGCCCGAGCCCGGTCAGCAGCGGCGCCCGGCCCGGCACGTGCTCGGCGTGCAGCTCGTTGGCCAGGTCGTTCGTGCCCATGACGAAGACGGCGAGGCGCTGCGAGGAACGCGCGATCTCCTCGATGTGCAGCATCGCGACCGGGGTCTCGACCATCGCCCAGATCCGGGTGTGATCCGGCGCGCCGGCTGCCTCCAGGCCCTTCTCGACCGCGTGCACGTCCCGCGCGGAACCGACCTTCGGCACGACCACCGCGTCCGGGCCGGCCTGGGCCGCCGCGCGCAGGTCGTCGGCGTGCCAGCGGGTGTCCAGCGCGTTGACCCGGATGGTCACCTCGCGGCTGCCGTAGACCCCGTCCGCGACCTTCGCGCCGGCCCGCTCCCGGGCGGCGTCCTTGGCGTCCGGGGCGACAGCGTCCTCAAGGTCGAGGATGAGCGCGTCCGCAGGGATGCTTCTGGCCTTCTCCAGCGCCCGCTCGTTCGCGGCGGGCATGTACAGGACCGACCGGCGCGGGCGGTAGGCCGCCGAGTCGGCCGAGCCGGCCGTCAGGTCACCGTTCACGCCGCTCATCGGGCCGCCACCTGCTCGGCGGCGTCGGCTGGAGCTGCGTCGGCCGGGGCGGCGTCGGTGAAACCGTACGCCTCGACCAGCCGCGGATCGCGCGCGGCAAGGGTCCGGGCCAGGTCCAGGACCACTCTGCACTGCTTGACCGAGGCGTCGTCCTGCATCTTTCCGTCGACCATCACCGCTCCGGTTCCGTCCCCCATTGTCTCGATGACCCGCCGGGCCCAGGCGACCTCGGCCGGCTCCGGGCTGAAGACCCGCTTCGCGATGTCGATCTGCACCGGGTGCAGGCTCCACGCGCCGACGCAGCCGAGCAGGAAGGCGTTGCGGAACTGGTCCTCGCAGGCCACGACGTCCTTGATGTCTCCGAACGGCCCGTAGTACGGCAGGATGCCGTTCGCCACGCAGGCGTCCACCATCCGGGCGAGGGTGTAGTGCCACAGGTCCTGCTGGTAGCTCGGGCGCGGCGCGTCCGGGTCGGTCGGGGACGGGTCGGCCCGGACGAGATATCCGGGGTGGCCGCCGCCGACCCGGGTCGTCTTCATCCGCCGGTCGGCGGCGAGGTCCGCGGGCCCGAGCGACAGGCCCTGCATGCGGGGGCTCGCCGCGCCGATCTCCTCGACGTTGGCGACACCGCGCGCGGTCTCCAGGATCGCGTGGACGAGCAGCGGGCGGGTCAGCCCCGCCTTCGCCTCAAGCTGGGCGAGCAGCCGGTCGACATAGTGGATGTCCTCCGGCCCCTCGACCTTGGGCACCATGATGACGTCCAGCTTGTGGCCGATGGCCGGGACGAGGGTCAGCAGGTCGTCGAGGCCCCATGGCGAGTCGAGGCTGTTCACCCGCGTCCACAGCTGGGTGTCGCCGAACTCCGTCGCCGTGGCGAGCTTCACCAGCCCCTCGCGGGCTTCGATCTTGCTGTCGGCCCGGACGCCGTCCTCGAGGTTGCCCAGGATCACGTCGATGCGGGGAAGGATGTCCGGGACCTTCGAGGCCATCTTCGTGTTGCTCGGGTCGAAGAAATGGATCACACGGGAGGGGGCTCGTGGGAGCTCTCGCAGGGGCGCCGGCGCTCCCACCGCGAGCGGGGCGAAGAAGTCCCTCGGGTTACGAGGCATCTGGCTTGTCTCCCGTCGGCTGCTTGTCTCCCGTTGGCGTAGCCGGCCCGGTCACGCGGGCAGCTTGGTCAGTATCCCGGCAGCGGCCCCCGCAAGCATCTTGTCCGTGACACCCGCGATGAGCCACCGGTCATGGCAGGCATGGGACGCAGCCGACACACCGCACACCGGCTTGCGGGGCAGCTTGCGGGACGCGGCCACGGGCCGTTCCTGACGACCGCATGGCCACCCCTGGCGACACGGCCACCCGGGGCGCGGCTTCGCGTTCCCAGCGGCCGCAGATGCCCGGCGGCCCCGGCCCCGGATGCCCGGCAACTCCAGGCGGCCAGTGACCCCGGATGCCGGCGACCCGGATACCCAGCGCGGCTCCGGAATGCTCAGTAACGCGACTCCGAGGCGGTGACGACCACCATGGACGGGGCCCACCAGTAGCTGCAGTCCGGCGGTGGCCGCAGCCCGTCCACGACCTGCATGCGGATGGTCCGGAAATAGCGCAGGAGGGATCGCTGATGGCGCCGGGAGAGGGAGTCGATCTCGTTCGAGTAATAGGTGAACGAACCGCCCTCGGTAAGATGTTCGGCAGCCGCCGGGAAGAAGTGCTCGGCATAGGTCGAGCCGCCCAGGAAATGGGACGCGAACTCATTCTCGTCCAACGGGTAGGTGTCGAAGAAGATACCGTCGAACCGCCCGAGTGAGTCGATGGCGTCCTGCCATCTGCCGAACACGATCTCCGTGTTCTCGTGGCCGGGCGCGCGGCTCCACTCCACGGCTGTCTCGAACACCTGCGGATTCGCCTCCACGATCGTGTGGCGCGCGGGCCGGTACTCCTGGATGTAGCCAGCGGAAATACCCAGGCCGAAACCGATCTCCAGGACCGAACGGCCGGGGCCGGAGACCTGGTCGGCCATGGCCTTCATCAGCGGCTTCTCCCAGGTCTGCATGACCTGCTGGCCGGAGACGAGCAGCGAACCGTTGACAATCGTGGGAGCCGCGGCGTCGACCGGTTCCACAATATCCGGCCGGGGGGCGCCGGAAACCATGTTCTCGGCTGCCGCGTCCAGCGCCGTCAGGTCGGATACGAGCTCGTCGAGAGCCCGCCCGAGCAACCAGTTCCGCGGCTGCTCCGACAATGGCGCGAGCAGCGATTCCGATATCTCGGAGAGTGATGCGTCGAACTTGTTGGTGTGCCTGAGCACATTGGCCTCCCGGTACCGACGAGCGGATGACGGTGGCCATCAATGTAGCGCAGGAACCAGCGGTGGGAGCCTGCTCCACGGGGTCCTTTCGAGCCCGGCGGCGGCATGTTCCGCCGGGCACCCGGCGCCGGGTGCCACGGGTGTGGCCACACGGCGCCCGACGGCGACGACTACGGCATACGGTCGCCACCTGGGTGCGGCGTCCAGAAAACACGCACGGCGCCCCGGGGCGGAATTCCGGCCGGCCGCCCGGCATCCGCCGGCGAAAAATCAGATGAGAACCGAGCGCGTCCGACCTATGGTCCACGGTATGCCCCTGCCTCGTACGGAGACCCTGGCCACGACCACCGGGCCCGGGGATCAGCCAGGCGAATCCGCGATCTCGATGAGAAATGTGGTGAAAAGGTACGGGGAGGTGGCCGCGGTCGACGGCCTCGACCTCGACGTCCCCGTCGGCGTGTGCCTGGGCCTGCTCGGGCCCAACGGCGCCGGCAAGTCCACCACGATGCGGATGCTGACCGCCCAGTCGATCGCCGACACCGGCCGGATCAACGTCCTCGGGTACGACGTGCCGCGCGCGTCGAAGCAGGCCAGAGCCGCGATGGGAGTGGTACCGCAGGAGGACAACCTCGATACGGAGCTGACCGCCCGGCAGAACCTCGCCGTGTTCGCCCGGCTGTACCGGGTACCCGCCCGCCGGCGCCGGGCCGCGGTCGAGCAGGCCCTCGCGCTGGCGCAGCTGAACGACCGGGCCGACACGGTGACCGAGAAACTCTCCGGTGGCATGCGACGACGGCTGCTGATCGCCAGGGCGCTCGTGCACCGCCCCCGGCTCGTCCTGCTCGACGAGCCAACCGTCGGGCTCGACCCACAGGTCCGCCAGGAGCTGTGGAGCCTGATCGCCGGGCTCGGCGCGGACGGCGTGACCGTGCTGATGTCGACCCACTACATCGAGGAGGCGGAGCGGCTCGCCCAGGACGTCGCCATCATGTCGCGCGGCCGGGTGATCGCACGGGATACGCCCGCCCGTCTCATCGACGCGCACGCCGGGCGGACCGCGGCGGAGTACTACGGCCCGCCGCCGAAGCTGGCCGAGATCGCGGCGCGGGCGGAGGCCGCGGGCTTCACCACCCGCCGGACCGGGCCGTCCGTGTCCGTGCTGCGCGCCGAGAACATGCCCGCCGAGCTGGACGACCGGCTCGGGATCGGGGTCCGACGCGCGGCGACGCTGGAGGACGTGTTCGTCGCTCTCACCGGGGAACGGGTCGAATGAGCACCACGGACGATGCCGGGGCAAACACAACCGGGGCAAACACAACGGGCGGGACGGGCGAGACGCGCCGGCTGCGGCGGATCGAACCGGCCGCCCTGGCGGGAGTGATCACGCACGACATCACCCTGTTCCGGCGCTACTGGCCGTCCACCAGCTTCTCCGCCGTGGTGGAGCCGACGATCTACCTGCTGGCCTTCGGCTGGGGGTTCGGCTCGCTGGTGTCCGTGGTGGCCGGCTATCGGTACGTGGAGTTCCTCGGCACCGGCGTGGTGGCGAGCGCGGTGCTGTTCGCCTCGGCCTTCGCCAGCATGTTCCAGACGTTCGTCCGGCGGACCTACCAGAAGCTCTACGGAGCCGTCCTGGCCGCTCCCGTCGACGTACCCGAGATCGTCCTCGGGGAGGCGCTGTGGATCGCAGCCAAGGCCGGGGTCTACGGATGCGCGCCGTTGCTGGTGGCGATCGCGTTCGGCCTGGATCCGACGCCCGGAATGCTCGTGATCCCGTTCGTCGGATTCCTCACCGGGCTCGGCTTCGGCCTGTTCGGGATATGGACGTCCGCGCTGGTGCCGTCCATCGACAGCTTCAGTTACATCATCTCAGGGGTGCTGACGCCGCTGTTCCTCGTCGCGGGCACGTTCTTCCCGGTGAGCGAGCTACCGGGCTGGGCGCGGGCTCTCAGCTGGGCCAACCCGCTCTACCACTGCGTGGAGCTGGTGCGCGACGCGGCATTCGGGTTCGCCCCGCTCGCCGACCTCGGGCACCTGGGGGCGCTGGGGGTGTTCGCGGGGATCATGTGGCTGCTCGCGGTCCGCTCCATGCGCCGCCGGCTCATCGACTGACGAGCCGGCCCGCCGAGCCGGCTGCCCCGCCGGGCCGGCTGGGCCGGCCNGCTGGTCCGGCCGAGCCGGCCTATCCCGCTGCCTGCCACATCCGGCCCGGCGGTCCGCCGACGTGGGTCTCCACCGGCAGCGGCACCCGCCCAGTGGTTCTTCCCGGGCAGGCACACCGAACGGCATTGACACCAATATCAACATTCACGTATGGCAACCGTGCAGACACCTTGAATGCAGAGTCGAGATTCTTCGACAGCAGTTTGTCACCGAACGCTTCTCCGTGAAAACAGATCGGGATACGACCTTTCCCGGCCCGGCATCGTCGTTGATTCCCGGCCGAACGGAGATCGACCCGGATATCCGGTGCGGACAGCCGGCGAACCAGGGATGCCATGATCGCATTCTTTCCGTTCCCGCCCCACCCGCCCGCTGCCGGTCAGGCGGCGGAAGGCTACCGTTGCTCCGCGCCATGAGCATTTCCGGGGTCGGGCGGGGGAGGAATTCGCATGCCGTTCACGGAACGTCTCCCTGGTAATGTGCGGCCCCGATGAAAAGGCCCTGGTGCTCCTGGCCGCGGCAACTCGGCGCGCCCGCTCTCCTGCTCGCCGCGCTGACCGGCTGGATCTTCCTGTGGACACTGACAAACCCGCTGGGAACCGCGCCGGACGAGCCGAGCCACTACGCGAAAGCGGTGGCTGCCGGGCACGGGCAGGTACTGGGCGAGCCCGTCCCGCTCGCCAGGCTGCGCTCCTTCGGGGTGTTCAGCGAGGATTCACTGCGCCAGGTCCGCAACGCCTACCGCGGCTTCGAACTGCCGCCGGAGCTACGGACCACAACCAACCCGCCCTGCACCGCCCTGCAGGCAACGGTGTCCGCGGCCTGCCTGCGCCAGCCCCTCGCGGTCCCGCCCGGCCGGGCCGAAAGCATCGTGGGCGCCTATCCGCCGCTGATGTACATCTCCGAGGGTGTTCTCACGCGGGCGGCCTGGTCGGTCCGCTCCGGCTACGTGTTCGCCCGGTTCGGTTCGGCGCTCATCTCGGCGGTGCTGCTGGCCGCCGCCACCTGGCTCCTGCTGGGGGGCCAGGGGCGGCCTGGCCGGCGCCCCCTGGCGCTGGCCGGGACCGCGGTCGCGGTCACCCCAATGGTGATCTTTCTTGGCTCCCAGGTCGGCGCCAGCGGTACCGAGCTCACCGGCGCGCTGGCCTGTGCCGCGGCGGCGCTGCGGCTGTCCCGGGAGGAACAGCCGCCGGCCCGGGTCTGGTGGGTCGCGGGCGTCGTCATGGGCGTGACGGCGCTCAGCCGTCCCATGGCGCCGCTGTGGATCGTGCTCGCGGCCGCCCTCGGGGTCGGCCGTCTCTCCCCACGCACGGCGTGGCACCGCCTCCGCGGGGGCGGCCGGCCCGCGGCCGCCGCGGTGGCGATCGTCATGCTGGGGCTTGCCGGGTCGGTGCTCTGGACGCAGGCGCTGTCGCTGCGTACCCCCGTCCTGTGGGGCAGGCTGGGCCACGGGCTGGTGATCGCCACCGAAACCGCCGCCGAGTCGGCGCGTCAGACGATCGGGGTCTTCGGCTGGCAGTCCGTCCCGCTGCCGACGGCCCTGTACGGGCTGTGGACCCTGCTGGCCGGGGGGCTGTTCCTCGCGGCGTTCGTGGTCGGCCGGTGGCGGGACCGAGCGCTGCTGGCCGGGGGCCTGCTGGTGGTCGTCGTCCTGTACGAGCTGCTCGCCGCGGCGGTGTTCATCCAGAACGGGTTCGGCATGCAGGGCCGGTACATCCTGCCAGCGCTGGTGATGCTGCCGTTGCTGTCCGTGGAGGTGCTGGCCGACCGGTTGCCCGCGCGCCTGTCCGCCCGCGCCGCCGTGGCCGCCGCCGGCGTCATCGCGGTGAGCGGGGCCGGTCAGTTCGCCGCATGGCTGACCAACAGCCACCGGTACGCGGTCGGCCCGGACGGGCCGCTGTGGTTCTTCCTGCGGCACCCGGCATGGTCACCGCCTGGCGGGTGGGCGCCGTGGACGGCCCTCGCCTGCGTACCCATGATCGCCGCCTTTGCGGCGGCCCGGGCTGCCCACCGGGACGCCGTGGCCGCGACCGCTCCCGCCGTCGGGCCCGGCTCCAGCCCCGACCCTGATTCCTTCCAGCGGGACTACATATCGCTGCGGACGTGGCACATGCGCCCTACCCGCCGGTGAAGACGAGCGTGACCTCCCGGGAGCCGCCGGCGTTCACCTGGACCCGCTGGCCGTAGCCGGTATAGGTGAGCGTCGTCTGTCCGCCGGCGATGTTCTGCTGTTGGAACGTGTAGCCGGCGGAAGGCATCGACTGCCGGTAGTACCGGATGACATCGTCGGCGGTCACACCACTCAGCGCGACCGTCGTCGCCTGTGCCTCGGCGCTGACGAGCCGGGGAGTCGCATCCTTCGGGAACGGGAAGTGCTTGGGGACGAGCGTCCCCCGCAGCGCCCCGATACCGGTCGTCACGGCAGGGGTGGGCTGCGCGGACGCCGTCTGGCTCGGCAGCACGAGGTCGGTCGGCAGGTCGGTCGGCAGCGCACCAGCACCCGCACCGGCACCAGCCCCGGCATCGGTCACCGACGCCTCCGGGACGGTGACGGCCGCGTCATCGGAGGCAGACCCGCCGCACCCGCCGAGCAGGAGTGCCAGACCCACGGCACCGGCCGCCGCTGTCCGACGTCGCGGCAGCATTCCGGCCCGGCCCATCGATACCTCCAGTCGCAGTACGAGCAGTCACAATATGGGCAATAGCGATGACAAATAGTCACCATTGTGCGGTAACAACAACAGCGGCCACAGCGGCGGCCACAGCGGCGGCCACGGTGGCGGCCACGGTGGTTGGGCCGCCGGCGCCGGTTTGCCGACCACTAAAGCACCACCCCACCGCCGCGCCGCCACCCGGGGACACCTGTCGGGCCCACCGGCCGGGCTTTCCAGCCCGGCTTTCCGACCGGCGGCCTCGGAACACCTGACGGCCCGACGACGCCACGGGCACCGGCCCCCGGCCCAAGTGGCATGCTGCACTGGGAGAACGCGGTACGAAAACATCACGGAGGGGGCGACGTGGCTGCCGCTCCAGAGGTGAACCGCCTTGTGGCCGGCCGGTACCGGCTCATCGAACGGCTTGGTGCCGGCGGAATGGGCACGGTCTGGCGCGCCTTCGACGAGGTGCTGCTGGCCGACGCCGCGCTCAAGGAAATCGACCTCGAGGACGGTCTCGACCCGTCCGAACGCGCCGACCGGGTCGAGCGGGCGCTGCGGGAGGCCCGGCACGCCGCGAGGCTGCGCGGCCACCAGCACGTGGTGACCATCCTCGACGTCGTCGTCGAGAACGGCCTGCCATGGATCGTGATGGAGCTCGTGCCGTCCCAGTCGCTGCTCCAACTGGTCCGCGGCCATGGTCCGTTACCGGTCGCCGAGGTGGCCCGCGTCGGAGTCGCGATCAGCGACGCGCTGGAGGCCGCCCATGCCTTCGGCATCCTGCACCGGGACGTGAAACCCTCGAACGTGCTGATCGGCACGGAAGGCCGGGTGGTGCTGACGGACTTCGGCATCGCCACCCGGGACAGCGACTCCGCCCTCACCGTCACCGGGGTGCTCGGCACGCCCTCGTACATGTCACCGGAACGGCTCAACGGTGACCCCGCCACCCCGGAGGCCGACCTGTTCGGCCTCGGCGCGACCCTCTACTTCGCGGTGGAGGGCAGGCCGCCGTTCTACCGGGAGACCTTCGCGGCGATGGTGGCGGCGATCCTGTTCCAACCGCCGACGCCGACCAGGCTGGCCGGCCCGCTGGTCGACGTCCTCATCGGTCTGCTCGAGAAGGACCCGCGTGCGCGCATGACCGCGCGGCAGGCGCGCCAGCTGCTGGCGGACATCGCCACGGCACGGCCGGGCAGCGCGCCAGCCACCTCGGCACGGGCCGGGACGCAGACGCAGGCTGGCGGGCGCTCGCGGATCGTCCGCCNCGTCCGCCGTGACGACATCGGTACCCGCTATTCCTTCGGCACCATCCCCGACAGCGGCAGCACCGTTGTCGACGGGGGCAGCACCGTCGTCGACGAGGGCACCGGCGGCACCGGTGGCGGTGGCGGCACTGCCGTTGTGGACGGGCCGGCCCGTCCANTCCACAACCGAAGGCGGTCGATCCCGCCGGCGTCGACGACGGCCACATCGCCGATGCCAGCGGCCCCGGCGGGACCAGCGAGTCCGGCGCGCTCGCGCCGCCGTCCAACCTCACCGCCAGGGAGGACAACGGCGCGGTGCTCCTGCGATGGACCCCGCCGCGCTCGGCGGGGCCGGTCGCCTTCCGTGTTCTGCGGGTGGTCGCCGACCCGAGCGCGCCGGGCGGGCGCTTCGAGCGCAGCCTGGGCACGACCGGTTCGACCGAGCTGTCCGACGCGGGCGTGCCCCGAGGGGTGACGGTCTGGCACGAGGTGATGTCGACGGCTGGCGGCAGACGGTCGAAACCGGTCCGTACCCCACCGCTGGTGATCGTCCCGGAGGTCACCAGCCTGCGCGCCCACATGGACGGCGACGGTGTGGCGCTGGCCTGGCGGCTCGACGCGGGCTACGACGACGTGCTGATCGAGCGGACCTTCGACGAGTCGTCGCCGTTCCGGGGGGCCGCCCGCCGCTTCCGCGCCACCGGCGGACAGCATGTCGACCGCGACGTGCAGACCGGGGCGACCTACCGGTACCGGGTGCGGGTGTCCTATCCGGATCCCTTCGGCGCGCTGGCCCACACCAGCGGGGTGGAGGTGGTCGTGACCGTGGTCAGGCGGCCCCGGCCCGTCCTGGACCTCGAGGTGGACGACAGCGGCGGAACGACAGTCCTGCGGTGGACGACGGTACCCGGCGCGCTGGTCCGGATCTATGCCACCGAGGCACCGCCGGATCCGGTGGCGGTAGCGGGAGCCGAGGCGGGGGCGTCCGAGGCGGGGGCGTCCGCGCCGGAGGCCCCCGGAGGTGACCCGGCGGGCCACGAGCACGGCCCGCGACCGGCGGCGGAGCCGGAACCGTTCGGCCCTGTTGATCACGAGCTGTCCACCGCGTCCCTGCGGGGACGGGAACGCCTGGTCGGCTCCAGCCGGCGTGGGCGGCTGGTCGACACCGCGGCGCCCGACCCGGCGCCCGACCCGGCGGCCGACCCGACAGCCGGCCCGACGGTGTACACGCCGGTCAGCATCGCCGAGGACAGGGCGGTCGTCGGCCGTTCCATCCGGCACCGGCCGGGGCCGCACATCCGGGCGCTGCGGGCCGTGGACCAGGGCAACACGATCACCCTGACGTTCCAGATGCCGCCGGGCATCACCGAAGCCCGCGTGCTGTGGCGGCACGACACCACCCCCACCGGGCCGGACGATCCGGCCGCCCGGCGTGCGAAGGTCACCAACAGCAGCCTGGAGATCAGAGGTGGCTGGCACCTGCGGGACCCGCAGGACGGGGCCACCTATTACTTCGCCGTGTATCCCCTCGTCCGGACGGCCGGTGAGGTGCGTGCGGTGCCCAACGGCGCCCACGTGACCGCCCGGGCCGGGGCCCGCCCCAACCCGTCGGAATGATCGACGCATGGCGGGCGCCTGACCGGTAGTGCCTGTCCCGACACTATCAACGCCGACCCCACCACCCACCGGTGGCCGTGGCGGTGATTTCCCGGTGACCGGCACCAGGTAGTGGTCCGAACGACACCTGACTGTTGCACTTTCTCGTCTCCGGCCCGCCGACCGCGGCCGACCGGGACAGTTCGGGGACAGATTCCGGACCATTCCCGGCGCGACCCGATGTCCACTGTCTTTCAACTCGGCCGTCTACCGACCCACAATCCGTAAACACCCACCCGTCCACGACTAACCTTTTCGCAGCTCGCCAGTCACAACAACGAACGTCGATCATCGGGCCGCGCAATCCGTCACGAATATCATCCGCGCCTATCCCGGAGCCGGCCGGCGGGCTGCCCGAGCATGACCGGACGGCCAACCGATGATCGCCTATTGATCCGATTCGAGCCCGTTCCCCACCCCCCTATACCCCTGTTCAGAGAGGGCTTAATAGCCCGGGTACAGTTGTCCGGCCCAGGGGGAAAGAGCCGCGGCCACGGTCTTCGCCGTGGATCGAGGTGTAAGCCGGCACACGGAACGCCGAACCAGAACGCTCGCCCCGACAAGGCGTCAGGACACTGCGTCGAAGGAGAGGATCGGATGCTCCAGAACTGGCCAATCCGCTCCAAGTTGGTAGCCATTCTCATCCTCCCGCTGGTGGCGTTGGCCGTTTTTAGCGCCCTCCAGGTGCGCGCCGACCTTGAGAGCGTCGACACAGGCAACCGGGTGCGGGACCTCGCAGCCTTCTCAACCAAAGTCAACGATCTTATTGACGCACTCCAGCAGGAACGCTATGCCTCTTCCGCGGTCGTGGGCAGCCAATTCCGTGAGGGCGTCGAGGAGATGCAGGCCAGGCGCGGCCCGACTGACACCGCCGTCACGACCTACCAGCGGGAGGCGACCAGGCTCCCCAAGAGCGTGACCGAGGACCTACAGCAGGTCATAGACACCATCCAGCGCCAGCTCGACCAGGTTCCCGACCATCGGCAGGCGATCGACCAGCGGCAGACCGACCGCGTGAAGAACACGGAGTTCTACAACAAAAGCATCAACGACCTGCTCGATCTCATCGCCCAGGTGGGAGCCGGCACCGACAACGCCAAACTGATCAACTACGTCGGCGCCCTCACCAGCGTGTCACGGGCGAGAGAGGCCGCCGCCCAGCAACGCGGCAGCATCTCGGTGATCCTCTTCCACCAGACCAACGTCGCGGTCGTCAAACAGGCACAGGCGAACGCCGGTGCCGAGGATGCCTGGATCGCGCAGTTCCGCACCACCGCCTCCCTGGAGGAACAGGACTTTTACGACAAAACGGTCGGCCCGGTCGCGGACAGCGTCTCCCAGATGCGCGACGCCATCGTGTTCGCGGCCCAGATGAACCAACCGATCACCATCGACAGCCAGCGTGCCCTGGAGTCCATGGCGGACAAGATCTCCCGGATACGCCTGGTGGAAAACCAGATCGCGGCCGACCTGACGAAGGAGAGCAACGCGATCGCCTCGCACGCGACTCGCAACGCCTGGCTGAGCAGCCTCCTCGTCGCGCTGGTCCTGGCCGTGTCGGTGGGTATCTCGCTGCTCGTCGCAAGCCCCATGATCCGCCAGCTTCGGCGGCTGCGGGGGGCTGCCCTCGAGGTGGCCAACGACAGCCTGCCCAGCGTTGTGGAACGGCTGCACCGCGGCGAGCAGGTCCAGGTCGAAACCGAGGTCTTCCCCATCCGGATCGGGACGAAGGACGAGATCGGGCAGGTGGGCGAGGCGTTCGGCACCGTCCACCAGGTCGCCGTGCGCACCGCTGTCGAACAGGCTGCGATGCGCAAGAGCATCGGCGACACCTTCCTCAACCTCGCCCGCCGCAGCCAGGCGCTCATCCACCGTCAGCTGAAGGTCATCGACGCGCTGGAGCGCAAGGAGACCGACCCGGACGAGCTGGCCGAACTGTTCCGGCTCGACCACCTGGCGACCCGTATGCGCCGTCACGCCGAGGACCTCATCGTGCTGTCCGGGTCGAAGCCCGCCCGTGGCTGGCGGCGGCCGGTTGCGATCAAGGATGTCGTGCGTGGCGCGGTCGCCGAGGTCGAGGACTACACCCGGGTGAAGGTGCTGCCGATCGCCGGTTCCGCCATCGGCGGGCATGCCGTCGGTGACGTGATCCACATGCTCGCGGAACTGATCGAGAACGCCACCTCCTTCTCCCCGCCGCACACCCCCGTGCACGTGTCCGGGCACCAGGTCTCCAACGGATCCGTGATCGAGGTCGAGGACCGCGGCCTGGGCATGACCGACGAGGAATACGCGGAGATCAACGGACGGCTGAGCAACCCGCCTCCGTTCGACCTCCGTACCAGTGAACGACTGGGCCTGTTCGTCGTCGGTCGCCTCGCCCAACGGCACGACATCCAGGTCCGTCTGCGGCCGTCGCCGTACGGCGGCACCCTGGCCATCGTCCTGGTCCCGACCAACCTGCTGCGCGAGATCGACGACGCCCCGCAGGAGGAGCCGACCACGTCCAGGCCCGAGCGGACCAGGACGCCGGCACTGGACGCACCGTTGGACGTGCCCCTGGACGCGCACCTGGAGGATTCCATCGACTTCGGTGACCCGACCGCGCTCACCGATTCGCTCGCCATCAGCAAGCCGCTCTCGCTGCGGGACCCGATCCCCATGGACGATTCGGACCCGCTGGATGACCGGCTCCCCCTCTCCGGCTCCTTCGACACCAGCGAACTGCTGTCGGTGAGTGCGTCGCCGATGCCGTCCGCCACCTCCGGCTCCGGCGGTGGCGGTGGCGGTGAGGACAGGCCGCTCATGGACGATCTGCCGGTCTTCCCCACAATCCGTTCAAGCTGGTTCGTTTCCGAATCCGACCAGCTCGGTGACGGGGACGCCGACACCGGCACCGGCGTTGACGACGGCATCGGGAACGAACATCCGCGGGAGCGGTTGCGCTCCAACAACCTGGCGCTCGAGCCCAACTCCTGGACCGAGCCACCGTCGGACAGCCCCGCCCCACCGCCACTTCCGTCCGCCCGCTGGGACGACGCGCCCAGCGCGCCCGCTGGCTGGCCGCAACCAGCGGACCGGTGGGCCGACCCACTGGATGCGCAGCGGCAGCGCGGCCTGCCCAACCGCAGGAGGAGCGGCCCCGCGGCAGAGCCGTTCTCAGGTACCGGCTCCGGGTTCCCCCAGGCGTCGGCCGCGCCGGCCGCCCCGCCCGGGCAGCCCGACGAGACGGGGCTGCCCAAACGGCAGCGGCGGGCCAGCCTCGCGCCTGAACTGAAGGGGACACCCACCAACGCTCCCGTCGCACCGTCGCTCCTCACCGGAACGCGGTCACCGGACGAGATCCGATCCATGATGTCCTCCTTCCAGTCCAACTTCGGCCGAGGTCTACAGGAGGGACCGAACCCGAACGGCGACGACGACGCGAAAAGGGTGATGTAATGCGCCACATCGGCCCGGTCGAGAACATGAGCTGGCTGTTGAACAACCTCACGCGGAAAGTCCCGGAGGTTACCTATGCCGTCGTGTTGTCGGCGGACGGCCTCCTGCTCGCCACCTCGAACGGAATGAACCGGACGACAGCCGACCAGCTGGCCGCGGTCGCCTCGGGCTTCAACAGCCTGGCTCGCGGCGCCGGCCGTTTCTTCGGCGGCGGCAACGTCCGCCAGACGATCGTCGAGATGGAGCAGGGATTTCTCTTCGTCACGGCGGTCGGTGACGGGTCCTGTCTGGCCATCCTCAGCACGCCCGGCGCCGACATCGGTCTGATCGCCTACGAAATGGCGCTGCTGGTCATCCGTGTCGGCGAGTTCCTCACCCCCGAACTGCGTGCCGAGATGCAGGCCGCGCTCCCCCGCTGACAGCAAACCGGAACCCTGGCGGCCCGGGTTCCGGTTTGTCCCGCGAGAGTTTCCGCCGGAACTCGGCCCGAACGGTCGTCGTCGGGCCGAGTTTCCAGCACAGTGCCGCCGACCACCGCCGCCCGATGTCGGCGGATTCTTGACCGAACGATTTTCACGGGACGAGTTCCGGCAGGACGAATTTCAGCGATTACTGTCAAGCCCTGATCAGGAGGACCGGTGGACGAGGAGTGGTACGACGACGACGCAGGTCCGGTCGTCCGTCCCTATGCCGTCACCGGCGGCCGGACGCGACCGGCGGCCAATCGCGCGCTGGAGCTGGTGGCTCTGGTGTCGACGACGGAGCACGGGCGCGCGATGGTCCGAACTCTTGATCCAGAACAACGGAACATCGTGCTGCTCTGCCAGAGCATCCAGTCGATCGCGGAAATATCCGCGCAGCTCAACCTGCCGGTCGGCGTGGCACGTGTTCTCGTCGGCGACATGATCGACGCCGGTCTCGTACGCGTCACCCGCCCAGCCCGACCGAGCGAGCGTCCCGACGTGGCGCTGATGGAAAAGGTGCTCGATGGACTACAGACCCTCTAGACCGCACACGGTCGGCAGACAGATAGCCAGCCCGGCGCCCAGCCCGGTCAAAATCATAATCGCCGGTGGCTTTGGCGCCGGAAAGACGACGTTCGTCGGGACGGTCAGCGAGATTCCCCCGCTCACGACCGAAGCCGCACTGACCTCGGCGAGCCTCGGCATCGACGACACCTCCCAGGTCGGTGCCAAGACCACGACGACGGTCGCCATGGACTTCGGCCGAATCACACTGCTCGACAGCGTGATTCTCTACCTGTTCGGCACACCTGGCCAGGACCGTTTCTGGTTCATGTGGGACGAACTGGTTCTCGGCGCTATCGGCGCCATCGTCCTGGTCGACACCCGCCGGCTCGCCGACTCGTTCCCGGCGGTCGACTATTTCGAGGAGCGGGATATTCCGTTCCTGGTGGCGGTCAACCGGTTCGAAGGCGCCAGGGAATATCGGCTCGACGAGGTCCGCAACGCGCTCGACGTCGACCCCCGCCGGCCCATCATCTTCTGTGACGCGCGCCGGCGGGAATCCGTCAGACAGGCCCTGGTGGCGCTGGTCCGTCACTCCCTCGACGTGGTCACGAGCGAAGAGGCGCAACGGGGCCTGCCCAGGGCCAACACCCGCGTGGACTAGTCGACCGGGGAGATGACGATGCTCGACCTTCTCGGTATCGATGACATCGCTCTCGCTGCCTACCGGTTGTGGCTACGCCGGAAGGACATGAGCGCCGAGGAGGTAAGCATCGCCCTTGGGTGTTCCACGACCACCATCCGGCAGGCCTGCGACAGGCTCGTCGAACTCTCGCTGCTGGTGCCCTCCCGCGAGAACCCCGACCGGCTGGTCGCCGTGCACCCCGAGGTTCCTCTCGAACAGTTGTTCCGACAGCAACACGATCAGCTCATCCGCCGACAGGAGGAACTCATCCGCGCTCGTATGCAGGTGAGCACGCTGGTCGCCGACTACATGCAGGGCCGGCAGCCGGAGCAGGCCGTCGATGTCGTGCGACTGAAGGGCGCGGAAGCGGTCACAGACCAGCTGCTCGATCTCGTAGCCCAGGCCAAACGGGAGCTGCTGGTTCTGCACACCCGACCCTGGCAGCCATCGATCATGACGGCGGAGTGCTCCCAGGCCGTGCTGCAGGCCCTCCGCCGCGGGGTCGCCATACGCGCCATCCGGCCACGCCCGGCTCAGGGGGACGACGCCCCCGCCGGATGCGACCTCGTCGACGCGCAGGGCCTGGAACTGCGGATGGCCGACGCCCCGCTGGCGGACGTGGCCATCGCCGACCGTGAGACCGCCCTGCTCCTGCTGGCGTCCGACCCGGACGACGAGCGTGGCTGTGCGCTGCTGCTCCAGGAGCCGGCACTGACGGGTCTGGTCACGATGCTGTTCGATCAGCTCTGGAGAGCCGCGCGGCCCCTGGAACGGGCCGGTGAGCTCGACCAGGCCGAACTCCGGCGCGCCGGCCTCGACCACATCGCCTTCGGCCAGGGCGCGCCGGGTGACAGTAGCGGCTCCTCCACCGTTCGCGGCCTGGCCGGCCAGGCCAACCTGATCGATCAGGCCGGCGGTCTCCCGAACACAAAAAAACAACGAATTGACAATTCCGCTCCAAGCGACTCCGAGCGCCTCCTGCTGCGACTTCTGAGCCTCGGCGCCAAGGACGAGGCCGCTGCCCGACACCTCGGCGTGTCGGTACGAACAGTCCGGCGTATGATCGCTGATCTCATGCGACGAATGGATGCCCGCAGCCGGTTCCAGGCCGGCATCCTCGCGGCGAAAAAAGACTGGCTATAGCACTTCCACGCCGGTGGAGCCACACCAGCGGCACCAAGTTGCCACTACACGTTCTTGCCATGCCAACTGCGAGACACGACAGGCCCAATACCTCATGCTTCCGTAGAGAGACGGGCCGGAGCGGCGGCCAGGCCCCAGCCTTCGCGAAGTGACGCCTTGCGGCACTCGCGCTGACCAGGCTGGGCGATGGCCACCGCATCGGCTCTCACACCGGAACCACCGACGACGGCGTCGGGTCACTGACTTGCGCGGGCAGCTTCCGCACCATCGACGCCGACGGTGCGGCATGCTTGCCCGTCCTTTTCTTCAAGCTGTCAGGGGGCAGGCATGTCAATATTCTCCGGCCGGCTTCCGGCGGCCCGGAACAGGGCCGTCGAATGACGCACCGTACTCTCATCGTGGCTCGTGTCAGTGCTGACGACGAACCCCCCGTCGCCGATATCTTCCGAGAATCGGACGACGGGGAGCTGCCACACCTGCTGGGCGTCGTCCGGCGTGATCTCTTCAGTTTTCACGGACTTTACTTTCATCTGATCGAGGCGACCGACGACGTGGCGCCCGCCCTGCCCGCCGTACGCGAGCACCCATTGTTCGTCGACGTCAACACGAAACTCGCCAGACACATCACCGCGTACGATCCGGACACCTGGCGCAGCCCACGCGACGCGATCGCCCGGAACTTCTATTCATGGGTCGCGGATCGGCACCCGGTGAAACCGGATCACCATGACGAAGGAGAGAACCATGGCGGATCAGTGGACCGCTGACCAACTGCTCGACTTCCTCGTGGAACGCACGGTACTCGTCGCCGACGAGCGGCCCGACCATCTTGGCGTCACGTTCGCCGAGGTCGGGGTGGACTCACTGGCCTACCTGCACCTGCAGACCGTCGTCCTCGACACCTTCGGCGTCGAACTGCCGGCGGAGCCGCCCGAGGACTACACTCTCGCCGAAATCCTCACCACCATCAACAGCACCGCCAGAGCCGGCGTCGCATAGGCTGTCGACCGGACCGGCGGCTCCGTCTCGTATCCGACAGGAATTCACTCCGTATCCGACAGGAATTCACGACCGGACAGCGAGAATCATGCAACCAGGGGGAACGCGCGGTTGTGCCGACAGCCGTCCGCGCACACGATGTCCGTCCCCGACCGGGACCGGAC
The DNA here is from genome assembly GCF_001017755.1 of Protofrankia coriariae. Lineage (GTDB taxonomy): Bacteria > Actinomycetota > Actinomycetes > Frankiales > Frankiaceae > Protofrankia > Protofrankia coriariae. The sequence continues at coordinate 60,593 of NZ_JWIO01000027.1, forward strand.
ACCTGGCGACCGTCTGACCGACGCTCCAGGGCCGAGGACGACACGATCGTACGTGGGCCCTGTCGGCTCGGAGCTCCCGCCGGATCCGGCGGG
>NZ_JWIO01000027.1:60693-69224 GCF_001017755.1 Protofrankia coriariae
CCCGCCGGATCCGGCGGGCTCCGACCCCGGATCCGGTGCGGAGGGACGTCCAGCGAAGGGGGCATCCAGAAGCCGTCGAACGGGCGAAGTCGACCATCTGTGGTTCTTCGCCGTCCGCTGGCACGTGTACCCGGATGACGAGCCGGTTCAGACATATCAGCGATGGCGCCACGGGCCGTGTCCCGCGCTGGCCCGAACCTGACCACAGACATCCGAACGGAGATACCCGATGAGTGCTTCCAGCACTTTCCGGATCGTTCTTACGCAGCAGATCATACCCGGCCGGGAACGCGAGTTCGAGGAGACCTGGCTGCAGGTCGCTCCGGACGCCGCCAAACAACCGGGAAATCTCGGCGCCTGGCTGGTCCGTTCCACGGACGATCCCAGCACCTACTACATATTCGGCGAGTGGGCCAACGAGCAGGCGTACCAGGAGTTCCAGCGCAATCCCGAGCACTTGGAGCACCGGAAGCGGCTGCACGCGCTGCGCACCAGCTTCTCCGCGGCCACCGGGACCGTGGTGGCGCACCTGCCCGGAGTCGGCGCGCGCGCGTACGCCGAGCAGGCTGGCTGAACCAGCGCCGACAGCTTTCTCGACCGGAACATCGTCAAGCAAACGGAGAGCCATGGCCGGGCACACGGAGAACTCGATCTGGATCGACGCCGACATCGATCTGGTCTGGACGATCACAAACAATCTCGAGGACTGGCCGAATCTTTTCACCGAATACGCCGCGGTGGAGATTCTCGAGCACCAGAACCAGACCTTCAGGTTCCGTCTGACGATGCACCCGGACGCGAACGGAAAGGTCTGGAGCTGGGTCTCGGAACGGACACTGGATCCGGAGAAGCACCGCGTCCGGGCACGCCGGGTCGAACCAGGCCCCTTCGAGTTCATGAACATCGAGTGGACCTACGAACCCGAAGGCGCCGGCACCAGGATGCGCTGGGTGCAGGACTTCCACATGCGCCCGGACGCGCCGGTCGACGACGAGTGGATGACCAACAACATTAACAACAACACCCGACGGGAGATGGGCGTCATCCGGGAGAAGGTCGAGCGGGCCGCCCAGCACGCGAAGGCCCTTCCTCAGCAGGTCTGATCAGCTCCGATCAGGGCCTGGCGTCTGTTGTGAATCCCGCGCGCAGCGCCGGGCCCATCGGATCCCGTCCCGGAAGCCGATCAGGCGGCTCCGGGAGGTCCGCGACGCACTCAAGGAGAAGCGATGACCCTGACGACCGACAACCCGGCCGTGACGCCGAAGGTGCTCTCCATCCATGACGTCCCGGCCAACCGCCGCCGCGGTGGCGACATCCGCACGCTGCTGTCCCCCGCGACGGTGGGCGCCAAGTCCGGCTTCCTCGGCACGCTGACGCTGCGGCCCGGCGAGTTCGTCAGCGAACACTGGCACCCGTACTCCGAGGAGTTCCTGTACTGCGTGTCCGGGCAGGTCGTCGCGCGGCTCGACGGCGAACACACCGCGCTCCCCGCCGAGCACGGGTTGCTCATCCCGATCGGCACCCGCCACCGGATCGTCAACGACGGCGACGAGACCGCCTTCCTCGTCTTTCATCTCAGCCCGCTGGCACCGCGGCCGGACCTCGGCCACGTCGACACCGAACCGCTCCCCCAGCCCTGACCCAGCCCCGAAACACCCGCTATGGAACACCCGTGAGAAACGCCCCGTGAAGGAGCCGGAAGTGAGAAGGACGGCCATAACCGGCATCGGCGTGGTCGCGCCAGGAGGCACTGTCCGCAAGGAGTTCTGGGATCTGCTGACCGAGGGCCGGACGGCGACCAGGCGTCTGTCGTTCTTCGACCCGACGCAGTTCCGCTCGCAGATAGCCGCCGAATGCGACTTCGACCCGGCCGCTGCTGGCCTGACCCCGCAGGAGATCGCCCGCAACGACCGCTTCGTGCAGTTCGCCCTCGCGGCCGCGACCGAGGCCGTGGCCGACAGCGGTCTGGATCTCGGCCGGGACGGCGCCGACAGCGCCGACGGTGCCGACGGCGGTGGCCCGGTGGTGGCCGTCAGCATGGGCAGCGCGGTCGGCGCGACCACCCGTCTGGAGGACGAGTACGTCGTCGCCAGCGACAGCGGACGCGACTGGCTCGTCGATCCCGTCTACGCCTCGTCGTTCCTTTATCACGCTCTGGTTCCAAGCTGTCTGGCCACCGAGGTGGCCTGCCGTTTCTCCGCCCACGGCCCGGCGCACGTGGTCTCGACGGGCTGCACCTCCGGGATCGACGCGGTCGGGTACGGCCACCAGCTCATCGCCGACGGCGAGGCCGACATCGTGATCGCGGGGGCGACGGACGCGCCGCTGTCCCCGATCTCCATCGCCTGCTTCGACGCGATCCGCGCGACGTCGGCCCGCAACGACGATCCCGAGCACGCCTCCCGACCGTTCGACGCCAGCCGGGACGGGTTCGTCATGGGTGAGGGCTCCGCCGTGCTCATCCTGGAGGATCTCGAGCACGCCCGGGCCCGGGGCGCGCACGTGTACTGCGAGATCACCGGCTATGCCGCCCGCTCGAACGCCTTCCACATGACCGGTCTGAAGGCCGACGGGCTCGACATGGCCGAAGCGATCTCGGACGCCCTGCGGCAGGGCCGTACCGACCCGACCAGGATCGGCTACGTCAACGCGCACGGCTCCGGGACCAAGCAGAACGACCGCCACGAGACGGCCGCGTTCAAGAAGTCGCTCGGGCAGCACGCCTACGACGTCCCGGTGAGCTCGATCAAATCCATGGTCGGCCACTCCCTCGGGGCGATCGGCGCCATCGAGATCGTGGCCTGTGCCCTGGCGATCGAGAACCGGGTCGTCCCGCCCACGGCCAACTGGTCCAGCCGGGACCCCGAGTGTGACCTGGACTACGTGCCGAACATCGCCCGCGAGCACGACGTCGACGTGGCGCTGTCGGTCGGCAGCGGCTTCGGTGGGTTCCAGTCGGCCATCGTGCTCGACCGCGGACGAGGTGACCGGTGAGCGCCACCCGCGCCGGGCTGCGTCCTGTCATCACCGGCATCGGAGCGGTCACCCCCAGCGGCATCGGGACCGAGGAGCACTGGCGTTCCACGCTGCGCGGCGAGCTGCGGGTGGGGCCGATCACCAGCTTCGACGCCAGCCGGTACGCCACCACGCTCGCCGGTGAGGTGACCGGCTTCGACCCCGCCGACCACATCGGCGGCCGGATCATCCTGCAGACCGACCGGTGGACATGGCTGGGCATGGCCGCGACCGGGTTCGCGCTGACCGACGCCGCCTATAACCCGGCGGCGTACGACCCGTACGCGACCTCGGTGGTGTTCGGGGCCGGATCCGGCGGTAACGACTTCGGCCAGCGGGAGATCCAGCGGCTGTGGAGCCGGGGCCGCCAGGCCGTGAGCGTGTACCAGTCCATCGCCTGGTTCTACGCGGCAACCACCGGCCAGACCTCCATCCAGCACGGAATCAAGGGGCCGTCCGGGGTCGTGGTCTCCGACGACGCCGGCGGTCTCGACAGCCTGGCGCAGGCGCGGCGGACCATCCGCCGCGGAACGCCGGTGGTGCTCGCCGGCGGCGCCGAAGCCGGCCTCACCCCCTACGCGCTGACCTGCCAGACCACGAGCGGACGCCTGTCCACCAGCCGTGAGCCACGCGGCGGCTACAAGCCGTTCGACCGTGACGCGGGCGGCCATGTGCCCGCCGAGGGCGGCGCGACGCTCGTCGTGGAGGACCCGGCGTCCGCGGCGGCCCGCGGCGCGCCAGGGGTGTACGCCGAGATCGCCGGGTACGCGGCGACCCACGACGCGTACCACCACCGCGACCCGACGCCGGATCCGCGCTGGTACGCCGAGGCCATGCGCCGGGCGCTCGCCGACGCGCGGCTCACCCCGGCCGACGTCGATGTGATCTTCGCGGACGGCGCGGGCTCCCGTGACCTCGACGAGGTCGAGGCACGCGCGATCCATGCCGCGTTCGGCGCGCACGCCGAACGCGTCCCGGTCACCGCCCCCCAGGGGCTGACCGGGCGGATGAGCGCGGGCGGCTCGGCGCTGGCCGCCGTCAACGCCGTGCTGTCCATCCGCGACGGGGTGATCCCGGCGGTGGGCAACCTCGACGACCCGGCACCGGAGTACCGCCTCGACCTCGTCCGGGTGCCGCGCGAGGCCCCGGTGCGAGTCGCCATGGTCAACGCCCGCGGCTACGGCGGCTTCAACAGCTCGCTGATCCTGCGGGCCGTCGACCCCGCGACCACGGACGGAGGAATCCGATGATCAGAGCGACGCTGCGCATGCTCGTCCGTCCCGACCGGGAACAGGACTTCGTCGACGCCTGGGAGAAGATCGCCTCGGTGGTCCGCCAGGCGCCGGGCAACCTGCGCCAGAGTCTCCTGCGCACCGGCCCCCGCGAATTTGTGATCACCAGCGACTGGGACAGCCCGGAAGCATTCCAGAAATTCGAGCGAAGCCCGGAACAGGACGTCCTGACCGCACCCCTGCGCGAACTTCGGGAAAGCGCGAGAATGGAAGTCTCAGAAATCGTCCTGCATGTCGAGAAAGAAGACTCGGAAATTTCTCCGGAAAGAGCGGAATCCGCTGTCGACAGGCAGGTCGAGGCCAACCGGAGAACGATTCTCGAGCACTTCCGGTCGCTGGAGCGCGGGGACGTCGACGCCGCCGTGTCGGCCTTCGCGCCGGACATGGTCAACCACCGGCTCCAGCCAGGCAGCCCCCCGGGGCGCGACGGGCTGGCCCAGACCCTGGCGGTCGTGCTGCGCGCCTTCCCGACCGCGACCTGGACGGTCGAGAGCATCGTCGCGGACACCGAGAACGTCGTGGCGAAACTGGCGGTCGAGGGCGAGGTACAAGACGTGATCATGGGTGTGCGGGCGACCGGCCAGCGGGTCACCTGGCGGCACATCCACTGGTTCCGCATATTGGACGGCACGGTGGTCGAGCACGACGCCATCCGTGACGACCGCGGCCTGCTGCGCCAACTCGGTGTGGGCACGGGGGGAACGCATTCCGGCGGGCTCGGCGTCAGTCTGCCGGGAAGTACTCGCACACTCCAGCCGGATACCAGTGACCGCGACCCGGCGTTCACCGCCTGAAACGGGATTCCGGCCCGGGACGACCGTCGCGGGCCGTGTCCCCATACCTGTCACACCCGTAAGGAGCAATTCGTGCGAGTGCTCTTCACCACTTCTCCGGTCCACGGTCATCTCTTTCCGCTGGTTCCGCTCGCGCACGCGCTGCGGGCGGCCGGCGACGACGTCCTGGTCGCCGCGCCGGCGAACTTCACCGGCGCCATCACCGAGGCCGCGCTGCCGGCGGGGGCGACCGCGCCGTCGGTCGACTTCCTCACAATCATGACCAGGGACCGGGACGGCCGGCCGGTGCCGCCCGCGACAAACGCCGCGGAACGCAACGAGGGCACCGGCCGGGCCTGGGGGCGCCTGACCGCCGCCACCCTGCCGTACACGCTGGAACTGGTGGAGCGCTGGCGCCCGGACGTCATCATCAGCGAACCGACCGAGCACGCGGGCCAGCTCGCCGCCGAGACGCACGGCCTGCCCTGGGTCGAACACGGCTGGGGTGTGACGACGATGCCCGAGGCCCGGCCGCCCGCCCGCGACGAACTCACGCCGGAACTCGCCGGCCTGGGCCTGACGGACCTGCCCGAACCCGCGCTGCGCCTGCACCCGTGCCCGCCGAGCCTGCGGCCCGCGGACCCGCCCGGATCCCGCGACCGGCACATCCGCTACGTCCCCTACAGCGGAGCCGCCGCGCTGCCCGAGTGGATCCTCGGGCGGACGGAGCGGCCCCGGGTCACCCTGGCCGTCGGCAGCAGCCTGGTCAGGGCCGCCTTCCGGGACCTCGCGGAAACGCTGGCGGAGGTCGCCGCCGTCCTGCACGGCCTCGGCATCGAGGTCGTGGCCGGCCTGGAGGATCCGATCAGCCCCGGCTGGACGCTGCCGCTGCCGGCCGGCGCCCCCACCGGCCTGCTCCCGCTGCACCTGGTCGCACCCACCAGTGACCTTGTCGTCCACCACGGGCGCTCCGGGGCGACGCTGACCGCGGTGACGGCGGGCCTGCCGNNCCGCGGTGACGGCGGGCCTGCCGCAGCTCGCGCTGCCGCGGTTCGCGGACCAGTTCGACAACGCCGCGCGCATCAGCGCCGCCGGCGCGGGCCGGCAGCTGCTGGGGGAAGGCGTCACGGCCAAGTCGGTCGTCGCGGCCTGCCGCGACCTGCTCGACACCCCCTCGTACCGGGACAGGGCGGCGGCGCTCTCCGCCGAGAACGCCGCCCAGCCGACGCCCACCGACGTCGTCGCGGTCATCCACGACCTCACCGCCGCCCTGGTCTGACCAAACGGGAGCAGCTTTCATCATGGAGACAGATTTCTGCGTCATCGGCGCCGGCCCGGCCGGGCTCAGCCTGTCGCTGCTGCTGGTGCGATCCGGCGCCCGGGTCGTTCTCGTCGAACGGGCGACGTCGTTCGACCGCGAATACCGCGGCGAGATCCTCCAGCCCGGAGGCGCGCTGATACTGGACCAGCTGGGTGTTCTCGACGGCGCCCGCAAACGGGGCCACTACGAGTGCTCGCGCTTCCGTATCGTCTCCGGCGGACGCCCCCTGTTCCAGGCCGAGTACGACCAGATCGAACCGCCGTACAACCACTTCCTCAGCATCCCGCAGCCGAACGTCCTGGAAGAACTCTTCGACGCCTGCAAACAGTACGACCGCTTCGAGTATCTCGACGGCCGGTCACCGAGCGGGCTGCTCCTGGACGGCGAGCGCGTCGTCGGCGTCACCCTGCCGGACGGCGACACCGAACAGCGGATCAACGCCCGGTGCGTGATAGCCGCGGACGGGCGGCACTCGAAGACCCGGCGGCTGGCCGACATCACATTCACCAAGATCGACGCCTTCGACTACGACATGGTGTGGTTCAAACTGCCCGCCCCACAACGACACGGCCCCGAGGTGACGGTCTTCCAGGGCGACGGCAACCCGATCATCGTCTACGACGCCTACCCCGACAGCCTCCAACTGGGCTGGACGCTCCCGCGGCGCAGCTACCGGTCGCTGGCCCAGCACGGGATCGAACACATCAAGGAACAGATCCGCCAGTCCGTTCCCCGCTACGCCGACCTGATCACCAAGTACATCAACGTGCCTGGTGACCTCGCGGTGCTGGACGTGTTCGCCGGTTTCGCCGACACCTGGGCCCGGGACGGTCTGCTGCTCATCGGGGATGCGGCGCACACGCACGGCCCCATCGGCGGCCAGGGGATCAACCTCGCCATCCAGGACGCGGCACTCGCGCACCCGATCCTCGTCTCGGCGCTGGCCGCCGGCAGCTTCGACCGCGACACGCTCGGCCAGTTCGAACAACAGCGGCGGCCGGTCGTGGAAACGGTCACCCAGATGCAGGCCAGGCAGGCCAAACTGCTGTTCGCCCGCCCCGGCGGCCCCCCACCCGACCTGGCCGCCGAACACGGTGCCCCCGGCGCCCCCGGCGAGCACGGCGGCCCCCCGGCCGGCCCGCCCGCCGAACACAGCGGCCCTCCAGCCGGCCCGCCCGCAGGGCACGGCGGGCCNGCCACCCCGGATACCGGACGCGGTGGTCCCCCAACCGGCCCAGGCACCGGCGGCGGTCCCGGGGACGGCCATGGGCACGGGCACGGGCACGGCGGCCCGCCNCGGTGGTCCCGGCCGCGGTGGCCCGCCGCTCGTCGTCAACGCGTCCCCGGTAGCCTTCGGCACCCAACGCGTCTCAGCCCGCACCGACATCTTCGTCGACTGATCTCTTCTGGGAAGCGATGCTCTCCAACGCTTGGAGCGGCCGCGTCTCGGCCGTCAGAATACCGTAAAGCAGATTACCGGACAGATGCGGTGACCTCTCTCGTGTCGAGACGGTCACCGCATCTGTCAGTATCATTCCGTGTTCGGAACTATGATCACGATCGACTGGTCGTGGTTGAAGGAAAGGCTGGCGCAGGGCCGGCCCACGGCCCACGGCTGACCGAAGCCGCTGTCGTCGATCCGCCAGGACTGCAGGCCGTAGGTATCCAACTTCTGCCGGACCATTTCGATGATCTCGCCGCGGGGGCGGCAGTGATCTGCCCGCACGGCGGTTACCACGTCGTTCTGGAAAGCCGCGAATCTGCGCGCGGAATCAGACAGGCCCGTAAAAGGACGCAGCCCCAGCGCGCGGCAGGCTTTCTTCGACGGAAACACCGCGATGGCCCCACCCGAGGTAAGGCAGGCGGCGAGTTCCGACGGTACGTTCATTCCAATGGACCGCCACACCTGCCGGCAGGATTCTACTGGGTCCGTCACCCCGCCGCCGACAATGTCCGTGTCACCGTGAAGACTCACCGTCTTATAACATGACACCGTCGTGGCCTGGGTCGCCACATCACCGGGAAGCAGTTCTCGGCCGGCGGCCGTCCCAAGAACAGCCACCACGGCCACGGCCGGAACGACTATCAGCTTTCGCCGCCACCACGGCCTCCGGGCCGGCTCGGAAGCCG
>NZ_JWIO01000027.1:69234-72673 GCF_001017755.1 Protofrankia coriariae
GGGCCGGCTCGGAAGCCGCCACGACGTGGCGTTCGAGCAGTTCCTGGCGCTGTGCCAGACGATCCGCCGGGATGGCCCGTTGCGGCGGAAGCCGCGGAAAATCCAGATCGGACATGTCACGCCCCTTCCCGACCGTGTCGGCCTGTGACCGGTATCGCCGGATCAATGGATTCCTGAACCGCGCCCGTCCCCGCGGCCCGGGTCTTCGCGAGCCGGGCACGGGCACGGGCCAGCCGCGACCGGACCGTTCCCACCGGAACGCCCAGAGCGACCGCGGCTTCCGCATAACTCAGACCGGCCATCGCCACCAGGGCGACGACATCCCGCTCACCACGGTTCAGGACCGCGAGCTCGCGCAGAATGTCCCGCATCCGTTGCTCGTCGTCGAGCCGCGCCACCACCTCGTCGGCGGGATCGGGCTCCACCTCCGCGGGCGGCAGCCGGTACAGCGCCGCGTCGTAACGACGGGCGGCCCGCGTCTGGTTACGCACCACGTTCGTCGCCACCCCGAGCAGCCACGGGCGCAACGAGCCGGAGAGAGCGACCGCGTCGGCCCGCCGCCGCCACGCCNNNGTCGGCCCGCCGCCGCCACGCCTCCAGGAAGACCACGGACGTCGCGTCCTCCGCGCCGCTCCACGAACCGAGCCGGCGGAAGCAGTAGGTGTAGACGGCACTGGAGTGCGCGCGGAACAAAAGCCCGAACGCCGTCCCGTCCCCGGACCGGGCCCGCGCAAGCAGCTCACCGTCATCAGCCGGCTCAGGCGTCATCGATCGCTCTCATACCTCGTAATGTCCGCACGAGCTCGTCAAGTTCCCAGCGAACCACCGTTTCCAGGACGCAAGCTTCGGCGGCTCGCGGGGCTCCGGAGTCCCGATCCGCATCGGCCCCGAGACGGCGGCCGAAGAATCTTTCGGCAGGTTGATCACCAACGGCATCCATGCGCTCGCGACCTGTTCACGCCTACAGGCACCGTGAATCGCCACGGTGGCAGCCCTCACCGGTCACGGTATCGATCGGATGCGGACGGTCACGGAGGGGCCCACGACCGTTGCCAGGAACGGGGAGCAGAGTGGAGTTTCTCACCACCGTCCTGGCTGAAGCTCCGCACAGAACAGGCAAGCCCCTGCGCTTCGATCTCGAAGGAATGTGGGCGGCCCGCCGAGGCACCTATCGCATCCTCTATCGGATCAATGATGACAAGCACGAAGTCGTCGTCCTCCGCGTCGAGCACCGCCGGGATGCCTACCGACCACTGTGACCCGCTACCGATTTTCTTCGCGTATGGCGGATCACCCATGGCAGGAGGGAGCGGGTGGGAATCTTTGCACTCGCGGTTACGTGAAGTTGGTACTGAGGGGTGTGGAATCTTTGCATCAGACGTTGCGGAATCTCGGCAGTCTGCCGCTGCGGGCACCACCCGACCCGCCCGATCTGCGGGACTACGTCGAGCTGGCGTTGCGCGGCGGTTTCCCGAAAGAAGAAGAGGTGTTCGGTATGCAACGGCACGGGGAAGGTGTAAGCAGAGCCGATTTCATTCCTGATGTGATCTGGGTGAACGGTGAGGGCTCATGGATGGTTCCGCTGAATCGGGCCGAAGAACCCGAACGCTGGCAGGCCGCGGTTGACAGCGACGCACCCGTCATCATCCAGGTCGACGACGGAGCCGACACGTACGGTGTCAGCAGAGGCATCTTCCCGACGAGCTCGAGCAGCGCTCCCGGTGTCATGAATCGGCCGCCTGGAACTGAGCAGACTGACCTGGGCAGACCTGGACAGGCTCTCAGTCGGCTCCCAGGCTCGCATCAGGTCAGCGTCAGGCTGAAACCCCACTATCAGGTCCCATGACGGTGACTCTCGACCTTCGACAGCAGCCCGGACCGACGGCGAGGATCCGGCCATGACCACGACCGTTCCCGAGCGGGCGGGCATTCCGCCCGCCCCGGCCGCGGCACCCGGCCGCCCCGGCGCCGGTTCCCGGGCGGGGGGCCGGTGGGCGCGAAGCCTCCTGCGCGGCCGGGAGAGCGATCCGGCATGGGTGCGTCTCGCGCTGCTCGCCCTGCTGGCCGGGACGGCCGTGCTCTACATCTGGGGGCTCGGCGCCTCCGGCTGGGCGAACAGTTTCTACAGCGCCGCCGTCCAGGCAGGGTCGTCGAACCTGACGGCGTTCTTCTTCGGCTCCTCGGACGCCGCGAACTTCATCACCGTGGACAAGCCACCGGCATCACTGTGGGTGATGGACATCTCGGTGCGTATCTTCGGGCTGAGCTCGTGGAGCGTGCTCGTCCCGCAGGCGCTGGAAGGTGTCGCCGCCGTCGGGGTGCTGTACGTGACCGTCCGGCGCTGGTTCTCCCCGGCCGCGGCGCTGCTGTCCGCGGCCGTGTTCGCGCTGACACCGGCCGCGGTGCTGATGTTCCGGTTCAACAACCCCGACGCGCTGCTCGTCCTGCTGCTGCTCCTCGGCGCCTACGCGACCGTCCGGGCGGCGGAGACGGGCAGCGCCAGATGGCTGGTCTGGGCGGGGGTCTTCGTCGGGTTCGGCTTCCTCGCGAAGATGATACAGGCGTTCCTGGTCGTGCCGGTCTTCGCGGCCACCTACCTGCTGGCCGCGCCGATATCGCTGCGGCGCAGGATCGGTCGGCTGTTGCTGTCCGGGGTGGCGATGTTCGTCGCCGCCGGCTGGTGGGTGGCGGCCGTGGAGCTGTGGCCGAAGGGCTCCCGGCCCTACGTCGGCGGCTCGCAGAACAACAGCATCCTCAACCTCATCTTCGGCTACAACGGCTTCGGACGGCTCAACGGCAACGAGGCCGGCAGCGTCGGCGGAGGCGGCGGCACCGGCGGCCGCTGGGGGGAGACCGGCCTGACCAGGATGTTCAACACGGAGATGGGCGGGCAGATCTCCTGGCTCATCCCCGCGGCACTGATCATCATGGTGGCCGTGATCGCGATGCGCGGGCGCGCCCCACGCACCGACCGGACCAGGGCCGCGCTGCTGCTCTGGGGCGGCTGGCTGGTCGTCACCGGCGTCACCCTGAGCCTCGCCAAAGGGATCATCCACCCCTACTACACGATCGCGCTCGCGCCGGCGGCCGCGGCCGTCGTCGGCATCGGCGGCGTCCACCTGTGGCGCGAACGCGACCGGCTCGGGTCCTGCCTGGTCCTGGCGGCCGCGGTCACCGCCACGACGGCGTGGTCGTACGTCCTGCTGCACCGGACGCCCGACTGGCAGCCGTGGCTGCGAGCGCTCGTGATCGCTGTCGGTGCCGTGGCGATCGTCACGCTGATCCTCACGCTGGTGCTTCCCGCGCGTCCGGCACGTCGCGCCGCGACGGTGCTGGCCGCCGCCGGCATCCTGGTGACGCTGATCGGGCCCGCGGCCTACGCGGTCGAGACGGCCGCCACCCCCCACGCCGGCGCCCTCCCGTCGGCGGGGCCCACCGG
>NZ_JWIO01000027.1:72678-80975 GCF_001017755.1 Protofrankia coriariae
CGGGGCCCACCGGCGGCTTCGGCGGCGGCCCTCGCGGGGGCGGTTTCGGCGGCGGAGGCTTCGGCGGCGGCGTCCGGATGAATGGTCCGGGCGGGGGTGTCTCGCAGGGGATGCCACCAGGCGGCACAACAGGCCAGGGCGGCGCGACGGGAGGCCAGGGCGCTGTGCCGGGCCAGGGCGGTGTGGCGGGCCAGGGCGGCACGACGGGCCTGGGTGGCGGCTTCGGCCAGCAGGGTGCGGCGATGTTCGGCCGGGGCGGAGGCCTCGGGGGGCTGCTCGACGCCGGGACGCCGAACGCCGAACTGGTGACCGCGCTCACCCAGAACGCCGAGCGCTACACCTGGGTCGCGGCCACCATCGGATCCAACTCCGCCGCCGGCGTCCAGCTCGCCGCCCGTGCACCAGTGATGGCCATCGGCGGCTTCAACGGGACCGACCCGGCCCCCTCGCTGGCCCAGTTCCAGGAGTACGTCGAAGCCGGAAAGATCCATTACTTCCTCGCCAGCGGTGGCATGGGCCGCGGTGGCGGCTCCGGCGGCACCACCAGCGCGATCATCACATGGGTCCAGCAGACCTTCACCACGACCACGATCGGCGGCACGACCGTCTACGACCTGACCAGGCCAGCCGCATAAAGTAATCACCGCGCAGCATCTCCGGAACAGGACCGGGGCACGGGCCTCCCGGTGGCGCGAAAAGCGCTTTTCGCGCCACCGGGAGGCCTTCTTCCATTTTTCAGCTTCTTTCCACTTTTCAGCTGCCAGTTTTCAGCTGCCAGCTTCCAACCGGCCGTCCTTTCAACCGACAGCAGCCACTTGCGACCGTCCGCAGGCGGCCAGGGCGCCGCCAGAGCCGGAACATGCCGGGCGGCCCGGCACCTGAGACGACCTGGCGCACGGGCAGCCTGGCCGCCTGGGTGGACGCCGGCAACAGGCCCGTGTCCCGGCGTCCAGCGGGATGATCCTTGTCACGGGCGCCGGGGGCGGCCCGGCTACCGGGGCGGCGGTAAACAGAGGGTGATGCGCCGGGTGGCAGTCCGCCCCGCCGGGCGGTCCGGCTACCGGGCGGCGGTAAACCCGGCGGTGGCAGGTCGTCGCGGATTTACGGTCCGGAGCCCGAATTCCACTACCCGCTGTTAGGCTTCGGCATTGTCGGCCCGGCCGAACGCGGCCGCGCCCGACCGGTCGATGACGACACAGCGCAGTCACTCACCGCAATCACACTGTGCTATCTGAACCATTAGCAACCAAGCAGTTACAAGCATCGGCGTCACCCTGAGAGGTCTGGGATGTCACGACCACGACCACGAGTGCTGGGTGTCGTGCTGGCGGGGGGCGAGGGCAAGCGGCTCGCGCCACTCACCGCCGACCGGGCCAAGCCGGCCGTCCCCTTCGGCGGCCTCTACCGGCTGATCGACTTCGTCCTGTCGAACCTGGTCAACGCGGGCTACCTGCGTATCTGCGTGCTCACCCAGTACAAGAGCCACAGCCTGGACCGCCACATCACCACCACCTGGCGGATGAGCAACCTGCTCGGCAACTACATCACCCCGGTACCGGCCCAGCAGCGACTCGGCCCCCGCTGGTACACCGGATCCGCGGACGCCATCCACCAGTCCCTCAACCTCGTCTACGACGACCAGCCGGACATCGTGGTTGTCTTCGGCGCCGACCACGTCTACCGGATGGACCCGCGGCAGATGGTCGACCAGCACCTGGCCAACGGAGCCGGCGTCACCGTCGCCGGCCTGCGCGTCCCGCGGGCCGACGGCACACAGTTCGGCGTGATCCGCCCCGGCGCGGACGGTTACACCATCGACGCCTTCCTGGAGAAGCCCGCCGACCCGCCCGGCCTACCGGACAGCCCCGAGCAGACGTACGCCTCCATGGGCAACTACGTGTTCTCGACGGACGTCCTGATCGACGCGCTGCGGGCCGACGCGGACGACGACACCAGCGTCCACGACATGGGCGGGAACATCATCCCGATGCTCGCCAAGGCCGGCGTGGCGCAGGTCTACGACTTCACCTCCAACGACGTGCCCGGGGCCAACGAGCGGGATCACGGCTACTGGCGTGACGTCGGCACCCTGGACTCCTACTTCGACGCGCAGATGGACCTGTGCACGGTCGACCCGGTGTTCAACCTGTACAACCGGAACTGGCCCATCCTGACCAACGTCCCGTCCCTGCCGCCGGCGAAGTTCGTCCACGAGCACCCGGACCGGACCGGCACGGCCGTCAACAGCATCGTCAGCAACGGCGTGATCATCTCTGGTGGTCTGGTGCGCCACTCGGTGCTGTCGCCGGGCGTGCGGGTGAACTCGTGGGCGCATGTCGAGAACGCGGTCGTCATGCACAACACGGTGATCGGACGGCGGGCCATGGTCCGTAACGCCGTCCTCGACAAGAACGTGATCGTGCCCGAAGGCTGCGAGGTCGGGGTGGACAAGGAGCACGACCGCGCCCGTGGGTTCACCGTGAGCCCGGAGGGCGTGACCGTCGTCGGGAAGGGTGTCACGATCACCTGCTGACAGCGGGCGTTCAGCGTTCCGGCCGGAGCCGGAGCCCGACCGGCTCCACAGGCTTCGGCCGGCCACCATGCACAGGTCACCAACCACAAGGGCGGGCATGCGCGTTTCACTGCTGACCAGGGAGTACCCACCGGAGGTCTACGGCGGCGCGGGGGTGCACGTCGAGTACCTCGCCCGCGAGCTGGCCCACCTGGTGGACCTGACCGTGCACTGCCAGGGCGCCGACCGCCCGAGCCCGGACGGCCTCACGGTACGTGCGCACCGGCCGTGGGAGGTGCTCGCGGACGCCGGGGAGGCGCTGCGGACGGTGTCGGCCGACCTGTCCGCCACCGCCGCCGCCGCGGACGCCGACCTGGTGCACTCGCACACCTGGTACGCCAACCTCGGCGGACACCTCGCGTCCCTGCTGTACGGGATCCCGCACGTGATGACCTCGCACTCCCTCGAGCCGCTGCGGCCGTGGAAGGCCGAACAGCTCGGCGGCGGCTACGCGCTGTCGTCATGGTGTGAGCGGGTCTCCATCGAGTCGGCGGCGGCCGTCATCGCGGTGAGCAGGGGCATGCGGGCGGACGTCCTGTCGGCCTATCCGGCGGTCGACCCGGCCCGGGTGCACGTCATCGGCAACGGGATCGACACCGACGAGTACACCTCGGATCCGGCCACCGACGTCCTCGCCCGCCACGGCGTCGACCCGGAGCAGCCGTCTGTGGTGTTCGTCGGACGGATCACCCGGCAGAAGGGCCTGCCGGTGCTGTTGAAGGCGGCGGCCGGGTTCGACCCGCGGGCCCAGCTCGTGCTCTGCGCGGGGGCGCCCGACACCGACGACCTGCTGGCGGAGGTGACGGCGCAGGTCGACCGGCTGCGCGACACCCGCAAGGGCGTCGTGTGGATCCCGGGGATGCTGTCCAAACCCGAGGTCATCCAGCTTCTGACGCACGCGACCGTCTTCGTCTGCCCGTCGGTGTACGAGCCGCTGGGGATCGTCAACCTCGAGGCCATGGCCTGCGGGACGGCCGTGGTCGCCTCCCGGGTCGGTGGCATCCCCGAGGTCGTCGACGATCGTGTGACCGGGCTGCTCGTCCCGCCCGAGGACCCCGCGGCGCTCGCCGAAGCCGTCAACACGCTGCTGGGCGACCCGGCGCGCGCGGACGTGATGGGCCGGCGGGGCCGGGACCGTGCCGTCGCCGAGTTCGGCTGGCCGGCCGTGGCGGAGCGAACCGCCCGCCTGTACGAGTCGATCCTGTCCCCTGCCCGGCTCCGGCCGTCCCCCTGATCCCACAACCGTCCCCCTGGCTCCGGTCGTCCTCCTGGCTCCGGCTATCGTCCGGGGCCTGCCCGTCCTCGCCCCCAACGCCGCGGAACGAACGACGAGGGACACATGCCCTTTCTCAGTGACAGGATCGCCGTCGAAGAGATCGACGACATCCGTTGGCGCCTGCTGGAACCCGTCAGCTACGAGGGAAAAGAACAGGTCTTCACCGTGCCGACGGGGTTTACGACCGACTTCGCGTCGGTCCCACGCTTCCTCACCTGGCTGGTACCCACATACGGGCGTTACACCAAGGCGGCCATCCTGCACGACTGGCTGTGGAAACTGGCCGACGCCGGCGACTTCGACCGCGCCGACGCGGACGGGATCTTCCGCCGGGCAATGCGTGAACTCGATGTGGCCTTCTTACGGCGGTGGCTGATGTGGGCGGCGGTGCGACTCGCCGGCGTCCGGAAATCGGGGCTGTCCACGCTGTGGCGCCCGGGGTTCGGGCAGCTCGCCGCGCTCGTCGCCGTCACCCTTCCCGGTTTTCTCTTCGTCCTGGTCCCCGGCTGCGTCGTCCTTGCCGCGCTCTTCGTCTTCTATCTCGCCGAATCCATCGCCTTCCTGATTCTGAAAATCGGCAGCCGGCGGGCACCGACCGGAAAGCCGGTGAAAAAGGTCAACCCTCCGTCATTCCGGTGGACGCCGTCGTAGACGGTCCCGTATCTTCCACGAGCCGGTGCCGGGCGGCCCGTGGGTGTCAGCGCACTGCGCTTGTCGACCAGGCGTCGCCCGGTGGCTGAACTGTCGTCACCGGCCGGTGGTCGAAGGTGTCGAGAGTCATCGCATGCGACGACACCTGTTAGCAGTGGCGCTTGCCGCGACCATTGCGGTCGCGGGACTCGTCCCGGCCGGTACCGCCATCGCCGCGCCCGGCAATCCCGGCCCCGCCGGCCCCGACAGGCCCGCGGTCACCTTCGCCCTGCTGGGCGACACTCCTTACGGCGACGCCCAGCGCGCCGTCCTCCCGCACCTGGTCGACACCGTCAACGCCGATGCGGACGTACGCTTCGTGCTGCATGCCGGCGACGTCAAGAACGGCTCGTCCACCTGTGACGACGCCCGCTTCGCCGATCTGGTACAGCTCTTCGGCACGTTCGACGATCCGTTCGTGCTGACACCCGGCGACAACGAATGGACTGACTGCCACCGTACGGCCGCCGGCGGATACCTGCCCACCGAGCGCCTGGATGCGGTTCGCCGGGTGTTCTTCCCGGAACCGGGCCGTACCCTCGGCCGTCACCAGCTGAGGGTGGCGACGCAGGCATCCGACCAGCGCCACCGCGAGTACCGCGAAAACGTGCTCTTCACCCGGAACCGGATCGTCTTCGCCACCGTGCACGTCGTCGGCAGCGAGAACGACCTGGCACCGTGGTCACAGCTGCCCGGCGGGGACCGGCCGGACCTGCGGCTGGCCGAGTTCGAGGCACGCAGGGCCGCCGCGCTCGACTGGATCGACACCGCTTTTGCCACCGCCGAGCGCACCCACGCTCCCGGCGTACTCCTGCTGATGCAGGCCGAGCCCACCGAGACCCCGGGCTTCACCGAGATCCGCCGACGCATCGCCGAACGGTCGCGCGGATACGGCAAGCCGGTCCTGCTCGTGCACGGCGACGAGCACATCTACGAGGTGGAGCCCACCTACGCCGGAGTACCCAACCTGACCCGGCTGGAGACCTTCGGCGACACCGCCACGCAGTGGTTGCGGGTCACCGCCAACCCACGCACGCCGGGCGTCTTCTCGTGGACGACGCAGACGGTGCCGTCCACCTGACGGACCGACCGGCAGGCGGGCGGCGGGCCCGGCGGATCCGGAGAGCCCCGGTCCCTGGCCTGCTCGGTGGTTCGAAGAACCATCGAGCAACAGGCCGGCAACCGCGGAGACGACACGGAGAACGTGACGTTGCCAACTTCCCTGCTCCGAACGGGCTGCCACAGAGCCATCGGTGGTTCGGAGTGCAACCCTTGGAAGAGTGACGACGACTGCTCTCCAGTGGCTCTCCCCCACCGGGCCGACCACTGACACGCCACCGCGCCTCCCCTGCTCGGTGCGCCGTACCAGCACAGTTGACGTCCTGTGCCCGGACGACACCGAAAGTCCGGTGGTGATCGTCGGCCGAGCACGCGACCTGCGCACCATCGGGGAGCGGGCGGGAACGGACGGCGACGCGCGGGTCGTGGCCGAGGCCGGTGTACGGGTCACGATCGACTATTTCGGCGACCGGACGGTCACCGCGATCGACTGCGATCCGGCGGTGGCCGGCAGTGACGCGCTGCTGGGCGCCCGGGCCGGATCGGGCTTCCGCACCGCGCTGGACCGGGCCGTGCCCGAGCTGACCACCGGAGGCACCCTGCTCGGGCTGCTCCTCGACGAGGTGCCCGTGGTCATGCTGATCTCGGGTTCGATGATCGCCCGCACCGCCGGAGTGCCGTTCACCGACGTCAGGATGCCGCCGGTCAACGTCTGCGCCGGCTGGGTGGCCGGCGGCGGGCTGGACGTCGCCAACCGCGAGGATCCGTCCGCTCTCCTGGGCCGCGGGCCGAACGCCCCGAGGCTGGAGGACGACAGCGATCCGCTGGGCTGGCACGTGGCACCGCCGCTGCCGCCCGGCAGCATCCGACGGCGGCGCAGGATCGACGTGGCACCCGGGCCACGGCCGGGCGAGGCTGTGGTGGACGGGCTCTTCCGGGACATCTACCACGACCTGGACGGCTCGGAAGCAATCGTGCACGAGTACGCCGTCAACGTCACGATCGACCTCGCCACCGCGACGATCAACGCGGCGGAGGCGACACCCCGCGTCCTGCCGGGCCCGCAGTGCCCGCTCGCCGCGACGAGCGTCAACCGGGTGCTCGGCCAGCGCCTGCCCGGGCTGCGCAGCGAGCTGCGTTCCTCCATGACCGGGCCGACGACCTGCACCCACCTCACCGACCAGCTGCGCGCCCTCGCCGACATCCACGCCCTGCTCCCGCTGCTGGCCTGACCGTCACGTCAGAAATTCACGCATCCGTTCACTGACCGTCGCCTTTAGCTGACTCTAACGGCGCTGTCCGCTCGATAGAGATGACGGGCTCGTGTCGCTGTCCGCGCGCTGTCGGTCAGGAGCCCGTCCATGGATCATTCTTGTCCCTCGCCTCGTGGCCGATCCCTCGTGCGGCGCATGCTGCCGCCTGTACTCGCCGTGGCCCTGGCCGGTGGCCTCAGCCTCACCGGGATCGTCGCGACCCCGGCCTTCCCGGCCTCGCCCGACGTGGTGATCAGCGAGGTCTACGGCGGCGGCGGTAACAGCGGTGCGACGTACCGCAACGACTTCGTAGAGCTGTACAACCGCGGCACCACGGCGGTCAGCGTTGCCGGCTGGTCCGCACAGTACGCCTCCGCGGCCGGCACCAACTACCTTGCCACCGCGCTGTCCGGCACGATCCAGCCCGGCGCCAGGTATCTGGTCCGGCTCGCCTCCGGCGGCAGCCAGGGCGCCGCACTGCCCACCCCGGACGCGACCGGCACGACGAACCTGTCGGCCACGTCCGGCAAGGTCGCGCTCGTCACCAGCACCACCGCCCTGACCTGCGGCGGCAACTGCGACACCGCGCCGGGCGTGAAGGACTTCGTCGGCTACGGCAGCGCGAACGACTACGAGGCCTCGCCGGCCCCGAGCCTGTCCAACACCACCTCGGCGACCAGATCGAACCCGGCCGCTGACAGCGACAACAACGCGAGCGACTTCGCCAGGGCCAGCCCCAGCCCGCAGAACTCCCAGGCCGGCGGGGGCGGGGGTAGCGACTGCGCCGGTTACACCACCCGCATCCGTGACGTCCAGGGCAGCGCGCACATCTCCCCGCGAAGCGGCCAGTCGGTGTCCGACGTGCGCGGTGTGGTCACCGCGGTGACGGGCAGCGGCTTCTGGTACCAGGACCCGTGCCCGGACGCGGACGACGACACCTCCGAAGGCCTGTTCGTGTACACGTCCAGCGCACCTACGGTCACCGTCGGCCAGGAGGTCGCGGTCGGCGGAACCGTCACGGAGTACCGGCCGGGCGGGTCGGGCACCACGAACCTGACCACCACGGAGATCACCTCGCCGTCCGTCTCCGTGCTGGGGAGCAGGGCCGTCCCGGCAGCGACCGTCATCGGCACCGGCGGCCGGATACCACCGACCACGGTGATCGACAACGACGCCACGGGCAGCGTCGAGACCTCGGGCACCTTCGACCCCGCCACCGACGGCATCGACTTCTACGAGTCCCTGGAGGGCATGCGCGTCCAGGTGAACAACCCGGTGGCGGTGGGCCCGGCCAACAGCTACAACGAGATCCCGGTGCTCGGTGACAACGGCGCGAACGCGTCCGTGCGCACCACCCGCGGCGGCATCGTGACACGCCAGACCGACGCCAACCCGGAACGGATCATCCTGGACGACGGCGCGCTGGTCGGCTCCACACCCGCCGGGG
>NZ_JWIO01000027.1:80983-105614 GCF_001017755.1 Protofrankia coriariae
GTCGGCTCCACACCCGCCGGGGTGAACGTGGGCGACCACCTCTCTGGCCCGGCGGTCGGCGTCCTCGACCACTCCTTCGGCAACTTCAAACTGCTGCTGACCAGCGCGATCAGCCGAGTGGCGGGCGGGCTCGCCCCGGAGAGCACCGGCGGGCCGGGCGCCGGGCAGATCTCGGTCGCCACGTTCAACGTGGAGAACCTCGACCCGTCCGACCCACAGAGCAAGTTCGACGGGCTGGCGCACCAGATCGTGACCAACCTGGCCGCGCCGGGGATCATCACCGTCGAGGAGGTCCAGGACAACGACGGGGCGACCAACAGCTCGGTGGTGGCCGCCGACCAGACCTGGACCAGGCTGATCAGCGCGATCGGTGCCGCGGGCGGGCCGACCTACACCTACCAGCAGATCAACCCGGTGGACGATCAGGACGGCGGCGAGCCCGGCGGCAACATCCGCGTCGGCTTCCTCTTCCGCACCGACATCGGGCTCACCTTCGCCCCCGGCACACCCGGCGGCTCCACCACCGCGGTGGCCGTCTCCGACAGCGGCAACCCCGCCGACCGGGTCAGCCTCAGCGTCAACCCCGGCCGGATCGACCCGGCCAACTCGGCCTTCAACGCCAGCCGCAAACCGCTGGTCGGCAAGTTCTCCTTCAACTCGAAGCCACTGTTCGTGATCGCCAACCACTGGAACTCCAAGGGCGGTGACGACCCGCTATTCGGCCGCTACCAGCCACCGACCCTCACCAGCGAGGCGCAGCGCAACCAGCAGGCGACGGTGGTGCGGAACTTCGTCCAGTCGATCCTGGCGATCGACAGCCAGGCACGGATCGTGGTGGCCGGCGACCTGAACGACTTCCCCTACTCGGCGCCGGTGCAGACCCTGACCAGCGCCGGCCTGACCGACCTACCGGCCACCCTGGCCGACGCCGAACGCTACACCTACGTCTACGACGGAAACTCGCAGGTCCTCGACCACATCCTGCTCTCCGCCGCGCTGGCCGGCGCCGAGCACAGCTACGACGTGGTCCACGTGAACTCCGAGTTCGCCACCCAACAAAGCGACCACGACCCCCAGGTAGCCCGGCTCACCCTGCCCTGAGTTTCCGCACCCCAGCGTTTCTCCGCAGCAGGACCTGGTGCCGGTCACCGTACATGGCGGCCGGCACCCTCCGGGTCAGCACCACGACCGAGCGCTCGGCGCCTGGCTCCTGCCCGGCGGCCATCTGGAGATCTCGGACGAGACCCTGTTGGACGCGGCGCTGCGCGAACTCGCCGAGGAAACCGGCATCCCCACCGACACCGTCACATCAGCCGACGATCGGCCGATCCACATCGACGTTCACCCCATCCCCGCCAACGACGCCAAGGGCGAGCCGGAGCACCGGCACATCGACTTCCGGTTCCTCTTCCACGCCACTACCGGCACTGGCCAGCTTCAGACCGAGGAGGCCACCGACGCGACCTGGCGCAACATCGACAGTCTCGGCGACGCAACAATGCGGCAGCGCATCGCCGAAGCCCTTCGCTGATGCCCGGCCGCCCGTCCTGGCGCACGCAGCCCCGGACGTGCGCGGGGGCGGGCCTTCGTCACCGTCGCCGAGAGCCAGACAAGGCGGACGTCCCGGAACTCACGAGATCACGGCGCCTGCGAAGTCACAGCGCCTGCTACAGCCGCTCGAACTCCCCGGCCCTCGCGCCGCCCAGGAAGGCATCCCACTCACGCGGTCGCGCGTCCTCGACACCGCGTGCGACAATCGCACGTCGGAAATGCCCTCTCGACCCGGCGGGCGGAAGCCCGGAGAGCTCTCGTTCCCCCAGTTCAAAGGGCGTTTTCGCGTTCAGGAACCCCAACGGGCAAGCATAAACAGCGGTGCATCCGGGTTACCGTCCCGCCCGCACTCCCTTGCGCTCGGCAGTGACGCGAGTTAGATTGAGCCCGTTTTCACGACAACGACACGGGGAGTGATGTGGCGTGAATCTGGAATACGCGCAGGCATGGCTGGACGCCTTCTTCACCAGCGGGGAGGCCACCCGGGACTTCTACGCTCCCGACGGCATCTTCACCGATCCGGTCCTCGACCAGCACATCAACGGCCACGAGAAGATGATGCGCCTCTTCCCACTGTGGTCGATGCGGAACGTTTTCGGCACTCACAAGTTCATCGCCACGAGCTATCTCGGAAACGAGAAGCTCGGCGTATTTCCCTGGGTGTGGCAGGCGAATTTCAACGACAACTTCTTAGGGATGCCGACCGACGGGGTGACGCCCTACATCGAGGGCATCACCGTGCAGGTCTACAACGAAGACGGCAAGGTGACACGGGACTGGACCTACTGGGACGCCCTCCAGTGCATCAGGCAACTTCCATACCCGATCAAGAACCCGCCGGCGACGCCACACCTGTGGCGGGACGGCTGGGATCAGGCAACCGACCCGATGACGGCCCCTCGGCCCTGCCCGCCGGCGCTGGACAAGCTGGAGTGGTCGCCGGGGCCGTACGCGAAGGACCTGCTGGACCAGTTGCGTGTGGTTCCCGAGGGGGCCGAGTCGGTGGCCCGCATGGACCTCGTCGACACAAAGGCCCAGCCCTGGCTTGACGCCTTCTTCATCAGCGGCGAGGCCACCCGGGACTTCTACGCCAAGGACGGCATCTTCGAGGACCCGATCCTGGACCAGCACATCGTCGGCCACGACCGGATGATGAAACTGTTCCCGCTGTGGTCGAGGCGGGACCTCTTCGGTACCCACAAGTTCATCGCCACCGACTACCTGGGCGGCGAACGCCTCGGAGTGTTCAACTGGGTGTGGCAGGCCAACTTTCAGGGCGACCTGTTCCTGGGCATACCCACTGGCGGGGTGAAGCCATTCATCGACGGGATTACCATCCAGGTCTACAACGACGAGGGCCTGGTGGAACGCGACTGGACGTTCTGGGACGGGATACAGCTCATCAAGCAGCTGCCCTTCCCCATCACCGCTCCTCCCCAGACCCCGCACCTGTGGCGGGACGACTACAACCCGGCGACGGACGACCTCACCTCGCCCCGGCCGATCCCCGAGGAGCTGCAGAAGCAGAACTGGTCCCCCGGGCCGTACGACCAGGGGCTCATCGACGCGCTGCGGGCCAAGCTGGCGGCCGACCACCCGTCGGTGACGAGCCTCTAGACGAGTAGGTTCGAACGGTTGGGTCGGTCAGTGGCCGTAGGCGATCAGTGATCGGGTGACGGGCGCGGCGGTCTTGTTGTTGTGCCAGATCGCCGCGGCCATCTCCAGTAGCCGCTGGCGACCCGGATCGCGACGCCCTCGAAGGTCCGGCCGCCGTGTTGTTCCAGGTCAGGCTGCCCTTTGAGGGTGTCGTTGACCGACTCGACCAGGTGTCGGCGCGCGCCCACACCTCACCCTGCCGCACGCCGCAGGTCCTCCAGCCTGGCGTACTCGGCCGCCAGGTAGTCCGGGGTGACGCCCAGGGCGGCGTTGCGCTGCTGTTGGCGGGCGAACCGGACGGTCCAGATCGACTCGGCCAGCATCTTGTCCACCCACGCCGACAGCGTCATCCCGGCGGACACGGCCGGCGGAGAGATGTTTCGTAGTGTTTCGTCATAAAGTTTCATTGAATTTAAGAATGATGCGGATGAAGCACCCGTAGCGGCTGATTCCGGGGCTGTCGAGGCAGGACGAACGATCCGGGGTCGCGCCGACGCCCGACAGGCCTGTCGTGGACGTCGTGGACATCGGGGGCGTCGTGGCCGGCCAGGCGCGCCTGGTTCGCGGGCAGCTACCGCGGTTGGCGTGATCGGGCGTGATCGGGTATGTGTCCGTTGCGCTCGTGGGCATGTCCTACGAAGGCACGTCCCGCAACCCCGAAGAAGGCGACCCCGAAGAAGGCGGCGAAGAGGGCCGCGATGACGGGACAGTGTCCTCGACGGCGGCTATGAACTCGGTCGCGAGGGAGGCCAGGGCGTCGTAGTGCCGGTGGTAGCCGTACCGCTGCCGCAGGGTGCCCCAGTCGTTGAACTCCGCCGCCTCCGCGATCTCCGTCGAATCCGGGATCCTGGAGCTGAACACGCGCAGGCCGGTCTCCTTCCCGGAGCGGGCCAGATAGTCGGCCGTCTGCCGGTGCAGCGAGACGTTCGCCCGGTATTTGCTGACGACCAGGCCGACGGCGGGGATGTCCCGGCCCACACTCGTGGCGAACGCCTGGATCCTGGCCCGTATATGCGGAATGCCGTACGTGGACATGACGTCCGGGATCGTCGGGACGATATAGCCGTGCGAGATCCGCAGCCCGTTCAGGGTGAGCGCGCTCAGGTTCGGCGGGCAGTCCACGAGGATGTAGTCGTAGTCGTCGGCGACCTTCTCGATCTGCCGGTGCAGCAGTTCCACCGGGTTGTGGCCGCCGGTGGCGGGCGGTCCGGCAGGCGACAGCAGCCTGTCCTGGATGTCGATGAGGTCCAGCGAGGAGGCCAGCAGGTCGACCTGGGTGACGCTGCCCACCGGGGAGACGTCCCGCTGCAACGCCTGGTGGATGTCGAAGAGGCCGCCGGCCGGGCCCGGGTCCACCGCGTCCCGGAAGAGCGCCGCGAGTGTCTGGCCGGAGTCGTTGAGCTCCTGCCAGCGCACTTCGCCGATCATGAAGACGGTCAGGTTCGTCTGCGGGTCCAGATCAATGATCAACACTCGCTTGCTGTGTTCCCCGGCCAGGATCTCCGCCAGCGCCGCGGTGATCGTCGTCTTGCCGACGCCTCCCTTGAGGTTGATCGTCGAGATGATGCGCGTCAACGTCGTTCCCCCGCCTACCCTCACCGGCGCGGGGCCGCCGCGGTGAGATCCGACCAGATGAACCGCCACGATAGCGCGCGCCTCTGATCATGATGACGGCCCGGGACGTGCTGATGAACCCACATCCGTACCACCGCCTCTCCGGTCACACGGGGAGCCTTCCCGATCGCGGATCCGTCACCTCAGGATGACGGATCCGCGATCGTCCTGCGCCGACTCACCTTCGGCTCGATCCGGCGGATCATGTACGCGGTCAGTACCAGCGCGACGACACCCACCCCCACCCCGGCGAGGACGTCGAGGAGCCAGGTGGATCCGCTGTGCTCCCACAGCGGATCCGGCGGATCGCCCCGGGGCCCGACGCGGCCGAGCTTGGCGACATCGTTGAGGTCGGCGGTCGAGCCCAGCGCGGCAAAGCCCCAGCGGGCCGGCGCGATCCAGCTCACCTGTTCCAGCACCGGCCGTCCCACCGCCGACACCAGGCCCCCGGAGAGCACGAGCTGGGCCATGGTGACGAGCACGAGTACGGGCATGGTCTTGTCGGCGTTGTCCACCAGCGTCGACACCAGCAGCCCGATCATCATCGATGACAGCGCCGCCACGACCACCGCGATCAGACACTCCCCGAGGGGCGAGCCGAGTAGTACCGCATTGGCCGGCAGGCGCCCGAGTAAACCGATCAGGGTGAACACCACGCACTGACAGGTGGTGATCGCGGTCAGAACCACGATCTTCGAGCCGAGGTAGGCGGTACGCGACAGGCCGATCGTGCGCTCCCGCCGGTAGATCGGCCGCTCCTTGACGATCTCGCGCACGGAGTTCGCCATTCCCATGAAGCACGCACACAGCACGAGCACGACCAGCACCTTGGTCGCGTCCGGATTGGGCTCCGGCAACGCCGCCAGACCGTCCTTCGCCGGGATGACCCTTGGGATGATCCCGAGCAGGAACGGGAACGCGATGATCAGCCGCAGGTAGGAGCGGTCCGCGAACACGACCCGCAGATACCGCCTGACCAGCGTCGACAACTGCGCCATCACCGGCTGCTGGCGGATGCCGGGCAGCAGCGCCGGCGGGCGGCGCACGACCGGCGCGACAACGGCGGACGGGACGTAGTACTCGGACGCGCGGAAGCGGGCCGCGAGCACGTCGCCCGGGGTCGCCTCCAGCTCCCGGAAGACGGCCACGAACTCCTTGAAGTCCTTCTTGCCGAAGAAGCGCAGCGCACCTTCGCTCGGACCGAAGTAGGCCACATGGCCGCCGGGAGCGAGCACCAGCAGGTAGTCACACAGATCAAGGAACAAAACGCTGTGAGTGACCACAATCACCGTGCGACCCTCGCCCGCGCTGCTGGCACCACCGCCCGCGGCGCCGGCTGTGCCGTCACTGCCACGGGCGAGCCCGTGCAGCGCCTCCATCACCGACTGGTCGTTCGCCGGGTCGAGGCCGGAGGTGGGCTCGTCCAGGAACAGCAGGGTCGGACGGGTCAGCAGCTCAAGAGCGACACTGGTTCGCTTGCGCTGCCCGCCCGACAGCCGGCTCACCGGCGTGCCGGCATGGTCACGCAGCCCGAGCTGGGCGATGACCTCCCGGACCCGGCTGCGCCGCTCCTCCACCGTCGTGTCCGCGGGGAAGCGCAGCTCGGCGCCGTACTCCAGAGCCTGGCGGACGGTGAGCTGACCGTGCAGCGGATCGGCCTGCGGGACGTAGCCGATCCGACGACGCAGCTCGTCGTACTCGGCGTAGAGATCCCGACCGGCGTAGCGGACCACACCGGCATCTGCCGGGCGGAACCCGGTGAGCGCGTTGAGTAACGTCGACTTGCCCGCGCCGCTCGGACCGACCACACCGAGCAGCGACCGGGCCGGCAGCCGGAACGTGACGTCGTGCATGAGCTGCTTGGGACCGGCCCACACCGACAGGCTCTTCACCTCGAAGGTGACGTCGCCGCTGTCGACGTACTCGACCAGCGTGCCGCCGTCGAGCTGGAACAGGTGGTGCCCGATCGCAATGACGTCACGCTGCGCCACGAACGCCCGGACCACCCGCTGGCCATTGACGAACGTGCCGTTGGCCGACCCCAGGTCGACGACCTCGACGGCAATGCCGGCGGCGCCGGCGGCACCGTCCCCGCCCGCACCGTTACCGTTCCCAGCGACGATGCTGCCGTCGGCCCTGCTGCCATCAGCACCGCTACCGCCCACGCCGCCGACCCGACGCTGAGGGCCGACTCGGAGCTGGGCATGGTGTCGAGAGGCCAGTAAGTCGTCCACGACCACGTCGTTGTCCTGGGAGCGGCCCAGCATCATCCGCCCGGGACGCAGCCGGTGGACCCTACGGTCGTGGCCCACCACCTGATGTTGCAACGTCGACACGTCGTCGTCGGCTGCACCGGCCCGGACCACCCGTCTGGGCTGCGGGCCGGGGGGGTCACCGGCGCCGGCCAGTGCGGTCAGCGGGTCGCCGGGCTGCTCCGTGCGGCCCGGCGGCTCCGGGCGGGAATCGGAGCGTGGGACAAAAACGATCTCTGGTCCGTCCACGGCGCCGAGCCGAATCCGGACCTGCCCACCACGCGTGGTGACGTTGACGTTGCCCACCCGCCTGCCATCACACCACAGGCCGTTGGCGCTGGTGTCGCGTACCAGCCAGCCGTCGGCACCCGACTCCAGGATCAGATGCCGGCGGGACACGCGCCGGTCGACAACGACGACGTCGGCCTGACGCGCCCGCCCGACCACGTACGGTCCACCAGCCGCAAGGACAACCTGACCGTCCGGGGTGTTGACCTGCAGCGCGGTCCCATCCACCTGCGTATCTCCCCCCGTGGCCGGAGGTTGGTGGCCACCGGGCCAGTCGCTACCGGCGTCCTTCGCCGGAGCGATCATAACTGCCGCATCCGGACGGAATCGGGGGTTTCGACCGAGCGGACCGGCTGACAGCAACACGACCGACGACACTATGACAGACAGTACAATCTACGACACAATGAGTGGTGCAATCGATGCTCCGGCGGCTCGGTAGATGGCCGCGACCAGCGGCACGGACGGCGAGACGGTCGGATATCCGACATCGGATGCCAGCTGCCGGATGCCGGATGCCGTGCGTCGACGCCGGGTCCTCCCTGCCGTGTCGCCACCAGCCGGGTGGGAGCCTCCGTTCGTCGATGACGAACGATGCCGTCGGCGCCGGGTCCATGCCGTTGCGCTTCCGTGTCGTCACCTTCGCTGTCGTCACCTTCACTCGAGCGACGATCTCCGCCCCGGAGATCATTCGATGCCGCAACATGTACGCTGTCCCCGTCCGGGGGAAAACTTCAGGAGAACTACGGAGCGGCCCCCTTGTCCGTGCTGAAACGGTTTCACGTTCTGACGGCCGGAATTATCTTCTGTACGACACTGGTCGGACTGGCCGTGTGGTCGCTGCCGGACATAACAGGCCGCCCGCCGGCACGACAGCCGGCAGTGACGTCCACCACCGCCAGCACCGCCCCCACTTCCGTCCCCACACCCGCCCCCACCGGCACCGGCGCGGCTACGACAGGCGCGTCCGACACCGTGGAAAAAACCGGCGACACGGCTGCCGGCGCGGCCAGACCACCCGGTTTCGGCCAGGCCGGCAAGCTCGTGTTCGGCCTCGGCCCCTCCCTCGACAGCGACTCGACCTCACCCGTCGCCGACCAGCTGGGAATGTTCACGACCTGGTACAACAGTCCCAATGATTTCGGTTTTCTTACCAACTGGTCGAAGGACCTGATTCCGCAGGTCTACGCCGGTGGACGCGCGATTCACCTCGTCGTGTGGCTCGGCGGGGCGGGCAGGGTCGCCACCGTACAGACCAGGTACGGGCCGGCCTGCGGGCGGGACTACCCCCTGTCGTCGTCGTTCCTCAGCGACACCCGCCGGCTCGCCCAGATATTCGGCGGCGAGGCGGACGGGCCGCCGCTGTACGTCACGCTGTTCACCGAGCTGCAGACCTACCCGTGCAAGGCCAACACCTGGGCCGCCACCCCGGAGGTGACGAACTACTACCTGAAACTCAAGGACCAGTACACCGCCGCGATGGGCATATTCCACTCGATAGCGCCGAATGCCCGGGTCTCCCTCGGCTGGGGCGGCTGGCAGGCCCGCTGGGACGACCCCGGGAAAGGCGGCGGGAAATCATTGATCGGACATTTCGACGACGTACTGCGGCAGTCGGACTTCCAGAGCTTCCAGGCGATGGACTCGAAGAACAACGTCGACGACATCCGTGACATGACCCGAATTCTCGGGAAATACGGCCCGGTCATGGTCGCGCACTACAAACCCGACGACGGCTCGGCGGACACCTGGAACAACGACCTGCGGGCGGTTTTCACCGACGACTACATACGACAGGTCACCGGCGCCGGCCTGTTCGCGTTCAGTCTGATGGACAACAAACACCTGACCGCCGACACCGAATCCCTGCGGCTCGTCCGCGACGCCGCCACCCGCTACGGCACCCGAACCGGTTAGCACACCGTCGCGCAAGCCTCCGCCGCCAGCCGGCCGCTGAAACACGATTCAGACATATCGAGATCAGAATCAGCCCGCATGATGCCGATGTCTGCCGCCGCGACCTGCCCGCCCTACCAGGCGGTCGGCGGCGCCACCGATCGTCAGATCAGCGTCAGAGCCGGCCGAGGTCGAGCTTCACGGGGAAGGGTGCCGTGGTGTCGAGTACGCCGACGAACACCTCCGCGTTCCGGTAGGTCCTGGTCGCCGGGTCAAGGACGTGGGTGTACACCAGCGGAGCACCGGTGGCGGACCCCTCGATCCGCCAGTGGTAGGCGATGCCGGCCCTGGCGTACTGATCCGCCTTCACGATCCTGTCCGTGGTCTCCGAACCCGGCGAGACGATCTCCACGATCAGCAACACGTGCTCCGGACGGGTGGGCGTGACATCGATCGTGTCCGCCCGGTACACCACGACATCCGGACGCCGATTGGTCAGCGGCACGTCCTGCAGCCGGACATCGAAGTCCGTATCGGCGTTCCAGTCCGCCCCGCCGGCCGTGTCCAGGGCGTTCGCGATGATGCGGGCCAGCCGGCTGTGCCGCTTGGAGGCGCTGGGGCTTACAACGATCATTCCGTCCACGATCTCGATGCCCGCGCACTGCTCCTCGGACCAGGAGTCGTACCGCTCCGCCGTGATCTGTTCGTGCATCCATGCGGGAGCGACCATCTCCGCAGCCATGGCACACCTCCTGCGAACCCGCGCGGCAGACCTGGCTGTGTCCGATGCCGTGCCGTGTCCGATGCCGGATGCTGCCGCGATCAAGCATACCGTGAGTTCCCAGCGGTCCCCGTGATACGACCGGGGACGCTTTTCTGTTGCCTGCGAGCAACCCGGGATCCGGGGCGGGATG
The DNA here is from genome assembly GCF_001017755.1 of Protofrankia coriariae. Taxonomy (GTDB): domain Bacteria; phylum Actinomycetota; class Actinomycetes; order Frankiales; family Frankiaceae; genus Protofrankia; species Protofrankia coriariae. The sequence goes on from NZ_JWIO01000027.1 coordinate 91,155, forward strand.
ATGGCCGCGGCGCTTTCCACGGGCCCGGCGAGTGAATCCGGGAACGGGGACCCGGGTGATGTGGGGGAGCATGCAGCGGTTCGAGGACCGGTGGGTGGTGTCGGCGAGCGACGTCGTCGACGCGCTCGAGTGCGGGCATCGACTCGCGCTGGCGCACGCCCACGCGGCCGGGGTACCGCTGGACGACGCCAGCACCGGCGAGCCGATCACGGCCGGNNNCGAGCCGATCACGGCCGGTGAAGCGGACGAACTGCTGGTCCGCCACGGTGACGCGCACGAGCGGCGGTGGCTCGCGCATCTCGTCGGCCTCTTCGGCACCGACGCCGTCGCGATGATCGAACGCCCCGAGAGCGGCCTGGCCGCGCTGGAGGCGGCCCGGGAGCAGACCCGTGCCGCCGTCGCCGCCGGGGCCGCCGTCATCTACCAGGCGGTGCTCTTCGACGGCTCCTACCAGGGACGGCCCGACTTTCTGATCGCCACGCACCTCGACCCGGTCACCGGCGCGCGCACCGGCAAGGCCACGCCCGGCCGTTACGAACCGTACGACGCCAAGCTCGCCCGGCACGCCCGCCCCGCGGCCGTGGTGCAGCTGGCCTCCTACGCCCGGGCGCTGCCGACGATCGGGGTGGCCGCCGCGCGCCGCATCCACCTGCTACTCGGCGACGGCCGGCTGGAGTCGCTGCGGGTCGAGGACGTCGCACCCATGGTCGACCACGCCCGGGGCAGGCTGGCCGCGCAGCTCGCGCGCCCGCCCGCGGCCCCCCGGCCGTCCTGGGGCGATCCCCGGCCCGCCTGCGGGGCCTGCGCGTTCACCGCCCACTGCGAGCGGGGCCGGGAGGCCGCCCGCGACCTGTCGCTGGTCGCCGGCCTGCGCACGGACCAGCGGCGCAAGCTGCGGGCCGCCGGTATCACCTCGGTCGAGGACCTTGCCGCCGCGGACGACGAACGGCGTCCCGCCTCGATGGCGGCGGCGACGTTCGCCGGGCTGCGGCTACAGGCGCAGCTACAGATCATCCAGGACGCGACCCGCACCGACGACGACCGGACCGGCACCGTGACCGTCCGGGTGGTCGCGCCGGACGGGCTCGCGTCCCTGCCCACGCCGGATCCCGGCGACATCTACTTCGACATGGAAGGGGATCCGTACGCGCTGGACAACGCCGGTCTGGAGTACCTCTTCGGTGCCGTCACCCTCGACACAACCGCCGTCGACACAACCGCTGTCGACACAGATGCTGTCGGTACAGATGCCGTCGGCACAGCCGCCGACAGCGGCGACGACACGGGCCGCCCCGGCCACGGCCCGGCGGCGGGCTTCACCACCGACGCCGTGGAGGTCTTCCACCCGTTCTGGGCGCACGACCGCGCCGAGGAGAAGCGTACGTTCGAGCGGTTCGTCGACTGGGTGTTGCGCCGACTCGCGGACCATCCCCGAGCGCACATATACCACTACGCACCGTACGAGCCGAATGCGCTCAAACGGCTCGCGGCCAGACACGGCACCCGCGAACGGCAGGTGGACGCCCTGCTCGCCGGGCACCGGCTGGTGGACCTGTACACGGTCGTCCGACGCAGCCTGAAGATCTCCCAACGCTCGTACTCGATCAAGTATCTGGAGCCGCTGTACCTGCCGGGGGCGCGCGGCGCCGAGGTCAAGACCGCCGTCGACAGCATCGTCGCCTACGAGAACGTCCTGGCCCACCGCGCGGCCGGCGAGCAGGTGGCCGCCGAGCACATCCTCGACGAGATCGCCGAGTACAACCGGGTCGACTGCGTGTCCACCCACCGTCTGCACCGCTGGCTGCTCGACCTGCGCGCGGCCGAAGGGATCATGCCCGCGCCGACGGCGGACGCCGGGGAGACGACCGCCGACACGCTGCCGGATCCCACCGACGCGACCGTCGACGCCCTGGTCGCCGGTCTGCCCGAGGACCCGGCGACCTGGAGCGACGACTAGCGGGCACAGGCCCTGCTGGCGGCTGCCGTCGGCTACCACCGGCGGGAGAACAAGCCCNTGGTGGGAGTTCTTCGCCTGGCTCACCGCCGACCGGGCCGCGTTGGAGGCCGACGACGGCTGCGCCGTCCCGCTGGAGTGGACCGTCGTCGAGGGCTGGAGCGCCCCCACCGGACGGCAGAAGAAGGCCCGGCGCGGCCTGCTCGCCTCGCTCGATCCCGACCGTACCCATCCGTTCACCACCGGCGAGCGGGTCCGGCTGCTCTACCCGGACACCGTCGGTGACGGTGGCACTGCCGGGACTTTCAGTGACGATGACGTCGCCGTCCGCACCCGTGATGCCGAGATCGAACGGAGCGAGCCCGACCGGCTGCTCGTCCGGGAGATCGCGGCACCGGAGGACAACAGCGCCGAGCCACCGCTGGCGGTGCTGCCCGGCCCACCAGTGCGCCCGGAGCCCAAACCGGCCGCGATCGCCGAACTCGCCCAGACGGTGGCCGCCGTCCTGCCCGCCCCGCATCCGGTGCCCGCCCCGCGGCAGGCCGAGCCGGAGCCGCCGGACGGACCGAAGCTGCCGGACGGACCGAAGCTGCCGGACGGAGCTGCCATGGACCTGCTGCGCCGGCGCCCGCCGCGGCTGGTCGGCCGGCCCGCCGGGCGTGCCGGACTGCCGGATCCGGCCGAGCACGGCGGGGATCTGATCGCCACCGTGCTCGCCGCCGTCGACGCCCTGGACAACTCCTACCTCGCGGTCCAGGGGCCGCCGGGTGCCGGCAAGACCTACCTGGCCGGCAGGCTGATCCGCCACCTGGTCGGGGCGGGGCACACCGTCGGAGTGTGCTCGACCAGCCACAAGGCGATCGAGAACACCATGCTCGCCGCGATCGGCCCCGCCGCCGTGGTAACCACGGACGATCCGGTGTCCGCGGACGGTGCGGCGACCGCCAGCCGGGGTGTCGCCGCGGCGAAGAAACTGCGATCCGGCCGGAAACCCGACCCGGACACGCCGTGGGACACCCCGCGCGACATCCGGGTGCTGGCGTCCTGGCGGGCCGCGCACCCGGACGGGCACCTCGTCGGCGACACCGCCTGGGCGTTCGCCAACCCGACGCTGCGCGCGGAACCGTTCGACGTGATGATCATCGATGAGGCGGGGCAGTTCGCGCTCGCCGACACCCTGGCCGTGGCCGGCGCCGCGCGCAACCTCGTGCTGCTCGGCGACCCGCAGCAGCTCCCACAGGTCGTCGCGGGCATCCACCCGGACGGCGCGGACGCCTCCGCCCTGTCCCACCTGCTCGGCGAAGAAGAGATCATCCCGGCCGAGTTCGGCTACTTCCTGGACCTGACCCGGCGGATGCACCCACAGGTGTGCGCGCCGGTGTCGGCGCTGGCCTACCAGGGACGCCTGCGCGCGCACCCGGTCGCCGCCGGCCGCCGCGTCGACGGTGTGGCAGCCGGCCTGTACCTGCACGACGTGGTCCACCATGGCAACACCACCCGGTCCGATCCGGAGGTGGACGCCGTCCGTGACCTGCTCACGGGCATCCTCGGCCGGCGCTTCGTCGACGGCGCGGCCGAGCGCGTCCTGCGCGCCGACGACGTGCTGGTGGTCGCCCCGTACAACCGGCAGGTACGCGCGATCGAGCACGCGCTGGGCAAGGCCGGCATCCACGGGATCCGGGTCGCCACGGTGGACCGCTTCCAGGGGCAGGAAGCGCCGGTGGCGATCATGTCGCTGACGACGTCCAGCGCGGCCGACGCCCCGCGCGGGCTGGACTTCCTGCTCTCACGCAACCGGATGAACGTCGCGCTCTCCCGGGCGCAGGTGCTCGCGGTCCTGGTGATGTCACCAGCGCTGCTGGACGCCGCTCCCCGGACAGTGGACGAGCTGCGCCTGCTCGCGGGTCTGGTACGGCTGCGGGCCGATGCCCGGACCGACCTCACCGACCAGGTGGCCGCACCGGTCGGGTGACGATACCGGTCAGGTGATCACACCGGCCGGACGACCAGCCCCGTCAGCCCTGGCCGGACCTGTCGTGTTTGTCGAGTGGCCGCGCAGGCCAGGCGGTCGGGCCGGCTGAGCGGTCGCGCCGGCCAGATGCCCGGCCCGCGCGGGCGACACGCCGAGCGGTGGGATGTAGCGCAATCAAACATCCCATTACCACACAAGTTATCGTTTTTCGGTAACAGATCCGCCGTATCCGCTGTATCAGCAGTGACGTAAGCTCCTGCCGGTCCGATGCGTTACGGGACGTCCACCTGGATCGCTCGCATCGACTCGAGGAGATGCCCGTGACCACCACCGACATCGGCGCCGGCGTCCGGTCCGCCCGCGGCGGCGCCGGCTCGACGCCGACCCCGGGGCTGGATCCGGGGCCGCGCGATGTCGAGCCCCGCGGCCCGGGGCCGGGATCGCTGCCGCCGCGGGCGCGCCCGACGCGGTCACGGCGGTGGCCGGCCGCGCTGACCGTCCTCGTCGCGTTCTGCGGGTTGTCCGTGCTGCTCTTCCGCGACGGCTGGACCGATCTGGGCGGGACGGTCTACGGCGGCGGTGACGCCGTGTTGTTCTCCTGGTACCTGGGGTGGACGCCGTACGCGCTCACGCACGGGCTGAACCCCTTTGTCACGCAGTTCCTGAACGTGCCGGACGGCGTCAACATCATGTGGAGCACCGGCGTGCCGCTGCTCGGCGTGCTGGCCGCGCCGATCACGATGCTCGCCGGCCCGCTGGTGACCTTCCACGTGCTCACGACGCTGGCGCCGGCACTGTCGGGCTGGGCGATGTTCCTGGCGGTGCGCCGCTGGACGGCCGCGCTGCCCGCCGCCGTCGCCGGGCTGCTCTACGGCTTCGGCCCGTACCTGATCGGCGCTTCCTACGGGCACCTGCACCTGTCGTTCGTGCCCTTCCCGCCGATCCTGCTGCTGCTCATGGACGACCTGTTCGTCCGGCAGCGCAACATCCGGCGGACAGGCGTCCTGCTCGGGGTGGCCGTGGCCGCCCAGGCGCTGATCAGCGAGGAGGTGCTGGCGACCTCGGCGGTGGTCGCCGTCATCGCCATCGCCATCCTGTGCCTGCAGTACCGCGACCAGGTCCGCGCCCGCGCGGGCGCGGCCATCCGCGGGCTCGCCATCTGCACCGGTGTCGCCACGGCGGCGCTGGCCTGGCCGCTGGCCACCCAGTTCTTCGGCCCGCAACGGGTGCACGGCTCGATCCAGCCGCCGGACGTCGCCGTCTCCGACCTGCTTACGTTCGTCACACCCACACCCCTGCAGGCGTTCGGGCCGGACTTCGCCGTCCGGGAGAGCCTGACGTTCACCGGCAACGCGGTGGAGGTCAGCGGCTATCTCGGCCTGCCCCTGCTGGCTCTGCTGCTGTTCATCGCGGTGCGGTTGCGGCACAACCGGCTGGTGGCCCTGTGCGCGCCGTTGGCGGTTGCCGCCGCGGTCCTCTCGCTCGGCCCGCATCTGCATGTCGGCGGGCACAACACGGGTATCCCACTGCCGTGGCGCGTGTTGGAGCTGGGGCCGGTGCTGCACAACGCGCTGCCGTCCCGGCTGTCGCTCTACGTCGCGCTCGCGGCCAGCATCATGATCGCCATATGGCTGGACCAGGCACAGCCACCTCGTATCCGCGCTGTCACCGTCGGTGTGTCCGTCGCCGCCCTGGTGCCGCTGGTGCCGGCGTCCCTGCTCGCCTTCTCGCCGGCCACCCCCGCGTTCTTCACCGGCTCGCAGGTGAGCAACGCCCTGCCGGAGGGATCGACCGCGCTCGTCGTGCCCTACCCGTATCCGCAGCAGAACGTGGCGATGCTCTGGCAGGCTCAGGCGAAATTCCGATTCGCCATACCCGGTTGCTACTGTACGGTTCCCGACCGTAACGGACGTTCCAGCTTCCACCCGGAGCCGGACCCGCTCAACTCGGCCCTCATCGCGGTCGCGACCGGCGCCAGCACCGCTGACGACGCGCTGCGGCAGCCCGGGCTGCGGGCCACCTTCGACCGCTTCGACCTCGACGCGGTCATCCTCGGCCCGAGCGACCATCGCGACGAACTGGTGAAACTGCTGACCGAGTTGGCCGGCGGCACTGGCCGCCACGTCGACGGTGTGGATCTGTGGCTGCTCGACACACCCTGACACCGCGACGTCCTGGCACCACGATGCCATAACGTCGCAATGTCTTAACGTCGCGGGGCCATAACGCCGAATGTGCCTGGCGGGACGCGGGTAGGCCGTCTCCGATGGATGTTGGTGGTTACGGGTGGCCGTCTCGGCGCCGTCCGCACGATCGGACGTCCGTCGGAGGCGGCCTGAGCCAGGACAAGACCGAGGCCGGCTGTCCGCGCTGTTTACGACCATGAATGGAGATCGGATGGCAGAGATCAAGGTGACCGTGGCCCGGGTCGTGACGGCCGAGCCCACCGCCGTCATCGAAGCGCTCGGCGACTACAAGGGCATCCGGGCCGAAACCTGGCCAGAAACGATCACGGACTACGAGGTGCTGGAGGGCGGCACCGGCGCCGGCACCCGGATCCGCTACAAGCTGCACGCGACCCGCAGCCGCGTCCGCACCGTCGAGGCGGTCGTCTCCGCGCCCGAGCCCGACCGCACCCTGGTCGAAGCCGACCAGAACTCCACCCTGCGGACCGTGTGGACGGTGCAGCCGGTCAGCTCGGGCACGACCCGGGTGTCGGTGGAGACGAGCTGGGCCGGCGCGAGCGGCGTCGGTGGATTCTTCGAACGGACCTTCGCACCGATCGGTATCCGCAAGCTGTACAACGGCGTCCTCGACAAGCTCACCCCCCGCCTGACACCCTCCGCCTGAGCTGATCAACACAACCGGCCCACATGCTGCGCTGCTTTGCGCGGGTGCTCGAAGTGGTCGCAGCATCGCAACATGGACGGCGGGAAGCGCCCGGGCGGGACAACCGGTCGCCGGCTGCCGGCCCGCGGGCTCGCCGGGCTGGCGGGAGCGATCCCGGCGTTCGCCTTCCCTGCACCAGGGATATGGGTACTCGGCTTCGTCGGGCTCGTACCGCTCATGCTGGTCGTCCGCACCGCGTCGACCAGGCGGGAGGCGGCCGTACGGGCCTGGTGGGGCGGCACCGGATTCTTCCTGGCGGCCTGTTACTGGCTGGCTCCGAACACCGGACCGTTCCTGCTCGTACTCGCCGCGATACTGGGCGCAACCTGGACGCTGTGGGGTGTGACGGTGTGGGCGGCGCTGCGCGAGTCTCCGTCAGCCCGCAGGCTCGCGTGGGCGCTGCTGGTCGTGCCGTCGGCCTGGGTGGCCGGCGAATTTCTCCGATCATGGCAGGGGCTCGGCGGCCCGTGGGCACTGCTGGGCGCAAGCCAGTGGAACAGCCGGCCGGTGCTGGCGCTCGCCTCGCTCGGCGGAGTGTGGCTGCTCAGCTTCGTGCTGGCCGCCGTCGGGCTGGCGCTGGCCGCGGTCGGGATCCCAGGCGCGCCGGCCGGCAGACGGATCATCGCGGGCCTGGCGGCGGTCGGCGTCGTCACCCTCGCCGTCAGCGGCGCGGCGGTACTGAGGCCCACTCCCCCGGCAACCGGGACGCTGCGTCTCGGCGGCGCCCAGCCGGGCGTCGTCCACGCCGTGGAACCCCGGTTCGCCGCGAGCGAAGCCGCCACCCGGCGTCTCGCGGGCAGCGGTGTCGACCTGGTCGTCTGGGGTGAGAGCAGCGTCGGCTTCGACCTCGCCGACGATCCCGCCCACCTGGCCCGGATCGAGGCGGCGGCCCGCGCGGTCGGCGCCGACATCCTGGTCAACACCGACGCCCGCCGAACCGGAACCCTCGGCACACCGAACGATCTGTCGGGTGCACATGGTTCACCGACCTCACCGACCTCACCGACCTCACCGGCCTCACCGGCCTCACCGGGTTCACCGGGCTCCGCCGAAGGGCCGACCCGCGACGGCGGCGGCCCGGAGCGGGCACGTCCACCTGGTTCGCCAGGCCCACGAGAGCGGTCGGAGGCGCCTGGTGACGGGATCTACAAGACAGCGGTCCTCATCGGCCTGGACGGACCGCGCGGCCGCTACGACAAGATGCGCCTGGTGCCGTTCGGCGAGTACATCCCGCTGCGGTCAGTATTCGGCTGGATGTCATCGGTGACCGACGCGGCCGCGGAGAACCGCCGGACGGGTCATCAGCTCACCGTCATGCAGGCGGCGGGCGTGCGCTTCGGGACGTTGATCTGTTTCGAGTCGGCCTTTCCCGACCTGGGACGCCGGCTTGCCCGGATGGGCGCAGAAGTGATCATCGTGCAGTCGGCGACGTCGACCTTCCAGGGCAGTTGGGCGCCCGCGCAGCACGCGAGCCTCGCCGCGCTGCGCGCCGTCGAGTCGGGACGCCCGGTGGTGCACGCCACGCTCACCGGTGTCTCCGCCGTCTTCGACGCGTCCGGCCGCGAACTCGTCCGTCTCGACACCCACGAACGCGGCCCCTACCGCGCCGACATACCGCTCGCGGCCAGACAGACTCTCTACGATCGCTTCGGCAACTGGGTCCCGACCGTTTCACTCGTCATCCTGTCCACCGCCGGCATCACCGCCGCCCTGCACGCCACATGGCGGTCACGACGTTCGCAGGGAGCGTCGACATGAACATGCAGTCTCCGGGTCCGGAGGCTCCGGACCCGGAGGCCGAGCACTCTCGAATTCCACGCCTCGAAGCCCTGCACTCTGAGACCCTGTCACCAATAGCCCTGCGTCCGGGGGTGGTGCGGCTTCCCTCGCCGGTCGAGGAGCTGGATGACGAGCGGTTCGCCCGGCACGGGGTCCGGGTGCTGCTCAAGCGTGACGACCTCGTCAGCCCCGTGCTACCGGGCAACAAGTGGCGCAAGCTGAAATACAATCTGGTGGACGCGGCGGCGTCCGGGAAATCGACGATCCTGACTTTCGGCGGGGCGTTCTCCAATCATGTCCGGGCGACGGCCGCCGCCGGGGCGCTTTTCGGTTTCACCACCATCGGCGTGATCCGCGGCGAGGAACACCTGCCGCTGAACTGGTCGCTGTCGGCCGCCGCCGCCCACGGCATGCGGCTGACCTACCTGGACAGGTCGACGTACCGCCGGAAACACGAACCGGACGTGCTCGCCGACCTGCGGGCGCGTTTCGGTGACTTCTTCCTGCTGCCGGAAGGCGGCAGCAACCCGGCCGGTGTCCGCGGCTGCGCCGAAATCCTGGCCGAGATCCTGGACGAGGTCGAGTCACCCTTCGACATCGCCGCCTGCGGCTGCGGCTCGGGCGGCACCCTGGCCGGTATCGCGGCGAGCCTGCGCCCCGGCCAGCGGGCCATCGGATTCTCCGCGCTCAAAGGCGGCCGGTTCCTCCAGGACGTCGTCGGTGACCTCCAACGTGCCACTTTCGGCCACGCCACCGACAACTGGCGGATCGAATGCGATTTCCACTTCGGCGGTTTCGCGCGCCGCCCACCGGATCTCCAGCGGTTCATCGACGACTTCGCCGAACGCCACAGCATCGCCCTCGAGCCGGTGTACGTCGCGAAAATGATGTACGGCCTGCTCGAGCTGACCCGCCGCGGCACGATAACCCCCGGCAGCACCGTCCTGGCCGTCATCACCGGCCCGGACGAGCACCCGAGAGCGGCCAGCCATCCGGTGCGGGCCTGATCCCGCGCCGGTTCCCAACTTTTCGCGGGCGCGACGGCGACACCCGTCCACGAACACACCGGTAGCCGACGCCGGAAACAACCACCGCCGCGGTCCGAAGCGTGCACCCGGACCCAGGGCAGGTCAGGAGTGGGTTGATGAAGCCAGGCCACGCGTCGCGGGGACCGGTGTCGGACTGTGGACAGCGACCCGCCCTGTTTTGGTTGCGGCTGGGCGTGGTTCACTCGTCACGCCCGTGAGTGGGGTGTTTCCAGTCGGCGAGCCGCGGGCGGGCCTGGGGGACAGGTGGGCAGGAGCGAGCACGCGGACGTCGTGGTTGTCGGTTCGGGATTCGGTGGGGCGGTGACCGCCTACCGTTTCGCCGAGGCGGGCCACAGCGTTGTCCTGCTTGAGCGGGGGAAGGCGTATCCACCGGGGTCGTTCGCCCGCTCGCCGACCGAGATCGCGGCGAACTTCTGGGACCCGAGCCAGGGCCGGCACGGCCTTTTCGACGTCTGGTCCTTCGCCGACTTCGAGGCGGTCGTCTCCAGCGGGCTGGGTGGCGGCTCGCTCATCTATGCCAACGTCATGCTCCGCAAGGACGAGAAGTGGTTCGTCCGCGACGCGCCCGCCGGCGAGGGCTACGAGAGCTGGCCGATCAGCCGAGCCGACCTGGAACCGCACTACGCGGCCGTCGAAAAGACGATAGGTGTGCAGCGCTTCCCCAAGGGGCAGCCGCGCTATCAGGTCTCCCGCCGCACCGAGGTGCTGGAGCAGGCCGGTGAACGGCTCGGATACACCGCCGAGCAGCCGCCGTTGGCGGTCACGTTCGGTGTCGGCGGCGACGCGCCGGTACCGGGGGCACCCATCGGTGAGCCGGCCTACGGCAACATCCACGGTCGGCCGCGGATCACCTGTGTGCTGTGCGGCGAGTGCGACCTCGGCTGCAACTACGGCAGCAAGAACACCCTGGACCACACCTATCTTTCGGCCGCGGTACACCACGGCGCGGACCTGCGCGTCCACCACGAGGCCCGTTCGATCACCCCAGGGGACGGCGGCGGGTACACCGTCGGATACGTGGTACACACCCCCGGCGATGTCGTCGCCACCTCCGCGCTCCCCCAGCGGACGATCACCTGTGATCGTCTCGTCCTTGCCGCCGGCACGCTCGGCACCACCTACCTGCTGCTTCGCAACCGCGCCGCGTTACCCGGCATCTCCCGGATGCTCGGGCGACGCTTCAGCGGCAACGGCGACCTGCTCGGCTTCGTCAGCGGGGTGCCAGGCCCGGCCCTGGGCAGCGCGCACGCCCCGGTCATCACGACCGCCGTCCGCGTCCCCGACGCCGTCGACAGCCACGGCGGCCACGCCGGCGGCCGCGGCGGCCCCGGCGCCGAGCGCGGCTGCTACATCGAGGACGCCGGCTACCCCGGTTTCGCCGAATGGCTCGTCGAGGCGGCCAATCTGGACAACGAGGCGTCCCGGATCGTCCGCACCGTCTACGAGCTGATCCGTTCCCGTCGTCGCTGCCGGTGGCGAGCCAGGTGNCGGCGCGCTGGTCGGCCGGCTGCTCGGCCCGGGAGAGGCGTCCGCCGGCGCGATGCCCCTGCTGGGTATGGGGCGCGACATTCCCACCGGAAAAATTTCGGTACGCGACGACTATCTGCAGATCGAGAACTATCCGGCGGACAGCCAGCCGTACTTTGAACGCCTGGACAGGCTTATGGAGGACCTAGCCGAGGAAATGGGCGGCAAATACCACCGGAATCCGCTGACCCTGCTGTCCCGGGTCATCACCGTGCATCCTCTCGGCGGCGCCTCCATGGGCACCGACATCGCCACCGGCGTCATCGACGAATGGGGCGAGGTGTTCAACCACCCCGGCCTGTACGTCGCCGACGGCGCCGCCCTGCCCGGACCGGTCGGGGCGAACCCGTCGCTGACCATCGCAGCCTTCGCCGACCGGCTCGCCGAACATGCCGTGGATGCCGGCCCCGTCCTGGAGACACAGCCATGACCCCTCCCACCAGCCTGCGGTTCACCGAGAAGATGAAGGGTTTCCTCACCCTCGACGAAACCGATCCCCAACGCGGATACGACCAGGGCAGGGAGGACGGGACCGCGCTGTCCTTCCGCCTGACCATCCACACCGAGAACGTGGACGCCTTCGCCACCGACCGGCTGCGGGAGGCCACCGCCAGCGGATACGTCCGCTGCGACGTATTGGGCGGCAAACGCCCGGTGGGCAACGGTGTCTTCAACCTCTTCGTCGGCGACACCCCCGGGCACCGGCGGATGCTCTACCGGCTGCCGTTCAGCGACGCGGCCGGGCACCCGCTGACGCTCAGCGGGTTCAAGGATGTCCACGACGATCCCGGATTCGACCTGTGGCGGGACACCTCGACGCTCTACACCCGCATTTTCGCCGGCCATGTGGACGCCGCCGGCGAATCCACCGCCCGGATCGTCGGCGCCGGCATCGTCACCATCCACATCCCCGACTTCCTGTGGCAGCTCACGACGTTCCGGACGTCCGGTCCGGCCGGGGGCACGGCGGGCCTGGTGAAGTTCGGCCGGCTGTTCCTCGGCGATCTCTGGGAGGTCTACGGCCGTTCCCTCGGACGCGGGGACGACGAGGAGGACACGGACGAGAAGGACGCGTGGGACGGAGACGACCCGCGGGACGGCCAGGATGGCGGGATCTGATGTCCGGTACCCCGCCCAGGCCCGCCGACGACGGCGAGCAGGCGCTCGGTTTCGTACGGGCGTCGATGTCCCGCTGGCTGTCACCCACCCTGCTACTCGGCACCGCCGTCCGTGTCGGTATCAGCGAGGTGCTCGGCTCCTACGCCGACAAGCGGGAGGCGATGGCCGCGCTGCCGGCCACCCCCGCGACCGACCTGTCGGACCAGGACGAGCTGTGGTTCGACTATGTCAGCGACCTCGGCGACGGCTTCGACTCGACGTACACGGTGGCCTCGCTGCTCGCCGCGCCAGGCCTGCAGCTGGCCGCTTCACCGACCCCGCGGGGCCAGCTGCTGGTGATGGGCGGCGACCAGTGCTATCCGACGCCGAGCATCACCGGCTACGAGAACAAACTGATCGGCCCCTACCGGGCGGCGCTGCCCACCGTGGCACCGCCCGCCGCGGCGTCGCCCATCGCGCCGCCCGGGCCCGACGGGCAGCCGGCCCAGTCGGCCCGGTCGGCCCGGTCGGCCCAGCCGAAGCTGTTCGTCGTTCCCGGCAACCACGACTGGTACGACGGGCTCACCGCCTTCACGCGGGTGTTCTGCCAGCGCTCCACCATCGGCGGCTGGCGTACCGAGCAGACCCGCAGTTACTTCGCGGTGAAACTGCCGCACCGGTGGTGGCTGCTCGGCATCGACATCCAGTTCGACTCCTACATCGACGACCCGCAGCGCCGGTACTTCCTCGACGTCGCCGAGCAGATGCGGCCCGGCGACGCGGTGATCCTGTGCTCGGCGAAACCGAGCTGGGTCAGCACGGGCGAGGGCAACGCCGAGGCGTTCGCCGTCCTCGACTACTTCGAACGCACCGTGATCCGCAAGGCCGGTGCGCAGGTACGGGTCTCTCTCGCCGGTGACCTGCACCACTATGCGCGCTACCGCCAGGTCGACGGTGACACGCAGAAGTTCACCGCCGGCGGTGGCGGAGCCTATCTGTCCGCCACCCACCACCTGCCACAGCATCTGGTGCTGCCGTCACCGGCGTCGCGGGCGCCGAGCAGGACCGACCCGCCGGCGCACTACCAGCTCGAGACGAGTTTCCCGGACGCGCGCACCTCTCGCCGACTGGCCGCCGGCATCGTCCGCCTGCCGGCGTTCGCGCCGGGGCTGGCGGGCCTGCTCGGTGGTATCCACCTGCTGCTGGCGCTGGTGATCGGCGCCACCGCCAGCGCGGGCAGGCCAAGGGCCACCGGACGCCTCGACGCCATCGCCGACGGGCTGCGCGATGCCGGCACCGGCGACCTGTTCGCCGGCCTGGTCGACAACGTGCCAGGGCTGGCGCTGAGCCTGGGTGTCCTGGGCGTCGGGGTGGCCCTGACCAAGAGCGGCCGGACGGCCCGGGGGCTGGCGGTCGGAGCCGCGCACGGGCTGGCCCAGCTCCTGCTGGCGGTCGCCCTGCTGGCTGCCGTGGTGACGGTGGTCGACCCGTTGCCGAACACCTGGTTGCTGGCCGGTGTGCTGCCGCTGGTGACCGTGCTCGGCGGGCTCGCCGCCATCGAACTGCTCGCCGGCTATCTCTGGCTCGCCGACCGGTTCGCGGGCCTGAACACCAATGAGCTGTTCGCCGCGCAGGGGATCGCCGACTACAAGAACCTCCTGCGGCTGCATATCGGCCCGGACGGATCGCTGACCATCTACCCGGTCGGGATCCGCAGGGTGCCGAAACGCTGGCGTTTCACCCCGCACGCGGCGTCGGGCGCACCCTGGTTCACCCCCGTGGACCGCCAGGTGGAGCCATTCCTCATCGAACCCCCGGTCAGCATTGCCCACGGCGGCCCGCCGGCCGTCCCGTCCCAGCACGCTCGCGGCGACGACGTCGAACCGACCAACTCGTAACGCGGACGAGGACACCATACGCACCGAATGGTCGTTCGCGGGCGTCGCCAGAAAGAGCGACCAGGAGTAACCGCCGGCGGGCCGTCACGACAGTCCCGGTCGAGTCGATTCGACGAACACATGGTGAGAAATACCGTAGGATGTCAAAGTGATGGCGCATTCGACCTTTGCATCGGGCGCCCCCGCGTCGGACGGCAGCTGGGGGCCGGACGTAGATATTCGCTCCGACCGGCCCACGCCAACCCGGATGTACGACTACTACCTCGGTGGTAAGGACCAATGCCGCTAAGATAA
>NZ_JWIO01000028.1:0-9891 GCF_001017755.1 Protofrankia coriariae
TCGTGACGTGGTCGACGACGAGACCGCGTTCGGCGAGGAACTCCTCGACGTCGCGGTAGGACAGGGCGTAGCGCAGGTACCCGCGGACCGCCAGCACGATCACCTCAGGTGGGAACCGAAAACCGGCGAACTCCGAAGCTGGGACCGGTGGACGGGCAGGACGTCGACCCATCACCCGATCATGCCCGAGTGGTAGCTGCGGTGGTGGACTTCGCCAACGCAACAGTGCCCATCCGTGCTGAACCCGGCCTCCTCGAACCGGTTCCGCAGCCAGTGCGCGGTATCGGTGAACTCGGTGAACACCAGGAGCTGGCCGCGGCCGGAGGGATCCCATGCCGGTCGAGGCATTCCATGAGCGCCGTCCACTTGGCCGGAGCGGCGACCTGCTCCGCGGCGCGCAACGTGTCCAGGAGCGCGGCCACGCGGGCCAACTCCGCCTGCCTGTCCCGAGTCCGGGCGGACACGAGCGCGTCCTCCGCCCGAGCCCAGGCGTCATCATCATCGGCCGCCCCGCCCAGTCCTCCAGCGGTCAGCAGGTCGTCGGGAGCGTCGGGGTGCCGCGTGTGCCCGCCGCCGCTTTCAGTGCGTTCTCACGGCGGCGGATCGTCACCGCCGCAGCGTGCAGGCTGGATGCTGCGCGCTTGCCGTAGATAGACCGGGCGAGGACGGCGCTGTCGGCGTAGAAGGCGTCCACGTAGTCCATGACCGCGTCGTAGCCGGCTGCCTCGTGGGAGGGGACTGTAAAACCAACGGTGTAACTCCCTTGTGACACTCTGTGCATACGCGCAGGTAGAGGAGGCACCAGATGGGCAGCATGACGACCGATCCGGCGACGGAGACGATCGCGGACAAACCCGCNNGGTGGCGCCGGTGCTCGACGAGGGGTGCCGGTAGCCGCCGGTGGGTGAGCGCTCTCCTCACCTGGACGCAGTCGAGTCCTATGGTCAGACCGCGCCCCCACCGGTGATCGGGAGGATGGACCGCTGATGGGATGCCGTGCCCGCCCACCGTGGCGTGAGCACTTGACCATTAGGGCGCTGGTGGTTCTCCCGCGGGCTGCTGATCGTGCTGTTGGGAGAGCGGAGGCGGGGTTGCTGTTCGTCGGGGACGACTGGGCCGATGATCATCATGACGTGGAGGTCCAGGACGAGACGGGACGGCGGCTGGGCAGGGCCCGGCTGCCCGAGGGCGTGGCCGGAATCGCCCGGCTGCACGAGCTGATCGGCCGGCACCTCGGCGAGGACACCGACCCCGCCCAGGTGGTGGTCGGGATCGGGACCGACCGAGGCCCGTGGGTCCAGGCGCTGCTCGCCGCCGGCTACCAGGTGATCGCGGTGAACCCGATGCAGGCCGCCCGCTACCGGGAACGGCACTCGACCTCGGGGGCCAAGAGCGATGCCGGGGACGCGCATGTGCTGGCGGACATGGTGCGCACCGACCACCACCAGCTGCGCCCGGTCGCCGGCGACAGCGAGCTGGCCGAGGCGCGGTGAAGGTCGTCACCCGGGCGCACCAGACGCTGGTCTGGGAGCGCACCCGGCACCTCCTGCGGCTGCGCGGCGCGCTGCGGGAGTACTTCCCCGCGGCGTTGGAGGCGTTCAACGATCTGACCGCCCCAGATGTGTTGGAGCTGTTGGGCAAGGCAGCGACCCCGGCCACGGCGGGACGGCTGACCGTGGCGCAGATCAGCGCCGCGCTCAAACGCGCCGGCCGGCGGAACATCGCGGAGAAATCCCGGGCGATCCGGGCCGCCTTCCAGGCTCCTCAGCTGACCAGCCTCGACCCCACAGCCGCGGCCGAGCCCGGTGGCCGGTGCGACCCGCCCCTGGACAGCCATGCAAAAATGATCATCATTGATCACGCCCTCATGCTGACGACCAGCGCGAACTTCTCCTACAACGCCGAGAACACCAACATCGAACTCGGGCTACTCGTCCACGACACCGCCATAGCCTCGTCCGTCGAATCCACCATGCGAGCCCAACACGGCGTTCTCTACGAGAGAGTCGTCCCCACCGGAACCGGCCGGACAGGGAGCTGGCGCGGTGACGGGTGACCGCCCCGTTTCCAGCTCCCCATCCGGCCAGTCACCCCGGCCACCCGGTCGTTCCCCAACGTCGGCCTGCGCCTCGGATGGTGTCTGCGAGTCCGACAGCCCGCGAACGACGTCCGCGATCTGGCGTCGGAGTCCTTCCGCGTCCAGGTTCCGCACGTTGGTTGCGTTCAGATCAATCGCCGGACCGTCCGGCCCCGACGTTACGGTGACCGTCACGTCCCCGACGCGGGTCCGGAGCCATGTGACGAGCACCGTGGCGAACCCGGTTCCGGCAGCGCCGAGCAACGCCAGGATCGACGGCCAATCCACACCTCGCCCCAAGCCGCACCGTGGTGGCTCCCCGATCGTCACCCAGTGCTGCTCGACTGGCACGTAAGACACGTCCGCTGCTGGATCGGGGCCGGCAGCGAAAGACTCTCGCTGCTCTGCCCCGAGTGTGCCGCCCCGGACGGAGCTGCCAGTATCCCCTGGCTGGTCGTGCCGTTCCGAGGCGAGGTCAAACCTCCAGAGAGCCTCGGCAGAGTCGTTCCCATCGACACCTGGGTACGACAATCCCCCCGTTTTTTCCTGCGCTCATTGAACGGCCGAAGTGCAGGGACTGTCAATGGCTACGCACCGAGATTGATATCTAACGATCTGTGATCGTTATGAGCGTGGCAGTAAATCGATCAGCCGGTGCCGCCGTCCCTTCGCGTGCGACATACGACGCAGGGAAACCGGATCCGCTGCGGCTCCGGACTCCGATGAGACACGGCGGCCGGCAGCGGATGATCCGATCGACGCCAGCATCTCCACGAGTGCGTCGGCGCCCACCCGCGACCGTGGAGCCGTCCAGCAACAGCACTTCAGATCTTGAAACATCCCATGAACCCCGACAAAGGCAGCTCGCGAATATTCGAACGAAAATGCTCCTCGACGTCCGGGAGCTAGGCGATGACGTGTCATCGTGGCCCACAGCGGATGTATTCGCAGGTAGGGAACGGGCACGCTGCTCGGAGGGCGTGTTCCAACAGCCCTCGTGGGAAAAACCGGTCTCGTCTCCGCACAGCCGTGCTACCGACCACCGGGAAACCGCACGACTCACCACCGGATCATGATCGACTGGTCTGTGAGCGGCGGGGCTGGCCCGGGCGTGCCGCACGGTCCTCGGAGTCAGCGGGTGTGGCCGGGTAGGGACGTCCAGCGGTCGGGATCGACGCCGCCGAGCCAGCGGTCGATGTCCGCGCGCNACGCCACCACACCCGGGTACCACCCCAGGCCCGGGTGCGATTGACCGTCGCAGCCGGCGCGGGAGCGACGGGATCAATCCGCAGCCGACGGTCGACGGCCTGCCGGGTCAGGCCGAGGACGACAGCGATGTCGGAGGACCCCACGAACACCGGCGGCTCATCCACAGGACCCGACGATAACCGGCCCGCTCCCAGGCCCGCTCCGGATCCGGGAGGGCGACACCCCCACCGGCATGAGCAGACCACGCCCATGACGTCACGGCCGCTGACCAGCCGCGATGACAGCCGCGATGAGCTGGCTCGGGCGGCCGAGCATCATCCAGTCGTAGCCGCGACCGATACCTAGTAGTACTATGCAAAGCACTGCTAGGGTTCCCCGCTCGAATCCCGTCCAGGGCCCGGGCGGGGAGATCGAACGGAGTGAGGCCTGGTGAAGGTCGCCAAGGATCTGGTGGCCGCCTCGGCGACGCCGATGGTGCTCGGCATCCTGGCCGAGGGGGAAAGCTACGGCTACGCGATCCTCAAACGGATCCACGAGCTGTCCGGCGGCGAGCTGGACTGGACCGAGGGTCTGCTGTACCCGCTGCTGCACCGGCTTGAGCGCCTCGGCTGCGTGGAGGCGACCTGGCGGTCGGCGACCGGCGAGCGGCGGCGCAAGTACTACCGCATCACCGACAAAGGCCGGGCCGAGCTGGCCGAGCAGCGCCGCCAGTGGGACACGGTGGTGGGCGCGCTGCGGGACATCTGGCTCGACCCACACGACCGCGGGACGCTGCCAGCGATCCCGCTGGAGGGCCTGGCATGACCGCGCCGGACAGCCCCGTCGAGCTGGAGTCGCAGTTCGCGCAGTGGCGACGCTACGTGCAACGCCGCCGCGAGCTGGCACAGCCCGACGCCGACGAGCTGGAGGACCACCTGCGCGGCTCCGTCGACGCGCTCGTCGCGGCCGGGCTGAGCACGGACGAGGCGTTCCTGGTCGCGGTGAAACGGATGGGCAGCCTCGACGAGCTCTCCCGCGAATTCGCCCGGGAGCACTCGGAACGGCTGTGGAAACAGCTGGTGCTGACCGGTAGCGGGACCGTGGACGCCCGGTCGCGCAGGGACCTGCGGGCGCTGGTCCTCTGCGCGGTCGGCGCCGCGGTGTCGGTCCGGGTGCCGGAACTGTTCGGGGTGAGCCTGGAACACGACGGCGCGTTCTACGGGCCGAACGTGGGCGTTCTCGTGCTGCCCTGGCTGGCGGGTTTCCTCGCCTGGCGCCGCCAGGTCCGCCGCCCGCTGCTCGGGGTGCTGGTCGCGCTGTTCATGCTCGGCGCCGTGGCGGCCAACGTCTACCCGCTGGCCGAGACGTCGCAATCGGTGGTGCTCACCAGCATCCACCTCCCGATCGCGCTGTGGCTCGTGGTCGGTCTGGCCTACGCGGGCGACGAATGGTGCTCGCCGCGCCGGCGGATGGACTTCATCCGGTTCACCGGCGAGTGGTTCGTCTACTTCGTGCTCCTCGCGCTCGGTGGCGGCGTGCTCATCGCGTTTACGGCCGGCACCTTCAAGGCGATCGGGATCGACCCGGAGGTGTTCCTCGCGCAGTGGCTCCTCCCCTGCGGCGCAGCGGCCGGTGTCGTTGTCGCCGCGTGGCTCGTCGAGGCGAAGCAGAACGTGGTCGAGAACATCGCGCCGGTGCTCACCCGGCTGTTCACCCCACTGTTCACCGCCGTGCTGCTCGCCTTCCTCGTCGCCGTTGTCTGGACCAGCTCCGGCATCGACGTCGAGCGGGAGGCGCTGATCCTGTTCGATCTGCTGCTGGTAGTGGTGCTGGGGCTGCTGCTCTACTCGATCTCGGCCCGCGACCCGCTGGCGCCCGCCGGCCCGTTCGACCGGCTGCAGCTGGCCCTTGTGGTGAGCGCGCTGGCCATCGACGTGCTGGTGTTACTGGAGATCACCGGGCGGATCACCGAGTTCGGCACCACCCCGAACAAGGCCGCGGCTCTCGGTGAGAACATCCTCCTGCTGGCCAACCTCGCCTGGTCGGCGTGGCTGCTGCTGGGGCTGGCCCGCCGGCGCACCCCGTTCGCGGCCCTCGAACGCTGGCAGACCGGTTATCTGCCGGTGTACGCGGCGTGGGCGTGGATCGTGGTCCTCGCCTTCCCGCCCCTGTTCGGCCACGTCTGATCGACTGCGTATGAGTGAGCTGGGAACGTGCCCACAGGACTGCGAAGATCCGCGCCTTGTACTGTTTCCACAGGTCAGCCGGTACGTAACAACGAGTAGTGGACCTGAGTAACCACAATACGAACCGCCATCCACCCTGCCCGGACCGGTCATCGCCCTCGCTATCGCGCCTGGCAGGCCGTCTAACTGCACCGACACTGCTCCCGTAGACAGATGCCGGACCGCGCCGTCGGTCAGCGCGTCGACAGCGCCGTTGGTCGCGGTCCCCCAGGAGTCGTCAGAACGCGGCGCCGGTGACCGACCGGCGGGCCGCGCCCGGTGGTCGGCGGACCATCACGCGTCGCCTCCGAATCGGGACCGCATGGACTTGGTCAAGTACTGCCGAGGGCCTTGCGGAGGTCCTTCATCAGGAGGAACAGGTGCATGGGGTCGGTGGGGCTGGGCTCGAACTTTGCCAGGCGCAGGTAGAAGCCGCGGGCGGTCTCGTTCTCGCAGTGGATCAGCAGGGCCCGCACTCCGATGACCTCCCCGGCGGCGGCAACGCGGCGCAGTGCGTCGACCACCAAGGCCTGGCCCAGCCCGGCGCCCTGGACCGACAGATCTACACCGAGCCGGGTGAGGATGACCACCGGCTGGTGGTAGCGGCCCGCGCCCTGCGTCAGCCGCCGCGGCGCCTGCGTCGGCGCGACCGACCCCGCCGCCAGCGCGTAGTAGCCGACCACCCGCCGATCGCCGTCCTCGGCGTCGGTGACCACGTACACCCGGGATGAGCCCGATTGGTGCGCCTGCAACGCGTGCGCCGTCAACCAGGACGACTGCGCCGCCGACCCGCAGTCAAACCCGGACAGCACATGGCTGGCGGTCGCCGGTTCGACCGGGCCGAACCGGCGACCGCTCACCGACCGGCCTGGCCAGGCGCGGACTGGTCCAGCACGGTGGGTGCCGACAGCAGCTCCCGCAGCCCCGCCACCTCGGACGCCGGCCGGTCCAACGCATGGTCAAACGCCTGCCAGGCCACCTCGTCCAGGATGAACACCCGCCGATCCGCCAGAATGTCGGCCGCCGCCTCAGTAGCGGCCTTCAACACGAACGCCGACACCGTGCTCCCGGAGGCCGAGCTGGCGGCCTCCAGCAGCGCCTTCTGCGCCGGCTCCACCCGAAGGTGCAGCCGATCGTCCTTCGCACCCGTCACCCCACCAGCGTACGCACAACGTACGCCATGCACCAAGGCATGCGCGGCTACGCTCACTGCGTCACACGTTCCCGCACAGCCGAGAACTCATGCCGGACGTGATCATGCTGGCGGTCCGCATGGCCGGGCCGCGTCGATCAGCAGCGGGGTGAACCGGCACACCCACCGGTAGACGGTCACGTGGCCAACAACGAGACCTCGCTCCGCGAGGAGCTCCTCGACGTCCCGGTAGGACCCGGCGTAGCGCCGGGTCGAGCAGATCGAGGAACCGGCCTGTGGTCGCCCCAGCGGCGCGCGCGGCCCCTGTCACCAGCAGCTCGAAGTCCCCTCGTTGGAGCGCGGACCGGCTCGTGGCATGGACCTGCACGAAGACCTCAACATGGGGTGGGACCTGCCGCGCCGCAATGCCCCCCACAAGGATGTCGATCTCCCGGTCGTCCAGGGTCACCTCGATGGCACCACGCACCGCTGCCGTCTGCGCGTGTCGCGGACAGCGAAGTCCAAGCCTTCGATTGTCATCCGCGCAGGCCGGGAGCTTGCCATAGAGCAAGAATAGGAGTCGTGCTGGCCCATCGGGGCACCCGGCCCCGGTGGGTGGTGTGGTCTGTCCACGCCCCTGCCCCTGTCCGTGGGTTACCCGGGCCCGCTGCTGCCACCGGCGCGCTGGCGCACTTACCAGGCCTCGGGCAGGACGGTGGCGATGATCGCGGCATGGTTGTGCCGTGCCAGCTCGACGAGCTGGTCGGCGATGGCCTCCGCACGCTCCTGGTCGAACAGATCACCGTCGTCGATGAACACGTCCGCGACCGCCACGGTGATCCAGCTGTGCAGGCGTTGCCGCGCATGGGCGTTTCCCCAGAAGCGCACCCTCCCGATCTCCCCGCATAGATGATCGACGATGAAGACGGTCAGCTCGGCGACGGCCTCACCGGCGACCGGTGTCATCTCCTTGCCCTCGGCGAGCCGCTCCGCCCGCAGGACATCGAAGAAGAGACGTTCGACCGGAGTCAGCTGGACGCCGTCCGGTGCGTCCTCAGGCCGCTCGGACGTCGCACGGCCGGCGCGGGCCTTGTCGATCAGCCCGCCGAGTTCGAGAACAAGCTGCTCCCACTGGTCCCGTAGCCGGTCGAGGATCTCCGACAGCTGCTGGGACAGGGTGCGTGCACGGACCGGGTCGGCGTCGAGCATGCCACTGATGTGGTGGCGCAGCGCATGCTCCATCTCGGACGCCTTCGCCCGGTTCGAGGTCAGCCCGCCGACCTTCTCGTCGAAGTGGGCGTCGGTGATCGACACCGGTGGGATCTTCTGGATGATACCGAGCGCGACAACATGGTCGTCGATCAGTCGGCGGACCTTGTCGCCGTAGACGGAGACGCCGAAGTCCGCGTCCTCGCGCTCGTACCGCCGCCGCGCGAGCAGACCGATCACCCCGAACGCCTTCGTGTCGGCCACATAGGGCAGCGCCTCCGGCCGGGGCAGGACCGTCTCCAGGCTGCGGGTCAGCGCCCGGTAGGCGACCTGGAACGTCGCCCGCAGCGCGTCGTCGGCCAGCAGTTGGACGCAGGCTTCCTGATCGGTGGGGGTGGCGAAACGGTCCTGACCACGGCTGGTGAACAGCCCGCGGACCTTGGCATGCCGGTCGGCCAGCAGCGGAAGCTCATCGGTGATACTCGCCAGCGCGCCCTGGACGTCCTCCGCGGCATACGCTTCCAGCGCGGCGTGCAGGTGCTTGGCGACACCGAAGTAGTCGACGACGTAGCCGTTGGCCTTGCCCCGCGCGGTGCGGTTCACCCGGGCGATGGCCTGGAGCAGCTCCGCCTTCTTGATCCGCCGGTCGAGGTAGAGAACCTGATCGACAGCGGCGTCGAAGCCGGTCAGCAGCATCGATTTGACCAGTAGGAAGGCGACCGTGCTGGTCGTGGCCGGGTCCGGCGCCGGGTCGCCGGGCGCGGGCAGCGGCTTTTTGAACTCCTCGATGACGGTCCTCTGCCGGGCCTCGTCGGTCCAGTCCCGCCAGTCCTTCTCGTTCTGCTCCCCGGAGATGACCGGGATGAAGTCGAGGCGGGCGATCAGGTCGCGGTACGGCCAGGCCCGCACGTCCCGTAACCGGGCACGCCCGACGCCGGGGATCCCCTCGGGGGAGGCGGCCCGGTCCGCGGCCTCGGCCGTACGCAGCTCGGCGGGCAGCGCGTCAAGACGGGCGACCATCTCGTCGCGGGCGGCCACCAAAGCGTCGCGGTAGCGCACAGCGGCGAGCCGGCTGGTCGCGACGGCCTGGGCCTTGAACCCGCCGGGCAGTACGGTGTCGACATAGTGGCGGAGCATGTCGCGGGCCTTCGCCGCGATCATCTTCTCCGCTTCCAGGACGTTGCCGGTCGTTCCCCAGCGGCGTCGGATCTTCGCCAGCTCCGCGTCGGTGCGGTCGGGGAACATGTCCTCGAACAGCTCGTCGAGATCCTCGGCGTCCTGGACGTCGCTCTTCGTCGTGCGGCCCTCATAGCGGATCGGCACGGTCGCACCATCCGCCTCGGACTGGCCGATGGTGTACCGATCCAGATACGGGCCGAAGATCGCATGGGTACGTTTCCGCTTCCCCATGATGATCGGGGTCCCGGTGAACCCGATCCGCGCCGCGTTCGGCAACGCGTCCAGCAGCACGGCGTGCAGCGCGCTGCTATGTGAGCGGTGCGCCTCGTCCACGAGCACCACGACGTTCTCGGACGGGTCGAGCACCCCGAGGGACTTCACCTCCAACGGGGCGTCCTTCGCCGCGTCCGGGTTCCGATACTTCTGGATCATCGCGAAGAGCAGCGCCTTGCCTGGGACGGACAGCAGCGAACGCACCTGCTGGACGTTCCTCGCCGTCCGGGGCGTCTCCCCGGTGAGCTCGGCGGTCCTCGCGAGCTGGTCCTGGAGGTCCTTCCGGTCGGTGACGACCACGACCTTGAACCCGACGAGACCGGGCCGGGTCCGCATGACCCGGATCAGGAACACCATGGTCAGCGACTTGCCCGAGCCCTGGGTATGCCAGATGATCCCGCCACGCCGGTCGAACTCGCCGTCCACCGCACGGGTCTTCCCCGTGGCCAGCCGGTGGACGGTCCGCTGAACAGCCCGGTACTGCTGATAGCGAGCAACGATCTTCACCGTCCGCCCACTCTGCGTCGGCATGAACAGCGTGAAGTGCCGGACGACGTCCAGCAGCCGCTCCGGGGCGAGCATGCCGGCGACGAGCCGCTGCTGGCTGG
>NZ_JWIO01000028.1:9901-34353 GCF_001017755.1 Protofrankia coriariae
CGAGCCGCTGCTGGCTGGTCAGCTCACCGACACCGAGCGCCTCGGCGACCTCGGCCTCCGGCGTCGGTTCGGTCGTCTTCCACTCGGCGAAGTGATCCGGCTCCGAGGTGAACGTGCCGACCTTCGCCACATCCCAGCTCGTGGCCACGACGAACTGGTTGGTGTGGAACAGCCGCTCGTTACCCTCCCGGGCCACAGCGCCACGCTGGTCGGCATACCGCGCCAGCTGACGGATCGCCTTCGCCACCGGCGACGACACCGTCGGGCTCTTCGCCTCCACGACCACCAGCGGAATGCCGTTGACGAACAGGACGATGTCCGGCTCGATGTACCGGCGGCCCTGGCTGCCCGGGATATCCACCCGGAACTGATTGATCACCAGGAAGTCGTTGTTCGACGGGGTATCCCAGTCGATGAACCGGACCCGGCGGCTCCGGCCACCATCCACCTCCGGAATCCCCTCGACGGGCAGCCCGAGCAGCAGCAGCTCGGTCAGCGCCTCGTTGACCTCGACCAGCCTGGCCGCCTTCGGCCGGGTCAGCGCGGCAACAGCCGGGGCAACCCGGCCGTCATCAAGCCACGGCCCACCATCCGGCCCCGGATTGATCCGCCGCAGCGCTGTCCGCAACCGCCCCTCCACCAGCACCTCGGAGAACGACGTCCGCCCACTCGCAGCCGGATCATGCTTCGACCCGGCCAGATGCGCCCAGCGTCACGTCCGGGATGTCTCCTGGCTGCATAGCGGGCGTAGCCGTCGCATCCCGCCGCCGGCCTGCCCGGGAGCACCTTGCCGCGCCGCGCGGCTGGGGCCTGCTGGAGCGCCCGACAGCCCAGGCATGAGACATATCCAGGGGGCTGTCCCATCGTGCTCCGACAGTTCTTCGACCTCTCTGTCGTGAGACAACCGGGTCAGGCCACCGGGCGGATCCGGCCGCCGGTCTTGTAGCGGAGTGCGGCTTCCAGCCGGTCGCGGGCCTCGGTTTGGGCCGCGATCCGTTCGTTGAGGACCGCCAGCCGTTCCAACGCGACCCGCAGACCCTTCTCTGACGGCGGTGCGGCAGCCACATCGCCGTCCAGACAGGGCAGGAACACCTGCACGTCGTCGAGGGTGAGTCCGGCGGCCAGCAAGTAGCGGATGTTGCGGACCCCTCCCACAGTCCGTTCGTCGTAGATGCGGTAGCCGTTGGGGGTCCGCTCGGAGGAAATCAGCCCGGCCTGTTCATAGTGCCGCAGCGCACGGGGGGTCGTGCCGGTCGTCCTGGCCAGCTCGCCGATCCTCACCCGTGCCACCTCCAGCGGCCACTCCTATCACGCCACGACCGCCCCGCCGTCGACCGGGAGCACGACTCCGGTAACGAACGACGCAGATGGTGAGGCGAGCTGAGTGATGACCCAGGCCACCTCCTCGGGCTGACCGATACGACCCAGCGGGGTGTGGGCCAGCTGCCATTCCCGCACCGCGGCCCTTCGCTCCGGCGCCAGGCCCTGGTGCTCGCCGATCGGGGTGTCGATCGCGCCGGGAGCGACCGCGACCACGCGGATGCTGCGGGGTGCCAGTTCGACCGCCCAGCTGCGGGTCAGCAGTTCCAGCGCGGTCTTGGTCGCCGCGTAGACCGAACTGCCCGGCCACGCCCGCTGCCCCACCGAGGTGCTCACATTGACGATCACCCCGCCGGTCGCCTCCAGGAGGGGTAGCGCGGCCTGGGTCAGCAGGATGGGTGCGATCAGGTTGGTAGCGATCTGCGGGATGATCGTCTCCGGTGTGAGAGTGCCGAGGGCACCGCCGCGCACGATGCCGGCGTTGTTGACCAGCACGTCCAATCGGCCGTGCAGCTCCCGCACGATGTGGATGATGCGCTCGGGCTCTCCCGCAGCGGTGATGTCCGCGGCCAGCGGGGTGATCCGTTCGTGACCGGCGGCGGTCTCGTGGAGCGGTTCGGCTCGCCGGCCGACGGCGAACACGTGGGCGCCCTCGGCGGCGAAGGCCCGGGCGGTGGCCCGACCGATCCCGGTGCCGGCCCCGGTGACGACGACGATCCTGCTGCTCTGCGGTGCGGCGCTGGTTTCCATGCCGTGATCGTTCAACCTTGCCGCCAGCGGCAAGGTCAAGCAGCGCCGGAGCGATCCCACCGGGCTGGTCCCGCTCCAACTCCCTCGGGGAGGCTGCACTCACCATGCGCTGACCGTCCCACCACTACCGGGAGAAAATAGGTAAGGACCTCGCAGAAAGAAAGATCAAGCCGTGCTGCCCGAACGTCTCGGCAGGTCGGCGAGGGCGTCGACGTGCGCGGTCCGCCGGGTAAGGACGAGGCAGTTCCGGCCGGCGGTCACAGCGGTGTGGACATCCGCGCAGATCATCTGGTTGCGGGTGGTGTTCTCGGTGAGGGCGGTGAAGACGACGGAGGTGATCGCACCGGGCCTGGTGGTGTCGGCGTCGTCGGGAAGGGTGAAGTCGGTGCGGTGGAGGTGCACGACGCGAGCCACCGGCCCGGGGGCGGCGGGGTCGACGATGGGGATGACGTGGCGTTTGGGCCCGCAGTGCATGAAGATGACCGGCCCGAGGCCGTCACGGCGGTAGGCGGTGGCGGTCAGCCCGATCCAGCGGCGGGCGGGGATCCGGCGAACGGCCTTCTCCACGGTGGGGGCGCCGGCATGGTGGGCCTCGTCGACGATCACCAGCCCGTAGGCGGGTAGCCGTTCGGGGGCGTCGTCCATCCGGGCCGGGGTCTGCATCATGGCCAGGTCGATGACCCCGGTCGGTTTGGTCTTCCCGCCGCCGATCCGCCCGATCCGGTCCGCTGTGATGTTCAGGTAGGCGGTGAGGCGGTCTCGCCGCTGGTCCATCAGGGGCGCCCGATCGACCATGATCAGGGTGGGGGTGTGGTGGTGGGCGATCAGCGCGCAGCCCATGACCGTCTTGCCTGATCCGGGTGGGGCCTCCAGAACACCGAGGTCGTGGTGGGCGAGGGCCGCGACCGCGGCCGGTTGGGCGTCACGTAGCGTGCCGGTGAACGCGACCTCGAGGGAGGGTGGGTCGGCGCGACGGTCAGTGATCTTCAGCCGGCTGCCGGCGTCACGGACAAGGTCGGCAGCCTTGCCGGTCATGGCCCGGGGCAGGTAGAGGAACTCCAGATCCTCGACGTAGCAGCGGATGAACCGCGGGGTGTTCCAGTTCGAGATCCGCAGGTTCTCGTTCTTGTAGAACGCCGGGTTCGCCAGGGACGCGGCGTGTTTGAGGGTCGCCAGCAGCGACGGCGGCAGGCCGGCCCGTCGCACGGCGAGCATCCCGGCCCACTCGGCGTGGATCGTCGGCGGCGGTGCCGGCTCGTGTGCCAGCGCGGGACGAAACCAGCGGGTGTCCGGGCCGACCGTGACCGGCCGCATGTCCACGGCCAGACGCTGCACCTCGGCGCGGGAGAGACGCCCCAGACCAGCGAGAAACCCCCACTGATCGTCCATGGGGATGAAGGTGTCCGGGTCGACGAAGATGGTCGTCTGGTGGGCGCGGCGTTCCTTCTGCAACGGCAACGCGATCAGGTTGCCCAGCCCTTCCCCGGCGGCGGGAAGATGGTCCTGAGCGGGAAAGAACCGGTCGTAGCTGTCAAGGCCGAGACCGCCGCGCACAGCCATCGCCTCGCGGAGCAATCCGAACCCGACCGCCCGCGCGTCCAACGCCGGCACCAACTCCTCGAAGAAGATCCATACATGTGCGCCCTGACCGGAACGGGAGATCTCCACCGCTGCCGGCACACCGGCCGCCTGGGCGGCCTGGGCGTAGGCCTGGGCATCGAGCTGCCAGTCGGCGCCGTCGAAGTCGCAGACCAGCAGCCGGCAGGTGTCATCGGCCAGCATCGGGTACAACCCGATCGTCGCCGCGCCGGACAGATGATCGCGGATCACCGCGTCGGTCAGCGGCCGGTACCGTCTGGCCTTCTTCGCCTCCTCCCAGCTCTGCCCCGGTTCCCGGTCGAGAGCGGGAGACCAGCCCTGACGTCCGTCGCGTTCCCACCGGCTGGCATACACATCGTCACGGCCGACGAACAACGACCGGAACAGGGCCACCCGCTCGGCGGCGACACGTTCCACGTCCACCCGCGCCCCCGCCGGCATCGGCCCGGGAACAGCGGGCACCGGAACGCCGGCGGTCTGCGGCGGACGGCCCTCGACTACCGCGGCCAGCCGGGCCACCTCGGCGCGCAACGCCGCGATCTCCACCCGCAGATCGGCGAGTTCCCCCGCGCAGGAACACCCCTCCACGGAAGGAACCGCGGATTCTCCGGGTACGGACATAACCCGATTGCACCACGACAGAACCCACAGCAACCAGAGGAGGATGATATGGATCGAAGGTTGTGTGCTGTAACTGATCGGATCCTGACCTGACTCGAACTGGACGAGACCGCCTGCTGCTGAAACTCACGGCTACGTCCTCCGGGCTCATCTGCCAGCCAGGAGACAGACCCATCGAGGTGAACCGCAGGATGCGGTCGTCGGGGCATGTTTTTGACGGCCCGCTTATCCAGGCAAGAGCCTGGCAGTGGTTGGAGTTCGCCCACCACTGCCGCTGGTCCGACGATGCCGGCAGTGGGCATCCGAGGATCTCCTCAATTTGGTCGAACCCCAACTCCACCGTGCGTCGACCATGATCCTCCGCAGCCTGTAGGTACGTGGTCAGCCGGTCATACCTCCCCATGCGCACCCCCAGCAAGATTCTCTACGTCGACGGCGCTACGAAGCGGACACGCGGGTGCGCCCACGGCGTCGCGATATCCGGGGGCAGTGGCGACGCTGGAACCGTCGGGTCACACACGACTGTCTCGATCTCCTCGTAGCGGCCGATGGCAAGGGTCTCTGCGTGGCACTGCGTACACGGTCCACGTCGCGCGCAGCCAGCACCGGTGATGAGAGTGTGGACGTGCTGGTAGGCATCGTTCGGATGATCTGCCTTGACGGCATACCAGCGACCGGACCGGCTCGTCTCCGGTAGGGCTGCGGCCACCGAGGGCCGCATCGGCAGGTACAGGTCGGTGCCGTCGTGGCGGACTACGAAGATCCGGTCAAGGTAGTCGCAGTCGTCGGGTTCGGGCCGGTGCTCGGCGTACCAGCCGGTGGCGTCGGTGATCGACCCTGGCCCCCAGAGCAGGTCGGCTGGATAGCTGGTCACCTCGTACCGGGAATCGAATTCCCGTAGGCCATGATCAGTAATGTGCTGGACGGGACGGAAAACGGCACGCACGATGATGCACTGCCACGGCTGGTCATCGGGATCCAGAGCGTCGGACAACCCGTCAGCCAGCGCTATCCATAACTGCGTGCCGGCGGTATTCCACACCAGGACGACGATTTCGCGCCGGATGGGGGCGGGGTACAGACGTCCGCCCGGGGTGGCCACACCCCAGAGATGGTTGATGATTTCAGCGAGGTCGCTGAGTGTCCCGGCGGCGTCGACCGGGCTGATCAGATGGTAGCCGGCTGGGTGGGCGGTCATGTTGCGCAGGCTGGCGATCGCCTGTTCGACGGCACGGTTGTGCTGTCCGCGTAGCATGCCCATCCGCCGCGCCCAGCTATACAGGCCGCTCAGCATGCCGTTGAATTTGATGCTCTGTCCATCGCTGATCAGTAGCTTTCGGGAGCGATTCTTGCGGATGACATCGTGTAGTTCCTGGTAGCTGCCGACATCCGCGTCATGAAGGCAGCCGTTCTTCGGGTCGACGAATGTAACGGTTCCCTTGTAATACTCAATGAACCGGTCACGGAGGGCCTGTTCCAGCACCAGCAGGGCGCGGTCGTTGACCAGAGTGAAGATCTCGTAGCAGAACAGCCCGTAGGCGAAGGCTTTGCGGAGGTCGTCGAAGCTGTTGCGGGTGCTCTCGGTGACCTGTGGAACGAGTTCGAACTGGGCGACCACCTGCTGCTGGAACTCGGCTGCGTCCTCCGGGCTCATCTGTCCGCCGGGAGACAGGCCCATCGGGGTGAACCGCAGGGTGCGGTCGTCGACCTGACGCAGCTCGTCGAGCATTTTAACGATCACAGGTGGATCCTTTCCGTCCGCTGGAGAACCGGACAGCGTACGTCAGGGCCTGTCATTGGTGATCCGCTTATTCCGGTGGACTGATGCCGTCACCGTCACCGGTGCGCGGCCTTCCGCCTGCTGGCGGTGGCCGCTGCGGTTACACGGTGGCTGGTAGGGATTCGGAACCGCTGTCGGCGTGATCGAGCTCTGCTGCGGAATCAGGTCGAGGGTTGCTTCCGGTTCGTAGCTGCGCGACAAGGCCGCGGGCGGTGCGGGCACCGACATGGAGGCGTTTGCGGAGGGTTTCGGCGGAAATCGGACGGTGGTGGGTCTGCCAGTGGAGGGCGTCCTCGGCGCGGGCTCGGTCGAGAAGGTCCTGGTCGGAGGCTCGCTTCTGCCGTCTGCGGGGTTCGGTCTCGGTCGCTTGCCGGGGGTGTGGCATCGGGTGGTCTGCCGTCAGCGGATCCTGCCGGCCGGCGTGATCCGCTGTGGTCACGGTTCGGCTCCGGGGAGCCGGCGGGTGCGCCGGTTCCCTGCCGGCGGTGGCCTGTAGAGATTGAAGGAGTTCGGGGCCGATGTGGGACCAGCCGATAAGCAGACAGCAACCCACAGCGTCGAAGGCGGCGCGGCCGTAGTACCCTTCGATGATCGGCTCCGCAGTATTCAGCGCGAGAGTGACAAGACTGCAGAAGATCAGCAGACGCTGGGCGGGCTGGATCTGCTCTCGGCTGGCGCCGCCCAAAGCGAGCTGGCGGGTCGCGAGGAGCAGCGCGACAACGGAGAGATCAACTGCTGGTGCGACCAGCGGGGCGATGTAGGCGGGGACACCGAGCCGGATACCCAGCGCCCAGACGTTGCCCAGCCCGAACAGGAAGCTCAACGCGACGACGCTGGCGATCAGGACGGTGACCGCGTGGAGGGTGATCCGCTGTCCGTCGTGATGTAGTGGAGAAACAGATGCCACGGCGTTCACCGGCATCACGACTACGTCCGGCTGCTTCTCGCCGGCTGATACGGCCGACGTGTGGTTGTAGATCATTGGTATCCGCCATGTGCCGTGCCCACGAGTGTGAGGTCGAAGACCTCACGAAGGCCGATCATGTACGAATGGGTCGAATCCCCCCACCGACTTGAACACCCATCGCATCGGTGGCAGGTCATGAGGGCCGGCAGAAGCAGAAGACGCGATGTCCGCCTTACCGCCGCGCCCGCCATCAGACCCCACCGCCCAGCACAGCGAGTGAAAAACTCCCCTCCACCACCAACCGGCCGACAGGAAACCGCAGGTCATGCCCGCTACCTGGTGCTGATCGACCGGGGCTTCGACAGCAACACCTTCCTGACACCATCCACGACCGGACCAGTCCTGCCGCCACCATGAAGCACGCCAAACCGCCAGCAACCGATGAAGCCAACGAGCCGATCCACAGCGCGACGTGGGAACCCGACAGCGAGGACAACGGTGCGGACGACGGCCACGTTGTCGAGGACCCCGGCGGCCGGGTGACGCTCATGCTCGCTGTACTCAGCAGCCACCCCGGCAGATCCTGGCACGCCCGCGACGTCGCCCGCCGCCTCGACGTCACGAACATCAACAGCTTCCGCGTCCAGATGTCCCAGTGGGCCCATCGCGGCCTGATCCACAAGACCGGCCCCGCAACCTATGCCCTTGCATGCTGACCATGCAGGCGCTCGACACCGACCACAAGATTCTTAACTTCCCGGCTTGGAGCTTGACAGACCGGCCGCCAGCCTCCATGGTTAGTTACATGAGTAATGAACCGATGAACCGCAGTATGCGGTGGTCGGCGTGAAGGACGACGGGCGGCCGCTGTTCCTGCAGATCGCCGAGCAGATCGAGAACTCGATCGTCGACGGCAGCCTGGCCGCGGACACGCAGGTGCCCTCCACCAACGAGCTCGCGGCCTTCCACCGCATCAACCCGGCGACCGCGGCGAAGGGCATCAACCAGCTCGTCGCCGACGGGATCCTCTACAAGAGACGAGGGATCGGCATGTTCGTCGCCGCCGACGCCCGCGCGCAACTGCTGGAACGCCGGCGCGAGAACTTCACGCGGCAGTACCTCACCCCGCTCATGGCGGAGGCGGACAAGCTCGGCATGGGTGCCGAGGAGATCAAGAAACTGATCGAGGCCTGGGAGCACAAGCGATGAACGTGGTGCGGATGGCCGGGGTGACCAAGCGCTACGGCGATGTCGCCGCGCTCGACGGCGTGAGCCTCGAGCTGGCCGAGAACACGATCCACGGCCTGCTGGGCCGCAACGGGGCCGGGAAGACGACGGTGATGCGGATCCTCACCGGGCAGGCGTTCGAGACCGGCGGGGAGGTGGCGGTCTTCGGGCAGCACCCGTACGAGAACGCCGACGTGCTTTCCCGGATGTGCTTCATCAAGGAAAGCCAGCACTACCCGGACAAGTTCCGGGTCAAGCACGCGCTGCGGGCCGCGGAACTGCTTTACCCGCACTGGGATCCGGCGTTCGCCGCGTCGCTGCTGGCGGACTTTGCGGTGCCGGTCAACCGGCTGCTCCGCAGGCTCTCGCGTGGGCAGCTGTCCGCGGTCGGGGTGATCATCGGACTGGCTTCGCGGGCCCCGCTGACCCTGTTCGACGAGCCCTACCTCGGCCTCGACGCCGTCGCGCGGCAGCTGTTCTACGACCGGCTGCTGGCCGACTACGCCGAGCACCCGCGCACGGTCGTGCTCTCCACGCACCTGATCGACGAGGTCAGCGACCTGCTCGAACCCGGGCTGGACTTCGAGCCGGTCTCGTTGCAGCAACTGGTCGTCCGCACCACCCAACGCCACGGCCGGCCGGTCTCCGCCGGGAAGGAGTCCTGATGTCCCGCGTGCTCGACGTCGTCCGGATCCAGCTCGTCCACTGGCCCGCACTGCTGGGCTACCCGTTGCTCGCGCTGGCCGCGATGCCGCTGCTGGGCTGGGGCACGGAGGTGTTCCCCTTCACGCTGGGGCTCGGCGTCACCCGCCGGGCGTTCGCCGCGGCCACCGCACTGGTCGTCCTCGGCCAGGCGCTGCTCCTCGGGCTCGGGCTGGTGGCGTTCGACATCGTCGAGCGGCTGACCGGCGGCTGGGGACGGGAGGCGCGGATCTTCGGGCTGGACGTGCTGGGCCACGGCAACCCGCTCGCGCTGTGGCTTGTCTACAGTGGACCGCTGGTCGCGGTGTCCGCGATCGGGGTGCTGGCGGGTGTGGTGTTCCAGCGCTGGCGTCACACCGGGATCTACCTCGCCATTTTCGGCAGCGTCGCGCTGCTCGCCGCGGTGGGCGTGCTGGGGAAGACGCAGAACTGGTGGCCCTCGATCGGGAGCTTCCTCGGTGGCCAGCCTTCGCTCACGCTGTTCACCGCGTATCCGCTGATGTTCGCGCTGGCGCTCGGCGGAGCCGGCTGGCTGGTGCTGCGCCGCGCGACCGCCTGAGTGCTTCACCGGAAGTCCCGCGACTTCGCGGTGATGCGCATCGGGAGCGCCTCGAGCCGGTCGGCGAGCAGGCTGACCACGCCGTCCGCCTTCTCCACCACACCACGGATCAGCAGCGCCGGGCTGGCGCGGGCGACCCGGTGGTAGCCCTGCCACAGCCCGAGCGTGCAGATCACGTTCACCATCCCTGTCTCGTCCTCGATGTTGAGGAAGGTGATCCCGCCCGCGGTGGCCGGTGTGGCAGTGGTGGTCGCCCGCTCGGCAGGCGGTATCCGCGCCGTCAGGACGCGTTGCCGGCGCCCGAGTGGGCCCTCGTCCTCGTTCAGAAGTGAACTGCCCCGGGTTCCCTGAGCATGCTGAGGACGGGCGCCGAGAGCGTCCCCGGCTCGTCTGAGCGACGGCCGCCATCCTCGGCGTCGGCGATCCAGCCGCGGCACGCGTAGCCCGGCAAACCGCCAAGATTGCCCACACGGCAGCGCAAGCGGGACAGCAGGCGCCCTGTTCCCGCAGGAGTTCGTTGGCGTCCCAGTACGACAGGTTGTAGCGGAGGTATCAGGGGCCGCCAGCACGGTCACTTCCGGTGGGAACCGGAAGCCGGTGAACTCCGAGGCGGGGATCAGCGAACGGGCAGGGTGTCGGCGCATCCGCCCGCCTTTTCTGATCAAGAAACCGGTGAACGCACCAGGCCCACCAGGCGTCTCACGTCACCCACATGACGGTCACTCCAAGTCGCGAACTGCGGGGACGCGCCGGTCTCACTGGAGCATGAACGTTCTGCTTGACTGTCCGCCATGGCCGACGACAGTCTCGCCGATTTCGAGATGAAGGACTTCACCCACGACGGCAGGACCCGGACGGTGTACCGAGCCGGCACGGGCCCGGCCGTGATCGTGATCGCGGAGCTGCCGGGTATCACACCGAAGGTGGCCACGTTCGCCCGCCGGGTCATCGACATCGGCTGCACCGCGGTGATGCCGCACCTGTTCGGCGTCCCCGGCAAGGACCCGCTCGCCGCCGGCAGGCTGGGCTCGTTGCGGTACGGGCTGTCGTCGGCTGTTCCAGCCTGCGTCAGCCGGGAGTTCACCGTCTGGGCGACGAGCCGCACGTCACCTGTGGTCTCGTGGCTGCGTGCCCTCGCCGCGGACGAGCACGCACGCTGCGGCGGGCCCGGTGTCGGCGCCATTGGCATGTGCTTCACCGGCGGGTTCGCGCTGGCAATGGCGACGCACCCCAGCCTGATCGCTCCAGTGCTGGCGGAGCCGTCCCTGCCGTTTCCCTTCACCAAGGCCAGAAAGAGGGCCATCGACTGTTCCGCCGCCGACCTCGACGTGGTCAGGGGACGGTGCGCGGCGGAGGGCCTGCAGGTGCTCGGCCTGCGCTTCCGGGGCGACACCCTCTCACCGGCTGAGCGCTTCCAGTTCCTGCGGGAGCAGCTGGGCGACGCCTTCGTCGCCATCGATCTCGACGACAGCAGCGCCAACCCCGAGGCCAGGATGAAGCCACACTCCGTCGTCACCGAACACCTCATCGACGAGCCCGGCCAGCCGACACGGGCGGCACTCGACCAGGTCCTCGAGCTGTTCCGAACACGCCTCCTACCGGCGTAGCGAACTCGCCCGGCGAAGTCCGGAGCCATCCGTGCGCGACACGCTCGAACGCGCGCTGGTCGCGGCGTTCGCGGACCACGGCCCGGCTTGCCGAGCGGTTCGGCCCCCCGAACCGCTCGGCAAGGGTCGTACCCAGGTCTGCCCCTGCGCCGCGACCCGGCGCTGGCCCGCGACCACAACACCCACGCCGGCCGGATCACCTGCCCCGGTCGGTGCCGCCCACGACCTTCCCTCCATCACCCCCGCCGAGGTCCTCGCCACCGGCCCCGACCCATCCTGACCCTCGCACCAACGCGCCCGGATCTCGCCCGCCCGCGGGGCGCGGCTGCCGGCCGNGGGCGCGGCTGCCGGCCGCGGGCCGGGTGGGACCGAGAAGCGCGCTGTGCTGTCGCCATCCTGACCGGGCGGGCGGCCCAGGTTCAGTACCAGCACGGATACGCGGCGGCAACCGCGCCGCGCACGATGCGGTCACCACAGGCGCGCCTGAGCGTGCACGAACTCGAAGGTGACGCACGATGACCATGAACGAACCGTCGGCCGCCGTCTCACGGCGGGGCATCCTGGCAGCCGGGCTGGGCCTGGCGACTGCCACCGCCACCGCCGCCACCACCGCCATGCTCGCCACACCCGCCGCGGCGTCGGGGACGTGGCAGACTGACTGGCGTTTCTGCAACAGGTGCCACGGCCTGGTCCGGTACCCTTCGCCGGTCCAGAACCGATGCCCCGCGGGCTTCTCGCACAGGGTTCAGGGCTGGACCTTCGGAGTGCCCTTCACCAACAGCACTGACCACCATGCTGGCGAGACGGAGTACCAGCAGAGCGACTGGCAGATGTGCCAGTACTGCAGCGTCCTCTACTACCACGACTTCCCCGGCGTATGCGCCGGCCGCGGCGGCTCCACCCACCTGGCGACCGGGCCCCAGTACCTTCTCCTCCACGACCGCAACCCGGTTCCGAGCGGCTTCCAGACCGACTGGCGGTTCTGCTACAAGTGCAGCTCGCTCTACTTCGACGGCTATGACCCGAACGGCGTCTGCCCCGGAAACCCAGGCTGGGGCCATGCCGCCGCCGGCTACATGTTCCACCTGCAGGTGTACGCCTATACCCTCTGACCTAGCGCGCCGGTCAAGTAGCCGTATGTGGCCTGTGGTAGACAGCGCCGGTCGGTGGGCGCCGGGTGCCTGCCTTGATCGGGAGGTGCTGTCGGGTACGTCCTGGGGTGTGGACTCCGCTGCTGGAGCCCTCCGTTGCGGAGCAGACGGTGATGCGTCTGGTACGGCGGGCGAAGCTGTTCGTGTTCCTGCCTCGGTATCGCTATGAGCTGTTCGACGAGGCGTTCCAGGCCGAGCTTGCCGGGGTCTACCGCGACAGTCCCCAAGGGCAGCCGCCGGTCCCATCCGCGCAGCTGGCGTTGGCGCTGATCCTGCAGGCCTATACCGGTGTCTCCGACGACGAAGTGATCGAGGCCTGTGTGACGGACCGGCGCTGGCAGCTGGTGCTGGACTGCCTGGACGCCGACCGGCCGCCGTTTCCCAAGGGCACCCTGGTCGGCTTCCGCACCCAGATGATCAACGCTGGGTGGGATCGGCGGCTGATCGAACGCACCATCGAGGTCGCCACGGAGACGAAGGGCTTCGGGCCGCGGGCGTCACGCGCGGCGCTGGGCTCCAGTCCGCCGTGGGGTGCCGGCCGGGTGGAGGACACCCCGAACATGCTGGGACACGCCCTGCGCAAGGCCCTGGGTGTGATCGCGGTCTCGCAGGGGTGGGGCAGACCGAGGGAACCCGGGTCCTGGCCGGCCAGGCCGGGGCACCGGCGCCGGCGGGGTCCACAGCCTGCAAGCCACGTCGGACGCCGACTGGGACGACCCGGGCCAGCGGGACACGCCCGGGGGGTGGCGCTGGCCGCCCTGGCGGCGGTGGAGGCGTTCGTGGCCGAGCTGCACATCGATCGGGCCTACCTGTCCTCGACCCTGGTCCGCGGCCGCGACCCCAACCTGGCGATCTTCTGCAAGGCCTGGCGGGTGCGTGACACCACCGGCCGGTACGCCAAGACCGCGTTCATCCTGGACTTCGACCGGGGCCGGCCGACCTGCCCGGCCGGGGCGGTGTCGCCCTGGCGGAACCGCCTTACGGGCGGTCGGCCAGATCCCGCAGTTCCCCTATGATCTCGCGGCCGGTCTGCTCGATGGGGGCGAGCCTGGTGACCAGCTCACGACTGGCGACAGTATCCTCGGCGTCGACGCGATCCATGATCTGAGCCAGGGTCGCATGGAGCCGGGCTCTGTGCTGTTCGAGGTGCTCCTCGACCGCGTCGATCAGTATCTGCCCCTGGCTCCGGGCCGCCTCGACGAAATCCGCCCGGGCCTGCTTCGCCTGCTCGTCGATCATCCGCTTGCGCTCGTTGCGGGCCTTCTGGATCACTGATTCCCGTTCCTTGAGCACATTCGTGATCTTGGCAATGCCGATTGCGGCCGCGACGGCGGCACCGACCGGAAGCGCAATAGAGGCGAGGCTGAGGCTGGTCATCAGCGCGGCTGCTCCGCCTGCCAAGGGACCGGCTACGGTGACCGTTCCGGCGGCGATCTGCACGAGGCTGTAGACGGACATGGCTCCCCGCGCGTCCGCGGGCGGGGGCGGAAGACGGCTGTCGAGCGGTTCCGGGGAGACGAGCTGGGAGCCGGTGGCGTCGTCGCCCAAAGCCAGC
Source organism: Protofrankia coriariae (assembly GCF_001017755.1). GTDB lineage: Bacteria > Actinomycetota > Actinomycetes > Frankiales > Frankiaceae > Protofrankia > Protofrankia coriariae. Next base: position 23,680 of record NZ_JWIO01000028.1, read on the forward strand.
CGCAGCAAAGTGCGGCCCTTGGCGTCGAGCTGCTCCAGCTGACGCTGCCAGACGGTGGCCGGGCCATCGGGGCCGACCATCCACTGCGTGTAGGTCTGAACCTGGCGGATGTCGATCTCGTGGACGTGCTCGACGTCCAGCTTTCCCTCGTCGATCAGCTGATCGAGCCCGCGGTGCAGTTCCTGCGCGAGATCCGCGAACGGGCGCTGCCCGGCGCGGATACCGCGTTCCAGTTCGTCGGCCAGCTCCGTGCGCATGCTTTCCGCGGAGCTCGCCGCACGCTCCAGCCGCTCGGCGACCGCGGCTTGCTGAGCGGCCAGCTCGTCGACGGAAACCTGATGGGCGTCGACGATGTCCCGGATCGGCCGGTGCCGGCGGCGGACCAGCCGTCTCGTTTCGTCGGCGACCTGGACGAGATGACGGTCCCCGGCGCCGGATTCGACAAGCTGGCGCAGCCGGTCGCGCAGCACGTCCATCCCACTGCGTTGCCTGAGATTTCTCGTCGCGTTCCCGTTCGCCTCCTCGGCGGTGGCCTTCGCCTCCCAGGCCGCGGAGACTGGCAGGAATCCTTCGCCGACGAACGCGGCAAGGCCGCCGCCCGCGTCGGCGAAGTGTGTGCGCAGATAGTCGTTGTTCGTCGCCTGTACGTTGCGCCACGCGGCCTGGCCGTGCTCCCGTTGAGTGGCGCGGTCGATGCCGGTGAGCACCCACAGCACACGCTTCCCGGTCTGCAGGTGGTGGGCGTACAGGTCACGGATGAGGGCGAGCTCGTTGACCGTCAGCGCCGATGTCGCCTGAGTGACGTAGATGAAGCAGTCGGCCTCCGCCCAGGCGCCGCGCATGATGAGGTCATGGTCCCCGTCAGGGGACTCGGAGCCGGGCAGGTCGAACAGCTTGGCCGGCAGAAGGGCATCGGAGATGAGCACCTCGATCTCCAGGACCCGGCGGTTGATGTGCTCGCGGCGGCGGTCGGTCACCTTCCCATCGGCCGCGCCGTACGAGGCGACGACGGCGGGCGGCAGGTCGGTGCCTATCTCGACCCAGTCAGAGTCGTCGAACTTGACGCGCAGCAGGCCGCGCCCGGAAGCGTTGACAGACGGGTCGTCACCGACCGGAACGACGGTGGACGGGCAGGCGGTGGTCGGATTCGCCGACGACGGCAGTATGCCGGTGTACTCGCCCTCGTCATCGTCGTCATCTACCAGCCAGTACTCCAAGCGGCCCTGCAGTCCGCTGATCAGAAAGCTCTTCCCGGCCGACTGGCGGCCAAGCATGCCGACGTTGAGCAGGGTGGACAGGGCGCGGGTGCGAAGGCTGCACACGCGGGCGACGTCGGCGGCCAGCTCGTCGACGTCCTGCGGGGCGTCATCCTGGTTTCCGAGCGTCTCCAGCCACGTCTCGCAGCGGCCCAGCAGGCGCGCCAGATCATCACGTATTTCCTCTACCCCCGTCACGTACAGACATTTACCGCATCGCGCCTTTCCTGTCGAGGGCCACGCCTGTTCCAGCGATATCGGCAGCCGTCCCGCGGCACAGCCCGCAGGCACGGGAGATGGTCTCCGGCATGCGTGCGACCAACCCGCACCGCAACGGCCAGCTCACCGGATTGTTCCTGTCAACGCACCATCTGGGCCCGTCGCCACCGACCCCGACGACCGCCGCACGATCCTCAACAGCCGCCGCCCCTCGTCCGGATCAATCTCCCGGACCCGCACCCGCTCCGCCACAACGCCGATCCTCAAGCCCACGAGCACACGGATGCGGGGCTCCGCCCGGCGTGGCGCTCAGAACAGGGCAAACCTCGACGGATACGGCACTAGTCAGGGCAGGTGGAGCGGCCCAGCCAAGGTCAACAATCCGCTCGAGGGGCATGGAACATCTTCTCTTCCTCGCTGTGCCCCGCCGGGGGCACGTATAGCATCCACACGGGAAACCGGAGCTCCGGCGACTGTTGTGTCGAGTCCCGGAGTGTCGGCGGCTCCCTGCGCGAGGGTTCCGATCCGTTCGAGTTCACCCGCCGGAATTTTGATCATTATGGCTACCTCCTGCGTGTCGGGATGGACGTGGACGATGAGCTGCGTGATCTCAAAGAGATGCCGCTGCAACCGCTCCGGTGCACGATCGAGGCTGAGCCGCAGATACGGCAGAGCCTCGAGGAGCGCGAGGCTGTCCGGCCCGGGCCGTGCGGGATCCGGCACAACGGCCGCATCAAGATCGACAATGGCGTCGACAGCGGCGCGACGTTCAACATCAAGATCGTTGTAGGTTCGGCGCAGTCCCTGGGTGAACGGGTCGTCCGGGTCAGCTGTCTGGGCCTGGCGCAGCAGGTTGTCCTGCCGCCGGACCAGATCGGTGATCTTTCGCCGCAGGCGGTCACGGGTGGCGGTGCGTTCGTGGGCGGCCCGGTCGTCGACCATGGCGAGGTCCGCGGCCAGCAGGGCCATCCGGTCGGGGCCGAAGACCCGCTCGGCGTAGAAGTCAGCGACCGCGTCGAGCAGGACGTCCTCGCGGATACGGACGGTTTTCGGATGCCCGGCGAGTCTGTCCTCGCGTCCCCGGTTGTTCGCCCGGGGCCAGCAGGTGTAATAGACGATGTTGCCGGGCCGGCGGTACTCCCCCCACATCCGCCGTTCGCAGGCGCACAGGACCATCCCCCGGAACAGATAGGTGCGCAGGGTCGCCGGATGGATGTTCGGTTCGTTGCCGTCACGGGAGCCGCGACGCGCCCGCCGCCGGGCGTTCATCTCATCGAACATCCACCGGGGGATCAGCGGCGGCTCGTGCACGGGTTCGGATGACCACGTCGACGTCACTTGCGGCGGCGCCACCGTCACCAACCTGCTCACCACACCTCAGGGCAATCACCCCGTCCAGGTCGACGCCCTTGCCGCGGCCGACGCCCGCGTCCCGCTCGTCGACGCCTACACCGCCAGCGGCGGACACGACATCTGCGCCCAGACCCGCTGACCGCTGGGCCGACGGCTCCAACGCCACCGGAACCCCCTACCACCCCAACGCCACCGGAACCGCCGCCATCAGCACCCTGATCGCCAACGCGCTCACCCACCAGGCCAGCCCGCCAACCAGCCCAGAAGCCACCTCGACACACAGATAGCCGATCAGCGGCCGCGCGCTTATCCCGTCCCGGTAAGGACCGCGAATCACGAGCAGGACGGCCCGCCGCGGACGATCTACATCACCTGACCGACGGGGCTGGCCCCAGTTTCGTGATCGCGCCGCTCGGGGTACGACAGGCACGGTAGTCCGCCACCGAAATCCGAAACAGAAGGAATTTCGCGATCAACCGAGAACGTGTCGTCCCGCGTTCTCACCCCCGGCGAGGGTTTAATGTTGAATACTCGCCGGGTGACCCGATAACGGTGACCAGCGACTTGCGGCCGCCTTCCTCTCGACTAGACTTCATAACACGGAGCCACCCGGAGGGCGTCGGCAAGATGTGTTCCGGGACCTCCTCCGCCCATTTCCCTCGCGAAACGCCCATTTCCCTCGCGAAAGGGGTATGCCATGGCCACCACGGCGACCAGGCCGCAGGACGCTCGCCTCGAGAGGCTGTTCGAGGCGACGGACACCAATAACGACGGGGTCATCGAGTGGAGCGACTACGAGCGGATCGTGGACCGGTACGTGTCCGGTTTCGGGCTCGACCGTGACTCGCGTGAGGCCCAGGCCCTGCGGGCGGCTCACCTCATGTACTGGTTCGAACTCCGGCGCCACGCCGGCGGCAATGACCGGCTGGACAGGGATGACTACATTGCGGCGCTCCATTCCCTGATCGTGGACACGAGCCGCTTCAATCTGGTCGAGGGGATCCCGCACGCGATCTTCGACGTGATCGACCGCAACGGGGACGGGGGCATCAGCAAAGAGGAGTTCAGCAGGTATCTTCAGGTCTGGAAAATCGATCCGAAGACGGGGCTCGAGGTCTTCAACCGGCTGGACATCGACGGGGACGGCTCGATCAGCCGGCACGAATTCATCCGCTCGTGGCGGGAGTTCTTCTACTCCTACGACCCGGAAGTGCCCGGCAGTTTCTACTTCGGGCGTGTGTAGGCCCGCGAAAGCCCTCGACGGCCACGTGCGCGGCGACCGGTCCCGGTAGCCGCCGGCCATAGAATGCGCCCGCCCTGCGCCCGCGGGTCGCGCCGCCGGCGAGTCGGCAACATCAGCGCCCGGCCCCGGCAGGCACCGGGCAGCCACAGAACCGGAGGTCTCGACGTGGCGGCCGTCTCCTGCGCAACGAACCGTCTCGATCAGGTGTTCCGAACCCTGGACATCGACGGAGACGGGTTCCTGGAATGGTCCGACCTGCAGCGTCTCGTCGATCGGTATCTTGCTGTATTCAGCGTCAACGCGGACAGTCTGCCCGGTCGGGGGCTGCGGGCTGCCTACGAGATGGAGTGGCTCCACCTGCGCCGGCAGGTGGGTGGTCGGCCGCGCCTGGCGGCGGAGGAGTTCCCCGCCGCTGTGGCCGCCGCGAGCGCGGACACCAGCCGGTTCGACCTGCTGGAAAACGTCCCCCAGGCAATCTTCGATCTCATGGATTCTGACGGGGACGACGCGATCGACCGCACCGACTTCGCACGTTTTCTCGAGGTGTGGCAGATACCTGCCGGCACCGGACAACGCGCCTTCACCGCGATGGACCGGGATGCCGACGGACTCGTCAGCCGGCACGAGTTCGTCACGTCGGTCCGTGAGTTCCACAGCGACGGTTCGGATCGACCCGGAGATCTGTACCTTGAGTGACCGCCGACTTTGCCCCACCAGATCTTTCCGGATTCCTCGAATGGTTTTCCGGAGGATGGAGGTGTCGTGACCCAGGCGCCCCCTGATCCTGTCGACCTGAAGATCCAGCAGGTCTTCCTCGCTCTCGACGCGGATCGCGACGGCCAGGTCGGCTGGCCGGACTACCAGGACCTCGTCCGCAGACACCTGGAGGTGTTCGGCGTGCCCGCGGCAGACCCGCGTGGCGTGGCGCTGCTCGACGCGTACCGGTCACTGTGGCGGGAGTTCCTGCGGCATGGCCGCCCCCGCACACCCGACTGGCTCACAATGCCCGAGTTTGTCACGGCCAACCGGTCCCTGAGTCTCGACACCAGCCGGCTTGACATGGTGGCGGGAGTTCCGGGCGCGATCTTCGACGTGATCGACGGCGATCGCGACGACCAGATCACGCAGGCCGATTTCGACCGCTTCCTGCGCGGAGTGTGGCGGATCGCGGCGCCGGATGCGATCGAGGCGTTCACCGGACATGACATGGACGGCGACGGCCGGATCTCGCGCGCCGAGTTCCTCTGGGGAGTTCGCGAGTTCTTCTTTTCCAGCGACCTGTCGGTCACGGGAAGCAGGTACTTCGGTCGACTGTGATGCCCGGGCGTTCCCAGCCGGCCGCTGAATTCACGACTCGGCGGCCCGCCTGGGAACCGAGCGGAAGGCTTCCTCGACGATGACGAATGCCCCCTGCGTCCGCAACGAGTACGAACGGACGCTGAAGAGCCACTGGGATGCCAAGACCTCCGACGATATCAACCTGCGGTTGGGAGCCGAGGACGACCTCTACCATCACCACTATGCCATCGGCGACTTCGACCGCGGCGTTCTCGACGCCCCACGCCAGCGCCGCGAGGAACTGATTCTGCGGGAGCTGCACCGGATGGAGAACGACCAGGTCGATCTCGTCATCCGGGCACTCGGCGAGCTCCCTCGGGGCGCGCGTGTGCTGGACGCCGGATCCGGGCGGGGCGGGACCGCCTTCATGATCGCACAACGGCTAAGCACCCAGGTGGTCGGGATCAACTTCTGCGAGCATCACATCGCGTTCGCGGAACAGATCGCGCGGCGACGAGGGTGGGACGACCGGGTCCGGTTCCGCTACGGGAACATGGTCCGCACCGGGTTTCCGGACGCCTCGTTCGACGCGGTCGTCTCGAACGAGACCACGATGTACGCCGGCGCGGACGAACTGCTGCGCGAGTTCGCCCGGCTCCTGCGGCCGGGCGGCCGGTACGTCATGGCGACCTGGTGCCGCAACGACACCGTGGACCCGCGTTCTGCCGCGTCGCGGCACATCGACCAGCACTACGTCTGCCAGATGCACCGGCGCAGCACCTACTTTCGGGCGCTATCCGACAACGGCCTGGCACCCGTCCACGTCGAGCGTTACACCGGAAAGGCGATGCCGTACTGGGAGCTGCGCAGCCACTCCCAGCTTCGCACGGGCGTCGAGGAGGCGTTTCTCGACGGCTACCGGAACGAGACGCTGAACTACCTGGTCGTCGCGGCCGAACGTGCCGCGGCGGACGGATCGGATACGGACGCAGGGGCCCGTCGGCCCTTCCGGGTGGAGGAGCAGCGGACATGGTGAATGTTGAGCTGGCCGACAGGGACACCACCGTCCTCGGCCGCCACGACTCGGCGCAGCGCGGCTACTGGGAGAGCAAGAAATCCGACGACATCAATCTTCGGCTCGGTGGCGGAGACGATCTATACCATCATCACTACGGCATCGGCGACTACGACCACGCGATTCTCGACGCACCGCCGGAGCGGCGCGAGGAACTGATCCTGCGCGAGCTCCACACCATGGAGAACCGGGAGACCGAGATCATCCTCGACGCGCTCGGCGGGCTGCCGTCACATTCCCGCGTCATGGACGCCGGTTCCGGGCGGGGCGGAACGTCCTTCATGATTGCCGAACGCTTCGGCTGCCGCGTGGACGGAGTGAACTACTGCGGCCACCACATCGATTTCGCCGAGCGGATCGCGCGCCGCCGCGGATGGGCGGACCGGGTCCGCTTCCACTTCGCGAACATGGCCCATACGCCGTTCCCCGACCAGTCGTTCGACGCGATCGTCTCCAACGAGACCACAATGTGTGTGGACATCGACGAGGTGTTCGGCGAGTTCGCCCGGCTGCTGCGCCCCGGCGGACGCTACGTGGCGGTCACCTGGTGCCGCAACGACGCCGTCGACCCCCGGTCACCAGCCTCCCGGAAGATCGACGCGCACTACCGCTGCGCCATGCACCCGCGCAGTGCCTACTTCACCGCGCTCGCCGCCCACGGGCTGGTCCCCTTCCACGTCGCGCGGCACACCGAGGCGGCGATTCCTTACTGGGAGCTGCGGGAACAGTCGTCGCTGCGCACCGGCGTGGAGGCACCGTTCCTCGAGGGTTACCGCGAGCGCAGCATCGACTATCTCGTCATCGCCGCGGAACGCAGGTAACCGATGTCGCGCGAACCGGAGAATTTCTGCGTCCTGCTGGGCCCAGACCATGCTGGGAAATCCACCGTCCTGAACGAGCTGCGGTCCGCCGGCTTCCGCGGCCTGCTTGTCTCCGCGGACGATGACCACCTTCCTCCGGAGCACGCCCTGATCTCCCGCGTACGGCATGGCATCATCGCCGACGTCGGGGCAGGTCTCGGCGCGGAATACTCCGCCGATCTCCTCACGTCCATGGCCCAGACGGTCATCGTCTACCTGCGGGACCGGATCCGCCAGGCCCCACCCGGCCAGCCGGTTCTGGTCGACTCGTACTACTACAAGACGCTGGCAAAATGCCGGCTCGCCGGCGCCTGGCAACATCCCATGTTCGACTGGTGGAGAAGCTTCCCGCAGCCAGACCGGATCATCTATCTCGATGTCGATCCCAGCACTGCCTGGGAGCGGGCCGGCGGCGCGGCGGGAACGCACCGCCTTGAATGTCGCGGCGGCGTCGGCCGGGCTGCGTTCGAGGAATATCAGCGGGAGCTTGCGAAGATGATGCTGGACGAGGTGGGATCGGTGCCCGTCACCGTGCTCGACAGCCAGGGCCACAGCGGCCCTACGGCGCTTGCCGCCGCCGTCCGGCGCATCGTCGAGGACGCATGGCGGTCACCGGAGGATCCCCCGACGAGAATGGGCGGAAACCGCCGATGAACGGGGAATCACCGAATGTCGCCACACGCGAGTGGGCGCATCCCGACCGATTGCGCCGCTACCGTGCGCGGGTCATGGCCGAACGGGCCGGCCTGCAGGCCGCGGGCGCGCGTTTCGCCCGCTGCCAGGACGAGGTGCTGCGTCACCTGCTGATGTTCAACGCCGACACCGAGTTCGGCCGGAAGTACTCGTTCGGCCGGATCCGTACCCTCGCCGAGTTCCGGCGGGAAGTGCCGATCCACGACTATGCGGCGCTCGCGCCCTGGATCGAGCGGACCGCCGGCGGGGAGTCCGGACTTCTCACCGCGGACGATCCCGTTGTCTATTTCACCAGCAGCGGCACGACCGGATCCCACAAGAAGATCCCGGTGACGGGCGAGTTCATGCGCACCGTCTTCATGCCCTTTTACCACGCCATGTGGGCGCCGCTGGTCGGGCACTTCTGGGACGCCGTCGCCCGGCCGGACGCGCTGCTCAACCTCAAACAGGACCTGCGTGCCGTGCCGCCCACCACCGCCTCGGGCCGCCCGCACGTGGGCAGTAGCCAGGTCGACATCGGCGCGCGGTTCGGCGAGCCGTTGTCCGCCGAACCCGGCACGGCAGCGCCCTGGGCGGCCCTGCCTGCCGCCGTCGCCGAGGACGACCACTGTGAACGGGCGTACCTGCGCCTGCGCCTGGCGGTGGAGAACGAGCGCCTGCGCGGCGTCATCACCTTCAATCCCGCCATGGTCGCCGCGCTTCCCTATCAGCTGCGGACGTGGTGGCCGCGCATCGTCCGGGAGGTGCGCGACGGCACTCTCGGCGGGCGCCCGCACGGCTCGCCGAACCCGCGGCGGGCCGCGGAGCNGCGGCGGGCCGCGGAGCTGGAGGCGCTGGCCAGGTACTTCGACCCGGTGCGCCCGGCGCACGTGTGGCCGGACCTGACGGTCATCCTGTGCTGGACCACCGGCGTGGCCGCGCTGTACCTGCCTCGGCTGCGGGAGGAGTACGGGGCCGGCGTGAGCGTGCTGCCGGCGCCGGTGGGCGCGTCGGAGGGGCCGGTCGGCGTGCCGCTCGATCGCCATCGCACGGCGGGCAGCCTGGTGCCGACCGCCTCCGTGCTGGAGTTCGTCGATGCCGAGCTCGGCCTCGAGCCCGACAGCGAGACCCTGCTGGCGCACGAGCTCGACCCTGGCCGCGACTACCACGTGCTGTTCAGCCACGTCGGCGGGCTGTACCGATACGCGGTCGGCGACGTCGTCAGAGTCGTCGACCGCGTCGGTGGGGTGCCGCGGGTCGAGTACGCCGGGCGCAGGAACCCGTCGGACGCTGTCGGGGAGCGGCTGCGCGAGGCCCAGGTCGTCCGGGCCCTCGGGGATGCGCTCGCCGCCGGCGGCCTGGCCGTGCGCAACGTGGCCTGCCGGCCCGACCAGGCAGAATTCGGTTCCCGGCCGGGCCCAGGCGCCGGGACGACGGCCGTTGCGAGGCCGGACGCGGACTTGGAACGACCAGTGCGGACCGGACCGCCAGGCGCGGGCACCGTCCATTACACCTTCGCGGTCGAACCGGAAGGATCATGGACGGACGCCGAGACGGCCGTGTTCACGCACCGGCTCGACGCCGCGCTGAGCGCGCACAGCCCCCGCTACCGCGCCACCCGGGCGGCAGGCCGGCTGGGCGCCCCCATGGTGCGGCTGCTCGCCCCGGCCACGTTCGCGCGGGAGTGGCTCGACACCGTGCGCGCAGGTACGCGGCCCACACAGGTCAAGGACCGCCTGTTCCGGCCGGACGCCGATGGGTGGCGCCGGCTGCTCGGGACGGCCGGCACGCGGGAGTCCCACGGGGAGTTGGGGAGGGCATCGTGACCCAGCAGATCGATCTCGGTGCGGTCGAGCGCACCGCGCTGCTCACCGCCGCGCTGCGAGCCCGGGAGACTGGGCGTGCCGACCGCCTGTTCGCCGATCCCTACGCCGCCGCGCTCGCCGGGGAGCTCGGCCCCGACCTGCTGGCGGAGGTCCTGGCTGCCACGTTTCCCCCGTCCGGGAAACGGACGGTACCCATCACTCCCGACTACAACTCCATCCGTACCCGCTTGTTCGACGACCTCCTGCAGCGGGCGGTGACCACGGAGCCGATCAGCCAGGTCGTGCTCGCGCCCGCCGGGATGGATTCCCGCGCCTATCGGCTGCGCTGGCCGGAGCGGGTCCGCTACTTCGAGGTGGACCGCCCGGCGGTGCTCGACTACAAGCGGTCCCGGCTCGGCGGGGCGCAGCCGCAGGTCGATCATCGACTCGTCCCGACCGACCTGGTCGGCGACGCCTGGGAGGACGACCTGCTTGCCGCCGGCTATGACCCGGCGCTGCCCTCCACCTGGCTGTTCGAGGGCCTGCTCTACTACATTCCCGGCAACGACACCCACCGGCTCCTGGACCGGGCCGCGGCGGTCATGACGCCGGGCAGCCAGGTCGCGGCGGACATCCCCAGTGCTGCCTGTCTGACCGACCCGCGGATGCGCCCCCTGCTGGACGTCTTCGCCCGATGGGGATGCCCGTTCCGGTTCGGCAGCGACGACCCGGAAGCGCTGTTCCGCGAGCACGGGCTCACAGTGCGGGCCATCCATCCCGGCGCCGGCGAGACGGCCGGCTACCGCCGTTGGGCCGACCCGGTGCCGACCTCCCCGCGGGACGGGGTGCATCGGCTGTTCTACGTCCACGGTCACCGCCACTGATCCGCGGCGTGTCCCGCCGCGTGGCGGGA
>NZ_JWIO01000028.1:34360-77709 GCF_001017755.1 Protofrankia coriariae
CCCGCCGCGTGGCGGGACACGCCGCGGGGACGACGCCAGCGCCGTGGAGACCTTCGCCGCAGGAACGGAGAGGGACATGTCCGATCACTGTGTACTCGCCCCCGTCGAACGCACGGCGCTGATCGCCGCGGCGCTGCGCGCGGCCGAGACTCGCAGCGACGACCCGCTGTTCGAGGATCCCTACGCGGCCCACCTCGCCGGCGCGGCCGGCGCGGAGCTGTTCGCCGAGATGCTCGAGGTCATCCAGCCGGCCGGGGCCACGCGCTCGGTGCCGATGACCGCCGACTACTTCGTCATCCGAACCCGGCTGTTCGACGACTTCCTGCGTTCGGCGGCCGAGGATCCGGACATGCGCCAGGTAGTCCTCGCGCCGGCCGGAGTGGACTCGCGGGCGTGGCGCCTGCCTTGGCCGGCGCGGATCCGCTACTTCGAGGTGGACCGCCCCGCGGTGCTCGACTACAAGCAGGCGCGCATGGTGGGGCGAACTCCCCGTGTCGACCATCGGACCGTTGCCACCGACCTGGTCGGCGACACCTGGGAGGCTGACCTGCGCGCCGCCGGCTACGACCCGGCACTGCCTTCCACCTGGCTGTTCGAGGGCCTGCTCTACTACGTCCCCGAACCGGGCCTGCACCGCCTGCTGGACCGGGTCGCGGCCCTGATGGCCCCGGGCAGCCGGATCGCCGCCGACCTCATCGGCGCCGGGACGTTCGCCGACGTGCGCATGCGCCCGCTGCTGGACCTGTTCGACCGCTGGGGCTGCCCGCTCGTGTTCGGCACCGACGAGCCCGAACCGCTGTTCACCAAGCACGGGTTCGCCGTGCGCGCGGACCAGCCGGGTATGGGCGCCGCCGCCGGCTACGGACGGTGGTCCGACCCGGTGCCGCCGCCGTCGGCGCGAGGCGTGCACCGGCTGTTCTACGTCCACGGCCGCCGCCGCTGACATGACCACGTCCACCGAGACGGCGGTCGGGCGGCTCCCCATGCCGGCGCAGGCGGGCGGCCCCGCGGCCGGCCGGCCGCGGGTCCTGCTCGCCCCGGTCACCGTGACGCCCACGAAGCCGCTTACGCCCAGTCACCTCAAGTTCCTGCTGTGGATCGACGTGATGTACCGGGCGACGGTGCCGCTCGCCGACGTCATCCTCCGGTGCAGCCACACGACCTACCACCAGACGGAACAGACCCTGGGCTTCTGGGAGTACCTCGACCGCACCCGCGGCGACGACGACTATGCCGCCATGTCCGAAGTGGACGTGGGGGAGCTCTACGTCGCCTACCGTGCGGACGGCCGCCGGCCCACCGCCGAGGCGCTGCGCCCATATGCCGACGCGGCGGAGCACGGTTGGGTCCACCCGGCCAGTGTCCGCGTGCTGCGGGCCTGGCAGACCCAGTACCGGATACTGGGAATGCACGATCCGGGCCTGCTGGCCCATGTGCCTCCCGGGGCGGATCTGGCCACGGTGCTCGACCGGCTCGCCGAGCTGGGCGTTCTGGTCGACCTGCGCGCCCACGGCGGCCCCGTGCACCTGGACCTGACCCGGTTCGGCCAGCCGCTGCGCCAGATCATCGCCGCCGACGGCCGACCCAACTACCTGGCCTGCGCCCTGCGCGAGCTACTGCCACTGGCCGGCGATCACGACGAGATCGTGCTGGCCCACGATCCCGAACTCGACGCCGACTACCGCCTGCTGTCCCACGTGCTCGAGATGGCCGGGGCCACCGTGCGCCGCTACACCATCGGCCGCGTCCCGATCGACGGCGTGCTGAGCTCCGCCCGGCAGGGCGACTGGCGCGGCCACGACGCGGCCACCCTGCTCGCGTCGCTGTCCACGGACCACACACCGGACGCCGTGCGGCTCGGGTTCCGGCTGTACTTCATCGCCGTCCTCGGCCCCGGGCCGGAGCAGTCGCTGCGCGAGGACCTGCTGCGCCACTGCGTCGCACGCGCCGAACGGCTGTGCGAGAACAGCGGCGGCCCGGCCCCGGGGCACGGTGTCGAACCAGCCGGCCCGCCGGGCCGGTCCGAACTGATCGAACTGCTCGAACAACACCGCGGCCGGCACCTGTACATCGATCCCTACCGCCTGACCTCCCACGCCTTCGGCCGGCGACGGCCCGCGCCGGCCAGGCAACTGCTGTCCGAGGCGTACCTGTGACTGGCGACGCGCCGCCGGCCGGCGACGTGCAGGCACTGCTGCGCGCGAGAGCCGCCGCCCGCTTCCGCGCGGCCCGCCCGGACCTGGCACCCCGCTTCGACCTGGACAGCATCACCGGCCTGCTCGCCGCGCGAGAGGCGGTGCGCACAGCGCCGGACGACCCACCGGTGCGGGCCGTCGCCGTCCTCGGCCGCCTCGACCTCGCCGCCTGGGCACGCGCGGCCTGCGAGTTCCTGCTCGCCCTGCCGTCAGACCAGGCAGCGGCCTGGCAACGGTCCCTCACGATGACGATCTTCCTGGCAGGCAACCCCGCGAACCTGCGCGAACGGTTCACGTTCGACCATGTCGCCGGACCCTACGCCTGGAGGGGGCCGGCCCCCGCAACGGCACACACCGGCCTGTGCCGGCTGCTGCGCACCTTCGAAGCGTCACGCCCGCTGGCCGCCGACCAGGCAGCGCGGTGTATCGACCTCCCGCAAGGGCCCAACGCCGCGCCCCGGCCATGCCGGGAACTGGTCGTGGAGATCGCGACCGCACGTGTCCCCGCGTCCCGCGCGCTGGTGCACCTGCACCATCTGCTGGCGGACGCGGTCCTGGGCGGCTGCATCGGCCCCGGCGACCGGTTGACGCTACGGCCGGTGCCTCACATCGCGGCAACGGACCCGTCGATTCTTGCCCTGCGCATCGACCTCGACCAACCCGGCGGGTCCGACGACTCCGGCCGGCCCGATCAACCGGGCCGGCCGGACCAGCCCCGGCTGCGCGCCTACGCCGCCCTACGTCCCCCAGCTCCGCCAGCCGCCGCGCCATCGTTCGACGGGGTCCTCACCCGCGACGACGCAAGCCTTCGCTGGGCAGCCGACGACTTCGGCCATCTCGTCCACCATCGTCCCCGGGCTGTGCTCCGGGCCGCGAGCGTGACCGATGTCGTGCGGGTTGTCCGGCTGGCCCTCGACATGGGGTGCACCCTCACCGCTCGCGGCCGCGGACACTCGGTGTACGGGCAGGCGCAGGCGGCGGACGGCCTCGTCGTCGATATGTCCAGGCTGAACCGGGTTGATGGCGTGACCGCGAACACGATCCGCGCACAGGCCGGCGCGCGCTGGGCGGACGTCGTCGATGCGGCGCTCGGGCGCAGCCGGGCCGTACCGGTACTCACCGACGTGGTGGACACCTCGGTCGGCGGCACCCTGAGCGTCGGCGGGATCGGCGGCGCCAGCCACCGCCACGGCCTGCAGATCGACAACGTCGAGGAACTGTCCGTCGTCACCGGGACCGGACAGCTCCTGACCTGCTCGCCCACCCGTGACCGGAGCCTGTTCCACGGGGTGCTCGGTGGGCTCGGCCAGTGCGGCCTGATCGTCGATGCCACGCTTCGCACGGTGCCGGCGCCACGTCGGGTGCACTACGGGCTGCGAACGCACCACAGCCTCGACGACTGCCTCGCCGTACTGCGACAGCTCGCGGCCGACGACGGACCCGACTTTCTTCAGGGACATGTGCTGCTGGCCGCATCAGACAGGTGGCAGTACGCCGTCGAAACCGCCGTGTACGAGTACGACCCCCGCTCCGACCACGATCATGCCCCCGGCACGGCGACCGGCTCTGCTGCCGGAACCGGGACCCGGACCGGCCGGCAGGCCGAGGTCCGCTCCTACCGGGACTTCGTCCATCGGATGGCCCCGGCGGAGGCGGCAGCGCGGGCAAACGGGGAGTGGTTCCAACCGCACGCCTGGCTCACCGTGCTCATGCCCGACGCAACCGTGTCCACGCTGGCCACATCGGTATTCGGCGGTCCCGCCCCCCTGGGGCTCACCGGACCGGCTGAACTCCGGCTGGTTGGCCTGCTGTTTCCCGTCCGCCCCGGCCACGCCGACGGGTCGCCCACGCCGATCCCGATGCCGGCCGGACCAGGCCCCGTGTGGGTCCTGTCGGTTTTGCGCGGCGGCCGTGCCGACGACCCCGCCGGCGCGGCGGCGCTCGTCGAGGCGAACCGGGCGACGCGCGACGCGGCCGTCGCCCTCGGCGGCGCCGTCTACCCGATCAACGCGGTGCCGACGCAACCGGCCTGCTGGCGGGCCCACTTCGGCCAGCAATGGCCTAGCCGCCAAGCCCTGCGGGCACGGTTCGACCCAGCCGGAATCCTCACCCCCGGATACGGGATACCGCGAGATGACGCATGACAGCCCAACTGTCTGGGTGTGCTCCCGAGCCCGCTTCCGCTGGCCGGGCCATCCGGGACTGGCGGCGAACGGCGGAGTGCCTTGTCCGCGGCGGGATTCCCTCGGGCCACCTTCACCGAGATGGCCCCGAGTCGCCGGCTGGCGCGCGCCAGCCNGCCGGCTGGCGCGCGCCAGCCGGGCCTCGCTGGATCTTCGATCAAGGTCGACTGAAAGGCCGGGGCGAGGCACTCCCGAGTGATGGGGAGAAGCCGGGGTCGCGACGACCGGCTCGCTTCGCGTCGCACGCGCGAATCTCGACGCGTCCTGGTGGGCGGGTCGGCCGGGGCCCCTCCCGGCCGGTGCCGGTTAGCTTTCCGGCGGACGAGCCGCCGAGAAAGCCGAGACGGGCGGACGGGCGGCAGGTCAAGGCCGTGGCTTTTCCGGCTCTTCGTAGACAAGCCTGGGTGAGCCGCTTTTCGGGCAGCCGAACCGTCGCAGATGGGTCACCTTCACCGGCACTTCACCGGGCGGGTCTCTTGCGACACCACGCTTCCAGCGCGCCTGTTCGCCGCCGCTGAGCTTCCCCGTCGGCAACGCGTCGTGCGGTTGGTCTCGACCCGCCTGCTCACTGCGAGGCCACCGCTCTGGCCACGGGGCCGCGCCAGGTGCTGCGGGGAAATCCGAGCGCGACCCGTCAGCGACACCGGCGGGCGTTGAGCCGGGCGGCCTGACGTGTCAGGTGGTCGCGCTCGGCGAGGTTGGGCGCCTTGTGGGCCGCCTCGGCGTACAGCCGTGCCGCCGTCACCAGGTCCCCGTCGCGCTCGTGGAGATACGCCGCCACCGCCGCGTGGCGAGGCAGCGAGGCGTCCAGCGCCGCGAGCGCCGCCAGCCCGGCGCGCGGCCCGTCGGCCTCGCCGACGGCCACCGCACGGTTGAGTCGGACGACCGGGCTGTCGGTCAGGCGCGCGAGCTCGTCGTACCACTCGACGATCTGCACCCAGTCCGTCTCC
The DNA here is from genome assembly GCF_001017755.1 of Protofrankia coriariae. Lineage (GTDB taxonomy): Bacteria > Actinomycetota > Actinomycetes > Frankiales > Frankiaceae > Protofrankia > Protofrankia coriariae. The sequence goes on from NZ_JWIO01000028.1 coordinate 39,689, forward strand.
TCGGCGGTAGGCGCGTCGGCGTGCAGCGCCGCGATGGCGGCCTGGGCCTGGAACTCGCCCAACCGGTCGCGGGCGAGGGCCGCCTGCAGGATCTCGACGCCCTCGGTGATCGACTTGGTGTCCCACCGGCCGCGGTCCTGCTCGGCGAGCGGCACCAGGCTGCCGTCGGGCGTGGTCCGGGTGGCGCGCCGGGCGTGGTGGAGCAGCATGAGGGCGAGCAGCCCCGCCACCTCGGGATGGTCGATCGCGGCCGCGAGCTGCCGGGTGAGCCGGATCGCCTCGGCGGCAAGGTCGACGTCGCCGGAGTAGCCCTCGTTGAAGACCAGGTAGAGGACACGCAGCACGGTGGCGACGTCACCGGGCTGGTCGAACCGCACGCCGGAGACGGTGCGCTTGGCCCGGCTGATCCGCTGCGCCATGGTCGCCTCGGGCACCAGATAGGCCTGGGCGATCTGGCGGGTGGTCAGCCCGCCGACGGCGCGCAGCGTGAGCGCGACCGCGGACGCCGGCGTCAGCGACGGGTGGGCGCACAGGAAGTAGAGCTGGAGCGTGTCGTCCACCGCGGGCGCGGGCCCGGGCGCCGGCTCCTCGTCGACGAGGTCCTCACGCCGGCGGCGGGCGGCGTCCGCCCGGGCCGCGTCGAGGAACCGGCGCCAGGCCACGGTGACCAGCCAGCCCTTCGGGTCCCGCGGCGGGCCGGCCGGCCAGACCCGGACCGCCTCGACCAGCGCGTCCTGCACGGCGTCCTCGGCCGCCGCGAAGTCGGCTCCGCGGCGGACGAGGATCCCGAGCACGCTCGGTGTGAGGCTGCGGAGGAGGACCTCGTTCACCTGAGAGGTCACTGCGTGATGGTGGGCGGCGCGGTCAGGAACGGGCGCACCTCGAGCCACTCGTGGATCGGCTCCCCGCCCGCCCCCGGGGCGGCCGACAGCTCCCCGGCCAGCTCGATGGCGCGCTCGTAGCTGTCGACATCGATCACCATCCAACCGGCGATGAGGTCCTTGGTCTCGGCGAACGGACCGTCGGTGACCGGCGGGCGCCCCGCACCGTCATACCGGACGAACGTCCCCTCGGGGGCGAGCGCCTGGCTGTCGACGAACTCGCCGGTCCCCTCGAGCCGGGCCGCGAAGTCGCGCATGTACCGCATGTGCGCCGCGATCTCCTCCGGCGTCCACCGGTCCATCGGCACGTCGTTGACCGCAGCCGGAGCGCCGCGGTAGTGCTTGAGCAGCAGGTACTTGGCCATCGTGGTTCTCCTCGGTGCTGGTGCGACCCATGGTGGTCACATTCACCGCGGGGACGGAGCCAGTCATGGGTTCTCGACATCACCGTCCGAATCTTTCGGCTCCCGTAGATCAGCCTGGATGAGCCGTCTCGCGCTGTCCGGGTCCACGGCATGGCACGAGGGCGAGACGAAACGAGGTCTTCCACGACCAGCAGCGACCAAACACCCGAATCAGGAGAAGGCCTCGCGTGCGTCACTGTACGTGTAGTCCTGGCGCGTCGTGGTGCGCTCGGACCGATGAGTTGTTCGGCGTGGAGGGCATGCGGGGTGGCCGCGGTCAGCCACGGCCGGCACGTCCAGATCCTGCACGACGCCCCGTCCCTCGGCACACCGGTGCGGGCGCGGTGGCACAAGCGGATCTGGCACTGCCCCAAACCCTCATGTCGTCGAGGGATCTGTAGGCGCGCATGATTCGTCGCGCAGTTCTCTTATCATAAATACTATGTCCACCAGGACGACCCAAAGCCCCACCCAGAACAGCGCCATTCGCATTCACAAGAAGATCGATAATGCTGGCGAATAGTATATAAATCAGATGTGTCCTACGGCCAGATTTGCGCCCCCGCCGCAGCACCTTACGGAGAACAGCCCTCGCCCATTCGGTAGATATTTTTGCAACTAGCGGCTCAGGATGAAGGCGTCCGTCTCTCGCATATCTTCTGACTTCTCGACGCATCTGACGAGGCAGACCATTCCACGACCGAATAGCAAGAAGGTCGGCTTTGTAGAACGAGTTCTCGTCCATAAATTTCGTTCCTCTTTTTAACTTCCCGCATCCAAAACCTCCCTCCATCAGGAGGAGGGTCAATATTATCTCACTTGAAGGATGCCGGGTCGCCCCGCCTCCGTACAGATACGCACGGAGACGGGGCGGGAGGTTACCTGCGTAGCCAACCGTGCCGAAGGTGATAAGCACCAGCCCGGATCCAGTAAGTGTGCCAGGACACCGGCCTGGTCCAATTAGCGTGCCGGAGAGTCGCGCTTCCAAGCCATTGGCAGTGAGCTCTCCCCCGGCCCGCCCCAGTCCGCCTGTAACGCCCCCTTCAGCGCCTCCTGAAAGGCGGCCCGACGACCGTCACGCACCCCGGGATCGACGCAGCCGTCGCTCACGGCGAGGATTACGGAGGCCCCGACAGCGGCCATCTGACTGCGATCGTTCGCCGCAGCACGTTCGATCTCGTCGGCGAGCATCGCGGCCCACCGGCTGAGGCCCGCGGCGTTCACCCCGTAGGGTGGCGCGGTCGCGTAGGGCACGAGGTGGTCGACACTGCGCCGGAGCAACGCCGCAGCCCCAACGTCGTTGCCGCGGGCAAGGTGGGTCAGGCCCACGGCAAACTGGGCGAGACCGCGCCACAACTCGCGTTGCCCGTCGGGCGCGACCTTCCACACGGCCTCCAGCACCTCGTGAGCCTGAAACGGCCGACCCGACTCGATCAAATGCTGTGCCCAGGCGAGAGCCTCAACCGGCGGCACCACCAAGTCGACAGGGAGCGAGTCCACCCCCGTCTCGCCGTACCCCAGCGGGCGCCCCAGCGCGTCTCGCGGCCGAGCGTTGCGGGCACGGCCCCGGACATCGCGGTCGCGCAACCCCGGCTTCCCTTCCACATCCTCACCGTACGCGCCGGCCTCCAGCCGGCCCACGGCCGCGGCCGGCTACAGATCCGTCGCGGCCAGGCCCATCGGGCTCTGTCGCTCGGCGAACGCGACGACCTGCCGCGCGACGGTCTCGAGCTGGAAGCGGGTCTGGTCGTCGACGCATTCACCGTTCTCGTCGAAGACTCGGTTCGAGGCGTTGATCGCCGCGCCGAGCGGGCTCGGCCATCCCCGGAGTGCATGGACGGTCGCCCGCAGACCGGCCAGGGTGGAGACCGTCGCCTGCCACCCGTACGCCACCGCCACGCAACCGACGGGAACGCCGTCGAGGTAGGGCCGCTCGGCGTCCCGAAGGTCCTCGATGTAGTCGAGCGCATTCTTTATCATTCCGGAGATCGCGCCGTGGTAGCCCGGCGACGCGACGATGACGGCGTCCGCTTCCCGCACGGCCTCGACCAGGCGGACAGCCCGGGGTGAACGCTCCCTGGTCTCGGTGTCGTAGATCGGTAGCATCAGGTCTCGGCTCGCGATCACGTCGATCGAGGCTCCCTCGGCGCGTGCCGCGGCGGCGCTCACCCTCAGGGCCTGTTCGGAGCTCGAACCGGGCCTCGTCGAGCCGCCGATGCACAGTAAGCGTGGCTGCCGCATGTCAGCATTCATGATCTAGTTCCCTTCTGCCGTGGGCGTGCGGCGAAACCCGCGATAGCCGTCGGCGGCGACCTCTTCGCATTCCCTGCGGTAGCGCCGCAGCCCGCCGGCATAGGGCATGAAGACGCGGGGCTTGCCCGGCACCTCGGCGCCCAGGTAGTACGAGGCGGCGGCCAGGTAGAGCGTGCCCTGGGCAACCCGGTTCACGTGCGCGACCCACGCCGCCTCGGCCTCCGGCTCGGCCTCGATCACCGGGGTCTTCGCCGCCCGTGACGACATGATCAGGTCGGCGAGAAATTCGACGTGCTGCTCGATGGAGACCATCACGTTGCCGAGCAGCGACGGGCTGCCCGGGCCGGCGACCACGAACATGTTGGGAAACCCGGCCGTGGCGAGCCCCAGGTAGGTGAGGGGGCCGGAGGCCCAGTGCTGGCGGAGTGACTGACCTCCCCTGCCGCGGATGTCCGGTCGCAGCAGCGAACCGGTCATGGCGTCGAAACCGGTGGCGAAGACGATCACGTCGAGCCCGTACTCCGACGTCGTCGTGTGCAGGCTCGTCTCGGTCACCTTCACGAGCGGAGAGGCGGAGATGTCGACGAGCGTGACGTTGGGCCGGTTGAACGTCTCGTAGAAGCCCGTGTCGACGCACGGGCGCTTGGCCCCGTAAGGGTAGGTGCGCGGGCTGAGCAGCGCCGCGGTGGCCGGGTCGTCGACCCGCTCCGCGATCTTTCCTCGGATGAAGTCGGCCGCGGTGTCGTTCGCCGCCTGGTCGATCAGCAGGTCCGAGTAGGCCAGCAGGAAACCGAAGCCCGCCGAGTTCCACTGCTCCTCGTAGTGCGCCTGCCGCTCCTCGTCCGTGACCTCGAGGGCGGACCGCGGGTTGGCAGGCACCGAAAGCCCCGTCGACGAGCGCCTGAGCCGCTCGCGCCGGGCGGGGAGCTCGGTGCGGATGGCTGCCCGATCGGCGTCGGTCAGCACGTAATGGTGCGCCGGGACGCTGAAGGTGGGTGTCCGCTGGAAGACCACCAGCTCCGCGACGACCGGGACGATCTCGGGGATGACCTGGATGCCGGACGACCCGGTGCCGATCACCCCGACCCGCTTGCCCACGAGGTCGACCTTGTCCTTCGGCCAGTCTGCGGTGTGGAGGACCGTTCCCGTGAAGTCCTCGACACCGGGGATGTCGGGGCGCTTCACGGCGGACAGGCAGCCGGTGGCCATCACCAGGTAGCGACCCGAGACGACCGACCCGTCGTCGCCTCGTACCACCCACAGATCGGCCTGCTCGTCGTACCCGGCCTCCGTGACCCGAACACCGAGGGTGATGTCGCGGCGCAGGTCGTACAGCTCTGCCACGCGGTGGATATAGCTCAGGATCTCCGGCTGAGCGGCGTAGCGCTCGGTCCAGTCCCAGGTCGCGTCCAGCTCCGGCGAGAAGGAGTACGAGTAGTCGGTGCTGTCGACGTCGCACCGGGCCCCGGGGTAGCGGTTCCAGTACCAGACGCCGCCGATGTCGTCGCCGGCCTCGATCACCGTGACAGTCAGCCCGCACTCGTCCCGGAACGAACGAAGCAGGGCCAGGCCGGCGAACCCGGCACCCACCACGATGACGTCGACCGGCGAGTCGGGAAACGAGGTCGTTCTGTCACGTTGCGTCATGTCTCTCCTGTGATAGCTCGCAAGGTTACGGAACGAACGTCGAGTTCCCCGACCAGACCCATAAACGTTAGCGTTGACATGCACGAACGATGTTGACGGGAGCCTCGGTGGGCCCGGCTCGTACGTGAGCCACTCCCGCACGCGCCCGGAGCGGGAAGACGTGGCCCGGTCGGCGAAGCCGCTCGCGCGTGGCGCCGTCCGCCGGGACGGCAACGGGGCGCGCGGTTCGCCGCGGACACACCCGCCCCGGTCCCGCTGGCGTCACGCCGACCGTCCGCCCCGTAAGGCCCATGACCTGTCCTTCGCGGGCCTGGGCGCACAGGACGTGTCCGCGCCACCCATGTCATCAACATGACCGTTGACGTTAGAGGGTGACGGCGATCGGGTCAACGTCGGCGTCGACGGCATCGAGAGTCCATGATCTCGCGTCAACTTAAACGTTGACATGCTCCCTCCCGACGTGGTGGTCTGCCTGCGGGCGCCGGTGTGACCGACGTCGCAACCGTGACCCTGGGGACACACCCCAGAGAGGAGCACCTGATATGGCCCGTCGGCGGCTACGTTTCGGCGCGTTCGTCCCCCCGCATCACGTGCCCGTGAAACAGAACCCGACCTACTCGCTTCAGCGAGACGTCGAAATCGTCCAGCTCATGGACAACATGGGCTTCGAGGAGGCGTGGTTCGGCGAACATCACTCGTGCGGCGTCGAACCCATCGGCGACCCGCTGATGTTCATTGCGCACGTGGCAAACCTGACCAAGACCATCCGGCTGGGCACCGGCGTGCTGTCGCTGCCCTACCACAACCCGCTGTGGGTAGCCGACCGGATGGTGCTCTTAGACCACCTGACCCGGGGACGCGCCATGCTGGGTCTGGGGCCAGGCGCGCTGAGCACGGACGCCAACATGATCGGCATCGAGGCGAGCGAGCAGCGGGACGCCTTGGAGCAGGACACCGCGGTCCTCATGCACCTGCTCACCGAGGATGAGCCGCTGACCATCGAGACGCCCCGCTACAAGCTCGTAGAGGCCCGCCTGCAGCTCGACACGTACACGAACCCCCTGTTCGAGGTGGCGACGGCGGCGATCGTCAGCCCGTCCGGCCCCCGACTGGCCGGCAAGCACGACCTCGGCATGATCTCCATCGGCGCGACCAGCGCCGGCGGGTTCGACGCCGTCGGCCACCACTGGGGCACACTCACCGAGCGGGCGGCAGAGTTCGGTCACACGCCGGACCGCAGCCGCTGGCGGCTCGTGGCTCCCTTCCACATCGCGGCGACACGCGACCAGGCGCTCAGGGACGTCGAGCACGGCATCGACGCCTGGTGCGACTACCTACAGCACACCGCGTCGACGCCTCAGATGAAGGTCGAGGGCGAGACGACCAAGGAACGCATCGAGTGGGTCGTCGAGAGCGGCACCGGCGTCATCGGCACCTACGAGGACGCCATCAACCAGATCGAGCGGCTCTGGGAGCAGTCGAAGGGCGGCTTCGGCGCGATGCTGCTGTTCGACCACAACTGGGCGCCGTGGTCGGCGAAGAAGGAGCACTACCACCTGTTCGCCAACCACGTGCTGCCTGCGTTCCAGGGCACGACGCGCCGCCTGGAGCGGAACGAGGCCTGGACCCGGAGCGTGCGCGAGGCCAAGGCTGCGGAGAACTGGAAGGCCATCGAGGCGTTCAGCCAGAAGCACGCGGACGAGGTGGCCGCCAAAGAGGCAGCGCGCTGACCGGCGGCCTTTCCCCCCGCCGGACAGACACCACCCGCCGGAGCTGACAAGAGCGCGGCACGGATCCTCGTGAAGCGAAAGGTGCCCCGTGGAGCGTTCAACGGCTCCACGAGGCACCTCGGGTTCCACCGTTCGAGAATTCCGGCTATTCCTTTCTGACAAGCCGGAAAAAGGTCCGCAGCTCGTCGACGAACGTGGCGGGCTGCTCCAGGGCCGGGAAGTGCCCACCGACGCTCAGCTCGTTCCAGTAACGGATGTCGGTGAGCCTGGCCTCGGCACGCGCCCGCGGGACCCGGACGTGCTCCAGCGGGAAGATGGAACAACCGGTCGGCACACGCACGGTGTCGTCCGGCATGTCCGGGAAGCTCTCCCAGTAGATACGTGCCGCCGTGGCACCCGTGTCCGGGAGCCAGTAAAGCATCACGTCGTCGAGCATCGCCTCACGGCTGATCGCGTTCTCCGGATGGCCCTTGCAGTCGGTCCAGGCGTAGAACTTCTCGACAATCCACGCGAGCTGCCCGGCGGGCGAGTCGGCGAGCCCGTAGCCGAGCGTCTGCGGCCGGGTCGCCTGCTGGGTGAGGTAACCCATCCCGGTCCGGGCGAATGCGGCCGCCCGGTCGGCGCCCGCCTGTTCAAAAGCACTCAGGACGACGTCCGGGTCGGGTTCGGCGGCGAGGTCGACGACAGGGATCGTGAGATGGACGCCCGCCACGTGCGCGGGGTCGGTGGCCCCGATTCGGGCGGTGACCACGGAGCCCCAGTCCCCACCGTGCGCGCCGTAACGTGTGTACCCGAGCCTCGCCATGAGGGTCGTCCAGGCGTCGGCGACGCGCTGGACGTTCCACCCGGTCCGGGTCGGATGTCCGCTGAAACCGAACCCGGGCAGCGACGGGCAGACGACATGGAACGCGTCCGCCGGGTCTTCCGGACGAACGAGGGGTTCGATGACGTCGAGGAACTCGCGGACCGATCCGGGCCAACCGTGCGTCATGATCAGCGGGAGCGCGTCCGGGTGGGGTGAGCGGGCATGCAGGAAGTGGATGTCCAGGCCGTCGATCGGTGTCCGGAACTGGCCGACCGCGTTCAGCCGATGTTCGCAGTTCCGCCAGGTGTAATCGTCCGCCCAGTAAGCGCACAGCTCCTGGATGTAGGACAGCGGCACACCCTGGGACCAGTCGTTGACGGTCTCCGCCCGCGGCCAGCGGGTACGCCGCAGGCGATCCCGCAGATCGTCCAGTTCGGCCTCGTCGATCGCCAGTTGGAACGGCGTGATCGTGTCATCCACAGTGTCCTCCCAGGTCGTTTCTTGCCACGGGCGGTGGCCAAGCCGGGACGGTTCGGAGGCTCACGCGGCGCGGGGGGTGAACTCGAGCAGTAACGAGGCGGGTGCGCGGCTGAACAGCCCTTCGTCGGTCGGGGTGTAGCCGTCGGGGAAGCGGATGTCATCCATGGCGTCCAGGAGCAGGTTCGCGCCGATTTCGACCTCGGCCTTCGCGAGCACGGCACCTACGCAGAAATGCCGGCCGCCGCAGAAGGCCATGTGGTTGGCCGCCGCGGAGAAGGCGCGCGAGACATCGAGGTCCTCGCGGAAGATGTTGAAGCTGTCCGCGTCGGCGTACCGGCGGTCGTCGGTGTTGGCCGCCCCGATCACGCAGGCCACCGACTTGCCCGCGGACAGCGTGCCGCCGGACATCTCGGTTTCCTCCTTGACGGTCCGCAGGATGATCCGCACCGGCGGGGAGTACCGGAGGGTCTCGGCAAACGCCCGGGCGATCAGCGAGCGGTCCGCACGGACCGCCTGTAACTGGTCCGGATGACTGACGAGGTTCTTGAACATGCTGGCCAGCGCCTTGTCGCTGGTCTCCCCGCCGGCGATCAGCAGGAGGCCGGTGAAGGCGTTGATCTCCTCATCGGTCATCCGCTCGCCGTCGATCTCGGCTGTGCAGAGCGTCGACAGCACGTCGTCGCCCGGGTTCCGGCGGCGTTCCTTGATGACCGGAGTCAGGTAGGCCCGAAGCTCCGCCGTGGTGCGCAGGCCCGCCGCCGTCACCTCCGGGTCCCCGACCACGTTCGACAGGAACGCCATCATGACCGAATACCAGCCGTGGAACAGGGCGTGATCGGACTTCGGCAGGCCGAGCATGTCCACGATCACACCGATCGGGAAGCGGGTGGTGAACTGGCCGACGATGTCGACACGCCCGTCGGCGCGGAATGCCTCGAGGAGTTCCTCCGCATTCCTACGGATGACCGGCAGGAACTTGCCCTGCAGGTCCTTGCCCCGAAAGGCGGGGGCCACGAGCGCGCGTTGGACCGAGTGCTCGCGGCCCTCCATCTGCAGGATGCTCCGCCCGATCACCGGTTCGAGTTGCCAGGAGTAGTTCTCGCTGCTGAACTCCCGGAACGCGCGATTCACGTCGTCGTACCGGCTGATAATGTAGGCGCCCATGGCCTCGTGCCAGATCAGCGGGTGTTCGTCACGCCATGCCCGGTAGATCGGGTACGGGTCCACGACGAATTCCAGCGACATCAGGTCCGGTGGTGCGCCCAGGCTACCCATGGTCATGGCTCTCCTCTGCGGTGGTAGAAAAGTGACTGACAGTCTGGCGCCGCGTTTTCCAACGCCAAAGGTCGCGCGGCGATTCTTTTTCCGCGCGACCAGCCGCCGCGGCTATCGGGTCACTACTGCGGTGAGTCGGCGGAACCTGCTGTCGTAGGACACCGATCCGTGCACGGATACCGTGCCCTCGCCACTGACGTTCAGCCGCCCGGTGTGAATGACATCACAGGCGCTGCACGCTTGTCAACATACAAGTTGACAGGATTTCGGACAATGAGGTTCGTTCAACGTCGTCCAGGATCCCGTCAAGGCGTTCAGCCAGAAGGAGACGGCGCGCTGGCGGGCGGCCTTCCCGCCCCGCCGGAACCTGACAAAGGGCGCGGCACCCCGGACCGGATGGCCCGGGGTGNCCGGATGGCCCGGGGTGCCGCCGCCCTGTCATCGGGAGTGCGGTGTGGCCGTCAGCTCAGCCGCTCAAGCACCATCGCCATGCCCATACCGCCCCCGACACACATGCTCTCGACGCCGAACCGGCCGTCGACACTGTCGAGCCCGTTGAGCAACGTGCCGGTGATCCGTGCACCCGTCATCCCGAACGGGTGGCCGACGGCCAGTGCGCCGCCGTGCACGTTGAGCTTCTCGAGCGGGATGCCGAGATCCCGATAGCTGGGGACGACCTGAGCCGCGAAGGCCTCGTTGATCTCGAACAGGTCGATGTCGGCGATCTCCTTGCCGGCCCGGCTCAGGGCGAGCCGGACGGCCTCCACCGGTCCATAGCCCATGATCTCCGGCGAAAGGCCGGTGACGGCCGTGGAGACGATGCGTGCCAACGGGGTGAGGCCGAGCTGCGCCGCCTTGGTGTCGCTCATGACGATCACGGCCGCGGCACCGTCGTTCAACGGGCACGCGTTGCCGGCGGTGATGAGCCCGTCGGGCCGGAACGCCGGTTTCAGCCCCGACAGGCCCTCCACCGTCACACCGGCGCGGGGGCCGTCGTCCGCCGTGACGACGGTTCCGTCGGGCGTCGTGACGGGCGTGATCTCCCGGGACCAGAAGCCGTCGGCGATCGCCTTCTCCGCCAGGTTCTGCGAACGCGCGGCGTACTCGTCCATCTCCAACCGGCTGATGCCCTTCGCGCGGGCCAGGTTCTCCGCCGTGTGCCCCATCGCCAGGTAGACGTTCGGGACCTGGCCGGACTCACGCGGATCGGACCAGCTGTCGCGGCCTTCCTCGGCGTCGCGGGCAGTACGCGCCTGGGCCTCGCCGAAGTACGGGTTCATCGTGTCGGGCAGCGAGTCGCTGTTGCCCTTGTCGAAGTGGCTCACCAGCTCCACGCCGGCCGAGATGTAGGCGTCGCCCTCGCCCGCGCGGATCGCGTGGAAGGCCATCCGCGTCGTCTGCAGGGAGGAGGAACAGTAGCGCGTGATGGTCGTGCCGGGAAGGAAGTCGTAGCCCATGCGCACGGCGACGACTCGGCCCATGTTGTGGCCCTGGTCGCCACCCGGCAGGCCGCAGCCCAGCATCAGGTCGTCGATGTCGTGGGGGTCGAGTTCAGGGACCTTGTCGAGTGCCGCCTGGACAATGGTCGCGGCCAGGTCGTCAGCGCGTAGTGCCTTCAGGGAGCCCTTGAAGGCGCGGCCGATGGGTGAGCGTGCTGTGGAGACGATGACTGCTTCGGTCACGGGTACTCCTTGATGGTGGACGAGCGGGTGTCAGGGCCGGACCGGCCGGGACTCATGACGTGGAAGACCGGGGCGCGCATGCATCCCGGCCTACTCACCGAGCCAGTGCGGCTGCCGCTTCTCGACGAAGGCAGCCGCTCCCTCGCGGGCGTCCGCCGAGGCTAGGACGACGCCAAGCAGCTCACGCTGCCGGTCCCAGGCCGACGCGGTGGGCAAGCTCTTGGACTCACGAATGACCTGCTTCGTCGTCCGCACCGCCAGCGGCCCGTTGGCGGCAATCTCCGCGGCGATCTCCAGGGCACCGGACAACGCCTCCCCCGATCCGACGAGCCGGTTGACCAGGCCCCATCGGTGCGCCTCGACGGCCGGCATGGTGCGGCCCGTCAGCGCATACTCGACAGCGATGCCGGACGGTATCCGAGCAGGTAGGCGCAGCAGCCCACCCGACCCGGCGATCAGTCCGCGCTTCACCTCGGGGATCCCGAACGAGGCGTCCTGGGCCGCGACGACGATGTCGCAGGCCAGGACGAGCTCGCAGCCGCCCGCGAGCGCATGGCCCTCCACCGCCGCGATCAGAGGCTTGCGGGGCTGGCTCTCGGTGAGACCGGCAAGCCCCCGCCCTGGCACTTCCGGCCGCTCGCCGGCGAGGAACGCCTTGAGGTCCATCCCCGCGCTGAACGTGCCCGCGGCACCGGTCAGGACGCCGACGCGCAGCGACCGGTCCTCGTCCAGCTCGTCGAGGGCCGCGGCAACCCCGGAAGCCACGGAGCCGTCGACCGCGTTCCGCACCTCTGGCCGGTTCATCGTGATGACCAGCGTCGAGCCGTCGCGCCGGCACAGTACCGAGTCCGTCATCACAACACCTGCGTGCTGCCGCGCGGGGCCGACGAAGGCGGGGCCGACGAGCGAGAGGCCAGCGAGCGCGCGGTCCCGAGCCGGTCCCGGACGACACGCCCGCCGACGATCCTCGCGTCACGGACCTCGACGATGCCCGCCAGGTGCAGCAGCGCCGGGTCGCCCAGCGCCCCCTCGAGACCGTCGAGGCCACCGGCGTACACGCCGGTCTGGGTGGCGTGGAAGGCGACCTGCGGGCCCGCGGAGAACATCTCGTTCACGGTGAACCCGGTGACGTCCAGCACCTGCTCCGGCGGCTGTGCGCCGGTGACCGCGTCGTCGATCACGACCGGAGCCGAACGAAGGTCGCGCTCGCCGAGCCAGGCCTTGACGACGGACTCGGCGGCGGGGTTCGCCGTTCCCGGTACGGGGTCCCACGGGGCGACCGCGGGCGCGTCGACGACGTCGCTGGCCGACCGGTCGAGCTGACGCCGGCGTGCGTAGTAGTCCTCCTCGCAGAAGCAGTGGGTGAGCTGCTCGCCGTTGCTCCGGAACAGCGCGACACCGGGCCAGGCCGCACGGCGGCCTTCGAGACGGGCCGACGCACCGTGCTCGGTGAACCACACGGCAACCCGGTCGCCCGCCGCGATGACCTGGTGGGCGGTGACGACCAACCCGGGGTAGCGGTTGAGCTGGGCCAGCGTCGCGGGCACGTACTCATCGCGAGGTCCCAGCAGGTAGCCGCCGATCAGCAGCGTGTAGTCCGGCGACAGGATCTCCTCACAGACCTCCGGGTGCCGCCCGTTCAGCCAGTCGACGCTCCAGCGCCGGACCAGCGCGGCCGCCGCCGCCGTGCGGCCCGGGCCGGCCGGGCCGGCCGGGCCGGCCACAGTCGCGGGGCCGCCGGCACCCGTCACCGACCAGTACGGCTCCCGGAGGTCCTTCTTGAGCACCTTGCCCGAGGCGTTGCGCGGCAGCTCCGTCACGACGTCCATCGACGTCGGGCACTTGTAGCGCGCCAACCGGGTGCGCGTGAAGGCGATGACCTCCTCCTCGGTGGCTGTCGCACCGGGGCGCAGCACGACCACCGCCTTGACCGTCTCGCCCCACCGCTGCGACGGCACGGCGATGACGGCGACGTCGGCGACCGCCGGGTGATCGGCGAGGACGCTCTCGACCTCGGCGGGGTAGACGTTCTCCCCACCCGTTATGATCATGTCTTTGAGGCGGTCGTGCAGGAAGACGTAGCCCTCTTCGTCGCGGTGCGCGGCGTCGCCCGTCCGCAACCAGCCGCCGTCGACCAGGGTCGCGGCAGTCGTCTCCGGCTGGTTCCAGTAGCCCACCATGTTCTGGGCGCAGCGGATCCAGATCTCCCCCACCGCGTTGGCGGGCAAGGGCGCCGTCGTCGCGGGGTCACGGATCTCGATCTCGACCCACGGGAGGGGACGGCCGACCGACCGCATCAGGCCGGCCCGCGGGCCTGCGGGATCGTGCGCCTCCGGTGGCAGGTACAGCACGGTCCCCGACGTCTCGGTCATTCCGTAGACACCCAGGAATCCGCAGCTCAGCCGCTCCATGGCCCGCAGCATCAGGAACCCGCTCATCGGGGCCCCGCCGTAGCCGATCAGCTCCAGGCTCGACAGGTCGGCGCCGGTCGCCTCCGGGGCGTCAAGCACGGAAGCGAGGACCGCCGGAACCCAGAAGGCATGCGTCACACCGTGCCGCTCGACCTCCGCCAGCAGCCCAGCCGCGTCGGCCTGCCGCGCGATCACGGTGTGCCCGCCCTGACTGAGAGTGGTCAAGCTGTAGCCGGCACCACCGATGTGGAACAGCGGCGAGGTGACCAGGTTGACGCTACGTTCGCTCATGCGCCACGCGGTCTTCGCCATGTCGGCGGTGGGCAGCAGGTTCGCACTCGTGATGCGGGCGCCCTTCGGCAGCCCCGTCGTCCCCGAGCTGTAGAGCTGAAGTACGACGTCGTGCGGGGACACGTCGTGCCGAGGGTCGGTGCTGTCCGGTCCCTGTAACCACTGCTCGTAGCGGTCGTCGAGGACGACCACCTTCACGGCGGCCTGGCCGGCCGGGAGCAGCCCCACGAACTCCGGGCCGGCCAGGACGAGGCTCACCTCGGCGTCCCGCAGGATGTCGGCGACCTCGCGGGGGGCCAGCCGCCAGTTGACACCGACCAACACGGCACCGATCTTGCTGCAGCCGAGCAGCGCCTCGAAGAAGGCGGGGCTGTTCTTGTCGATCATCGCCACCCGGTCGCCGTGCCCGGCCGCGTCGCGCAGCAGCGCACGGGCCACCTGGGAACTCCGCCGGTCCAGCTCGGCGAAGGTGAGGGTGCTGGCTCCGCACGTGACGGCGGGAGCGGTCGGACGTTCGCCCGCGTGACGCCGGACGAGGTCAGCAATCGTGAGAGTCATCGCGGCGCCCCTGCGACTAGTAGCTCTTGGGCAGCCCGAGGCTGTGCTGCCCGATGTAGTTGAGGATCATCTCCCTGCTCACCGGTGCGGTCCGCAGCATCCGCGCCGTGAACCACAGGTCCGACAGCCCGAACTCGTTCGACAGCCCGTTGCCACCGTGCGTCTGGATGGCGTTGTCCAACGCGCCGAGACATGCCTCGCCCGCTGCGTATTTCGCCATGTTGGCCGCCTCGCCGGCGTCCTGGCCCTTGTCGAACAGCTCGGCGGCCCTGGCGTTCATGAGGCGAGCGAGCTGGACCTCGATGTAGGACTTCGCCAGCGGGTGGGCGATGCCCTGATGGGCGCCGATCGGTACCGACCACACCGTGCGCTGGTTGCCGTAGACCGACGCTCGGTGCAGGGCGTAGAGCGCGATGCCGTTGGCGATCGAGGCCGCCGCGATCCGCTCCGGGTTCAGTCCGGCGAAGACCTGCCGGAGCCCCTTGCTCTGCTCCCCGATGATGCCGTCCGGCCGCACGGGCACATCGTCGAAGAAGACCATGAACTGGCGCTCGGGAGCACCGAGCGCGGAGTCGATCGGGCGCATCGAGAGCCCGGGAGCGTCCTTCTCGACGACCAGGAGCGACAGCGTCGGCCTACCGTCCGGACCCGGTTCGGCGTCTCGAGCGACGACCAGCAGGGCGTCGGCCTCGTCGGCGCCTGACGTCCAGTACTTCCCGCCGTTGATGCGCCACCCGCCGCCCGCCACGGGCGTCGCCGTGGTCACGATCTTGTGGGTGTTGGTGCCGGCGTCCGGCTCCGTGATGGCGAAGGCCATCTTCTTCGTGCCGTCCGCGATCCCCGGTAACCACCTGGACCGCAGCTCCGGCGAGCCGTGGTGCGCCAGGATGTTGCCGGCGATCGTCGGCGAGATGACCAGCATCTGGACCGGGCAGCCGTGCGCCGCGCACTCCTCGATCACGACCGACAGGTCGGCGAGCCCGCCACCGCCGCCGCCATGCTCCTCGGGCAGGTGCACGCCGAGGAATCCGGCCTGCCCGAGGTCCGCCCACAGCTCGTGCGTGAACTCCTGCCGGCGGGCCACGTCCTGGAAGTACGACCGGCCGTACTTGTCCACCAACCGACCCACGCTCTCGCGCAGCGCGCGGCGTTCCTCCGGCTCGTCGAGGACAGGCGAACGGCTTAATCGGTTCTCGCTCACAGGCTTCCTCCACGTCGAACAGGCTCGGCGTGTGCAACGTAGGACTCGATCGAGCTTCAGTCAACCCTTGCGTTGACGGGCTCGGTGAGCGTCGCGTGAAGCCACCGTGCGATGCGGTCTGGCAGGTCGCGGGCCTCGTCGACGACCTTCGCCATCCAGAAGAAGCCGTGGATCAACCCGTCGTAGTGGACGGCGGTCACCGCCACACCCGCGTCACGCAGGCGTGCCGCGTAGTCGATGCCCTCGTCGCGCAGCACGTCGTACTCCGCCGTCACCAGCAGGGTCGGCGGGAGCCCGGTCAGGTCGGCCGCGCGGCCGGGGGCGGCATACGGGTCCGCGCCGTCATCCGGGCAGGCCAGGTAGTGGTCCCAGAACCACTCCATGCCGCCACGTGTCAGGCCGAACCCTTCGGCGTTGTCCCGGTAGGAGGCGGAGCGACTGCCCCGGGCGGGCGCGAGAGCCGGGTACATCAGTACCTGTCCGGCGATCGGCGGGCCGCCGCGGTCGCGGGCACGCAGCGTTACAGCGGCCGCCAGTCCGCCCCCCGCGCTGTCACCGCAGACCACGGTGCGCCCCGGTGGCACGCCCCACCGCCCCGCATGGCCCGCCAGCCACGCGACGGCTGCCGCGCAGTCCTCGCCCGGCCCCGGGTGCGGGGTCTCGGGAGCCAGTCGGTACTCCACCGATGCGACGACGCACCGCGTCGCGTTGGCCAAGGAGCGGCACGGCGCGTCGGCGACGTCCACGCTCCCGGTCACCCATCCCCCGCCGTGCAGGTACACGACAAGCGCCAGCGGAGCGCCGCCGACAGGGTGATACACCCGGACGGGTATGCGACCGACCTGCCCGGGGACGAGCAGGTCCTCGACCTGCTCGACGTCCTCCGGGGGTCCCTGCAGGCGCTTGCCAGCGGCAACGGACTCCCTCGCCTGCAGAACACTCATGCGGTCGTAAGGCAGGACTCCCAGCTCTTCGAACCGGCCGAGCAGGCGTCGGCACTGCGCGGTGAGAGGCACGGCGCGCTCAGGCCAGGCCGGTCAGGGGGCGGCCCCCGTTGTAGGCGGCCCAGAGGGTGGCTCCCTCACGATCGGTCAGCGACAGCGGCTCAAGCTCGACGTCGCCCGGGTCGAAGTGCGTCCAGAACGGCGGGTCTCGCCAGATGCCGGCCTCGATGACGGCCGCTCTGGTCTGCTCGTGCGCCACGATCGTGGCGTCCCGGAACAGGGGGCTGCCATGGGTGTGATCGCCCTGGTGATGGGTGTTGACGAGCGTGCGCGCCGGGGCCGCCGTAACCGAACGGATGCTGTCGAGGTACGCCCTGGTACGCGCATCCGTCGCACACGCGTCGATGCCGACTGCGCCATGAGGTCCGACCAGGAGACCGGTATTGTTGATCCACCAGCTGCCATCCGGCTGGACATACGCGAACACACCATCGGACACCTCCGTCAGCACCGGCGAGCCGAGGGAGGATTCTTGCAGTGACGTGCTCATCGCACTCCTTAAACACTTGCGTTGACGAAACGTCGCACACGGGCCCTTCCTGGGCAAGCAGCCGGACGCGGCCGCCCTCACGGGCACCACGCCGGTGTGACCGCACCCGCGGACCCTTGGTGAGGCAGTGAGAACCCTTGGTGAGGCAGTGAGAAAGGACCCCGTGGCTGAGCCTTCGAGCGGCATCGCCCGCCGGCGCGAGGCGGCGCGCAACGAAGCGAACCCTGCCTACCTGCAGCGTAGGCAGGAGATCGTCGCGGCGGCCGCGCGCGTCTTCAAAGCGAAGGGCCTACAGGGCGCCAACCTCGCTGACATCGCCGCCGAGTCAGGGGCCGACCGCGCCTCGCTCTACTACTACGTGGGCAACAAGGAAGAACTCTTCCACGAAGTGGTCCGCGAGGCTGTGGTCGCCAACCTCACCGTCGCCCAGGGCATCCGGGACGGCGAGGGCAACGCTCCCGACAAGCTGCGCCGCCTCATCATCTCGCTGATGGAGTCCTACGAGCAGCAGTATCCGATCCTGTACGTCTTCATCCAGGAGAACCTGACTCACGTGCCGGACAAGCACGCCGCCTGGGCACGCGACATGCGGCGCATCAACCGGGACTACGAGTCGATCCTCATCGAGCTCATGCAGCAGGGCATCGACGAGGGCTCGATCCGCCCCGTGGCGCCCGCCTGGGTCATGGCCTACGGGATCATGGGGATGGTCGGCTGGACCAACCGGTGGTTCAACCCCGACGAGTCCACGATCAGCGCGGCCGAGATCGGCTCAGCCTACGCGGACAGCTTCCTGCGCGGCATCGAGATACCCGTGCGTGGGCGACGCCGGGGTCGCGGGGATGCCTGACGCCCGGCGCCCACTGACCAGCGCCCCGCCCGCGCTGACCCGCGTCCCCACTACACAGGCATCGACGTCCACGTCGGCGGCGGTGCCTGCGGCTGGTAGCTTGATCGTCAGGCGTACACAAAGTGGGCCTGGAGGCGCTCGCCGTCCAGGCTCACCCACCCACGCGAACGCGCGTAGGACACCATGCCGTCGAACGACGCGGCCGTCCTCTCGGCGCTCGAAGCTTCCAGCGCCGAGAGGACGGCCGCACGCAGACCCTCGACGCTGAGCCACACGACGTCGCCGGCCACATGCCCGAGGCCGGCTTCCACCAGCGCACCGGAAGCAGCCGATGCTTCGACGCCGACGAGCTCGACATGCAGCCGCGTGAAGTCCTCGGGCTCGCACAGAACGGCTACCGGCCGTGGCGATCCGTGCCGCACCTGGACCAACATGGCCTCAGCCCGCCACGAGGATGGAACGGGTGTCCCCCGCCGCCGGCTCATCCGGCCACCGGTAGAAGCCCTCACCGGACTTGCGGCCCAGCTTCCCGGCCGCCACCTTCTCCACCAGGACGGCCGGGGGCGCAAATCGCTCGCCGTACACCGAGCAAAGCTGCCGGGCAATGTCGAGCCGCACGTCGAGGCCGACGACGTCGCTGAGGCGGAGCGGTCCCATCGGGTGGCGGTACGCCACGACCATCGCCGTGTCGATGTCCGCCGCGGACGCCACCCCGTCCTCGAGCATCCGCATGGCCTCCAGGCTCGCGACCAGGTCGAGCCGGCTGGTCGCAAAGCCCGGTACGTCGCGGACGACGATGGCCTGCTTCCCCAGGCGCGTCACCAGCGTCCCTGCGTGCCGCAGCGTGTCTTCTGACGTCCGCGAACCTCTGACGATCTCCACCATCCGCAGCGACCACACCGGGTTGAAGAAGTGCATGCCCAGGAACGTGGCCGGGTCCGGCAGCCGAGCGGCGAGCGCGTCGATGGACAGCGAGCTGGTGTTCGACGCGAGCACGGCGGGCCCGCGCTCAGCGGCCGCCGCGAGCACCTCGTGCTTCAGCTCGAGGCGCTCGGGGACGGACTCGACGACGAGATCGAGCGCGCGAGGCAGGTCCCGGACCCGGTCCACCGCAGTGACCCGACCAGGGATCGCCGCGGCCTGCTCGGCCGTCAGCCTGCCCCGCGCGAGTCCCTGCCGGGACTGCGCCCGCACGGTCTCGACGCAGCCACGGGCCCGGCCGGGGTCCGGCTCGACGACGAAGACCTCGCAGTCGGCCGCGGCGAAGACGTACGCGATGCCGACGCCCATGGTCCCGGCTCCGATAACACCGACTGCCGTCACGTGTTCCTCCCGTCGATCGACGTGGCAATGCGTGCGGCGCAGGTGCGTCGTGGGTCGTGGGTCGTGAGAGGCCCGGCACCGGTCCCGCATGGCGGACGCTACGACGCCTGTCGGCGTTCGTCAACTTCAGCGTTGACGTGCTGTCACGCCCTTGGGACCCTGACCCGTGGCCGACCAGAACGCCCCCCGGACCATGCGCCGACCGCCGGGTTCAAGGCATGCGCTCGTAGGCGGGCAGGGTGAGGAACTCGGCGAAGTCGTCGGCCAGCACCACCTCGATGAACAGCAGACGTGCCTGCTCGAAACCGGCGGCGTCGAACCCGTCGCCGAGCCGCTGGGCGATCGTGGCCAGTTCCTCGACAATGATCCGTTCGACCAGGTCACGGGTGACGGGCAGGCCACCGTCAAGAACGACCCCGTGGTGCAGCCACTGCCAGATCTGGGAGCGTGCGATCTCGGCGGTGGCCGCGTCCTCCATCAGGTTGAAGATCGCGACCGCGCCGGTGCCCCGCAGCCATGCCTGCAGGTACTGCAGGGCCACGCTGACGTTGTTGCGCAGTCCCGCCTCGGTCTGACTGCCGCCGGCCGAGGCGACGTCGAGGAGTGCGGCCGCGTCCACCGTCACGTCGTCACGGGTCCGGTCGAGCTGGTGCGGACGATCGGCGAGCACCCCGTCGAACACCTCCCGGCACAGCGGCACCAGGTCCGGATGGGCGACCCAGGAACCGTCGAAGCCGGCCTCGGCCTCGCGGGTTTTGTCCTCGCGCACCTTCGCCACGGCCGTCTCGTTCACGGCCGCGTCGCGGCGGCTCGGGATGAAGGCGGCCATCCCACCGATGGCGTGCGCGCCCCGCCGGNGCGTACGAGCAGGTCGGCGTAGGCGCGCATGAACGGTGCTGTCATCGTCACCGAGTTGCGGTCGGGCAGGACGAACCGTCCGCCCCGGTCACGCAGCTTCTTGATGACGCTGAACAGGTAGTCCCACCGGCCCGCGTTCAGCCCGGCGGAATGTTCACGCAGCTCGTAGAGGATCTCCTCCATCTCGAAGGCCGCCGGGAGGGTCTCGATGAGCACGGTGGCGCGGATCGTGCCACGGGGGAAGCCCAGGGCGTCCTCGGTGTGGCTGAAGACCTCGTTCCACAGCCTCGCCTCCCGGTGACTTTCCGTCTTCGGCAGGTAGAAATACGGTCCGGAGCCCGCCTCGAGCTGACGCCGGCCGCAGTGGAACGCGTAGAGAGCGAAGTCGAACAGACCGCCGCTGACGGGCTCGCCGTCGACGAGCAGGTGCTTCTCGTCGAGATGCCAACCGCGGGGACGTACCACGATCGTGGTGGTCGTGTCGCCGAGGACGTACCGCCTGCCCTCCGGGCTGGTGAAGTCGATGGTGCGGTCCAGGGCGTCACTCAGGTTGAGCTGGCCGGAGACCATGTTCTCCCACAGCGGGGTGTTGGCGTCCTCGAAGTCCGCCAGCCAGACCTTCGCCCCCGAGTTCAGTGCGTTGATCGTCATCTTGCGGTCGGTGGGCCCGGTGATCTCGACTCGGCGGTCGACCAGGCCGGGCGCGGGTGGGGCGACCTGCCAGTCACCCTCCCGGACGTCCTTCGTCTCGGGCAGGAAGTCCAGGTCCGCGCCCGCGGACAGCTGGGCCTGCCGCTGCGCGCGGGCGGCGAGCAGGGCACCGCGGGTGGCGTCGAACCGGCGGTGCAGGTCGGCGAGCAGATCCAGCGCGGACCGGGTCAGGATCTCCTCGCCCCGGTCCACCCGCGGTCCGATGATCTCAACCCCGGCGGGGATGTCCAACTCACTCATACACCACACCCGAATTCCATATCGTGGAAGTTAAAATTCGTATTATGGAATAACGTACGATAGCCGTCGGTGCAGCACAACCACCGCCGCCGACCTGCACCCGTACGGAGGATCACGCAGTTCCCCTGTGGCGGGGGGCCGACGGTCACATGGTCCGCGCTGTCACGCGATCCGCGCGGAGGTGGGAGGTGTACATCGGCGCACCGAGCAGCAGCGTGTCCGCCGCCAGCAGCTCCGCGACCAGCCCGTCCTGGAGCGCGGTCGTGGGGGGCTCCGGTGTGTCGTCCGCACCGCGCAGCCGGGGCGCCCAGTGCAACGACACGTCGGACAGATGGGAGAAGCGGGTCGGCATAGAGATCACGGCCTCCGCGACCGGGAGCAGGACCCCCGGTCAGGACCGCCCATGCCCGGATCGCCGTCCCCTGCGAGGACCCGGACGCCACCGGGCCCCTCCCCCGTCATCACGAAAAGATCGCTCCTGGGTTGAGGATGCCCATCGGGTCGAGCGCCTGTTTGATCCGCAGCGACAGGCCGAGCACGTCCGGGCCGACCTGATCGACCAGCCACGCCTTCTTGAGCCGGCCGACGCCGTGCTCGCCCGTGATGGTGCCGTCGAGGCGGATGGCCAGGTCCATGACCTCACCGAAGGCCAGCTCCGCACGTCGGGCCATGTCCTCGTCCGCCGGGTCGACAACGATCAGCGGATGGGTGTTCCCGTCACCGGCGTGGGCGATCAGCGCGATCGTGACCTCCCGGGCCGCCGCGATCGCCTCGATCCCCGCGACCAGGTCGGGCAATCTGGGGAGCGGGACACCGACATCCTCGAGCAGCACCCTGCCTCGGCGTTCGACCGCCGGGATGGCACTGCGGCGCGCGACCACGAACGCCTCGCCGGCCGTCGCGTCGTCGGTCTCGAAAACCTCGGTGGCACCGTTCGCCTCGCACGCCGCGGCCATGGTCTTCATCTCGAGCTCGGCGGCGAGATGCTGGCTGTCCGAGCGTGCCACGAGCAGCGCGGCCGCGTCGCGGTCGAGCCCCATCCGCAGCATGTCCTCGACGGCGTTGATGGACGTGCGGTCCATGAACTCGAGCATCGCCGGACGCACGGCCGAGGTGATCGCCAGGATCGCCCTCGTCGCGTCCAGCGTGCTGGCGAAGGTGGCCACCAGCGTGCTGGTCGGCGGCTGGGCCGGCAGAAGTCGCAGCGTCGCCTCGGTGACGATCCCCAGAGTTCCCTCACTGCCGACGAACAGCTTGGTCAGCGACAGACCGGCAACGTCCTTCAGCCTCGGGCCACCGAGGCGCACGGCCGTGCCGTCGCTCAGCACCACCTCGAGGCCGAGCACGTAGTCGGTGGTGACGCCGTACTTGACGCAGCACAGGCCGCCGGCGTTCGTCGCGACGTTACCGCCGATCGAACAAATCTCGAACGACGACGGGTCGGGCGGGTACCACAGGCCGTGCTCGGCAGCGGCAGCCTTCACCTCACCGTTGAGCAGCCCCGGCTGCACCACTGCCATGCGGGTGAGCGGGTCGATCCGCATCGTCCGCATCCGCTCGGTCGACAGCACTATCCCGCCGTCCACGGCGGTGGAGCCGCCGGACAGCCCGGTGCCCGCCCCCCGGGGCACCACTGGAACCCGGTGACGCGCCGCCCAGCGCACGGCGGTCTGTACCTGTTCGGTGCTCTCGGCGCGCACCGCGGCCAGGGGCATGGCCGCCCGCGGGTCGGCGGCCCGATCGCGACGGTACTTCTCCAGCAGGTCGGGGTCGGTGACAACCACACCATCGGGCAGTTCGTCAACCAGTTCGGCGAGCGCCGCGTCCACGAAAGCATCACCGTCTCTCGGTGTCGCTTGGTATCGTTATTTCACGATACGGAATTTTAATATTACATTGTGAAAGCAGAGGCTAGATCGGACGGCAGGCAGCGGTCAAGACAATGCGGGAGGCTCGGAAAGTCATGACCTTCGATCAACACCCCACGGCGACGGGAGCCGCGGATGACCCGAACACCTCCGGAGCCGCCGGGGTGCAGTCGGTGCAACGTGCCCTCACCGTGCTCGAGGTCGTCGAGGCGGCACACGGAGCGTGTTCTCTCAGTGAGATGGCCGCGGCGACCGGGCTTCCGCTGCCGACCATCCACCGGCTCGTCCAGACCCTCGCCGCACGCGGCTACCTCCGGCGGCTGCCCGACCGCCGGNNNGGCTGCCCGACCGCCGGTACTGCCTCGGCTCGAGACTCGTCCCCCTGGGCGCGGGCGCGAACGCGCTGTTCGGCGAGCGGGCCGGTCCGGTGCTGCGCGGGCTGGCCGACCAGCTCGGCGAATCGGTCAATCTCGCGGTGCTGGCAGGCAGCCTCGCGGAGTACGTGGCGCAGGCGCCCGGCTCGCACTCGATGCGGACGTTCACCGAGGTGGGACGGCGGGTCTCGCTGTACTGCACCGGCGTCGGCAAGGCGCTGCTGGCCATGCTCCCCCCCGACCGGACGAGGACGATCCTGGAGACCTCACCGCTGACCCCGCGCACGCCCACGACGATCACGGACGTCGACGAGCTGCTGAGCGAGCTGTCGCTGATCCGTTCGCGCGGCCACGCCCTCGACGAGGGGGAGATGGAGATCGGTGTCCGCTGCGTCGCGGTTCCGGTACCTGCGGTGCCGCTCATGGCCGGGTCGCCCATGGCAGTGTCGGTCTCGGGGCCAACTGTGCGCATGACCGACGAACTCGTCGAACGTACGCTGCCCGCGCTCGCGCGCACCGCCTCCGAGCTCGCCGACGTCCTCGTCTGACGCTCCCGCGACCTCATCGGGGCCGGTGGACGCCAACCTGCCCACGTCCAGTTGATTTTCGGACCAGAGGTAGCGAGAACGGTACGGGCAGCGTCAGCTTGACCGAGTCGCCTCCCAGCATGATGTAACAGCACTTATATAAGTACTGTTACGATAGCTGGGTGACGGTAGACAACACCCCTGACCCGACCGAGCGCAGCCGCTGGCGGCCATTGCGGCTGCTGCAGGCGGCGATGGACGCTGACATCGCCCGGATCTACGCCGAGATGCCCGTCGAAGGGCTCAAGCCGAGCTTCGTGATGGAGCTGATCCGGCTGCACGCGCACGGCCCGATGACAATCACCGAGCTGGCCGAATCGGTGCAGCGCACCCACTCGGCGATAAGCCAGAAGGTGGCCGCGATGCGCGCCGCCGGCTTGGTCCGGACCACTGCGGGTGCCGATGCCCGCAGCAAGAAGGTGACGCTCACGGCCAAGGCCAGCCGCGTCGTGGACCGGCTTGCGGCCGAATGGCGGGCCACTGAGGCCGCCATCGCCGAGATCGAGGCGGAGATCCCGTACCCGCTCAGCCGGGTCGTCACAGACATCGAGGAACTACTGCGGCGTAAAAGCTTCCACGACCGGATCGCCGAGAAGCTCGCTGAAGACGTCGCATGGGGGTGAGGCGCACACTGATCGATCTGGCCCCCCTGCGATCGTCACCACAGTTCCGGCGGCTGTGGATCGGCCGGGCGTTCTCCGGATTCGGTAGCCAGATGGTGCTCGTCGCGGTGATGTTCCAGGTCTGGCAGATGACGAAGAGCACCGTCTGGACCGGCGCCGTCGGCCTGGCGCAGGCGGTTCCGATCATCACGTTCGGACTCTTCGCAGGATCGATCATCGATCGCAGCAACCGGAGGAAGTTCTACCTGATCGCCATTACCGGCCAGGCCGTGTGCTCGATTCTGCTGGCGGTGCAAGGGCTTTTTCGGGCACCTGCCGGTGGACGGCGTGGCCTCGGTGCCGCGCTCGTCGACGAACTTCTGACCCGGGGAGCACGGAAGGTGTACGCGACAGGGCAAGAACCGTCCGAGGATCCTCGGCCGCACATCGAAACCCGCGCCTTGCAGGTGCGGTCGGCTGAGCCGGTGAGACGTCTCGTGACCGACGCACCCGATGCCAAAATCATCATCAACAACGCGGGTGTCCTCTATCCCGCCCCGCTGCTCACGGCCGACATCGAACGCTCGGCAGCGACGTTCGACATCAACGTCCTGGAACCCCTCCGCACGTGTCAGGCGTTCGCCCCGGTACTGGCCCGAACCGGAGACGGAGCCATCGTGAACATCAGCTCCCTTCTGGCCTGGCTCGCCGGCAGCGGTGTCTACGGTGCGTCGCAAGCAACGCTCTGGCCGCTGACCAACTCGCTCCGGACAGAACTGGCTCCGCAGCACATCCAGGTCCTCGGCGTCCACGCAGGATTCATCGACACCGACATGGTCACACAGTTCAACCTTCCGAAAACCACTCCACAAGCCGCCGCCACCACCATCCTCGACGGACTCGATGCCGGGGACGCCGAGGTACTCGTCGACGAAATCAGCAATGGCACATGGCGGCCTTATCGTTCGGGTTCTGATTGGTCGCGCTTTCACTGTCCCGAACGGGAGGCCACTTCTTTCGCAACGACAGGCCTGGGTTCCGTCAACTCAAGTTCGGCGACGCGCCGGCGACGCACCGCCGACGCATCGCCGCTGGATTTCCGAATCGTCGCTCGAACCGCCGGAGAGAATACCCGGCGTGCAGTTGGCGCGCCGGGCGACATGCCAGCCAGCCTCCGTGGCGGGCGCGAGCAACCAGGACGCGGGAAAGCAGTAAGAATCTCCCCATACAGGCGGAAAGGGGGATTATTTCGAAGCTACCCGACCATCAAATGAACTTTATGTAGGTTATCATCAAAAATGACCGATTCTCACAGATAGCGTTCTCGATCTGTCCCATGGGACAGATCGAGAAGATGGCGGCCGGCGTGTTGTCCATTCCCGGCGAGGTCGCGACCCGTCTCGCTGATCGGTGCCTACTGGACGCTGACGGTGGCGCGGTGGTGGCGCGGTTCCTCGATCTCGTCGAGCAGCGCGATCGCGAAGTCCGCGTACCCGATCCGGCTGGCCGGATCGCCATGCTCGGCGATCCGATACCGGCCGGTGCGCGCACCGTCATGGTCGAAATCCCCGGCGGGAGCGACGTACACCCAGTCGAGCTCGCAGGTGCGCAGCACGTCGAGGCCCGCCGCATGACCGAGGGAGAAGGAACGGTACTCGTTCGGGTAGCCGGGCTCGTCCATCAACGGCGCGCCGGATGCCCCGGGCAGGATCGAGGACAGGCCGACGACGACCAGGCGGCGCACGCCCGCGTTGGCGAGCCCAGTGACCAGAGCGCGGGACGACGCGGTGAAGAAGTCGTGGACCGGTACGGACAGGTCGACCTCGGCGCTGATCGCTGCATCCTGCCCGACCGCGGCACGCTCGACGCTCACCGCGTCCGTGACATCACCCGCGAACACCCGACCGTCGGACGGCAGGTCGCCATGACGAGCGGGGTCGCGCACCACGGCGGTGACCTGGTGGCCGCGGCGATGTGCCTCGGCGAGAACCTGCCGCCCCGCACGCCCGCCCGCGCCGAACACCACAATGTTCACAGCAACCCCTCTTACTGGAGCCGGTGCCCTGCGCCGGCCGGTGCGCGGACGCTATCGGGAATGGCGGTTACCGCGGGGATACCGGCTGCCTGGCTATCATGAGGCTGTGAAGGAGCCCCTGCGCGCCGACATGTTCGACGAGCTGTGCCCATCCTTGCTCAACCCGATCCGCTTCGGCGACAAGTGGGCGGCGCTCATCCTTCGCTGCCTTGAAGACGGGCCGCGCCGCTTCTCCGAACTGCGCGTGCCGCTGAGCCGAGTCACGCCCAAGGTGCTCACCCAGTCGCTGCGTTCCCTCGAACGGGACGGCCTGATCACCCGCACCGTCCTGGATGCCAGGACCACTGCCCACGTCGAGTACGAGCTGACCGCGCTGGGCCGCAGCCAAAGACGCGCGCCGCGCAGGTCACCCGCTTCTTGCAAGCCCGCAGCCCCTCCTCAGTGAGCCACTGTCGGTGCTCTTCACCGTGTGTCCACGAACTGCGGAACCCGGGACACGCAGCGGCGGGTGGACCGCATGAACGCCGCCGACGCGCGGCGTCGTCGGGAGGCGCGCGCCGCCGAGTACCGCGCAGCCTTGGCCTATCGGCGAACGTGAGGCTGCCGGCGAGTCAGGGTGCCGTCGGGGGCTCCCGCGGCAGTCGCACCAGCAGGATCAACCAGAGGAAGGCGGGTCGGGTCGCCGAGCGGCACTACCCGACTCGGCCGGCACGTCGACGGCGGAGGTGACGTCGATGGCAACCAGCAGCGGCAAGCGTTCCGCCAGTATGCCACCGCGGAGGTCGTCCACGAGCGGTATGAGAGCCTGATGGTCGTTGAGGTTCGCGGCGGACACGGCAACGACGAGCGGGAGCCCGTTCCCGTCCGGCAGAATATGGATCTTCGAGCCTTTCTTGCCGCGGTCGACCGGGTTCGGCCCGGTCAGCGAGCCCCCGTTACCTTTTCGCCCGCAGACTCGCCGCGTCCACGATCGCCGAGGACCAGTCCACCTCCCCGGCAGCGCCGTGCGCGTCGAGCGCCAGCCGGTGCAGCTTCGGCCAGATCCCCGCCCGCGTCCACGCCTGGAACCGGCGATGCGCGGTCCGGGTCGACTCCCCGAACTCCGCGGGCAGATGCCGCCACGCACAGCCCGACGTCAACACGTACACGATCGCGGTGAACACCGGCCGTTCGTCCGCCGGCCACCGAGCCCGCCCGCGCTCCCCCAGCCTGCCTGGATCAACCCACCGCCGACAGCGCCCGAGCAACCAGCCGATGACACAGAACAGACCAGTCAGTAATTTTCACAAGATTCCACCTCGATGATGTTGACAGGTTCCGGGGTGGCTGCCTGCCTCGGACGAAACGGTGGTGGTTAACCAGTGGCTGACACTCGACCCACAGCATCCGGCGACGCTGCGGCTAACCGGGAGGTGTGGACCCGCACGAACGTCAAGTACACCGACCAGAGCGCTGAGCGTGCGTGGGCCGCCGAGGAGATCGCCTGGGACGTGCCGGAGGTCGACCTGGGCGTGCTCGGGGACGTCGATGGCTTAGACGTGGTGGAGCTCGGCTGCGGCACCGCCTACTTCTCGGCCTGGCTGGCCCGCCGGGGCGCCCGGCCGGTCGGCCTGGACGTGACCCCGTCCCAACTCGACACCGCGCGCCGCTGCCAAGAGCGTTTCGGCATCTCGTTCCCGCTCATCGAGGCCGACGCCGCCGACGTACCGTTGGCCGGCGGCGGTTTCGACCTCGCCATCTCCGAGTACGGGGCCAGCCTGTGGTGCGACCCCGCACGCTGGGTGCCTGAGGCCGCACGGCTCCTACGGCCGGGCGGCAGGCTCGTCTTCCTCACCAACAGCGTCTTGGTCGCTCTCTGCGTACCCGACGGCGAGGGACTCGCCCAGGAGCGGCTGCTACGGCCTCAACCCACGATGTACCGGATGCAGCTGGCAGGCGGCGGGGTCGAGTTCCACCCCGGCCATGGCGAGTGGATCCGTATCTTGCGTTCCTCCGGCTTCACCGTCGACGCTCTTCATGAGCTCCACGCACCGCCCAAAGCAAGGGACCACCCTTACTATGAGCTCGCGACGGCGGACTGGGCACGGCGATGGCCGGTAGAGGACCTGTGGGTGGCACACCTGCCTTTCTGACCACCACAGGCACCCCCGAGCAAAACGTGCTCTCAGCCTGGATGCACCGATCGGCTTTCGCGACCATTCCGGCCGATCTGTAGCGACATTTGGGCGAGGGGGCCGTTGATCAGGTCGGCGTTGACCTGTTCGATGATCGCGTGGTCGCGGTGCTGGTCCTCGGCCTGGGGCGGGGTGAACGGGCTGTCGGTGAACACGGCGTGGTAGCGCCAGGTCGGGAACAGTGCGCCCTGGCCGGGGCTGGCCTTGCGGTTGAGGGCCTTGATGCGGCGGACGATGAGGCGGGCGGTGACCGGGGACTTCGTGTGGGCGAAAGCGGTGTAGGTGGTCTCGGCGATCTCGGCATCCGAGATCCATGCGTTCAGGTCCTCGTCCCAGATCGCCCGGGGGTAGCGGATCGGCGTCCACGCCGTCTCGTCGATGTTCGCGCAGGCGGCGTGGATCGCGGTGTTCTGCGGGGTGGTGATCGAGAAGAAGACGCCCTGGCGGCGGGCGGTGGCGACGACGTCGGCGGTGTAGAAGCCTGCGTCGCCGCGGGCGACGATGATCCCGGTGGCGCCAGCGTCGCGGGCCGCGCCGACGGTCTCGGCGAGGAAGCTCGCCGCGCCGCGGAGGAGACGGCGTTGCCGCCGCGCCGCCGGGTGGCCGTTGACCTGGTCTTTTAGGCGACTCGTTCGTATTCGTTGATCATGCCGCCGAGGACGGGTCGGCGTTTGACGTGTTTCATCGTGACGTCGCTGATCGGGTGCTCGGGCCGGGGCGGTCGGAGGTGGAGGCCGCGGTGGGGGCGTTGTCCGTTGTAGTGCCGCGCGTACCCGGCCGGAACAGTACGCAGGTGCCGTGCACCGAAGATCAGCATCCGGTCGGTGGCCTCGGTCCGGACCGTGCGGACGGAGCGTTCCGCGTAGGCGTTCGCCCGGGGAGTCCGGGGTGGCATCGTGACTGCTTCGATGCCGGCATCGGCGAGGACCGCGTCGAAGGACGCGGTGAACTGTCCGGCCCGGTCACGGAGCAGGACCCGGAAATCGGCCAGCCGATCACCGAGGCCCATCAGAAGGCGCCGGATCTGCCGGGTGGTCCACCAGCCACGCTGTCACATCCGCCCAGGTCACAGGTCCAGGCCGACCTCTGGCACCCCGCAGGACGTTGTCGCGCGCTCGACTGAGGCCGGGGTCTGGGTTCAGCCCACGGGAGCCGTTGACTCGAGGAGGACTTCCAGGGATGCCGCTCGGTTGTTCCACAACCCGAGATCGAGTGTGTCGGCCACCAGCTCCAGGCGCTCGCCCTGCAGGCCAACCTGGTCGAAGAGACGGACGACGAGACCGCGGGGCACCAGCACGACACTGATAGTGGCCGTGCCGAGCGCCGTCTTGCTCAGGTCGTCGTAACGGCCCGGCTTGAGAAACAGCGGGCGTCCCCACGCGAAGTCGAGTGCCACCACGTAGTCGATGAACGGCGCCGCCCCACCCGCCTCGTACACAACCAGAGACGAGATGGTGTCATTCCACTCCATCGGGACCGTGGGCGTGTCCTGAGCGAAGTCGATAAATCGGCCCTGGAACCAGGCATGCTCGTAACAGCGCACGACGAGCCCTTCCGGCACCTTGAAGGCACTGATCGAGTCGTTCCCCACGCCACCCATCTGGCCGCGCGCGTCGTCGTACCAGCCTGGCGGAAACTTCTGTGACCGGCCGGGGATACCCTGCCATTCGTCGAGGTAGTCGGCATGTAGGAACGCCTCAACCGCTCCCACACCCGAGTTCCTCTGACGCTGCGGAAGCCGGAGGCCGTCCGGCAGAGCAAGCGCGAAGAACTCGGCTGCCTCGACGCTGTCCACCACCCGCGAGACATGGTCGTCAAGCGCGTTGATGAGACGGGTCACCTCAGCGCTCCATCCGGACAGGATGGCGCTGGTCGGCGGGTCCTGAAAATACTCAGGGTGCAGTAGCACCAGCTCGATGTCGTTGCGTAACGTGAGGAGCTGCAACCGCTTGCGGAGCCCGTCCTGAAGGACCTCCTGCTGTCGTCTGAGATCAAACCACGACGGCTCACTCGGAAAGATCAATGACGAGTAAGGAGTGGCCAGGACGTAGATCGCCTTGGGCGCCTGCTCGACAGCGATGGGAAATGTCGCCAGCCGCTGGTTCACCTGGTCAAGTGTCGCAGTGTAGCTGACCTGATCGCCGGTACCTCCGCGTTGATAGGTCGATACGCGCACCTCAGAGCGCGACCGGATCTCCTCAATCTCTTTCTTGAGGCTGGCGTCGACCGAGCCGCCCGCGGCGATCCCGTCGAAGGACGCCTTAAGCGAGACGGCAAGCTTCGACTGGTCTTCAGTCCGTTGCGAGGTGATGGAGATGACAGCGAGATACTCGCCGCCGCTGCGGATTCCGTTGATGAAGAGATCGCCGTATCTCTCCCGGAACCGGTCGGTGCGCCCGTCGGCAACGAGCGCCTTCGCGTCGTCAGTCGGCTGCGGGTTAACGATGCGCTGGAAACCGGTGGTCATGTAGGTACGCGCCACCAGGAAGGTTGACTGCGAGTTGAAGCGAGATCTCTCAGCGAAGTCGAACTTACCCTCCGACTGGAAGAGCCCGTACCGCCCCTCCGCGCTCACGGTGACGCCGAGCGACGACATCAGCTGCTCACTGGAGTTGATCAGCCGGGTTTCGTATTCGATCTCCGCCCCGAGATCCCCCGTCGGAGACTCTACGTCTGCGAAGGTCACGGCTTGGACCGCTCCAATGGCCCCGTTCAGGTCGTTGATGCCAACCCCCAACGCCATCCCGTCCTGGAAGGGCACTTTTCTCTGCACGGCGGCCATCGCCCGCTCCTATATCCGGTCAACGCAGTACGCGAAGGACTTTATCGACAGCACCCACGACGCCCCACCCAACAGCCCGATCAGACAGACAGACAGCGATGAACTCCCCGACAGCCGGGGTGAGAATCCTGCCGAGTACCGCGGAGGAGATGCTGCCACCGAGCCCGGCCACGACCGTGACGAGGGCTCTACTCGCCGGGCCCAGACCCTTCCACCAGTCGACCACGGTCCGCACGCCGTCCGCCTCGAGCTGATTCGGGTCGTCAATCGCGGCGTCCACGGTCGCGCCAACCTCGTTGGTGAAGAAGAACGTGAAAGCATCCCGGGACATGGGACCATTCACTTCTCATGCGATTTCACCTGAGCCCACCTGATCGAGTCCTTCCCGGCATATATCCAGCATCCGCGAGAGAGTCAGCCCCGAACTGTTGTTGAACGTTTTAAGTAAGCTGGATATATTCGACACCGCGTTGATCTCCGGCAATGCGAGGATAAAAACAGGCACGATTTTCGCCGCTGGTCTCGTCAAATCCCTCGCGCACCGCGGTGGCAAGGGAGAAGAACCAGTCCGTGGCGCTGTCCAGCGAACGCTGGACCGACTCCTCGTCAGGAATAGCGGCGGCAACCACCGGAATACCGGAGACGGAGAGGACCTCCGCGTACTCGTCAGCAAACACCACCACAGCCTCCCCCGGACGGCCAAGTCTCATCCAGAACCCGGCTGTCAGCACGATGTGTCTGACATCCATAGTGGCACCGACCAACTCGGCTAGTCCAGAGGCGAGGTCGGACACCACGCAACAATGCGAGTACCGAAACCCGCTCGGCATCTCGGCCTCAAGCACGGCGCGGGAGCCAGGGATCGCGCGCTGGGTGCCAGCCGGCGAGCGCGGGGACGCGGGCGCCGGGACGGCCAGGCCGGTCACGACCGCCGCGCGGCGATGATCGGCTGACCCCGGCGCACGGCTATGAGCGCGCGGGAGGGACAGCCGATCATCGGCTCCCGCCGCCTGTGCTCCCCGTCGATGTGGTCGACGTCGCGGCCCGCGGTGGCGGGAACGACAGCCCGCTTCATTGCCCCACGGGCCGCCCGGCGCGGAGCCCGAGCCGGGCAGGCCGGGGGCCCAGATGTCGGTACGGCGCCGATCTCGGCATCTGCCTCCGAGGGGGCAGCGGCCAGCGCGACTCCTTCGGGCCGTTCGAGGGAGGTACGTGTGAAGTCGGGGTCTAGGAGTTCGCGCGTCCGGCAGGGCTGTGTACTGCCACCTGGATCTGCCGAGATTCGAGCTGGGGTGTGTCGGGTGTTGCGACGAGGGCGACACGCACCTGCTGCTGGGTGGTGACGTCGTGAAATCGGAGCGGCGGTCCGTCCGGTTGTAGGTGAGCGTCACCCCACTGGATAAGCGCCATGATCACTGGTAACAGTTCCTCGCCGGCTTCCGTCAGACGGTACTCGTCGCGGGCGCGGTGTCCGTCGGTGCGATACGGGGTGCGGGCGATCACGCCGGCGTCCTCGAGGCGGGAGAGCGCTCGGGCGATGGTCGGGGCAGAGGTGCCGACGCGGCGTACGAAGTCGTCGAACCGCGTGGTGCCGTAGAAGAGCTCCCGAACGACCAGGAACGATGCCTTGGTAGCGAGGATGTCGAGGGTCCTGGCCGCGGAGCACGCGTCGGCTGCCCACGCATCGCGATCCTGAAGCGGACCTACGAGCCTCATCGCCATGCGCCTCACGCTACCGACCCTTGCCGCTGGATCCGGCCTTCGCTACCCTGACTAACGATATCGTTAGCCAGGAGGGTGATGTGGTTGCAATCGAAGGATGTACTGCCATGGTGACGGGCGGACGGCGCGGCCTCGGTGCCGCGCTCGTCGACGAGATCAGCATACGCACCAGGGCTTCCCTGTCAGCGGACGTTCACGAACTGATGTTCGCACCCTGACCGCCACCGGCACGTACCACCCAACGAAGGAAAGGCCGGCATCCATGCCACTCTGGAGGATCGACCATACCGAAGGGATCTTCACTGACGAGGACAAGGCGAGACTGGCCGAGTCCGTCACCGACCACTACGCGCAGTTCGGACTGCCGAGGTTCTACGTCGTCGTGGTGTTCAACGAGACCTCGGCCTCCAACTTCTACGTTGGCGGGGAACCCGGGACGCCGGCTGTCCGGGTCTCCATCGATCACATAGCGCGCACCAACCCCGACGAAGCGGCTCGCCAGCGAACCTCGGCATGGATCGGGCGGATCCTGAACCCATTCATGGCCAAGATCCCGGGAGTGCACTGGGAGTTCCACGCCGACGAGACGAGCCGGGATCTTTGGCTCATCAACGGACTGGTGCCACCACCGGAGGGTTCGGAGGCTGAACAGGAATGGGCCCGTTCGAACCTGCCGTCGGTGTACTGACGCGAAAGTGCCGCGGTCGCCTGGGCTCAGGGGGCCTGGCCGGGTAGAGACGTCCAGCGGTCCGGATCGGCGCCGCCGAGCCAGCGGTCGATGTCCGCACGCCACCACACCCGGGTACCACCCCAGGCCCGGGTGCGATTGACCGTCGCAGCCGGCGCGGGAGCGACGGGATCAATCCGCAGCCGACGGTCGACGGCCTGCCGGGTCAGGCCGAGGACGACAGCGATGTCGGAGGACCCCACGAATACCGGCGGCTCATCCACGGCACCCGACGATAACCGGCCCGGTCACGCACGCAGTCCGGATCCGCGTACGACGCGAAGACCCCATCCGCGGCAGGTGGCCCGTCGACCGCCTCACGGATCCCGCTGACCAGTCGAACGACGGCACGGTGTCCACCAGTTCCAGGCCGATGGTCGCCGCGCCCTCGCAGGTCTCGATGTCCAGGCTGTCCTCGACCAGCCGGATGCCGTCGTACCGCGCGACGGCCGCCGCCCGCGCACGAGCCATCTCGAAGTCGCCGTCCACCAGCTCCACCCTGGCGTCCAACGCACGGATACGATCAAGCTTGACCGCGGGCGCGAAGCGGGATGCCACGACGGTGACGTCGAGCCCCCGGCCGCGACCGGACCAGGCCAGCGCCTGGCCAAGATTGCCCGCGCTGGCGCACACCACGGCCCGCGAGCCATTGCCGGCGAGCAGGCTCGCGACCACCTCGGCGCCGCGGGCCTTGAAGCTGCGGACCGGATTCGCCGTTTCGAGTTTGATGCTCACCGCGCACCCGAGATCGGGCTCCACCGCCTCACAGCGGTACAGCGGAGTATCGAGAAAAACCGGGTCGATCACCCCGCGAACCGCCCGGATCCGAGCAGTATCAAGGCGCGTCTCCCGCACGACACAGCAGCGTAGCGCGGGTCGGAAGAAGAAAATCGTGGCGGTGGCGGCCGGCTGAGACAGGCACCGGAGCGGTGGCGGTGGCGAGGTGGTCGGGTCGGGAGACCCGGGCGCTGCGTGAGGCACGACGGATGAGCGTGCGCGCTTTCGCCGCCCACCTGGGTGTCACCGTCGCCTCCGTCTCCAACTGGAAGCGGCGCGGTGAACGGATCCGGCTGCGGGACGAGACCCAGGAGATCCTCAACCGGGATCTCGACCTGGCCGGTGACGACGCCCACCCGCGGTTCGAGGCGACGCTCGCCGGCTCGTCAGCAGGGACCAGCCCGTCGCCGGTAACCGATGGCCTCGGTCCCATCCTGGCGCCTGCTGGCCGGGGTGCCGCCGGGGATCGCGTCCAGCATCGGTTCCGACTGCTACAGCGAGACGCAGGCGGCAAACAACGCGGCCACCGCCTACATGCCGCTGGGAATACCGAAACAGGTCCGCCACCACCTGGACCGGACGCTGCCCGCTGTCAACACACTCGCCACTGGTCACGTATGCGAGAACGGGTTCTGCGACGATCACGGGACGAAGATCGAGCTGATCGTGATGCCGTGCTCGTCGCGCTTGGTCGGCACGATGTCGTTCGCATACGCATCCTCAAGGGGGACGTCCGGCGCGAACAGGTGGCGCGGCACGGTCCGGACAGCCAACTCGATTTCCTCCGAGACGATCGAACCGTCGGCGACGAGCTCGTCGGCGAGGCTGTTCCGCAGTTTCGCGGCATGCGAATCCAAGGCTGTGTCAGCCACCAGTTCGTCCTCAGTCTGCTCGTGGATGTTTCCGTCGGCGCCAGACACGCCACGGATCTACATATTTAGGAAACGGCGTCGGATGACGATGCCGGTGATGCGGGGTCGTGTGGCCATTCGTGTTCCAGGACGGAGTAGAGCAGGCTGTCGCGCCACACCCCGTTGGTGTGGACGTGGTCGCGGATACGGCCCTCGTAGGAGAAACCAGCCCGTTTGACCACGGCGACGGACGCGGCGTTGTCCGGACCGCCGCCGCCCCCAACCGGACCGCGCTCCTTGCACACCCAGCCCGCACGCGCCTCCGCCGTCACGACCGTCCTGCACCGGCGCGCCGGCCGCGTGCTGACCGTGGCCGCCCACCACGGATACCGCCGCCTGATCCTCGGCGCCTGGGGCTGCGGCGTCTTCGGCAACAATCCGGCAACCGTCGCCACCGCCTTCGCCACCCACCTGCACCACAACCCATGGTTCGACCACGTCGTGTTCGCCGTCCTCGACCACCAGGCCGGCACCCCCACCTACACCGCCTTCGCCCAGTCCTTCCCGTAGTGCCAGGAAGGGGTGCGAAGCGATGTCGCACCGTGTAAATAGGTTAACCAATATGGAGAGTCAACCGTCCGGCCATTAACTCTAAGAAAGCAATCAGCTTCACAGTGCACGCGAACTGACGGACTGGATGAGCCGCCCCGCGGAGCACTTCAGCATGCTCCGGAGACTGGTCGAGATCCTGACGCAGAGTACGTATGACGAGGACGCACCGCCCCACATCACAAGATCAAAATTAGTGAACTGTGGACAGTCAGGGACGATCACCTGGCCCTGCCCCCGGATCCGAAGGCCGACATTTGCTGCGTTCATCTGGCAAGTTCGGCGTTGGCGCGTTCGGTCACGGTGGCGAGCACGCGGCGGGCGATGGCCAGTTCCTCGGTCGGAAGGCCACCGTAGAGGCGCTGGGTGATCCGTCCGATGCCTTCTCGCACCTGCTGGAAACGAGCGGTGCCGGCCGGCGTGAGCGTGATCTCCGGGCCGTGTGCGTCGGACGGCGTGCGGCTGACCAACCCCTGGCCGACGAGCGCGGTGAGAGCGTCACGCACGGCCGGTCCGTCGATCTTCAGAGTGTGGACGACGCGGCCCACCACCTTGTCCTGGTCGAGGGTCGAACCGTTGGTGCCGAGGACGTTGAGGATCACCCAGTCGTGGAACGAAGTGCCGGTCTCGTCCAGTAGTCGGTTCAGGACCGCTCGGGTGGCCTTCTCCGCCTGCCCGATGTCCTGGCCGGTGAGGGTAGGGGTCTGGGTCATCGGTGTTCTCCTGTCTGGGGCGCGGGAAAAGGCGCGCCGTCGGGTGGAGCTGGCTTGTCGGGGGACGCCGGTGCTTCGAGCGCCGGTGCTTCGAGCAAGGTTCGCAGGGACTCGATCAACGCCTGGGTCGCCGGGCTGCGCAGACCGCCGAGCGGCGCGGTCAGTTCGTCCTGCAGTCCGCATACCTGTTCGACGGCGCGGGTCGCGACCTCGCGCCCTCGGTCGGTGAGGGCGAGCTGCACCGCCCGGGTGTCGTCCGGATTGCCGGTGCGCTCGAGCAGCCCGGCCCGCTCGAGCGCCCGCGCCAGTTTCGAGACGTAGAGCGGCTCGAGCCCGGTGACGTCGGCAAGCTGCCGCTGGCTCGGCCGTCGGCCGGCCCGCTCCATGCTGAGCAGCGGTGCCACGACGGCGTATTGCGCGTGGGTCAGCCCCAACGGCGCGATGGCCCGGTCGATCGCCGACCGCCACCGCATCGACAACCGCCACACCAAACCCGTGGGCGGGACCTCGTGTGACTCTGGCACGAAAAATAGTGTACATGGCTTCTATATACATGTACATCGACTCCACCTTCGACCAGTGCTCATGGCGGACGGATCAGATACCGGTGGCCGGTTCGGCGGTGGCTGGTTCGGCGGTGTGGAGCCGGTGTTCCTCGGCCTGGCGGGCCACCTTCTCCCGCAGCCGCTTCGCCTCGGTCACATAGATCCAGCCCGCCAGGCCGAACGCGGCCAGGCCGAGCAGAAGCATTACCGCGATGGTGGGCCACTGCAGGTCCGGTGGCATGTACAGCGCGAGGAACCACACCTTGGCGACGCCGCCACCGAGTTTCATGCCGATGGGCACCAGGGCCTGCGGAAACAGCGCGATGCATCCGATGATGAAGCTGGTCCACAGCAGGCTGCGCCCGGCGCGCGGCATGACCTTGAGCAGAGTGGCACCCTCGCCGACCTGTTCGTCCTGGTCTTTGCCGACGCGCATCAGGTACAGCAGCTCAGGCCCGCGCGTGCGCAGCCGGCGGGCGGCGGTCCTGCCCAGCAGCGCGAACGAGAGCACCCCGGTCAGCGCCGCGACCGCCACGCCCGCCCAGGCCAGCAGCGGCTCGC
>NZ_JWIO01000028.1:77718-123377 GCF_001017755.1 Protofrankia coriariae
GCTCGCCGAGCCTGTCGCCCGCGAGGACCGTGCCGAGGGCGGGTGCGGTGAGGACCAGTACCAGGAACATCATCACGAACGCCTGGCCGGTGACGTCACCGCGGTCCAAAGGCGAGTTCCTGTTGAGGTGCGGGTCGGGGCCGGGCACGAGCTGATCTGTCGCGACGACCGGCAGCAGGCCAGCACCCGCGCCGAGCGCCGCTGTGGTGGCGGCCAGCGCCCACGGCCACAGACAGCCGTGCATGGCGGTTCCGACCACGGTCAGGACCAGCGACAACGGCCCGAACAGGGTCAGCCAGGCCCACTGCCTGCCGCGCACGTCGGCTTCTTCCGAGGCAGGCACCAGCAGGGTCAGCCACAGTGCCGTGCCGTCCTGCCCGTACAGATTTGCGCTGCTCACCGCACCCATGAGCGCGGTGAGCGCACCGACGAACGGCAGGAACACCGTCGAATCGAACAGCAACGGCAGCACACCGCTGAGGATCGCGAAGGCGGGGGCGACGACCAGGCTCTGCACACGCAGGGGGTCACGCAGCCAGGTGCGCATCTCCTTGACGTACACCGCGCCGGTCGCGCCACGTTCGCGTGCGGGCGCACGAGATGACCCGCGCACCACGGCGCGGGCCAGCCGCGGCGGGCCGAGCAGGCGCGACCACAGGGCCAGCAGCACGACGACCAGTACCGCCAGCGCGACCAGGGGGCCGACGGTCCACATCCAGTGGCTGCGGGCGGCAGCCTCGACGGCCAGCAGGCCCCAGCTCGACGGGAAGGAACGCACGACCATCGAGAAGCCGTGCGAGAAGCCGGTGCTGAGGATGGCGTCCAGGGCGGTGAACGCGATCCAACCGGACTGGCTCAGCACGAGCATCGCCGCGGTGATGACCGCCGTGACGGCGCCGCCCGTGCGCGAACGCGCGAGCGCGCCGAACAGCCGCGCGGTCAGACGCGACAGCAGCACGACCAGGGTGACCTGCAGGAACAGCGCTGGAATCGACACGATCACCGACACGGTGCCTAGTCGGGCCGCGAAGACGACCATCGCGGTGAACGCGGTGAAGGTGACCGCCGTCGTGATGCCGACACAGGCCGCGGCGAGCAGGCCAAGGGCCAGCCTGCCGCGGGGGATCGGCTCGAGGGCGAAGTGTTCGGCCCGCAGCACCGGTTCGCCACCGAACGCGGGACCGAGCATCCAGCCGAACATCCAGATGGCGAACATGACCGCGAGCAGGTCCATCAGCGCGGTCGGCTGGTCGAAGTCGAGGGCGGCGACCGCGATCGTGCCGATGGCCAGGCCGAGACCGACGAGTCCGCCGGTCAGCATCCAGGTGGCCCGCGTGCCGGTGATCGAGTGGCGCAGGATCGCCAGCTTCATGCGGATCAGGACACCAACCACGACAGGCCTTCCCCGCCGCCGATCTCGACGCCGACCAGGTCCACGAACGTCTCCTCGAGTGACCGGCCGCCGCGCACGTCGTCGAGCGGGCCTGCGGCGACCACCCGGCCCTTGGCCATGACCGCGACCGTGTCGCACAGCTGCTCGACCAGCGCCATCACGTGGCTGGACAGCAGGACCGAACCGCCTGCCGCGACGAACCGGACGAGCAGGCGCTTGAGCGTCGCCGCCGATACCGGGTCGACCGCCTCGAACGGCTCGTCGAGGACGAGCAGTTTCGGCCCGTGCAGCAGCGCCGTGGCCAGGCCGATCTTCTTGCGCATACCCGTCGAGTAGTCCACGACCAGGGTGCGCTCGACATCCCCGTCGAGCTCCATCACAGCGAGCAGTTCGTCGACACGCGCGGTCACCGTTCCGGCGTCGAGCCCGCGCAACCTGCCCACGTAGGTCAGCAGCTCACGGCCGGTCAGCCGCTCGGGCAGCGCCAGCCCGTCCGGCAGCACGCCCATGAGCTGACGCGCGCGCAGCGGGTCCTTCCACACGTCGACGCCGAAGACCAGCGCCTGTCCCCCGTCGGGTCGCAACAGCCCGACCGCCATCGACAGGACGGTGGTCTTGCCCGCGCCGTTCGGTCCGACGAGCCCGTGGAACGACCCGGCGGCGACGGTGAGATCAACATGTCTGACCGCGGCGTACTCCCCGAACATCTTGTGCAGGCCGGCCAGGCGGACGGCGGCCTGGCCCCCGTCGAACGCCGGAGTGTCCCCGGCCCCGTCCGCCTGCTCTGCCACCGCGTTCACGCCGCGATTCCCCTTCTGTCCACCAAACCCACCAGACGACGACCTTGACCGTCCCGCCCAGAGATGGCCAAGCCGTCAGCGCGTGGATCGGGCATGCTCCGCGGCCATTTCGGCCAGGACGTCATCAAGCGGCGTGGACGTTACGCCCAGGGTCTTCACCGCCGACGACGCGTCGAGGATGTTGGGACGGTCGTACAGGTACAGCATCTCGGGAACCTCCGCCATGACAGGGTCGGTGCGCCCGATGTCCTGGAGTTCCCGCAGGGTCATGCGCTGGAGCCGGGGGGTGGGCACACCGGCCGTCTCGGCAAGGCGGCCCGCCAGCTCGCGCACCGCGGCCTGCGACGTGGACGGCACGTGCCAGACCCGCCCCCAGGATTCGTCATGACCGGCGGCGGCGATGAGCGTGCGCGCCACGTCACCGGTGTAGGACCAGCTGTGCGGCGCGTCGAGGTCGCCCGGATACGAGGCAGGCACACCGGCCAGCACCTGCGCCCCCACCATCAGGGTGAACGGCGAGTAGGCGCCGGCGCCAAGGTAGTCGTTGGCGCGGACCTCGGTCACGCGTACCCGGCCCGCGTCGTGAGCGGCGCGGGCGTCGTGCCACATCTGTGCCCGGACACGGCCCTTCTCGCTGGTCGGCGCCATGGGCAGGTCCTCGGTGGCGGGGCCGTCGAGCGGCCCGTAACCGTAGGTGTTGCCGAGCATGACGTAGTCCGTACCGGCGCGTTCCACCGCCGCCAGCAACGCGGCGGCCAGAGGCGGGAACAGGGCAGGCCACTGGTCGTACGGCGGCATGGCTCAGTTGAACAGCACGTCCGCTCCGGCGGCCAGTTCGACAAGCCGAGTGGTGTTGGTGGCGTCAGCGGCGACACGTTCGATCCTGGGGTGCGCCGGCCCGCTACCGTGGCGTGTGATGAGACGGACCTGCTCACCGGCGTCGGCCAGCAGGCGGGCGGTGGCTGATCCGGTGGCTCCGGCACCGACGATGACGTGCAAGGACACGCGTTCTCTCCCAGATCGTGGAGGTGGAGTAGGGGCCACCGGGCCGATGGCCGCGGCGGCGTCCTCACCACCCTGCGCGTGCAGTGAGCCATAAGGTAGTGGCCTGAATGCCATACTTCTGGAGGTTCAGGCCATGCATCAGGTCGCCGTCCTCGCAGTCCCCCCGGCCACCACGTTCGACCTGTCAATCCCCGAACTGGTACTCGGTGAGATGACCGTGGACGGTCGCCCCGGCTACGAAGTGCGCATCTGCACGGTCCAGCCGGGACCCGTCGCCACCACCGGCAGCCTTGAGGTCGCCGTCCCCCACGGGCTGGCGGCCCTCGACGACGCCGACACCGTCATCGTCACCGGAACCAGCGCCCGGGAGGACATCGACCCGCGCATCCTCGAGGCGCTGCGCCACGCGTCAGCCGCGGGCAGGCGCGTCGTCTCGATCTGCACCGGAGCGTTCGTCCTCGCCCAGGCCGGACTCCTCGACGGCCGCAGCGCCACCACCTACTGGGCCAAGTCCGACGAGTTCCGCAGACGCTTCCCCAGGGTCGACCTACGCCCCGACGTGCTGTACGTCGAGGACGGCAACGTGCTGACCTCCGCCGGGCTGTCCGCCGGCATCGACCTGTGCCTGCACCTGGTGCGCACCGACTACGGCGCCGCGGTGGCCAACCACATCGCCCGACTGGTCGTCGCGGCACCGGTGCGGCCCGGCGGGCAGGCGCAGTTCATCGAATCGCCGCTGCCGCCCGAGAACGGCACCTCGCTGGCCGCC
The DNA here is from genome assembly GCF_001017755.1 of Protofrankia coriariae. Lineage (GTDB taxonomy): Bacteria > Actinomycetota > Actinomycetes > Frankiales > Frankiaceae > Protofrankia > Protofrankia coriariae. The sequence continues at coordinate 81,686 of NZ_JWIO01000028.1, forward strand.
ACCCGCCAGTGGGCACTGGAAAGGCTGCACGAACCACTCACACGCGTGGCCCTCGCCGCCCATGCCCGCACCAGCATCCGCACCCTGACGCGTCGATTCCACGCGGAGACCGGTCTCAGCCCGCTGCAATGGCTCCTCCACCAACGCGTGAACCGGGCGCGGGAACTGCTGGAGAGCACGGACCTGCCCATGGAACAGGTCGCCCGGCTCAGCGGCCTCGTCACCACCGACTCCCTCCGCCAGCACCTGTCGAGACGAACCGGACTCACACCCAGCGCCTACCGCGCCACATTCACCCGGCGCACGGACCGAGAGGGATCTGTTGCATCCAGCGGAATCAGGACACGACAAACACCGTCGAACCGCGACCCAGCCCGCCAGGGCGAGCTCGGCGAAGACAGCCGACAGCCGCAACGGCGGGCCGGTGTCGCTCCACCGCATGGCGTTGTCGGTCCTGCCATACCAACCCAAGCCATATTGGAAGCCGGACACATCCGGTAATGCCGCATCCAGGGAGGACGGTGCCCGGTCAGCCGACCTCTTTCTGTCCCTCCAGAATGTCCTCCCCGACAAATTCCCTTGGAGGATCTGACGATTGACGCGGTATTCACCCAGGAGAACCGCATTGCCCGCATCTTCGGCTACGGCATTATCGCCACACGCATCGACCTGCTGCACCGCTACGCCGCCGCCGATCTCGACGAGCCGCGGATATCAGCACTCTGCACCGGGCAGTGCCCGGTCTCTACGCCTGGCCGTACGAGTACTGCCACGTCCGGCAGACCAACCGGTCCCAGCTCGGCATCGCGCTCATATGCGCTGGTCGGCCCGCTGCACTGACCCGGCCTGCGTTGGCGGACGTCAACGGACATAGGCGGACGAAGTACACGACAGCTCATGATCCGTCGGTCGTGGGTTCGAGTCCCACCGCCCCACCAACCGTCCCTGAGAGCGCGTCTGTGAACTTGTCAGCCCGACGTGGTCCGTGCAGGCTCGGCTGAGGGCGCCTCCTGCCGCGATGAGTTCCGGCCGGGTCGCGCGTCTGTTCTGGTGACCGTCGTAGGACGTCGGACGACGCTGCCCGGCACGAGACACCACGGAGGACACCATGACAACCACGCCGGACGACCCGACCACCGCGCTGCCCGGTCGCCCGCCCATCGTTGACCTGGCCACCTGGCAGGCCGCCCGTGACGAGCTTCTGGTCCGCGAGAAGGCCCACACCCGCGCGGGCGACGCCCTCGCCGCGGCCCGCCGCCGGCTACCGATGGTGGAGCTCGACGGGGCGGTCGAGGTCGTCGGGCCTGACGGCCCGGTCCCGTTCCTGGACCTGTTCTCCGGCCGCGACGAGCTCGTGGTCTACAAGCACATGTGGTACGACGGCGCGCCGCACCAGGGGCAGTGCGAGGGCTGCACCACCACGGCCTGGCACCTGAAGGACGCCGTCTACCTCAACGCCCGCGGCGTCTCGTTCGCCATCCTGACCACGGGCCGGTGGGACGAGGTGGCCTCCTACGTCGCGTTCATGGGCTACACCCAGCCCTGGTACTCGGTGCGCGACGCGGACGCGCCGGTCGGCGGCAGCATGGGTTCCCTCACCTGTTTTCTGCGCGACGGCGACCGCGTGTTCCTCACCTACTCCACCACGGGCCGTGGCAACGAGCCGGTCAACGGGTCCCTCGGCCTGCTCGACATGACGCCCTACGGCCGCCGCGAGGCGTGGGAGGACAACCCCGCCGGCTGGCCCGAGGCCCCCCAAACCGGCTCGCCAGTCGGTGGGCATGGCGCGCCGATCTGCTGGTACTGGCGCACGGACGCGGACGGGAACGCCACCTGGGGCCCGACCAGCCGCCCCGTGCCGCAGTGGACCCGCCCCGGCGCGACCCCCGTGGAGACTCTCGGCCGGCACGGCCACCACCACTGACACGCCCTTCGTCGACGGCGTCGGCACAAGGCGTCAGGCACCGGGCGGAACCTCCGGACGATGCGCACGGCCCCCGCGCTCGGTCGGTGGGCGGTTCGCCCGGAAGGTGAAGGACTCCCGATAGAAGAGGGGCGGCCGTCTGACTATCGGTCGCGACGGTGCCGTCTCCGCTCGCCGTCCGGCCGCCGCCAGATCATGATTTCGGTTGCCGGGAGACGCTCGGCGAAGCGGCCGTCGGGGGACGTTTGCCGCAGGACCGTGCGCAGGTCCCGTTCGAAGTCGTCGCGCCCGTCGCCGAACAGGTGCGGGGCGGAGTCGGACCGGGAGAACACCCATGCCACGATGTCGTCCGCGCCGCGGCGGACCACCTGCCCGGCAGGCACGACATGCCGTTGGACGTTCTCGAACCCGGCGCCTGCCAGGACCGCGTCCTCCCGATCCGGCGTGCCGTCGACGAGTATCCCCTGTCCTGCGCGGCGTACCGGGCCCAGGTATCGACGGACCAGCTGGCTGATCCCCGCGTAGGGAGGAGAGGGCAGCGGCAGCGGCGTGGGATCGGCGGGCGGGCTCTTGTGGTCGCTCACGTGGACGAAGGCACCTCCCGGCTCCAGCATGTCCCGGACGGTGACGGCGACACGGTCGCGATCCGTCCAGTGGAAGGACTGCGCGAACACCACAACCCGGAACGCACCCAGACCGGCCGGCAAGTCCTCGGCACGGGCAGCCACCCACCGCGCGTTGACCACCCCGCGCCGCGTGGCCTGGCGTTCGGCCTCGGCCAGCATGCCCTCATCGGGGTCAACGCCGACCACTTCGGTGCAGTACCGCGCCATGGCGAGCGACACGGTGCCCGGCCCGCAGCCCACGTCGAGGAGCCGGCCCCGACCGTCCAGGCTGAGGGTTGTGGCCAGTGTTTCGGCGAAGCGGGGAGCATACGGCAGCCGGCCGCGCTCATAGTAGGCCGCACTTCCCTGGAACAGGGTGCTGTCCCACTGCCATCCGTCTGCCATGTCAATCCTGTTGGCGATTGGCGATTTTGGTGGTCTGGTTTGGTGGTCTGGCTGGTGTGATCGTGGGGATGGTAGCCCGAGGCCGGTGTGGCCTGGCCGCCGGCAATGTCGCCGCCAGCGCGATCACCGGCGCCCCGTCACGCTCCCGTGACGTCCGCGCAAAAGGTCGCGATGCACGGTATCACGGCGCAATCCACAGCGTCGTACCAGCCGGGTCGAACAGCGAATACCCGGACCGGTGACGTGATCGGGCGGGACCGACAATGCCGTCCTGGTGCTGTCTTTCGACCTTCCCGCACTCGCGGAGGACTGGCCCCGGAGGCGACCAGATTTTTTCCTCCCACCTGAATGTATAGCAGATAGGGGGCTTGCGGCAAGACCCGGGTGAGGGTTCAGAATCTCGCTTCGGCACGCTGACGTGCTCCGAGCACGACACTGCCCACAAGAAGCTTTTCAAGAAGATTTTCAAGAAGAATCGACAAGATTCAAGAAGATTCGACAAGAACCGTCGACGAGAGCCGTCGCGGAGCGGGGAGCGAAATACATGCGTGTGTTGTTGTCGACGTCCAGGAAAACCGCCGTGGACCGCAGTCCCCCGCAGCCGACTCGTGCTCGCGGTGATCGGTACCGCGCTGACGTCCGTCCTGCTTGCCACCGGCCTGGCCAGCCGCGGCGTGGTGGCCGCCGGAGGCGGACTGCCGACAGTCACCGGCGCGGCCGCGGCCGCCGACCGGATCGCCGACGTCTGCCAGCTCACCCTGTTCGTATCGGCCGGCCTGACGGCGGCGGCGCTGGTCGTCGCCGCGCTTACGCTCCCCCGCGGCCGAGCCGCGCAGGCCACCGGAGCAGGCGCAGCCCCTCGCGACGGATCACGGCGGACAGCGGCTGGCTCGCGCCGCCGCGGATTTCTGGCGTCCGCCCGTCGGGAAGTGCGGACAGCGGCGAGCAGCCGGCGCGCGGGTGGTGGTTTGGGCGTTGCCACGGGGGCACGTCCAGATCTGTCTACCGAAGCCCCTGCATCCGGCACGGGGCACCAGGACAAGGAGTCCCCATGACGACGAGTGAAGCCGAGGCCGAGCGTGCCCGTGCGGCCCAGCTGCCCGACGATGACGTGGTCGGTGTCCTGCTCCTCCAGCACGCCCGCATCCGCGACCTGTTCGCCGATGTGCGCAGCACGACGGGCGAGCACAAGCGGCAGGCGTTCGACGAGCTGCGGGCGTTGCTCGCGGTCCATGAGACGGCGGAGGAGATGGTCCTGCGGCCGGTGACCGCGAAAATCGACCGGGCCGTCGCCGAGGCCCGCAACCGGGAGGAGGACGAGGCCACCCGGGTGCTCAAAACGCTCGAGAAGATGGACGTCAACAGCGGCGAGTTCGACCGGAAGCTGGCCGAGTTCGAACAGGCCGTCGCCGGCCATGCCGAGCACGAGGAGAGCGAGGAGTTCCCACGCGTCCGCGCGGCCCGCACCGAGGACCAGCTCGAGCACATGGGCCGCCGGCTACGCACCGCCGAGAAGATCGCACCCACCCATCCGCACCCGTCCACCGCGGGGTCACCGGCGGCGCAGTGGACCGTCGGCCCGGTCGCCTCGATCATCGACCGGGCCCGCGACGCCGTGCGCTGACCCAGAACGACTCGAGCCCCCGCTCATCCTCGTCTCCGGGTTCGGCCCCGCGGCCACGGAGCTGGCCGGGCGCATCGGCGACGGCTCCTGCGCCACCATGCCCGACGCCGACCTGATCAAGATCTTCGGGTTCGTCGGAGGCAGCGGCAAGCCCAGGCACGGCGTGCTGAAGGTGTGCTGGGGCCCCCGACGAGGAGGCGGCTCGTCGGACGGCGCACCGCAGCTGGCCGAACGGGCAGCTTCCCGGCGAACTTGCGCAGGAACTGCCCGTCCCGGCGCACTTCGAACAGGCAAGTTCCCTGGTGACCGAAGAGATGGTCGGGACGGTGGATCGGGGCCGAGTGCGGCCGCTCCTATGCTGCCTCCCTGCGCAGTGGCCTGAAGCCGGAGCGAATCTCTTCTGAAAAGAGTTGTGGCTGTTCCCAGGCCGCGAAGTGGCCACCTCGGTCGAGCTTGTTGTAATGAATGAGGTTGTGGGGATACGCGCGCTCCGCCCAGCTCCGTGGCGCCTGGTACAGCTCGTCGGAAAAGACGCTTATGGCAAACGGAACGGAGATTTTCTTGGCGTCGAAGAAGTCCGCCCTGTTCTCCCAGTAGAGACGGGCCGAGGAAACCCCGGTGTTCGTCAGCCAGTAGAGCGTGATGTTGTCGAGGATGTCGTCTCGTGTAAGATCGCCCGGCGGGCGTCCCTGAACGACCTGTTCTACGAGCCCGGGCTGGCCGGTACCGTCGCCGTGGTCAAGAACAAACGCCGCCAGATCGACGGGTGAGTCCGCCAGTCCGTACAACGTCTGCGGGCGGGTCGCCATGATGAGTGCGTAGGCCGCGTGCATCGCATAGAAGTTCCTCAACTGCTCGTATGCGCGGCTCTCCTCGGCAGAGAGATCCGATGGCGGCGGGTCGCCGCGCTGGAACGCCTTTGCAAGATCTGCTGGAGCGGTACCGGCCATGTTGGAGTGAATGCCGAGCAGTTCCGGAGCTGCCTGCTCACCCATCGCCTGCGTGACAGCCGCGCCCCAGTCACCGCCCTGCGCCACAAACCGAGTGTATCCGAGGCGCTTCATCAGCACTACCCAGGCACGTGCGATGCGGGCGGGATTCCACCCGGTGGTGGTCGGCTTGCCCGAGAACCCGTAGCCCGGCAACGAGGGAATCACCAGATGGAACGCGTCCGCCTCGCTCGCGCCATATGCGGTGGGATTGGTAAGCGGCTCGATGATCTTCAACTGCTCGATGATCGAGCCGGGCCACCCGTGTGTGACGATCAGCGGCAGGGCGTTCTTGTGCTGGGAGCGGACGTGAATGAAATGAATGTCAAGCCCGTCGATCTCGGTCATGAAATGCGGTAGGGCGTTCAGTTTCGCCTCGCACCTGCGCCAGTCGTAGTCTGTCCCCCAGTAGCGCGCGAGCTCCTGCACCGTCGCGAGCGGAACGCCCTGCGAGTCGTCGGTGACGGTCTCGCGCTCGGGCCACCTGGTCGCGTTTATGCGCCTGCGCAGCTCGGCGAGCTCCGCCTCCGGAAAACCGACCCGAAACGGGCGAATGGCGGTGTGGTCGATACCTTTCTGCTCTGCAACTTCGCTGGCGGACATCTACTCCTCCTAAGGTTGCGTTGCGCATCGGGGCCACGGTCCGCGACTCGTCATGTAGTACCTGCGCACAATCCTCCCTCGTGCGCGGGCTCCTCGCACCCGTGGATTTCCTGGCCGAGCCCGCGGGTGATGGCGTGCGGGTGGGGCAGGTCGACGTCGGGCCTACTGAGATGGTGTGCGTGGCACGTCGCGCCGGGTGATCTCGTGGCGGGACAGGATCGACACCCGGTTGAAGGCGTTGATGGTGATCGCGGCCCAGAGGAGTACGGAGATCTCGTCGTCGGACAGGATCGCGCGGGCACGCGCGTACTCTTCGTCGCTGAGGTGGTCGCTGGCGACCAGGGTGACGGCCTCCGCCAGCTCGAGGGCGGCGCGTTCGGTTTCGCTGAACAGCTGCGTGTCGCGCCAACCGGGCAGTACGGCAAGGCGCTGGGTGGTTTCCCCGGCCTGCAGCGCCAGGTGGGTGTGCAGGTCCAGGCAGTAGGCGCACCTGTTGATCTGCGAGACCCGCAGGTTGACCAGCTCCAGCGTGATGTGGGCCAGCCCTGCCTCGGCGGCGCGCGCTCGCACCTCGGCGGCCGTGGCCCGCAGGGCCTTGAATACCGACGGTGTCTGCTTGTCGAGGTAGATCCGCGGCGTTGTCACGTGTTGCCCGCCTACACGGCGGCCAGCACCTCCGGCGTGACCGGGTCGGTGATGTCGTCGAAGTCGTGGTGCTTCTCGAGGTACCTGGCAACGAACGGGCAGACCGCCACGACGCGCATACCGGTTGAGCGCGTGTCGGTCAGCGCCTGGGAGATCAGCTTGCCGGCCAGCCCGAGCCCGGCGAAGGCCTCGTCGATCTCGGTATGGAAGAAGATCCGCTGGTTGCCGCGATCCAGGTACTGGGTGAACCCGGCCCGGGTGCCATCGAGGCTGATCTCGTAGCGGTGCTGCCGCGCCGCGTTGGTCACCGACACGTCCTGCTGGGGCGGGTCACCGAGCGCGCCGCTGGTGCTGCTGGTGGGTTCGTCAGGCACGCCGCCACTATGCCTCACAGCTACACTCGGAGCCACGCGGCTTCGACCATGACCGCGACATGTGGGGAGTGCGATGAGCACCCTGGAGACCTCGCCGGCCGCGCTGACCTGCGTCAGCGGAGGTGACGAGGGACCGGTGCGCGGGCGTGTGCTCGAACCGCGCAGCGTCCCGCTGGGTGGGCAGCGGGCGATGACGGTGCGCCGCACCCTGCCGCAGCGCACGAAGTCGCTGATCGGTGCCTGGTGCTTCGTCGACCACTACGGCCCCGACGACGTCTCCGCGACCGGCGGGATGCAGGTCGCCGGACATCCGCACACCGGGCTGCAGACCGTGTCGTGGCTGTTCAGCGGCGAGATCGAACACCGCGACACCAGCGGCGCGCACGCCCACATCCGACCTGGTGAACTCAATCTGATGACGGCCGGTTCGGGCATCGCCCACTCCGAGTACTCGACACCGGCCACAAGGGTGCTGCACGGAGTGCAGTTGTGGGTGGCCCTGCCCGACGAGCACCGTTTCGTCGACGCTGGATTCGAAAACTACGCGCCCCCGGTTCTCGACCACGGTGGGGCGCGGGTGCTGGTGTTCCTGGGCAGCCTGCTCGGTCAGACCTCACCGGTGCGGACCTATACGCCGCTGCTCGGCGCGGAGATCACCCTGCCGCCCGGCGCAACGCTGCGCCTGGACGTTGATCCCGCCTTTGAGCACGGCGTTCTCGTCGACACCGGTGAGGTGGTCGTCGCCGGTGCCACGGGAACTCCGGGCCAGCTGGTCTGCCAGGACACCGGTTCCCAGCAGCTCACGATCGAAGTTTCCGGCACCGCTCAGGCTCGGGTGCTGCTGCTCGGCGGAGAGCCCCTCGGCGAACAGATCATCATGTGGTGGAACTTCATCGGACGCACTTTCGAGGAAATCGTCGCCTACCGGGCGCAGTGGCAACACGAACGCGCCCACCAGGAGCGCAACGAACCGTCCCGGTACGGACGCTTCCCCAACCAGTGGAGGGAAACCCTGCCCGCCCCCGAACTACCGAACGGACGGCTCAGACCCCGCGGTTAGAGGGGAACGCGCGAGGCTGGCTGGCCAGAATCCAGGTTCAGGATGCCGTTGTTGGCCAGTCGGCGCGGGCCTGCGCGTGCGGCCGGTGAAGTCGGCGTCGGGCTGCTCGGTGAGGGGCACCAACGTGCTGTACACGGAACGTCCGTGCCGGCCCTCCCGACACCCGGCTGGGGTGTCGGGGGCATCCACGGGAATCCTGCAGGTGGGCCGTGGACGGCAACCGGTCGGCCTGTGTGCATTCCCCGACCTCGGCAACCCATTCCGGGCTACTATCCGGTGACAAACCGCTGACCGGACGACAAACCCACGGCAGACAGGCCGAAATCTTCCGGTGGACGTCGTTCGCCGGTCAGACAGCAAGACCCGAATAATCATCTGTCCAGTGGACGGTTAACAGGCTCATTTTCCCGCCGCGAGGAGGAGCCGTGTTCCGTTCCCGTGCCCGCTTACGTCGCCGCTGGGTTGTCCTGACCAGCGCGGCCCTGACCACCGTCGCATTGTCGGTGACGCTGACAACCCCGGCGTCGGCGACCCCGCCCAACATTCCCAGCAAAGCAACCGCGCAGGCCGAACTCAACACGCTGACCGTGGCCGCCGAGGGCAGCATGACCGGCTACTCCCGGGACCTGTTCCCCCACTGGATCACCATTTCCGGGACCTGTAACACCCGGGAGACCGTCCTCAAGCGCGACGGCACGAACGTGACGGTCGGCAGCAACTGTGCTCCGACCTCCGGCTCCTGGTACAGCCCGTACGACGGGGCCACCTGGTCCGACCCGGCCGACGTCGACATCGACCACGTGGTGCCGCTCGCCGAAGCCTGGCGGTCCGGGGCCAACAGCTGGACCACCAGCAAGCGGCAGTCCTTTGCCAACGACCTGAACTACCCGCAGCTCATCGCCGTCACCGACAACGTCAACCAGGCCAAGGGCGACCAGGACCCCACCACCTGGCAGCCACCACTGTCCGCCTACCGGTGCACCTACTCGAAGATGTGGATCCGGTCCAAATACCACTGGGGCCTGAAACTGCAGGCCAGCGAGAAGTCCGCGCTGCAGAGCATGCTCAACACCTGCTCATCATGATGATTTCATGACCGTATGAGCGAACCCCGCTCCCCGCACACCACCTACCGGTGATCGTCCCGGAACAAACAGCTTTCGGGACGATCACCGCGAATCCGCCATCCGACTGTTCGGTTCCCACCCACGCCCAACAGCGCCTGCTAATCGCCAGACGGCGATCATATTGTCCTGGACGGCGTCAGGGGCTCGTGAGGATGACGAGTTGCCGGGTCGTTCGGGTCATCGCGACGTAGCGGTCGACCGCTCCTTCGATGCCGTTGCCGAACGCCTCTGGGTCGATGAGGACGACCAGGTCGAACTCGAGCCCCTTCGACAGCTCCGGGGTCAGCGACCGGACGCGGGACGTCGCCTGGAACGTGGGATCGCCGATGACGCAGGCGATCCCGTCGGCGTGCGCGGCGAGCCAGGTGTCGAGGATCGCGCCCAGATCCGACGCGGATCCGTGGACGACGGGGACACCGCCGCTGCGGATGGAGGTCGGCACGTTGGCGTCCGGGAGCACGGCCCGGATGACCGGCTCGGCTTCCGCCATGACCTCTTCCGGCGTCCGGTAGTTGATGCTCAGGGAAGCCAGGTTGATCCGGTCGTGCCCGGCCCGGGTGAGCCGTTCCTGCCACGACTGGGTGAACCCGTGCCTGGCCTGGGCGCGGTCCCCGACGATGGTGAAGCTGCGGGACGGGCAGCGCAGCAGCAGCATCTGCCATTCCGCGTCGGTCAGTTCCTGAGCCTCGTCCACGACGATGTGCGCGAACGGGCCAGCGAGCAGGTCCGGGTCGGTGCTCGGCAGCGCGGCCTCGTCGACCAGGGCGTCCCGTAGGTCCTGTCCGCGCAGCATCGTCACCACGCCTTCACCGTCGTCGTCGGCCTCGAGCAGGTGGTCGACGGCCCTGGCCATGCGCTCGCGTTCGGCGGCGACAGCGGCGCCCCGCCGGCGTCTGCGCCGTGACGCCTCCGGGTCGCCGAGCCGCTGCCGTGCCGCGTCCAGGAACGGCAGGTCGGACACCGTCCAGGCCTGGGTGTCCGCGCGCTGCAGCAGCTGAACCTCGGCGGGGCGCAGCCAGGGAGCGCATCTGCGCAGGTAGGCGGGTACCGACCACAGGTCTGCGACGAGGTCGGCCGCTTCGAGCAGCGGCCACGCCCGGTTGAGGGCCGTGAGCAGCTCCCTGTTCCGCCGCAGCGACTTGCGGAGCAGGTCAGCCGGGACGTCGTCGCCGTCGTGTTTGTCCGTCAGGATCGTGAGTAGTTCCTCCCAGACCTGGTCGCGCGCCTCGTTGTGCGGAGTGCCGGGGTCTGGTGCTTCGAACGCCTCGGCCCAGTCGTCGGCGCTCAACCAGATGTCGGACCAGTCGGTCGTGACCGTCGTCCCCCTGGTGGGCGGCTCCTCGTAGAACCTCACGGCCGTCTCGATCGCCGTCACCAGGTCCGCGGACGCCTTCAGGAGGGCCACGGCCGGGTCGGCCTCGATCGTCGCCGTGGCTCCCTCGGCGACGAGGTCCCGCAGGGTGCAGGTCTGCGCGCCCTCCTCGCCGAGGCTGGGCAGGACGTCGGCGACGTAGGCCAGGTAGGGCTGGTGCGGACCGACGAACAGCACGCCGCCCCGGCGGTGACCGAGGCGGTGGTCGGAGTAGAGGAGATAGGCGGTGCGGTGCAGGGCGACGACGGTCTTCCCCGTACCCGGACCGCCGTCGACGACGAGCGCGCCGTCGGAGCCCGCGCGGATGACGGCGTCCTGGTCGGCCTGGATGGTGCCGAGCACGTCTCGCATCCGGGGCGTCCGGTTGCTGCCCAGGCTGGCGATGAAGGCGGACTGGTCGTCGAGCGCGGCGTGCCCTTCGAACCCGTCCGAGGCGAACACAGTGAACACCTCGTCCCAGTAGTCGCTGATCCGGCCGCGGGTCCAGCGATACCTGCGGCGGCTCGCCAGACCCATCGGGTTGGCGTGGGTCGCTCCGAAGAACGGCTCGGCCGCCGGCGAGCGCCAGTCGAGCAGCAGCCGACGACCCGCGCTGTCCGAGAGGCCAAGTCGTCCGACGTACACCGGCTCGGGGTTGTCCGTGCTGACGATGCGTCCGAGGCACAGGTCCAGACCGAAGCGGCGCAGGGCACGCAGGCGCGCGGTCAGCCGGTGGATCTCCATGTCCCGGTCCATCGCCTCCTGACCGGTGCCGCCGGGCGCCCTGCGCGCGGCATCGAGGCGGTCGGACAGGTCGGCGATCGACTGCTCGAGGCTTTCCGCGATGGCTGCGAAGTGCCGCTCGTCGTCGGCGACCAGTGCCGGGTCGGCCTTGGCGGTGAGGCGGTCGGGAAGGTCGAACGCGCTGGTAGTGAGGGGGTTCACGCATCAGCTCCGATCTGGGGTCGCTTGCGACCATTGCGCGCGGCAAGGCGTCCGGACCGGCGTGACGAACCTGGTGGCCATGACGAGCGACACGCCGCCTGACGTGAATCCCGTGGCCGTTGTCGGTTCAGGTCGCCAGGGCCTGTGGGTTCTGGTGCTCCGGCTCCTGGCCTCGACGATCCCGCGTGGTCATACGTCGACAACAGCACACGCACGTCGTGACCCCCGTTTCCGCAGGCTCGTTTCCGCAGGCTCTGGCCTCGGCCAGCGATTCTGCGGCACGACCCGGGTCTTGCCGCAAGCCCCCCGGTGCGCTATACGTTGAGAGTGGCAAGGAGAGTGGGTATTCTCCTTGCCCGGGTGTCTGCCCCCGGAGGGTCAGCCCGCCGGCATCGAGCTCGAGATAGTCGGGATTCGACGGATCCTCGAAGAAGAGCACGACGCAGGCGATGGCGATGAGCGTGGCAATGCCGCCGACGATCACGGCTCACAGCGGAACAAGGCAGGCACGAGCCGTCGCCGCGACCGGTTCACGCAGCAGCGGCTCTGCCACGACATCCACCCGCACGCCGAGCAGGGCGGTCAACTCCTCCGCGATCCCGGCCAGCCGCATCAACGGGTTACCGCCCGTGGGGTCGAGGTCGACCAGCACGTCGAGGTCGCTGGCGGCGGTGGCGTCGCCCCGGGCGACAGAGCCGAACAGCCGTGGGTTGCGCGCGCCGTACCGATCAAGCACGTCCTGAACCTGTGGACGGTGACGGATGATCACCGCACGCAGCGCTCGTGCCTCGGTCGTCGGGCTGGTCATGAATCGAGGCTACGGCACAGCCTGGCATGCGGTGGCTGGTTCACCGCGCGGGCCGACTCGATCAAACCCACCGCGAGCGCCTCGTCCCCTACCAGCGGCGCCGATCATGGTCTGTGCGGATGGTTACGGACGGGGTTCGCGCTGTTTGGCCGACGCGCTAGATGTCCGTGAGGAGGGCGTCCAGACGGTGACGGGCGGGGCCGAGGGGGTGGGCGTGCGCGTGGATGTCGCGCCACGGGTCGCCGGTTCGCTCCAGGCGGTCGGGCAGGCTGCGCAGCGTCCAGCCGTCCGGCCGGATTGCCGGGTCGGCGAGTTCCTCCCAGGTCAGTGGTGTCGCGACCGGGGCGCCGGTACGGGCCCGTACCGCGTAGGGGGCGACGGAGGTGTGGGCGTAGGCGTTGCGCTGGACGTCAAGGTAGATCCGGCCGTGCCGGGCGGCCTTACGCTGCTCGATGGTGAGCCGCCGCGGGTCGCGCGCGACCGCCACCCGCGCGACGTCCCGCGTGAACCCGCGGACCGTCTCGAAGCCCGCGCCGCGCCGCAGCGGCACCACGAGGTGGTAGCCGCGTGAGCCGGTCGTCATCACGAACGGGAGCAGGCCGAGATCACGCAGCAGCTCACCCAGCCCGGACGCCACCTGGCGAAGGTCGTCAGGGCTGGTCGGGGTATCCGGCTGGTCGGCCGGGTCGAGGTCGATGACCATGCGGTCCGGCCGGTCGAGCCGGTCGGCGCGGGACAGCCACGGATGCAGGGTGATGCAGGCCTGCCCGGCGAGGTAGACGAGGGTCGCCGGCTCCTCGGCGACCACGTGCTCGACCTGACCAGCTTCTTCCCTGCTGACGGCGACGCGGCGGATCCAGTCGGGGAAGTACCTACCGGCCCGCTGCTGGACGATCCGCTCGCCGTCGATGCCGTCCGGGTAGCGCTCCAGGTTGAGCGGCCGGCCGGCCAGGTGCGGCAGCATCGTGCCGGCGACCCGCTCGTAGTAGCCGGCGAGATCGGCCTTGGTGGTCCCGTCCGGGAACAGCGGTTTGTCGGGCCGGCGGATCCGCACCTCGTGCCGGCCGGCGGACACGGCACGGGTCACCGCCCTGGCCGCCACGGGCTCAGCTCCTCCCGACCCGCCTCGTCCTCCCGACTCACCTCGCCTGCCGGCTCGNNCGCCTGCCGGCTCGTCGGCACGCAGCCCCTGGCCCAGGCCAGGCGGCTGCGGGCCACGGCGCGGCTCACGCCCTGCCCGGCCGTCGCCAGGAACGTCCCCACCAGCCATACCCGACCGCTACCCGGCGGGCGCCGGAACAACACCGAACGACATAACGGTGACTGCCATGAACCATCACGACAGTCACCGCCCGCGCCGAAACGGCCTGCCCGTACATTCGTGTCACAACTCTGTGTTTCTTCGTAATTCTTGTAAAACTGTCATTTGCCCACCAGGGGGACGCGGCGGTTTGGTCGTCCGACTGCCTGGAACTGGACTACCGAGAACCTCGGCTTCCACGACGGCCTGGAAGGGCAACGGAGGAAGATACGGTGAACGGCGAGCTGATCTCTTTGTGGCGTGGACGTTCAGCTGGGCCGCCGTCTCGGCGGCGCGGGCGCACCGTGGCCCGGCCCGCCCGCGGACCGGGCGAATCCGCCGAATCCGCGGCCCGGGTGCCGCGGGTGGTGGTGGTCGGCAGCGGGTTCGCCGGTTTCGGGGTGCTGCAGCATCTGGAACGCCGCCTGCCGGCGGACGCCGCCGACCTCACACTCATATCACCGATCGATCACCTTCTGTACACATCGCTGTTGCCGCAGGTGAGCGCCGGCGGGGTGGAACCCCGGCACGTCGCCGTCGCGACCAGGGCCGCGCTGCGGCGGACCACACTGCTGCTCGGCCACGTCGTCGACGCCGACCTGCCGGGCCGGACGGTGGCGATCCGCCGGGCCGACGGGTCGCGGACGACGCTGGGCTGGGACCGGCTCGTGCTGGCGCCCGGCGCGGTGACCCGCACCCTGGACATTCCAGGGCTGGCCGACCACGCGCTCGGCCTGAAGAACCTGGCCGAAGCCGTCTACCTGCGTGACCATGTGCTGCGCCAGCTGGAGCAGGCCGACGCCTGCGCCGACGCGGACCGGCGCCGGGCGCGATGCACGTTCGTGGTCGTCGGCGCCGGCTACACCGGGACCGAACTGGCCGCGCAGATGACACGGTTCACCCGCCGAGCGGTCGACGCCTACCCCCGCCTCTCCCCCGACGACATCCGCTGGATCCTGCTGGACCTGGCGCCCCGGGTGCTGCCCGAACTGCCGCCCGCCCTGTCCACCCGGGCCATGGACCTGCTCGCCGCACGGAAGGTCGACGTCCGGCTGGGAACGTCCGTGTCGGACGTGGCGGCGGACCGGGCCCGGCTCACCAACGGTGACATGATCCGGACCCACACGGTGGTCTGGTGTGCTGGGATCACCCCCAGTCCGCTGATCTCCACTCTTGGCCTGCCCACCTCGCGAGGCCGGCTGGTCGTCGACAGCGAGTTCCAGGTACCCGACGCCGACGGCGTGTTCGCGCTCGGTGACGCCGCCGCGGTCCCGGACAGCACCAACGACGGCCGGCCCGCCTCGCAGACCGCGCAGCACGCGGTCCGCGAGGCGACAGGGGCCGCCCGTGCCGTCGCGGCATCCCTCGGCCACGGCACCGCCAGGCCCTACCGGCACCGTGACCTCGGCTTCGTCGTCGACCTCGGCGGTACCGCCGCGGTCGCCAACCCGCTCGGCGTCACCCTGTCCGGCCTGCCCGCCGCCGCGCTGGCCCGCGGCTACCATCTGCACGCCCTGCCGGGACGGACCAACACGATCCGGGTCGCGGCCGACTGGCTCCTCGACATGATCGCCCCCCGGCAGATCGTCCAGCTCGGGTTCCTGCCCCCGGAGAAGTCGTCGATCGACGCGGCCGAACAGACCGACATCTACCCCACCCGCTGAGATCCGCTCCCACGACGGCAGGGTCCACCGGCATCAGCCGGGCATCGGTGAGGACGCCGGAGCGCGCCGTTCACCGGCCGCCTCGGACCGGGATGCCCGTCCGTGTCGGGTCATCCCGACAGGTCGGCCCAGTCCGGGTGCCATTCCCACCAGCCGGTGTCCCATCGATGAGCCCAGGTGTGCAGGATCCGGTCCTCACGGTCGCGGAGCACCAGTTCCAGATGCCCGGGCCAGCGGGAGGACGCGTCCACCGCCACGTAGTCGCCGGCGGGGGCGGGCGCGAGCGGGCCGGTGTGCATACCCCCGGGGCGCAGTTCCACGCCCTCGCCGGTCAGCACGACCACCGCGTCGTCGGGCAGCAGGGCGAACCCGCGGACAGGCGGCTGTTCCGCGGGCAGCGGTCGGTACCAGGAGCGGGCGTAGGGCCCCGGGCTGCGCCAGATGACGCCTCGACCGTCGAGCGCGCCGACGCCGACGGCACCCGTCGCCGCCCGGAGCGTGACAAGGCCCTCGGGCGGGTCCGGCAGCGCCCACCAGTTCGACCAGCCGCCGTGAGCGTTCCACGGCCTCCACCAGGCTCGGCCCTGGCTGTCGACCGCAAGCAGGCAGTGCTGAGCCCACGGCGCGTTCGTGGCGGCCAGGTCGACGACGGTCACGCCGTCCGCCGGGGCAGGCCAGGGCTGCCAGGCCGACCAGTCCTCGACGGGCGCACAGGTCTCGCGGTCGACCACGAGGCTACGCACCCAGATCCCGCCCTCGTGATCGAGCAGCCAGAGGTTCTGCTCGAACTCCCGCGGGCTGCCCACCGCGATCGCCCGCACGGCGCACGGCGCGGCCATCCCGTGCCAGTCGCTCCACCCCTGAACGATCCAACGGTGCCGCAGACCATCGGAACGGTTCGCGGTGAACACCTCGAGATGGCTGTTCCCGAAGCTGCTGCACGCCAGGCCGGACCACCGCACCAGGTCGGTCCCCTCCTCCGCCGCGCGGTGCGCCAACTCCCGCAGTCGCAGCGCCGTCGCCGCCGCTCTTGGGCGCAGCGCCGGATCCGTCGACAGCAGTTCCCCGGCCAGAACGACCAGTTCGGGATCTGCCTCGCGCCTTTCCAGGTCCTCCAGTTCCCCGGCGATCCGTTCGGCGAGCGCGGTGGCGTCCGGCTCCCGCAAGCCGTCGGAACGGCGCGGTAACCGGCCGAGCAGACACTCGCCGAGGATGACACCGAGTGACCACATGTCGTCTTCTCGGCGCACACTCCCGGAACCCCCGGCGGCAAGCCGTTGCGGCGACATGTACGCCTGCGTCCCGCCCTGGTCGCGTCCCCTGCCGCCAGCCAGGACGGAGGTGGCGTTGAAATCCGCGATCTTCCAGATCCCACGGCAGCGCACGATGTTCCCGGGTTTGAGATCGGCGTGGACGAGGCCCCGTGCGTGGATGTGGTCGAGTGCCTCGGCCACGCCACCCAGCATCTCGGCGACCTCACCGACCGTCATCCGCCGCGGCGACCGCTCGGCAGCCAGCCGGCTGGCCAGCGAGACGTCACCCATTTCCATCACCTGGGCCACGCAGCCGTCGTAGGGCCCGTCCTCGACGAGGAACGCGTCGACATAGGCGACCACGTACGGACATCCCAGCAGCTGTTCCTGAACCTGGATCTCCTCCAGCGCCCGGCGCTGCCGCTCGCCGTCGCCCACCGCTTTGTAGATCTTTATGGCCCGCTGGACACCCGCCATTCCCGCACGCTCCCGCCAGGCGGGCAGAACCTCCGCGAACGCCCCGCTGCCCAGCGGAGCGGAGGTGTCGACCAGCCACTCCCCCACCCTGACCGCCCTCATGGGCCAAGAGCCTAGATCGCCGCCCAGATCGCGCCCCTGAGCCCCGCCCGACCGCGGAGGCCCGAGTCCGGGACGAGCGTTTCCGGCAGCGCGACGTCTGTGGAGTCGCTGACCCGCTCGTCTCTTCCGCGGGCGGCTACGGGCCGGGTAACGGGAGGACTGCGGGATGACGGCGGGATGACGGCGGGAAAACATCGTGTCGCCGGTAATCTACTCCCCGTGCACGACGCCGGTGGGCTCAACCGGTGTGGGGAGATTCTCGACGGTCCTCAGGCGGACTGTCCTTCTGGTTTCCTTTCTGGTTTCGGACAGGCCGACGGTGGCGGAGCGCTCCTGGCCGGTGGCCAACTCCCTGGCGTCGACCCGAAGCGTGCCACCGGCGTCGACCTCGAAACTCACCTCGACGCGAGGTATGCCGCGGGGTTCTCGCGGGAGATTCACCAGTTCGAGCAGGGCGAGCCGCTGGTGCCGCACGCCCGCCTTCCCGGATGGAAGGACTTCCAGGACGTGCACGGCAATGGCCGTCTGGCCGTCCTCGACGGTGGTGAAGGTCCCGGACCTCCGGATCGGTACGACCGTTCCCGGTCCTATGATCTCGTGGAATCCGCCAGGAGTTTCGATGCCCAGCGCGCTGTCGATCTCGGGAGCGGGGCGGGGAAGGTTCCTGACGACCTGTAGCCAGTGTGCCGACTTCTTGCTCCGTGCCGCACCGTCCGCGCTTGCCCGGTCGACGGTCAGGGACTGTTCGCGCGCGGAGCCTAGATCCTTTGCGCTGACGTGGAGTATGCCGTTGGCGTCGACGTCGAAAAGGACCTCTATTCGCGGAGCTCCGCGGGGTGCCTCGGGCAGCCCCGTCAGCCCGAACACCCCGAGGGTCCTGTTGTGCTCGACCATTTCGCGCTCGCCTTCCAGAATGTGGATGGCGACGCTCTTCTGGCGATCCTCCGTCGTGGTGAGGACGGTGGAGCGCCTGGTGGGGATGGTGGTGTTTCTTTCCAGTATTCTGGTGTAGTTTCTGCCCTGGGTCTCGATTCCCAGCGACAGCGGGATCACGTCGAGCAGGAGAACGTCCCTGACTTCTCCCACGAGGACGCCTGCCTGCAGCGTCGCGCCCGTGACCACGCTTTCGGGGACGAGCCCACGGTACGGCGGCCGGCCCGTGAGATCGTGGATGAAGCGCCCGATGGCGGGCATCCGGGTCGCGCCGCCCACCAGGATCACGTGATCGATGTGCTCGAAATCGGTTCCCGCGTCTTTCAGCACCTGTTCGACGGGCCGTCTGCAGCGCTCCAGCGTGCCCCGGCTCAGGGCTTCGAACTCCGCGCGGCTCAGGGGCAGGTCCAGGTGAACGGGGCCGGCCCGGGTGGCGGCGAGGTACGGCAGACGGATATCCGTGAAGGTCGACGACGACAGCTCGACCTTGGCGGCTTCGGCCGCCTCCTTCAGCCGCTGCAGCGCCGTTGCCTCGTGGCCCACGTCCACCCCGTGCCGTTCACGTGTCACGCGGACGAGGTGGTCGACAATATTCTGGTCCCAGTCGTCCCCGCCAAGAAAGTTGTCGCCAGAGGTCGCCCTGACCTCGCAGACTCCGTCGCCAATCTCCACAAGGGAGACGTCGAAGGTACCCCCACCGAGATCGAACATCAGGACGGTCTGGTCGTCCGCACGGTTCAGGCCGTGGGTGATGGCTGCGGCAGTAGGCTCGTTGATGATTCTCGCCACCGGAAGACCAGCGATTTTGGCCGCATCGACAAGGGCTGCCCGCTGCATCCGGTTGAAATAGGCCGGAACAGTAATAACCGCGCCGTGGACGGCGCTGCCGGCGTAAGCCTTCACGTCCGAGTGCAGGCGCTTCAGGATGAACGCCGCGATTTCCTCCGCCGTGTAGCGGGTGCCGCCACGCTCGATGGACCAGTCGGTACCCAGCTTCAGCTTGACCGACCGCACGGTGTACTCGGGATTGGTCACCGCCTGACGTTTCGCGGCCGCACCCACCAGGACCCCACCGTCCGCGGTGACAGCGACCACGCTTGGCGTGATCAAGCTTCCCTCGGCATTCGGAATCAGCCGCACCTCGCCCCCCTCGAGCAGACCGACCGCCGAGTTGGTGGTACCGAAGTCGATCCCCACGTAGAGCTTGTCCGTGGCCGCCCCCATGCGCGTCCCCCTCCAGCAATCACCGCAATGCTACGAATATCCGACCTGTACACCGCCAGTCATCTCCCACACGACTACACGTGCTTGCTCTCGACCCGCTGGCAGCTTCGAGAGAGGGTAATGACCAGATCAGGTTGGCTTGTGCGCTTCGATGAGGAACCGGGTAGCGTGCGCGATGAAGGGGCCGTTGGCGTGGATGCGGTCGTGCAGGGCTTCGAGCCGCGGGCGGTAGCGGGTTACGGTGAACCCCGGAACGATCCAGATCACTTTTCGGAGGAAGTAGATCACTGCGCCGACGTCGAGGAACTCGGTGCGCAGGGACTCCATCCGCAGGTCGACGACCCGCAGCCCGGCGGCTTCAGCGGCGGCCCTGGCACGGTCCGGATGGCGCCCGCGGCGCACCTCGACGGACTGGGGCCCGAGGAAGAACTCGACCAGCTCGAAGACACTCGCCGGGCCGACCTGCTGGGAGAAATAGGTGCCACCCGGCGCGAGCACCCGGCCGATCTCCTCCCAGCAGGTGGTCACGGGATGTCGGCTGACGATGAGATCGAAGGTGTCGCCGGCGAAGGGTAACGCCGAGCCGTCGCCAGCGGCCACGACCGCGACCCCCCTAGGCCGTAGCAGGGCGGCGGCTCGCGTGACGTTCGGCGGCCATGACTCCGTCGCCACCGTCCGCGCCGCCAGCCGGGGCACGCCGGCGAGCACCTCCCCGCCACCGGTCTGGATGTCCAGCCCGGCCGCGGCGCGGGCCATCCGCTCGCCCATCGCCCGCGCGTACCCCCAGGACGGACGCTGCTCGCTGGCCCGCCCATCCAGCCAGGAGAAGTCCCAGCCATCCACCGGCGCCGCCTCAGCCTCGGCGACCAGATCGTCAAATCGCTTCGCCACATCATGATCCTGACATGCGGTGAGCAGGACGGCCCGCCTGTGGGAGCACAGGCACGGAAACGGTGCTGATGGCGGCGGCAAGTTTTTCGATCTGGGTGAGGAATGCGGCCGACGACTGGGACCGGTGGCGGCATACCGTGGTAGTTCGCACCGCGGTATGATCGTCGTATGAAAGTCGACAAGATGAGCGTCTCGTTCGAGGGAGAACTCGGCGAGGCCGTGCGGGACGCCGCCCGACGAGCGGGCGTGGGGCTGTCGGCCTGGCTGGCCGCGGCCGCCNGCCTGGCTGGCCGCGGCCGCCGCCGCGAAGCTGCGGGCCGAAGCCCTCACGGAGTTCCTTGACTCCTGGGAGGCGGCGCACCCCGCGCTGACCCCGCAGGAGCTGGCCCAGGCCGAACGCGAACTGGGGCTGCAGGCCGGCCAGACGGCCGCGTGACCGCGCTCGTCCTCGACGCCGGCGCGTTCGTCGCCGTCGACCGTGGCGATCGGGCGATGCTCGCCCGCCTGCGGGTCGCGCAGCGGCACGGCATCGACCTGCGCAGCAACGCCGTCGTCGTCGCCCAGGTCTGGCGGGACCGCGGCGGCCAGCAGGCAGCGCTGGCCGGCCTGCTGCGGAGCGTGGAAGTGTGCCCGGTCGACGAGCAGACCGGCCGTCGCGCCGGTGTCCTGCTCGGACGCGCCGGCAGCAGCGACGCGGTCGACGCAACCGTTGCCCTGCTCGCACGCCCGGGCGACCGCATCCTGACCAACGACCCGGGTGACATCGCGCGGCTCGTCGAGGCCGCCGACATACCGGCCACAGTCATCCGCTGCTAATACGGCGTTCGTCAAGAGCAGTAAACAAACCGGCGACGGAGCTTCCGGGCCGGTGGAGCGGGACGTCCCGGATCCAGGGTTTCGCGTGGGCGCTGCGCTGGGTGCTCGCGGGCCGGGTGGCCTGGTCGATCTCGCCGGGAACAGCGAAGTACTGCCCAGCGCGTGGCCCGACGGAAGATCCGCGAGCGGATCGCGCTCAGCCCAGGGGGTGGGGCGGGGCCAGGGGAAGATCGCGCCGGGGTTGAGGATGCCGAGTGGGTCGAGGGCATGCTTGATCCGCAGTGACAGGTTGAGGACGTCGTCGCCGACCTAGTCGACCAGCCACGCCTTCTTCAGCCGGCCCACCCCGTGCTCGCCGGTGATCGTGCCGTCGAGGCGGATCGCCAGGTCCATCACCTCGCCGAACGCGAGCTGTGCCCGAGCGGCCGCGTCGGCGTCGGCGGGATCGAAGACGATCAGCGGGTGGGTGTTGCCGTCGCCGACGTGGGCGATCAGCGCAATCGTCACGGCGCGGGCGGCGGCGATCGCCTCGATGCCCGCGACCAGTTCGGGCAGCTTGGGCAGCGGCACACCGACATCCTCCAGCAGGACGGTGCCGCGACGTTCGACCGCCGGGATGGCGCTGCGGCGGGCGACGACGAACGCCTCGCCCTCCGCCGGGTCGTCGGTGGCCAGCACCTCGGTCGCGCCGTGAGCCTGGCACGCCTCGACCATGCTCTTCATCTCGAGCTCGGCGGCAAGGTGGCGGCTGTCCGACCGGGCGAGGAGCATCGCGGCCGCGTCGCGGTCGAGCCCCATGTGGAGCATGTCCTCCACGGCGTTGATCGACACCCGGTCCATGTACTCGAGCATCGCCGGCCGCAGGGCAGCGGTGATCGCCAGGACGGCGTCCGTCGCCTGCCGGGTGCTGGCGAACGTGGCGACCAGGGTGCTCGACGGCGGCTGGGCCGGCAGGAGGCGCAGCGTCACCTCCGTGATGATCCCGAGAGTTCCCTCGCTGCCGACGAACAGCTTGGTCAGGGACAGGCCGGCGGCGTCCTTCAGCCGCGGGCCGCCGAGACGCACCGCCGTCCCGTCGCTCAGCACGACCTCAAGCCCGAGCACATAGTCGGTGGTGATGCCGTACTTGACGCAGCACAGCCCACCGGCGTTCGTCGCCACGTTGCCGCCGATCGAGCAGATCTCGAAGGACGACGGGTCGGGGGGTACCACAGTCCGTGAGCGGCGGCGGCCGCCTTCACCTCGGCGTTGAGCAGGCCCGGCTGCACGACCGCCATCCGGGTGCGGGGATTGATCTCGATCGCCCGCATCCGTTCGGTCGACAGCACGATGCCGCCGTCGACGGCGGTCGCGCCGCCCGAAAGGCCGGTGCCGGCGCCGCGCGGGACGACCGGCACCCGATGGCGCGCCGCCCAGCCGAGGGCCACCCGCACGTGCTCGGTCGATTCGGCGCGCACGGCGGCGAGCGGCACGCCCGCCGCCGGGTCCCCCGCCCGGTCGCGACGGTACTTCTCCAGCAGGTCGGGATCGGTGACGACGACGCCGGCGGGCAGCGCGTCGACCAACTCGGCGAGCGTCACGTCCACAGCGCCTCCCTGGCCGACACACCCAGACGGACACGGCCCGGCTGGCGCACTCCGGCTGGCACAGCCTGACTGGCACACTCCGGCTGGCACAGCCTGGACTGGCACAGCCGGCTGACTTGTTTCCCTGGCTGATCTGTCTCCACTGTCCACCCTGCCGCCCGTGGGCGGTATGCCCGCGTGCCCGGAACCGACCGGCTGCGCCGCCCGCCTCGACGCTCCGCCATGGGCGGGGGATGCGTCACCGCGCCCGCCTCCGGGGCCGGGTTCGGGGCCGAAGGCGGGCGGCGCGGCCGGGATCGCGGAGCCACCGCGTTCGGATGGACGTGTTCTCTTGACCGACCGCGACAGTCAGGGTTGACTGCCGATTGACAGTCAGAGTTGACTGCCGAACAGGTCGGTCCTGACCCTGTGTCCCATGGTCGACGACTCGGGCGCGCCAAAGGCGGAATCGGAGCCTGGCGTGTCCGTCCGCGCCGTCCGCGCTGTTCGAGGCGTTCGAAGCGATGTCCCTGGCAGGCCCGTCAGGAACCTGTCAGATCGTCAGGCAGGAAGGAAGCGTCACCGTGAGTACCGAGGCTTTCGTCTACGACGCGATCCGTACCCCGCGCGGCCGCGGCAAGAAGACCGGCTCGCTGCACGGGGTGAAGCCGGTCTCCCTGGTTGTGGGGCTGATCGACGAGATCCGCAAGCGTAACCCGACCCTCGACGTCGACCGGATCTCCGACGTGGTGCTCGGTGTCGTCAGCCCGGTCGGTGACCAGGGCTCGGACATCGCCCGCACGGCGGCGCTGGTCGCCGGCCTGCCGGACACGGTCGGCGGACTGCAGCTCAACCGGTTCTGCGCCTCCGGCCTGGAGGCGGTCAACACCGCCGCGCAGAAGGTGCGCTCAGGGTGGGACGAGATCGTCCTCGCCGGCGGGGTCGAGTCGATGTCCCGGGTGCCGCTGGGCGCCGACGGTGGCGCGTGGGCGAGCGACCCGGCGACGAACTACCAGACGATGTTCGTGCCGCAGGGTGTCAGCGCGGACCTGCTCGCCACGATCGAGGGCTTCTCCCGCACGGACGTCGACACCTATGCGGTGCGCTCGCAGCAGCGCGCCGCCCACGCGTGGAAGAACGGCTACTTCGCCAACTCCGTGATCCCGGTGTACGACCACGGCCTGCTCGTGCTCGACCACGACGAGCATCTACGCCCGGAGTCGACCGTCGACAGCCTGGCCGCGCTGCCGCCGTCGTTCGCGGCGGTCGGCGAGCAGGGCGGGTTCGACGCGGTGGCGCTGCAGAAGTACCACTGGGTGGAGAAGATCGACCATGTGCACACCGCGGCGAACTCGTCGGGCATCGTGGACGGCGCCGCGCTGGTCCTTCTCGGCAGTGAGCGGGCGGGCGTCGAGCTCGGGCTGGCCCCGCGAGCGCGGGTAGTGGCCACGGCGACCTCCGGCGCGGACGCCACGATCATGCTCACCGGACCGACTCCGGCGACGCGCAAGCTGTTCGCGCACACCGGGCTCGGCGTCGACGACATCGACCTGTTCGAGATCAACGAGGCGTTCGCGTCCGTCGTCCTGAGGTACCAGCGGGACATCGGCATCCCGGACGAGAAGCTCAACGTCAACGGCGGCGCGATCGCGATGGGGCACCCGCTCGGCGCCACCGGGGCGATGCTCGTCGGCACGGTGATCGACGAGCTGGAGCGGCGCGGCGGACGGCGGGCCGTGGTAACGCTGTGCATCGGCGCTGGGATGGGCGTCGCGACGCTGGTCGAGCTGGTCTGACGCCCGGCTCCGCCACTGACATCCCGCCACCCACGCGCTCACGACCTGGAGACGAGAGACCACCGATGACCGAGCTGACCACCATCCGCTGGGAACAGGATGCCGACGGCATCGTCGTGCTGACGCTGGACGACCCGGACCAGTCCGCCAACACCATGAACGCCGCCTACATCGCCTCGATGGGCGCGGTGGTCGAGCGGCTGGAACGGGAGAAGGACACCGTCACCGGTGTCGTGCTGACGTCGGGGAAGAAGACCTTCTTCGCCGGCGGCGACCTGCGTGATCTGATCAGGACGGGCCCCGACGACCGGCAGGCCGTCTTCGACAGCCTCACCGTCGTCAAGGACCAGCTGCGCCGGCTGGAGACGTTCGGCCGCCCGGTCGTCGCGGCGATCAACGGCTCGGCGCTCGGCGGCGGCCTGGAGATCACGCTCGCCGCCCATCACCGGATCGTCGCCGACACCCGCGGCCTGCAGCTCGGCCTGCCGGAGGTCACCCTCGGCCTGCTGCCGGCCGCCGGCGGCATCGTGCGCACCGTGCGCCTGCTCGGCGTCGTCGACTCGCTGCTGAACGTCCTGCTGCAGGGGCAGCGACACACCCCGGCCAGGGCGCGGGAGCTCGGCCTGGTGCACGAGCTGGTCGGTTCGGTCGACGAGCTGCTGCCGGCCGCCAAGGCATGGATCAAAGCCAACCCGGACGCGACGGCGCCCTGGGACACCAAGGGGTACAAGATACCGGGCGGCTCGCCGTCCACCCCGGCGTTCGCCGCCACCCTCCCGGCACTGCCAGCGAACCTGCGCAAGCAGCTCAGGGGCGCGAACCTGCCGGCGCCACCGGCCATCCTCGCCGCCGCGGTCGAGGGCGCCCAGGTCGACATCAACACGGCTTCCGTGATCGAGTCACGCTATTTCGTCGACCTCGTCACCGGTCAGGTCGCGAAGAACCTGATCCAGGCGTTCTTCTTCGACACCCAGCACATCAAATCCGGCGCCGCCCGGCCGGCCGGGCACCCGACGTTCCGGGCGAGCAGGGTGGCGGTGCTCGGCGCGGGGATGATGGGCGCGGCGATCGCCTACGTCTACGCGCAGGCGGGCGCCGACGTCGTCCTCAAGGACGTCACCCATGAGGCGGCCATACGGGGCAAGGGGTACTCGGAGAACCTCGTCGCCAAGGCGGTGGGGCGTGGCCGCACGACCCGGCAGGCCGGCGACGCGCTGCTCGCCCGGATCACCCCGACCGCGGACGTGGCCGACCTCGCCGGCGCCGACCTCGTCATCGAGGCGGTGTTCGAAAGCCCCGAGCTCAAGCAGAAGGTCTTCCAGGAGATCCAGGACGTCGTCGCTCCGGACGCGCTGCTGGGCTCCAACACCTCCACACTGCCGATCACGACACTCGCCCAGAGCGTGCGGCGGCCGGAGGACTTCATCGGCCTGCACTTCTTCTCACCCGTCGACAAGATGCCCCTGGTGGAGATCATCGTCGGTGCGAAGACGAGCGACGCCGCGCTCGCCCGCGCGTTCGACATCGTCCAGCAGATCCGCAAGACGCCGATCGTCGTCAACGACAGCCGCGGCTTCTTCACCAGCCGGGTCATCGGCACGTTCCTCAACGAGGCCGTCGAGATGGTCGGCGAGGGGCTGCACCCCGCGTCCGTCGAGCAGGCCGGCGCACAGGCCGGCTACCCGGCCCCACCGCTGCAACTGCTCGACGAGCTCACCCTCACCCTGCCGCGCAGGATCCGCCAGGAGACGAAGGCCGCGGTACAGGCCGCCGGCGGCGTGTGGCGGGAGCGCGGGTACGAGACGGTCGTCGACCGGCTGATCGACGAGTTCGGCCGGCCGGGGCGCTCCGGCGGCGCCGGGTTCTACGAGTACGTGGACGGGCGGCGGACCGGCCTGTGGAAGGGCCTCCACGAGCACTTCACCAAGGACGGCCACGAGATCCCCTTCGAGGACTTCAAGGAGCGTCTCCTCTTCGCCGAGGCACTGGAGAGCGTCCGCTGCCTCGACGAGGGCGTGCTGCGCTCCGTGCCGGAGGCGAACATCGGCTCGATCCTGGGGATCGGGTTCCCAGCGTGGACCGGCGGTGTCATCCAGTACATCAACGGCTACCCGGGTGGGCTGCCGGGGTTCGTCACCCGCGCACATGAGCTCGCCGAACGCTACGGCGAGCACTTCACCCCGCCCGCGTCCCTGGTGGCCAGGGCCGAACGCGGCGAGACATACACCTGATCACGAAGCGTGGCCGCTGGTCATCAACGGCCACCGGGTCCAGACGATCTATGGTGACACGACCGAAGTCATGAAAGAACTCATCGGCTGTGACATCGTCAAGGGCTGACGGGCTGTCACACCACCGGCGGGAGCGCGGGTCTGGAGGGGCTCTCATGTCAGGTGTCGAAGGGCGTGCCATCGTCATCACCGGAGCGGGCGGAGGGCTCGGGCGCGAGTACGCGCTCCTGCTCGCCCGCGAGGGCGCGAGGGTCGTCGTCAACGACCTCGGCGGTGCGCGTGACGGTTCGGGCGGCGGCTCGGCGATGGCCGACGGCGTGGTGGCGGAGATCCGCGCGGCCGGCGGAGAGGCGGTCGCCAGCTACGACAGCGTCGCGACACAGGTGGGAGCCGAGGCGATCGTGCGCACGGCCGTCGAGACGTTCGGAGCGGTGCACGGCATCGTCAGCAACGCGGGAATCCTGCGTGACAGTAGCTTCGCCAGGACAACGCCCGAAGACTGGGACGCGGTGATCAAGGTCCATCTCTACGGCGGGTTCCACGTGATCCGCGCGGCGTGGCCGTACTTCCGCGAGCAGAATTTCGGTCGCGTCGTCGTGGCGACGTCGACGAGCGGGCTCTACGGGAACTTCGGCCAGGCGAACTATGCCGCCGCGAAACTCGGCCTCGTCGGCCTTGTCAACACCCTGGCAATCGAGGGGGAACGCTACGGCATCCGAGCGAACGCCGTCGCTCCACTGGCCGCGACCCGCATGACCGCGGACATCGCTCCCCCGGAAGTTCTCGACACGCTCCCGGCTGCCCAGGTCGCGCCGGTGGTGGGCCACCTGCTGACCGAAGAGCTCACCGACTCCGGTGCGGTGTTCGTCGTCGGCGGCGGTCTCGTGCGGCGCGTGGCGCTGTTCCAGAACTCCGGAGTGCGTTTCGACGAGCCGCCCACAATGGAGATCGTCGCCAAACGCTGGGCCGAGATCACCGATCTCTCGCACGTAGCCCGTGGCGTGAATCCCCTCGGCTGAACGGGGGCTGTTTGCTGGCGGAGTGTTGGCGGGGCCCGTCCGGCCAGACGTGATCGCAGATGATCCGTCCACAGGTGATCCGTCCACTGGTGAAGAGGGCCACGCATCGTGTCCCAGTGTCCGCACTCGCCAGCGGAAAAACCGGTGTCGCTTTCCACCGGCATCCCGTAGAAGAAGACGGATGGAGCAGTTCCACTTCGACCCGCAGACCTACCTGGCCATGGTCCTCGCCGAGGTGCCCTGCTACGAGCGACTCCAGGACGAGGTGGCGGCGGCAACGGCCGGCATGCGCGCGATCTGGGTGCTCGATCTCGGGGCGGGCACCGGCGAGACCAGCCGACGCGTGCTCGCCGCCCATCCCACCGCCGCCCTCGTGGCACTCGACGAAAGCCCTGCGATGCTCGACCGCGCCCGGCCCCGTCTCCCCCACGCGGACCTTCGCGTCGGCAGACTCGAAGACCCGCTACCGGCCGGACCGTTCAACCTGGTGATCTCCGCGCTGGCCGTGCACCACCTGGACGCGGCGGGCAAGGCGGACCTGTTCCGCCGGGTCGCCGCCGCCCTGACGCCGGGCGGCCGGTTCGTGCTCGCGGACGTGATCCTGCCCGACGACCCCCAGGACGCCGTCACCCCCGTCAACAGCGCCCACGACAGGCCCAGCCGGCTATCCGACCAGCTCACATGGCTCCACCAGGCCGGCCTCGCAACCACCGTCACCTGGCAGCACCACGACCTCGCCGTCCTCACAGCCGACCGACCCCACCGCTGACGCACGCCGGTGGTGGCCGGCTGCCGGTCGTCAGAAGTCGAGGAGCTCGACGGTCACGGTCGCGATGTCACCCGCGGCCAGGGCTTCGGCCTTGCGGACGGCGCGCTTGACAGGCAGCGCATAGCTGCCACGAGTGCGGTCAGGGAAGATCGAGGTCGTCCATGTGCTGCCACCGACCGTGACCCGCACCCGCAGCGACCCGAAGCCACGACGCAGCCCGCCAGCCAGGTCACGGATCTCCTCGGACACCTCGACGGGCAGGCTGACGAACGTCCATCTGTCGGCGCGCCGGGCATCCCACACCCACAGCTCACCATCGAAAACGACGACCATAAATGACGACCATAAATTCAGTGTCACCCGCAGGGCCGAGTAGGGAATGACATGTACGGTCACACTGGGTCATCCTTGTTACGTCGGTAGCCTCCCGCTTCCTGGGCGCGCCGCGCCGTCGCCGACAGGCCAGGGCAAGCCGCGTCCCGCCACACCAGGAGTGATCATTGGCTACGCAACCGCTGCCGGAGGAGGAGCCCACCGCCGCATCCTCGGACCCTGCCGTGTTGCTGGCCGAGATGGCGAAGAAGGTCATCACCAGCCTTGCCGAGCTGGACATGCCGGTGTCGGCCGAGGTGCGGGCGGCGCTGCGGGTGGTGCCTCGTCACCTGTTCCTGCCCGGAGTGCCGCTGGAACGGGCCTACACGCTGGACGCGATCGTCCTGAAACGGGACGAGACCGGCGTATCGATCAGTTCCGTGTCCGCCCCGACCGTGATCGCGGCGATGCTCGACCAGCTTCAGGTGAAACCCGGCCATCGGATACTCGAGATCGGCTCTGGCGGCTACAACGCGTCCCTGCTCCAGGAGCTGGTCGGCGACACCGGCCAGGTCGTCTCGGTCGACATCGATCCGGACGTCGTCGCCCGCGCCCGCCAGAGCCTGACCGCCGCGGGCTATCCGGACGTGACCGTGCGGTGCGCGGACGGGGAGTTCGGCGTCACCGACCTCGCACCGTTCGACCGGATCATCGTCACGGTCGGCGCCTGGGATCTCCCTCCGGCGTGGAGCGAGCAGCTCGCCGAGGGCGGCCGCCTCGTCGTCCCGCTGCGGATGCGTGGACTGACCCGGTCGATCGTGTTCGAGCGGGAGAACGGCCACCTGGCGGACCGGGGCTACGAGCTGTGCGGCTTCGTGCCCATGCAGGGCATCGGAGAACGCCGGGAACGGCTGGTTTCGCTGCACGGCGAGGACATACGCCTGCGTCTCGACGACGACCAGCAGGCCGACGCCGACGGGCTACGGGCCGCCCTGACCACACCACGAGCAGAGGCATGGTCCGGGACGACGGTCGGCAAGAACACGAGGTTCGACGGCCTGCACCTGTGGCTGTCCATGGCCCTGCCGGACTTCGGCCTGCTGGCCGCGACGAAAGAAGCCAGGAAACGTGGCCTGGTCGCCCACTCCTGGGGTCTCGGTATCCCGACAGCCCTCGACGGTGCCAGCTTCGCCTACCTGACCTTCCGCGCCACCAGCACGGCACGCGAGCGGTTCGAGTTCGGCGCCTACGGACACGGCCCCGACGCCGAGAGGATCGCACAGCGGATGGTCAGCCACGTCCGGTCCTGGGACGGTACCAGCCTGAACGCCCGCATCACCGCCTACCCCGCGGGCACCCCCGACGAACAGCTACCCGCCGGCGCCCTCGTCCTCAACAAGCGACGCGCCCGAATCACGATCTCCTGGCCTGACCGCGTCGATACCAGATGACCAGAGCGAACGAGCTGGCCCACCGGCTACGCACCCTGCGCGGGCAGGACATCAGCACACTCTGAACCCATCATCCGGCAGATCAATAGCCGCTCGTCCGCGAGCTGGCAGCCAAGGAATGCTGGCAGCGCGTGCACGCCTGCCGCAGCAACACCATGTTGTCGCGGCGACACAATGGCGCCGTGTGTCAGCTGTCGCAACGGCAGGGCAGCCCGGACAACAAGGACACCGCGAAGAAACTACGCCCGCGGGGAGACCTTGATTGGTCCGATGAGAACGCTATTGTCCGGATTTATCATTTGATCATCTTTGACGGACAGTAAGGATCGCCGCCGATGGCTCTCCGCGACAAGCTCACCGAGCGCGCCCAGCCCTACCTCGCCCCCGGCGAGAAGGTGCAACACGTCTTTCTGGCGCAGACCGGGCCGACACCGTACTTCTTCCTCCTCACCACACTGATCATCTTCTGGATCGACTACAGAATCGTGATCGTCACCGACCAGAGCATTCTGGTGCTCAGGGCCGGCAAGCTCGTCCCGAGCAAGCCGAAGGGAGACACCCCGCTCGCGCGGCTGCCGCGACAGACCGTGCTGGGACCGCTCAGCGGCCTGTGGGGAAAGACGGAGGCGACCGGCGAAAAGCTGAACGTCCACAAGCGGTTCCACAAGGACATCGCCGCCGCGGACGCCGCGATCGGGTCGGCGTCGTAACACCGGCGCCGACAGTCGGCAGACGGGAGCGTGGAGGGGCTGTCGCCGACCAGAAGTGACAAAGTGAGGTAACCGTGCCGGCGCTCCGGCAGAACGAACAAGTTCTGTTACGGAGTCCCGGATACGGACGTCTCGTGCCACGCCCGCACGAGCCCCTCAAGCTGCTTCGGTCCGCTGCCGTGCAGCACGATGTGGTCCACCCCGGCGTCGAGATACTCCCGCAGACGCACCGCGCAGTGCGCGGCGGACCCAACGACACACCCGGTCTCCACCCACTCCCGCGGCAGCTGCGTACCGAGCTCCAGCAGTTCGCTCCGGTGGAATTTCTGATCGGCCGTGCCGCCGCCATCCAGCTTCTCCTGCCGCAGCAAACGGCGCAACGGCTCGGGATCCCACCCGTTCTCACGCATGATGAGTTCGCCGACCCCGCCGAAGTCCAGGTGAGTAATCATCCGTGCGTTGACGACTGCCAGCTCTTCCTCCGGCGACAGATCGGGAGCGGTGATGACGATCGCGTAGAGCTTCAGTGACCGCGGGTCGCGCCCGATCCGCTCACACGCCTCGTCCAGGCGCCGTGACACAGCGGCGACGGCCTCGACTGTCAGCTCCGAGCCAAGGAAGACACCGTCGAACAACCGGGCCGCGAGCGCCGTCGCCTTCGGCAGGGGGGACCACGCGCTCAGGAGGAGCCGCGGCCGGGGTGCCGTCGGTGGATCAACCATGCGCAGGTTCGGGAACCGTCCCAGCGGACCGTCGTAGTCGATGGTCTCGCCGTCCCACAGGCGCAGCAGGATCGACGCGTAGTCCTCGAACGCGGCCATTTTCGGAACAGGCATGCCATGGTCGCCGAGGACCGATCCGAGGCCGCGGGCAAGCCCGAGCAGCAGCCGGTCACCGAACGTCTCCTGCATCGTGGAACCCGCGGCGGCGGTCATCAGCGGATGTCTGCTCCCCGCGGCGATCGAGCCCATGCCCAGGCGGATCCGCTGCGTGCTCGCGGCGACCGCGCCGCAGAGCACTCCGAGTTCCTTCATGTCCAGCCGCTCGGCGATCCACGCCGAGGTGAGGCCGAGGCGCTCCGCGTCGATCGCCTCCGTGATCGCCCGGGCCGGGTCCTTCACCCGGCCCGGTAGCAGGTAGATCCCGAGCTCGTCGATCGGCTCCGGTAAGCCGCCGCCCGCCGTGCCGTGCTCCGGGGTGATCTCGCCGCTCCTTGTCTTCTCTCGCGCGATCCTCTCTCGCGTGTGCCCGCTCACTCCGCGTCCCGCACCGGCGTCGTGGCGTTCCCGGTCAGCACGGAGCGGATGTCGCCGGGGACCTCGCTCGGAAACCCGGTCATCCGGAACCACGCCTGCTCGCGCGCGCTCTGGCGGGCGGCGACGCCCACCAGCAGCTCGCGAGCCGCGGCGCGGTCCTCAGCGCTGCCGTCGGCGGCGATCGCCGTGACACGGGCGTCGACCGCCACCTTCAGCGCCCGGGCCTCCGCCCGCAGGAGCGCGAGGTCGGGGATCGCCGAGGGGTCGGGGGCCGGGACGGCGTGCGCGTCGGTGGTGGGGACGGACGACAGGGCCGAGAGACGGTCGAGCAGTTCGCGGTACTCATCGCGTTCGGTCGCCTCGTAGAGGGTCTCGGACTCCTGGACGTCGAGCACCCACTCCAGGGTCGCCAGGACAAGACCGGCCTGCTCCTGGACGAAACTGTCGTCGGCGGGCAGCGCCGGAACAATCGACTTGACCATGGCCGAACGGATGCCCCGTAACTGCTGTGAGATGGTAGGGACCATGGTTCAGGCTCCTTCGAGAACACGGTTGAGCTCGGCCATGGACGACGCACCGAGGCCGCTGAGGAAATTCATCATCACGTCGAGGTGCGTCATGCGGTCCTCGGTGATCCGGATACCTGATGCGCTGGTGGCTACCACCACCCAGTACATGTTCAGCACGGTGTAGTAGCGCAGCCGTTCCGGATCCACGGAGAGGCCCGAGATGCGTTCGTACTCCGCGATAAAGGTCTCCGTGTCGACAAGGCCGCTACAGAGAAAACGGCCTTCGTCATCCAGGTGGCCCCAGCCGCCGAGCATCGCGTACGCCAAGTCGTGGTGCCGATCGCCGAGGTGGCTGAGTTCCCAGTCGAGGATCGCCGTGATCTCGCCCGTGTCCTCGTCGAACAGGAAGTTCCCGTTGCGGTAGTCGCCGTGCACAATCGAGATCCGGTCGATCGGCGGGCGGTTGTCCCACAACCACTGGCGGGTCAGTGTGACCGTCGGGTGCGGCTCGAAGGAGTCCTCCTCCCACACCCTGTCCCACATCCCGAGCCGCCAGTCGACCCCCTGCGTCGTGCCGGCCGCCGGCACCCCGAATGCGTCCAGAGCGACGGTCGACGGATCCAGGGCGTGCAGCGTGGCCAGGTGGGCGACGAACTGGGGGGCGAGCTTGGCCCGCAGCTTCGGCCCGTAGACCGTGCCGAGCCCGGACGCCCTGTGCTCACCCTTTGTCGGCGCGGCGACACCACGGGCGAAGCCGCAGACCATCGCGGGCTCGCCCAGCTCGGCGTGGTCCTGGGTCACCCAGTAGGCGCGCGGCACGGGCAGGACGCCCTCCAAAGCCCGCAGGAGCTGGAACTCGCGAACGCGGTGCGTCTCCACGACGGACGCAGGCGGGTTCATCCGCAGCACCATCCGGTCGCGGCGCGGTTCGCCGTTCTCCGTCCACTCGAGGTCGAAGCCGAACTGCTCCTTCGACGCGCCGCCCGGCAGTCGGGCAAGGCCGCTGATGGTGAAGGGGCCGTCCAGCCGGTGGGCAAGAAAGGCGTGGAGGCGCTCGCTGATGTCCTCCACGCTGCGGGCGGTGTGCACGTCGTGCCCCCGACGTCGCAGCTTCGTGCTGAGGACCTCATCGACGGCCGGTTCGACGGGATGACGTCGACGCAGCTCCTCGATGCGCCGCTCCACACCCTCCGAAGCGCTTGTGAGCGCGTGTTCCGTGGTGACCATGGCCGGGAAGCTAACACCGGCCATTTCGGACGCAACAGAGTAGGAACATACTCTGTCTGGGCGCAGACGAGCAGGCGTCCACGAACGAACGCGGGACGATGCGCGCGGCGTGTTGCCCGTCGGCGCGGTCAGCGGAGAAAGCGCGCCAGGTCGGTCCGCCGGGACACGCCGAGCTTGTGGTATATGCGCTGCAGACGGTTGCCGACAGTCCGCACGGACAGCTGCAACTCGGCCGCGATGTCGCGGTCGGTGTGTCCCGCCGCGGCCAGCAGCGCGGTCTCACGCTCGGCGTCGGTCAGCTGCACCCGCGACTCGATCGGCGCGAGTGCCGGGGTGACGGCGCCCTTGCAGCGCGCCGCGAGCGCTGCCGCTCGGTGCAGCCCGGCATCCGCGCGGTGGACGTCGCCTGCCCGGCGCCAGGCGACCGCAGCGTCGGCGGCGGCCTCGGCGGCCAGCAGCTCGGCGTCGAGGTGTTCAAAGGTCGTGGCGACCGCGTCGAGCGCGCGTGGATCATCCTCGGCGAGGGCGACGACGTGCGCGGCCCGCGCCGCGACAAGGTCGCCTTCCAGCTCTCGGGCGAGAGCAACAAGGTGGTCCACGACCCGGCGCGGCGTCCCGAGCCTGCCGATGTCGTGGAGCGCGGCTGCTGCGCCGGTACGGTCGCCGATCTGCTCGCCCACCTGGGTCGCGCGGGCGAGCAGATCGCGGCCCTGAGTGATCCGCCCCTCGGCCACGGCCGTCCACGCTTGGGCCGCGAGGTGGTCGGTCCAGCTCCACCGTGGCTGCTCGATCCCGAGGGCGTCGATGGCCGCGAGGGAGCGCCGCGCCGCGGCGGCGTCACCCGCGAGCGCCTGTGCCTGGGCCAGGAGTGAGAGCAGCGTGTGCTGGACCCCCAGCCGCCCGAGCCGATGCAGCAGGGTTGCCGCCTCCCGGGCGTCGCGGGTCGCGGTCCGGACGTTGCCGCGATCGCGGACGGTACGCGACAAGTTCCAGAGGAACCAGGCCCGCGCCTCGCTACTGCCCTCGTCAAGGCCGCGTTGGTGCTGCTCGCGAGCCAGCCGCTCGGCATCCACGAACCGGCCCGCCTGCACGAGGAGCTCGCAGCGGCCATGGAGGTTGAACCACGGGTACCAGTCGTCAGGTTCCGTCAGGGTGACACCGGCCGCATACGCACGGTCCGCCAGGTCCAGACCCTCGCGTAATCGGCCGAGGCGCCCGAGGCTGAACGCGCCCACGACGCCCATCCACACGAGCGACCGTCCCCGCGCCTCGGCCAGCAGCGGCTCCAGGACGCGCACCGCGGCCCGTGGACCCTCACTCCCCAGCACCAGCCCTGCGCGGTGACTCGAGACCTCCGTCCGCAGGCCGACGTCGGCGATGGTGGCCTCCGCATCCTCGGCGATGCGCAGTCCGTCCTGCATCCGGCCGAGCGAGAGCCACAGGACGTCGATCCGGGCGATCGCCGCGCGCGCACGCTCCTCGTCGTTCGCCACGCAGCCTGCGAGCTCCGCGAGATCCTGCTCGGCCGCCTCCCCCCGTCCCTGCAGGGCGGCCGTCTGGGCCGCGAGCAACCGGCCGTCGAAGCCGGTCCCCGCCTCGACGGCGGCACGTGCCAGACGCTCGGCGAGCGGGAAGTCGTAGTGCCACCGAGCCGCGCGCGCGGCCTCGAGTAGCACATCGGGTTGTCCACCGCCGCCATCGAGGCGCCAGAGCCCGATCCGCAGGAGGTCGTCGCGTCGGCGGCAGCCGGTCCGCTCGACGATGGTGGCAAGGGCGCGGGCCATCGCGCCGACCCGCACGGCCGATGTCTGCGCACGCAGCACGTCTGCGTAGATGGGATGGCCAAGACGAATCTGCAGACGGCGGCTGTCGAACGCGCTGACAAGCAGACCCTCTCGCTCCAGCTTCTCGACCAGGCGCTCGTCGCCCAGCGCGTCGAGCTCCGCGCCCCCGAGAGGTTCGCCGTAGGCCGTCAGCTCCAGCAGCGCTCGAGCATCGGGGGAGAGCCCGGCCAGGCGGGCGCCAACGAACTCGACGATCCGGTCCGAGGGCGCCGGCGCTCCGGTCATCCGCCACACCCCACCGTGGCGGACCAGGGTGCCGTCCGCCAGCGCGCCGCGCACGAGCTCCCGGAGAAACAGCACGTTGCCCTGGCAACGAGCGGTCAGCTCGGCGACGGTGGCACGGTCGACCTGATCCCCCAGGACCACTGTCAACAGGTCGTCGATGACGCTGTCGGCCAGATCGCTCAGGCGGAGCCGGATCGCAAGGTCGTCCTTCCACAGCGAGGTCACCGCCGCGGGCGTCGGCTCTTCCGCCCGGACCGTGGCAACCACCAGCACGGCGTCCGCCGACACGAGCTGCTGGATCAGGCCCGCCGACGCCTCGTCGAGCAACTGCGCGTCGTCGACGAACAGCAGCAGGCGGCCCACGCCGCCATGGTTGACGAGGGCGTACGCCGTCCGCCGCAGCAGTCCCTCGAACGAGTCCGCCGGCCCGAGCCCGTCCCTTGGCTCGGGCACGGCCAACAGGGGTGCGAAGGCCCCGAACGGAGCCCGCGCCACGGAGCGCGTCGCCGTCACCCAGCGCGCCTCGTGGCCGGCCGCAGCGGCGATCAGCATTGCCTCGCGGGCCAGGCGAGTCTTACCGACGCCGGCGGGGCCGACGATGATGACGCTGTGCGGGGCCGCACCGGTGAGGGCGTGGGTCAGCGCGTCGAGTTCGGTGTCCCGGCCGATCAGGGGCCAGGCGGCCGGGGGCAGATCGGCCGGCGCGGGCGATAATCGGTCGGCGACCGCCCGCTGTTCACGATGCATCGGATCCATCCCCTGCCTCGTTGCGTGAGACTCCTCCGGCGACGATGTTCTCACGTCCGCCCGCGGGATCCTGGAATCCTGTCCGTGCCCGGATCTCGTCCGTAGGCCCTGACCAGGGCTTCTGCGCTACGTGTCAGCGCAAAGGCGATCCGGTCACCCCGGCATCGTCCTACGGTGGCACCACCGCCTGATCACACGGAAACGGACCTACCCGCACCGGGCTGAACGACCATCGGTCCGCGCAGAGATCGCGACCTTCACCGCACGGCTCACGGCTCACGGCTCACGGCCGAGAACATGACATGAGGGCACAGGTGGATCCAGAGTGAGGCTTCGCTGGTCCTACCGCATCAGAGCGGCCAGCTCCGCCCGTCGTGAGATGCCAAGTTTCCGGAAGATGCGTTGGAGCCGGTTGTCGACGGTCCGGGCGGAGATGCGAAGCTGCTCAGCGATCTCCTTGCTGGTGAGCCCGTTCGCGGCGAGGAGAGCGGTCTCGCGCTCGGCTGGGGTGAGCTGTGAACGTACGCTGATCGGGGCCAGGGCAGGAGTTCTCGCTCCCTCGCAGCGGCTCAGCCGGATCGCTGCGCGGTGCAGCTCGGCGTCGGCCTTCCTGGGCTTGCCGAGCCTGCGCCACGCCACGGCGGCGTCGGCCGCGGCCTCGGCGGCGAGCAGGAACACACCCATGGCCTCGAACCTGTCCGAGACCTCGGCAAGCCCTGGTGGGTCTGCCTCGGCCAGGGCGAGGACGTGCGCGACGCGCGCGCCCGTGAGTTCGCCCTCCACGGTGGCAGCCACAGCAACGAGCCGGTCGACGACGGCATGGGGCGCACCGATGCGTGCGATGTCGTGCAGGGCGGCGCAGGCTCCGGTGCGGTCGCCGACACGTTCGCCGGCTTCCGCGGCACGTTCGAACGTCTCTCTCGCGACGGACAGCCGGCCCTCGGCGACGGCGGTCCAGGCATGCGCGCTGATGAACTCCGTCCAGCTCCAGCGGGGTTGCTGGACACCCAGCTCGTCGATTCTCGCCAGGGTCGCGCGTGCGCCCTGATGATCCCCGGACAGTGCCTGGGACTGGGCGAGCAGGGAGAGGAGACTGTGCTGGAAACCCAGGCGCCCGAGTCGGCGGAGCAGCACGATGGCTTCCCGGGCGTCGCGGCCCGCCGACTGCACGTTGCCCGTGTCCCTGGCGGTGCGGCACATGTGCCACAGGAACCACGCGCGCGCTTCGCTGCTGCCCTCCTCCAGCCCGCGCTGATGCTCCTGCCTGGCGAGCGCCTCGGCCTCGGTGAAGCGGCCCGCGTGCGCGAGGGCTTCGCAACGGGCGTAGAGGTTGAACCAGGGGTACCAGTCGTCCGGTTCGCTCAGCACGATGCCGGCGTCGTAGCCGCGGTCGGCCGCGTCGAGGGCCTCTTCGATGCGGCCCAGCCGCCCGAGGCCATAGGACGCCACGAGGCCCAACCAGACCAGTGACGGCCCTTTGGCGGCGGCGAGCATGGGTACCGCCACCTCAGCGGCCGCACCCGGCCCCTGGCTGCCAAGGAGCAGACCGGCGCGTCGGGCCGACACCTCGTCTCGCAGGGACTGTTCGGTGATCGAGGCTTCGGCCAGTTGGGCCACGCGAAGGCCATCGTCCATGCGACCGAGGTAGAACCACAGACAGTCGATGTGGGCGATGGCAAGTCGCACCCGATCGCGGTCGTCGCGGGTCTGACAGGTGAGGCTGGCGAGCTCCCGCTCCGCGTCGAGGGGCCGGCCCTGCAGCGCCAGCGTCTGTCCCGCGAGAAGCCAGGCGTCGAACCCCGCTCCGGCATGCCCAGCGGCGCGCGCCAGTCTCTCCGCCAGGGCGAAGTCATAGTGCCATCGTGCGTCGCGGGCGGCGCGCAGCATCAGCGCGGGCTGACCGCCGCCGCCATCAAGGCGCCAGATACCCATCCGCAGTGCATCGCCCTTGCGACGGGCACCGGTGCGCTCGACGCTGTCTGCCAGCGCCCGGCTCATCGCCGACACCCGCACCGCGGACGTGCGCGCTCGCAGGACCTCCCCGTAGAGCGGGTGGGCGAGCCGCACCTGCAGGCGTTGACCTTCGAACCCGCTGGCCAGCAGGCCCTGTCGCTGCAGCGCGTCGATCAGCTCGGGGTCGGCGAGCTCCGCCACCTCGGCGCCGCCGAGGGGCTCCGCGTAGGCGGCCAGTTCGAGCAGGGCGATCGACGCGTCGTCGAGGCCACGCAGCCGTGTGTCGACCAGTTCCATGATGCGCCCGGAGGGGGCCAGCGGGGCCTTCAGGCGCCACACCCCGACGTCCCTGACCAGGGTGCGGTCCGCCAGTGCGCCCAGGGTCAGCTCGCGCAGATACAGCACGTTGCCGCCGGAGCGCGCGGCGAGCTCGACGACGGCAGCGCGGTCGACCTGGTGGCCGAGCACCGCGGTGAGCAACGCGTCGATGGCTCTGGTGTCC
This sequence comes from Protofrankia coriariae, assembly GCF_001017755.1. GTDB lineage: Bacteria > Actinomycetota > Actinomycetes > Frankiales > Frankiaceae > Protofrankia > Protofrankia coriariae. Next base: position 120,922 of record NZ_JWIO01000028.1, read on the forward strand.
AGTCGCGAGAGCTCCAACCGGAGCGCGAGGTCGTCCTTCCACAGCGCCGTGACCGCTTCCGGGGCCGCTTCGCCGGCACGCACGGTGAGCACGACGAGAACCGAGTGGTTCGCGACAAGCTGGTGCAACAGACCCGCCGAGGCTTCGTCGAGCATGTGCGCGTCGTCGACGAACAGCGCCACACCCCGCCCGCGGGCGCGGCTGACCAGGGCTCGGGCCGAACGTTCGAGCAGGTCGTGCACCGTGCCAGCGGGTTCCCTGTCCAGGGCCGGCAGAAGGGGTACGAACACCCCGAGGGGTGTCCGGGCGATCGAGTGCGACGCGGTCACCCAGACGCTGGAAAGCCCGGCCCTGCTCGCAAGCAGCCGGGCCTCGCGAGCCAGGCGGGTCTTGCCGACTCCCGCTGGCCCCACGAGCATCACGCTGCGGGGGGAATGAGACGTCAGGGACGACCGGACGAGGTCGAGCTCCGCGGCCCGCCCGGTCAACGGCCAGGGTAACTCCATGACGGCGTCGTACTGCATGCACAGCGAGAGTAGCGGATTACTCTTGCCCGCCCCAGACCCTGACGATGGACTCATGGGCGTTGCCCCTGGAATGACGAAGGAGACAACGGTGTCGAACGTCCAGACCGCGGTGTGGTTCCCGGGAGTCCGCGGGGTGCCCGCCAAGAGCATCATCCCCTACGCCCAGCGTCTCGAGCAGGCCGGAGTTGACCAGGTCTTCACGTGGGACTTCCTGACCGGGATCCTTCCACGGGTGGCCTGGGGGGAGAGTTTCTCCCCCGTGGCCAATGTCCTGCCCGACGGCGACAGCTTCTACGACCCGTTCACCCTGCTCGGCCTGGCGGGCGGCGCCACCGAGAGCCTCGGGCTCTCGGTGTCAGCGACGAACGGCATCCGCAACGGACCGGCGGAGATAATGCGCATGGCGATGACGATCGCGGACGCGTCCCAGGGCAACTCGGTCGTGTGCGTCGGCGTGGGAGAGAAGCAGAACACGGTCCCCTTCGGCTACAGCCGCAAGGAGGGCCTCGCTCGCCTGGAGGACCACTTCCGGCTCTACCAGCTGTTATGGGAGAAGACCGAACCCTTCAGCTTCGAGGGCAACTTCTGGCACTTCAGGAACGCCTATATCGGCGGGGCCCGCACCCACAGGCCCAGGATGCTCGTCGCCGGCGCCGGCCCCAGGGCGCTGGACATCGCCGCGCGCTACGCCGACGGCTGGCTCACGGTCGTGCCCGCGGCGTTCGCGCACATCGAGCACTACGCACAGACCGTCAGGGACATGAAGGTCGCGCTGGAGAAGTACGGCCGGGACCCCGACGATTTCATCTTCGCCATCGAGGCCATCGCGCTGATCCACGAGGACCGGGCCGCGATCGACAAGGCGATCGACCACAGCGAGTTCGTCACGTCCTTTGCATCGATCTACGGCCGCATGGCGCACGCTGAATGGGAGCTGGAGCCAGATGTGGAGCTGGCGCGTCCACGCGACTACAACTACACGCTGCACCTGCTGCCCAACGAGGTGACCAGGGAGGAGAACGACGCCGTCATGGCCAGGGTCTCCCGCGCCATGAAGAGCAGGAGTTTCGTCCACGGCAACGCCCGCCAGGTCGCCGACCACTGGCTCACCTACATCAATGCCGGGGCCACCTGGGTCGGGTTCCTCGACTTCGCGCCGTTCGTCTTCGGCCTTGACGAGGCCGGCGCCTGCCTCGAGCGCAACATCGACGTCTGCACCCTGCTGAAAGCATGACTGCTTCACGTTCTTCATGCCCGCCATGCTGTTCGCCGCCACCGCGTTCCAGCCCGAACGCCCGATCGAGATCACACATACCCTCGACGACATGAGCTGGATTGTCCTGATCATAACGTGGCCTCCGTTCATGGCCCAGAACTTCTCGTTCTCGTTCGGTATCCTCACCGACCAGCGCCAGGTACCTGTTTTTCCTCGGTGGCTGGCCTACGTGAACATCTGGGCGCCGACATCCTTCGTTCCGCCGTTCTGCTGCCCTTTTTCAGGACGGGTCCGCTGGCATGGAACGGGATCATCGTGTTCCGGCTCGCCGCGTTCGTGTTCATCGCCCAGTTCATCGTCAAGTCGACGCGCCGGGCAGCCCATATCCACAGCTCGCCATCGAAAACGACGGCCATGAAGACGACCATAGATGTCGGTACCGCCCCCGGGGTCGAGTGCCACGCCTTCTCTGGCCGGCCCGCTGCGCGCTCGCCGATGATCGTGCCGTCAGGGCGGATCGGTCAGGTCCATCACCTCACCGAACGCGAGCCGCGTCCGAGCGGCCGCGACAGCTCGAGCTCGACGGCGAGGTAGCGGCTGTCCGACCGGGCGACCACGACACGACCGACCCGCCATCCGGATCACCGGGAGTCCGAGGATCTCGCCGCGGCGACACGATGGCGGCTGTGTGTCAGCTGTCGCAACGGCAGGGC
>NZ_JWIO01000026.1:0-17791 GCF_001017755.1 Protofrankia coriariae
TCCCGGACAGGAAAAGGGGAAGGAAGTGGCGGGTGGGACCGGGAAGAAGAGAGTTTTTATATGTGGTATGCCGCGCATGACGGAAGGGCTGCCACGGCCCGACCCTACGCTTCAGGCTGCACGCCCCGGAAGACGCGCGATTGTGTGTTATGTGGTCCCACACGCGGCAACGGCCGGCCGGCCTGGGCTGTTCCAACATGCCGGTCAATGGCCGGACAACACCGGGAGGGGTAGTGGTTGCGGCAGGCGGGGTGGGGTGCAACGCGGACCCTTCCTCTCGGCCGGAACGGGACGGGACGGCGGGCGGGGGCAGTCCCCCGCTACGGCCGTTACATGCCTGGTCAGCGGGGCCTACACGGCCCGCTACGGGTGTAGCGGGGGGTGTCTACGGGCGGGCCCGTCGGCGCCGGTGGGTAGCCGGGGGTGTGGTGCCGGCCGGGGACCGCGGGCACCCCTCTACAGCCCCCGCCGTACGCCCTGTGTGACTGCCGGCGGGTGCGGCCCGGGAGGGAGGGAGGCAAGGTCCGCAGAGCTCCCGGCGACGCTGGGGGGCACAGGCGGGTCTCTCAGGCACGCCTCCCTGCCTCCCTGTAGGACGTCTGCGCAGGTCAGGCCGGGGAGTTCCGCCAGGGAGGCGGGTAGGGAGAACTCCCTGTGGCCGGGCCGGCTCCCTGTCCGCCTCCCTGCGACGGTCCGTTACCGCCGTGGGCCGTGGCTCCGGTACCACGACCGACGGTGGCCCCGGTACCGGTACCGGCCGTGGCTCCGGTACCACCGCTGACCGTGGCTCCGGTACCAGGGGTGGCCGTGGCTCCGGTACCAGTGGTGGCCCCGGTACCGGCGTGCCGTGGCCCGGACAACTCACGCCCTGTCCTCCGCCGGACCGTCCGGGGTGAGCAGGTCGCGCAGCTGCGCGGTGACGACGTACAGCCGGCCGCCGATCCGCCGGACCGGAAGCTGCCCGGCCTTGGCGTACCGGTACGCCACCGCCCGGGAGAACCCCAACACCTCAGCGGCGACCCCCACCGAGATCAACGGCTTCAGACCCGCCAACGGGTCGACCACCCCCGGCGGGGTCGAAGCGGCCAGCGCGGCGCCGGTAGGAGGAGTGGCCGCCGGGGCAGGCGTGATCATCGCGAACGTCTCCTGTCGAGTCAGGTGGATATCGGTACGGAGGGCCGGTGGGCCGGTGGGCTAGCCGATCGCCCCAGACAGGGCGTCGCGCTGCACGGCGGACAGGCCGTGCCAGTGGCACACCCCGGAACCGGCACGGTGCTCCCGCGTGTCGCACCCCGGCCGGGCGCAGACCCCGGCGACGACCAGGACAGCCCCACCGGACAGGGCCCGGGTCGTCCCTGCTGTCCCGGTGCTCTTCACCCGCGGCAGCGTCATCGGGCACCCCGGGTCTTGCGGTCGAGCAGAAGCCCGGACGCCACATCGACGCTTTGCCGTTCACGCCGCTTACCGCCGTACAGCGCCGACGCCGCAGACAGCAACGTCCGGCACGTCTGCTCGTCACGGCTCCTCAAGGCACGCCGCCGGGTCTCCGCCGCCGCCCGGTCCCGCTCCCGGACCTCCGGCACGCCCAGACGGGCCGCGCCCTGCTCGACGAACCCCCACCCCTGCTCGTTGGTGGCCTCACCGCGCGTCGGCATGTCCGACGCGGACAGCGCCATCGCCAACTCGCCGCTGTGCCACGAGCGCGGGGACACCGACCGCTTCCCACCACCGCTCACCGGGCACCCCCGGCCGCCTCGGCCGCGAGCATCTCGCTGACCGCCTGGCGGGCGAACGCCAACCCCGCGACCTGGTCGGCGTCCAACACGGACGTCTCGGTCTCCTCGACGAACCGTTGCGCGGCGTTGCTGCCGTTGAACCCGATGAACAAGTCGATCTGGTGGCGGACCTGCGCCGGGGTCGACAGCTCGTCGTCGTCCGCGCCGGAGTTCGCCACCGCCGCCACCATCAGCTCGAACGACAGCGGCACCACCGGCCGGGCGTAGGACACCGTCGGCCCGTAGGTGCCTTCCTCGTAGTCCGGCACCCCGCACAGGGCGCACACACCCGTACGGGACCCACCGTCGCCGTCATCAGCGGCAAGCAGGACAGGAAGCGTCATCACACGCCCTTCCACCAGCCCCGGCACCCGGCCGGGAGCACGCCAACACCAGACGTGGAAGGCGCCACAAGGAAGGACAGACGCTGTACGCTCCAAGGAGCGATGCCAAGTCGCGTCCGGCCCGGTGTGGGTTGCCTCCCACCCGGGCCTTCTTCATGTCCAGAAGGCCCGGCCGCCTCAACGGGTTGCCTCCCGTCCCGGCGTGTGTCGACAGTAGCAGCATGCCCTAAGGCATGTCCACATGCCCTAGGGCATCTTTTGAAGATCTTCTGTCGGTGTGCTCGATATGGTCTAGGGCATGTCCACGCCAAGCCGCCTGCCATACGCCCGGATCGCGGCATCGCTGCGAGGCAAGATCGAAGCAGGGGAGTACCCGCCGGGTAGCCGGCTTCCTCCGCACCGCGAACTTGCCCGGACGTTCAATGCCGCTCAGGAGACGATCCGTCGCGCGATCGCCCAGCTTCAGGCGGAAGGGCTCGTTGAGACCCGTGGCCAGCACGGAACCTTCGTCCAGACCCGGCCATCGGTCCGGCGCATCACCACCGACTTCTACCGACGACGCCCGCCGGGTTCTACGGAGTCGACGTCACCATTCGCCCGGTCCGCCACAGCGTCGGGCGGACGAGCATCCTGGGATCACCGGACGACGCGCGAGACAGCAGACGAGCAAGTTGCCGAACGACTCGCCATCCAGCCCGGCGAGCCAGTGATCATGACGCGATACCTCTATCGCTACGACGGAACCCCGATTCAAACGGCCACCTCATGGGAGCCCGCAGCCCTCACGGTAGGCACGCCGATCGAGCTGCCCGAGGAAGGTGCAGCAATCGGTGTCGTGGCACGCTTCGACCTGATCGGCCAGCGGATCGACTCGGTGGAAGAAGAGATCGTTGCGCGGCCACCGATGGCAGACGAAGTCAAGGTGCTCGAACTACCGCCAGGTGTCTCCGTCCTTGCGATGAAGCGCACCTACCGAGTTGGTGACAAGCCGGTTGAGACCGCAGACATCATCATGGCCGGCCACCGATCCATACTCTGCTACCGGCTTGCGGTGACCTGAGGCGAAGTCGGCGGCCCTCCGGGGCGGTCGTAGGGATAGCTGGGGAAGCGGTCCACGACTTCCCCATAGGGCGTTTCCGCAGGTGAGCCGGGGGAAGCAGGGCGGGGAAGCGGGTAGGGAAACTTCCCCAGGACCCGGCCGCTTCCCCACACATTCCCTCGTTGATCCCCTTCCCGATATATCGCTCTCTGTGATTATCTGATTGCTGGTCGGTATCGGGATGGCCTGTGCCAACTTTCCTTACTTGTTCAAGCGCGGCCCTCCGGGCCGCAAAGACCACGGGGCTCCGCCCCGAACCCCGGCCCTCTCTCTGGAGGTGGGTCGAATGTGTGTTCGTTTCCGGTGGTGGGTGGGGGCATGTCCGCTGATCACCTCCGCCGGACGGGCACCCCGAGGGCTACCCCGGAACCTCCCGACCGCGCAAGGGCCGGCGGCAAAGATCGAACTCGAGTGAGGATGCGGCCCTTGCCCGGCCGGGAGAACCCGGGGTAGGGCGAAGCCTGCCCGACCGACGGAGGTGATCAGCTCGGCTCGACGTCTGGCGAAGCCGTCGCACACGGCCGGGATCAACGTCTCGGCCGGGATGTCGACCAGGGTGCGCCGTGCCGTGCGGGGCCCGTCCGTCCGCNGTCCGTCCGCCGCGCCGCGGACTGCGCGTGGCGCCGGGGGCGCCATGCTCGCCGGGCGCGTCGGACGTCCACCCACCCGGCACGGCGCCAGGTGCACAAGCCGGTGCACGAGACGTCCGAGACGAGCCGGAACGGCTTTGATCGTCCGTGTGAAACGTCGATCGCTGACGGGGTGCGATCTGGACGAACGGGACGAACCCCGATGATCGCCCGACATGACAATGAACTCGCACGGAGGAGGCCAGGGGTTCGAGTCCCCTCACCTCCACCAGAGTTGCCATGTTCGAACCCCGGTTGGCCTCGTCCGACCGGGGTTGATCTTTTTCTGCGGGAAGTGGGCCGTAGGGCCGCTGCCGGGCAGGTAGCCGGTGAGGCTCGGTGGCTGTCCGTCCAGGTCGGGGTCGTCGTGTTGGTCGGTCTCCATCGTGTCTGCGGGATCTTTTCGATGACTCCGGCTGGGATCGCCAGCGTCACGCCGTACGGCTGACGCCGCTGGAAGCGGCGTCAGCAGGCATCCCGAAGAGGAGACGTGCTGCTGCAGTTGACCGTCAACGGGTAGACCGTTCTCGCGGGCTCGCACTGGCGGTCTGATCAGTGGCTCGGCAGAGCCTGACATGTCTTGACTCCGCTGAACGCAACAGACCCTGCGCCGGTCCGTGGCGGGCCGCCAGGTTGCGGCTGGACTCTCCGGCGTCGATTCACGACCGAACCGCAGGAAGCGACGCCCGCCTCCGGTAACCGGGGTGCCTCGGGCCGCTCGGACCAATTTATGAGAATCGCAACCGTTCTGGACGCCGTCCTTTTTGTCCCGCGGCGGCGGGAACTCGCGAGAAACACGCTCGCCGGCTGATTGATGCGCACGACACCCCTGCTCGCCGAACTATGCTTCCGTCATGGTGGATATCACAGGAACACAACAGTCGATACGTCACGGGTCTGTCATCGAACCCGTATCCAGGGCGGCTATCTATCTTGAATCGTGGCAGGCCGCCGGTCTGGAGGCAGGAAAGTTCTTCCCGGCGACCGAAAGCGGTCTGCTCGACCCCTTCGCCCCCGACGACGTCCCCAACGCCCAGCCCCCCGCGGACGGCAGGATCGCCAGCGCAGGGCAGGACTTCGCCGCATCGCTGGACGAACCCAGGTCGGACTGGCAGACGCATACGGTCTCCAGCGGACAGAAGCTCCAGGTCAGCTGGAGCTACCACGCCGCGCACAAGACGCGCCGGTGGAACTACTTCCTCACCCGGGACGGGTGGGATCCGAACAGGCCGCTTTCCCGCGACCAGTTCGAGTCGGCTCCCATCCACACCGAGCAGTTCTCCGGCCAGCCGTACTGGTCAGCCGATCTCCTGCCACCGGACCCGACCAGGCACACGATCACCCTTCCACGCCGGAACGGCTACCATGTACTGCTGGCGGTATGGGAGGTTGCTGACACCGGAAACGGCTTCTACCAGGTCATAGACCTGACTTTCTCCTGACCTTTTCAGAAGACCCGCCAGTCGCGGAGAGGAACCATCGCGGAGCCAAGCCAGCGGTCACCGAAGGCGGCGGGCCGCATGTCCTGCCGGTTTCGAGCCGGCACAGGTCCAGATTGACGGGCTCAGATGGATCCAGCGGCTGGCGGGCTTCAGGTTTCTCGCGGGCGCCCCAAGCCGGAACCCTGCCAAATACCGGGGCCGGTCACAGGCCTGCCATCCCTATTTGTCCGGTTTTGTGGCACGCGAGAAGCGTGTCGTGTTCGTCGGCCTGGTAGGCAGTCTTGTGGAGGTGAACGGCGAGGTCATAGACGGGGTCACCCCACAGCGCCAGCTCCCAGTCAAGGAAGTAGGTCCGCCCACCGGAAAGGATCATGTTCTTGCGGTGGACGTCGGTGTGTAGGAGCCGGAACGGCCGGGGCCACAGCCCGGCCCAGGCACGATCGATCGTGCTGAGAGGTTCCGCGGGGATGCCGAGAGCGTCGAAGAGGCCGCCGAACTCGGGAAGGAAGCGGGTGTGAACATCGGCGGTGATCGCGGACAGCCGGCCGGCGAAGGACGCGGTGTCGCCGTCGTCGGGCCAACCTGGCGGGACGGCCGGTATGTGGTCGCGGGGAACAGCGCCAAGCTGCGCGAACAGTTCGGCGACATCGTCAAGAACATGGGACGGCACGCGGACACCGCGTGGGGCGACATCATCAAGAAGCTGCCCGGCGATGAACTCGTGGATCTGGAACCGGGGGTTGTCCTGGGTATGGAGAAGCCGGGGCACGGAAGCGACCGTGCCCCGGACAGCGCGTAGCACTTCGGGCTCCGGCCAGATGGGCAGGTCCATGACGTCTGTGCCCGCGGCAAGCACGACATCGATGCTGCCGTTGAGAGAAACCGAGGTCGGCGCATGGAGTCGCATCATCACCGCGAACATTTTCATCTGGGCGACACTCGTCGTCGTCGCACTGTCGACGGCCGTCTACGTCCCGATCACATTCTCCGGCGACATCGGCTCCGGTGTTTTCGGGCTGGTGATCATAGTTGTGGTGGCCGTGCCGCTGGCGTCCTTCATCAGGCTCCGGATCACGGTGGACTGGCGTGGCCTTCGAATCGTGTCCCTTCTACTGCACATCCCGCTCAAGCGCATTCCCCTCAACAAAATTCGCGCCGTCGAAACCATGGAGATTCGGCCCTCAGAATGGGGCTGTTGGGGTTACCGGATCATGCCCGGACGATCCGCTCTCGTCCTGCGCGCCGGCCCTGGCATGGTTGTGACAAACATCGACGGCAAGCAGTTCGCCATCACCCTCGATGACCCCGAAACCCCCGCCGCCCTGCTGAACACCCTCGGTTCCCAGCCGTCCGACGTGACCGCATCCCTCGGAGGCCCACGATGACCGAGATGATCTCCGCTCTGATCGGCCGTGGCATCGCCGCCGCCATGTCCGCGTTCGGCCGCCTCCCCGGCCGTCGTAGTTTCCGGCCAGTCCTGTGGATCATCCGCTCTCGCACCGGCATGAGCCGGATGAGCCGAATGAGCCCTGCCCTGAGCCTGTGCGTGCAGGAGGCCAGGGGTTCGCCTGGGATTGCGGGCGTGCCCTCGCGCTCGTCGCGTCTACGGGATCTTTGATGTCCTCGACGGGGCTTCGTGTGCGGTCAGCCGTGGTCCGCGGCGACCGAAACAGGCGCCTCTGACACGGGCCGCGGAGTATGCCAGTCGTCGATCGGCTTGTTCGGGAGCTCCCGGCGGATGACCGGGGCGATCTCGGTGGCGAAGATTTCCAGGGCCGCCCGGTAGTCCTCCGGGGTGAGAGCTTCCGCGTCGACGTGGATGTGCACGAGATCGTACCGGAATTTCTCGTACTGGGTCAGCAGGATGTCGATCACCTGCTGCGGGCTGCCGACAAGCGCCGAGGTCTTGGCGATGAAGTCCTCGACCGTGGCGATTCCGATGCGGTCGATGGCGGCGTGCTCGTAGCGGCGGTTGTACACAAGGCGCCGCTCGAAGACGGGCATGAACTTCCGGACCGCCTCCTGGCTCGTCGCCGCGGCGAAGAAACCGCCGGTGCCGACGCCGACCAGGGCCCGGTCCGGATCGTGGCCGTAGAAGGCGAACCGTTCCCGGTAGTACCGCACGCTCTCGAGATACCGGCCGACGGCGGCGGTCCCGATCGAGGTGAAAATCGGGTCGCCGTGCCGGGCTGCGAAGTCGGCGCTTTCGAGATTCGTGTTGGCGCCGTGCCAGATCCGCAGGTTCCGCCGCCCCGGCCGGGGCAGCGCGGTCACCCTGACCAGCGGCGGCCGGAAGCGCCCCTCCCAGCTCACGTCGGTCTCGTTCCACAGCGCGCGGAAGATCTCGTAGTTCTCGCGCAGCCGGTCCCACTGGTCGTCTGGGGTGACTCCGAAGATGCGGTGGGGCTCCGCGTAGCCCCCCTTGCCGATGACGAGGTCGAGGCGCCCGTCGGCGAGATGGTCCAGCGTCGAGTAGTCCTCGAAGGCACGGAGCGGATCGTGCAGGCCGAGCGTGGAGACGGTCGTGAGCCACTGGATCGTGCTGGTACGGGCGGCGATGTTGGCCAGGATCACGGCCGGCGAGGAGGAGATCGAGAGACCGTCGTGCCGCTCGCCGATCGCGTAGGCGTCGAACCCGAACTGCTCGGCGAGAACGGCCTGGTCGATCAGGCTCGCGATCTGCTGCCGCACGGACTTCCGCTCGTACGGGACACACGGCAGGAGAAGAAGCTTCATCTGTGCTCTCCCGGGGACGGACTGGTGCCACCAGTGTCGGGGTATTCTTCCGTCCAGGTTTGTGAACCGCCCTGGGTAGGCGCAGTTCGTATCCGCAGTTCATATCGGGGTCGCGCAGGATCACGGGCTGGTTTTGCTTTGCTCGCTACCCTCCGGGAGTTTCGCTGTCTCCGGTGATGCCAGGCTCGGGGGTGCAGCAGGCGTAGGCCGTTGAGGCCGACCAGGATGGTGGAGCCTTCGTGGCCGGCCACGCCCAGCGGCAGGGACAGGTGCCCGAACAGGTCCCAGGCGACCAGCGTGGCGATGAACGCCGCCGCCATGGCCAGGTTGACGCTGACGAGGCGGCGGGCTCGGCGGGCCAGAGCGATCATGTTCGTCAGGGCGGTCAGGTCGTCGTGGACGAGGACGATGTCGGCCGCCTGCAACGCCAGATCGGAGCCGTGACGGCCCATGGCCACGCCGACGTCGGCGGCGGCCAGGGCGGGGGCGTCGTTGACCCCGTCGCCGACCAGCAGGACGCGCCGGCCATCCCGCTGCAACGCGCGGACCAGGGCGACCTTGTCGGTTGGCAGCAGCCCGGCATGCGGATCGCGGATGCCGACCTCGGCGGCGAGGCGGCCGGCGGCGCCGGCGTTGTCGCCGGTGAGCAGGAGCGGTGTGCTGCCGGTGAGCGCGGCCAGGGCGCGCACGGTGTCGGCGGCGTGTGGACGCACCCGGTCGGCCACGGTGAGCACCCCGGCGGGGACGCCGTCGACGGTGAGCACCACCGTGGTGTGCCCGGCGGCCTGGGCGGCCTCGACGGCGGCGCGCACCTGCGCGCGGGCGGCGACAGCACCGGATGGTGGTAACGGCGCGCCGTCCAGCAGGCCAGGGCTACCCACGTGGACCCGGTGCCCGTCGACGGTGGCGCTGACGCCGCGTCCGGGCACGGACGCGAAATCCTCGGCGGCGGGAATCATCAGTCCGCGTCCGCGGGCGGCGTCCAGCACCGCCGCGGCGACGGGATGTTCGCTGTGACGTTCGGCGCCGGCGGCCAGCCGTAGCAGGTCGTCGTCGGCAAGGCCCGCCGCCGGCGCGGCGTGGATGCCGGCGAGGCGGGGGGTGCCCTCGGTCAGGGTTCCGGTCTTGTCGAAGGCCACCGCCGTCGTGTCGGCCAGCTGCTCCATGACGACGGCCGACCTGACCAGCACGCCGTGCCGGCCGGCGTTGGCGATCGCGGACAGCAGCGGCGGCATCGTCGCCAGCACGACCGCGCACGGCGAAGCGACGATCATGAAGGTCATGGCTCGGAGCAGGGCCGGTTCCGGTACCCCGCCGAACAGCAGCGGGACCACGAACAGGGCCACGGTCGCCACGACCACCCCGACGGAGTAGTGCCGCTCGACCTTTTCGATGAACAGCTGGGTTCTCGCCCTGGTCGCCGACGCCTCCTCGACCATGGCGACGATGCGGGCGATCATCGACTCGTCCGGGCGGCGGTGGACCCGCGCGGTGAACGACCCGGTGCGGTTGAGGGTGCCGGCGAACACCTCGTCGCCCGGCAGCCTGGGCACCGCCAGCGGCTCGCCGGTGATCGTGGCCTGGTCGACCTCGCTCGCTCCCGCCACCAGCACTGCGTCCGCGCCGATGCGCTCGCCGGGACGCACGCGCATCATGTCGCCGACGTTCAGGTCGGCCGCGTCGACGACATCCTCGGTGCCGTCGGGACGGACGCGGGTGGCCCGTTCGGGAGCCAGGTCGAGCAGGGCGTGCACGGAGTCGGCGGTCCGGGCGGTCGCGACGGCCTCCAGCGCTCCCGAGGAGGCGAAGATGACGATCAGCAGGGCGCCGTCGAAGACCTGGCCGATGCTGGCGGCGCCGAGCGCGGCGACGACCATCAGCAGGTCCACGTCCAGGACGCGGCCGCGCAGCGCGGACAGCCCGGCCCGCGCGGGCTCCCAGCCGCCGGCGGCACAGCAGGCCAGATACAGCCCCCACCACACCGGCCAGGGCGCTCCCGCCAGGTGCGCGGACCCGCCCAGCAGGAACAACACAACGGCCAGGGCCGCCCAGCGCACCTGAGCCAACGCGCACACGGTGGCGGCCCGTCGGTGGGGCGGGCGCTGGCGCACAGGCGGCGCGGCCGCCGTCGTGACAGGGCCGGTCAGGAGTGTCACGCCTGCCAACATATATGCGAATACATGAAGATAGATAGTTAGGAAGATATCTGCACAGACGTACAGGCGTGCAGCGATGCTCGGACTAAGGTGAAGGGGTGCACGGGTCGCTGCCGGATTTCCAGATGCCCAACGACGAGCAGGTCCACCTCGCCGCCGAAGCCTTCCGGCTGCTCGCCGACCCCACCCGCATAAAGATTCTCTGGGCGCTGCTGCACGGCGAGTCGTCAGTGGCCTGCCTGGCCGAACTGGTCGGTGCCGCCCCCACGGCGGTCAGCCAGCACCTGGCCAAGCTGCGCCTGGCCGGTCTGGTCCGCGGCCGCCGCGAGGGCACGTTCGTGTACTACTCCGCGGCCGACGTGCACGTGCAGGCCCTGCTCGCCGAAGGGCTGTTCCACGCCGACCACGCCGACCGGGACCTGCCCGACCATCCCCGCGGCGACATCACCACCCACACCGGCGTCCCCGCAACCGCAACCGGCTGACGGCCGTGCGGGCAGGAACGCCAGGCCGACGACGATCCCGTCGCGGGCCGTCGTCCGACAGGGCGATGGCCATCGCATGTGGGGCCTCGGAAGCCAACTGAGGAACGGACGGCGCAGGGCGTCTGGCTATCCGCGGTGCTACTGGTTCTCACCGGGATCGCGGCTGATCTGGGTCTCGGAGTGGTCGGAGTGGTGGGCGACGAACCATCTGATCCAGCGTCGTTGGCCGGGGGTTTCGACCGCTCGCGGCCGGTAGTGCCGCCGGGTCCAGTCAACGGCGTCGGCGGCGGGGTGGCCGGCGAGGACGGCCATGCAGGCAAGGACGGTTCCGGTGCGGCCGGTGCCGCCGCCACAGGCGACCTCGACCCGCTGCCCGCGGCGGGCGAGCAGGTAGGCGTGGCAGATCGTGGCGGCGGCCATCCCGCCGTCCCGAGGGGTGCGGAAGTCGGGCCAGTCGATCCAGTCCGCGGGCCAGGCGGGATGCCACCGGTTCCCGTGGGGCCGCGGGAACCGGCGGCGCGACGCGAGGTAGAGGCCATAGTCGGGCAGCGGCCCGGGCGGCAGAGGTTCGCGCCGGCCACGTCCGCGCACCATGGTCCCGTCGGGCAGCGCGATCGCACCGGTGAGTTGGCCGCTCATCGACGCATCATGCCTGTTGCTCACAATGCCTGTCGTGGCCTGTCGTGGCCTGTCGTGGGGCCCTGTCGTTGCCCTGCCGTGTACATCGTGATGATGGCGGGCCGGCGGTTGACGGGGGCGACATGGCCTGCCCGGGATGCCGACATGGCCGCGGCAACACGACAATGGCAGGGGTGACGCGGTATGGAGCGAGGCCGGGTGGCATGGCCGCGGTGCCCCGTGGGGCAGCCGAAGAGAAGATATGTGGAACGGATTTGATTCTCGTATCCGCCCGGTCGTCGGCCGTGCGGATCGGGATTGTCCGGGCAGCGTTTGCGCACCGGCCTGGCAGGCTGTCAAGACAATGACAGCATTCCGTCACCGGCGGGATGTCTCGACTCGGCGGACTACGCTCCGACACGGCGGACCTCCTCGACATCCGGGTTTCTTCCCAGCGCATGATCCCGGATGCGGCGGCCGGGCCAGGGGAGCTGTCCGCCGGCGTGTGTCCCGGAAGGAGACGTCCGCATGGCGACCCTGGAGGATCTTGTCGACGCCTGCCGGCGCGAGGAAGCCACCTATCAGCCCAGCGGGCGCGACAACTTCACCAAGTACGGCCGTGAATTCGGCGCGGACGGCCAACCCTGGTGCGTCATGTTCTGCTACGTGGTGGCCGGCTATGCCGGCGTGACCCTGCCGTACAAGACCGCCGGGGTCGTCGACCTGGCCAGCTGGGCGTCCAAAAACGGGAGAAAACGGACGCCGGACGCGATTCAGCCGGGCATGATGGTGGCCTTCGACTGGACGCTGACGCGGACCGGGGTAGCCCCCGTGAAGACGCACATCGGCTGGTGCGTCGAACGGTCCGGCCGGACGATAACGACGGTCGAGGGGAACGTCGGCAACCGGGACGAGGTTGTCAGCAGGACGTACGGCGTGAACGACAGGGCGGTCTGGCTGGGGGTGGACTTCACCGACCTGTTTCCGGCCGGAAACAGGTTCCTGCGTTACCCGAATCTGGCCAGGGGTGCGAAGGATCATTCGTCCACCGGCATTTTCCCGGATCCCGGAAGTCCCGTCCAGACCCTGCAGAACGCGTTGAACATCGTGACCGGTCGGGAAGGAAACCATCCCGACCGGCTGTCCCCGGACGGGGATTTCGGCCCGCTGACGGAGCGGGCCGTCCGCGATTTTCAGGATTTCTTCAAGGTGCCCGAGATCGGTGGGACCGTCGGCGCGAACACCTGGGAGGTCCTGGATTACGTTCTCGACCTCAAAGGACGGTGACCGTGAACCGTCCGGTCGCGAAAAAATATCTTCGGCGGGTGCCGTCGGAACCGATGGAGTGAGCTTCGCGCCGGGAGGGCCAGGGCGCCCGGGAGGGGCGGCGGATTCGGCGCCGTTCGGTGGTCACCGGCCTGGTCGGCCCCTTCGGGGACGGGTGTGGTGGCTGAACGGAGGCGACGGGAGCGCGCCACGCCGCGCCACGCCGCGCCATGGCCGCGTCGACTGCTGGCCGACTGTTGGCGGTGCTCATATTATTGCTTTGGGTGATGTCCCTGTTGCGGCGTTGGCTGATCAGCAAATACACAGCGTTACATTCCGCATCGACAGCTTGGACCATGTACGGTCAGGCCAACGGCTCACATGTCGGTCGATGCGGATGTGGCGCACGGGGGCTGGCACGGTGATAATTAACGCACAGTCAGGATGCCCGCCCTCCGCATTGCGGCATAGCGGCACGCATCGTGGCATGGCGGCATCGGTGCACAGCGAGTCGGCGATGACGCGGACCTGCGACGGGCCATCGGGAGGACGGATCGGTGGCACCGGTCAGGTCACCCGCGTCCGCTGTTGTGGGCGAGGTCCGCGTCTGGTGTGACCGCGCGCCGTGGCCTTCCCCGGAAGGTCGGTCCGGTGTCGGACGAGCGCGCGACAGCGGGTGTGTCCGGCCGCTCTGCCGGGTCTGGCGGCACGGCCACGGCGGGGTTCCGGGCGGGCGGCGCTGACGGGCCCGCGGACGGCGGTGGTGTTCCGCCGGCGGCGGGCAGGGCCATGGCAGTGGGTTGTCGTTGACGTGGCGACGCATCGCCGCGACAGCGTGAGCAGGCGTTGTGACAGCGTGAGCAGGATCGTCGCGCTGCCGCGACGGCACGGCGCCGAGACGCACGGCGGAGACGATGGACGGCACTAACGATGTACGGCAGCAACAAGATGCACAGCGGTAACAAGATACACAGCGGTAACAACTCGACACCAGCAGGGAGCGGGCACCCGATGGCCAGACCACCTGAGACCTTCGAGAACGGGCACGAGGGCAGGAACGGGCACGAGCGGAGCGCCGCGTGCTCGCCGCCGTAGTCGCCCCATCTCGTCCTGGCCGCGGCCCTCCCCGCGTTCGCTGGCCGGCTGGGGCGTGGCGTGTTCCTGCTGGCGGCCACGGTGCCGGCCGTCACCTTCGGATGGTTGCTGACCCAGATCGCCACGGTGCTCGACGGCGGCCGGCCGGCCGAGTNNGACGGCGGCCGGCCGGCCGAGTCGGTGGCCTGGGCGCCGAACCGTCGGCCTGGAGTTCGCGGTCCGGCTCTCCCCGCTGGCGCTGCTCATGGTGCTGCTGGTCACCGGCGTCGGCACCGCGGTGTTCGTGGACTCGTTCTCCTACCACGACAGCCATGGAGCCGGGCACGGCGGCGACCCCGAGAAGAAGGGCGATCCTGAGGGGAGGGGTGCCTCCGAGGGGAGGCAACCAGGTCTGGGACATGCAGGTCGGGAACATGGCCGCGCCACCGTCCGGTGCCGTCGTCACGACGGCGCTGGTGCTCGTCCTGCTCGGCGCGCTGACGAAGTCCGCGCAGATCCCGTTCCACACCTGGCTGCCGGCCGCCATGGTCGCGCCCACACCGGTCAGCGCGTATCTGCACGCCGCGGCGATGGTGAAGGCGGGTGTGTTCCTCGTGGCGGCGCTGACCCCGGCCTTTGCCGGGGTGGACGGCTGGCGGATCCCGGTGGTGGTGGTGGGGGCGGCGACCATGCTGCTCGGCGGTGTCCGGGCGCTGGGCCAGGTCGACCCCAAGCGGATGCTCACCTTCGGCACCATCAGCCAGCTCGGTTTTCTCACCGCGCTGGTCGGGTTCGGGTCGCGTACCGCGGCCCTCGTCGGTGCCACGATGATCCTCGCCCATGGGCTGTTCAAAGCCGCGATGCTCATGGTCGTCGGTATCGTCGACCACCAGGCTGGCACGCGCGACCTGCGTGTCCTGTCCGGTCTGTATCACCCTGGTGGCGGACCGGCTCTCCGGCCTGCTGCTGCTCACCTCGGCCGTCGTGACGTTCGCCGTACTCGCCTACGCGATCGGGCAGGGCGTCACCGAGGACACGCGGCGCGGCAAGAGCACAGTGTTCCAGTCGGTGTACCTGGTGCTCGTCGCCGGGGTGGCGCTCGCCTACCTCACCGGTGACCTGTTCAACCTCTTCGTGGCGTTCGAGGTCATGCTCGTCTCGTCGTACGTGCTGATCACACTGGACACGACGCCGGGACGTATCCGCGCCGGCATGACGTACGTGATCGTCAGCATGACGTCGTCCCTGCTGTTCCTCACGATGCTCGCGCTGGTGTACGCGTCCACCGGGACGGTGAACCTCGCCGACCTGGCCGCGAGGGTCGGCGGTCTGCCCACCGGTCTCGCGGCGGCGGTCCCGGTGACGGCCGTGCTGTTCGCGATGCCGGCGCTCAGCCTGGCCGGCATCCCGCCGTTCTCGGGTTTCGTGGCGAAAATGGCCCTGCTCCAGGCCGGCTCGCAGGTTGGCAGCTGGCTCGTCTACGTCGCGGTCGGGGCGGGCCTGCTGACCAGCCTGCTGACCCTGTACGTGATGGTCCGGGTGTGGAGCCTGGCCTTCTGGGGCACACGCCGGGCGGCCGTGCCCGACCTGGAGCCCGAGGACGACCTGCTGGTCGGCACGGAGCGGGTGAACCGTCCGATGATCCTGGCGACGGGAGGGGTGGTCGCGGTGGGGCTGGCCGTCGCGCTGTTCGCCGGCCCGCTGTTGGCGCTGAGCGGGCGGGCCGCGGACGACCTGCTTGAGCCGTCGGGATACGTCGAGTCCGTCCTGCCAGCGAGAGCCCCGGCAGGAGCCGCGCGATGACCGGGCACACGGCGCCCGAACCGGTCGAACTGGCCCGGCGGGCCCGGCCACGCGATCTCTACACCCGGGTGCTGCGCCGGCCGGGCCGGCTCGGGTGGCTGTGGGCCGTCTGGATGTTGCTGTGGGGCAGACTCACCCCGCTCGCCACGCTCAGCGGGCTGCTCGTGGCCGCGGCGATCCTCCTCGTGTTCCCCGTCCGCCCCATCGATCTCGCCCGGCGGTTCCGGCCGCTGGCCGCGCTGAAGCTGCTCGGCTATCCCGTGGCCGACATCGTGCCGTCGGCGGTCGCCGTTGCCTGGCAGATGATCCGCAACGGGCCGTGGACGCGCTCCGCGATCGTGGCCGTGCCGCTGGGCTCGTCCTCGGAGCTCCTGTCGACCCTGACCGCGAACGCGGTCTCTCTCGCGCCCGGCGCGTTCGTCCTGGAGATCGACCATGAGGCCGAAGCGCTGTACGTGTACGCGCTCGCCGCGGGGGACGCCCAGGCGGCCGAGCGCATCCGCATGGACGTGCTCGACCTGGAGCGCCGGGTGTTCGCGGTGTTCGGCGCGGATGAGGGCGTGCGGGCGGCCGGCGCCACCCGCACCGCGCGGGACGGCTTCCAGCGTGGCGGGGTGGCCGGGACGGCCGAGAAGAACGAAGCGAACGGGGTGAACGGGAGGAAAAGCATGAACGGGACCGACAGGGAAGAACGCCGATGAGCGTCGTCTATACGATCACTTTCGTCCTGCTCAGCGTCGCCGGGCTGCTCACCCTTGCCAGAGCGCTGGTGGAGCCGACCAACCTGGACCGCATCGTCGCCATGGACGTGTTCGTGATCCTCATCGTCGCGGGGGTCGCGGTCGAGATCGGGATGCCAACGAGGGCTGGAACATCGCGCTCGTCGCGGTCGTCGCGCTGTTGGGTTTTCTCGGGTCGCTGACCGCCGCCCGGCTGGTCGAGCGGAGAGGAACCACCCGCTGATGATCCGCGATGTGATCTCCGCCGTGCTGCTGCTGTCGGGTGCGCTCTTCTCGCTGCTGGGAGCGTGGGGGCTGCTGAGATTTCCGGACGTCCCGTCCCGGTTGCAGGCGGCCACCAAGCCTCAGACGGTGGGGCTGCTGGCGATTCTCCTCGGCAGCGCCGTCCAGCTTGCGCCGCGGCATGCCGCCGGTCTGCTTCTCGTCGCGCTGCTGCAGCTCGTCACCGCGCCGGTGATCGCCCAGCGGGTCGGTCGAGCGGCCTATCGCACCGGACGCGTCCGCCGCGACCTGCTCGTGGTGGACGAACTGGCCGAACGGCGAGGCGAGATCGCGAGCCCGGGGCAACCGGCGGCCCAGGGCTGACCGGCCGGCCACCGCGAGGCCGGCGATGACGATGGAGAACCCACCGTGTCGCCTTGACCGTAGGTCGTCGGCGCGTGCGCCTAGCGTGTGCAGGTCACGTTGGACGCGCCTTTGTTGGCGGCGGTGACGGTGTTGGTGCAGGAGACGATGTTCCGGGTCTGGGTGGGTTTGTCGATGTTGATGCCGTAGCCGGGGCCGCGGACGTCGAGCTGGTTCCCGGTGATGATGTTGCCGGTGCCCCAGCCGTCGACGACGACGTGGGTCTGGATGCCGTCGAGGGGGCTGTGGGTGCCGGTGTTGCCTTCGACGCGCCAGTTGTTGCCCTTGAGGTCGATCCAGGAGTCGGCGTAGTTGGCGCCGGTGATGGTGGCGCCGTCGAAGTGGTTGCCGCGGACGAGGCCGCCGGTGGTGGCTTCTTTGATGTCGATGGCTTCGGCGGTGACGCCGCTGATGGTGTTGCCGATGATCTGGTTGCGGTCGGAGGTGTCGGGGCGGCCGCCGCTGAAGCGTTTCCAGTTGGATTCGGCGGTGCCGATGTAGATGCCTTCGCCGTAGCCGGGGTCCTTGCGGCCGGTTCCGGTGACGGTGGTGCCGACGATGAAGTTGTCGGTGGAGAAGTTGCGGAGGTGGATGCCTTCTTGTCCGATGGCGCGGACGAGGAGGTTGGTCAGGACGGCGCCGGTGGTCTGGTCGGCCATGACGCCTTTCTGGCTGTTTTGGATGGTGAAGCCGTCGAGGTGCCAGTGGTCGGCGTTGTCGAGGTGGACGGCGTAGCCCTTGGTGAGGTCGCCGCCGTCGATGATGGCGTTGTGGGTGCCGCGGATGGTGATGGGGGTGGTGGGGGTGGCGGGGTGGTTGGCGGTGAAGGTGCCGCGGTAGGTGCCGTCGGCGAGGTGGATGAGGTCGCCGGGGCGGGCGCCCGCGAGGGCGGTGGTGAGTTGGTCGGTGGTGGTGACCTCGATGGTGCGCAGGGGGGGTGGGACGGACGGGAGCGCGGCGAGGACCGCGGCCGGCACCGGCGCGGCCGATACGGTGGGCG
>NZ_JWIO01000026.1:17840-20056 GCF_001017755.1 Protofrankia coriariae
AGGCGGCCGGCGCGCCCGCCGCGGCCGCGCCCACGGCCGCGGCCAGGGGCGTTGACGTGCCGAATCCCGCTGGAAGCGTCGGTGCCGCTCCGTCGGTCACAGAGGGTTGGGGTCGTGGGTAGCCGCTGGTCGGTGACGCGGTACCGGCGGCCAGCTCCGTCAGATCGGACTTGGCCGGATTGCATGCGGTGAGCCCACCGGCCAGCAGAACAGCAGCGGAAAGCGTGAGAACCACCGGCAGCCGGCCGGCGACCGGGCGGAGCGCGGCCCCGTCCCGCTCAGAACGGTCGGCCGTGTCGGCCGTGTCGGCCGTCCGGCGGCGGGGCAAAAGAGCTGTGTCCGTTACTGACGATCGTGCTGGAGCACCCCACCGTAAGCTATTTATGATCATCATTGGCCCTGCTGCTCCTTCCACAGGTTCCGATCTTCGTGAACCCCCCCGAGAAGGACAAATTGGAGTATAGGGCTGACTTCGATGCTTTCGGTCGCGGGTCCGGTGCACGTTGGCATGCGGTGGGCCCGCCGCAGGTCTGCCGTGGGCATCTGGGCATATCGCGGGCATATCGCGACGGGTTGACGGCCGCCCGGCCCGTCAACGACGCCCTGGCCTCCCGGCGCGGCCCGCCACCGCGTTGGGCCCGGGCACGGCCCGGACGCGGCCCGGACACGGCCCCGGCAGGGCGTCACAGCCGTTGTTACCAGGCCGGCGTCGCGGCCGATACCGCGCGCCGGGGTGACCTCTCACGTGCGGGCCGGTTGATGCAAGACTTGCCCACATGCCGAACAGACCCCGAACCCGTGCAACCCGGATCGTCGTGACAGGGGTCGGGCTGCTGTTTCTCGCTGGTGCCACCGCCTGTGGCTCCGACGGCGGGACGCCGGCACCCGGGACGTCGTCGGGCCGCCGCACCGCTTGGCGCGGAGGCCGGCACCAGGGTGCAGACCGGCAGCGACGGTTCCTCCTCGCGTCCGCCGGCCGGCCCCGGCGGCCAGCTGAGCCCGGCGCCCGGATCGCCACCGGTGTGTACCGAGGCGCGTCTGCGGGTGGCCGTGGGCGCGTCCGCGGGTAATCCGTCCGCCGAGCGCCAGGGGTTCGTCGTCGTTCTCACCAACACCTCGGACCAGCCGTGCTCGGCGATCGGCTATCCGTCCGTGGCCGCCACGGACGACAACGGACGGCAGGAACGGCCGGCGGCCCGCTCCGAGAGCGGCAACCTGTTTCGGGTGGGCCCGCCCGAGACGGTGGTCCTCCAGCCGCAGGGCACCGCGTCGTTCGGTGTCGAGTGGACGGCTGTACGGTCCGGCGACGAATCCGCCTGCCTGCCCTACGAGCAGTTCGTGGTCATTCCGCCGCACCAGACCCGAGGCCAGGTGCTGGAGCGCCAGACAACCATCTGCGACGCGTTCCAGGTGCATCCCGTTGTGGCCGGAACGTCCGGGACGCGGCCCCGGTAGCCGGCATTCGTGCCTGTCGGCACAGCCAGCCAGCTCCGGTGGACGCGTGAATTCCGCACGAACTCAGGCAGTACGGCGGTAGGACGGTAGAGCCGACAGCGCTATGGCAGTGGCCGTAGCGGATCTGATGGTGCCGCAGCTCCACAACGCGCATATTCGCCGCGTCCTGGTTTTTCACGCCACGATTTTGTTACACGACGGTTTCGTCATGCCATGGTGTCATGACCTTACGAGGATGCCCGCACGCCCGAGATGGCCCGTAGCCGGGGCACCGTGCACAGTCGTTGCGGGTTCCATCCCAGCTCTGAATACACGTCGTTGTCCTGCCAGCGGGCCAACGCCTCCCGGTCGAGAGCCGCCAGGGATTCTGGCAGCGTGTTCAGGTGATGCCACTGCAGGCGGCTTACCCGGGGGTCCGTGCCCGGTGTGGGTATCCCGCTCCAGTGGGTCAGCCGGAAGAACAGCCCCAGTCGTTCGCCGCCGCCGACGGACCGATGATGAGCTACGTGCGCCAGCCACACATGGGTCGCCATTGTCATCACCGACAGGGTCTCGTCGGCTATCCGTAGCACGGCTTCGATCGCGGGTTCCCCACTACCAAGCTCGGACCACGGTAACTGCCATGGTGAATCCGACTCGGCGCCACGACAGAGCAGTACCGATCCGTCCACGCGCCACATCAGCACATGAACGTCGACCGGCAACCCCGTGCCCGGGCCGGCATTGTCGACCATCACCACTCCCACCCTCGGCGGGTGCCG
>NZ_JWIO01000026.1:20066-36379 GCF_001017755.1 Protofrankia coriariae
GCGGGTGCCGCCAGCAGTGGCACCAAGCCACGGATGCGCCCACACCCTGTTCCAGAGGAGCCGCCCCGCGACCGCCCTGCCATCCCCTTGCAGCCAGCTGGCCATCCCGCCGACATCGTCGTCCGTCCGTCCGCCCCGGGGATCGACGATCCTCCGGTGCCCGGATTCACACCACATGGCGGGAAGACATTCCGCGCCAGGGCCGGCGGCCCGGAAAGGCGATCGTGAATGCCTCATTGGCATGTCCGGGTACCGGTCCGCCGACCGGTACCCGATCGCATTGCCGCGCTGTCGGCGGTGAACCGTCGTGGCCCCGGAACGCCGGACGGCCATGACGACGGGCACTGTTCCGGTGATCGGTGACGGCGTCATCGGCGTCGTCGAACACCGGGTGTGTCCGTGGGTTGTCATCACGGCCTCCCCGGAACCCCCTGTGTGCGTGACATCAGCACAGCTGCCTGCACATCATGGCGTTCGTTGCGTGCAAATGCAAGGCGCGGGTGCACGTGCAGAAGGTGTCGGAACCTGTCAGGTCGTGAAGATCGGATGTCATACTCTTGTGATCAGACGACGGTGAAGGGGGCAGGTTGTGACGGCGCTTGAGTCCGGTGGGGGTCCCACCGTGCGCCGGATTCTCCTCGGCTCCCTGTTGCGGCGGCTGCGCGAGGAGAAGGGCATCAGCCGGGAGGACGCCGGGTACAGCATTCGAGGCTCCGAATCCAAGATCAGCCGTTTGGAGCTGGGGCGGGTCAGCTTCAAAGAGCGGGACGTGGCCGATCTGCTCACCCTCTACGGCGTCACAGACGATGCCGAGCGAGCGCCGCTGATGGAACTGGTCCGGGAAGCCAACACGCCGGGCTGGTGGCAGAATTTCACCGACGTCCTCCCGAGCTGGTTTCAGTCGTACCTGGGCCTGGAAGAGGCCGCGACGTTGATCCGGACCTACGAGGTGCAGTTCATCCCGGGCCTGCTCCAGACCGAGGACTATGCGCGCGCTGTCATAACGCTCGGCAACAGCGGGGCCCGGCCCAAGGACATCGAGCGTCGGATCAGCGTGCGGATGAACCGTCAGAAGCTGCTTGCCAGACCGTCGCATCCCAGATTGTGGGTCGTGATCGACGAGGCCGCGCTGCGGCGTCCACTTGGCGGCCCCGCGGTGATGCGCGCTCAACTGGAACATCTGATCAAGCTGGCGAGTCAGCCCAATCTCAGCCTGCAGATCATGCCTTTCCGCTTTGGTGGGCATGCGGCCGAGGGCGGTGCCTTCTCCATCCTGCGTTTCCCCGAAGCGGACCTGCCGGACATCGTCTACATCGAGCAACTCGCCGGCGCGGTCTACCTGGACAAGCGGGAGGACGTGGACCGCTACATGGAGGCGATGGATCGTCTCTGCGTCGACAGTGTGCCTCCCGCCGCCAGTATCGAGGCGCTGAACAAGATCATAAACGAGCTCTGATCGGGGGGAAGCCCGCACCGGGCGGGCTGAAGCAGGCGGACTACCCCAGCCCCCGCGCGGACGGTACAGCTCAGGCCCCGGCGGACCAGCGCTACCGCAGGAATTCGTCGAAGTCGCCGTCCCTGGCCCCTAGGATGAGCGCCTCGATCTCGGCCTGGGTGTAGATCAGGGCCGGGCCGTTCGGGTCCCTGGAGTTGCGGACCGCGATGATCTCCGATGACAGCCTTGCCAGCTCGACACAGTTTCCCTGGGAGTTGCTGCGCCGGCTTTTCTTCCAGACGACCACTGGTAACGCGGTTGTGGAAATCCCGTTGTAGATCTCGGGCAAGTTGGCCTCCTTCGTGTGACGGGACTGAAAACGATATGATTATGGTTTCCGGCATCCGGGATGCCGCTCGGATCCGGGTGCGGCAGCAGGTCCGGAAGGCTCAGCCTCTCCGGGCCGCCGCTGGAAGCCGGTCCCGGGCGCTCGGTAGGTATCGCGGGCTCGACCTCGGGACCGTAGCGATCGCGACACGAAATACGACCTGATCCAGTACCGCGGATGCTGCTTGGCTCCGGCTCCGGCTCCGGCTCCGGGGCCGGGGGGTGACGGTCGCGACCCCGCCTCCTGTGTGGACCACGTTCCCTCCCCCTCTGCCGATGAGCAACTGGGCGGTCGAGCATTAGCGCGTGCATATGCACGTACTTTGCGGGAAGGATACAGCACGGTCATTCGCACGTGCATATGCGAGACCTGCTCCGGGGCATGGTTGCCGGGCGCGTACTTCGGCCGATCTGCTGGCCGGCATCCCTCCATCCGGCCCAGGCGTACCGGCGCGGACGGGAAATCGTGATCATTCTCGTTGTTCGAGTGTTGGTTGCCTTCTGATCGTCGGCATCATGACGCTTCTCGGTGGGTGTGGAGTGCTTCCCGGCCGTTCGGGCGTGGAGGTCCGGAGTGTGGGGCCCGGTGCGTGGAGGGCCACCCGGGATGTGGTGACCTTCGCCGGCAGCATGTGTTGCGGATGGTTCCGATCCGCTAGTATTCTTACTATCTGTAATACGGTTAATTCTCGTCGTTATCGCCGCGTACGGTTCACCCGCTGCGGGGCACCACCGCTTGGCCAACCTGGGGGACGGTCATGGTGCTGGGACGGGTCGAGCGGATCGAACGGGTCGTCGAACAGGGCGCGGCGGTTGAGCAGGTCACGGCCGAAGCCAGCCTGCGTGCGTTGCGCAACCAGTGGGACGAGGTCGGGCAGCAGCTTCTCGATCTGCTGAGAACCCCCGAACTGCTGCGGATCACCGAGCTGGATCGTCGGCTCACCGGTTTCGACATCGCAGCCTTCCGCTCCGCGAGCACACGCGTCGAGCGGGACCAGCGTGTCGAGGAGCTCGTTGCCGCCCGCGACAGCGCCAAACGCCGGTTGTGGGAGGCCGAGCGGGTCCGTGACAGTTGCCGGTCGGCTGCCAGCGACGCGGCCGCAGCCCTCGCCGCGGTCGAGCGGGCACGTTCTGATCTCGCCGAGGTCATCCGGTTACGCACCGAGGTTCAGCGGTTGGAGGCCAGGGCCGCGCACACCGCCTCCATGGCGCTCTTCGCCGAGAGGCGGCTACGGGACGCCCGCAGACAGCGGACCAGACTTGCCAACGACTGGCGGAGCGACCGGTTCGGCAACCGCAACGAGCGATCGCGTCTCGGTAGCCTCGTGTCGCGGCGGCAGGCCGAGTTCGGCGCGGCCGTGACGGCAGCCGCCGAGGCGGACCGTCTGCTCTGCCAGCACCGCGCACGTGTCGAGCCACTGATAGCCGCTCATGAACGGGCCGCCACGTCGGTGACCGTCGAGGAGATCGCCCGCCGGGACGCCGCCGCGGGCCAGGCATGGTCGGCGCTTGCGGAGGCGAACCGGGCGTGTCGTGCTGTCGCCGAGGAAGCCGATCGTTGTGAGGCGGCCCTGGCAGAGGCGGCCCGACAGCCAGGTGCGACCGATGAGGACCGGAAAACGGTCGAGGACGCGGAACACGCAGGCTGTCCGGCGCTTGTCCGTGAGCGGGAGCGCCTGGTGGAACTCGTCGCCCCGCTGCTCGCCCGCCGCAGGGAACTGGAACGGCGCTACGAGCGACTGCTCGCCGATACGGCGAGATATCCATCGAAGGAAGCCTGCTGACCGGCCGACGAACTGACGGGAGACGGCGCGGACCGGCAAGAAGGCAGGGCAGAGGGTCCAGGAAAGGACGTAACGGGGCCGCTGGCCCTGCCTGCCATACGGCCAGTCAGGTCCTGGCCGGCCGGGGAATCGAAAACAAAAATCTACAGGATCTTGTCAAATGCAAAACAAGAACTCGAAGGAAGGGGCGGGAAAGATCGGAAGGAAGGCGTGAAGGGCCGAGGACCGCTCCGAGCCCCGTCTGTACGACCAGCTGGATCGTGGCGTGGTCGCAGGTCGGAGCGCTGCTATAGATCTTGACTGGAGAGTTCCGCGTAACCCGCACCGGTGACGCCGTGGCGTTGTCGTGTCGCTTCGGCTCCGACAACGCCACGGACGGGACCTCTACCTCTGTCGTGTCTGCCCTCCTGCTTGCCTACCTGGCTCGCCAGGGACCGGTGATCGCGATGGTCAGGCCGTCGACCTGGGCGTTGGCATACAGCCATGTGCCGTCCGGGGAGAACGTCACACCGGCCCACTCGCCGTCGGAGTGAGCGTTGCGTGCCAGCGGGTAGACGGTGCCGTCGTCACCCACGACGGTCAGGTAGTTCTCACCGTCGCCGTCCTCGGCGAGCACGATGCTGCTGCCGTAGGGAGAGATGGTGATGTTGTCAGGGCCGTCGAAACGCCCGCCCGGGGCGATCCTGACCACCAGTTCGATGGTCGACTTCCGCGGGTTGAACTCCCAGACCTGCCCCTCGTGCACACCTGCCAGCCTGGAGCTGGCCTTGGCATAGCTGGAGACGATGTAGGCGCTTGTCCGCTCCCAGAAGATTCCCTCGGCCTTGGATACGCGGGTGACCGCGTTGTCGGCGAACTGCTTGCGGACCGACGTGGTCGTCGCGTCCGGATCGGGCACGTCGACCCAGGTGACCGGCAGTATGGTGCCGAGTTCGGTGAACACGGAGAGATCGGGTACGCCGGCCACCGCGAGCGCCTGCAGCTTCCCGCCCGCCCGCAGGCTGCCCGGGCCGCCCAGCGGCTTCGCCGGCAGGAACCGGTAGATCAGCCCGAGCGGCGAGCCCGCGTCCTCGGTGAGATACAGGATCCCGGTCTTGGGGTCGACCGCGACCGCCTCGTGCGCAAAGCGTCCGAGCGCTTTCAATGGGACGGCCTCGGCGTCGTTCAGGCGGCCCTGGGGGTCCACTTCGAAAACGTAACCGTGCCTCTTGGTCAGGCGGGCGTCATCGGCCGGAGTCAGTTCGGTCTCCTCGCACGACAGCCATGTTCCCCAGGGGGTGTTGCCGCCGGCGCAGTTACGGATCGTTCCGGCGAGGCTCGCCACCTGCGAGAGCAGTTGGCCGCCCTCGACCGTGACGGTGGTGGTGCCACCCGCGGCACCCGGGTCGTAGACGATCCCGGGCAGGTGCGGAACCGGGTCCGTCGCACCCGGGGAAAGCTCGTGGTTACGTACCAGTACCGCATTGTTGCGCTTGCGTCCGGGAAAGGCGAACGAGCCGTCCGGGAGTCCCGGAAGTTTCTCGCCCGTCTGCAGCGTGTCCACACCGGCTCGGGAGAGAACCTTGTACTGGAAGCCCTTGGGGAGATCGACGATTTTTGCGGGGTCGGGGATGAGCTCCCCATAGCCGTGGAACCCGTTCGGCGCCGCGGCCGAGGCAGTCTCACCGAAGATCGAACCGACCGCTCCTGAAAACACGAATCCCAGACCCGCCGTTCCGGTACCGGCGATGACCTGGCGACGACTTACAGACATGGGTCTTGTCCCCTCTTTGAAACACCGGGTCCGCACGTTTGCAGACCCATATGGCCACGAGGCGACACCCAGTCGAACGGCAGTCGACCACTTGATCGATGTATTCCGCCGGATACTGATTGTAGGGGTGGGTTGGCGTCATCAGAAGTTCATCGGAAATTCTGCTTTTCGGGAATATCGGATTCTGTTCGCGACCCGTCGGGGGCCACCGGGCCCGCTCCTCCCGCGGACGATGCCTGCCATGAGCCTGCCACGAACTCCTGCTCGGATCGTCCCGCTCCGCATGTGCGGCCGCCGGTCAGGTCCGGATGGATGCGACCGGAAACGCGATCGTCCACGCTCCGCACGCGCGGGCCGCCGGGGCCGTGCCCTCGCTACCGCCGTGTCGGTCGTCATGTGGTTTTCCGGGCTTCGCGGTCGAACGAGGCCTTCAGGCCTGCCAGTGTGATGATGGCGCTGGCGGTCGCCCCGTTCGCCAGGATGATCGTCATTTCGTTGGTGAGCAGGCCATAGCTCAGCCACAGAGTCACCCCCAGTCCGAGGATGCCCAGATAGGTCCAGGAGATATCCCTGGCGGACCGTGTCCGCCAGGACCGCAGGAGCTGTGGCAGCCAGCATCCCGTCGTCAAGGCGCCTGCCAGCAGACCCAGTATCGTCATCCGCGTCCCCTCCCGTTGTTCCGGTCGAGGATATAGCCGAGGATATAGGGGCCTGCTGGACGTGCTCTAAAAGAAAGGTGCTCACTGGCTGGCTGCCCCCTGACCGTGCTGGTCGTGCTGTGGCCTGACCTGCGGCTGTGTTGTTTGTGCGTTCGAGGAGCGGGCGTCCTGTGATGCTTGTCATAGCGCTCCATGCGCGCTCTTGTGCCGACGCGCGGACGAATCCGTGTACCCACAGTAGCCGGTATCTCGATGTCGTCAACGCCGAATGTCAGCTGCCTGTCCGCTGCGCGGGATGCTGTCGTCGAGTGTACCCGAGCGGCTTCGCCGTGACCATTCGGTGGAGCCGTGAACATTTGGCGGGGGTCGCCAAATGTTCTGGCATGAAATCCTTGGCGGAGGGGTGCGTGCGGCCGGTTCTCGCGTTACCGTTCATATGTCCACGTTGGTCGCCTGGCTTCGCCCCTGACCCGCCGGAGTGATGGGCATGTACGTGCAGATCGACTGGCCGTTTACAGGCTGGTGCAACTGGCCCGCATATTCTTCTGGTCGTGGGCCGAAATGAGTCGGCCCGTGGGCTGGGACGTTCTCGGCCTGGACGCCGATCCGGCGCCGGGTGACCCCTTTGCCGTGTGGGATCTCGCGCGCCGGCTCCTGGAGTTCGCCGCGGACGTGGAATGTGCCCGCGGCCAGGTCGTCACGCTGACCGCTGACGGGGCGGCGCGGTCCTGGCTGGGACGGGCCGGCGACGCCTACCGAGACGAGCTCGGTGAACTCCCCGGGCAGCTGCGCACGCTCGAGATGTCCCACCGCATGGTCGGGGACGCACTGAACGCCTACAGGCCGGTCCTGGAGACGGCACAGGCACAGGCGGATGCCGCGCTCGCGAGAGGCCGGGACGCCCACGCCCGCCGGGACCAGGCCCGGGCGCTGGCCGCTCTGGCACGGAGCACGCTGATTTCCGCGTCGCCCGTGCTGGCCATACCTGCCCCTGTATCTGACCCTGTCATACCTGGCGTGTCCGGCGCGATCGCCCCGAGCCTCCTCACCGGCCCGGTCGAGGTGCCTCCACCTGATCCGGCCCGGGTCGCGCGGGCGATCCGTGACCGTGACGTGGCCGTGGCCCATCTCGAGCAGGCGAGAAAATCCTTCCAGGACGCGCAGGCCGACCTGGATATGGCCTGCCGCCTCGCCTCGTCCGCGCGGCAGATGCGGGAGGATGCCGCGACGATCTGCGCGGCCGCGATCCGTGCAGCTTCCCGGGCGGGAATCCGGAACAGGCCCCGGCATTTCTGGGAGGCTCTGACAGAACGGGCCGGACGGTTCTGGAACGCGGCTGTCCGGGTCGCGAAAATCACCGTTGCCGTCCTGGGCGTGGTCGCGCTCGTCATCGGTGGGCCGGCCGCGTGGGTGGTGCTCGCCGCCGCGCTCGTGGTCCTTGCCGACACCCTCGCCCGGTATGGTGCCGGCCGGGCGTCCCTGGGGGATGTCGGGCTCGCGTTGCTCGACTGCGTTCCCGGCAGCAGAGGGCTTGTCACGCTCGGCGGACTCGCTCGCGGCGTCCGCGGCGCCGGCCAGGTCCTGCGCGGGGGCCGGCTCCTCACACGCTCCACGCCGGCAGCCGGCGGTACTCGCCTTACGTCGTTGGCCGCCGAGATCCGGGGCTCCGGGGCACGCACCAGTAGGTCGGCACGGAACTTTCCGGCCCGGAATCCGTCGGCGGGCGAGGGCACCGCGGATGCTGGCAGCGTGCTGCCCACCGTCGACGGCGCGGTCACCGGTCGGGCAGGTGCGGTGGGGTGGGCCGGTGACGGAGGGCTCACGCTCACCGCTGAACAGAATGCCGCCGTGGATCGTTTCCTGGCTCAGGCCGCCGGGGCGGAACCAGATATTCGTGTGCCATTATCATTACTGGTGGCACGTCAACCAGACGCCGAGCTGGTGGGTCTTGACCAGGCGTTGAAATCCGTCGACTCCCTGAAACGGAAGGCCGCCGTCACATTGCTCAACGCCCCCAACGTCTCGATCGGCGAGGCACTTGCCCGTATCCGGGACTCGATCCGCTACACCGTCCGCCTACCCGCGGACACCTACAGCGGGGCGGTGCATGACATCGTGACGAGCCTGCGTTCCCATGGCTTCGAGCAGCTCGACTTCAAGAACGGATGGGGAGGCGACGGCTATCAGGGGATCAATTCGACCTGGCGCGATCCGGGATCCGGCCGGGCATTCGAGCTGCAGCTGCACACCGCTGACAGTTTCGACGCGAAAACGATCACGCATGCACTGTACGAGCAGGCCCGGTTACCCAGCACCAGCGCGGCGCGTCGAAGCGAACTGGACGCGGAACAGAACGCGGTCTTCGCCCGGGTACCTGTTCCGGCCGGCGCCGTGGATCTGACGTAGGGAGTGGAGACACAGGGAGTGGATCTGACGTAAGGAGCCATGGTGAGCCGGACGACATACTACTTCGCGACCAATCCGCTGATTCCAGGAAAAGGGGTGATAAGCATCTTCCGTCGCCGGAACGGTCCGCTGCCCGCGGACGAGGTGTTCTCCCGGGACGGACGATGGCACGCGACCGACTACCTTCGTCTCTACCGGCTCGGGCATGATGACGACGATCTCGTCGAGGTTTCCGAGGCGGACGCGAACGCCCTCATCGACACGTGGACGCGCGCGTGGGGACTCGTCGACAGGGAGCGGACATGACATCCGATTTCCCCGCCCCAGCCGGGACGTCCGATCCTGGGCCGGACGCTTCCGTCGGGACGGCTGGGGAGGGCGCCCGCGGTACCAGCCTGATCGCCCCGGGCGCCACCTTCGAGCGGATTCAGCTGGATGACCGTTCCTGGATCGACGTGGCGCGTAACTGGATGACCGGCGCGGAGCAGCTCTACGCCGAACTGGCCCGCACCCTGCCGTGGAAACAGGGCAGCGCGTGGCGTTATGAGCGCTACCTGGAGGAACCGCGGCTCACCGCCTGGATCGCCCGTGGCCGGGCGGTGCCCTCTCCCGCCCTGCTTGAGGCCTACCGCGCGTTGCGCCGGCGCTACCAGGTTGATTTCGACGGGTTCGGATTGTCCTGGTACCGGGACGGCAACGACAGCGTCGGTTTTCATCGGGACCGGG
This sequence comes from Protofrankia coriariae, assembly GCF_001017755.1. Classification (GTDB taxonomy): domain Bacteria; phylum Actinomycetota; class Actinomycetes; order Frankiales; family Frankiaceae; genus Protofrankia; species Protofrankia coriariae. The sequence goes on from NZ_JWIO01000026.1 coordinate 29,217, forward strand.
AGATGCGCTGGCTCGACAACACGGTGATCGCGATACTCACGACGGGTGCTCGCCGGCCGTTCCTGGTGAAGTCCCGCCATGTGCCTGCCGGGCGGCGGATTCTGAACGACGACAGCGACGCCCGTGATCTCGCTCCGGGTCCGGGTGACCTACTTGTTCTCGGCGGACGTTGCCAGGCCGACTGGCTGCACGCCGTGCCCAAGGTGCCCGGGGTGGTGGAGGGGCGGATCTCTGTCCAGTGGCGGTGGACGTCCCGGACAGGCCCACCGGAGCGAGGCCCCGGCTACGGGGCGCCGCGTACCTTCTCCCGCCCCCGATGACCTCCCGCCCCCGATGGACCTGCCCGTTCCCGCCGGCTGCCGGACGCGAACCGCCGCCTGATTACGATCAGCGCTGTGCTTCCCGACCTCGGGTGGCCTGGCCTCGACCGGGCGCATGCGCTGGCCGAGCGGGCGCTCACCTCATATGATCTTGGTTCTGCTCCCACCGTCAGTTTTCTGGGAGTTTCGGAGAACATCACATACCAGGTGGACGACCTGGCCGGGGGCCGCCGATGGGCGTTACGGCTGTACCGGCCCGGCTACCATCCGCTTGAGGAGATCATTTCGGAGCTGGCCTGGATCCAGGCGCTGCGTCATGACGGTGTCATCCGTACACCGCGGGTGGTCCCGAGCCGGGACGGAGAACTGGTGACGGTGATCGCATATGATCAATCCGTTCTGGGAGCACGGTCAGCTGGTTTTGGTGAGCCGCGCTATGCGGCGCTCTTCGAGTGGGTGCGGGGATCCTCGCCGCACCCGTCGGACGCCGTGGGTCTCCTACGTGGGTTCAGCGCGCTGGGTGAGATCACGGCGCGGCTACACCAGCATGCCCGTGCCTGGCGGCCTCCGGCTGGCTTCACCCGGTTCGCCTGGACGTGGCGGACGACCCTCGGATCGCAGGGCCGGTGGGGGAGCTGGCAGGACGGGATCCGTATCGCCGCCAACGGCGATCAGAACGGGCTGAAGGTGATCGACAGTGGCGGGATCGCCGTCCTGACGCGGGCGGTCGGGGAGATCCGCCGCAGGATTGAGCGGTTCGGTACCGGCCCGGACCGGTTCGGTCTCGTCCACGCGGACATGCGCCTGGCGAACCTGCTGGTCGACGGGCGGTCGGAGGAGCCCACGGTCATCGACTTCGACGACTGCGGGTTCAGCTGGTACCTCTTCGACCTGGCCGCGTCCCTGTCCTTCATCGAGCATCGGCCCGAGGTGGGTGACCTCGTCGAGGCCTGGCTCGCCTCCTACCGACGGCACGTGCCCGTGTCGGCCGAGGAGGAGAGCATGATCGCAACGTTCGTCCTGTTGCGCAGGCTGCTGCTGGTGGCCTGGCTGGGCTCCCATCCGGAGGCGGACGCGGTTGCCAGCGTTGCCGAGTACGCGACGACGTCCTGCGATCTTGCGGATGACTACCTGAGTGGATCATGTTCATCGCTTCTTCGGCCATAAGCATGTGATCTTCGCACGCATCCCGTGCTGTTGTGACCCAGTCGTTTCCCCCTGTAGTAGCCGAACGGTAGCGTCAGTGCCCGTGGAGGGCGTTACCCGATATGCAAGGATGAGCTCCCCGTTGGGGCCGTTGCTGCTCGCCGGTGATGATGTTGGCCTGCGCGCGATCCACATGGGGGAGCCAACAGCGGGGTCCCGGTGGCCGGATGCCATCGAGCCGGATCCGACGTCCCTGCGGGACGTGATCGAACAGCTTGAGGCGTATTTCATCGGTGATCTGCTTACTTTCGACGTCCCACTGCATCCGGTCGGCACACCGTTCCAGCGCGCGGTGTGGGAGGCGGTGGCGGCCATCCCCTACGGCGCGACCAGCAGCTACGCGGAGATCGCCAAAGCCGTCGGACGGCCGTCGGCCTTCCGTGCGGTGGGGCTCGCCAACGGCCGCAACCCGATCCCGATCATCATTCCGTGCCATCGCGTGATCGGCTCCAGCGGCTCTCTGACGGGTTACGCCGGTGGCATCGGCCGTAAGCGGCACCTTCTCGATCTCGAACGTCGCACCCTTGGCCGCGGCTACCAGGCTGATCTCGAGCTCGCTACCCTCGATTCCGGAGATCTCGACTCCGCCGGGCTTGGGCCGCGTCGGTCGGCCTCGGAAGAATCGATCATGGCTGTCCCGTCGCCTCGGACCGCGATGTAAACGGTTGTGCGTCAGGGCTGGGCGGCAGGACCCGACAGCCGCTGAATCGATCATATTTTCGTTGTGTAGCGTTTTGTTTTGTACTTCTACAGGATGCGGTTGAGATGTTGTGCGGCTCGCCCCGATCCTTGGCGCGTCCGATTCGTCGATCTTTTGGGTTCGTGACCCGATCACTTGATGTATCCTTTTGGGTATCCGATGATTTTGTGGTGTTCGGGGCGCTTCGTCGCCGACAGGGGATCATCTCGACAGGCGCTGCTATCCGCCTCCCTCTTTGCGTGGATGGCTGGGATGACCGCCAAAAGAAATGAATCAGTTACCCAATTTTGACACAACGACTTCGTGAAGTTGTGTTGTCCTCGTGTGGCGATGGTGGCCGGCGGGCACCTCGTCGTTCTTGCTGACGGAGTACCTTGCTTGAACGCGGATCGAACGATGTCGGCGTGTCCGACAATAGGATCTTGGATCGAGGAATGAGGGTGGGGGCGTGCATCCGGGCCCACTGGATCAGCTTCCGGACCGCTGGATCAGCGTGACTGATCCAGTAGGAACCCCGGAATCGGTGGGAACCCCGGAGGCACCGGTAAATATGATCGTGTCACTTCTGACCCGACGGTGACGGAGGAATCCGGGCCGTCGGTGGCGCACCGGGAACGCGATCGTTCCGTCTTTGGCCCGGGGCGTGCCTGATGGATGTTGGTCGTCTGGGCGCCGCTCGCGCGACCAGGCATCCATCGGACACGCCATAGGTCGAGGCGTCCGCCGTCACGTCGGACGCTGCCTCTGGCGACGTGGCATGACGTGATGTGACATGGCGTCTCCGGATGATGTGGAGTTCCCGGCGGGAAGCTCTCCGCTGTCAGCTAGGGACGCGCTGTTTGGTCGGTACCAACTGGGCGGAAGGAGGAATGTGGCCGACAACACACGGGTGCCGGATGCGAAGGCCGCAGCCGGCAGGCAGCTTGCCATCCCTGGCGTGCTGGTACTCATGCCCACACCCGATTCCGGTACACCAGTGGCGGATCCCTCGGCCTGGCAACGCGCGGTGCTGCGCTCGCGCCTCCCGCGCGCCGCCAAGCTCGTCGCGCTCGCGCTTGCCAGCCACTGCGGCGTCCGTGTTGGCGAGCCGGTAGTCCCGGGCCTGGACGAATCCATCGCGGTCTGCTCTCCGGGGCTGGTGACGCTGGCCTCCGAGACCGGCTACAGCCGTACCCACGTGCAACGACAGATCAGGCTGTTGCGGGATCTGGGCTGGCTGCTCGGGCTGAGCCGGCCCGCCGTTCGCCGGCCCGCGAGCTTCGCGCTGACCATGTCCGGCCAGGTCCGCACGGGCACACCCGCGGCGGTGGCAACAGCGGTGGCAACAGCGGCAGCGGCTGGTACGTCGGTAGCGGCCGACTCGGCCGCCGCGGCCAGCACGGCCGCGCCGTATCCGGCGGGCCAACGAGCCGACGTCATGCCGGCCGCCGTGACACCTCGTCGCCGCCGGGCCGGTCTGCGGCCCGCCTCGGACCGGCCGAGCGCCGCCGCCCGACGCCGCGCCCGCATCACGGGCGCCGCCATGGCCAAGGCGCTGATGGTGGTCGGGGACAACTCCGTGGTCACCGCGTCCGTCCCCGCTGGTTCCTTCTCCGCGGCCGTGTCCCCGGTGCCTCCTCCCACGAGCATGACGGCGTCACCTTCCGTTACACGGTCCGGCGCCGTCTCGGCTGTGGACACCTCGTCCACGGCTGGTGCGGGGGCAGCAGGGAGCACACAGCCCGAATTCCCCGAGAGCGCCCAGCCCGGGAACGTTCGCTCCGAAACCGAGCAGCCGCCCGCGAGCGGGCAGAGCGGGACCGCGCCGGACGCGACCGCGCCGGACGAGGCCGTCGCCCCGGACGGGGTCATCCCGGTGATCGGGAGCCAGCCGGCTGGGATGGCGTCGGATGGGATCGCACCGGGTGCGGCCGTGCGGGCCGGGGTGGCGCCAGCGGACGGGAGTGGGCAGGCCCCCGTGGGAAGCAGCCCGGCCCAGCCCGTCTCCCCACGACGGCTGGTCGCCGAAGCGGCCGAGCAGGTCGTCGCCACGCTCGCCCGGGCCATCCGACGTGACCCGCAGACCCTTGCCGTCGCCAGGGACCGGATCGTCCACATCCTTGCCGCCGGCTTGTGGAACGCGGCGGAACTGGCCATGCACCTGGTGGACACCGTGGGCTCCAGCGCTGGAGCCGGCCGGGTGGATGACCCTGTCGACCATGTGTTGCGGCGTCTGGACCATCTGCCGGCGTCGTCCGCGGAATGCCTGTGCCGGTCGTGCCGGTCGTGGGCCCCGGCACCTGTCGCCGCTGATCACCGTGCCAGCCCGGCCGCTCCGGCTGCGGCCGCACCAGCGCAGGCCCCGTCGCCCGTGGCCATGCCGCGGCAGGTCCCGTCCGGCCTGCCAGAACTTGCCGCGATAGAGCAGGCCGCGGCCGCCGGAGCCGCGCAGGCCCGTACCCGTCCACATCGCGCCACCGGCGCTGCTTAGGGCAAGCCCCGCTCGAGCACTGTTGATGCTGGCTGGAACATCGGCTGGCTCGCCGCCGGCGGAGATGTGTTGCCTTCGCGGCCGATGCGGTGATGATGAGAGACCGTGGGCCCGCGGGTCAGGGCCTGGGACGACCACACCCGCGGCGGTCGTCCCCGCCCGGGAAGCCAACTCCGGGGGCGGGGCCCGTTCGGGGCCGGAGCCGTCCGGGTCCGCACAGACTTCCGTACGGGCTGGGGAGGGTTCCGCTGAAGAGGGCCCGCGCGGGACGACGATCTCTTGGGCGCGGGATACATGTGGTGGGGGTGAGCGTATGTCCGGTGGCGGTACGAGCGGCGGCGTGACCGGCGCCGACGGCACGACAACCCGGAGCGCGGCGAGCCGGGGCCGATTCCGCCGCCGCGAGGGGGCTCGCGCCGGGTCGGAGAAGAGCGAGCCCGCTGTGGCGGCCGGGCGCTGGACGGCCGGGCGCTGGCGGCCGCCGGNGCCGGTCCTTTCTCGCGCCAGGTCGGAAGAGTCGTCTCGCGCCGGATCGGAAGAGAGAGCGCCCGCGGGCGCGGACGCCGATGTGATCGTGATTGGTTCCGGATTCGGTGGCAGCGTCGCCGCGCTCCGACTCGCGGAAAAGGGGTACCGGGTCGTCGTTCTGGAGGCCGGCCGCAGGTTTCCCCCCGACGCGCTGCCCCGGACCAGCTGGAACATCCGCCGTTATCTGTGGGCACCCCGGCTGGGCTGCCACGGATTCCAGAAGTTCACCATGCTCGGCCGTGTGCTCGTACTGTCCGGAGCTGCTGTCGGTGGGGGCTCGGTGGTGTACGCGAACACGCTCTACCGTCCGCTGGAGGCGTTCTACACCGACCCGCAGTGGAGGCATGTCACCGACTGGCGCGAGGAGTTGGCGCCTTACTACGACCAGGCCGAACGCATGCTCGGGGTGGTGTCGAACCCGACGGTCACCTACGCCGACGAGGTATACCGGGCGGTCGCCGAGGAAATGGGTGTCGGGCACACCTTCAAACCGTCGAACGTGGGTGTCTTCTTCGGCCGGGACGGCCGGAAGGAACCCGGCGTGGAAGTCGGGGATCCCTATTTCGGGGGTGCCGGGCCGACCCGCACCGGATGCCGTGAGTGCGGCGAGTGCATGACCGGTTGTCGTTGGAACGCCAAGAACACCCTTGACCACAACTATCTCTATCTGGCCGAGAGGACCGGCGCCCAGGTCTTTCCCGACACCGAGGCCACCACCGTGCGCCCGCTGCCCGACGGCGGCTACGAGGTGGAGACGGTACGTACCGGATCCTGGGTTCGCCACCGACGGCGGACGTGGCGGGCGCGCCAGGTGGTGTTCGCCGGCGGGACGCTCGGTACCGTGCGGCTCCTGCTCACGATGCGGGACACCAGGGTGCTGCCAGCGCTTTCGGCGCGGGTCGGCGTGCTCACCCGGACGAACTCGGAGTCCATCATCGGCGCCACCAGGCTCCATCCGGACGAGCGGATCACCAGGGGCGTGGCGATAACGTCGTCCTTCTACCCGGCCGCGGACACCCATGTCGAGCCCGTCCGATACGGCCGGGGCAGCAACGCGTTGGCCCTGTTGGCCACCCTCATGACGGACGGCGGCCGGCGGATACCACGATGGCTCACATTCGTCGGCGAAGCGTTGCGTCATCCGTTTCTGTTCCTCTACGCGCCGCTGCCGTGGCGCTGGTCGGAACGCACCATGATCTCGCTGGTCATGCAGTCCCGGGACAACTCGCTCACGGTTGTCCGCCGGCGGGGCCTGTTCGGCGGGCACGGGCTGACCAGCAGGCCGGGGCACGGCGAGCCGAACCCGACCTGGATTCCGGCCGGTAACGACGCGACCCGGCGGATCGCCCGGCGTATCGGTGGTTTTCCCGGCGGCACGCTGACGGAGATTTTCGATATTCCGTTGACGGCGCACATCCTCGGTGGCGCCGCGATCGGGGATTCCCCGTCCAGTGGGGTCGTCGACCCCTATCAGCGGGTGTTCGGATATGACGGCCTGCATGTCGTCGACGGGGCGGCGATATCGGCCAATCTCGGCGTCAATCCGTCACTGACCATCGTCGCGCAGGCTGAACGCACGATGGCGATGTGGCCCAACAACGGCGAACCGGACCAGCGTCCGCCGCTCGGGTCGCCGTACCGGCGGGTCCCTCCGGTACGTCCGGTACGTCCGGCCGTACCGGAGGGTGCTCCGGCCGCCTACCGCGTCGGCCTGCCCCTGACCGTCGTCCGCGACCGTGGATGATGCTGGCGTAAGGCCCGGACGGACGCCGTGTCCAGCGTTTCCCGGGGTGCTGAGCTACCTGCTCACACTGTTGGACGGGAGCTCTCCGGGTTCTCGTTCCAGCCGATTTCGTCGGGCGATTCGGCCCCAGGACCCCTTGTCGCGGTCGTGTCGTCGGGCCCGGCCTGCTGGGGCTGTCGGACGCCGCCGCGGGCC
>NZ_JWIO01000026.1:36394-44981 GCF_001017755.1 Protofrankia coriariae
CGGGCCGCCGCGGCGGCACTTGCCGCGCCGGCGCCGACCAGCAGGATCGCCGTCATGCCGCGTCGCCGGCGGCGGTGTATCCGTTGGAGCTTGTGCTCGGCTCTGGCCAGCTGCTGTTCCAGCAGGTGCTGTGTCTTCTCCGTGTGGGCACGCACTTTTTCCTCCCGGCTGGTGGCTCGTTGGGAACGGGTCCTGTCGATCTGTTGCCCGGCACGTTCGGACATCGTGCTGGCGAGGGTGGCAGCCTGAGTCACCGCTTTGCCGGCACGGTCGGTGACAGCGCTGGACGCGGCCGGGATCTTCTCGGTGGGCACGTGCCCGGCCGCGCTGGAAATCCTCTCCGTCAGCGACCGGGCAACCTGGGCCTGTCGAGCCCGCCCAGCCCGGAGGGCCTGCTGGGCCGGCCCTCCGGGTGTCTCGGTCGCGGAGGGGTCCTGGCCGCCTCGGGCCCGGCCTGTCAATGGTCCGAAGCGGCGTTCCGTGGGTGTTTCGGTCGCGGAAGGATCGTGACCACCACGGACCCGGCTCACCATCAGCGGTCCGAAACGAAGCCCCGTAGGCGTTTCGGCCACGGAAGAATCGCGACCACGCCACCGTCTGCTCTCTCGTTTGTCGCTCATCGGCTCCCCTTCGTGCAACTCGCGTTACGGTCTGCTGAATCTGCCCCTACCCACAATTGAGCTAAGCACAACCAGTGTGCGAATCGTGACAAAACATTCGCTCCTGGTGTATCGCTGGATATCGCCAGGACGGATCTGTCGGTGCCCGCAGGGGCGAGTGCGAGCCCGGCAGGGGTCGGTAGAGCCGCCGGCCCCTGCCGGAACGCGGCGTACACGACCGATCCCATGTGGCCGCTCCCGCGCGATCGGTCGCGCGCGGCTGGCCGCATACGGCCGGACGCATACCATCAGCGGAGCATTCCCAGCACGGCGATCGTTGGACCCACGACGCGACATTCGGCGCCACCGGCGATCAGCCGCTACCGGTACGACGGAAGAGAGGCTCATGGCCGAGGAGCTGTACGCTACACTGAAGACTACTCAGGGTGACGTCGAGATCCTGCTGTTCGAGAACCACGCACCGAAGACGGTGGCGAACTTCGTTGGTCTCGCCACGGGCACGCGGGAGTGGACCGACCCCCAGACGGGTGAGAAGAAGAAGGCGCCGTTGTACGACGGCACGATCTTCCACCGGGTGATCCCAGGGTTCATGATCCAGGGTGGTGACCCGCTGGGTACCGGCCGCGGCGGCCCGGGGTACAAGTTCGCCGACGAGTTCCACCCGGAGTTGCGCTTCTCCCGTCCGTACCTGCTGGCGATGGCGAACGCGGGCCCGGGGACGAACGGCTCCCAGTTCTTCATCACCGTGGCGCCGACGAACTGGCTGGACCGCAAGCACACCATCTTCGGCGAGGTCACCAGCGGCACCGACATCGTCGACGCGATCAGCAAGGCGCCAACCGGGTCCCAGGACCGCCCGGCCAGCGACGTCGTCGTCACGCAGGTCGTCGTCGAACGCCGGCAGGCGTAGCGGCCGGCGGAAACGGGAAGGCGGACGGGGAAGCGAAGGTGTCGGGACCGCTGCGATGAACCCACCCTGGTCGAGGCCTGCGGAACCGGATGTCCCGGATCCCCGTCGGGCGGTGGATGCGGGTGCCGTCCGGGCGCCCGGCCCGCGCCGGCATCAGCTGCCCGGGCAGTACCACGCGTCCGGGCAGCCACCGGAGCCGGCCGGCTGGCGGCCCGCGGATGGGTCCTCGGATCCCTCTGACGGCTGGACGCCGGACGCCCCCTCCGCCACCGGCTCCCGGCCCACGGGCCAGCCGGATCATGGGTCGGCGGCGCATCCTCGTCCCGCCCCCTACTGCTACCGGCACGCCGACCGGGAAACCTACGTGTCCTGCCAGCGCTGCGGGCGCCCGATCTGCCCCGAGTGCATGCGTCCGGCGGCCGTCGGGTTCCACTGCCCGGAGGAGGGCGCCGCGGCGTCGCGCCGTGGCGCTACCTCCCGGCGGCCGATCAACTCGTTGGGCGGCCAGGCCAGGATCAGGCATCCCGGGCTGATCACCCAGCTGCTCATCGGGCTCTGCGTGGCCGCGTACGCCCTGCAGGGGCTGCCAGGCCTGAGCGGCAGCGGCCCCGACAACACCTTCACCCTGGACTACTCCCTGTACGGTCCGGGCATAGCGGCCAACGACGAGTACTACCGGCTGCTGACCGCGGCCTTCCTGCACGCGGGCGTCCTGCACATCCTGTTCAACATGTACGCGCTGTACCTGCTCGGCTCCCAGCTTGAGCAGATCCTCGGACGGGTGCGTTATCTCGCCCTGTTCGTTGTCTGCGCCATCGGTGGCAACACGCTCAGTTATCTGATCAACGGCTGGAACACATTCTCGGTCGGGGCGTCCACCGCAGTGTTCGGGTTCTTCGCGGCGTACTACGTGATCGCCAGACGGCTGCGCGCCGACACCTCGGCGATCCTCATCATCGTCGGCATCAACCTGATCATCACGTTCACCATCGCCAGGATCGACAAGTGGGGCCATATCGGCGGTCTTGTGACCGGGCTCGTGGTGGGGGTGATCTATGCCTATGTGCCGACGCGCCGCGGGTGGGCACAGGCGGTCGCGGTGGGCGCTGTCCTTGCCGCGCTGTTGCTCGCCGCAGCCCTCCGGACATCCGCGGTGACGTCGACGCCGCTGTCGGCGATCGTCCAATAGCGATCCGGCGATCCGGCGGGTCAGCGTAGGCGCAGGCGGATCTCCTCCACCGTCTCGGCGATCCGTTCGGGCTCGGCGCCGAGCTGGCGACGGCTGAGCATGACCGGGCCGTCGATCGTCTCGACCGTGAGGACGCGGACGTGCACAGCGCGACGGTTGTGCGTCAGGGTGCCGGCACGCACCCGTAGCACGGCGGCCCATGGCAGATGCCGCCGGTGGATACCGTCCACCAGGTCGACCCCGCCCTGATCCACGCGCAGCACCGGCCGGGCCAGGGCGTCCCGGCCGGCCAGCAGCAACAGCCCCACCCCCGCGACCCCGATCAACAGCCGGCCGGGACGGTCCAGCGACCCCAGGTGGGCGGCGAGCGTACCCACGGCAGCGACCGCGAGCAGGAACGCGCCGGCGAGGGCATACCCGGCCACCCGCCACCAGGGCGGCGACCAGGCGTGCGCGCCGGCGTCATCGGCACGGCCGGCACCGGTATCGCCCGCATCCGCACCCGCACCCGCATCGGCGCCGGCACCGGCACCGGTATAGCCGGCACCGGCGCCGGTACGGCCGTCGTGGGCGTCGTCGGCGCCGGTACGGCCGTCATCGGCGTGCCGTGGGCCGATGATGTCCCGGCCGTCGAAGTCGTCATCCCGCATGTCGCCCAGCACAGCACATCCCGCGGCACATCCAGCGCCGCCGCCCGCCCGCGCGGGCTGACCGCCGCCCGGCCTGCACTGGGTCGATCTTCATGACGATTACTATCCGCTTTTTCGCCGTCGCTTTGGATGACGGCCTGGCCTGTGTACCGCACCCCGCTGCCGGGGCCTGCGGCCGGAGAAGGAGAAGAGCGGACGTGGCCTCGTTCCAGACAGCGTTCCAGACCGGGTCCCAGACAGCGTTCCAGACCGGATTCCAGACGGTGTCGCCGCCCACCCGGCGTGGCAGCGTCAGCCCGTTTCCGCCCATTGCCGAATACGGCTTTCTCTCCGACTGTGAGACCACATGTCTGGTCGCCCCGAGCGGCAACATCGAGTGGATGTGCCTGCCACGTCCGGATGATCCGTCGGTGTTCGGTTCGATCATCGACCGGTCGGCGGGCGGTTTCCGGTTCGGCCCGGAGCGGACGATGATCCCGGCCGGGCGCCGGTACCTGCCGGGCACGAACATCCTCGAAACCACCTGGCAGACACCCAACGGCTGGCTCATCGTCACCGACTGTCTCATCGTCGGACGTTGGCACCGTACCCAGCAGCGGTCCAACACCCATCGGCGTACCCCGACGGACTGGGACGCCGAACACGTCCTGCTCCGGCTCGCGCGCTGTGAGCACGGCAGTGTCGATCTCACCCTGCTGTGCGAGCCCAACTTCGACTACGGCCGCCGGCCGGGGAGTTGGGCCTACGAGGACGCCGGTTACGGCAGCGCGGTCACCGTCCCTGGCGGCACGGGCCGGGCCGGCGACGCCGTGCCGGCGAGGGGCGGGCCGGACGACGGCCGGCGCGGCCCGTCGGAGCGGCCCGGCCCACGGATCCGTTCACATCCCGACCTGACCCTGCGGCTACGGACGGATCTCCGGCTGGGCTTCGACGGCCGCCGGGCGCATGCGAGGACAACCCTGGCCGAGGGCGGGACGGCCTTCGTGGCCCTGACCTGGCGGGCCAGCGACCCCTTCCTGCCCACCAGCTACGCGGAGGCGACCGCGGCGGTGACGCGGACGACCGCATTCTGGCGGCAGTGGCTCTCCCGCGGGGTCTTCCCGGACCATCCGTGGCGTGGGCATCTGCAGCGCAGCGCGCTGGCGCTCAAGGGTCTGACCTACGCCCCGACCGGGGCGCTGCTCGCGGCGTCCACCACGTCCCTGCCGGAGACACCGCAGGGTGAGCGTAACTGGGACTACCGGTACAGCTGGATCCGTGACTCCACGTTCGCGCTGTGGGGCCTGTACACCCTGGGACTCGACTACGAGGCGAACGACTTCTTCTCGTTCATCGCGGACGTCTGCGAGAACGGCGACGACCTACAGATCATGTACGGGGTCGGTGGTGAGAGCCGGCTGGACGAGCAGGTCCTCGGGCATCTGTCCGGTTACGACGGGGCGTTCCCGGTCCGGGTCGGCAACGCGGCGTTCTCCCAGCGCCAGCACGACCTGTGGGGTGCGATCCTCGACTCGGTCTACCTGCACACCCGGTCGCGTGACTATCTCTCGGAGCGGCTGTGGCCGGTGCTGGTCAGGCTGGTGGAGACCGCTGCCGAGCACTGGCGGGAGCCGGACTGCGGCATCTGGGAGGTGCGGGGAGAACTACGGCACTTCACCTCGTCGAAGGTGATGTGCTGGGTCGCCGCCGACCGGGGCCGGCGGCTGGCGGCGATGCGCGGGGACGCCAAGACCGCGGCCCGCTGGGCGGCCGTCGCCGACGAGATACACGCCGACGTGTGCGCGAACGGTCTCGACGAGCGCGGAGTCTTCACCCAGTGTTACGGATCGAAGGCGCTGGACGCGTCGCTGCTGCTCATGCCGCTGCTGGGATTCCTGCCGCCGACCGATCCGCGGGTACGCGCGACGATCCTCGCGATCGCCGACGAGCTGACGGTCGACGGCCTGGTGCTGCGCTACCGCGTGGAGGAGACCGACGACGGCCTGACCGGGACGGAGGGTGCCTTTCTCATGTGCTCGTTCTGGCTGACATCCGCCCTGGTGGAGATCGGTGAGGTGGTCCGTGCCAGGCAGCACTGCGAGCGCCTGCTGAGCTTCGCAAGCCCGCTGGACCTCTACGCGGAGGAGCTTGACCCGAGCACCGGCCGGCACCTGGGGAACTTCCCGCAGGCGTTCACCCATCTGGCTCTCATCAACGCGGTCATGCACGTCATCCGGGCCGAGGATGCCGCGGGCGAGCCTGGGCCAACTCCGGTGTCCTGACCGTTGCGTCCCCGGGTGTCCGGCGCGCCGTGGTGTTGCCCGCGGCGGCGTCCCGCCGGAACGGATGTTCACCGGCAGCGATGTTCACCCGCAGCGATATCCACACTGTGGACAACCGTTGGGGATGAATGACACCGGTGGAAGTTCCGCCCGTTAGGCGGCGCGGGCCGCCCGGTGGCCAACCGGATCCTCGGCCGGATCCGCCCGGCGGACACCCGTTGGCACGGACACCCGCCGGCGCGGACGCCCGCGCGGACGCGAATCCACCGAAGGTCGACGGATCCGCGGAAGGTCGAGGATTCCCCGGAGAAAGGCCTGCTGGCGAAGGCCTAGCGCCACTGGGTGGAGACGCCGAGGCCGACCACGACGAAACCGAAGCCGATGAGGATGTTCCAGGCGCCGAGGCTGCCCATCCCGGGGATGTCGCCGTTGGAGAAGTAGTAGACGAGCAGCCAGGCGATCCCGATCAGGAAGAGCGCAAGGATCAGCGCGCCCATCCAGGGGGGCGACGGTGGCTTGCGCTTGCGCAACTGGGTGGTCTGGGGTGGTGCGCTGGTCGACTTCTTCTTGCGACGCCGGGAAACGGGCACTTCAGAGCTCCTCGGTGCACTGTATGATCTCCGTGGGCGAAGTGTCACCCGCGCCGCCGGTTGGGCCGGATGGCCGCGCGGGTGCGGATCGCCCGTTTCACAGGGTAGACATCCACTGCGCCGGGATGCGCCGGGGCACCCGAAGGGGCGAAAGTGGATGCTCCTGATCGTGCGTGCTCACCTGCAGGAGTCGGGATCCGGGACGGTCCGACCGCTTCGGAGGCTTCGGCACCGCGGGTGTTCCAGGTGATCGGGGCGGTGTCCGGCGGGCTCCCTGGCCCTGGCCCCGGGCCCGGCGTGGTGGTTCACAGCCGGCTCGTTCGCGCCGCGTCCACGCCGGCGCCGGGGGAGGCACGGGCGCCTCGTCCGGCGCGGACGACGAGTCCCGGTGACGAAACGTGGCAATATCGTCGATACGTTGTGGGCTGCTGCCGTGGATACGGCGGTGGATACCGTCGTGGACGCCGCTGTGGCGGCCACGGGAGCCGCGCGTGCCGGTGATCGGAGAAATCGCGCCTCCCGGGAGCTGTTTCCCTGTCGTTTCCTTGCCAGAATGACGCCCAACCGCAGTCCGACAAGGAAGGTGTCCGCGATGCCTGGTGGATCGACAACCGAGCGGGAGACCGGCACGCTCGAGACCGTCACCTATGCTGACCGGCCGTGGCAGTCGTCGTACGCTGACGGCGTCCCCGCCGAGGTCGAGATCTCTGATATCACGCTGGGTCAGATGTTCGAGAACGCTGCCGCGGAGTTTCCCTCGAACCCGGCGATCTCCTTCTTCGGGACGACGCTGACCTATAGCCAGCTTCGCGAGTATGTTGACGCGTTCGCCGGTGGCCTGGCGAAGCTCGGTGTCGCCGCCGGTGACCGGGTGGCGCTCATTCTGCCGAACTGTCCGCAACACGTGATTGCCTTCTATGCCGTGCTGCGGCTGGGCGCGGTCGTGGCCGAGGCCAACCCGCTCTACACCGAGGCCGAGCTGACCCACCAGCTCTCCGACTGTGGAGCCGAGTACGTGGTGTGTCTGGACCGCGCCTACGCGGTGGTGGAGGCGGCCCGCCGCTCCGGCCGGACCAGGGTTCGCGAGGTGATTTCCACGTCGATTCCCGACTTTCTGCCGAGAAAAGACCAGTTGCTGCTACGACTGCCCATTCCACCGGCCCGCCGGAAGCGTGCCGAAATCGTGACGGAGCTGCCCGCCGGCGCCCGCGCCCACGCTTTCCTCGACGTGTACCGGGGCGGCCGGGCCGCGCCGGTGCGGACGTCGGTGCCGGTGGCCACGTCCGATGTCGCGATCCTGCTCTACACCACGGGGACGACCGGTCCGGCCAAAGGCGCGATGCTGACCCATCGTAATCTTGTCGCCAATGCTGTGCAGTGCCGGGCATGGTTCGCCGACGCGCAGGTCGGGCGGGAGGCCGTCCTCGCGGTCCTGCCGATGTTCCACGCGTACGGGCTGACATTGTGCATGACGGTGGGAATGCTGATCGGCGGGCATGTCGTGCTCGTACCGAAATTCGACGTGACCCTGGTACTCGACGCCATCGCCAGGCACCGTCCGACCATTTTCCCGGGCGTGCCACCGATCTACCGGGCGCTGCTGGACGATCCCCGGTCGAAGAACGTCGACCTGACCTCGATCCGAGGGTGCATTTCCGGCGCGATGAAGCTGCCCGGTGAGCTGCAGCGGCAGTGGGAGGGCGCGACCGGTACCCCGGTCGTCGAGGGCTACGGCATGACCGAGGCGTCCCCGGTGACCCATGCCGGTCCGTTGCGCGGCCAGCTTCGCCCCGGCTGGATCGGCCTGCCCTTCCCGTCCACCGAAGCGAAGATCGTCGACCTGGAGGACAACACGCGGGAAGTGCCGGTGGGGGAGCCCGGAGAACTGCTCATCCGTGGCCCGCAGGTGTTCGCCGGGTACTGGGGGAACCCGGAGGCCACCAGGACCGTGCTGAGCGACGACGGATGGCTGTCCACCGGTGACGTCGCCCGGATGGACACCGCCGGCTGGTTCGAGATCGTCGACCGGAAGAAGGAGCTCATCATCGCGGGCGGGTTCAACATCTCGCCCAACGAGATCGAGGATGTGCTCGCCGGGATTCCCGAGGTTGCCGAGACCGCGGTGATCGGTATCCCGGACGCGTACCGTGGCGAAACGGTGAAGGCATTCCTGGTGCTGCGGCCCGGTACGTCGCTTACCGTCGACGATGTGCGGGCGTACTGTTCCGAACGGCTCTCCGCCTACAAGGTCCCGAAGATCATTGAGTTCCGGACGGAGTCACTACCGAAGATCGGGATCGGCAAGGTGCTGCGCCGCGCGCTGCGTGACGAGGAGCGGGCAAAGGCCCAGCGGCAGGCCGCCGCTGA
>NZ_JWIO01000026.1:44990-51926 GCF_001017755.1 Protofrankia coriariae
GGCCGCCGCTGACGAGCAGGCTGCCACCGACGAGCCGGCCGCCACCGACGGCAACTGACCTACGGCAACTGACCGACGGTGGCCGCCCCGGGCGCTCACGGGCCGGTCACCGCCACATCCCGCGCCAGGATCCACCGGATCCCGCGGCGGATTCGGTGGTAAGAGGAGAATCATGCGAATCCTGGTGGTCGACAACTACGACTCGTTCGTGTTCAACCTGGTGCAGTACCTGGGCCAGCTTGGAGCGGACAGCGTCGTCCGCCGCAACGACGAGGTCGACGTCGACGAGCTGACCGCTCTCGGCGTCGCCGGGGTGCTGGTGTCACCCGGCCCGGGCACGCCGGAGGCGGCCGGGGTCAGCGTGCCGATGATCCGGGCGTGCGCGGCGGCCGGCATCCCCATGCTCGGGGTGTGCCTGGGGCATCAGGCCCTCGGGGTCGCCTTCGGCGCGACGGTCGGCCGGGCACCCGAGTTGCTGCACGGCAAGACGTCCGTGGTGCGCCACCGCGGGGTCGGGGTGCTTGCGGACCTGCCGTCGCCGTTCATCGGAACCCGTTACCACTCGCTCGCCGTGGACCGGGCGACTCTCCCGGCGGAGATCGAGGTCACCGCCTGGACCGACAGCGGTGTGGTGATGGCGATGCGACACCGGACCCTCCCGCTGGAGGGCGTCCAGTTCCACCCGGAGTCAGTGCTTACGCAGGGTGGTCATCTGCTGTTGGCCCGCTGGCTGTCGGTCTGCGGGGACGACGCCGCGCTGTCGGCCGCGCCGACGCTGTCGGCCGAGGTCGAGACCCTCCGCCAGGCGGCTTTCGCCTGACGGAGGGATCAGAGCCGGCAGGGGCCCCGTCAGCCGAGCAGGCCGCCGAGGCCGCCGCCGGTTGAACTCGGGCTCGGCGACGGTGTCTTGCTCGGAGTCGCGGTGGCGCTCGGTGACGGTGTGGGCGTCTGGGTGTTGATGGCCTGCTGCTGGGCGACGTAGAGCGTCACGGTCGATCCGCGGGCCGCCGAGCCGCCGCCGGGGCTCTGGGAGACGACGGTGCCCGTCGGCTTGCTGCTCGCGACGGCCTGCTGGACGACCCTGAAGCCGTAGCGCTCCAGTTCGATCTTGGCAGGGTCGACGGGCTGGTCCGTCACGTTCGGGACGGTCGCCTGCGTGCTCACCACATAGATGATCACCTGTTCGCCGGGGGCTATCGACGTCCCCGCCGCCGGGTCGCTGGACTCGACCAGCCCGGCTCGGCGGGTCGTCGCGTCGGTGAAGGCGGAGGTCTTCACCGTCAGCCCGGCCTCCTTCAGCTTGGCGGTGGCCGCGGCCTGGGTCAGCCCGGCCACGTCCGGAACGGCGAGGTCACCCGGCCCCTTCGAGATGCTGAGGGTGATCGGCGCGCTCTTCGAGGCGGCGGTGCCCGGGGCCGGGTCGACCTCGACCACCAGATCCTTCGGCTCGTTGTTCTCGACGACCTTTGAGACGATGTTGGTGAAGCCGGCGGAGCTCAGGCTGTTCTTGGCCGTCTCGAACTTCTGCCCGATGAGGTTCGTCGGGATCGTCGCGGTGTCGGCGGTGGTGTTGCCGCCGTTCCCGCCCCCGCCGCCGAGCATGTTGGTCGCGATCATGGTGACGACGACGAACACCGCCACCACGGACAGGCCGGCGAGAATGTACTTCCAGGCGTCCGAACGTCTTTTCTCCGGCAGCGGCCCGCTGTCGCCTCCCCCGGGGCCGCCGAAGCCGGCCCGGTCGTAACCGCCCGTCCCGTAGCCGCCGGTCCGGTCGTAGGCGCCGGTGCGGCCGTAGGGGTCGTCCGGGCCGTCGTCGTAGGGGCCGCGGCCGCGGGAGATCATGTGTGTCCCCGCGGTGACCGCGGGTGAGGCACCCAGCCGGGTGGTGAGCTGGTCGCTGTCGAGCTGGGGGGCGTAGATGGGCCGGCCGGCCAGGGCCCGCTCGAGGTCGTCCCGCATCAGCCCGGCGGTGGAGTAGCGGTGGTCGGGATCCTTCTCCATCGCCTTGAACACGATCGCGTCGGCGTTGGGCGTGATGGCGCGGTCGTGGCTGGACGGCGGCTGCGGATTCTCCCGCACGTGCTGGTAGGCGACGGCCACCGGTGAGTCGCCACGGAACGGCGGCTGCCCGGTCAGCAGCTCGTAGAACAGCACACCCGTCGAGTAGACGTCGCTGCGCGCGTCCACCCGGACGCCGCGGGCCTGTTCCGGCGACAGGTACTGGGCGGTGCCGATCACCGCGGCGGTCTGCGTCATGTTGGACGTGGTCGCGGTGGTCGCCCGGGCGATGCCGAAGTCCATCACCTTGACCGAGCCGTCCTGGCACAGCATGACGTTGGCGGGCTTGATGTCCCGGTGGATGATCCCCATCCGGTGGCTGTAGTCCAGGGCCGCGCACACGTCGGAGGTGATCTCCATGGCCCGGCGTTCGCTGAACCGGCCCTCCTGCTGGAGCACGTCCCGCAGGGTGCGGCCTTCCACGTACTCCATCACGATGTACGGGACGGTCGTGCCGTTGATCAGATCCTCGCCGGTGTCGTAGACCGAAACGATCGCCGGGTGGTTCAGGGCGGCCGAGGACTGCGCCTCGCGGCGGAAGCGGGCCAGGAAGGTCGGGTCCCGGGCGAGGTCGGCCCGCAGCGCCTTGACCGCGACCTCGCGGCCGAGGCGGACGTCCCGGCCGCGGTAGACCTCGGCCATGCCGCCGTACCCGAGGACCTCGCCCAGCTCGTAGCGCCCGCCCACCAGGCGAGGTTCGGTTCCGAACGCCTCAGTCACGACTGCCACCCGTGCTCGCCTTTCCGCTTCCCGGGCCGGTACCCGCGGACGCTTCCCGGACATCTGGCCCGGTTGCGGTCGTATGGCCGCCCAGGCCGCCGGTGATCCGGATGCCGTCCGTGACACCGTCGGTCCCGGTCGTACTGTCACCGGTGACGATGCCATCTTCGGATCCGGGTCCGTGCACCGCCCGGGTCAGGGCCGGCGCGCCTTCGGATGATCCACTGGATCCGGCGATCGACCGGGTGACCAGCGCGGTGATCGCAACTGTGGCGATCAGTAGTGCTATCAGTACTGGAAGTGATAGCCGTCGCCTGCCCGCGGACGCCGGGCCCCCCGCGGCCCGGCCACGGAGGCGTCGTCGCCGGGCCCCCCGCGCGTCCGACGGCGGCAGCGTGGAGGTCGGGCGGTTGCCGGGCGGCTGGAGCCGGGCGACGTTCGTCGGCCGGATGTCCGGCCGGCTCGCGGTGTCGTAGCCCGTGTTGTAGCTGGCGTCATAGCCACCGGCCTCGTAGCCGGTCTCATAACCGGTGTCGTAGCCGGCACCGGAGCTCGCACCGGCATGGCCGGCCTCCCGGTGCCCGGGGGGTGGGTAGCCGTCCGCCGGGTATCGGCCGCCGGACGTGGGCGGCCGGGGCGGGGTGCCCCAGGCACCCGGGGGCGTGCCCGCCGACGTCCCCGGCGGTTCCTGGCCAGGCTGACGGCCGTCGTGGGCGGCGCCGGCGTCCCAGGACGGCCGGGCGTCCCGATACGGCCGGTTCTCCTCGGGGAAGCTGTCGTCCCGGGTGTGCCGGCGGGTCCAGGACGGTGGCCGATCCCCGTCGGTCCCCGCCCCGCCCGTGCCCGGCCCGGGTGCTCCCGTCGGTCCGGGCCACCGCCCGGTGGAATCCCCGGCGGGGTCCGACCGGGGTGCGGCCGCCGGCCCGCCGGCCCGGCGGGNCCCGCCGGCCCGGCGGGTCATGTCCGCGTTCCACAGGTTGCGACGGATCGTGGCGGCGGTGCGGGCGAACGAGCCGGCCGACGACGGCCGCTGGGCCGGGTCCTTGGCCATCGCCGCCTGGACGAGGTTGCGCACCGGCTCGGGGACGTCGGGCGGCAGCGGCGGGGGGTCGTCCTGCTGGTGCGCCATCACGACCACGATCGGGTTGCGGTCGTCGAAGGGCCGCCGGCCGGCCAGGCACTCGTAGGCCACCACACCGAGGGAGTACACGTCGCTGGCCGGGGTCACCGTCCGGCCGGAGGCCTGCTCGGGGGAGACGTAGTAGGCGGTACCCATCATGATCCCGGTGGCGGTCAGCGGCGCGGCGTCCACCGCGCGCGCGATCCCGAAGTCGGTGACCTTGATCGCGCCGTCGGTTCGCAGCAGCAGGTTGCCGGGTTTGACGTCCCGGTGCACGACGCCCAGGGTGTGCGCGGCCTGCAGGGCGTCGGCGGCCTGCCCGAGCACGTCCAGGGTCTTCTCCGGGGACAGGCGCTTCTCCCGGTGCAGCAACGCCGACAGGGGCTCGCCCTCGACCAGCTCCATTACCAGATAGGCGGTCGGACGATCACCATCGGTGACGACCTCGCCGTAGTCGTAGACGGACGCCACACCCGGATGCGACACCCGGGCGGCGTGCCGGGCCTCGCCGCGGAAGCGGACCAGGAACAGCTCGTCGCTGGCGTACTCCGGGCGCAGCAGCTTCACGGCGACGGGACGCCCGAGGGTGCGGTCGAGGCCCCGCCACACCTCGCCCATCCCGCCGGTGGCGATACGTCCCTCGAGGAGGTAGCGGCCGTCGAGGACGATGCCCTTTGGCGAGGCGCCGAACGGCTGCGCGGTGGCCGGTGACGAGGCGGGCCCGCCGGGCGGCACGGCCGGCCCGCCCTGCGCCGCAACGCCCGGTCCCGGGGGAATCCGCGCTGCCGGAACGCCTGATCCCGGCAGACCCGGGCCCGGCCCCGGGACGCCTGGCGACGGTGGGCCGGTCACTGTCGAACGTCCAATGCGGCCTTCATGACCTGCTGGGCCACGGGCGCGGCTACCGCGCCGCCGGTGCCGAGCTCCCCGCCGCCGTCCTCGACCACGACCGCGACGGCCACGCTCGGGTTGGCGGCGGGCGCGAAGCCGATGAACCAGGCGTGCGGGGGCTCGTTGTCACCGTGTTCGGCGGTGCCGGTCTTGCCGGCGACGGCGACACCGGGGATCCGCGCCTTGCTACCGGTGCCGTTGCTGACCACGCTCTGCATCATCGTGTTCAGGTCGGCTGCGACGTCCGGGCTCACGGGGCGTTTGTAGACCTCCGGCTCGGTGCGGCTGATCGCCTTGAGGTCCGGGCCAAGCAGCTCGGAGACGATGTACGGCCGCATCATCACCCCGTTGTTGCCGATGGCGGCGGCGACCTGGGCCATCTGCAGCGGAGTGACCCGGTCGTCGAACTGCCCGATGGCGGACTGCGCGGTCTGCGCCCCGTCGAGCTGCTGGGGCGGGTACACGCTGGGCACCAATGGCAGGGGGAAGTCGGGGATGGTGGAGTTGAAACCGAACGCCTCGGCCTGGGCGCGCAGGGTGTCGTCGGTGAGATCCATGCCGAGCTGGGCGAACGCCGTGTTGCAGGAGATCGTCAGGGCGTGGATGAGGGTGTCTGTCTGGCCGTCCCCGCAGCGTTCGTTGTCGAAGTTCGGCAGCATGGTCCTGCTCTGCGGCAGGGGGAGCGTGTCGGGCGCGGCGATACGTTCCTCAAGCTGACGGCCGGCGTTGAGCGCGGCTGCCGCGGTGATCACCTTGAAGGTGGAGCCGGGCGGATAGGTCTCCTGGGTCGCGCGGTTGAGCAGAGGCTTGTCCGGGTCGGTGTTGAGCGCCTGGGCAGCTTTGCCGGCCGCGGCCTCGTCGTGGCTGGCCAACGGTGTCGGGTCGTATGTCGGACTGGTCACCATCGCAAGGATCTCGCCGGTCTTCGGGTCGAGCGCCACGACCGCCCCCTTACGGTTGCCGAGCGCGGTGGTCGCGATTTGTTGGATCCGGGGTACCAGCGTGGTGACGATACTGCCACCCCGTTGTTTGCGTCCGGTCACCAGGTCGGAAACCTTGGAAACGAACAGGCGGTCGTCCTCTCCGGAGAGGAAGTCGTTCTGGGAGCGCTCCAGGCCCGCGGAAGTGTACAGGCCGTAGTAGCCGGCGACGGCGGAATACAGCTTCCCGGCCGGGTACTGCCGCTGGTACTTGTACTCGTCATCGGACGGCACCGAGCTCGCGATCGCCTGCCCGCCGGCCACGCCGATCCAGCCGCGCTCCCGCTCGAGCCGTTCGGTGATCTGACGGGCGTTGTTCGGCTCGTGACGCAGTTCGCCAGCCTGCTTCGCCTGCAGCCAGTTGGCGTTGACCAGCAGGGCGGTGAACAGCACCAGGCAGGCGACGGCGACCTTGCGGATGGGTGCGTTCACGTCGTCCGCACCGCCTGGGTGGGGCTGTCGGCGACGGCGTTCGGGTCGAACAGCGGCGCGGCCGGGGTGGCCGGGCCGGGCCTGCGGTAGGAGTCACTGATCCGCAGCAGCAGCGCGATGATGGCCGCGTTCGAGACGATCGAAGAGCCTCCGTAGGAGATGAAGGGCAGGGTCAGACCGGTCAGCGGGATGAGCCGCATGACACCGCCGACCTGCACGAACACCTGGAGGGCGAACGAGGCGGCAAGGCCGGTCGCGAGCATCTTGCCGAACGGGTCACGGGCGCCGAGCGCGGCCCGCAGGCCGCGGGTGACGACCAGTCCGTAGATGACGAGGATAGCCATGATTCCGGCGAGGCCGAGTTCCTCACCGATACTCGCGACGATGAAGTCGGTGTTGGCGAAGGGGACCCGCTGCGGGCTGCCCTGCCCGAGCCCGGTGCCGGTGATCCCGCCGGCGGCGAACCCGAACAGGCCCTGCACCAGCTGGAACGAGGTGCTGGTGGGATTGTCACCGTCGAACGCGTGTAACCAGCCGTCCACCCGGACCTGGACGTGCCCGAACAACTGGTAGGAGATGACCGCGCCGAGCGAGAACAGGCCGAGCCCGATGAGCGCCCAGGACGCCCGTTCGGTCGCGACGTAGAGGATCACCAGGAACATGCCGAAGAAGAGCAGGGACGAGCCGAGGTCCTTCTCGACGACGAGGACGCCGAGGCTCGCGAGCCAGGCG
>NZ_JWIO01000026.1:51933-55271 GCF_001017755.1 Protofrankia coriariae
GGCTCGCGAGCCAGGCGACGAGCACCGGGCCGAGGTCCCGGGCGCGCGGGAAGTGGATCCCGAGGAAGGAGCGGGAGACCACGGAGAGGACCTCGCGTTTGTTCACCAGGTAGCCGGCGAAGAAGATCATTAAAATGATTTTCGAGATCTCGCTGGGCTGGAAGGTGAACGGCCCGACCCGCAGCCACAGCCGGGCGCCGTTGATGGTCGCGCCGAACACCGGCATCGCGGGCAGCACCAGGAAGACCAGGCCGACCAGCCCCGCCGTGTAGGCGTAGCGCGACAGCGTCTTGTGGTCCCGGATGACCGCCAGCACCAGCACGAAGACGACGAGCGCGAGCAGCGTCCACACCATCTGTAACGGTGCGACGCCGGCTGGTACCTTCCTGCCGGCTTTCTCGGCGGCATCCATCTTGGCCAGGTCCAGCCGGTAGATCATGACGAGGCCGAGGCCGTTGAGGGCCGCGACCAGCGGCAGCAGTATCGGGTCGGCGGCCGGCGCGAACCGGCGCACGGCCAGGTGGGCCATCCCCCACAGCGCGCTGAAGCCCAGGCCGTAGACGAACACCGAAGCGGTGATCTTTCCGTCGACGGCGAGCACGACAGCCGCCAGGGCGGCGGTGGCGAGCAGGCCGGCGAACAACAGCAGGGAGAGTTCTCGCCGACGGTACGGCGGCAGATGGACACCGGCCGGTACCGGGAACCGGGCGAAGGTTCCCGTGAGATCGACCGCCTTGCCGCGAAGCGGAGGGAGAACAGTCATCCTGTCGGCGTCATCCAGATGTCGGGACCGACGGGGCCGCTGGGATGGACGGGACGCAGTTCGGGCCCGGGGCGGTGGCACAGAGCGCCGGGGCGGTGGTGGCAACGCCCAGGGGGCCCTGAGCGTCTCCGGTGTTCTTCTCCCCGTCGGTGCCCGCCTGCGCCGTGGCGGTCACCGTCAGCGGCGTCGGTGCCGCCGTGGATGCCGCGGAGTCGGCCGGGTGCGTGACGGCGAACTGCGTCCGCAGCCGCTCGACATAGTCGCGGATCTCGGTGAGGCTGCTGGCCGAGTAGCCGTCCTCCACCTGCAGGCGCCCGTCGTCGTTGAGCTCGTTCAGCGGTAGGGAGCGCTCCTTGAGCCGGTGCAGGGAGAAGCCGGCGATACTCCCCTCGACACCCTCGAAGATCGCTACCTGTTTGTCGTCGACCCCGACGTAGTAGCGGCTGTGCAGGTAGAACCAGCCCCAGACGGTCGCGATGGTCAGGACGATCACCGTGCACAGGATGATGAACGCCGGCCGGGGCGGCGGCCGGCGGGCGAGCGGCGGCGAATCCTCGTCCACCACGCTGTCGGAACCCTCGGCGCGCGGCGTGGTGGGGCTGTGCCGGCCGATCCGCGCGCCCCTGGCGGCCGGGGAGTCCTGGTCGCCGTACCGGGGATTCGGCCCGGTACGGGCGGCCAAGGCTCCCGGCACGGTCTGCTTCTCCGCGGCGGCGCCGGCCACGAGCGGGCGGCCGTCGTCATCGGCGTCGTCCTCGACGATGTCGGCGACGACAACGGTGATGTTGTCCGGCCCGCCGCCCTTGAGAGCGAGTTCGACCAGCCGGTCGACGGCCTCCTGAGGCGTCGGTAGCAGCAGCGCTTCACGGATGGTGATTTCCGTCACAACACCGGACAGTCCGTCGGTGCACAGCAGATAGCGGTCGTCCGGGATCGCCTCCCGGACGGACAGGTCCGGCTCGACGTCGCGGCCGTCGAGCGCACGCATCAGTAACGACCGTTGGGGATGCGTGTCCGCCTGCTCGGCCGTGATCCGCCCCTGGTCGACAAGATCCTGCACCAGTGTGTGATCATGGGTCACCTGGTTGAGCACCTGGTGCCGCAGCAGGTACGCCCGGGAGTCGCCGACGTGCAGCACACCAAGATGGTTCCCCGCGAGCAACAGGGCGGTGACCGTGGTGCCCATACCCTCCAGCGACCCGTCCTTGACGGACATCTCACGCAGCTGGTTGTTGGCCTGGTGCACCGATTCGGTCAGCACCTCCAGGACCGCACCGCTGGCGACGTCGTCGTCCAGCGTGGCCAGCTGGGAGATCACGGTGGAGGAGGCGACCTCCCCGGCCGCGTGACCGCCCATACCGTCGGCCACGGCCAGTAGCCGAGCGCCCGCGTAGGCGGAATCTTCGTTGCCTTCTCGGACGTGGCCGACGTCCGAGCGAACGGCGTAGTGAAGCCTAAGGCTCACCGGTGAAGCTCCAGGACGGTTTTCCCGATCCTGACCGGCGCGCCGAGAGGAACCGGCATGGGACTGGTCACTTTCGTGCGGTCGAGGTAAGTACCGTTGGTCGAGCCCAGATCTTCGACGAACCACTGGCCGTCGTGGGGGACGAGTCTTGCATGTCTCGCGGATGCGAAGTCGTCCTCCAGCACCAGAGTCGAGTCCTGCGCACGTCCGATGGTGACAGGCGTCGGTCCGAGCGGAAGAATCGTCCCCGCGAGATGCCCCTTCGTGACGACCAGCTTGCTTGGTGTGCGCGCCCGCCGATTGGGAGACGCGTTCTGCGGCCCAGCGGGTGGCGGTGCCGGGTGCGCCGGCGCCGGTTGGGCGGGCGTTGGGCGGCCCAGCCCCTGGACGCTCTGCCGCTGACGCTTCGTCGGCCCGAACATGTCCGCGCGCACCGCACGGACAGCAGCCAGCACGAACAGCCACAACAGCGCCAGGAAGCTGATTTTCACGACCAGGAGGACCAGGTCGCTGGGTCCGGATCCGCTCACGGCGTCCTACCAGGCGCGCTCGTCCGGATCCGCTGCTCCCGGCCCGGCGGGACGGTCGCCGTGGGGATCCCGCTCCGGTGGACGCCGGCCCTCCCCAGGGGGGACCCGGCCCGGACGCTGAGTCTCCTGCTCGTACAGGTCGGCGTCGTCCGGCCGCACCGGCGCGGCACCGCGCCGTGGGTCACCCTGCCGTGGGTCACCCTGCCGTGGGTCGCCGTAGCCGGGCTGGCCGCCGTAGCCGGGCTGGCCGCCACGACCGGGCGCACCCGCGGCAGGCGTGCCCGGTGGCGTACCCGGGCCGTAGCCGCTCGGCGGAGTACCGGGAGGCCGGCCGCCGAGCTGGTCGTACGGGTTGCCGCCACGATACTGGCCCTCCCTCTCCCCGTACGGATCGTCGTAGCGGGAACCGCCACCATACGGATCCCCCGGTCGACCTCCCGCGGGCTGACCTCTGCCCGGGCGTCCACCGCCCTGGTACGGCGGTTCCGCGGGAGGGGCCGGATAGCCGCCAGGGGGGCCACCTCTACGCGGGTCGTCACGATACGGATCGTCACGATACGGACCCGCCGGCGCGGGCGGG
>NZ_JWIO01000026.1:55296-64000 GCF_001017755.1 Protofrankia coriariae
CCGCCACGCCGCGGCTCGCCCCGATAGGGATCGCCACCACGGTATGGGTCGCCCCGATAGGGATCCGCCGGCGGGGGCGAAGGCGGGTAGCCGCCAGGGGAGCCGGGAGGGACGCCCTGGCGCGGATCACCGCGGCGGGGCTCGGCAGGCCGGCCCCGCGGGTCACCAGGTGGAGCCGGCGGCACCGGGACGGGAGGGTACGCGCCCGCCGGACCCGGCGGCGCGCCTGCGGGAGCCTGCGCGCCCGCCGGGACACGCCCGGCGGCCCGGCCCCTGTCAGCGCCCCGTTGATCGTCCCGCCGGAAGGCCAGGATCGTCGCGCCCAGTTCGATCTGGTCACCGTTGACGAGCTTCACCTGACTGGCGGCCCGGCCGTTGACGATGCTCCCGTTGGTCGAACCATGATCGATATAGACGAACTGCCCGTCGGGCATCCGACGCACCTCGCCGTGCCGGCGGGACACCCCGGTGTCATTGAGACGGATATCACATTCGACGCTGCGTCCAATGACCGTGACCTCGATGTCCAGCGGGTACTCGCGCTCCTCCCCGCTGCCCCGGCCATCAGGCCCCGGTTTGGTCGAGACGACAAGCCGAGGCGCCCCCGGCGGCATCGGCCGCGACCGCCCCGCCGCACGCCTGCCAGCCACCGCGCCGGGATCCGCCGCGGCAACACTGCTACGGATACGGAACACCCCGACATCCAGGTCGTCAGCCTCGGCCAGCCGTACCCCCACCGGCCCCACGAACGTGTACCGCTGCTCGGCGGCATGCTCCCGAACCATCTCGGCCAGCTCGTCACAAAGCGCTCGCGTATAAGGAGCAAGCCGGGCGAAGTCGCTGGTGGCAAGCTCGACCGCGAACTCGTTCGGGACGAGCACCCGGTTCGCGCTGTTGGCGCGCCGGTCATCGGTCTCACGAGCCAACGCGCTTGCGATCTCGACCGGCTCGACACCGCCCTTGAAGACCTTGGCGAACGCGCCCTCGACGAGGCCGCCCAGGCGACGCTCAAAGCGCTGTAGCACGCCCATCTCGGCCTCCCCTCCTCCCCCGGCCTGCTACCGGCACTGAGATCGTATGCTTCCGGTTGAGCGCCGCCCACGGCTCGGGCGGTGTGGATCGCGTGATAGCGTGATAGTCGCACTCGGGCGAGTGGCGGAATGGCAGACGCGCACGGTTCAGGTCCGTGTGTCCTGACGGACGTGGGGGTTCAACTCCCCCCTCGCCCACGAGCTGGCTCGTGCTGGTCGCCCCCCTGCGGGGGGCTTCCCCGGGGGCCGGGATGTCTGCCGGGGGGGCCGAGCCCCCCGGCACCCCCCACGGTTTTATGGTTGGGGTGGCTTGCTGTCCTTTGGGCAGCTTCGCTTTGCTTGGGGGTTGAGCCTAGCCAAGTGATCTTCGTACGCTATGGCATGAGCTGAGTGTTTATGTCTGCGTTCGGGGCAGTGACTGGCTTCGCTGCCTCTCCGTAATTTTATCCTGTCGGTATGTTACGACCAGGGTGTGCTCGTGCCCACTGGTTGGTGCCCGGCGAGCGTGGTCCCATCGAGCCGGATCGTGATCCTGCGGGGGGCTGTGGGTAGTGGCGCGGATGGTTCGGGTGCCGTTCGCCGCGTGGCGGGTGACGGCGAACGGCGCCCGAACCGGGTCAGGTCGCGCTGTCCGGCTGGTCCGTGCCGGGTGGGCGGTGAACAGCATGGCGAGGTGATGAGCGCGGTCGCCGCGCCGTCTTGCCCGGGCCGTGCGGATGCTGGTCGATGCGGTGGCTGGCGGGGGCGGTCCGGGTGGGCTGGTCGGCGGGCGGGGGCTGTTGGTGCGGGGGTGCGCCGGCGGGCGTGACCGACGGAAGCAGCGCAGTATTCCCGCGTTACGATCAGCATCGTGGGTCGGTTGGACGGCTGGACGCTGTCGCCACCGACCCGGCCGAGTTCATCGCCGCACCCCGTGCCCCTGCGCCGGTGGGCGGCTTGCCCTCGGCCTGCCAGCTACCCAGCAGCCGCAGCGCGCCTTCGGATGGCGAGTCCGGCTCGGCGAAGTACACGATCAGCACGTGGTGCTCTTCGCCGGTGGAACGAAGGGTCTCCCACGACAGGTCGAGGGGACCGACGAGCGGGTGGTTCAGCCGGAGGGTGCCATGGGTCTTGTCCCGCACCACGTAGCGGCTCCAGCGGCGGCGGAAGTCCTCGCTCTTGACCGACAGCTCGCCCACGAGCGCGGCCAGGTCGGGATCGTCGGGGTCGCGGCCGGCCTGGTAGCGAAGGTAGGCGACGAGGTCGTCGGCCTTCTGTTCCCAGTCGTCGTACAGGTCGCGCCACGTCTCGTCGAGGTAGACGAGCCTTGCCTTGACGCGCCGCTCGGGCGGGAGCCGGGGGAAGTCGGCGAAGACGGCGCACGCCAATGGGTTCCAGGCCAGCACCTCGGTGTGCGGGCCGACAATATAGGCGGGGCTGCCGCCGAACGAGTCGAGCATCTGCCGCAGCGCGGGTCGGACGCCTCGAGCGGCTCGCGGCGGATGTGGCCGCGCCGGCGCCGGCCGAGCGAGATGGAAGAGGTGGTCGCGCTCGGAGCCGTCCAGGCGCAGCGCGCGGGCCACCGCGTCGAGCACGACATGGGAGATCGCACCTGTGCGCCCCTGCTCGAGCTGGATGTAGTAGTCGACGCTGACGCCGGCCAGCAACGCGAGCTCCTCGCGGCGAAGTCCCGGCACCCGCCGATGCCCGAGGCCCCCGGGCAGCCCGACGTCCTGCGGGCGTAGCTGCGCGCGACGCGAGCGCAGGTACGCCCCCAGCTCCGAGCGGCGGTCCATGTCCGCATTGTGTTTCATCCACCCGCCATCCAGCCTGGGGTTACCGGCCCCAGGATCGTCCGCCCTGGGGCCGACAGCGCTTTGGCCCGCGCTCCGGGCCGGGCACACGATGCCGCCATGACGCTCTCGACGCTTCCCCTCGGCACCACCAGCCTGCGCATCAGCCGCGTCGGTTTCGGCGCCTGGGCGATCTCCGGTGGCGACTGGAGCTTCGCCTGGGGACCGCAGGACGACGCCGACTCGATCGCCGCGATCCACCGCGCCGTCGACGCCGGCCTGACATGGATCGACACCGCTGCGGCATACGGCAACGGGCACTCCGAAGACGTCGTCGGCCGGGCGCTGCGCACGCTGCCGGCCGCCGACCGGCCCGCGGTCTTCACCAAGTGCGGTCTCATCCGCGACGGCGACGGCCCGGACGCGCCGATCCGCAGGGTCATGCGGCCGGACAGCGTGCGGCACGAGATGGAGGGCTCACTGCGGCGGCTGGGCGTGGAGGCGATCGATCTCTACCAGGTGCACTGGCCCGGGGACGGGCAGCCGCTCGGAGGTGTGGGTGCCGCGGCCGGCGATCCCGACCAGCCGGGCGGCACGCCGCTCGAGGAGTACTGGGCCCTGATGGCGCAGCTCAAGGCCGAGGGCAAGGTCCGCGCGATCGGGCTGTCCAACCACACAGCCGATCTGCTGGAGCGCGCCGAGCGGGTGGCCCATGTCGACGTGATCCAGCCGCTGTTCTCCGCGATCCACCGGGGGGCGGTTCCCGAGCTGGCCTGGGCCGCGGCGCACGGCACCGGCGTCATCGTCTACTCGCCGATGGCCTCGGGCCTGCTCACCGGCGCGTTCAGCGCCGCGCGCGTCGCGGCGCTGCCCGACAACGACTGGCGCGCTCGGCACCCGGACTTCACCGCGGCCCTGGCCGCCAACCTCGAGGTCGCTGCCGCCCTGGCCGCCGTCGCCGAGGCGCGCGGGATCACCACCAGCGCCGCGGCGATCGCCTGGACGCTGAGCTGGCCCGGGGTGACCGCCGCGATCGTCGGCGCGCGCCGCCCTACGCAGATCGCCGACTGGGCCGGCGCGGCGGACCTGACGCTCGACGACGACGAGCTTGCGACCGTCGCCGCCGCGATCGAGCGCTCGGGCGTCGGCGAAGGCCCCAGCCGGCCGCTGTTGACCATCCGTCCCTGAAAGGTCTGTTCATGTATACCGTCGCGGTTGCGTTCGACGTCCCCGCCGAACGCAACCGCGAGTTCATCGACGCAGCGTTGCTGGATGGCCGGACGTCGCTCGCGGCCAAGCCCGCCACGGCCGAGCCCGCCACGGCCGAGCCCGCCACCCTGCGGTTCGCAGCTCGTCCGGAACCCCGATCAGCCCGACCGATTTGCCTGAACGAGGGCTACGCCCACGAGGCAGCCTTCGGCGCCCACCGCGCCGGCGAGCCGTCCGCCGCGTTCTTCGCGCCATCCGCGACTTCGCCGACGGGCCGACGTGGCTCATCAGGGGCACGCGGGTGGCTGACCCCGACGCCCCGGCCGGCGGCACTTACGATCATCGCCGACTTCCATGCCGGGCCCGGTCCGGCCGACGAGTCTGTGGGTGGTGAGCACATCCCGGGACGGCTGGCCGTCGTAGCCGCCGTCCAGGTGTATGACGGCGCCCGGGGCAGGCCAGCGACCTGCTGTTCCATCCGGGTGAGGGCGGATTCGAGCAGGGGGCGTCATGCCCCCGGCACTCCCCACGGTTTTATGGTTGGGGTGGGTTGCCGCCTTTTGGGAAGCTTCGCTGGGCTGGTTGGGCTGGTTGGGCTGGTTTACTGTCTTTTGTGTTGTTTTGCTGGGGCTGTGATGTCTGGCCCGGATGGCGAGCTCACCGAAAATCCTAGGGGCGACGGCTCTGACAACATCATTAGCGTTTCTGTCGGGTTCTGGCTTCGCTGAGGGTGTGAGGTCTGCCGGGGTGGGGATGGTGTCGGCGGGCGGGGCCGTGACGTCGAAAACAGGGTGGAAGCGATGTCATCGCTTCGTTCGCACACTCTTCGGATGTCCGTCTCCGGGATGATCCGGCTGTCCGCGGCCCGCGGGAGCGGCTGGTTGGTCGGTGACCGGCGCAGACGGTTCACGTCGAGACGGCTGTGGATGATTCCGTCACAGAGTGTCCCGTGGTCCCGACGGTGCTTGTCGGGGGCCGAGGGCAGGCCGACCAGGTCGTGTACCGGACCGTCCGCGCACAGCACAGCACGGCATCGGCGAGCTCGAACAGTACGTCGCTCCGCCGGGTCGGGCAGCGGCAGGGGGCTCCCCTCGGAGTCGACCCACCACATTCGGGTATTCGACCGCGGGGACATTGTGGGCCGAGCTGTCGCGCCGCGACCTTCTATTTGATCATGATTTCCTTGGCGGGAAGGAATGATCAACGGGAGGTTGTTTTATGCCATGGTGACACGCCGGGGCATCCCGGATCACCATCACCTATCACGAAGTGTGACCGGAAGAGGTTAAGCGACAAGCTGAAGGTGTGAGCCCGATAGCCCAGCGTGCCGGTTGTCGCGGCGCTGACTAGCGTGAGAGGAGTGGCACCTTCTGGAACGGTCGATTTACGGAAGCTGCTGACGGCGGTGGAACGCGCCGCGCCCGCCGACGCGGTGCACGCGGTGGCGGGTGAGCTGACCCGGATGATCGGCGCGTTTGGGGTGTCCTTCCTGATCGCGGACTATGCGGGCGGTTGCCTGGCGCGGTTTCCCGATGGTGACGGGACGGGCGGAAATACGATGGAACGGGTGCCGACGGATGGCACCGTCCACGGGTGGGTGTTGCGGACACAGCGGGTGCGGGTGTGCCGATCCTCGGCCCGGACGAGTGTGTATGTGCCGGTTACGGCCCGCGGCGAGGCGATCGGGGTGCTCGAGGCACACCTGCCTGCCGGTGCCACCGAGGATGCTGTCGAGACCGTCGCCAGCACGGGGCATGCCCTGGCCTACATCGTGATCACGAATCGGCGGTACACGGATCTGTTCGAGTGGGGCCAGCGTTCCGTCCCGCTCGGGCTGGCGGCGGAGATCCAACGACGGTTGCTGCCGGAGTCGTTCACCTGTGAGGGTGCGCAGGCGACGGTGGCCGGCTGGGTGGAGCCCGCGGGATCCGTGGCAGGGGACACCTTCGACTACAGCTTCGGGCGTTCCCAGCTGTATGTGTCACTCACCGACGCGATGGGACACGAGCTGGCGGCGGCGCTGCTGGCGACCTTGCTGGTGGGTAGCCTGCGCAACGTCCGCCGTGGTGGCGGGGATCTCGCAGAGCAGGTCGTGCGGGCGAACACGATGATGGCGGCGCACATTCGGCCCGACCAGTTCGTCACCGGTCTGCTGCTGCAGGTCGATCTGTCCACCGGGGCCGTCAGCGTGGTGAACGCCGGGCATGTGCCGTTCTACCGTCTGCGGGACGGCGTTGTGGAGACGGTGTCCTTTCCGGCGGATCCGCCGTTCGGCATGTTCGCGGAGACTCGTTACCGTACGCACAGCCTTCGGCTGCGGCCCGGTGATCGGCTGGTGCTGGTCACCGACGGTATCGTGGAGCGTAACGCCGCACGGGTCGATCTGCCCGTGGTGCTGGTCGAGACGCGGGGTCTGCATCCACGGGAACTCGTCCAGGACCTCACCGGCAGGGTCGTGCGAGCCGTGAAGGGCAGGCTGGCCGACGACGCGTCGGTCTTCTGTCTGGACTGGTACGGCGGCGGCGAACGTATGCGGAACGTCTCCAGCGGCGCGGACGCCAGCCGTGCGTCCGCCGCGATCTGAGGGGCCGTTTCAGCTCTGAGGGGCCGTTTCAGCATGGCGCGGGGGCCTGGGCACGGGCGGCGGCAGCGCCCCCTCCTCGCGATCGAGTTCGTTCTCCAGCAGCCGGAGGCTGCTGTCAGGCAGGTTCCCGGTGTCCCGCCAGAGCAGCAGTTCGTCCCGCTCCGCCTCGATCATGGTTCGGCGGACGTGACCGAACACGGCGCTGGTGCTCTCGGCCGCGGGGTTGGCCGTGGTGTCCACAGCCAGCGCCGCGAGGATGTCCTCGCTCCGTCTCCTGCGGATGTCCGCGATGTTCCGCAGTCGTTCGACGATGTCCTCGGGGACCGACTCGCGGTTCTGGAGTGACTCGAGCGCCCGCAGCCCCGCGTCCGCCGCCGCGATCCGTGCCCGTGCGCGCAGGCGCTGGTCCTCGCCCAGGTCGGGTCGTAGCCCCAGCCACCGCAGCAGCGGTCCGAAGGTGAGTCCCTGACCGACGAGTGTGACCAGCACCGTGACGTACGCGCAGAACAGCAGCAGGTCGTGGTGCGGGAAGGGGGCGCTGCCGGCGGACGGCGGCAGGGCGAAGACGGCGGCGAGGGAGATCACCCCGCGCATGCCCGTCCAGGACAGAGCGGTCAGTTCACGGCCGTTGAGGTTCGGGTGCGGCGAGAGGATCCGCAGCCGCACGGGCAGCAGGGTGGGCAGCAGCAGCCACAGGGGGCGTAGCAGCACGATCGAGGCGATCGTGACCGTCGTCGCGGCGACCACCGTGCTGACCGGATACTTCTGGATGTTGTGGAGGACGGCAGGTAGCTGCTGGCCGATGAGGAGGAAGACGAATCCCTCCAGCAGGAGGTCGACGAGGTGCCAGACGGCCACGGCGTGCAGGCGCGCGGGCCCGGACTGCAGCCGCCGTGACCGGTGGCCCAGGACCAGGCCCGCGACCACCACGGCGAGGACACCGGAGCTGTGGAAGGCCTCCGCCGGCAGGTAGGCCAGGAACGGGGTTGCCAGCGAAAGAGTGGTCTCCACCACCGGTTCCTCCAGCCGGCGACGGACCAGGCCGACGATCCAGGCGACGGCGAGGCCGAATGCGATACCCCCGGCGAGGGCCAGGACGAACCGTCCCAGCACGGACGGCACGTCGAAACCCCCGCCGACCAGGGCGGCCACCGCCACTGTGTACACGGTCAGAGCCGTCGCGTCGTTGAGGAGGCTCTCCCCTTCGATCACGGTACGCAGCCGTTCGGGCAGACCCAGCCGCCGTCCGATGGACAGTGCCGAGACGGGGTCCATCGGAGCCAGCGCGGCGCCGAGAGCGCAGGCGGCCGCGAATGACAGACCGGGCACGACCGCTGCCAGCAGGTAGCCCGTGAGCAGAGCGGTCGCTATGATCATCAGGACGGACAGTGAGATCACGGTCCGGAGGTTCGCGCGGATCCCTGTCAGGCTCGAGTTCAGCGCCGCGGAGTACAGCAGCGGCGGCAGGACCAGGACGAGGACGACCTCGGAGTCCAGCGCGATGTTCGGACCGGGTAGTACGGCGTACAGGATGCTGACGGCGACGAGCAGGACCGGCGCCGGCAGGCCGACCCTCCGCGCGACCAGGGCCGCAAGAATGATCATTCCCGCGCCCAGCAGCCCGTAGGCGACGTCGACCAGCACTGTCCACTCCACCCTCCGGCATCCGCCGTGTGCGTCGCCTACCTGGACGTCCGGATGAATTCGTCACGGTCCGTATGAGATCGACGAGTTCGGGATCGGCGTAGGCCCGCTCGCCGGCCGTCCGGCACGGCGCGTGTCCCTGGTTACGAGGCGGACGAGACGGATCGCGGGTCCGTCTCGCGGAAGGAATTCCCCTGGAGGCGGGTGGAGGACAGCCGGTGGCCCACCAACGCCGACTACGTTTCGCGATCGGTCACACCGTTCACGAGCCAGAGCTCCACGTCGCAGGCACGCCACAGACTGAAGTGGGGGATCTCCTGGGCGGGATCGGGAAAATCCGGTCGACGGGAGAGAAGCCGGGCCCGTTGTACGGAGATACCCAGCCTCTGAGCGATGTCCCCGGTCGTCCACAGTTGTTTGTCGCCCATTCCACCACCGTACGGCAGTACCAATGCCGCTAAGAT
>NZ_JWIO01000030.1:0-6131 GCF_001017755.1 Protofrankia coriariae
GGATCTTATCTTAGCGGCATTGTGGTAAGGACAACTTCTCGGTCGACCGGGAAGCCGCCGAAAAAATCAAGGAAGCCGTAGGCATCGAGATCACCTCTGATGCGGCGTGGGAGAATCGGTTCTTCCTTCGTCGCGTCGTACGGTGGCTGGCCGAGGCGGGCATCGACCAGTTCATCGACATCGGCGCCGGCCTGCCCACCCAGGGCAACGTGCACGAGATCGCCCAACAGGTCAACCCCGACGCCCGTGTCGTCTACGTCGACAACGACCCGATCGTCCTGGCACACGGCCGAGCCCTGCTGGCCAGCAACACCACCACAACTTTCATCACCGCTGATCTACGCAATCCCGACACAATCCTCGGCCGCCCCGACCTACGCGCTCTCATCGACTTTTCCCGGCCGGTTGCCGTCCTGTTCATCGCCGTTTTCCACTTCGTCACCGACGAGGAGAACCCGGCCGGCATCATCGCCACGTTCCGGAACCTGCTGGCACCCGGCTCCTACATCGCTCTGACACATGCGACCGCGGAGGGCTCGCCACCCGACCAGGTGGCCCGGGTCGAGCAGGTGTACAAAAACGCCACCTCGCCCTTTGTCTTCCGTCCGCACCAGCGGATCGAAGCCCTGTTCACCGGCTTCGACCTGGTCGAGCCCGGTCTCGTCCGGCCCTGGCAGTGGCGTCCGAGCGAGGACGACACACGCACCACCTGGCAGTTTGCCGGCGTGGCCAGAAAGAGCGACCAGGAGTAACCGCTGGCGGACCATTCCAGCGGTCCGCCGGCCCAGCCATACCGTGGGTCTCCTGATGTCGCGTGCGTGTCACGGGCCCGCTACGTCACGTTGCGCTATCACCTTTGTCGGGGTCAGCCGGACCAGCAGTTCCCCGGGCACACCGTTGCGCCGGCCGAACTCCTCGGCCCGGTCCGCGCCCATGTAGCGTCCACCGATCGCGGTCGCCCAGCGCAGCAGCTCGGCGGGATCCTCGGAGACGCTCGCCCTCCCCTCGACCAGCACGAAGGAGTACGGCGGGTTCTCGTCGTCCACGCACAGGCTGGCCCGCCCCTCCCGGCGCAGCGCCCGGCCCTTCACACTGTCCGCGCCGGTGGTGAAGACCACGTCCTCACCGTCCAGGACGAACCAGATCGGCGCCACGTGGGGCCGGCCGTCCCGGCGGACCGTCGCGAGCTTCCCGGTATGCGTACCGGCCGAGAGGAAGACACGCCATTCCCGTTGGGTCATCGACGCCATGCGCCCTACGTTCACACGGGTTTCCCCAGCCCGCATCCGCACCGCCGGCGCCCTGCCCGCCGCCCGCGAGCCCGCCGACAGCGGCCCGCCGNGGGTACGCGGGTACGGTCCCTGTCAGGCGACGGCGGCTCGTAGCTGTTCGACTCGGTCGGTGCGCTCCCAGGTGAAGTCGGGGAGTTCCCGGCCGAAGTGGCCGTAGCTCGCGGTCTGCGCGTAGATGGGCCGCAGCAGGTCCAGATCCCGGATGATCGCGGCTGGGCGGAGGTCGAACACCGCCGAGATCGCCTGTTCGATCGTGGGTACCGGCACCTGCTCGGTGCCGAAGGTCTCCACGAACAGGCCAACCGGCTCGGCCTTGCCGATGGCGTAGGCGACCTGTACCTCGCACCTGCGGGCGAGCCCGGCGGCGACGACGTTCTTGGCGACCCAGCGCATCGCGTACGCGGCCGACCGGTCGACCTTGGACGGGTCCTTGCCGGAGAAGGCACCGCCGCCGTGCCGGGCGTACCCGCCGTAGGTGTCAATAATGATCTTCCGGCCGGTCAGGCCCGCGTCGCCCTGCGGGCCGCCGATCTCGAAGCGCCCGGTCGGGTTGACCAGCAGCCAGACGTTCTTGGCCACCCAGCGCAGGGCGTACGCGGCCGAGCGGTCGACCTTGGAGGGGTCCTTGCCGGAGAAGGCACCGCCGCCGTGGCGGGCCATCCCCCCGTAGGTGTCAACGATGATCTTCCGTCCGGTGAGGCCGGCGTCTCCCATGGGGCCGCCCACCTCGAACCGGCCGGTCGGGTTGACCAGCAGCCGGTGCCCGTCGGTGGCGATGTCGAGGGTGGCCAGCTCCGGGGTGACGACGAACTCGGCGATGTCGGGCGCGAGCAGGGTGTCGAGGTCGATGTCGGCCGCGTGCTGGGTGGAGACGACGACGGTGTCCAGCCGGACCGGCCGGTCGCCGTCGTACTCGATGGTCACCTGGGTCTTGCCGTCCGGGCGCAGATAGGGCACGGAGCCGTCACGGCGGACCCGGGCGAGCCGACGTACTCGATGGTGACCTGGGTCTTGCCGTCGGGGCGCAGGTAGCCGATGCGGCCCTCCTTGCGGACGGCGGACAGGCGGCGGGCGAGCCGGTGGGCGAGCGCGATCGGCAGCGGCATCAGTTCGGGGGTCTCGTCGCAGGCGTAGCCGAACATCAGGCCCTGGTCGCCGGCGCCCTGGCGGTCGAGCTCGTCCTCGCCGGCGCCGCCCACCCGGGCCTCGTGGGCGGTGTCGACCCCCTGGGCGATGTCGGGCGACTGCGACCCGATCGACACNGGTCACCCCGCACGTCGACCCGTCGAACCCCTTGGTGGACGAGTCGTAGCCGATCTCGATGAGCTTGTTGCGGACGACGCTCGGAATATCGACGTAGATCTCGGAGGTGACCTCGCCGGCAACATGCACCAGGCCGGTCGTCAGCAGAGTCTCGACGGCGACGTGGGACCGCGGGTCACCAGCGAGAAAAGCGTCGAGAACGGCGTCGCTGATCTGGTCGGCGAGCTTGTCGGGATGTCCTTCGGTAACGGATTCCGACGTGAAGAGTCGACGGGACACGGTTGCACCTCATCTCATGGGCGTGAATACACCTGTCGGGCGGATCCACCGACCATATTGTCCATACATATCGGATGATCGGTACGAACCGTACCGGGGGTCCGGGCCGGAGACAGGGGCGGGACAGGCTCAGGAAGCCGTACAGATGGCCGAACTCACCCCGGCGAAATCAATATGGGCCCGCCCTACGAGCACCACCGGGATATACACGGTATCGACTTTCACACGCCGGTCACGAGATCGTCAACATCACCTATACTGTGACTTAAATCACGTAACTTTTCTTGATATTCATCAATAAGGGTGATAAATGCTCATCCGTCGGCGAGTGCCCACTCCAGCAGCCACTGGACGGCCTCGGTGTGCCGCCTCGCCGCGCCGAGATCGTCCCCCCAGGCATACAGGCCGTGTCGGGCGATCAGTATGGCAGGGGTTCGCGGATCCCGCAGCGCCACGATCCGGTCACCGAGGTCGGTCATGTCCTGGCTGTTGTCCACCACCGGGATGCGGACACGGTCGCCGTCGGCGCCACGTCCCAGCGCCTTGAGCATCTCCAGGCCCTCGAGCTCGACACCGCCCGGCCAGCGCTCGGCGGCCCGCACCGACGCGATCGTGTGGACGTGCACCACCGCCTGCGCGCCGGCGGCCTCGGCGAGCCGCGCGTGCAGCGCAGCCTCCGCCGACGGCCGCCGGGCCGGCCCGACCGGCCGGGCGGCACCCGCGGCGTCGACCACGGCCACGTCCCCGGCACGCAGCTCGGACTTGTCCAGCCCGCTCACGGTGACCGCGAGCCGCAGCGGGGCCCGGCACAGCACGATCGACAGGTTCCCCGAGGTCGCCCGCATCCAGCCGAGGGACGCGTAGCGCGCCGCCTCCCGGGCCAGCGCCTCGCCCGCGACGCGCAGGCCGGCCGGCCACCCGTCGGCGTCCACCAGATCGCCGTCACCCGTCAGATCGTCACCCACCAGATCACCACCTACCGAAACGACTCTCGCCCACCAGATCATCAATTCCCGCCGGTGTCGTCGCCACCGGCATCCGCCCCGCTCCCCGGACGCCCGTATGCCCCGCGTCCGCCGGACAGCCGGACAGCCGGTCGACGTCCGTTACGGACCTGCGATCTCACCACCGGACATACCCGGGCTGCCCCGGCCGGCGGCATATCGTGCTGTGGATGACTCCCGTCGGCCGGCCTGTCTCCTGGACGGGCAACGGCATCCGCCTGCTCGACCAGACCGCGCTGCCCGCCCGGCTCGTCCACCTCGAGGTCACCGACGTGGACGCACTCGTCGCCGCGGTGCGGCGGCTGGCCGTCCGCGGCGCTCCCGCCCTTGGTGCCGCCGGTGCCTTCGGGGTCGCCCTGGCCGCGGCCCAGGCCGAGCGGGAGAACTGGGACGCGGCCACGCTCGCGCGGGCCATCGGCGCCATCCGTGACGCCCGTCCCACCGCCCTCGCGCTCGCGCTCGGGGTGGACGCGGCCCGCCAGCGGCTCNCGGACCCGGCGGCTGATCGGCTACGTACCGCAGATGCTCTCCGCGGACAGCGGGCTGACCGGACGCGAGAACGTCGCGCTGTTCGCCGGCCTGTTCGACGTCCCGCGCCGGCAGCGACGGGCCCGGGTCGACCAGGCGCTGGCGGCCATGGGCCTGACCGACGTCGCCGACCGGCTGGCACGCACCTACTCGGGCGGGATGGTCCGCCGTCTGGAACTGGCCCAGGCCCTGGTCAACGCGCCACGGCTGCTCATCCTCGACGAGCCGACCGTCGGGCTCGACCCGATCGCCCGCGACAGCGTCTGGGAGCACGTCCTGCGCCTGCGCGAGGAGCACGGCATGGCGGTACTGCTGACCACCCACTACATGGAGGAGGCCGACGTCCTCTGCGACCGGGTCGCGCTGATGCACGCCGGCCGGGTGCAGGTCATCGGCGTGCCCGGCGAGCTGAAGGCCGCGCTGGGCGCGCGGGCCAGCCTGGAGGACGTGTTCCGGCACCACACCGGCGATGCGCTCGCCGGCAACGGCAACGAGGCAGGTGATTTCCGTGGCGTCCAGCACACCCGCCGTGCCGCCCGCCGGGTTGGCTAGCGCTCCGGGGGAGCGGGATCCCCGGACCGCCGGGAACGCGGCCGACAGGGCCTGGCCCGGCGGCCTCGTCGACGACGACTTCGACACCAGCCGGCTGGGCGCGGCCCGGCTGCTGCTGCGCCGGCTGGCCACGCTGTCCCTGGTGGAGCTGCAGAAGCTGCGCCACGACCGGGTGGAGCTCTACACCAGAGCCGTCCAGCCCGCGCTGTGGCTGCTGGTCTTCGGTGTGACGTTCAACCGCGTCCACGCCATCCCGACCGGATCCGTCCCGTACCTGGACTACCTGGCACCGGGGATCCTCGCCCAGTCCGCGCTGTTCATCTCGATCTTCTACGGCATCCAGATCATCTGGGACCGGGACGCGGGCGTGCTGGCCAAGCTCATGGTCACGCCCACACCGCGCACCGCGCTGGTCACGGGCAAGGCGTTCGCCGCCGGGGTGCGCGCGCTGATCCAGGTGTTCGTCGTCGTGCTGCTCGCGGCGGTGCTCGGCGTCGGGCTGACCGCCAACCCGCTGAAGCTGGTGGGCGCCGCGGTGGCGGTGGTGATCGGCGCGGCGTTCTTCGCCTGCCTGTCCATCGTGATCGCGGGGCTGGTGCTCTCCCGGGACCGGCTGATGGGCATCGGCCAGGCAATCATGATGC
Organism: Protofrankia coriariae; assembly: GCF_001017755.1. GTDB lineage: Bacteria > Actinomycetota > Actinomycetes > Frankiales > Frankiaceae > Protofrankia > Protofrankia coriariae. The sequence goes on from NZ_JWIO01000030.1 coordinate 5,563, forward strand.
CGATGTTCTTCGCCAGCAACGCCCTCTACCCGGTCGACATCATGCCGTCCTGGGTACGGGTGGTCAGCTATCTCAACCCGTTGAGCTATCTGGTCGACGCGCTGCGCGGCCTGCTGATCGGCACGCATTCCCACCTGCCGCTCGACTTCGTCGTCCTGATCGGCTCCGCCGGGGTGACGATCCTGGCGGCGAGCGCCCTGCTCGGCCGGCTCGCGCGGTAGCGGCGCCGACGCCATCCGGCCACCTGGCCGCCTGGCGGCCAGGCAGCCTAGGCCAGCCGGCCGCGTCAGCCGGAGCCCCGCGGCCGGTGCGGCGGTCAGCCGCTCAGCAGGGCGATATGCCTGGCCGCCGTGGTCACCGGGGAGGCCCACCGGCCGTCGAGGCCGACCAGGCGCACGCCCGCGCCGGTCAGCCAGCGGTGGATCAGTTCGGTCTCCTCGGCGCTCGCGCAGGGCGTGGGGCCCGGCCCCGGGCGCACGGTCTCGGCGCTGGCCCGGGCCGCCGTCACCCAGGGCCACGGATCGGTGCTCGCCGGTGCGCTGGCCGCCCCGGCGAGCCGGCCGTGGCGG
>NZ_JWIO01000030.1:6153-9544 GCF_001017755.1 Protofrankia coriariae
ATCACCGCGATGTCCCAGCCGCCCTCGTCGGTGGGCGCGGCGGCGGTCATCTCGGCCACGCCGGTCAGCGCCGCCAGGCGCTGGAGCCGCTGTGACGCGTGCAGGAAGGCCAGCAGCCGGTCGCGGACGACCGCCGCGTCCTCGTAGCGCTGCTCGGCGGCGAGGGTGGCGATGCGGACCCGCGCGGCGTCCACGACCACCTGCGGGTCGGCGGTGATGGCGGTCACGGCCGCTGCCACGTGCCGGGCGTACTCCTGCGGGCTCTCCCGGCCGTCGCAGGGCGCCCCGCAGCGGCCCAGCTCCACCAGCGCGCACGCGGCGGTGGGCCGGCGCGGTGACAGCCTGGTGGCGCACTGGCGCAGCGGGATCGCCTCGTGGATCGCGGCCGCGGCGAGGTCCGCCACGGCCATGCTGGGGAACGGGCCGAGGTAGGTACCGTCGTCCCGGGCCGCCCGCACCCGGGACAGCCGCGGGTACGGCTCATCGGTGATCTTCAGGTAGACCGCCCGTTCCGGGTTCCGGGAGCGGCGGTTGTACGGGGGCTTGTGCTCGGCGATCAGCCGGACCTCCCGGACCTGCGCCTCCAGCGCGTGCGCGCACGAGATCGCGTCCACCCGCTCGGCCGACGCGACCATCGCGGCCATCCGCTGCCGCGGCTCACCGGCGGTGAAGTACGACCGGACGCGGGCCCGTACCGACCGGGACGTCCCGACATAGAGGGGCCGGTCGCTGCTGTCCCGGAAGATGTACACCCCCGGGCCGGTCGGCAGGTCGTCCGCCAGGTGCCGCTTGCGCCGCCGGGCGGGGGAGACCTTGCGGGAGAATCCGTGCAGTTCCTCCAGCGTGGTCACGCCGAAACCGCCGAGACGCTCGAACAGCCCGTGCAGCACGGCGACGGTCGCCCGCGCGTCCGCCAGCGCCCGGTGGCAGGGCCCGGCGTCCGCGGGGAAGAGCCGGGCCAGCGAGGCGAGTTTGTGGTTCGGGGTCTCGTCTCGGCCCAGTACCTGCCTGGCGATACGGAGTGTGTCCAGATGCTCCCAGTCAGGGACGGGATGGCCGCAGCGTATACACGCCTCCCGCAGGAATCCGAGGTCGAAGGGCGCGTTGTGCGCGACCAGCACGCTGCCATGGGCGAACTCCAGGAAGGTCGGCAGGGCCGCGTCGATGCGGGGCGCGGTGGCGACCATCGCGTCGGTGATCCCGGTGAGGACCGAGATGAACGGCGGGATCGGCGCGTCCGGCCGCACCAGCGTCGCCAGTTCCGCGAGGACCTCCCCGCCGCGGATCTTCACCGCGCCGATCTCGGTGATCTCGCTGTCGGCCGCCCGGCTGCCGGTGGTCTCCAGGTCCACCACGACGAAGGTGACCTCCCGCAGGGGACGGCCGAGCTCCGCCGGCGGCACGGGCAGCTGGGCCGCCGGCAACACGGGATGAACATGATCGTGCTGCTGGCGGCCCGCCGGGGCGCCCTGATGGAGCGGGGACTGGTGCCCGGCGGGCGGCGTGGGTGGTGCGTCCGGGTGGCCGCCGCCCGGCGCGGGGAAGAACCGGCGCATGTCCGGGTACGGTAGTCCCTGCTCACGACAGTTTTCCGGCCCTGTTCCCGGGACGGGTTCCCGCTCGCGCCCGCCGGTCACCGGCTGGCCGCCAGACGCCGGNCAGACGCCGGTGGCCTGTCACGCGAACGGCCGGGCGAACCCGTCCTGACCCGCCGTGGTGACCCGGAACTCGTTGCCCTCCGGGTCGGCGAGGATGAAGCCGCTGTCGGCGCCGTCGGTGTAGCGTCCGACCTCGCGGGCGCCCAGCGACGACAGCCAGCCGACCACGCGTGCGGCGTCCACCGCGTACAGGTCCAGGTGCAGCCGGCCCGGGCTCGGCACCGACCCGGACACGCGCCGTAAACGCAGCTTGGGACCGGCGCCGGCCGGGTGGCGTAGGACGGCCGAGTCGCCGTCGTGCCGCGCAACCTCGTAGCCGAGTGCCGACGACCAGAACCCGACCATCAGCTCCACGTTGACGCAGTCCAGGCCCACCTGGGCCATGCGGATGCCATTCGTTTCAAACCAGGCCACAGGCGCATGATTCCGCATGGCTGACCGGTCTGTGTCGGTGTGTCACCCTGGGGCCGCCGGCCCGTCCACGGCAGCGCCCCGTCGCCGCCGTGCCGGTACCGTTGCGCTGCCCGGCCCGCGGCCGCGCTGTCGACCCGCCGTTGTGCTGCCGGCACGGCACCAGCACGCTGCCAGCGCGGGGCGGGGCCGAGCGGCGCGAGTGCCAGCGTGGGTCTCAGCCGGCTACTGTGCGGATACAGATACCGTCCAGGCAAAGTTACCGTCCAGATAAGGTCACCGTCCGGACATGTACTGTCCGGGCATGGCCAGCGTCTTCACCCGGATCATCAAGAGGGAGCTGCCCGGGCGGATCGTCCACGAGGACGACCACAGCGCGGCGTTCCTGACCATCGCCCCGATCCGGCCGGGGCACACCCTGGTGGTGCCACGGCTGGAGGTCGACCACTGGATCGACCTGCCGCCCGACGTCCTGCGGGAGCTGTGGAGCACCGCGGCCCTGGTCGGGCGGGCCATCGACACCGCCTTCCGTCCCCGCAGGGTGGCCGCGCTGCTCGCCGGGCTGGAGGTGCCGCATGTGCACGTGCACCTCATTCCGATCGACTCCGAGGCTGACATCTCGTTCGAGGCGGCCGATCACAACCCCGACCCGGCCGCGCTCGACGACGCGGCCGAACGCATCCGGGCCGCTCTCGCCCGGTAGCTCCCGGCAGGCCGGCCCTGTCCTGACCGGGGCGCTGTGACCTGGACGAACCGGCCGAGAACCCATGCGATCCGGAGGGATCGGGCTGGCCCGATACGCTGGGGTGTCGTCGTCGTTGTTCCCAACGTGCCCCGGAGTCTGGCCGTGTCCCTCGATCTTCCCGAACCGTCTACCCGCATGCGGTGGGGGACACGCGCGGATCCGCTCCGTTGCGCCGTGACGGGGAGGTTGTGGCACCGGGAGCGGGCCCGTGACCAGACCGCTCCCGGCGGTCCTGCCGGTCTCGGCAGCCCCGGCCGGGGCGGGGGACGAAGGGCGGTGGCCGGGGAGGCTGCGGGCTTCCGGCATCGTCGGCGTGGCGTACCGGACGGCACCACGGCGACCGGCGGCAGGCCGGGCGGTGACCTGCCGGTTGGCGGCAGGCTGGACGGCGCGCCGCGTGAGCTTGCACTGGCGTCCGGGTGAGCGAGCCGCTTCCCTCCAGCGTCCGGGCACAGATTGTGGCATTCGCGGCCGACACCCTTGCCGATCTCCCGGAACAGGATGTGCCGGCCACGCTCGTGGCCGTCCGCCGCTTCATCCCGTCCCGGCGGTCCCGGCTCGGGGCGACCCCGCTGGC
>NZ_JWIO01000030.1:9550-21567 GCF_001017755.1 Protofrankia coriariae
GCTCGGGGCGACCCCGCTGGCGGCCGCCATGGCCAACGACGCGGTCTTTCGCGGCCGGGTCGCCGAGCGGCTGCGGCTGGCCCTGCCCGAGCTCGTGGCGTCGCTGGAGTCCGACGGGGGGCCGCCCGAGGCGGCGCCGCCCGAGGAGATCGCGGCCGTCGCCTACGTCCTGCGACTGCCCGGCTGGGAACGGATGGTCGAGGCTGCGGCCCAGGAGGTGGCCGAAGCCGCGGCGTCGGCCCGCGCGGCCGACGCCACCGAGACGGTCACACGTCTGCGTGAACAGATGGACACGCTCCGGCAGGGAGCCAAGGTCGAGAACGACCAGTTGCGGGAGCGGCTGGCAGTTGCCCGCTCCGAGGTGGAGGACGCCCGCCGCCGGCTGCGCTCCTCCTCCGACCGGCTCCGCCGGGTCGAGAACACGGCGAACGATGCCGTCGAGACGGCGGAGAAGGCCCGCGACGAGGCGGTCGCCGCCGCCCGGGACGCCGAAGCCGAGACCCGGCGGCTGCGACAGCGGGTCGCCGAGCTCGAAGCCGCCCTGACCGCGTCCCGGCGGGGCAGCCGGGAGGCCCGCTCGGCCGAGGACGTGCGCCTGCGGGTCCTGCTCGACACGCTGATGGCCGCGGCCAACGGCTTCCGCAAGGAGCTCGCGCTGCCGACCGCCGTGCTGCGCCCGGCGGACATCGTCAGCCGCGGCGAGGACGACGCCGCGCCCCTCGACCCGTTCTGCGGGGTCAGCGCCCGCGGCCTGGCCGAGGACGACCCGGCCGTGATCGACGAGGTGCTCGCGGTCCCCGGCGTGCATCTCATCGTGGACGGTTACAACGTCACCAAGCGCGGATACGGCTCGTTGACGTTGCAGGCGCAGCGCGCCCGGCTGCTGTCCGGGCTCGGCGCGCTGGCCGGCCGCGCGTCCGAGAGCGAGATCACGGTCGTGTTCGACGCGACCGCGGTCACCGCCAGGCCGGTCGGGGTGGCGGCGCCCCGCGGGGTGCGGGTGCTCTTCAGCCGTTCCGGCCAGCTGGCCGACGAGGAGATCGTCCGGTTGGTGCGGGCCGAGCCGGTGGGACGTCCCGTCGTCGTCGTCACCTCGGACCGCGAGGTGGCCGACACCAGCCGCCGCTCGGGCGCGCGCCCGATCCCCTCCGCTGCCCTCCTGGCCCGCCTCGACCGCTCCTGAGCACGAGGACGTCAGGGCACTGATCGCTCCAGCGACCCCGTATTGTTGATCGTATTGCTCGCGCCGCATGATCGGACATATACAAACAATGATCGATCCGGACGGCGCCATGTCGGCGGTGGCACGGTTCGAGGCCGGTGGGACAGTGCCCACACTCCCGCGCTGGAACGGCTCGCCGAGGCTCCTGATGCCGACATCGACGTCCGCGTCACCCCTCGTTCCGCGATGTGGGAGGCAGCAGGTCCCCGGAACGTGTGTTCATCGTCAGGATCGACCTTGTTCGGCTGTCGCGACGTCCGTCGGGCGCTCCCGGGCGGGCTGGCCGGCGCCGAGCAGGCGCAGGGTCCGCGCGCGTTCCTCGGCCGTGCCGACCAGGCTGACCAGCACATCGGTGGCGCCGAGCGCGGAGTAGGCGGACAGCTGGCCGAGGACCGCGTCCTCGTCCCCCACGACGGCGATCGCGCCCGGCTCGGTGAAACCGTCGCGGTCAAGGGCCGCGCGGTAGGAGGGCAGCTTCGCGTATCCGGCGTACTCGGCGCTGAGCCCGGCGCGGATACGGTCCGGCGTGGACGTCACCGCCACCGGCAGCCCCACGACGACGCGGGGCGTCGGCCGGCCGACGCCCCGGGCGGCCGCGCCGATCAGCGGCACCACATGGTCGCCGATCGTGCGTGGTCCGGCCAGGAAGGTGATCGTGCCCCCTGTGCGTTCCCCGGCCAGCCGCAGCATCGTCGGGCCAAGAGCGCCGAGCAGCACCGGGACGCGGACCGTCGCGCCGGGTACGGCGCTGTCGGCGGGGTCGGCTCCCACCCCGGTGGCGCCGGGGACACGGCGTCCGTCGAGTATCGGCAACAGGGTGTCGAGGTGGGCGCGCAGCGCCGCGACCGGCCGGTGGAACGGCTGACCGTAGATCTCCAGCAGGCCGGGGTGGCTGACGCCGAGCCCGAGGGTGAACCGCCCGTGTGCCGCGGCCTGCGCCGTCAGCGCCTGCCCGGCCAGCACCCGGGGATGACGCGGCTGGACGACAACGACGGAGGTGCCCAACTCGATGCCGGGCACCTCCCGGGCCACCGCGGTCAGCACGCCGACGGCGTCGTAGCCGTAGCCCTGCGGCAGCCAGCCGGTGGGCACCCCGGCGCCAGCGACCGCTCGGGCGGTCAAAACAAGATCGTCTATGAGGTTGCCGGAACCGGGAGTGCCCAGGCCGGCGGCGAGGTTGACACCGATACGGATCACGACGTCCAGAATGGTCGGGAGCGGGTACGCGGACCAGGAGCCTGCTGATGGTGCCAGTAGAAGTGACAGCCTGGGCCGCCGCGGCGGCCGCCCGGCGCCGCGAGCTCGGGGCCTGCCTGCGCGCGCACCGCATGCTGGTCGAACCGGCCAGCGTCGGGCTGCCCGCCGGTGGGCGCCGGCGCAGCCGGGGGTTGCGCCGCGAGGAACTCGCGTCCCTGTCCGGAGTCAGCCTGACCTGGTACACCGGGCTGGAGCAGGGCCGGGCGACAGCATCGGCGCAGGTCCTCGAGGCCGTCGGCCGGGTGCTGCGGCTCGACGAGGTGGGCCGGCGACACCTGCGCCGGCTCTCGGCGCCCGAGCCGCCGGCCGTCGTTCCACCCGGTGAGCACCTGCGTGAGCTGGGCGCCCTGCTGGACAGTTGGCCGGCCAGCCCGGCCGCGCTGCTCGACCACCGTCTCGACATCGTCGCCGCCAACGCGGCCTGGGCCCGGGCCTGGGGTGACCCCGCCGGGTACGAGCCGGCGCGCCGGCACGTGCTCTGGTCGCTCGCCGCCGCGCCAGCGGCGGCCNNNNGGCGGCCGGGCTGCTGCTGCCGGTCGCGCGGCAGTTCCGCATGGCCGCCGACCTGCACGCCGGTGACCCGCGGATCGTCGAGATCGGCGCGCTGCTGCGCGCGGACCACCCGGCCCTGGGCCCGGTGTGGAACTGCCGGGGAGTCGGCGCCTTCGGCCACCCGACGATCGACCTGGCCGGTGAGCCCGCGACGGCACACCTGCTGCATCCCACCGGCCAGACCGAGATCGCCGTCCTCGTCGCCACGTTCCCACGCCGCGGAACCTGAGCCGAGGCCGCCGACCGTTGTTCGGTCGCGTGAACCTGGCCAGTCTCCTCCGCCGCAGCATGGGCCGGCCGAGCCGACGTGATCGTCACCGACAACCCTGCGGATTTTCCGCCCAGCGCGCTGCCCGCACCACTCACCCGGCAGTCTCTCGACGACTTCCTGCTCAACGAACTTGATCTTCACTCGGGTCGGGTCGTCACCGCCGTCCGTGCGATCGCCAGCAGGACCGGACGGTCGGGCCCGGCCATGACAGCCCACGACATCGCCATATACATGCACACACAGCACCCCGGCCTTCGGCGAGCGCCTGCTGACGGCACTCGACAGTCCACGCACAGCCTGATGACTGTTCTGACGCAACGTCAGGCGAAGACCTCGACAGCGCACGCGGCCGCGCCGCTGCGCGCGATGCGGGTATCGCTGGTGATCAGGGGCAGTCCCAGTGCCTCGGCGAGCGCCACGTACTGCGCGTCGTACGCACTGAGGTTGTGATGCAGCTCATGGACCCGCCGCCAGAGGATCAGTGTCTCGTGCCGCACGAGCGGCAGTATCTGGTAATCGGCGACGGCCTTCGTCGTTTCTCGTTTGGTGATCTTGTTGCCTCGAAGCATCCCGAACAATGCCGAAACTATTTCGTAGTCGAGTAGGCCGGGTGCCGCGAGCGACTCGAGGCTGGCGAGCCGGCGGCGTACGGCGACTCCACCCGCGCCCTGGTCTGTCAGCGTCCGTACCAACGCCGAACAGTCGATCACGGCCGCTACGCCGCTCAACGGCGTTGCCTGCCCTCGTCGATCGCGGCAAGGATGTCCGAGGTGCTGACGTCGGACCGTGTCTCGCGGTCGAGGCGGGTCATCATGTCCGCCAGGGACGGCGTCCGTGCGTCGCGCGTGACCAGGTCGAGCAGGTACGTCTGTAGGCTGCGTCCCCCCTTCGCAGCCTTGATTTTCAACGCTTCGAGGGTCGACTCGGAGACGTCGCGGATAGTGATCGCAGTCATGCCTGCATTTTACCTACAGTGCCTGCAATACGCCATCGAGATCGTTAGTGGCGGGCGGATGGACGGGGAGCGCGTCCGAGATCGTCTCATCCGTGGGGCAATGATCGTTGAGGGCTGGTCGGGCTACCCGAGACGACGGCGTTACGCTGGCTTTGGAAAGATCAGACCGGCGGGCTGGGTAGCACTCGAAGCGCCTTCCATCGGATCAGCGGTTACTGCTTGCGCGACCGGAACGTCACGGTGCCCTGACCGGATTCGGTGTGCCCGCTTCGCGTCCCGGCGACGCCGAGCGCCGCGACGCGCCCAGTGCCCGCGCCGGGTCAGATGCCGGTGACCAGGCGTACGCCCGCCGCGATCTTGGTCAGCAGGTAGCCGGGCACATGACCGGCAGGATAGGGGTCGAGGAACTCGCGGCTGACCGGGCCGAGCTGCGCGACCACCGCGACGGAGTCCTTGTCGAGCCCGGATGTCTCGGCGGGCACGAGCACGTTGCCGGGGAACGCTTCCAGGGTGGTGTTCGAGGTCAGGGGCACCACCAGCGCCGTGCCGATGTCCGTGGCCAGCAGCCAGTCCTCCTGCACGACCACGGCCGGGCGGACCTTCGCCGGTTCCGAACCCCGTGGCGAGCCGAAGTCCACCCATACGACATCGCCGCGACGGATCACCAGTCGGTGCCTTCGCGCAGCACCCGCTCGGACTCCCGCAGGAACAGCCCGTCGCCGGAGGGCTGCCCGGTACGCGCGAGCACCGCGTTCGCCAGCCTGGTCAGCTCCGCCTCACCCTCCAGCTCGTCGGCGAGCCGCTGTGCGGCGAGCCGGTAGAACTCCGACCGGTTCATCCCGTGCCGGGCTGCGACCCGCTCGAACCGCTCGAAGTCGCCATCGGGAACCGAGATCGCTGTCTTCATGATGCGAGTATAACCAGTCATACTGTCACGGTGCCCTGGCCGGATTCGGTGTCAAGATCGACCTTACGCGGCTGTAGCGACGTCGCGCCCGGGCTTCCTGGCAGGGCCGAGGGCTGGGCGACCAGGTCCTGTTCTTGGTCCGGGGCCGCTGGGCTCCCTTGGCGGCTCCGGCATCGTTCCTGCCTCTGCGCTGGTCATCGTGCCGTTCGGTGGGTCGTCGGATGGCGTCGGGCGGAAAAGTTGTCGGACCTGGTGCCTACGGTGGGTCCCGACGCGGTCGCGTCACCCGTGGCGGTCATGTCATGACCGTCCGGGTCGGCTCGAGGCGGCCGGTTCCGGCCGGGGAGGCGGAGACGATGTTGATCGACTGTGGCACCTGTGTGGTGCGCGGGGTCGCATGCGGGGACTGCGTGGTGCACGTTCTGCTGGAGCCCGTCGGCGGTGTCGTCGACTGGGACGACAGCGAGCAGCGGGCGATGGACGCCCTTGCCGACGGCGGCCTGATTCCGCGGTCCCGGTTCGTCCCCCCGGTGACATCCGCGACGCCCAGGAAGGCCGGGGACGTCAGGAATGCCGAGAACGCCGCGCCCGCGGCGCCGGTGCCGATGGCGCAGGTGCTGCCGCTGCCCCGGCCCGTGAACGGCCCCCGTGAACGCGCCCGCCGGACCGGTTAGCCCACCGCCTTCCCCAGCGGCGGCGCGTCACGGCCGGATGAGTCGGGCCGGGCGGTGGCTCCGGCGGCGCGTGCTGGCGGCGTCAGTGGTGACGCTGGCGGTCTGCGTGGTGGTCGCTGTCGGGGTGGGGCTGGCTGTCATCAGCTATGCCGGCCAGGAACGCGCTGGTCAGGAACATGCTGATCAGGGGAACGCCGCTCATGAGGATGCGGCCGGTGCGGCCCGGTTACAGCCCACGCCAGGGCCGGCTGGGCAGGGGGCTGCTGGGCCTCCGACGGTTGTCGGGGACGCGCCGGCGTCACGGCTGGTCGAGATACGTCGTGACGCCGACGAGGCCCTGCGTTATGTGCGTGCGGTCTGGGACGGGCCGTGGGCCGACCGGGTCGTGGTGGAGGTTCCCGCGGGCGGCGCCGGCTTCCGCGCCGCGTCAGGACGGGCAGGCGCCGACGGTGAGGCCGCGGTCGCGGTGCTTCCGCGGGAGGCCCGGGGGCCCGGAGCGTCCGCGGCTGCCAGGGCACTGTCCGGTGACGGCAGCGGGGACGCCACTGACGGCGGCACCGCGTCGCCAGGGTGCCCGCCTGGTGGATGTGCTCCTGGCGTGTCGTCCGGTGGTACCGACAGCGGCATCGGAGGTGACGGGCCAGGTGTTGGTCGTGTGATCGTCAACCCGGAGGTCTACGACCGGCTGAGCGTCGAGGGCCGGCAGGTGGTGCTGCGGCATGAGTTCACCCACCTGGCCAGCGCCGACGTGACCGGGGCAGGCACCCCGACGTGGCTGGTGGAGGGGCTGGCCGAGACCGTGGGCCATGCCGGCGTACGGCTGGCGGTGGCCCGGGCGGCCACGGAGCTGGCCGCCGAGGTGCGCGCGGGCCGGCTACCGGACGCGTTGCCCGACGACGCGGCGTTTTCCGCGACGGACGGCAGCGTCCCCGTCCGCTACCAGGAGTCGTGGCTGGCCTGCCGGCTGATCGCGGACCGGGTCGGCCTGGACGGGATGATCAGGTTCTACCGGCAGGTCGGGACCGACGGCGGCGATCCCCGGACGCGGCTGGCCGATGCGCTGCGGGCGGTCCTGGGCGTCACCGAGGCCGATTTCGTCACGCAGTGGAGATCCTATCTGGGCGAGCTGTTACACCCCTGACCCTTGTGGCCGCCGGGGGAGCCATCCCGCTCCGGTCGGGAGACCTCCTGTCGCGGGCTGCCCATTGCCGGGGCGGCCTGGCGGGATGCTGGAGGATGGCCCGATGCGGGTACTGGTCGTAAGCAATGACTTTCCGCCACGTCCCGGCGGAATTCAGGCATATGTGTACAACTTCGCCAGTCGGTTACCTGCCACGGAGATGATCGTCTACGCTCCCGCATGGCGGGGAGCGTCAGCGTTCGACGCGGCAGCACCCTTCCCCGTGGTGCGGCATCCGACGACCCTGATGCTGCCGGTCCCGGACGTGCTGCGCCGGGCCCGGGCGATCGCCCGCGCGGAGAAGTGCGACGCCGTCTGGTTCGGGGCGGCCGCGCCGCTGGGCCTGCTCGCGGCCGGTCTGCGCCGCGACCCGGGGATGGGCCGGATCGTCGCGAGCACGCACGGTCACGAGGTGGGTTGGGCGGTGCTGCCGGGCCCGCGGCAGGTGCTGCGCCGCATCGGGCGGACGGTCGACGCCGTCACCTACCTGACCGACTACACCAGGACGCGGCTCGCGCCGGCCTTCGGCCGCCGGCCGGCCCTCGTCCGGCTGCCCGGCGGCGTCGACACCGGGTTCTTCCAGCCGGGTGTGGGACGCGACGACATCCGCCGGCGACACGGCCTCGCCGACCGTCCGGTCGTGGTGTGTGTGAGCAGGCTGGTCGAGCGCAAGGGGCAGGACATGCTGATCAGGGCACTGCCGGCCTGGCGCCGCCAGGTGCCCGGGACCGCGCTGCTGCTCGTCGGCGGGGGCCCGCACCGGCCGATGCTGCAACGGCTGGCCCGGGACGCCGGGGTGGCCGAGCACGTGGTGATGACCGGTTCGGTCCCCTGGGAGGAACTGCCCGCCCACTACGCCGCCGGTGACGTCTTCGCGATGCCGTGCCGGACGCGGCGGGCGGGCCTGGAGGTCGAAGGCCTCGGGATCGTCTACCTGGAGGCGTCGGCCGCGGGTCTGCCGGTCGTCGCCGGGCGCAGCGGTGGGGCGCCGGACGCGGTGCTCGACGGCCGGACCGGGACCGTCGTCGACGGTGGCGACCTGCGGGAGGTGACCGATGCCGTCGGCGGTCTGCTGGCCGACCCCGACCGGGCCCGGGCCATGGGTGCGACCGGCCGCGCCTGGGTCGAGCAGGCCTGGCGCTGGGACGTCCTCGCGGCCAGGCTGCGCGACCTGTTGCTGCTCCCGGGCACGGCACAGGCGTGATCGCGACGGGCGTGATCGCGTCGTGTCCTGTCCACCGGCGCTCGGCCGCTGGGGCCCGACCGATGCGCTGGCCGTGCGCGACTGCGCTGGCCGTGCGCGACGGCCGCCGCGGCCGTGTCCCGCCCGCCGGGGCCCACTGTCTGACATGATCCCGGACGTGAGTCCCTCGCCCGTGCAGATCGACCTCGTTGACGAGGTCTTCCTGGCCGTCGACCCGGCTGTGGTGTCCGCGGCGGTCCACGACCCGGCATGGTGGCGCGTGTTGTGGCCGGATCTCGAGCTCACCGTCTTCCAGGACCGTGGCGCCGAGGGGCTGCGCTTCACGGTGACCGGCGCGCTGGTCGGGACCAGCGAGATCTGGCTCGAGCCGTGGGGCGACGGTGTCGTCGCGCACGTCTTCCTGCGGGCGGACGTCACCCGCCGGGGGCGGCCGGCCGAGGTCCGCCGGCTGCGTCCACGCGCCGCGGCACGCTGGGCACAGCACCGCTCGCTGCACACCAAACGCCAGCTCAACGTGCTCAAGGACGTCCTTGAGGCGGGCCGCGCGCCCGGCGAGCCCGCGGCGGCGCCCTCACCGCAGCCCGCGGCATCCACCGGGCCCGCTCCTGCTGGGCCCGCTCCCGCTGGGCCCGCTGTGGGGCCGGCGGAACCCACCGGGCAACCCGAGCGGTTCGCGGAACCTGTCGTACGGTCCGCGGAACCGGCGGAATCCGTGGCGCCCACCGCGGAACTCGTGGAATCCGCGGAACCGGTCATGCACTCCGTGAAACCGGCGGAACCCGTGGGGCCTGCTGTGCCACGGGCGCCGTCCGCCGATTCCCCAGGGCGCTCCGTACACCGTTGAGGCGCGTCTGGGGACGTCCACCGGGGCGACCATCCGGTGTGCTGGAGCCCGCCGAGGGACACGGCGCACGAAGAGCAACGATCCGGCATTTCACCGAGCGACGGCCCGTGGCCCGGATCAGCCCCCGCGCGATCCTCCAAGAACCCACAGAACACCCGGGCAGCGGCAGCCTCACATCCACCAGCAACCGCCCCACCAGCACCGCCCGGGAAGCCTGCCCAGCGCCCGCGCGGGATCCACCGGCCCGGCGAACGGAGCCGTGACGTCGAAAACGGGGCGGGAAAGAGACGGAAGTTACGTCATCGCTCCGTTCGCGGGCTTGCCCGTCGATCTGGGCGCGGGTACGGGGCGGGGGTTCTCGGGTGGGGGCCGGGTTGCGTCAGGTGGGTTTTTCGGACGGGGTGACCGTAGGCTTGGCTGGTATGAGGGTCCATGTGGTCAGTGATGTTCATGGCCGCGCAGACGCGCTTGCCGCCGCCGGGCAGGGGGCCGACGCCTTCATCTGTCTCGGGGACCTTCTTCTCTACGTGGACTACCGGGATCACCGCCGCGGGATCATGGGTGACCTGTTCGGCCCGGAGGCGGTCGGGAAAATGATTCGGCTGCGGACCGAGCAGCGTTTCGACGAAGCCCGTGAATGGTCCCACGGGTTGTGGGCCACCTTGGGCGACGACCGGCAGACGATCATCGAGCAGGCGATCCGCCGGCAGTACGAACAGTTGTTCGCGGCCTTTCCCACGCCGACTTTCCTGACCTATGGCAACGTCGATCTCCCGCATCTCTACCTGGACTATCTGCGGGACGGTGTCACGCTGCTCGACGGCGAGACGACCGAGATCGGCGGGCTGCGGTTCGGTTTCGTCGGCGGGGGTTTACGCACCCCCATGCGCACCCCGTACGAGATCGACGACGAGGCCTACGCCGCGAAGGTCGCGGCGGTCGGGGAGGTGGACGTGCTGTGCTGCCACATTCCGCCGCACCTGCCCGAGCTTGTGTACGACACGGTGGCCCGGCGTTACGAACGGGGCAGCGTCGCGGTGCTGGAGGCCATTCACGACATGAAGCCTCGTTACGTTCTGTTTGGACATGTTCACCAACCGTACCGTGATGTGCTCGACATCGGGTCGACGCGCTGCGTCAACGTCGGGCATTTCAACGCCCGGGGGACGCCGTTCGTACTCGAGTGGTAGGAGGCCCGCCGCGGGTGCTCGAGCGGTGGGCGGCCTGCCGCAGGCGCTGGTCGTCCGGGTGTCGGGCCATGTGATCGGCAGCTTGTTGACGATCTCCGGCGATTTGTCAACGACCCATGGATGGCCTGCACATGGCCCGTGGATGGCCTGGGGATGGCCTGCGGACGACCCGCCGGCCACGGACACGCCCGGTGGTAACCCACCGTGTCCGTGGCCGGTCCGGTAGCCTCGTCGACTGGTCAGGATGATTATCCTGGCGTGTGGAGAGATCCTGGATGTCTCAGTAGCCAGGATGCAACCGGGATGCCAGCAGTGTCGGGTATGCCCGGGCGAGTTGTGGAGGCAGTGTCACCAATGGCGGAGCACGCCCGAGCCAGCACCACGATCAATGCCAAGCCTGCGGCTGTGATGGCAGCGATTGCCGATATAGGTGCATATTCGACCTGGTCAGGGCCGGTGGAACGGGCCGAGGTCGTCGCGCCCGGCCCGGACGGCCGTCCCCAACGGGCCCGTTTCCTGGTCAACGCGGTGGTGGCGAAGGAGGAATTCGTCACGGAGTACACCTGGTGCGGTGACGATTCGGTGAGCTGGACCCTCGTCGAGGGAAAAAACCTGGTCGCGCAGAACGGCAGCTACGTTCTGCGCGACCTCGGTGACGGCCGGACCGAGGTCACCTACGATCTCACCGTCGAACTGAAGGTCAAGATTCCGAGCCTGATCCGGCGCAAGGTGCAGAACGGTGTCGTCGACGCCGCGCTGAGGGATCTCAAGAAACACCTCGAGAGCTGACCACGCGTGCGATGCGTGCTCTTCGCGGGCAAGGGGGGCGTCGGGACGACCACGGTCGCCGCTGCGACGGCCACGCTGGCCGCCCAGCGCGGTAACCGGACGCTGGTGATGTCCGCGGACCCGGCGGGAGGTCTCGCGGCGGTTCTTGACCATCCGCTGGACACGGCTCCCATCGAGATCGAAACCGGCCTGTTCGCCCAGCATGTGGACACCCAGCGCGCCTTCGAGGACCGCTGGTGGACGATACGGGCTGCCCTGGGCCGGCTGTGGGAGGCCACCGGAGCGGATCCGATCGAGCCCGGTGAGCTGACGGTGCTGCCCGGCGCCGGCGAGGTACTGGCCCTGGTGTACCTACTCGACCAGCTCAGATCCGGGGACTACGACGTCGTCGTGGTCGACGCCGGCCCGATCGCCCGTTTACTGCGCCTGCTGACCCTGCCGGAAACGCTGCTGTGGTATCTGCGCCGGGTCGTCCCGATCGACGGCCGGCTCGCCCACCTGCTGCGCGGCAGCCCGTGGCGGCTGGGTCGTCCCACCTGGCCGGACTCCGTGGCCGGACCGCTCGCCGGGGCCGCCGCGCGGCTTCAGCAGATCATGGACGAGGTCCGTGACGTCCTGTCCGACCCGGCGCGCTCCAGCGTGCGGCTCGTGCTGACCCCCGAGACCGTCGTGGTCTCCCGGACCAGGGCGGCGGTGGGCGCGCTGGCGCTGCACGGGTTCGGGGTGGACGCCATGGTGGCCAACCGGGTGCACACCGCCGCCGGGGGCGATGCCTGGCGGGCTGGCTGGGCGGCCGTCCACCGTGACCAGCTGGCGGCCGTCGAGCTGTCCTTCGCGCCGATCCCGGTCCTGCGCGCGGCCTATCGAGCAGGGGAGCCGGTCGGCCTGGAGGAGCTCGCGGCCTTTGCCGCGGGCACCTATTCGGCCCTCGACCCGGTCGCCGTCCTCGGGGGCGGCGGGCGGACCGGGATC
>NZ_JWIO01000030.1:21572-28575 GCF_001017755.1 Protofrankia coriariae
ACCGGGATCGGCCCGCCGCGGGTCGAACGGGCCGGGAACGGCTTCGCGATCTCGATCGCCCTGCCGTTCGTGGAGCGTTCCGAGATCACCCTTGCCCGGGTCGGCGCGGACGAGCTGATGGTCTCGGTCGGTTCGCAGCGGCGGATGCTCACCCTGCCGTCCGCGCTGCGACGGTGTGACGTCACCGGCGCGGTGCTGCGAGACGATCGGCTGGTGGTGTCCTTTGTACCCGACCCAGACCTGTGGGTGCGCACATGACCGCGCCGGCGCCGGGCCCGCTCGCCCAGGAAGCCGCCCTGCTCGCCGCGGCCGTGCGTGACCTCCTGCTCACGAATCCGGCGGTTCAGGCCTACACCGCCCACGCCCACGCGGGTAACACCGGCTATGCCGATCATGCCGGCTATAGCGGTCACACCGGCTATACCGATCACAACGGTCGTTCCGGTGACGACACCCACGTCGGCAAGAACGATCATGTCGGCCATACTGGGGGTACCGGTCCCGGGCGGACGGGATCCGGGCGCCGCGCCGCCACACCGTCCGGCGGCGCCGGCGGTGACGCGGGCGGCGGTGCCGGTTGCGACTGCGGCCTGCGTCCGGAGGACCACCACGAGGCCCGTCCAGACGCCGCGGCGATGAACATGTGCCAGGTGTGTCCGCTCTGCCGGCTGGTCAACACCCTGGCCGCGGGCCGACCGGAGGTGGCCGGGCACCTGTTCGCCGCGGCAACCTCGCTGGCGGCGGCGGTGCGGGCGGTCCTCGCCGGCCGTCCGGACACCGGCACGGGCAGCGCGGCAACGGCCGGTACCGGCCCCGTCGAGGACACTGCTGTGAGGGGATGGACAACCGAGCGGCCGGGGCCTGGGCCGCGTGTTCAGAGGATCGATGTCGAGTGACCCCCACAACGTCGGGTAGGGACGGCTCACAGCCCGATCTGGTGATCGGCGTGGATGTCGGTGGCACGAAGGTCGCCGCGGGTGTTGTCGACGGGGCCGGGGCGGTTCTGAGGAATGCGGCGATGGTGCGGTAGGCCAGGGTCTCGTCGAGGTGGNCGTCCGCGGTGGCCGATCTGATCGGCGAGGTGGTCGGCGAGCTGCGGGCGGCCGTGGCGCCGCAGCCGGTGCGGGCGGTCGGCATCGGGGCGGCGGGCCTGATCGACCGTGACCGCTCGCGGGTGCTGTTCGCGCCGAACCTCGCCTGGCGTGACGAGCCGCTACGGGACGAGGTGAGTGCCCGCACCGGCCTGCCGGTCGTCGTGGAGAACGACGCGAACGCGATGGCCTGGGGGGAGTACCGCTTCGGTGCCGGCCGCGGCGAGCCGGATCTGGTGTGTGTGACGGTGGGGACCGGTGTCGGCGGCGGGATCGTGCTCGACGGCCGGCTGTACCGGGGGCGGTTCGGGCTCGGCGGGGAGATCGGGCACATGCAGTTGGTGACCGGCGGCCGTCTGTGCGGGTGCGGGAACCGGGGATGCCTGGAGGCGTACGGCAGCGGCAACGCGCTGGTCCGCAAGGCCCGTGAGCTGGTGACGACCTCGCCGACGGTGGGCCGGCGCCTGCTGGAGCTCGCCGGCGGCGAGGTGGGCGCTCTTAGCGGCCCGGCGGTCACCGAGGCCGCCCGGGAGGGCGATCCGCTCGCGGTGAAGTGCTTCGAGGACGTCGGTACCTGGCTGGGCCGGGCGATGGCCAGCCTGGCCTCGATTCTCGATCCCGGTCTCTTCGTGCTCGGCGGCGGGGTGTCGGAGGCTGGTGATCTTCTTCTCGCCCCGGCCCGCGCGGAGTTCGCGAACAGCCTGTCGGCCCGCCAGCACCGTCCCGAGGCACGGATCGTCACAGCCCAGCTCGCAGCCTGGGGCGGCATCGTCGGCGCCGCCGACCTGGCCCGTAGCTGAACGTCACTGCAATACTTTGTGTTGTTGAAAGAATTCAATATGTCACTGGATGGTTCGTCATCGAGCTGGACGGCGACGCGGACGGCCTTGCCGGGCCGGCGCGGCCAGCTCGATCAGCGGATGGTGTCCGGGCGGTAGTCGGCGACCAGTTCCTGGGCCAGCTGCTCCAGGAACAGCCCGGCATCCGTGACCACACCGACCGCCTGGGAGAACCCGCGGTCGGCGATCCTGCTGACGCTGCTGGGATCGATGTCCACACAGGCCACCGGGATGGACGCCGGCAGGATGTTGCCCGTCGCCACCGAGTGCAGCATCGAGGCGATCATTATCGCGAGCCCGATCCCGCGCAGGGCCTCGCGCATGGCCCGCTGGCCGGCCAGCACGTCGGTGTGGACGTCCGGCAGCGGGCCGTCGTCACGCACCGAGCCGACCAGGACGAACTTCTTGTTCGCCTTGACGATGGCATGCATGATCCCGCTGGTCAGGATGCCGTCGTCGACGGCGGCGACGATGGATCCGGCGCGCCGGATCGTGTTGATCGCCCGGATGTACTGCTCGTGCCCGCGCTCGGCGCCCTTGCCGCGGCTCGGCTCGTTGCCGAACGCCGACCCGTACAGTGCCGCTTCGATGTCGATGGCGGCGAAGGCGTTGCCGGAGAAGAGCACGTCGACATAGCCGGCCTCGATCAGCGCGACCATGGCCGGGGTGGCGCCGGAGTGCACGACGGCGGGCCCGGCCACCCACAGCACCCCGAAGCCCTCCGCCTTGAGCTCACGGATCTGGCGGGCGATCGCGCGGACCAGCACGGCCTGCCGCTGCGGCGCCAGCAGGGTGGTGGACGACGAGACGGACTGCGACGACAGGGCCTGGAAGGTGCCGTACAGCCGGGTCGAGTGGTCGGTCACCGGCAGGACGGCCTTCACCCCGGACACGCCGCACACGATCATGTCGCCGGCCCGGACGTCGGAGACCGGGATGGTGCGTACCCGCCCGTCGGAGACGACAAGGCCGCAGTCCATCTCGGGATGTTCCACCGGCACCCAGTGGCCGCCGAGGCGGACCACGGTTTCCAGGTTGGTGGTCGAGTAGAAGTCGGGGGGGAAGACCCCGTCGTGGTCGGCCGCCCGCAGCAGCGCGGTACCCGGCTCCACACTGTTGACGCCATAGGCCTTGATCCGCATGAGAATGCGGGTCAGCTGCTCCGCCGAGTCGGCCCCGACGACGATCGTCGCGTGCGACTCGTCATCGTGGGTCGCGCCGAGATCGATGCTCCTGATCTCGTAGTCGCCCCCGTAACTGAGAACGTCGTCGAGCACCCGGGCGAGAATGCCGGTGTCCATCAGGTGACCGTGTATCTCGACCTTCTCGTGGAACTCCACGCAGCCGCCCCTTCCCTGCCCTGACGCGGGTGCCCGGTCCGCCTGCCGGCGAATCCGGATCAGACGACCGCGCCATCGTCACCGTCCGCCGAGTCGGTGGGCGGCCGATCCGCCATTCGGAACACCAGTGTGGCGACTCCGCCCAGCACAAGCATGACTCCTCCGACGTCATAGGGCCTGCCATGGTCGATCCCGGCAATCGTGGGGACCAACAGGATCGCGACGCCGACGGCGATGGAACACAACGCCCACCGGGTGGTGGGTTTCATGCGAGGTGCTGGCGGTGGGGGTGGTGGGTCGTAGTGGTCGGACGGGTCATCGGGCGGATCATCGGGGCCGTCGTAGCCGTCGGCATCATCCGGGATGCCCGGCGGATCGATCTTCGGCCCGTCACCGGCCGGACCGGTGGCCGCACTGTCGTCCACGGGAAAGAGAATATGATCTTTCTGCTGGCCCGGGTCGAGAGGTAAGCGCCAGACCGGGCGCACGATCGCGCCCGGAGGCTCCGTGTGCACCGTGACGTCCTCTCTGCGCGTCGTGACGTCCTCGCTGGATGGCCAGGTCCGCTCCACGGGCTCGGCGTTGAAACGGGCCACGAGCGAGGCGAAGACCGCGTCCTGGTCGGTGTCCTGATCCGTTTCCGCATCGCCGCCGTCGCTGTCCCCGCCGGAGGCGTCCGCGGCCGTAACCGGCGGCTCGGCAACGGTCGCATCCTCCTTCGACCTGCCGTCGTCCCCGGGTGGCGGATCGCCGCGGCGTATCCCACGGTGGTCGGTGGGGCCGGGCGCGCTGGCGCCGCCCGCCTCGGCGTCGGGCGGGCCGGCCTGCGGCGGCTGTCCGTACGCCGGGCCGCCGGACGCTCCANCCGGACGCTCCACCCGCGTCCGGCGGCGGGCCACCGGCAGATGGTGGCAGGTCAGGCACGACTCACCTCGATCACCCCGAGACAACCGTGTGCGTGTCGACGAACTGGAGGCTTCCCTCGAAAATTGTGTGTCTGTCGTTGTCGAGGGTCGCGACGTGGTAACTGTTCTCCAGGATGCGCTCGGAAACGGTGGACGATGTCGCGCCCGCCAGCAGGATCCGTCCGGAGGTGGCCTCGACGACGTGGTCGACGCGGCTGCGGAAGGTCAGGATCGGGCTGGTGACACGCCCCAGGTCCGCCACTGTCACCGCCCACAGTTCGCGCAGGGAGACGAAGGCCCGCAGGGGCAGGCGCCGGTAGGCGACCTCCGCCGTACCCGCGGCCTTGATGTCGCTGCCCACCCCGACCACGCAGGGGATCACGCGTGAGAGCGCCGGGGCGAGCGCGGCCACCTTCCGGTCGGTGCCGAGGCTGGGGTTGACCGTGACCACCCCGGCCAACGCCGGGCCGTACACCTCCGCCAGCCGCAGGGTCAGGGTGCCGCCCATGGACAGCCCCATGACGAAGACGGTCGAGCAGCGTTCCCGCAGGCGGATGAAGGCGTCCTCGGCCGCTCCGAACCAGTCGTGCCAGGTCGTGCCGTTCATCTCCTGCCAGCGGGTGCCGTGGCCCGGCAGCAGCGGGCAACAGACCGTCAGGCCCGCCTCCGCGAGGAACGTGCCCCAGGGGCGCATGCTCTGAGGTGTGCCCGTGAATCCGTGGATCAGCAGCACCCCGGTGTCGCCGCCGTCGTGTTCGAACGGCTCCGCGCCGGGTACGACCGAAGTACCCGGTGTGACCGAACGCCGTGGTACGCCTGCCATGGTGTCCGCCCTCTCGTTACTTGCGCGCGATCGGCCGCACTCCGTGGAGACGGAGGATTGTTCTGTTTTCGTCGCGCGAACCGGTTCCGCAGCATGCTCGCATGCCGGGCGGGTAGAGGCCATGCTCTTCACGATGCCGTGTTCAGCGGTGCCATGTTCGGTGGTGCCGCGTTCCATGGTGCGGTGTTCCATGGTGCGGTGTTCGGTGGTGCCGTGTTCGGGGCCGGCTGCGCCGCATCCCGCGTTCGCGCCGGCCCCGAGCCGCCGTGGGCGGGCAGGCCGTCCGCGACGGTCCCCGTGGTGGACGGAGCCACCCCGGTTCCATAGGGTTGTCCCGGCCACCGTGTGCGGGCGTGTCGGGCCGATGCGTGTCGAGACGATGTTGGTGGGCGACCACACCGGGAGCTGACGTGTTGTACTGGGTCGTCAAGGCATTTCTCACCCCTGTCCTGCGGCTGTTCTGGCGGCCGTGGGTGGAGGGACTGGAAAACATCCCGGAACGGGGCCCCGCCATCCTCGCCGGCAACCACCTGTCCTTCTCCGACCACCTGTTCCTCCCGTTGGTCGTGCCGCGCCGGGTCACCTTCCTGGCCAAGAGCGACTACTTCACCGGATCGGGATTCAAGGGCTGGTTGAAGCGGCTGTTCTTCACCAGCGCGGGCCAGCTCCCGATCGACCGCAGCGGCGGGGCCGCCAGCGACATGGCGCTGCGCAGCGGTGTGAAGGTGCTCCAACGCGGCAAACTGCTGGGGATCTATCCGGAGGGCACGCGCTCACCGGACGGCCGGCTGTACCGAGGCAAGATCGGTGTTGCCCGGATGGCGCTGGAGTCGAAGGTTCCGGTCATTCCGGTCGCGATGATCGGCACGTTCGAGGTGCAGCCCCAGGGGAAGCTGCTGCCCAGGATCCGCCGGGTCGGCATCCGCATTGGCCGGCCGCTTGACTTCAGCCGCTACGAGGGCATGGTCGACGACCGGTTCGTGCTCCGGTCCATGACCGACGAGATCATGTACGAGCTCATGGCGTTGTCGGGCCAGGAGTACGTCGACAGGTACGCGCAGCGGGTCAAAAGCGAGATCGCCGCCACGGGCGAGGCGGCGATCGGAGCTGACGGCTCCTCTGGCGGGGACGGGGAGCCCGGCCGCGAGGCCACCGGTCGTACGGTCGAGCGGTCGTCGGCGAAGGCCAGGACGAAGCCGTCGGCACCCCGTGCCCCGCGGACCCGCCGGCGGGGCGGNCCCGCCGGCGGGGCGGTCGCAAGGCCGGCCGCTCGGGCCTGGGTGACCAGACTGACACCCGCCAGGCGGGCTGATCGCCGGCCCGAGCCGGCTGCTGGTCGTTCTGGCACGGCAGGATGGTCGATGTGCACGCATCGGCGGATCTCACGGCGCTCGACCATCCGTCACGTCGGCGCCGGCCGCGGGCAGCCCGGCCGGCGGGAACGCGCTCTGCCCCGCGGCGGCTCGCCCTGACGACCGCTGTCGCCACGGTCGCCATCCAGGTGGTAGCCGGTGCCGTACCCGTGGCCTGGGCCCAGCCGGCACCGGATCCGAGTGTCGCGAGCCCGGCGCCCGTACGGTCGGTGGCGCCGGAACCGCCCGCCGGCACGGTTCTGCGCGTGGGGCGCTTCGCCGTCGACCTCGACGGCCGGACGCTGTTCGTACGCGGCGTGTCGGTGCCCCCCGACACCGTCCTCGACCAGGCCACCGTCGCGCGGTGGGCCGCCGCCGGCTTCACCGCGGCACGCCTCGGCGTGCGGATGGAGGCCGACGGAACGTTCAGCGGCCAGGCCGCTGGTGCCGCTGGTGCCGCTGCTGCCGCCGGCCAGGCCCGGCCGCCCGCTGGCGCTGGTCCAACTGTCGGTGACGGGCTCGACCGGCTTGCCGCGTCCGTCGCGACCGTCACCGGGCAGGGCCTGCGCGTAATGATCCAAATTGTGCCGACCGCCACTGCGGCCCGAGCCGGGGACGAGGCGTTCGCCGCGGGCCTGCGGCGGCTGTCGAGC
>NZ_JWIO01000030.1:28581-39560 GCF_001017755.1 Protofrankia coriariae
CGGCTGTCGAGCCGTTTCCGTGACGTCGCCGGCCTGGTCGGCTTCGAGCTGGCGGCCCAGGCGTCGGCGAACTCCCCGCTGCTCTCCGGCGCCGTGCGGCTCGAGGACGCCCATCATCTGCTCTGGCGCAGCGGCCCGGCCCTGTTCGACCCGACCGCGAGCACGGCGACCAACGACGAGGCCGCGCTGCTGGTCGGCTGGGCGGGTGGGGATCCGGCGACCGTGCAGCGGCTGCTGTCGGCCGCCGAGAGCACCCAGATCGGCTGGTTCTTCGACCGGCCGCCCACCGGCCCGCTCCTCGCCGCACTGGCCAGGCCCTATCCGGCCGCGGTCGCGGGTGTTCCGGTGAGCCTGGCCTACAACCCGTCCGGGCGGCTGCTCGCGCTGTCCTACCTGCCGGTGTCGCCGGCAGGGAACGTCTT
The DNA here is from genome assembly GCF_001017755.1 of Protofrankia coriariae. Taxonomy (GTDB): domain Bacteria; phylum Actinomycetota; class Actinomycetes; order Frankiales; family Frankiaceae; genus Protofrankia; species Protofrankia coriariae. The sequence goes on from NZ_JWIO01000030.1 coordinate 29,004, forward strand.
CCGGCCCGGGGCGATGACCGAGATCCGGGTGCCGGCCGAGGCCTACCCTGACGGCTACCTGGTGCGGGTGTCGGGGGCCACGGTCGTCTCGGCCCCCGGCGCGGGTGTGGTCTGCCTGGTCACCGACGCCGCGGCGGCCCGGGTGGACGTCCGGGTGGAGCCCGCGTCCGCTGGCGGCGCCCCGCCNGCGGCGCCCCGCCGGTCGCCCCGCCGCCTGGTGATCCGTGCCCGGCTGCCGGCGCGACGACCACAGCCCCGGGTGCCGCCACGGCCCCGGCCGGGGCTACCGGCGGTGGCATCGGCCCGGCCGCCACCGGCCGGGCCGATGGGCGCAGCGCTGACGAGAACGTCAACGGCATGCTGCTGTGGGCACTGCCGCTGGCCGGCGCCACCGGGATGACGGTCGTCCTCGCCGGGCTGTGGTCGAGGCTGCGTCGCGACCACAGCCACGGCCCGGCCTCCCCCCGCGGCGAATGAGCGCGTCCCTTCGGACGGCCGGCGGGCAGACTGGACCGGTGGCCAGCCGCTATCTCTACGACACCGAGTTCATCGAGCGCTCGGAGGGGGGTCACCTCTGGCTGGATCTGGTGAGTATCGGGATCGTCAGCGAGGACGGCAGCCGGGAGTACTACGCCGTGTCCACCGAGTTCGACCCGGCCTTCGCCGTGCCGTGGGTGCGACGCAACGTCCTGGACAAGCTTCCGCCGCCGTCCGATCCGAGCTGGCGGACGCGGGCGCGCATCCGCTCCGACGTCGTCGCCTTCCTCGGCGCGGCCGGGCCGCCGGAACTGTGGGCCTGGTACGCCGCCTACGACCATGTGGTGCTCTGCCAGCTCTTCGGCACGATGACCGACCTGCCCCGGTTCCTTCCTCGTTTCACCCGGGATCTGCGCCAGCTCTGGGAGGAGGTCGGCCGGCCACCGCTGCCGCCCCCGCCGCCCGACGCCCACGACGCGCTCGCCGACGCCCGGCACAATCTCGACCGCTGGCGGGTTCTGGCGCCGCTGCGGACCTGCCCGTCCCCGGCCCCCACGCGCTGAGGATCGTGGCGAGGATCGCGGCGAAACTTCCGTGAAGTACGGCCGCCGGGCCGGGGAATTTCCCGCGCCACGGGCGGCGGATGTGTTTCTTCGATCCTCTCCGTGGGATTACGCTTCCGGACTGACAGGAGCGGCTCGTCACCGGTCGAAGAGCATCGGGTGATCAGGGGAGCCGGGCGCGAGAAAAGGAAGATCGCGCCTTCTTCGGCCCGCCAGGAGGTGCATGGAATGCGGATCGGAGTACTGACAGGTGGTGGGGACTGCCCCGGGCTGAATGCGGTCATCCGGGCGGTCGTCCGTAAAGGCACGGATGTCTACGGATATTCTTTCGTCGGCTTCCGGGACGGTTGGCGAGGTCCGCTGGAGAATGCCACCGTCCCGCTCGGGGTGGAGGCGGTACGAGGAATCCTCCCACGCGGCGGCACCATTCTCGGATCCAGCCGTACAAATCCCTACAAGGAGGACGGCGGTGTCGCGCGTATCCGGCGGACCCTGGCTGCGCACGGGGTCGACGCGCTGATCGCGATCGGCGGGGAGGACACCCTGGGGGTGGCCGCCCGCCTGCATGACGAGGGCATCCCGGTCGTCGGCGTGCCCAAGACCATCGACAACGACCTGTCCGCCACCGACTACACCTTCGGCTTCGACACCGCTGTCAACATCGCGATGGAGGCCATCGACCGGCTGCACACCACCGCCGAGAGCCACCACCGCGTCCTCATCGTCGAGGTGATGGGACGCCACGCGGGATGGATAGCGCTGCACAGCGGGCTGGCCGGCGGGGCCAACGTGATCCTGCTGCCGGAGCGGCCGTTCGACATCGACAAGGTCTGCGCCTTCGTCGAGCACCGCTTCGCCTCCCACTACGCGCCGATCATCGTGGTGGCGGAGGGCGCTGTCCCGGTGGCCGGTTCGCTGGTCGTCAAGGACAGGGAGCTCGACGCCTTCGGCCATGTCCGGCTGCAGGGGATCGCCACCGTTCTGGAGACCGAGATCCGCGGGCGGACGGGGCGGGAGTCCCGCGCGACCGTGCTCGGCCACGTCCAGCGGGGTGGTACCCCGACGGCGTTCGACCGGTGGCTGGCGACCCGCTTCGGCCTGCACGCCATCGACGCCGCGCACGACGGCGACTGGGGCACGATGGTGGCGCTGCACGGTACCCGGATCGACCGGGTGCCGCTGGAGGAGGCGACCCGGGAGCTCAAACTGGTGCCGGAGGAGCTCTACGCCGAAGCCGAGGTCTTCTTCGGCTGAGAAGTCCGCCGCGAAGGGCCGGGAAACCGGCTGAACAGGCTGAACCGGCTGAAATTGGCCGCGGAGTCTGGGCGGCCGGCCGGAAAGTGGCCGGGAAGCCGGCATCCGGCCGGATGCCGTTGGGTGGCACGGGGCGGATGACACCGGACGGTGTGACACCGGGGATTGGGCGACGTGCGCCCATGGCCGGGCCGTACCCTGTATCACTGTGGAGGAACTCGACGCCTGGCGGGCCCTGCCGGCCAAACAACAACCGAACTGGCCGGACCAGGGGGAACTAGCCGCCGTCCGCGACCGGTTGGCGACACTGCCACCGCTGGTGGTCGCCCCCGAGGTGCGGATTCTGACCGAACGGCTCGCGGCGGTCGCCCGGGGTGAGGCATTTCTGCTGCAGGGCGGCGACTGCGCGGAGACCTTCGCCGCGAACACCGCCAACAAGATTCGCGACAAGGTGAAGACGCTGCTGCAGATGGCGATCGTGCTCACCTATGGCGCGAGCGTGCCGGTGGTCAAGGTCGCCCGGATCGCCGGCCAGTACGCCAAGCCCCGCTCAGCCGACATCGAGGCCAGCACCGGGCTGCCGTCCTACCGCGGTGACGCGGTCAACGACATCGCCGCCACGGCGCGGGCCCGCCGGCCCGATCCGGGCCGGATGCTGGAGGCCTACCACGCCAGCGCGGTCGCGCTGAACCTCATCCGTGCCTTCGCGACCGGCGGGTTCTCCGATCTGTCCAAGGTGCACGAATGGAACAAGGCGTTCGTGCGGGATTCGGCGGCCGGGCGTCGTTACGAGGTGATGGCGACCGACATCGAGCGGGCCCTGTCGTTCATGGCCGCCTGTGGTATCGATCTCGAGCGCACGCCGACGCTGCACGGCGTCGAGCTGTTCACCAGCCACGAGGCGCTGCTGCTGGACTACGAACGGGCGCTCACCCGCAAGGAGGACGCCACCGGCTCGATCTACGATCTTTCGGCGCACCTGCTGTGGATCGGCGAACGGACCCGTGACCTCGACGGCGCCCACGTGGACCTGATGTCCCGGATCGGCAATCCGCTCGGCTGCAAGGTGGGCCCGAAGGCCTCGCCCGACGAGGTGCTGGCCCTCGCCGACCGGCTCAACCCCGACCATGTGCCCGGCCGGCTCACGCTCATCACCCGGATGGGAGCCGGTCGCATCCGGGACGTCCTGCCCGCGATCGTCGAGAAGGTCAACTCCGCCGGGCATCCGGTGGTGTGGTCGTGCGACCCGATGCACGGCAACACCCGGGACATCAACGGTGTGAAGACCCGGCACTTCGACGACGTCCTGGACGAGGTGCTCGGCTTCTTCGAGGTCCACCGGCAGCTTGGCACCCATCCCGGGGGGATCCACATCGAGCTGACCGGGGACAACGTCACCGAGTGCCTCGGTGGTGGGGAGCGCATCGGCGAGGCGGATCTGGCCGGCCGGTACGAGACCGCCTGCGACCCGCGGCTGAACACCGGTCAGGCCCTGGAACTCGCCTTCCTCGTGGCGGAGATGCTGCAGCAGATCAACGTGGCCCGTTCACAGGGCCGCTGATCCCCACGGGGTGATCCCACGCGGTGGCCGCGGGCCGGCGTTCCTCCCGGGCCGCGGCAGGCGATCCCCGACCGATGATCGCGATTCTGATGATCATGTGTTCAGACCGAATGATCATCTTCTGTCGGGGACGCCTGGGAATGCCCGGGCCGACAGGTGCTCAGACCGGTCCGCCGGTGCCGGTGCTGACCGGTTGGACGGGCTCGTCCGTATCGGCCGGCAGCGGTGTCTCCGGCGCCTTGGGCACGCTGGTGGGCGTCGCGTCGGTCGGGGCGGACGGCTGCTCGGAGGCGTGCGTGGCCGGTGCCTGCGGGCTGTGGGCGCCGTCCGTGGAGTGGGTCGGCTGCGGCGGCGTGGGGCTGCCGCCGGGGCGGGCGGAGGGGCTCGCGGCCACGGGAGGGGTTAAGACGGAGAACGGGGCCGGTCGTGGCGAGCGTGAGGCGTCCACCCGGCCGGGGGCGTCCTTCGCGGGCGGTGTGCGCTCGCCGGTGTCGAGGGTGTTGTGGACGCCGTGCACGTAGTCGAGGGCTTCGGCGGTCATGGTGTGCAGGGGGCCGTCCGGCAGATTGTCCAGCAGGATGTGCAGGTCCCGCGACTGGTCGTCGGTGAAGTCCTGGACGGTCCGCAAAGCGTCCTCGCTGCCGTTACGGGCCTCGGTGACCAGGACGTTCCCGCCGGCGGACGCCTCCTGCTGCCAGGCCGCCAGCAGGTCGCGCACCTCGACGGTCTTCTTCGGCAGCCGCCCGTCGTCCATGATCGAATTGATTTCGCTGAGCCTGGTACGGGCGATGCCGAGATGGATCTTGGCTTTTTCGACCGGGCTGCCGGTGAGGTCGAGCTGGATGTGTTCGACACGCAGCTTGAGCCCGTACAGCGGCTCGCCGGGGACCGCCCGATGGGTCCCGACGGCGACGCCGGTCACCATCACCGACGCCGCAAGGGCGCCGAGCAGGATCGGGCGCGGGCCGGCGGTGGGCCGGGCGAGGGTCGTCCGGGACGCGGTGGCCCAGGCGAACAGGCCCCGCTGGGCGGGCGTGCGCACGAGATACTCCGGGCCTCTCGCCGATGGCGCGTCTGCCGTCGAGGCCGGGGTTTTCGGGGTGTCGGGGGTCGTGGCGCCCGGCGCCGGTGAGGCCGCGGCGGCGGTCTCCGGAGTTCCGGTTCCGGCGGTCAGGCTCTCGGCGAGCAGCTGGGCGCGCAGCGCCGTACGGAACTCGGGGCGCGGCGACACCGTTTCGTGGGCGCGCAGCGCCGCGACCACGGCCAGCCGCTCGCGGTCATCCGGGTGAGCGGCCGGCGATCCGCCGTCGACCAGCCGGTCGAAACGCTCGGCTCGTCGCCCCGTGAGCAGTACTCCCACCGGAGTCCCCCCTGTTTCCCCCTAGTACGGTGTGCCGACCGGGGGCTCGCTACCACCCGGATACACCGTCGGTCCCCATGATGACCAGGGACACCCCGTTCGGGCACGCATCCCGCCCCCACGGCCGAGGGTGATTCGTCCGGACAGCCGAAGTATGCCGGGAAAAATGCCCGCCTGGAACAGCCATGTGACGATTACCGGGACTATCCGACGGTGAGGGTCACCTTGGTGCCCTTTTTGACCTTGGTACCAGGGGGCGGATCCGTGCTTCTGACCACCATGTCGTCGAAGAAGACGAAGCCGTTGCGCTCGGGCCGCAGTCCACGGCGTTGCAGTTCGCGGGCCGCGTTCTGATATTTCTGATTGATGACGTTGGGCACCTCGACCAGGTCGCCGCGGTCCTCGTCGTCCACCGGCCCCTTGGACACCAGCACTGTCACCACCGAGCCGCGGGCGACTGGCTGCCCCGGGTCGGGGGAGGTGCGGATGACGTTCCCGCTCTGGACGGTCTCGTCGTTGACGTCGAGCCGTGTCACCTTCAGGCCGAGAGCGCCGAGCTGGGACTGAGCCGTGGCGATGGGTACATTGATCACGTTGGGGACGACCACCATGGCCGGACCGGAACTGACGATCAGTGTCACCTGGGCGCCGGCAGCGAGCTCGGTGTTGACGGCGGGCTCCGTCCTGATCACATTGCCGGCCGGGATCGTGTCGTTGGCCTCCGTGCGTGGCGTCGTGGAGAGGTTGAGCTGCTGGCGGGTCAGCCGGGCCTGGGCCTCCGCCACCGACAGGGTGGCGACGTCCGGCACCCGGACCTTCGCCCGGCCCAGGCTCAGACGTATCCGCACGGTGCTGCCGCGCGCCGCCCTGACGGCGCTGGCCGGCTCCTGCGACATGACCTTTCCGGCGGGGATGGTGTCGCTGGTGGCGGCCTCGTCGTAGGCCACGGTGAACCCGGCGTCGGTCAGCGCCTGTACCGCCGCGGCCTGGTCGAGGCCCACCAGCGGGAGGACCGGCGCCGTGCCCGGCCCGGACAGCGCCCTGCTGGCCACGACGATCCCGCAGAGCAGGACGACAGCCGCGATCACGGCCGCCAGCACCGGCCTTCTGCCGCGGAACCGGCGTGACAGGAGCCGGTAGCGCCACTCGGGCGACCGCCGGCTCCCCAGGGCGAAGCCGGCGGTCGCCCGTGGGCGGCTGTGCCGGCGAGCGCCGGCACCGCGGGCGCTGTGCACCCCGCCGCCGGGCGCCGCGGTGTGCACAGCGCCCGCGGCCGGCGCCGGCAGGNCGGCGCCGGCAGGTAGGGCAGGACGCGGTGCAGCTCGTCGAGCATGGCGGTGCCGTCGGCCGGGCGCATGTCCAGGTCACGCGCGGTGGCGTGCAGCACCAGTGCGTCCAGTTCGGCCGGGATGCCCTCCGCGGCCGCCGACGGCGCGGGGACCTCGCCGTGCACCGACTGGTAGGCCACGGACATCGGGGTGCTGCCGGTGTGGGGCAGCACCCCGGTGAGCATCTCGTAGAGGACGACCCCGGCGGCGTAGACGTCGCTGCGGGGGCTGGCGGAGCCGTCACTGACCTGCTCGGGCGCCAAGTAGCCAACGGTCCCCATTACGACACCCTGTGTCATGGCATGGGTTGCCTGGTTCAGCGGGCGGGCAAGCCCGAAGTCGGCGACCTTCACCTGGCCGTCATGGCCGAGCAGGATGTTCTCCGGCTTGATGTCGCGGTGGATGATCCCCGCGTTGTGGGCCGCCGCGAGCGCCTCGAGGACCGGCTCGATGATCTCGATGGCCTCGGTGGGGGTCAGCCGCCCGCGGCTGCCGATGAGCTGGCGCAGGGTCTGGCCCCGCACCAGCTCCATCACCAGGTAGATCACCGGGCCGCTGGGACCGTGATCGCGGCCCTGGTCGAGAACGGAGACGACGCACGGGGTGTTCAGCCGCGCGGCGGCGGTGGCCTCCTGCTGGAAGCGGCGGAGGTAGTCCTCGTCGTGGGCGAACGCGGGATGCATGACCTTCAGGGCGACCAGCCGGTCGAGCCGGTTGTCGTGGGCGACGTAGACCGTCGCCATACCGCCGACCGCGATGCGTTCCTGCGCGGTGTAGCGCCCGTCCAGCAACCGTCCGATGACGGGGTCTGCGACGGTCGCGTCCACGGTCAACAGCTTAGAGCGCCCGTGGATGGCGCCGGAATCCGGCACCACGGCCATACCTGTGCCCAACCCGTCGCAGGGTCATACCCCATCCCAGTCGATCCGAACCCATCCCAGTATGAACGGGTGGGCCGGCGCCGCGACGGGGCCGTCCGCCCGAACACCGGCGGGCCGGTGCCGCNGGGCCGGTGCCGCCCCTGCCGGCCGGGCCGACACGGCAGCCGGGCCGCCGGAGGCGGCGACCATGGTTTTTCGCGCGGCCAGCGGTCCGCATCCCGGAATGGCCGGGATGAGCGTGATGCCGGGACAGCGCACAGATGTCGGGACGGCCGACCTGTCGACAGATCCGGCTGTCGACAGGACCGGATGCGGATAAGGCCGGATGCTGATAGAGCCGGATGCTGATAGGGCCGGCTGTCGTAAGGACCGCTGGCGCGAGGGTCGGGAGGCCGCCAGTGAGTCAAAACCGGACGTCCACGGGTGTCGGCATCCGGTATTCGCCCGGGAACATCCGGTATTCGCCCGGGAAGACGGGCGCGCGCCCGCGCCCGGTATTCGTCTGGGACGGTGACTGCGCTTTCTGTCAGGCCGCCGTCGCCCTTCTCACCCGCCATCTCAGCCCGGTGCCGGACGTCCAGCCCTGGCAGGCGGTAGATCTGCGCGGACTCGGCCTGACCGAGCGGCAGGCGCGGGAGGCCGTCTGGTGGGTCGACACGAACGGCGACGTGAACGGCGACGTGGGCAACCGCACGGGCTGCGAGGCGGACGGCAAGCCAGACGGCACGGTGGACGGTACGGCGTGCTCGGGTGCGCAGGCGGTGGCCACGTGGCTGGCCATCTCCGGGCAGCCCTGGCGGCTGTTGGGAAATCTGCTCCGCCGCCGATTGCCCGGCCGGATCGCCGCCGCCGTCTACGTCCGGACATGTCGTAACCGACATCGGTTACCCGTACCGACCTGGCACGGATTGTGGCTGTGGGTGCGGGGTTTGTGGACGGGCGCGCCGGCCGGTGGCTGTGATCCGACGGGTACGCCGCCGCGCTGAGCCTCCCACACAGATCCTCCCACGCTGGTCCTCCTGCGTTGATCCTCTTTGCCGTCCGTGTTTCCTGAGCGGACCCCCGTCGCTTTGCCGGTGGGCTAATTCACTACAGTGCCTGCGTGCCCCGGATTCACCTGGTCTCGAACCTTCCCGGCGCCAGCGCACTCGGTGACCATCTCAGGGGTGCGGGGCTCGGGCCCACCTCCGCGCGGTCCGCGGATGCGCTGCTCGTCCTCATCGACCGACCGTTGGACAGCGGCGAGCAGGACGTGCTCGACCGTGCCCGCCAGTCCGTCCCGGTGCTGCTCGCCGGCCCCACCCTGCGGTCGCTGCCGCCGGACAGCCCGCTGGTGGAGGCGTCCGGGCTGGTGCCGGGCCAGGTGACGCCGGTCCACGAACTGTGGCTGTTGCCGGGCCCGGACGGCGCGGAGTTCACCACCCGGCTCGGTGACTTCCGGCCGGTCGACCAGTGGGTCGTGCCCGACAAGCTCGCCGACGACGTGGAACAGCTGCTGATGGTGCGTCACGAGCTGACCGTGCATCCGGTGTGCACCTGGCGTCCGTCAACGGGCCTGGGCATGCTCACGCTCGGTTCGGGTGACCGGACGCTGGCCGATCCCGCCTACCACCGTCTGATCGGACGCTGGCTGCGTCACGCCCTCGGCGTGCGGGACGCGCCGCCGGTACGGGTGGGGCTGCTCGGGACGGCCGAGTCCGCCGCCTTCCACCACATGGCCGTCGACGTCACCGAAGGCCTGGAGATGGCCGCGATCTGTGATGGCGCGTCGCGCCCGCCGGGACGCGGCGGGGACCGCGCCGTCCGCCGGATCGCCAATCCGGCGGACCTGGTGAACGACTCCGAGATCGATCTGATGATCATCGCCACTCCGACGCACACCCACACGGAGTGGGCGGTGCGGGCGCTCGAGGCCGGCAAGCACGTCGTGGTCGAGCACCCGTTCTGCCTGACCACTCGGGAAGTCGACGAGCTGACGGGCCTGGCCGCCGAGCGCGGGCTCATCCTGGCGGTCCATCCCGACCAGCGAGACGATCTTGGTTACCGTGCGTTGCAGAGCTCGGTCCGAGCGGGTGCGATCGGTGACGTGCTGTGGCTGGAGACGTTCCAGGGCGCCTACACGCGCCCGCCCGGGACCTGGCACGACGATGCCCGGGTCAGCGGCGGGGCCGTCTACGACCGGGGCTTCGCCCCCCTGGACTGGATCCTCGACCTGCTCGCCGGGCCCGTCGAATGGGTGTCGGCGACCGCGCACAAGCGGGTGTGGCACCACGTGAGCAACGCCGACCACACCCGTATCCTGCTGCACTTCGCCAGCGGTACCGAGGCCCAGATCACGATCTCCGATCTCGCCACCGCGGCACTGCCCAGGTTCCACGTGATCGGAACGGCCGGCTCGATCGTCAGCGAGGTCCCCACCGAGCCGGTCATCCCCGGCCCGCGGTCCGGGCGACACGCCGAGCGGATGTTCGCCACCCCCGCCGTCCACCTGAACCTGGTCGCCGCCGACGGCAGCCGGACCAGGCTGCCGCTGCCGCCGGCACCGGTCACCTCGGTTTTCCACAACCAGCTCGCCGACCTGCTCGTCTCCGGCTGGCCCATGCAGTACACCGCGGAGGTGGCCCGGCGGGTGGTCGCCGTGATGGAGGCGGCCAGTCAGTCGGTGGCCGCTGATGGGGGGCCTGTCGCGCCGGTATGACCATCACCCCGCACGACCCTCACCCCGGTATGACCAATAGCCGTTTCTCGGTGTTTACTTTGACCGTGGAGTGGCTGACCCTGCCCGACGTCGCTGACCGGCTCGGGGTACCCATCACGCGCGTGCGTCAGATGGTGCGGGATCGCAAACTGCTCGCCGTGCGCTCAGATGGCGTACTGCGGGTTCCGGCCGAGTTCATCCAGGACGACACGGTGCTCAAGGGCCTGTCGGGCCTGCTGACCGTGCTCTCCGATGCCGGCTTCTCCGACGAGGAGTCGTTGGACTGGCTCTTCCGGGAGGACCCGACCCTGCCCGGCACCCCTGTGCGTGCCCTGGCGGAGAACCGCGGCCGGGAGGTCAAACGCCGGGCCCAGGCCCTCGCCTTCTAGCGCCTTCCAGCCGCCCGCGCCCACCGGCGGCCTCGTCCGCCGGCGG
>NZ_JWIO01000030.1:39570-52394 GCF_001017755.1 Protofrankia coriariae
CGGCTGCCGTCCCCGCCGTTCTCCAGGGCTCCGTTTTCGGACATACGCCGCGTTCGTCCCGCCCGCGCCGCCGTAGGGTCGAGGGCATGACACAGGACGTCGATGCCCCCCGGTCGTCATATACGTCGTCGTACACGCGGTCAGCGGAGGCGGAAGCCCGCCTGGTCCGGCTGGCCGACGCCAGGCTGTACCTGTGTCTCGGGCTGCGGCCGGAACTGGCCGCCTTCCTCGACGAGGTGGTCGCCGCCGGGGTGGACGTCGTCCAGCTGCGCGAGAAGGGCCTGGAGTGGCAGCCCGAGGCCGACGGGCTCGCCGTGGTGCGCCAGGTCGCGCGCCGGCGGGGGGCGCTGGTCGCAGCCAACGACCGCGCCGATCTCGCCGCCTTCACCGGCGTCGACGTGCTGCACGTCGGCCAGCACGACATCCCGCCCCGGCTGGCCCGCCAGCTGCTCGGCCCGGACGTGCTGATCGGCCTGTCCACCCATGATCCCGACCAGCTCGCCGCGGCGATCGAGGATCCCGACGTGGACTACTTCTGCGTCGGCCCGGTGTGGGCGACGCCCACGAAGCAGGGGCGTCCGCCGGTCGGGCTGGAGCTGCCGCGCCTGGCCGCCCGGCTCGCACCCCCGTTCACCCCCGGTGCCAAGCCCTGGTTCGTCACCGGCGGGGTGGACGCCACCACGCTGGACGACGTGCTCGACACCGGCGCCCGGCGGGTCGTGGTCGTCCGGGGCATCACGCAGGCCGCCGAGCCGGGGCCGGCCGTCACGGCCCTGGCCACCCGGCTGCGCGCGGCCCTGAGCCACCACCCGGACGGCGCGGGCGGGTGCGCCGAGGCCTGACACCATGGCCGGCCCGCGCCGTCCGTCTCCCGCCGTCCGTCTCCCGCGGACTGTGTCCCGCCGGCTGCGTTCTGCTGTCCGCGTCCGCCGACCGTAGCTGCCCGGATGTCCGGTCGCGTAGCATGTTCGTGCGTCAGCGGTGACGGCCAGTTGCAGCGGTCGGCGGCGGTCAGTGGCAGTGCCAGTGGCGGTCAGTGGCAAGGTGCGCGAAGTAACCGTGTATTCGGTTCCGGTGCACGCGACAAACCGTAGATACGCTGGTTATGGTGCATGCATGGCGACTTTGCGGATCTCAGACGCGGCCGGTCTGTTGGGCGTCAGCGACGACACCGTCCGACGGTGGGCCGACGCCGGACGGCTGCCACTGGTACGGGACAGCAGCGGCCGGCAGGCCGTCGAAGGTGCCGCGCTGGCCCAGTTCAGCAAGGAGCTCGCGGCCTCGAGCGACCGACCGCCGGCCGCGGACGCCGCGGTGGTGGGGGAGTCGGCCCGTAACCGCTTTCCCGGCATCGTGACCCGGGTGGTACGCGACGGCGTGATGGCCCAGGTCGAGATCCAGGCCGGTCCGCACCGGGTGGTGTCCCTGATGAGCCGCGAGTCCGCCGACGAGCTCGGCCTCGAGCCGGGCGTGGTGGCCGTGGCCTCGGTGAAGTCGACGAACGTGGTGATGGAGCTGCCGGCGCAGCGTCGCTGACGCCACATGACAACCGGTGGCCGGCCGGTTCCCTCCGGCCCGTCCGGTCCTTCCGGGGTTTTCCGGTCCTCCGTTCCTTTCGAGGCTCCGGTCCTCCGGGGCTTTCCGGGGCTTCCAGCGTTTCCGGAACCCTGCCGGACGTGTCAGGTTGCGGGGGGCGGATGTGCGGGGACGGATGAAAGCGCGATCGAAGAACTCGGCCGGGGCACCCGCCGCCGTCAGACAGCCCGATACAGGCGCGCCCGGCTTATCTGTGTCCAGCTCATCTGTGCCCAGCGCGCGTGTGCCCGGCGCAGCTGAGCTCGATACCGGTGGGGCGCCGCACGCCGGGGCCGGGTACCCCGCCGCGGCGTGAGCCGGATCTTCACGGCCGGTCGCCTCCGCCGGCCCTGCTCTCGCGTCCCCGCTCCGTCCGCCGGCCCGGCGCCCGGCCCGGCCCGGCCCGGCGGCCGGCCCCGTGGGCGGGCCCGCAGACGGATCGGTGGGCGGGTACCGGTTCCGCTGGCCGCCGCCGGCGGCATCGCGCTTGCCTTCCTCCTGCTCCCACTGGCCGGGCTGCTTGTGCGGGTGCCCTGGCGCGACCTGCCGGAGCTGCTGGCCGAGCCCGAGGTGCGCGAGGCGCTGCGGCTGTCCCTGCTGACCGCGAGCATCGCGACCGTGCTGTCGTTGGCGGTGGGTGTGCCGCTGGCCTGGTTGCTGGCCAGGGCGGACTTCCCCGGCCGTGGGCTGCTGCGCGCGGTGATCACCGTGCCGCTCGTGCTGCCGCCCGTGGTCGGTGGGGTGGCGCTGCTGCTGGCCTTCGGACGTCGGGGCATCGTCGGCCGTTACCTCGACGCCTGGTTCGGGATCACCCTCCCGTTCACCACCGCCGGGGTGGTCGTGGCGGAGGCGTTCGTGGCGATGCCGTTCCTGATCGTCGCGGTTGAAGGGGCGTTACGATCAGCGGACCGACGCTTCGAGGACGCCTCCGCCACCCTTGGCGCGAGCCGGTGGGTGACGTTCCGCCGGGTCACCCTCCCGATGATCGCTCCGTCGCTCGGCGCGGGCGCGGTGCTGTGCTGGGCACGTGCCCTCGGCGAGTTCGGAGCGACGATCACCTTCGCGGGTAACTTTCCGGGTACCACCCAGACGATGCCGCTGGCGGTCTACCTCGCCCTGGAGACCGACCCGGATGCCGCGACCGCACTGTCCCTGGTCCTGCTCGTCGTGGCCGTGGTCGTCCTGGCCCTGCTCCGGGACCGCTGGCTGCGTCCGGGGACGACCCTGTGAGCCCGGTGAGCGGGCTCGGCGAGCGGGACGGGCCGGCGGGACGGGTCGGCCCGCCTGACGGCGGTGGATCCGACGACGGCGCGTTGCTGGCACGCCTGCGAGTGCGGCGGGCCAGCGGCTTCACCCTGGACGTGACGCTGACCGCGGCGAGCGGGACGACCGTCGCCGTTCTCGGGCCCAACGGCGCGGGCAAGACCACCCTGCTGCGGGCGCTGGCCGGGCTGCAGCCGGTCGACACAGGCCGGATCAGCCTGGACGGCCTCGTCCTGGACGACCCGACGGAGGGGATCTTCGTCCCGGCGCAGCGCCGCACGGTCGGGATGGTTTTTCAGGACTACCTGCTGTTCCCGCATCTGTCCGCGCGGGACAACGTCGCCTTCGGGCTGCGCTGCCGGGGAGTCCCGCGGGCCGCCGCCCGGGCCGCCGCGCTGCGCTGGCTGGAGACGTTCGGGCTGGCCGAGTTCGCCGCCCGCCGGCCCGGGGCGCTCTCCGGCGGGCAGGCCCAACGGGTCGCGCTCGCCAGGGCGCTCGCCGCGGGCCCGAAGCTGCTGCTGCTGGACGAGCCGCTGGCGGCGCTGGACGCGGCCACCCGGCTGGCTGTCCGAGGGGACCTGCGCCGTCATCTCAGCGGGTTCGGTGGCCCGTCCGTGCTGGTGACCCACGACCCGATCGAGGCCATGGTGCTGGCCGACCATGTCGTCATCATCGAGGCCGGACGGGTGGTGCAGCAGGGCCCGCCGGCCGAGGTGGCCCGCCGGCCCCGCACCGACTATGTCGCCCGGCTCGTCGGGCTGAACCTGTACCGGGGGGAGGCCGAGGCGGGTGTCGTACGGCTGCCCGGCGGCGGCACGCTCACCGTCGCGGACAGCGCGATCACCGGCCCGGTGCTGGCCGCGCTGCGGCCGTCCGCGGTGATGCTCGGCGTCGTCGAGCCGCACGGCAGCGCCCGCAACACGCTGGCCGGCCGGGTCACCGGGCTGGAACTGCTGGGGGACCGGGCCAGGGTCGCGGTGGACACGAACCCCGCCCTGCTTGCCGACGTCACCCCCGCGGCCCTGGCCGAACTGCGGCTGGAGCCGGGATCGCGCGTCTGGGCGTCGTTCAAGGCGACGGACATCGAGACCTACCCCGACGAGGCCCTCTGACGAGGCCCGCGGCCCTTGAGCGGCCGTGTAACGACACGAAGTGACCAGGCCCGGAACGACACGAGGCCTGGCGACGACTACGAGACCGGGGCCGGTTGGCCGATACGGGACGAGCCCCGCACCATGCCGGTTGCGGGGCTCGCCTCACGCATGTTTCCTACTGCTGTCCGCGATCACGCTGAGCCGCGTGGCCGCCGATGATCAAAGCGGCCGGACGTTCTCCGCCTGCGGACCCTTCTGGCCCTGGGTCGTGTCGAACTCGACCCGCTGGTTCTCTTCCAGGGTTTTGTAGCCGTTCGTCGCGATCGCGGAGAAATGCACGAAAACGTCCGGACTGCCACCGTCCGGGCTGATGAACCCAAAACCCTTCTCTGCGTTGAACCACTTCACAGTGCCCTGAGTCATTCTATGATCCTTATCGCCACGCAAGTCGACACACGCGAGCGCGCACGCCGCATCTACACCTTACTCATGCCGGACGCACAGGCCGACAGGCGCCCACCGCCACCCGCCCACATCGGGTGACGCGGACCTGGCCGGTGAGGCGGCAGACAGCGGTTTTCAGCGGTTGCCCGGCCGATCGCGGATACGCCGATCACCGCTGCTCAGGGCAGCCGGGAGGAGAAGGCCACCGACCCGGCCGCGGCCGTCAGCCCCAGCAGCAGGGACAGGCCGACGAACCAGGTGGTGACCTCGTGGAACTCGTTGCGGTAGCCGATGGAACTGCCGAGGTTCTCGTACACCGAGCGCAGCTCGTCCCCGGAGGTGGCCCGGTGGTAGGAGCCGTCGGTCGCCCGCGCGATCTCGCGCAGCGCGTCCTCGTTGACCGGGACGGGAATCTCCTGGCCACCCACGTCGAGGCTGCCGTCCGCGGTGCCGTAGGCGATCGTGTCGACCGGCACCCCGGCGTCCCTGGCGGCCTGGGCTGCCTGGGCGTTCGGGCGTCCCCGCTGGGTCTCCCCGTCGGAGAGCAGCACGATGGCGGCCGGCGGCGGTGTCCCGCCGTCCGCGGCGAGCTGTTCCCCGGCGGTGGCGATGGCCTGCAGGCCGGCGAAGATGCCCTCGCCGATCGCGGTGGACGGGCCGAGCTGCAGCCCGTGGATGCCGGACCGCACGGACTGCCGGTCGGTGGTCGGCGGGACGAGGAGCGCCGCCGACCCGGAGAACGACACCAGCCCCAGGTTGATCCGCGGTGGGAGCTGGTCGATGAACGCGTCGGCGCCGTCCTTGGCCGCCGCGAGACGGTTGGGCGCGACGTCGGTGGCCGCCATCGAGTTCGACACGTCGATCGCCAGAATGATCGTCGCGCGTTCGCGGGGGACCCGCCGGGCCTGGGCCGGCCGGGCCAGGGAGAACACCATGGCGGCCAGCGTGAGCAGCAGCAGGGCCGCGGGCAGGTGCCGGCGCCACCACTGCGGCCGCCGTGGCAGCACCGACGCCAGTAACCCGACCGAGGTGAAGCGCGCCGCGTAGGCCTTCCGGCGCAGCGACATCACGATGTAGGCGGCGGCGATGGCGCCGACCGCCAGCAGCAGCCACAGCCAGTGGCCGGCGAGAAAGGTCATCGGCCGGCTCCGGTGGGACGGGCCGCGACCGGTGGGCGCCTGGCCGCGCCACGGCCGCGGCGGGTGGCCAGGACGAACCGGACGATGTCGGTGAGCCAGTCGGAGTCGGTCCGCAGGACGAGATGGCCGGCGCCCGCCCGGCGCAGTGCCGCGTCCACCTCCCGGCGGTGTGCCGCGGCGGCCCGGGCGTAGGAGTCGCGCAGCCGGCGGGAGGAGGTGGGCACCGTCAGGGTCGCGCCGGTCTCCGGGTCGACCACGTCGAGCAGCCCGACGTTGGGGAGCTCGAGCTCGCGCGGGTCGACGATCTCGATGGCGAGTACCTGGTGCCGGCCGGCGAGCGCGCGCAGCGACCGTTCCCAGGACAGGTCGACCGAGAGGAAATCCGAGATCACGACGACCATCCCGCGGCGCCGGGGCGGGTTGCGCAGCCCGTTCAGGGCGGCGGCGAGATCGGTCGTGGACGTCCCGGTGCCCGGGACCGTCCCGGCTCCCGCGCCTGTCTCCGGACCGGCGCCCGTCCCCGGGGCCGGGGTGGCGGGGGAGCGGCGGGCCGGCCGGTCCAGCGCGGTTCGTGGCGCCGCCAGCAGTGCGCGCAGCAGCGCCCGCAGGCCATCCCGGCCGGTGCGGGCGGGGACGAGCCGCGGCGGGNGAGCCGCGGCGGGTGGCCGGTTGTCAGCACCACCGCGCCCAGCCGGTTGCCGCTGCGTGCCGTCAGGTAGCCCACGGCGGCCACGGCGGCGATCGCGAGGTCGCGTTTCTCCAGCTTCGCGGTGCCGAACTCAAGGCTCGCCGTCAGGTCGACGAGCGCCCAGGTCTCCAGCTCACGGTCGGCGACGAGGTCGTACACGTGCGGGACGGTGGTGCGGGCCGTGACCGCCCAGTCCATCCGCCGCACGTCGTCCCCGACGTGGTAGGCGCGGCTTTCGGCCTTCTCCGTCCCCGACCCGGGCACCAGGCCCAGGTGGTCGCCGAGCAGCAGGCCGTCCAGCCGGCGGGTGACGGTCAGCTCGAGACGCCGCAGGGTCCGTTCGATCGCCGGATCCGCCGCGGCCGCCCCGGGCACGCCCGGCGTGGGCTGTACGGGCTGTACGGGCTGTGCGGCGGGGCTGTCGGGCCGCCCGCCCGCACGGCCGCCCGCCCCGCCGGCCGTGCCCGCGCCTGGTCCGCCGGGTGTCACCGTTCTGCCCGTTCCACCGGTTGTCGCCGGCGTGCCCGCTCCGCCGCCGCGGCGTGGCCCGGCGGTGGGTCGTTCCGTTGGCTGGTTCACGCTCACGCCGACGTTTCCTGGCCGAGGTACTCGGGGAATCCGCGCGGGTTGGTGGTCCAGTGCCCGGGATAGTCCTGCTGGCGGGGCGTGACCCGTGGGGGCCGGGTGCCGTGCAGGATCCGTTCGGCGATGGTCCGAGCGGACAGCCCCTCCGCCAGCGCCTCGTAGGACAGCACCAGCCGGTGCGGCAGCACGTCCGGCGCGACCGCGGCGACGTCGTCCGGCACGACGTAGTCCCGGCCGCGCAGCATCGCCAGCGCCCGGGCCGCCGCGACCAGGCCGAGCGACGCACGCGGTGACGCGCCGTAGGCGAGATGGCCGGCGAGCTCGGGCATTCCGAACTCCGCCGGCGCCCGGGTCGCCAGCACCATGCGGACCGCGTAGTCGGCGATCGCGTGGTGCACGAACACGTCGGTGGCACGCTCCTGCAGCTTGATCAGCGTGGGTGGGTCCAGGACGCGCTCGGCCCGGGGCGGCTGGGTGCCCATCCGCCGGACGATCTCCAGCTCCTCGTGGCCGCTGGGATACGGCACGTCCACCTTCATCAGGAACCGGTCACGCTGCGCCTCCGGGAGCGGGTACACCCCCTCGGACTCGATCGGGTTCTGCGTCGCCAGCACCAGGAACGGCGCCGGCAGCTGGTGGGTGACACCGCCGAGGGAGACCTGCCGCTCGGCCATCACCTCCAGCAGCGCCGACTGCACCTTGGCAGGCGCCCGGTTGATCTCGTCGGCGAGGACGAAGTTCGCGAAGATGGGCCCCAGCTCCACATCGAAGGTCTCCCGGGTCTGCCGGTAGACCCGGGTGCCGATGATGTCGGAGACGACCAGGTCGCTGGTGAACTGGATGCGGGTGAACGTCCCGCCGACCACCGTGGCGAGGGTCTGGACGGCGAGGGTCTTGGCCACCCCCGGCACCCCCTCCAGCAGGCAGTGCCCACGGGCGAGCAGCGCCACCAGCATCCGCTCGACCATGTGGTCCTGGCCGACGATCACCTTCTTGACCTCGAAGAGGGCGCGTTCGAGATGGTCGGCGTCGGTGGCCGTGTCCGGACTGGCGAGAGACGCTTCGCCGCCCGCCGCGGACTTCCCCTCCTGGTCGTACTCGGGTGCGCGTGCCACGGATCCGTCCGGGGCGCGCGCACCCGAGCGTGTGAGCCGTTCGTCCATGAGCTGTAGTCTCGCAGCCAGCGGCCGGAATCGAGACCTCAAGCCGAACTCGTCAGCCTGTTTGAACAATGAATTAAGGCGAATTAAGACGAATCAGGGTGGATCCGGGGCTTCCGCCCTGCGCCGGCCGTCGGCTCGTCCGGTGCCCGTCCGCGGGCTCGGGACCAGCCGGAACCAGGGGATCCGATTCGGATGGTCATGCTGACCGCCCGGATGCCGGGCTCGACCGGTACCGTTCCCTGCGTGCCGACCCGCTCCATCGACGGAACCCGCTCTGTTGGCGAGGCCTGCTCTGTTGGCAGGACCCGTCCCCTCGATGGAACCTGTCCCCTCGGCGGGAGCCGTCCTCTCGGCGCGGCCGGTGGCGGGGAGGGCTGATGACGGACGTCCTCGTCGCGGTGGCCGCCGCCGTCCTGCTGGGCGCGGCCGGCTACGGGCTCGTGCTGCCGCGACGGCCGCCGCGGCAGATCAGCCAGACGGTGGACGGGGTGGGCGCCGTCGAGATCCGACTGGCCGCCGGGCGGGTCGAGATCGCCGAGGCCGACCGGGCGGACGCCCGGGTGGCGATGACCGTCCGCCGGCGCGCCGGCCGGTCACGCCCGGCTCTGGAACAGGTCGGAGAACTGCTGCGCGTCGACGGGCGCACCAGCGAGGCCCGGGTCCGACTGACGCTGCCGCGGGCGACCCGGGTCCGGGCCGAGGTCCGCCGCGGGGAGGTGACCCTGTGGGGCTCGGACGGCGACCTCGTGCTCATCACCGACACGGGCACCATCGCCGGGCGGGAGCTGGGCGGGGCCGGTGTCGCCGCGCGCAGCCGCACCGGTGACGTCGTCCTGCACTTCGCCCGTCCCCCCGGGAAGGTGGCGGCGTACAGCGACAGCGGGGCGGTCACGGCCGTCCTGCCGGGTGGCCCGTACGCGGTCGACGTCGAGTCCGCGGATCCTGACGCGGACGCGGTCACCCTGAGTGTTCCAGTCGATCCGCGGGCGGAGCGGACGGTGTCGGTCCGCAGCCGCTCCGGCAGGGTGCGGGTGTGCGCCCCGACGCCCCAGGGCCCGGTGCGGCTGTAGCCCGTGCCGCGGCCGGGTGACCTACGGGACGCGGCCTACAGGGGCGGCGTGCCGTGGCTGGCCGCCTCGTCCGGGTGGCTCGTCCGGTTGCCTCGTCCGGTCGGTTCGTCCGGTCTGCTCGTCCGGTCGGTTCGTCCGGTCTGCTCGGCCGGTCGGTTCGTCCGGGTGGCTCGTCCGGATGCCTGTCGCGGACAGGACGCGTCCGGTTGTGCCGGGTCCGGCGCGTGACAGGGCTTACCCTCAAGGGCATGACAGCGGTCAGGAGTGTCGTGGCGACCCGGGGGTTGGCGGCGACCCGGGGGTTGACCGTGCGGGACTGCCTCGACTCGGGCCGGCCGTCGTTCTCGTTCGAGTTCTTCCCGCCCAGGACCCCTGAGGGGGAACGCCACCTGTGGACGGCGATCAGGGAGCTGGAGCCGCTGCGACCGTCCTTCGTGTCGGTCACCTACGGCGCGGGCGGGTCGACCCGGGCCGGCACGGTGCGGATCACCGAACGCATCGCGACGGAGACGACCCTCACACCGATCGGTCACCTCACCGCCGTCAACCACTCCGTCGCCGAGCTGCGGCAGGTGATCGGCAGCTATGCCGGAGCCGGGGTCCGTAACGTCCTGGCGCTACGCGGCGATCCGCCCGGCGACCCGCAGGGGGAGTGGGTCGCCCATCCCCAGGGGCTGCACCATGCCGAGGAGCTGGTACGCCTCGTCCAGTCACTCGGTGACTTCTGCGTCGGGGTCGCGGCCTTTCCGGATCGCCACCCCCGCTCGTCCGACTTCGACACTGACGCGCGCTACCTGGTACGCAAGCTCACCGCCGGCGCGGACTATGCCATCACCCAGTTCTTCTTCGAGGCGGACGCCTATTTCCGGCTGGTCGACCGGGTCCGCCGGCTCGGCTGCGAGGCGCCGATCATCCCCGGTGTGATGCCGGTGACCAACGTCGCGCAGATCGAGCGGATGGCGAAGCTGTCCGGGGCCGCGTTCCCCCCGGGCCTGGCCAGGCGGCTGCACGCGGTGGCCGACGATCCGGCGGCGGTACGGGCGGTCGGGGTGGAGGTCGCCGCCGACCTGTGCGAGAAGCTGCTCGCCGGTGGCGCACCCGGTATCCACTTCATCACGTTGAACCGTTCCACCGCGACGCGGGAGGTGTTCCACTCGCTACGGCGATGACTTCGCCACGGCGATGACTCGTCGGGCCCGGGCCCGGACCGCGCCAGGCTGTTCCACCTGTTCCTGCCGGCACCGCTGGCCTCGGCGTTCACGCTCGCCTGGCCGTGCGGATGATGCGGGCGCCGCCGGCCGGGGAGCCGCGTCGGACGCCGTGGCCCGTCAGCCGCTTACGGATCTCCCATCCCCATCCGCACCCCACCCCCACCTGTCGTCCCCGTCCCCGTCTCGCCTGATCCCATCCGCTTGCCTGGCATCCCCACCTGTCGGCTGTCCGGACGCGTCGGGCGTACCGGCCTGCCAGCCATGGTGATCCCTGGGCCACCGGCCGCGGGGATCGCGCTTCCCCCACGGGGTTCTTCCAGCCGTCCCATCGTTGCTGTGATCTTCAGTCGTTGTCCTCGTAGGCGTCGAAGACGCACAACAGCCATTCGTCCCGGAAGGGCTGCTCGCGCACGAGCGCGAAGCCGGCCAGGTTCGCCGCGTCCACCACGGCCGCCACCAGATTGAGGTCCAGCGTGCCGAACACGGGGGTGATACGTACCGCGACCACCACCTGGTCGCGTTCAGTGTTGAAGACCGCTGTCGGGTCGAGGTCGTCGAGTGTCTCCACGACCAGTGGTGCATGCTTGGTCACCGGTGTCTCCTGCGGCCGCCCCCTGGCGGCCCTCGAAGGGCTGACGGTTGTCGGTAGTCTCGGTCGTCATCAGACGACGGAACGATACGCAGCAGGCATGATGCTCCGATGACCGCCCCGGTGCCGACCGGGCAAGCTGTCGCAAGACGTGGTCGGACCTACATGGCAGTCATATTCCCACGAAACGCCCGTACGGGGCCCCCGGCGCCGGCGAAGATGACGATGATCATCGCCGAGGCGATGCCCCGCCACTGCCCCGCGTCCTGCGCCGGTATTCACGTCACAGCGTCCGTGCACCGTTCACTCACTGCCTCCTGCCTCCGCTGCCTGGCCGACCCGGCGTCTCACCGCCCCGTGGGCCTGTTGCGGCGGTCCGCTGTCCCCGCCCGGCTGGCGACAGTCGTCACCGATCGTCACTGATCGCGATTCATCGATCCCGTCATCGGCGCCACCGCGCCCGACGCGACCGCAAGCCGTAGGTGAAAACCGTTGGTGTCACGCAGGTTGTCACCTACGGCCTGCGCGCCCGTAGGTGGATTCCGTCGTGATGACAGCGCTTTCCACCTACGACTGGCCGGATGCCGATCGAAGCACGAGACGGAAATTGTCCGTACAGGAATAATTGCTACCTGCGGGCATGGTTGGTGGAGGCTGGGTGGCGGGCGCCGGCATGGTTGCGGGCATGGCAGGGTGAGGTGTGGCAGGGTGCATGACGGGACGAACGTCATCGGGGAGTTTCAGATGGCGCGGGCCTGCCGGTGGTCGCCGCCGGAGTCGTGGGCGGGCCGTTGCTCGGCCGAAGGGGACGGAGGCTGCTCCCGGGCCGGGTCGGTCGGCGTGAGGCGCTTACCCAGCACCGCGTATTCGATCCAGCTTCCCGGAAACTGAAAATTCGACAGTAACGGAACAAAACCCTCGCTGGCATACAACCGTCGGGCCCTGCTGTCGGGCAGCTCCAGGGCGGACAGCGCGGCTGTCTGTTCCGGTGCCTCCCGCAGCAGTTCCCGCAGCAGACTGCGTCCCACCCCCCTGCCCTGGAACTCCGGCAGGACGTGGAACTCGACGATCTCCAGACAGTCGCCGAGCCAGGTCACGGCGTCCTCGGGTCCCAGCGCGTCACTGACGACGTCGTGCCACCACTGCCCCTTCAGCCCCGGCAGGGCGTAGGTGAAGCCGACCAGGCGCTCATCGGGGAGAAGAGCCGCGACCGCTCGCAGATCCCGGCGGTCGGCGTGCCGGCGGGCGTGCATGGTCCGTTCGATCGCCGCCCGCGCCGGGTCGGGCTCGTGGAAGTCCAGAAAGGCGGCCTTGTAGACGGCGATGACATCGGTCAGCCGGGCACGCATCCGCGCGGGTGTCCAGCGGACCAGCCTGATGTTCTCCACCAAGCCTGCCTCCTCGCGCTTCCGTTCCTGCCTCGGGCAGGCTGCCTGCCCGGGTGGCCTGTCTACCCGCGTCGATTACCGGCCACGCCTGGGCCGGGTCAGTCCCCTGTACCATCTAAGGTCACTGACGATAACGGGTGCTCGGGGCGTTGCGCCCGACTCGGTCCGGACGAAGACCTGTAGGCGAACCTTGTGCGGTGCGGCCGCACCGTGCCGAATGCCGCATGTTCCTGGTGGCTCGGGGTGTTTTCGGCGTCTGAGCCCCACGTGGCCTGAGCTCCGCCCCGGTCCTCGCCGTTGCGAGCACGCATCCGGGCCGGGCGGGACCGCCGCGGCACAACTTGCCGCTTGCCGGATGGGTGGCCGCTTGGGTGATCCCTGGCTGGGCGGGCGGCGTGCGCCGACCCGGAGCCGGTGACCGCATCGACGAACGGCTGTCGATGCCGCCGGCTGCCCGGTCAACCGGCTTTGTCCGGTCGCGGGCCGCCCAGGCACCTGACGACAACGCCCACGCGGAGTTCTGGGCGCCGCCCCCGGAGTTGGCGCCCGGCCGCCAACTCCCGGGGGCTTGCTTCGGCCGTGGCTTTCGACGACGTCAGCGGCTCGGCCCGCCGG
>NZ_JWIO01000030.1:52401-68407 GCF_001017755.1 Protofrankia coriariae
CGGGCCGAGCCGGCGGCCACACGGTAATGGCCACACGGTGGCGGCCACGATGCCACGCAGCCGTACCCCTCGACAACGTTGACGGTTCAGGACGGGTGAGGTTTACTACTCCAGTAAGTCGAACATATGTTCGACTTACTGGAGTAGACCGTCATGCGAAAGATGGCCATGCGAAAGATCGTCATGCGGTTGAGCCATGTAGTGATGTCGTCGTATCGGAGGGAGCGGTCATGAGTCGGCAGGCCGTAGATCGACAGCCTCGAATCCCGGTCCCCCTCGCGGGGCTGCCTCGTCGTTCCCGCGACGAGTTGCTCATGGCCGCGCATCACGGACTCGACGAAGCGAGCTTCGCCCGAACTCCCGGGCAGCGGTACGCCCTGGCGCACCTGGCGGCGCTGCGGGCCGCCGCCGCTGTTCTCGTGGAACGGGCCCGCCCCCGGCACGGTCACCGCGGCCGGCCCGTCAGCGTCTGGCAGTTGCTGGCACGAGTGGCGCCCGAACTGGCGGAGTGGGCACAGTTCTTCGCGGCCGGTGCGGCCAAGAGGACGGCCGCCGAGGCGGGCCTGTCCGTGGTCGGTGTCCGGGATGCCGACGACCTGCTCCGGCAGGCGGAGACGTTCCTCGCGGTGGCGGAAACAACGCTGGGCCTACCGTCCCAGCCGGCGCTGACGGCCACGGTCGTCAGTTGCGTCCCGCCTGTCGGCGTGACCTGCTCACCGGAGAAGGCCGGGGTGTGAACGGGGTGGAAAGGCCAGGATGCGGAGCTGTGCGCACGCCGGGTGTGGTCATGACGCGGGTTCACCCTTGTGGCCCCTGAACGGGCTGATCCTGACCGCTGGAAGAGCTACCTCTCGTTGTCGGGAGATGCTGGTCCTGTTTGCCGGGGGATCCCGGATGTCGTCCTGTGCGCGAACAGAGGCTTCTGCCCGTCGGTTGTTGCGAGATCCATGTAGATCGTTTTGCGTATCGTAGATCAGGCGTTCACTATCGGTGGCCATTGGTGAGCGTCTTGATTACGACGGTAGGTCATTCGGATGAATTCAGTCATTGCTGGGGATACCACGCGATCGATGCCCGAAGGGTTGACCAGAGGGCCGAAGGCAGAAAAAGCGTGGGTTTTCCGTTCCGTCGGAGGTCATGGTCTCCGGGCTGTCGACGGGGTGGTGTCATCGGACGTGCCTGTGGGGATCCGCGAAGTCACGCGGCGAGACCGACGGCGGCCGCCGGGCTGGCTGCTGCAACTGGTCGGCCTGTCCCTGGGGGGTCTCGTGGCCGGCATCGCCATCGGTTTCCGGCTGCCGGCGTGAGACCGGCTACCGGCGTGCGAGATGCGCGAGAGAGCGCAAAAGATGCACGTAGAGAGACGCGCCAGTGCGTGATGCGTGAAGGACGATGAACCCGAGGCGGTCGTGGCCACCCTGGCGCTGGTTACCCCAACCTGGTCACCTGACGCTGGCCGCCCGGCGCCGTCAACCTCAGCGCTGATCACCCTGGCACTGATCGCCCTGGCGTCGCTCATCTCGTTGCGAGGTTCGCGAGAACTCTCCAGCGGGCATGGCCCGGGGAGGTCCAGGTCCCCGGGTCGTTGAGGGGCTCAAGGCCTCCGGGGCGCCGAGGAGGTACGGCATGGCCGTCAGAAGTCGTCCGGTGACATGGGGAGATCTGCGCCAGGCCGTGGTCTGGCGGGGGCTGTTGGACGCACTGGTCACCGTGACTGCGCGAGCGGGCAGCACACTCGACGTGGTGGACGCGGGTGGCGGCAGTGGTGGGTTCGCGGTGCCGCTTGCCGAGCGCGGGCACCGGGTGACCGTGGTGGATCCCAGCCCGGACGCGCTCGCCTCGCTCGACCACCGGGCGGCGGAGCACGGGGTCAGACATCTCGTGACGGCGCGTCAGGGAGATCTTTCCGTCCTGCCGGAGATCGTCGGAGTAGGCCGTTCGGACGTGCTGTTGTGTCACACCGTGCTGGAGGTGGTGGACGAACCCGTCGCTGCGCTGACCGCGGCAGTGGCAGCCCTGCGTCCAGGTGGGCTGCTCAGCGTTGTCGCCGCCAACCGGGCGGCGGTCGTCCTCGCCCGTGTGCTCGCCGGCAGGCTCGCCGAGGCACAGCATGCGCTGGCCGATCCCGGTGGACGTTGTGGCGGCTTTGACCGGGCGCGCCGTTTCGACGGCGGCACGCTGGTACGCATGGTGAGCGACGCCGGAGCCGATGTGATCGCGGTCCACGGGGTGCGGGTGTTCGCCGATCTGGTGCCCGCGGCCGCCGTGGACGCGGATCCGTCCGCGGCGGAGCGGCTGCTCCAGTTGGAGATCGCCGCATCCTCCCGGGCACCCTTTCGGGATCTTGCGGCTCACCTGCATGTCCTGGCCCACCGCCGCGACAGCCGATGACGTGACCCGACGACACGATCAGGCGGCATGACCAGATGGCATGACTATGCGTGGCGGACACCCGACCATGTTCCTGCGGGGTTCCTGCGGGCCCACCGCGATGGCTGATGGCGTGATGGGCCGGCGAGAGGCCGATGCGAGACCGGCACCGATGCGAGACCGGCAGGAGGCCGATGCCAGGGCGGGAGCGATCGTGATCAGGCAGGCGCGCGGTGCGAGAGACACGGTGCGAGGGGGAGGGGCTGCCGGGCACATCCGACATCCCCTCGGAGGCGACTTTCCCACGAAGGCACGGCAGATTCCCACGAAGGTATGGCAGATCCCCACGAAGGTATGGCAGAAAGGCATGGCAGGACGGTGAGGGCTTCCGGCGTGACAGGACGGTGAGTGCTTCCCCGCGGAGGCAGGGTCTATCACGCAGGGTGAGATCGGACCGGCTCCACCTGGACTCAGGGTGATTTCTTCCTCACGGAGACAGGGCTGATCACGCCGCGTGGCATGAGCCTTCGCGCCTGCGGGGAGGAGTCAGGGCAGCAGGAAGCGATCGGTCTGTCTCGGCATGGTTGGTTGCCTACCGCGCATGCCCGGTCGTGCCTATTCTTGGGTGTCAGGTTCCGTCTGCCGGACCTGCCGGCCGTGGGAGGAGCGTCGATGCCGCTCTCGGAAAATGAGCAGCGCCTGCTTGATCAGATCGAGCGCGCCCTCGTCGAGGACGATCCCAAGTTCGCGAGCACGGTCCGCTCGACGAACCCTCGCACCTATCTCATGCGCAGGGTCCGCCGAAGCTTCCTCCTGTTCGTGGTGGGGCTGGTCGTCCTGCTTGTGGGGGTCGTCCTCAACCGGACACCGTTGATCGTGATCTTCGGTGTGCTCGGTTTTGCCACGATGCTGTTCGCGGCGTCCCGGGGTGCCGCCGATCTTCGTCGGATCAGTGGCCGGGGCGGAGAGACCAGTAGCCGTCGTCCGACGGCCTCCCGTCGTCGGACCCGCCCCCCGTTCACCGAGCGGATCGAGGAACGATGGCGCCGCCGGTGGGATGATCACTGACTGGGGTAGTTACTGGCAGTGGTTGCTGACAGACGGTTGCTGACAACCAGCCCGATTGCTGGCCAGGGCCGGCGCTGTCGCTGGCTGGCAGGAGCCGCCGCCAATCGCCGGGACGATCAGTCGGCGTTATGATCGTCGACTACTAGTGATCATGGTCTGGTGATGACTGTCAACCAGGGGCCGACGACAGCCGCCAACCGCCGGGCGGGCCACAAGCGATCTTGAGTGACAGGGTCGCTCCCGACGGAGCCGACCCCGTCGACGCGGCCGGCATGAGCAACCGAGCCATGCTTCCGGTGTTCACACCCTGTCCCACTGACTGTCCTGGTCGTGCCGGCTGTTCTGGTCGTGCCGGCGTGCAGGCGGACGCCTCGACGCCGGATTGCTTCCCGGTCGGACCAGGGCACGTAGGCTACCCAGGTCGGCGACCACGGAGCGTGGAACCATGGTGGCCCAAGCACGGCTGGTGCGCGGCGCTGTCTTTCTCAAGATTCGTGAAACTGTCTGTAGATCGCGTCCGATCCGTTCGTCCGGTGCGTTGGAACGAACCAGGGCCAGTGGCGCGTAACAGGCGAGTTCCTCCGCCTCGGCGATCCGGAGCAGAGCAGCCAGGGCCTCCTCGACCTCCGCCGTCGTGATCATTTGTTCGGGGGCGCGGGCGTTGGCCGAGATGTGAGCGCTCAGCCGCGTCGCGCTGGCTCGCTGGGACTCGTTCGGCCGCAGCGGCATACCAAGATCGACAGCAAGGTCGGTCAGTTCGGCCCAGGCCGCGTGCGCCCGGCTGTCGGTCGCGGTGTCCCCGTCGTCGTCGGAGGTCCCCCGCAGGGTGGCCGTGAGGCGGTGTCGGCGGCGCACCATCCGCACCAGCGCTGGTCCACCCAGCACCGCGAGGACGGCGACCCCCGGCAGGAGCCACCAGAGGATCGCGGGCGGCCCGTCGCTGGTGGGCTGTACCTGTGTGAGGGGCTGTTGCACCACCGTGCCCTGTCCGCTGTCGCTGGTGACATCGGCGCTCGGCGCGGTGGTCTCAGGCGCGGACGACGGCTGGGCGGCGCCCGCCGGNGGGCGGCGCCCGCCGGCGCGGAAGCCGTGGCCCCTCCAGCCGGGTCCTGGGCCCGCGAGTAGCCGGGGATGATGATGCTCTCACTCGCCGCCGGGGTCGGCTCGAAGGGGATCCAGCCGGTGGAGGCGAACCACACCTCCGGCCACGCATGCATGTTCTTGTTGGTCATCAGGTAGCTGCCGTCCGGCTGCCGTTCGCCTTCGTTGAAGCCGATCGCCACTCGGGCCGGGATCCCCAACGACCGCAGCAGCACCGTCATCGCGGAGGCGAACTGCTCGCAGTAGCCGCGTTTGCGCGTGAACAGGAAGTCCGCCAGCGCCCCGGCCTGGGTGGTGGGGGCGCCGTCCAGGTCGTAGGTGAAGGCACCGCTCTGCAGGTAGTTCTGGATGGCGACGGCCTGCTGGTAGGGGCCGGAGGCGGTTCGTGTGAGCTGCCGTGCCAGATTGTGGATCCGGGGATCGGTGGTGGGAGGCAGTTCGGTATCGATCTTCAGCTCGGCTGGGGCGGCCGCCAGCACGGTCGCGAGCTCGTCGCGGGCGGGGGCAGGGACGGTTGCTTCGACCTGGTAGGTCGCGTCGGCGGTGGAGGTCCGGGTGCTGAACACCGTGCCGGTCTCGGCGGCCAGCCGCCAGTCGCCGTCGAGACCGGTGATTTTGGTCGGGATTCCGGGCAGCGGGAGGTAGTTCGCCTCCAGATCCTTCGACACGTTGATGGTCGCGGTGAGCTGAGTGCTGTGGGCGGTGGTTGCCGGCCCGGGCAGGCCGTTGCTGATTTTCGCCTCGCGTCCGGCGCGTAGCGCCCGCAGGGTGAACTGCTGCCCGTCGAACTGTTCGAGCGCGGTCAACCGCAGGTACTGCGGTGACGTGGTGCGCACCGACACCAGTTCCCTCGTCAGGGGGGAGTGCAGTTGTTGTGCCAACGAGACGATCGGCTGAATGACAACCGTCGAGCCGGGGCCGTCGTCGCCGTCGTTGCTCTGACCGTGCGTGACGAGCGCCAGCCCCTGTAGCGAGGGCAGCGTGGCCGGGACGGCCACCGCGCACACCAGCGCGCACACGGTGATCCCGATGACGTGGACACCGGTTCTGCTGCCCAGCCGCGGGGATGCCGACGAAGCGGCATCCGATGCGCCGGAGCCGGAGCCGGAGCCGGACGAGCCGGAACCCGATACGCCGGAGGCCGACGCGCTGGTGATCGGTTTTCTCCACCGTTCGACGCTGGTGCGGCCGTCCAGTATCAGCAGCAGGAGGAAGCCCAACGCGCCGAGAACGAACCGGACCGACCCGACACCGTCCGGCAGTACCGCCGCCGGCAGCATGAACAGTGCCAGCAGCGGGAGCCCGGCAAGCGCCGGACGCCGGAGCGTCGTCATCAGAAAGTCGACGATCATCGCGACGAGATGGACACCGATGAGGACGAGCAGCGCCAGACCTGGCCGTTGCGGCACCGGCGCGGCGAACCGGGCCACGTCGTCCCGGCCGGTGGTGATCAGGGAACGCAACGTTTCCAGGGTCTGACCGGTCGGCACCACGCCGGCGAGAGCGGTTTCCCCCGCACACAGTATGGTCGCCGCGACGAGCAGGCCGAGCGCCTCCAGCAGGACGATGACCGGGGCGGGCAGCCGCAGGGCCTGGCCCAGCACGGATGTTCCCGCCACCACCACCGTGGCAGCGACAGCCAGCCGCAGCCACCACAGGCCGTCGAACAACGGCACGAGCGCGAACGCGCACAGCAGCGACGCGAACGCGCCACCGAGAGTCGCGGTCAGGGTGGGAGGCAGGCGTGTGATCACCGCCGTAGGCCTGCTTCCGCCTCCGGCTGTCCTGTCGCGGACGCGCCTTCAGCGGCGTCTTCAGGGCGTACCCGCCGGGCGGATGACCGGGGCGTCCCGGACGGGCGTGCCGGCTCGGGCGTGCTGTCGGAGCGTTCCCGCATGGCCGATGGCCGGGACAGGGGGGACGTCCTGGCGCTGTCGGGCGGGCCGGGGGGGAAGGCTGTCGGGCGTGCCGCGGGTTGGCGGGATGCGGGCGGTGGTGCCACACCGGCCGCGTCGGGAGGGAATGTCCCTGAGCCACCGGTGGCCGGACCGGCAGTGGCTGGGCCAGCGGTGGTTGGCCAGGCGGCCGCTGGTCTGCCGGCCGTTGGTCCGCGGGCCGCCGAATTTCTGGCCGCCGAATCGCCGCTGGCTGGCCGGGCGGCCGCCCGGCTGGCAGCGGTCGAGCCGGAGACAGTGGCCGAGCCAGGGGTGGCTGGGCCGGTGGTGGATGGCCACTCGAGCGGCTGATCCGACAGATACGACATATCAGACGAATTTGGCGAATTCGAATTTGACGAATTCGGATGGGGTGGGTTCGGGTTCAGCGGATGCCGTGGCTGTGGCGGCGCCGGCCGGTCATTGTGGATCAGGCCGGTGGTCGGGGGGCCGGCCCGATGCCCGGCCCCGCTGCCCCCACCGCCGCCGGCTGTGTTCCGCTCGGAGCGCCGCTCGGACGCCCATGGCCACAGCGCGGCGAGGGTGTCGCCGTAGCCAGCGACGATCACAGTCCAGCCGTGACGCTGGAAGACCGCGCGGCAGGCGTGCAGGTTCTCCGGTCTGGCAGCCTCCTGCCTGACCGCCTCCTGCCTGACCACGGAGTGGTTCCCGTCCCAGGTCGTGACGTCGACGAGCACAACCGTCGCGAGTGCGCCGCGCGGACGGGTTCTGGCGAGCATCCCGGCCCGTGCCGGCTCGGTGGCTCCGAGGACCGCCACGAGCATCCCGTCGCCAGCGAGGTGAGTCAGGTCACGTCGGCCGGGGAGCGACGGGCCCGGGGATGCCGTACGGGACGGCGGGCCGGCGTCGCTGGTGGTCACCACGGCGAGCGCGTCCAACAGCGCGGTGGGGCTGCGGGTCGGGTTACGCGACCGGCCCGTACCCGGTGTGGTCGTCACACCGCTCACGCCACCGTCACAGATCAGGTCGACCAGGTGACCGCTCTCGGCGAGATGCACCGCGACCGAGCCCGCGGCGCTGACCGCCCACTCGAACGAGGAGGCCGGCCCCTGGCCAGTCCAGGCCGCGGAGCGGGTGTCGAGCAGCACGGTCGCGCTGGCCGGGCGGGAGCTCTCCTCCCGGCGCACCATCAGCTCACCGGCGCGGGCGCTGGTTCGCCAGTGGATCCGTCGCAGGTCGTCCCCGGCCTGGTACGGGCGGGTGACGAAGTCGTCGGTCCCCATGGTGGGCCGGTCGCGTTGGCGGAGGTCGCCGATCATGGTCTGTCTGCCGGGGCGCGCCGCGGGCAGCGTTTCCACCGGCGGGGTGACGACAAGCTCGCCGCGGCTGCGGAACGTGCGGGTGAGCTCGCACAGCCCGAACGGATCCGTGATCCGGATCGCCATCGGCCCGATCAGGTAACGGCCGCGCAGTTGGGGGCGAAGCTGATAGGTGAAGTACCGGGCACCCCCCGGCTCCACCCGGTCGAGCATGAAGCGCGCCCGGAAGCCGAGATGGGCGGGGACGTCGTCATCCACCAGCAGCACCGAGGAGGAACGCCGACTCATGTTGTCGATCCGAATGCTGACCGACACCACCGCCCCCACGGTCGCGCGGGCGGGTACCAGGCGCCGGTGACAGGCGAGCCGGTAGCGGGTCCGGCACACGAACGCCGTCGCGCACACCGGCAGGGCGAGCAGCAGCAGGCCGACCCGCAGGAGGTCCTTCTCGCCGACCACGACCGCCAGCCCGCAGCAGACCAGCCCGGTGACCACGAAACACTGTCCGCGGACGGTCAGACCTCGTAAGGCCGCCAGGAAGTCCGACACGGCGATCTAACGGCCACGGTGCGACGGACGTGCCCCCCGGTGCGGGATGGGGACCCGGGCGAGGACGTCCGCGACGATCCGGGAGGCGGCCTCGGCGGACCCGCTCGACGCCGCGGTTTCCGCTCGGACCAGCAGCCGGTGGGTGAGGACCGGTTCGGCCATGGCCTGGACGTCGTCGGGGACGACGAAGGCGCGGCCGTCGAGGGCGGCATGGGCCCGGGCGGTTCTGATCAGGTGCAGGGTCGCGCGCGGGGAGGCGCCCAGGACGAGTTCCGGGTGCCGGCGGGTCGCCGTCACGAGATCGATGATGTAGCGGCGCACCTCGTCGGCCACGTGCACCGAACGGACCAGGGAGATGAGTCTGGTGATCTCGGTGGCTTCGGTGACCGGGTCGACCGTGTCGAGAGGCTCGGTGTTTCCATGGCTGTCCAGCATGGCCAGTTCGGCCGCGGGCGACGGGTAACCCATGGACACTCGCGCGGTGAAACGGTCCCGTTGCGCCTCGGGCAGGGGATAGGTGCCTTCCATCTCGATGGGGTTCTGGGTCGCGACGACCATGAACGGCGATTCCAGGTGATAGGTGACACCATCAATGGTGACCTGGTGTTCCTCCATGCATTCGAGGAGTGCCGACTGCGCTTTGGGAGCGGCTCGGTTGATCTCGTCGGCTATGACCAGGTTGGAGAAGACCGGCCCGGGGCGGAACTCGAAGTCGCGGGTGTCCTGGTTGTAGACGCTCACCCCCGTGACGTCGCTGGGCAACAGGTCGGGTGTGAACTGGATACGGCGGACGCGGGCGTCGATCGAGCGTCCCAGCGCCTTGGCGAGCATCGTCTTGCCGACGCCGGGCACGTCCTCGATGAGCAGGTGGCCCTCGGCGAGCAGGACGACCAGGGATGTCCTGACCACCTCGGGCTTGCCGTCGATGACGCTCTCGACCGCGCGGGTCATGCGCGCCGCGACATCCGCGAGGTGGCGCAGGCCGGTCCCGGGCTCGCGCCACGGTATGACGCCGGGCTCCGTCACCGTCACGTCGGCCTCCGTCCTCAGATCGGCGAGGTGGGCCCGGCGGACCCCCCACAAGTGTGGCACCCGAGCAGAAGATGATCTTCACCGGTGGGAATCATCCGTCCGCTCCGTCCGGAAAGCGTACTCATTCGCGGCGGCGATCGAGGATAGCCGCTGCATCGGTTACTGGAGGTGTTTTTGGCATGTTCGGTCAAAAGACACATTGATGCCGGAGAGGTGATCTCCGAGGCCTGCCGAACGTGGGCGTGGGGGTGTCCGGAGTGTCGGACAGGTGGGGGGGAGTGGGGTACAGTGGCGCGCAGTGGGGGGTGGAGGCACTGTCAGGCTGACCAGGGTGGGGTTTGAACGGCCATGAACCTCTCGGGTACGGGCGAGGAGGCCGCCGATGTTCCTCGGCAGCCACACGCCACGACTCGACGACAAAGGCCGGATCACCCTGCCGGCGAAGTTCCGCGAGGAGCTGGAAGGGGGGCTCGTGATCACCAAGGGGCAGGAACGCTGTCTCTACGTGTTCCCCATGGCTGAGTTCACCCGGATCAGCGAGTCCCTGCGGGCCGCGCCTGTTACGGCAAAAGCTCTACGGGATTACAGCCGCGTCTTCTTTTCCTCGGCTTCGGACGATGTTCCCGACCGGCAGGGACGGATCACCATCCCGCCGGCCCTGCGGACGTATGCGGAACTCACCCGGGACTGCGTCGTCAACGGCGCGAACACCCGGGTGGAGATCTGGGACGCGGCCCGCTGGGAGACCTATCTGGCCAGCCAGGAGGAGAACTTCGCCGCGCTTTCCGAGGAGGTGTTGCCCGGCGTCATCTGAGCGTCGTCCGAACGTCATCGTCCGAAGCGGACACACCCGGCCGGGAGCGCCGACCGACTACCGTCGGCAGCCTTCGCGCCGCCCTCCATGCCGCTGCAGCCCGGGGCATCAGGTGTGCGCCGAGGTCTCCCCCCGCTCCATACCGGACACCACTTCCCCGGTGTCCGGTGGCGTGAGCGGGGCGGGACCTGGGCACACGCCGGGCCCTCGGGACCGGTGATGACGCCGGGCCGCCCCGACGCACGTGTTTCCCGCATATCCGCACGCCCAGCAGTCACCCGGTAGCAGCTATCCGGTAGCAGTCATCCGGCCGGCTGTCGTGCAGCCGACAGCACCGGTTCGTCACATCCATTCACATCGTCTGTACGTGTACACCGCGATTTTCACCGAGCGCGATCGCGGATGAACCGCATCTTCCCCGCCGCGAGGTTCACAAAACCGTTCGAGGAGGCCGAGGTGGAGGCCACACACACCCCCGTCCTCTCCGACCGTGTCGTCGCCCTGCTGGCGCCGGCCCTGCTCAGGCCCGAGGCGGTGTTGGTCGACGCCACCATGGGTCTCGCCGGTCACGCGAGCGCGTTACTCGACGCCTGCCCGACGGCCCGCCTGATCGGTCTCGACCGCGATCCGCAGGCGCTGGAGCACAGCCGCGCCCGGCTGGCCGACCGGGCCGACCGGGCCACCCTGGTGCACGCCGTGTACGACCAGCTGCCGACCGTCCTGGACGCCCTCGGCCTGACCGAGGTGCACGGCGTGCTGTTCGACCTGGGCGTCTCCTCGCTGCAACTCGATTCCGACGAGCGGGGATTCAGCTACTCCCGGGACGCTCCCCTGGACATGCGGATGGACCCCGGCCGGGGCCGCACCGCCGCGGACGT
Organism: Protofrankia coriariae; assembly: GCF_001017755.1. GTDB lineage: Bacteria > Actinomycetota > Actinomycetes > Frankiales > Frankiaceae > Protofrankia > Protofrankia coriariae. Next base: position 63,428 of record NZ_JWIO01000030.1, read on the forward strand.
CGTGAACACCTACGACGCCGACGAACTCACCCGCATCCTCCGCCACTACGGAGAAGAACGCTTCGCCCGCCGAATCGCCTCGGCCGTGGTCGCCGAACGCGCCCGTGAGCCGTTCGTGTCCTCGGCGCGGCTGGCCGATCTCGTCCGCCGGACCATTCCGGCCGCAACACGTCGTAACGGTGGAAATCCAGCAAAACGTACGTTCCAGGCGCTGAGGATCGAGGTGAACGGCGAACTCGAGGCACTCGCCCGGGCGCTGCCGGCAGCCCTCGACGCGCTCGCTGTCGGGGGGAGACTCGTCGTGCTTGCCTACCACTCGCTCGAGGACCGCATGGTCAAGCGGGCGTTCGCCGCGCGGGTACGCCCTGACGTACCGCCGGATCTGCCCGTGATCCCACCGGATGCCGCACCGACGATGCGCTGGCTCACCCGCGGTGGGGAGACACCGTCTGCGGACGAGGTGGCGGCCAACCCGCGGGCCTCCGCGGCGAAACTGCGCGCCGTCGAGCGGATCGCCCCGCCATCCAGGACACCGGGGATATCCGGAGCATTCGGAACGCCTGGGCCGGCCGGCCCAGGCGGGGCAGCCGGAGGTGCGGCATGAGCGCGCCGGCCCCCCTGCTGGCGCGGCAGGGCCGGGGCAGGGCGAAGGCGGCCACGCCGCCCGCCCGCACGCCGCACCAGGCCGCCCGCACCGACCGCTACGGCTACGCGGCGTNGCGGGTGGACGGGCCGGGCCGGCCGTCCGCGCCGTCACCGCTGCGTGTCGGCCAGCCCCCCGTGCGCGGGAACGCTCCCCGGGCGCCCTTCGTCATCCTGTTGCTGCTGCTCATGGGCGCGGGTCTGATGGGCCTGCTGCTGCTCAACACGGCGCTCGCGCAGAGCGCGTTCAAGGTCCACGACCTGCGGCAGGACTCGTCCGATCTCATGGACGAGGAACAGGCGCTGTCCATGCGGCTGGACAACCTGTCCGACCCGGCGAACCTCGCCGCCCGGGCGGCGCAGCTCGGCATGGTCCCCGGCGGCATCCCGTACTACCTGCCGGCCGGCGCCCCGCTCCCGCCCGGTGCCAGGGTGATCGGTGCGGAGCCGTCCTCCGGCTTTGTCGTCGTGGTGGTGCCGCCACCGGGCCGGCCGGCCGGCGGTGCTGTGGGCCCTGGAGCCACGGCGGGTACTGGAGCCACGACAGGCTCCAGCGCCACGGTGGGCTCTGGAGCCACGGTGGGTACTGGCGCCACGGTGGGTACGGGCAGCGCGCAGCCGGCAGCCGTACCGGCCGCCGGCGTACCGGCTGCCGTGGGAGGCCCCGCTGGTGACGCGTCGACCGCGGGCGGGTCACCGGCCGCGGGTGCCCGGTGAGCTCCACAGTGCACCGTGGGGCCGCGCGTGGCCGATCGCGATCACGTAAAGCATCCACTCCTGTTCGTAGTGGCGCTGTTGATCAGTGGTACGAGTATGAGGATGACCACGGCGGGTTCGCCGCCGGCTACGCCGATCCGGACGGCTACCGGGCCACGGCCGCCGGTTCCGCCTCCCGTACCGCCCACGGGGACCCCCACCGCTGGGGCGGCGGCCCCGACGACGGCTACGTCGACGACAGCTACTCCGGCTACGACCACCCCAGCTATGGCCAGGGCTACTCCGGCCGCGGCTACTCCGGTTACTCCGACTACGACCACCCTGACGACAGCTACCGCGAGGGCGGCACGTCCGGACGCGACGGATACGTCCATGACCAGGACGAATATGTCCATGACACGGACGGTCACCAGCTGGACCGCGGCCGGGTGGGCGGGCGGCGCCCGGGCTGGTCGTCGAACCAGCGCCGGGGACGTAGGCCCGTTCGTACCGGGAGTCGTCAGCCGCCCGCGCCACGCGGCCGGACGGGCGGACCGGGTGGCACCACGGCTCATCCCTCAGCCCGTTCGTCAGCCCGTCCCGCTGCCCGGCCGGCGGCGCGCGTCGCCGCGTCCCGGCCGCCCATGCGGCTGGGTAGCCCGCGCCGCAGGCTGCGGGTGTCGGTCGTCGTTCTCTGCGCGGCGCTGGTCGTGCTCGCCGGTCGGCTGACCCAGCTGCAGGCGTTCCAGGCTTCTACCTACGCCGAACGCGCCGAGCAGCAGCGGCTGCGGACGGTGGCGTTGCCCGCGGTCCGTGGTGTCATTACCGACCGTAGCGGAGCGACGCTGGCGCAGGACGTCGAGGCGCGCGCGGTCTACGCCGACCCACACGACGTCACCGACGCGAAGGCAGTGGCCACCGCCCTCGCGCCGCTGCTCGGCGTGCCCGCCGACACCCTGCAGCCGAAACTCGCCGGCAGCGGACGTTTCGCCTACCTGGCCCGGGGCCTGGATCCGGCGGTGGGCAAGGCCGTGACCGACCTGAGGCTGCCCGGCATCGGCGTCCTGGAGGAGCGCCGGCGCCTCTACCCGTCCGGCACGCTCGCGTCCAACGTCGTCGGGTTCACCACGATCGGTGACAACGAAATGATCGTCGGCAGCGGCGGTATCGAAAGCGCCTACGACCGGGTGCTGCGCGGGACGGACGGCCTGCGCCGGGTCGAGGTCGACCCGGCCGGGCGGATGATCCCGTCGGCGGCCAGTCGGGAATCCGACCCGGTGCCGGGCTCGAGCGTGCGGCTGACCCTCGACCGCGACATCCAGTGGGCCGCGCAGCAGGCGCTGGCCGAGGCCGTGCGCACGACCCACGCCGACGGCGGCAGCGTCGTGGCCATGGTCCCGAACACCGGGGACATCCTCGCGATGGTGGACGCGCCCGGTTACGACCCCAACAAGGTCGCCACCGCCGATCCAGGCACTCTGAAGAACCGTGCCACCCAGGACGTCTACGAGCCGGGCAGCGTCAACAAGGTCATCACGATGGCCGCGGCGATCGACCGTGGCCTGATCACGCCGGAGACCCCGGTGACGGTGCCGCCGAACATGCGCATCGCGGGCCGGACCTTCACCGACGCCGAGCCGCACGGGGTCGAGCACCTGACCGCGGCCGGGGTGCTGGCCAGGTCCAGCAACCTCGGGACGATCCAGATCGCGCACAGGCTCGGCCCGGCCGGCCTGGAGAGCGCGCTGCGCGACTTCGGCCTCGGCGCCAGGACCGCGCTGCGCTTCCCCGGGGAGAGTGCCGGCATCCTGCGGCCCGCCGCCGAGTGGGACGTCCAGCAGGCGGCCACGATCTCCTACGGGCAGGGGATGTCCGCGACCGCGATCCAGATGGCCTCGGTCTACGCCACCATCGCCAACGGGGGCGTGCGGGTCGCGCCCCGGCTGGTGGACAGCACCATCTCCCCGGACGGGGCCGTGCGCGCCACGCCCCGCCAGCCCGGCGTCCGGGTGATCAGTGAGGCCACCGCGGCCACGGTCTCGCAGATGCTGGAGTCGGTGACCACCGACTCGGGGACCGCGCCGTTGGCGGCCATCGACGGATACCGGGTGGCGGGCAAGACCGGGACGGCGCAGCGGGTGGGCCCCACCGGCCGCTACGACGGCTATGTCGCGTCGTTCGTGGGTTTTGCCCCGGCCGACCAGCCCAGGGTGGTCGTCGAAGTGGTCCTGGACAACCCCCGCGACGGCCACTTCGGCGGGACGGTCGCCGCGCCGGTGTTCCAGCGGGTGATGACCTTCGCGCTGACGACGCTGGGCGTGCCTCCGTCCGGCACGAGCGCGCCGAAGCTCGTTCTTGATCTTGATGCGGGTCGTTGACCCGCCGTGCCCGTCGTGACCCGACGCAGGTCCCTGCGGGCCGGCTACTAGTGTCGTTGCCGTGACCTCACCGGTGTTGCGTCCGGTCGCCTCGCCCGCACGGGCGCTCACCGAGCTGACCGTCGGATACGACGGTCTCGCGGTGACCGGCGGTGCTGTGGCGGGTGTTGTCGTCCGCGGGATCACCCACGACTCCCGCGCGGTGCGTCCTGGCGACCTGTACGCGGCCCTGCCCGGCGCGCGCGCACACGGGGCCGCCTTCGTCCGGCAGGCGGTCGCGGCCGGGGCCGTGGCCGTGCTGACCGACCGGGCCGGCGCCGACCAGATCGCGGCGACGGCCCGGTCGGTCAGCACGGGCGCCGGCGGCGGCGTGGCCGGCGGTAGCGGCGCGACCGGCAGCGGGCCCGTGGCCGGCAGCGGTGTGGCCGCCAGCGCGGGCGTGACTGGCGGCGCGGGCGCGGCCGGTAGCGGCGGCGGGAGCGTGGCTGGCAGTGGCGTGGCCGCCGGTGTGGGCGTGGCCGACGTCCCGGTGCTCGTGGCCGCGGACCCGCGGGTGCTGCTGGGGCCGGTCGCCGCCCGGGTGTACGGCGACCCGTCGGGGGCCCTGACGTTGCTGGGGGTCACCGGCACCAACGGCAAGACGACGGTGGCCTACCTGCTGGAGGCGGGGCTGCGGGCCGCCGGGCACACGACCGGGCTGATCGGGACGGTGCAGACGCGGCTGGCCGGCACCGTGCTCCCCTCGGTGCGCACCACCCCGGAGGCCACCGACCTGCAGGCGCTGCTCGCGGTCATGGTCGAGCGTGGGGTGACCGCTGCGGCGATGGAGGTCTCCAGCCACGCCGTCGCCCTGCACCGGGTGGGCGGCATCCGTTTCGCCGGGGCGGCGTTCACCAACCTCAGCCAGGACCATCTCGACTTCCATCCGTCGATGGAGGACTATTTCGCCGCCAAGGCCGCCCTGTTCACCCCCGAGCGGACCGGGGTGTCCGTCATCGACGTCGACACGTCGTGGGGGCGCCAGCTCGCCGCCGCCGTCCCGGGCGCGATCACCTGTGGGACGGCCGCCGACGCGCAATGGCGCGCCGTCGACGTCGTCGCCGGCCCCACCGGGACAACCTTCCGCGCGCTCGGCCCGCACGGCGCGGACGTCCGGGTGGGCATCGCGCTGCCCGGAGCCTTCAACGTCGGTAACGCCCTGGTGGCGCTGGCGCTGCTGGTGGCCACCGGCGTCCCCGCGCCGGTGGCGGCGGCCGGGCTGGCG
>NZ_JWIO01000001.1:0-2212 GCF_001017755.1 Protofrankia coriariae
TCTGCTCGAACAGGCCGATGGCGGGGTCGAGTTGTCCGATTTCGGCCAGGTAAGTCGCCGCTCTGTCGGCCAGCCATGATGTGGTGTCGGCTTCTGTCGTTGTGCCGGTCGCCACGGTGAGGGATCCGCGGTGGGGGTCGAGGACGGCCAGGACGTGCGGGAGGAGCTGGTGCCACCGCGGCCATCCGTCCGGGTTCCCCTGGATGTCCCCGGGCAGGGCGGCGGTGAGCATCTGACAGGCGGTGGTGTGGACGGTGGGTCGCTGCTCGGGTGGGGTGTGGTCGCGCAGGACGGCCTGCACGAGCCGGTGCAGTGTGATCGTGCTGGGGCCGGTCCCGCTACCGGGGTCGATGGTGGCGAGTCCCAGGCCACGGATCCGGCGGATCACATCCCCGAACGCGACAGGTGCCGCGGCGATCGCGGTGAGCGCGGCCAGCGGCCGCGGGTCGGCCGGGCCGTCCGCCTCGTCCGGTGGGAGCGGGTCGGCCAGGCCGGCCAGGCTGGGAAAGACATCGACCGGGATCGGTTCCGGGCCGAGGAATCCACACAGGTGGAGCAGGTCGACAACGGCGAGTTCGTCCGGGCCGATCGCGTCCAGCGCCAGGTTCCAGGCCGCGGCGACCACCGTCGGGTAGCGGTCCGGAACCCCACGGCTGAGGATGTCGCGGACCTGGGTCCCTAACACGGTGAGGTAGTCGTCGACGCCCGTGCCGGTCGAGGCCAGCCAGGTTCCGGCCTGCTCCAGGGCAAGAGGAAGATCTCCGAGGGCGTGGGCGAGCCGGTCGGCGTCGGTGTCGCCCAGGCCAGGGATGTGGCTGCGCAGGAGGGTGATCGCGTCGGGGCGGGGCAGCACGTCCACCGCGACGGTTCCGGTCCGCCCCGCCCAGTCGGGGTGTCGGGAAGTGATCAGGAGGTGGCCGTCGGTGGCCTGTTCGGCCGCGCCGATCAGCCCGTGCAGGTCCGAGGGCGCGGTGGCGTTGTCGACCACGACCAGCCAGCGGGCGTGCGGCCGGCCGGTCCGCAACGCCTCCACGACCGCTCGTATCGAGCCTTCGCTGTCCCCGGCCGACCCGACACCGAGGCGGGCGGCGAGATCGGCCAGGGCCGTGGCGGCCAGCGCGGGCTGCTCCCCGTCGACCCACCACACCAGGTCGTAGGACGAGCGGAACCGCCAGGCGTATTCCACCGCGAGTTCGGTTTTCCCGACCCCGCCAAGGCCGTGCAACGCCTGCGCCCGCCCCGCCGCCGGCTCGGCCGGCGGGGTCCTGCCGGCCGGGAGGTGGGGGACGACCGCGGCCTGCCCGGAACGGGTCAGCCGCTCCCGGAGCTCCGCCAGCTCATCCTCCCGGCCGGTGAACCGCGGGTTACGCGGCAGATGCGCGGGCAGCCCCCAGACCGCCGGTGGCCGGCCCGGATACCGTGCCCCTCGCCCGGCCGTACCGTTCTCTCCCGCGCTCTCCCTGTCCCTGTCACCGTCACCGTCACCGTCCCGGGCCGGGAAGGGCAATGGGCCGGTGGGGCGGGCTCGCCCCTTCCACGCCGCCCGGACCCCGTCGAGCAGCCGGGTACGCGCCGTGGCCTCGCCCTCCGGCCCGGACAGGTCGGTCAGATCGATCCAGCCACGGGTCCCCACCAGCCCCAGCCGCTTCGGATCACACGGCGCGATCCGGACCGGGATCAGCCGCCGGTCGTCTCCGGCCGGGTCCGCCGCCCACATCGCCTGCCATTCCGCGCTGCCCCAGACCGAGTCCAGATAAGCCGGGCTGAGTACCGCGAGCAGACGACCACCTCGTGTCACACCCGCCTGTACCAGCGCCGGCCAGTCCGACCCCGGGACGAAATCCCACGCCTGCACCAGCACCCGGTGCCCGTCGGATTCCAGCGCCTCGGCGATCCACTCCGCCCACGGCTGATCCGTCCGCGCGACAACACGAAGAAATCCCACACCGTGGCGGTACTGTCACGGCCCCCGTCGCCCACCGCGCGAGTATCCCACCGGACATCCGGCATGCGGCATTCTGTCACCGCTCGGACAAACCACCCCGGCCCGCCCCGGTGGGGATGGAGCCCGCCCGAACCGGCCAAGAACGAGTACGGGTCCGACACCACCAGCGGACGCCGATCAGTCCCTGTCGGCCACGGGACTCGGCGGAACCCTCAGCCGAGCAGGCCCTCCAGCATCGCGGCAGGCCGCCAGCCGATCATGCGGCTC
>NZ_JWIO01000001.1:2221-16204 GCF_001017755.1 Protofrankia coriariae
CCGCCAGCCGATCATGCGGCTCGCCGAACATTCTGATCCAGTGTCCCGCGATTCCGGATGACTAAAGTCACGCTGAGCCATCTTCACTGGTCACAGGCATGATCATGACCTCGACCGCGTAAACGGGACAGCATCACGAGACACTGGAAGAGTCTCGGACGACGCGAGCGTTTCAGGACAGCGGCCGTCTTCGGTGTGTCAACGACCCGAATTGATCAGCTGTTTGGACGGGGCGGCGTCACCGTTGCCGCGCTGGCGGGCCGCGCGAACGCCGCGGATGCCGAGCCAGCCGACCACCGAGCCGATCGCGAGGGAGACGACGGTCAGGACCAGGTGGACGGTGAAGAAGCCGGTCGGGCCGTCGTCCCAGGAACGATCATCCTTCCATATGTTCCGAAGGAAGTTCGGCCAGATCGCCCACGTCCACACACCCACCGCGATCAGGAACCAGGATGCCCGCTTCGAGAGAGTCACCCCACCAGCCTGGCATCCGCGGAGAGCTGTGGTCTCTCCGCGAGGGCACGAGTTCGGACACGCTGATCGTCATAGGCTTTGACAACAGACATAACCCCGGCGGCTTGCCACCTGAACGGTAGAGGCCATCCGGGGTCTCCGTCAGCCAGTTCAGAAGGCAGCGCACCGATGCCCGGCCCTCCGCCCCTGTCCCGCACCGCTTGGCTCCGCCGCAGGTTGAGTTCCGGGCGGCTCAGCCCCTACGAGCGTTGGCCGGCACTCCCCCGCCGGTCAGCGGCCGAGGGGCCGAGGGCGCTGCGGTCCGCCTCGGCGCAGCCAGATCTGAAGTAGTTCAGATATGATCGAGCCATGGTCGCCTCCAGCGCGCGAGTCTCCTTTCCGTACAGCGACCTCCTTCGCGAGCCCAAGCGCGTCCTCGCCTTCATCGATCAAGGAGAGGTCGTCGAACTCGCCCGGCGCGACGGCCCGAACCTGCGCATCGAACTGGCGGACAGAGCCGCCGACGTCGAAGAGGCCCTGGCAATCACCGCCCGTATCCTGCGCGCCACACTGCATGAACCCGCCGCCAGGGAGGTGCTCGAAGGCATCCTCACCGAGGTCTTCCCCTGGATCGACCTGCTTCCCGACGACGAGCAGACCGAATGCGTCACCACCCTGCTGCGCAGACTCCAGGCCAGCGCGGAAGCGGGAGTACTCGGGCCTTTTACTCAACTTGTCCACGAGTGGCGCCAGACCGCCGCGATCCACGCCGACCCCCATCTGGTGGCCGAACTGTCCAGGCCGCTCCCGGGGGATGGCCCGGAGTTGATGCCACCACTATGACCCGCCGCGGAGACCGTGTCCCTCGTCCCGCCGATCCCGACAAGTGGGACCTGTACGCCGCCGACAACAACGCGGGCCGCGGGTGGGATGGGCTGTGTCGCAGTCATCCGGCCGCTGCTCGTGCCGCCTTCGATGCCATCCAACGCGATCCTCATCATCACAGCCAACGACAACATCCGCTCAAAGGCTCACTTGGCACCCGCGTGATCGGAGGCCGGCCGCTGCCACAGTGGCAGTATGAGGCCACCGGCGGTGGCCGGATCTGGTATTGCATCGACGACGAGCGGCGCCGTGTGTGGATTACCTATGCTGGAGCCGCGCATCCCAAGGCCACCGAGTAGATCAACAGATCTAATACGCACCCTCGGCCATAGGTGCTCCATAGTTATGATGTTGTTATGGCGGAGATGCCACCCCCCGNNNTGGCGGAGATGCCACCCCCCGGTGACCAGCCTGCCGCGGCTGCCCGGGAGGCCGCCGCGTCCGGCCAGGTCATCTACCTGACGGATCGAGGCCGACGGTTGGCCGCGATCGTGCCGGCGGGCCTTGCCGAACTGCTCGAACACGGCAAGGCACTACTCGAACGCGGCGAGGCAGCCCGCAGCCGACGTGTACTCGGTGCTCGCGGCGCCGGCCACAGCGGTCGGCAGGACATCTCCGAACGCATGGAGGAGATCCTCGCCAGCGAGGTGACGTCATAGCCCCTTGTTGTCGACGCAGGTCCGCTCTATGTCTATGTCGCCGTCTATGTCGCCGCCGATGACCGACATCATGAAACCCGTGCGGATCTTCTGGAGCGCCGCTCAAGTAGCGCGGATCCCATCCACGAATCACCCACGCAGGCCATGATCTAGGTTATTTTGTCGCTGTGTACACTTTTGCGGCCAAAAAGCGTACACAACGACAAAATCGTGCCGATCTTCTCCGGTGGCCGGCGCCCATCGAAGCGGGCTGCCGTTCGGGGGAATACGTATGGTTACCTGATCGGCGTTCTAGGCGCTGAGCCTCAGCCAAGGTCCAGTGAAAGTCGTCACGAGCTCGCCGAATGTCGTCTCCGGCCGGTAGACGACGCCGACCGGCTCCTCACCGCGGCGGTTCCCAGCGCCGAACCGCAGTGTCCACAACATCGACTCGGCCGCTGGCAACGCCACCGCGACCGGGTCGGCCGCTTCGTCCAGTTGAGCCGTCAGCCAGGAGACCGGATCCGTCGGCAGGGCACAGACATAGACGATCTCACCCGCGGAGTTCGGCTCCGCCGTACGCAGTTGCTCCGCCTGGCTCTCGACGCCGAGCGCGGCCCCCACCCGCTCCGCGACCATCTGTCGTTCCCAGCCGAACCTGTCCTGAGCGGTCCGGACGACGACTCCCCGCAGCTCCTGCTCAAGATGGATCAGAGTGTCGAAGTCGGAGTCCCCGTCGAAGTACCAGGTAAGCGCCTCGGGCAGAGCCTTGCGCAGTTCCGCCTCGGTCGGCTCCGCGACCGCCAGGCCAGGGCACTGCGGGGACCACGCCGACCAGGACTCCCCATCCCGCCGGACGATCGCTGCGATCGTCCTAGTCATTGGAGATCACCTCCAGCGCCTCCTCCACCGTAAGGCCAACCTGCTTGACCAGTATCTGACGAACGAGCCCTGGGCCGACAGTAGTCCGATCATGAAAGGCCAGTCGGAGCCGCGGACGTCCCTCCGCCTCCAGCCACCGGTGGGATGAACCGTCCTGCCTCGTCACCTGATATCCCAGACGCCCGAGCACACGCAGAAGCTGACGAGCCTTCAGCGACGGAAACTCCCCGCTCACGACAGCCACGTCCACGGGCAGCCGTGGTCTCTCAGTAAGGGGCGCAAGTTCGGACACGCTGACCGCCATAGGGTGTGACCGACAGATATCACTATCCACAGCCACCTGCGAGCGTGTGCCGCGCTGTTCACCAGAACAGACAGAACACCAGAACAGACAGAACCCCGGTGGCGTGCCGCCTGTGCGGTAGAGGTCATCCGGGGTCTCTGCTAGGAGCATAGAAGATCGGTACGTCGATGTCCAATCCCTTGTCCCCGTCCCAGGCCTCCCGGCTTCGCCGCGGGCTGAGCCCCGAACGTCTCGGCCCATACGAGCGGGCATGCGGCGATGACATCGTCAGCGCAATCGCCCTCTACGAGTGGAACGGCGCCGTCAGCGCCGGCTTCCACGAGGACCTGGGAGTGCTCGAGGTCGTGCTGCGCAACGCGCTTCACGACCAGCTCATGGCATGGCACCTGCACCGGCACGGTGCCAGCGAGTGGTGGGACGATCCGGCCGGGATCCTCGAAGCTCGGGGACATCAGGACGTCGTGGACGCCGGGTTCAGGATCCGACGTGACGGCAGGATCATCACCCCTGGTCGGGTCGTCGCCGAGCTGACCTTCGGCTTCTGGCGCTACCTCCTGTCCCGGCGTTACGAGACCTCCCTCTGGACACCCACGCTCCGCCATGCCTTCCCGGGCCTTCGTCCTGCCCGACGCGCGACCGTCTACGACCCGGTCAACAGACTTGTCCGGCTCCGCAACCGCATCGCGCACCACGAACCGATCCACAACCGGCCGCTGGAACGGATGCACGCCGACCTGCTGCGCGTGGCCGGCTACCTGGATTCCGACGTCCGGGCATGGATTCAGGAGCGCAGCCGCGTACCCCGCCTCCTGCTCAGCCGGCCGGTCACGGGAGTACCCGTGCCACGGGAGCCGCCCGAGTCATCCGCCCGGCCTCGCTGACCAGCGCGTGTGAGCGCGAACCCGTTCGGGTCAGGTGTCCGTGGCGGCGGAGGGGGTGAGGTAGAGGAAGCCGTAGGCCTCGTCGCGGAAGGGAATGCCGGCGGCGCGCAGGGCGGCGTCCCAGTCGCCGGTGCGGGACGGGTCGGCGCCCTCGCTGCCGTGGTCCGCGGTCAGCAGGATGACGGTGTCGTCGGCGAGGCCACGGGCTTCCAACAGGTCGAGGAAGACGCCGAGGCGCCGGTCGGCGTCGGCCATCGACGCCCGGGCCTGCGGCGAATAGGGCCCGCCGCCGTGATGCCCGGTGTCGGTCACCGTGGTGTTCCACCAGGTGAACGCGGGTGGCTCGGCGGCCTGTTCGCCCCACAGCTGGCGGATCTGCGCCAGGCCGAGCGCGTCCACCTGCGTCGACCAGGCGTAGTCGGGGTTGGCTGCGACCCACTCCTGGGTCGCGTGCGGGTCGTCCGCGGCGGACGGCAGGTGCTCGCCCAGCCCGCCGGCGCCGGCAGTGCTGTTCATCGCCCGGACCAGCCCGAACGTCGAATACGTCGCGCCCCGGTCGATCGGCTCGTTGACGCAGGCCGTCGACACCCCGGGCCGGGCCGCGGCGATCGCCTCGAACACGGTGCGCACCCCCGGCCGCAGCTGCTCGCAGGCCCGATGCCAGGTGGACGCGTCGTTGGCGACGATCCGCCGCCCGGTCTCCCGGTCGAAGTAGGCGTTGTTGAGGATGCCGTGCCGCCCCGGGCCGACGCCGGTGAGCGCGCTGGTGTGGTTCGCCAGGGTCACGCTGGGGAACTCCGCGACCGCGCCGCCGGTGAGGGCGATGCCGCGGGCCAGCAGGCGGGCGACCGCCGGCAGCTCGCNTCGCCGGCGCCGGCCATGGCCAGCAGGTCGTTGCAGTTCACGCCGTCCCAGAGCAGGCCGACGACATGCCGGGCGCCGGGCACGCACAGTTCCGTCAGGGCCCGGCCGTCGATGCCGAGGTCAGCCGAACCGGGCCGGCCAGCCGAACCGTTCCGGCCAGCCGGCCCGCCCGAGCCGGCCAGATCGTTCGCGCCGGCCAGATCGTTCGCGCCGGCCAGGCGGGCCAGATCGTTCAAGCCGGTCAGATCGTTCAAGCTGGCGGGGCGGGCCGGGTCTGTCATGGACGCCCCGGCCAGGTAGGCCAGGGTCGGCGCGACGTCGACGACGCGGGCATGCCGGTCGAGCGGCCCTCGTCCGTGGACGCCGGCGCCGGACAGCAGCAGCGGCGCCCGGGACTGGCCGGCGTCCAGCGAACCGTGCTCGCCGAGATGCCCGCCGCGTTCCGGCCAGTGATGTGCCGCGCTGTGCACGACGACGACGTCCGGCGAGCGGGCCGGATCGGCGAAGACGGACGCGAGCCGCACCCCGGCGAGCGGGNCACCCCGGCGAGCGGGTAGGAGTTGCGGGCGTTCGGCGGCGAGGGGTCCCTGAGCGCCTGCTCCAACGGAACGCCGTGCATCGGGTCCCGCACGGCCACCGGGTCGCGCCCGCGCAGCACCTCCCAGGGGCCGTCGAGGCCGATGGTCAGCGACAGCCGCGAAGCGCCGTCCGCGTTCGCGACGTGGAGCCATCCGTCGTCGACCCAGGCGACGAGGTCCACGATCCCGGCGAGCTCCGGCGCGGTGAGGACCGCGACCGCCGCGGCCACCTCACCACCGCCGGCCCGGCGAAAGGGCACGCCACCGGGACGCCCGGCTGCCTGCCCGGCAGGCGCGTCGCCAGAAAGGTCGACAGCCGCGGTATCGGGACGGTCGACAGCCGCGTCGCCGGGACGGCGTGGGCGGACACCGTCATACCGGGTGTGGCCGTCGTCGACGGACTGACCCTCCGGTGGCTCGACGGCGGTGTCCGCGGCGCCGGGAACCCCCGGCGCGCCGATCTGGGCCGGCTGGACGGGCTTGCTGCTGGGCACGACCGAACCCTACCGGCCCCATCCGCCCCAGCCGGGAACACACGTCAACATCCTGCGATCACGTAAGGAAATGAGTCTCCTCAGCGAGGAGTCCGATGACAGCCGAAGCCTTCACGTAGTAAAGGTCACCACATTTCCTCGTCGCGCAGCACCGCCAGCGCCTTGCTGAGCCGATCGCCGCCGTCACCTGGCCGCGTCCTCGGCCGGTATCCGGGCCGTACCGCCAACCGGGCTTTGCCGGACTCGACCAGCCGCGCCATGACCGGAGTCGGCGTCCGGCCCGCAACGGGCACGATTCGGGCAGTCGGCCGGCCGTCCTCGGTCACGTCGACGATCTTACCGCTCCGGACCCGGGCAAGTACCTCGCGGGTCTTTGGCGAAGTTTCCACAGACCCGCCAGAATATTACCAGTAGTCACTATATGCCGTGCATATCACAAATGCGCGGCTGTTTCTTCGGCGACGCCGCTACCAGCGAGGGGTTCCGCCGGATGAGTGGAGCCGGTCCGGCGGAACCCCTCGGGACGTTCATCATGGGATTGCGGGGTGGCCGTCAGGCGGCGACGTTCTTGCGGGGGCGGCCGCGGGGACGCTTGCGCGGGACGACGGTGCCCGTGGCAACGAGTTCGCCACCCCACACGCCCCAGGGCTCGCACCGGTCGAGAGCGGCGGCCAGGCAGGCGTGCCGCAGCGGACAGTCGACGCAGACCGCCTTCGCGGATTCGATGTCCTCGGGGGACTCCGCGAAGAACAGGTCCGGGTCGACGTCCCAGCAGGGCAGCGCCAACTGGTCCCGCTCGATCCGGGCGACGATCGAGGGGTCGAACACCGGTGTCACCTCCGGCACTGAAGGAGAAGGAAAGGAATCGATCAGGAAATCGGTCGAGGATGGTTCGACCGGGACAGCCGATTCGGTCAATGTCGCTCCGGGCGTTCGGTTGGTTCGGTGATTCGGCTGGTTCGGCCGGTTGGTCGGTCCGGCCGTCCGGCGAATCGGGTCGAAAAACAATCAGGGCCGCGGTTCCCGTCGGGGATCCGCGGCCCTGGTCGGCGCTCGGGTGGCCGGTCAGGCCAGGAGCAGACCTCGGGACGGACCCGGGACATACAGCGCCTTGCGCATCGTCGGTGCCTGGGCGCGGGCGTCCGTGGCCAGGGAGTGATGCGCGGCGGCTGCGCGAATCCGACGCGGATCGTCGGCGAACCCACGGGCGGCCTCGGAAGCGACGGACGCGGGGGCGCTCCCGAGGGGGACGGCCGCGACCGGACGGAGCACACCACGCAGGCCGGGCGGGTATACCCGCCACACGAACGCGGCGACGATCCCCAGCATCCTCATGGGGACCACCTCCTTCGCGTTCGGGCCGGGCCTGACGTGCAGGTCGGGCGCAGGTCAGGCACGCTCAGCGCACATCAGCACCGTAGAAGTCGGCCGCGGCGATCGCAACCTATTTTTTCGCGCTTCCAAGCCAGTACTCTTTGTAACCGATACAGTCAGTATCGTAGCTGAAAGTATCATGGTCAACGCGGTTCCGGGGAGCCGGGGATCCTGACGGCGGACGACGAGACGTCAACCGGATGGTTCCCGCCCGTCCACCAGGGCAAGCACGTCCTCGCCGTAGCGGTCGAGCTTGGTCTGGCCGATCCCTGGGATGCCCACCAGTTCGGCGACGGACGTGGGCCGGTGCTCGGCGATCGCCATCAGCGTCGCGTCGGTGAACACCACGAAGGCCGGCGCGCTCTGCTCCCTGGCCCGGGCGGAGCGCCAGGCCCGCAGCCGTTCGAAGAGCGCCTGATCGATGTTGGCCGGGCAGCCGTCGCACCTGCCCGCCCGGGCCGCCTGGCCCACCAGCGGACGCTCGCACACCCGGCAGCGCACCGCGGCGCGGCCGCGGGAACGCTGGGCGCCGACGCCGTCCACACCCGGGTGCGCCGGCCCACCCGCCGGCCTGCCCGCCGACGACGCCGAACGGGGCGCCAGACCGTCGAGGAAACGCGACGGCCGGCGGGACCTGCGGCCGCCCTCGTGGCGGGCGAGCGCCCACGACAGTGCCAGCCGCTCCCGCGCCCGGGTGACGCCGACGTAGAGCAGGCGCCGCTCCTCCTCGACCTGTGCCGGGGTCTGCGCGTGGATGATCGGCAGCGTCCCCTCGGCCAGGCCGACCAGGAAGACCGCGTCCCACTCCAGGCCCTTGGCCGCGTGCAGGGAGACGAGCATGACCCCCTCGACGGTGGGGATGTGCTGGTGGACGGCCCGGTCGGCGAGATCGGCGACGAAGTGGTCGAGGGTGGCGCCGGGGTCGGCGGCCACCAGGGCCTCGGCGAGGCGCACGAGGGCGGCCAGGTTCTCCCAGCGCTCCCGCTGCGCACCCGAACCGTTCGGCGGGTCACCGCCACGCCAGCCCAGCGCGGCGAAGACCTCCGTGACCTCGGCCACCAGCCCCACCGGCCGGTCGGTGTCCGCCGACCGCGCGGCCGCCCGCAACAGCTGGACGGCCTCGGCGACCTCCGGCCGCTCGAAGAACCGCTCGCCACCACGGACCAGGTACGGGATGCCGGCGGCGGCGATCGCGGTCTCGTACGCCTCGGACTGGGCGTTGACCCGGTACAGCACGGCGATCTCGCTGGCGGGCACGCCGCTGCCCAGCAGCGCGTGGATGCGGCGGGCGGTCGCGGCCGCCTCCTCGGGCTCGCTGTCGAACTCGGTGAACGTCGGGGCCGGGCCGTCCGGGCGTTGCGCGACCAGCCGCGGCGGCTCGTGCCGGGACACCGCGAGCGCAGCCCCCACCACACCATGCGTCCCCTGCGCTCCCGGCTCCGAGGAGCCTCCCGGCGTACCCCGCGCGCCGGCGGTGCCGACCCGCGCGACCAGTCGGTTGGCCAGCCCGACCACCTGCGGAGTGGAGCGGTAGTCCCGCACGAGACGGACCACGTGGGCCTCGGGGAAACGCCGGGGGAAGTCCAACAGGTAGCGGGGGGACGCCCCGGTGAACGAGTAGATGGTCTGGTTGGCGTCACCGACCACGCAGATGCTGTCCCGCTCGCCGAGCCAGGCGTCGAGCAGGCGCTGCTGCAACGGGTTGACGTCCTGGTACTCGTCCACCACGAAGTGGCGGTAGCGGGAGCGCAGCTCCTCGGCGACCCAGCCGTGCTCCTCGATCACGGCGGCGGTCAGCAGCAGCAGGTCGTCGAAGTCGAGCACGCCCGCCTCCCGCTTGGCCTGCTCGTAGGCGGTGTACAGCCGGGCGATCACCTCGGGCGGGTGCGTCGTCTCGCGCCCCGCCGCGGCGGCGGCCGCCGGGTACTGCTCGGGGGTGAGCAGGGTGGCCTTGGCCCACTCGATCTCGGCGGTGAGGTCCCGAAGTTCGGTCCGGCTCGGTGCCAGCCGGGCCCGGCTCGCAGCCCGGCCCACCAGCGCGATCTTGCTCTCGACGAGCCGGGGCAGCGCGGCCCCGGCGATCCTGGGCCAGAAGTAGCCGAGCTGCCGCAGCGCGGCCGCGTGGAAGGTGCGCGCCTGGACGCCGTCCGCGCCGAGCGTCCGCAGCCGGCCGCGCAGTTCCCCGGCAGCACGTGTGGTAAAGGTCACAGCAAGCACCTGGCCGGACGGGACGACGCCCGACTCCACCAGATGGCCGATCCGATGCGTGATCGCCCGCGTCTTGCCCGTGCCCGCACCGGCCAGCACGCAGACCGGGCCGACCGGGGCGAGCACCACCTGACGTTGCTCCGGATCGAGCGTCTCGACCAGCCACTGCCCGGACGCGCCCGCACCGCCCTGAAACGGCGCGTCCGGCACCGGGTCGTCGACGGTCGCACGCACCATGGGGGAACGGTAGCCGCCGCCACCGACGGGAAGCGACCGGGCCGCGCCGCGGTTATGAAGATTTGTTCTGTCACAGCCACCGAAGGGACCGTTCGTGCCGACGATCTACACCACGTCGTGGTGCGGTTACTGCACCCGCCTCAAGCGTCAGCTCGACCAGGCGGGCATTCCGTACGAAACGATCGACATCGAGCAGAACCCGGAGGCCGAGCAGATCGTCCGGGCCGTCAACAACGGCAACGCAACCGTACCCACCGTCGTCTTCGAGGATGGCACCGCGCTGACGAACCCAAGCCTGCGCCAGGTCACCGAGAAGACCTCTTCTGCCGCATAACGGATACTCAGAGCGACAGAGAGCAGTAACAGAGCAGCGGTTGCATGCCGACTTGAGCCCGTGAAGCTTGATCGAGGGACGGTCTCCGTCACTGCCCGTGAAGTTTGTGGGAGAGTTCGGGCTGTGTCGTCAGTACCTTCAGCACGTACGTGGAGCGCAGTCGATGCCGCACTGCAGGCCGCGGGCGCCATCCATGGGATGGAAGCGACAGGTTTCGTGGTCCTGTCGGGCTCGACCGCGACCTATCAGCGGACGGCGGGGACCCTGCCCGGCCTCGACGCGGGTCTGACGCTGCCCCGGAGCGAAACCGTCAGCACAAGGGTGCTCGACGGCGCGCCCGTCACCCTGGCGGGCGCCGGCAACGACCCCGTGTTCGCGGGGACGGACGAACCGTCGCGCCTGGGAGTCCGCAGCTACGTCGCCATGCCGGTGGTGGGCGGCGACGGGCGGTTACACGGTCTGCTCGTCGGGCTCGACCGGCAGCGCGTCACCGTCCCCACCTCCGCGGTCACGCTGCTGCGAGGCATCGCTGACGCCCTGGGTGTCGTCATCGGCACGGCCGAACGCGACGAGACGGCCGAACGCGACGAGACCGAACGCCGTGAGCCGCCGTCGACTCCAACGCCGGCTGCGCCGTCAGGCGGTGCCCCGGCCCGGCCCGCGCGTCCGGGGGCGGCCACGGGCGGGACGGCCGTCCGGGGCCCCACGGCCGCGGCCGCGCCCACCGGGCCGTCGCCCATCAGCCGTCCCGAGCTGCGCCTGCGCAGGGCCACGGTCGGATGGATCGTGGAAGGCCCGGCGGGCGAGGTCCGGCCGGTCGGCGACCTGCTCTCCGCGATGGTGCTCGCCGACCTGCTCGCCGAGGACCTTGCCCCGCCCGGCCGGCCCCGGCGTCCCGATCACGAGCTCACCGAGATCGAGCAGTTGCGGCTGTCGGTGGTGCAGCTGGAGCACGCGCTCGCCTCCCGGGTCATCGTCGAGCAGGCGATAGGCGTACTGGCCGAACGCCACCGGCTGCGGCCCAGGGATGCGTTCGAGCGGCTGCGGCGGACCGCCCGCGGCATGGGACGGCGCGTGCACGACCTCGCCCGGCAGGTGGTCGAGTCGGTCTCCGACCCGCGCACGGTTCTGCCCGGAGAGCTGGCTGGCCGCGGTGGCGCTCCCCGGCCGGCGCCGCCACGGGCCAACCCGTCCCGCCGCTGATCCCACCGGTCGCGGGCCGGTCGCGGCGGCCGGNCCGGCCGGGGGCCGTCATCAGCCGCTGTCGTGAACGGCTCCCCGGAACGCCACGGACCCGGTTCCGGGGCCAGCCGGGCCAGGCTGGACGGGGCCCCGCCAGGTCAGCGGCGCCACCCGGCCCGGCCATGAGCCGACCGGGTGACCCCCATCAGCCCGGTTCGGACCGGGACCGACGGGGATCCCCGGTTCAGACCGGCCGTTTCAGGTGGCGGCAGCCTCGCTGGCGGCCCCGCTGGCGGCCCCCGTGGCGGCATCGGGGGCGCCGATGACCTCGGGGGCGATCTCGGCGATGGCTCCCACCTCAGCGGCGATCTTCTCCGCGTCCCCGACCAGGACGGTGACCAGCCGTCTCGGCGCGAGCACCTGCGCCGAGATCTCCAGCACGTCCTGTGGTGTCACCTTCGCCAGCGCCGCGGGATGGTCGTGCAGGTACTCGACGCCGATCCCCGCGCCGGCCAACGCCGACAGGGTGGAGGCGAGCCCGACACCGGTCGCCGTGGACAGCGCCAGCGTCCCGACCGAGTACTGGCGGGCCGCGTCGAGCTCCTCGTCCGACACCGGCAGCAGTGCCATCCGGCCGAGCTCATAGAAGATCTCGAGCAGTGCGGGGCCGGTCACGTCGGTCGCCACGTCCGCGGTCACCGTGAACCGGGAGCCCGCGACCGGGTAGTCGAGCGAACTGCGCGGCGAATAGGTGTAGCCCTTGTCCTCCCGGATGTTCGACACCAGCCGCGAGCTGAAGTAGCCGCCGAAGACGGTGCTGGCCAGCCGCTGCGCGGCATAGGCGGGATGGTGGCGGTCCACCGCCGGGCCGCCGATGCGGATGTTCGTCTGCACCGCGCCGGGCCGGTCGATGATCACGACAGGGCCGGTGCGCAGGGCCGGCAGCGGCGGTACCGCGTCGGCGGCCGTCCCCCGCCAGTCGCCGAGCACCGCCTCCACCCGCTCGAGCGCGGCCTGCGGCTCCACGTCGCCGACGAGCGTCAGCACCGCGCCCACCGGTGACACGCGCGCGGCGTGCAGCGTCCGCACGTCGGCCTCGGTCACCTGGGACACCACGTCCGGTGCCGGTGTCTCACTGCCGTAGGGATGATCGCCGTACAGCCGGCGCAGCAGGCCCTCCCGGGCGATCAACGCTGGCTGGCTGTGGGCGATCGTGGCTTCCTCGACCAGTCGGTCGCGTTCGCCGGTGAACTCGCCGCTGGGGTACGTCGCGCCGGTCAGCACCTCCGCGATCAGGTCCAGCAGCGGGACGAGGTTGGTCGCGAGCGCGGAACCCACGATCGCGAGCCGGTCGGCGTCCACCCAGGTCGACAGCGCGCCGCCGAGGGACTGCACGACGGTGGCGAGCTCCACCCGGTCGCGCAGCTGCGTTCCGGTGAACAGGGTCTCGGCGAGCAGTTCACCGCGTGCCTGATGGGCCGCGCCCAGGCCGGTGAACGGGATGCGCAGCCGCACCTCCACCAGGGGCACGGTCGTCCGCCGGACCACCAGCACCCGCAGGCCACCGGGCAGGATCCGCTCGGCCACTGTGGGGAGCTCGGCCGCCACGGTGGCGGCCACCGGCGGGATGACGGACGGCGACGTCCCGGCCGCCGGGGTGCCGCCGGATGCTTTCCCAATGGTTGCGGCGCTCACCGCGACCTCCTGTTCTGCGATGACAGCCTGCCCGGCAGGTGCACGGTGCCCGCGGGAGCGGCGGTAGCCGTGGGTGCGGCGGTGCCCGCGGCGGTGACGGTGCCCGCGACGGTGACGGTACCCGCCCGGCCGACGGCATCCGCGGAGAGCACAGCACCCGCGGGAGCCGCCGCGCCAGCGGAGATCATGATGCCCGTGGGGGTCATGAGGCGGCACCGGCGCGCAGTTCCAGGACCGCCCGGCCCTGGGCGCGCAGGCCGGCGGCGGCCGCCTGCACGCTTTCCGCGGTCACCGCCCCCACCAGCGCGGGCAGTTCGTTGATCAGTTCGGGCCGGCCGCGGTGCAGCTCGAAGGTGGCCAGGGCCAGCGCGCGCCCGAGCGCGTCGTCGGCTTCGCGCAGCAGGCCGGAGGCGATCCGGGCCTGTATCCGGGTGAGCTCACCGGGCTGAAGACCGTCGGTGACGACGCGGTCGAGCTCCTCGTCCACCGCGGCGAGGACCGCCTCGGGCGTCGACTCAGCGGGATGCCGGGCCTCCAGGGTGAGCAGCAGCGGATCCCGCTGGTCGAACGGGTCCCCGAACGTGCCGAGATAGGTGCTCACACCGATCACCAACCGGTCCTTCTGGACGAGCCTGCGCTCCAGCCGGCTGGCGTCACCGGCGGACAGGACGTGGGTGAGCACGTCGTATGCCAGGAAGGTCTGTAGATCGGCCAAGGGATCGGGGACGCGGTAGCCGACGGCGAGCGCCGGGCGGGGCGCGAGCGGGTCGGTGAGGACCGACCGCCGCTCCTCGGTGCGCACCGGCTCGGCGAAACTCGGGCGGACGGGCACCGGCCGGGCCGGGATGTCGTCGAAGTAGCGGTGGACCAGCCGCAGGGCGGCGTCGACATCGAAGTCACCGACCACCGTCAGGACGGCATTGCCCGGCGCGTAGTACTTGTCGAAGAAGTCCTCGGCGTCGTCGAGGCTCGCC
>NZ_JWIO01000001.1:16220-21652 GCF_001017755.1 Protofrankia coriariae
GAGGCTCGCCGCCTCAAGCTCGTGGAAGTCGCCGTAGCCGTTGTGGGCGTTGGGGAACGTGTCGAAGGCAACCGGCGGGAGCGTGATCCAGGGAAACCCGCCGTAGGGCCGGTTCAGCACGTTCACCCGAATCTCCTCCTGGACCACCGCGATCTGGTTGTCCAGGTTCTCCCGGGTGATCCGGGGCGCGCGCATCCGGTCGGCCTCGAGGAACAGCGCGCGTTCCAGCCCGCCGGAGGGCAGCAGCTCGTAGTAGTCGGTGTGGTCCGGATGCGTGGATCCGTTGAATATGCCCCCGGCGGCCTGCACGTACTTCGCGTGTTCGGCCTTTCCGACATTTTCACTGCCCTGAAACATAAGATGTTCAAACAGGTGCGCGAAGCCGGTCCGTCCCTCCGGCTCGGAGCGGAATCCCACGTCATAGTGGACAGCCACGGCGACGACGGGCGCCGTGCGATCCGGAGCCAGCACGACGCGCAACCCGTTCGCCAGGGAGGTCTTCTCCACCGGGTAGGAGGGCGCCGGCAACAGGACGGCGGTCGTATTCGTCTCGGTACGAGGGGGCACGGTTGGCAACGCTACTGCGGCCGGGCCTGTCATGGTCCGGGTACTCGATGATCCGCGCCACAGGATCGCCGGTTACGGTGCCCGCGGCCACGGCGATCCCGGATTGATCCCGCCTTTCCGGCGAATCCGACCAGAGCCTCGGCGCGGGCCCTCACCGGGGTTCCCGACGGCTTCCCGACGGGCCTCTCTCCAACGGGAGGCCGACGGGACTCCACAGCCATCGTCAGGCTGTTCCCGCATCGTCACCGATGAGTCCGGGTTATGCTCACCGGAGCACTTCGACGACCCGGGGTCCGTCCGAAGCGGGGTGCAAGCCGTGAAAACTGTTCCAGACGGACAGTTGCCTTCCGATCTGCCTTCCGATCTTGCCGACATCCTGCGGCTTGAGCTGGCGACCCTCGGCGATGATCTGATCGCGGCCATCGCGCGTGAGGTGCCGTCGTACGCGCGCCCGCTGGAGGGCTCGTTCGGCCGCGGCGTCCGGCAGGGAGTCGAAGAGGCGCTGCTGCGTTTCCTCACCGTGGTCGGCGCCGACTCCAGCGGACCGCCCGATCTCGCGGCCAGCCGTGAGATCTACGTCCGGCTGGGACGCGGCGAGTTCCGCTCCGGACGCTCGCTGGACACCCTTCTCGGCGCCTACCGGGTCGGCGCCCGGGTCGCCTGGCGGCGGCTCGCCGAGGCCGCGCAGCGCGGCGGGCTGGACGCCGACGGGCTGGTGTCGCTGGCCGAAACCATGTTCGCCTACATCGACCGGATCTCCGCCGCCAGCGCAGAGGGCTACGCCCAGGAGCAGTCCGAGGCAGCCAGCGAACGCGGCCGCCTGCGGGACCGGCTCGGCGAGCTGATGCTGTCCGGGGGAAACCCGGCAACGATCGAGCAGCTCGCCCGGGCAGCCCGTTACCGGCTGCCCGACGTCGTGGCCGCCGTTCTCCTCACCGGCTCCGCGGGCAGCCGCCGGAACGCCGACGGAGCCGACGGTGCCGGTGCCGTCGCCCCGGCACGCACCGACGCAGGCGACGGCGACGGCGACGGCGACGGGGCCATCGTTGGCGAAGTTCGCGGGGCTGTTGACGCAGTTCGCGGCGGCGACGGGGCCCGTGGGACCGGCACGGCTGGTGCCGTCGACACCGCTCGCGGCGTTGACAGGGCCGGTGCGGCCGGACACGTGGATGCCCCGGCCCACGACCGTGTCGACCGGCATGCCGACCGGCATGCCGACCACCGCCTCCCCCACCTGGTGCTGCCGCCGGACACACCTCGCACCATTCAGGGTGAGGACACCTGGGTGTTCGTCACGGACCCGGCCGGTCCCGGGCGGCGGGGCTGGCTTGAGCGGGCGCTGGCCGGTCTCGACGCGATCGTCGGCCCGGCCGTCCCGTGGCGGGACGCGTCCGCCAGCGCGGCGCGGGCGGCGTTCGCGCGCAAGGCCCGGGACAGCGGGACGCTGCCGGGCGTGCCCGCCGGCCCCGGCGGGGNGCCGGCCCCGGCGGGGTGCTGTTCACCGACGACCACCTCCCCGGGCTGTTGTTCGCCCGGGATCCGCAACTGCTCGCCGATCTCGCCCGCCGCCGGCTCGCCCCGCTGGACGGGCTGCCCGCCCGGGCCCGTACCCGGCTGGCGCAGACGCTGCTGCTGTGGCTGCGGCTGCGGGGGCAACGTGCCCGGATCGCCGCCGAACTCCAGGTACACCCGCAGACGGTCCGCTACCGGCTCAGCCAGTTGCGCACCCTGTTCGGAGACGCTCTGGACGACCCGGACGTCCGTTTCGAGCTCGAGCTCGTCCTACGCGCCGGCCTGACCCACCCTCCGTACTCACCGACAGCCGACTGACGGGTCGTGCCCGCTGGGTTGTGCCCGCAAGCCATATCCCCCGATGCCCGCTTATCCCTCGGGGTGCCCGTTTTCCCCTGCTGCGACGGCCAACCGGGCCGGCCCCGGCCCGCTCGTCACCGGCATCGCCGGGCGGCAACGCCCTCAGATGACAGCGCCACCGGGCAGCGGCGTCACGTGATGGCCCGTCATAGTGGAGGCCACCGGCTCTTGCGGCAACGTCACCGCTGGCGGCGCGGCGGTCAGGCGATGGGGACGGGCTTCGGCCCCGTACTACGCATGTTGACCAGCCGTCCGAGCAGGTCGAACCAGAACGGCGCGCCGAGGGAGAGCGCGAGCGTGGTGAACAACCAGCCGAGAATTTTCAGCGCCCAGCCGCCGACGTCATCGGGAACCGCCCGCGGGTCCGCGCTGTCGGAGCCGGCATCGGTCCAGCCCAGCGGCAGATGCAGCGCACCGGCGTCCCGGATGGCCTGTACCGCCTGGTTCGCCGCGTCCTCAGAGTTGTTCGTCGTGGGGGTGTCCGCGCTGGTCGCGGTGGTGCCCGTGCTGACGGGGGCGGAGTTCACCTGGGTGGCTGCGGCCTCGACCACGGCCGCGCGCAACGACCGGTTCTCCCACAGCGCGTTGGTGAGCGCGATCGCGTCCAGGTTCAGCGCCAGGGTGACCAGCAGTGCGTAGACGATGAGAAAACGCTGGACGCGCCGCTTGTACCAACCGGAAAGCCGATCCATCGTGTCGTCGTACCAGGCGGCGATCTCGGCGACGATCCGGTCCCGGTCATGGCCCGCACGGGTCACTATGCCGGTCAGCGCCAGTCGCAGGGGCGCGTTCTCCGGCAGCTTGTCCAGCTCCTCCAATAACGGCCGGACGGATTCCGGGCCGGCGAGCCCGGCTATCGAGATGGCGAGTTTGCGGTTTTCCTCGGACGCCGACGGAGCCGCGGTAATGGCCTCGGCCAGAGCCGCGGCCGTCGTGTCGGTGAGCGAATGATGCGCGTCGCGGTAGGCGTCGCGGGCGCTGTCGGGAAGCGCCGCCGTGTCCATCCGGCCGAGCAGGACACGCACCGGCGGTTCCAGCATGTCGAGTACACCGCGGGCAAAGGCGATGGACGGGATGTAGGACGGCAGGCGTAACTGCCGGGCCCGGCGCCACGCGCCGGTCTGCCCCAAGGCGTCTCTCAGATCGGGCACGGCATTCCTCCGGCCGCCCGTACGCAGGCCACGCAGCGAGCCGTCGAGAAGCTGCGCGGTCAGACCGGTGTCGGGAGTTGTTCCCGTCCGGTCCACCGGGCCGTCACCGAAGAGGCGCCGCAGTTCGGTCTCGAGCTGCCGGCCGCGATAGGCCATGACCCCGAAAACGACCTCGTTGATACGGGAGACCGCCACGCTCCCGATGGCGAACACCAGAATGAGACCGATCGGCACGTCCAGAATGGCCGAATCCGGCATGTCCCTTCACCCCCGACACGTCCGGGACGATCTCACCGGGGCCGTCGGGGCGACGGCGGCTCGACCGATGGCCCGACCTGCGATCCGACTTGTGACCCGACTTGCGCGCTATACACATTTTGCTTACGAAATTCTACTATGTCCCGTCGCGCAGGGCGCGCGTGTCGGCCAGGATGTCGGACCCACCGCCTATGACGGCCAGGCATGACGAACGAAGATCGAGCCGGCGCCCGCCTGGCGCCGGCGGCCTGCGGCCGTGTGCCCGCCCCGTGGCCAACGGGCCGCCAAGAGATGCCGGGAGCCGCCGGGGGTCGGCCTCAGCTCGTCGGAAGCTCGTCGGATCGCCCGCCGGCCACCTCACACGACCCGGCGACGGGCGTCACGGCCGACGCTCACCACGAGCTGTATTCTGAGGGCAGCCCGGAGAAGATGTGAGGTTGATGTCCGCATCCCCAGTCAAAATTTCCCTGACGGGAATCAAGCCGACCGGTGAACCGCACCTCGGCAACTATGTCGGCGCCATCAAACCGGCGTTGCGGCTCGCCGAGGAGTACGAGGCGATGTACTTCATCGCGGACTACCACGCGCTGACCACTGTTCGCGATCCCGCATTGCTGCGGCACTACACCCGCTCGGTGGCCGCGACGTGGATCGCCGCCGGCCTCGACCCGGACCAGGTGGTCTTCTATCGGCAGTCGGACATCCCCGAGATCCCGGAACTGGCCTGGATCCTCAGCTGCCTGACCGGTAAGGGGCTGATGAACCGGGCGCACGCCTACAAGGCGGCGCGGGACCGCAACCAGGAAGCAGGTAAGGCGGACCTCGATGCCGGGATCAACATGGGACTGTACAACTACCCGGTTCTCATGGCGGTCGACATCCTGATCATGGGTACCGATGTGGTACCGGTCGGGCGTGACCAGATGCAGCACGTGGAGATCGCCGCCGACATCGCGGGCTCGTTCAACCATGTCTACGGAGACAGCTTCAAGCTCAAGGTCCCACAGGCGATCGTTCCCGAAGCCGAGACCGGTCGCACGCTGCCGGGCCTGGACGGTCGAAAGATGAGCAAATCGTACGACAACACGATCCCTTTGTTCTGCAGCGAGTCGCAACTGAAGAAACTCGTGCGCCGCATTCCGACCGATTCCACTCCGGTGGAGGACCCCAAGGACCCGGACAGCTCCAACGTCTTCCAGATCCTGGAGCAGTTTGCATCCCCGGAGATCACCGCTGACACACGGCGACGCCTGCAGGCCGGTGGCATGGGTTGGGGCGAGCTGAAAAACCAGCTGTTCGACATCCTCAACACGCAGCTCGGCCCGCTACGCGAACGTTACGACGCCCTGATGGCACCGGGCAGCGAACTGGACGCGCTCCTGGCCGCGGGAGCGGAAAAGGCCCGCAAGCGAGCGGTACCCACCCTGGACCAGGTACGCAGGGCAATCGGTATCAACTGACCCTGCCCCGCGTGGGAGCGATGCGCGGGACAACCGGGTGACCGTGCGGGCCACCGTCACGTAGCGGCAGCCACACGTCAGATCACGGTCGAATCACGAAAGCGCGGGGACAAACGGCCGCCGC
>NZ_JWIO01000001.1:21677-32896 GCF_001017755.1 Protofrankia coriariae
GGCGGCCCCGCCGGCCGGTGTCGGCGGCCACGCGGCGGGTCCCATAAAATTCGTCGCGAGCATGACGGATCCGCCATTTTCTTACCGCTTTCAGCATTCATGGCCGTCGTTCATCAGGGTCAGGGCAACGCGGAACAGCACGTCCTCCCGCTCGTGCTCCGACATGGTGCTCAGCGGCCGGTCAGGCGGGTTGATCGCCTGGAAGCGGGCAAGCGCCGGCGTATGCGCGAAGAGGCTCGGCTTGATGATGACGGGAATTATGCGGCAGCCACGGTTCGCGGCGGCGTCCAGCAGGGGAGGCAGTTCCTCGTTCGCAATGAAGTCAGAAGCGAGAAAATCGGCCGTTACCAGCAGAATCGCCACCTTCGCCCGGTCCAGAACAGCGTTTATCTCCTTTCTCCAGTCGTCCCCGGCATGCAGTCTGGTGTCCGCCCATAAATCTATCTTTCTGGTGCGTTCGAGGGGGCGGAGATGAACCTGCAGACGTTCGAGCCAGGCCCGGTCCTGATGGCTGTAGCTGACAAAAACCCGGTCACGGACGGGATGCTGCCCGCCCGCGGGTACCTGGCCCTCGTCCGGCGGCACGACAGCCGTCATCGTTTCCCCACCGGTTTCCGGCGGCGGTGTCGGCGGGAGGGATGACGGTGCGGGAGACGGTTGCGTTTCGGGGGACAGCACACTGGTAATCCCGGCTGCCGCCCCGGCAGGTACCGTCGCGGCAGCCTCAGCGGACGGTCCGGCGGACACCGTGACCGTGGCCCCGGCGGATGACCCGGCGGATGGCGAGCCGGCGGCCCCGGCGGACGACCCGGCAGGCACCGGCGCCGCCAGGCCGGTGGATGATCCGGCAGGTGACGGGACGGAGGACACGGCGGCGATCTCGGTGCCGGCGGTTGGGGCCGGCACGCGCGGCTGAGTCTCCGGCAACGGTGATGCCCCGATGATCGGCGGTGTCCGGGCAGCCGGACCGCCCCGCGACGGTGAGGACGCCGACGAGCCTCCCGCGCGCCCGCGGCGGGCGAAAAGCACGCGGGCCGCCAGCGTCACCGCGGCCGCCGAGACCACGGTGATCCCGCCGCCCCACAGCGCGGTGGCCGCGGGAAGAACCCGGCCCGCCCATAACAGCAGCCAGAAATAGCCGGCGCCCAGCGCAGGAAGGACCACCCGCCACGGGACGCGCGCGCCCCCGCCGCCGGCCTTCGCACCCATGCCCTGCATCTCGTACCTTTCAGCGGTCCGGCAGGCCCGGGACGTCGGAATCCCCGGGCCTGCCGGACCGGTTTCCAGACCCCGGCTGCGGCGGGAACCCCGGGCACGGAAGAAAAATAATCGCATTATCCTTCGCCGGCTAGAAGTTCGACACGACGCCGCGGAGTACTTTTTCTATCGTGGCCGGGTCGCTGGCGGGATAGTAACTTCCCTGGCTGTCGTCGGAGATGCTTTTCAGAGCCGCCTCGTCGGCTTCGGCGTAGCCGATGGAGAACACCCGCACCGGAGCCTGCCGCGCGGCGTCCGCCGTGAGGGTGCCGCGCAGGCGGAGCAGCGCGGCGTCGTCCGGGGGATCCTGCCTGCCGTCGGTCACCAGTACGACGGCGTTGATCCGGTCCGGATCGTAGGTGTCCCGTACCTGCCTGACCGCGTCGTCCGTGACCTGGTACAGCGGGGTGTCGTTACCGGTCGCCAGATGGTCGATCCGGTTCTTCAGGCCGGCGAGCCGCGGGCCGATCGCCGCGATCGGCGCGACCTCCTCGTGGACGGGACGCCCGTCGGAGGCCGTGGTGAAGGTCCACAGGCCGACGTCGTCGTCGGGGGCGAACAGCTCGAGGGCCTGCCGGGTGGCCTGCTTAGCGAGCTGCAGCCTGGTCTGTCCGGTACCCGGCACGATGTTGTTCATCGAACCGGAGACGTCCAGCAGGACGAGTACGCGGGCACGCTTCCGCAACGCCGACAGCCAGGCGTTCGTGACGCGGTCCAGCACCGCCGCCGGCGGCACCGGAAGAGCCTTCGGCGAGCCGACGGTGAGGAGCGGGTCGTCTTTTATCACCGGACCGGCCGCACCGCGCGCGTCCCGGAAAGCCACGTCCCGGAACCGCTCCTGCACCGGCTCCGACAGAAGATAGCGCAGGAAATGCGAGGCGACCGCCTGCTTCGCCTCGTCCGTCCGGTTCCCGGCGAGCACGACGTACGGCTGGTCCGCGTAAAGCGTGCCTTCCCGGGGATGGATGGCCGCGAGCTTCACCCGCGGCGGGAGATGAGCGGGAGGCGCGGTCGACGACGTCGACCTCAGATCACCCCGGTTGTACCCCCAGACGGATTTCTCCGGGACCGCGGCCGCGGAGACGTAGCCCAGGGCGTCGCCCGCGTCGTCGGCTTTCTGAAGATTATCCAGGAACGTCTGCACAATGGTCCCGTAGTGGACCGCGGAATACTCGAGGTCGCGGACGTACTCCTGGGCCCGCGGGTCGTCGACGTCCGCCGCCGTCAACGCCGCGGTGTGGCCGCCGGCGGCGGCGAACGCGGCCACGGTGGCGTGCAGGCCGGAGGTGGACACCGTGGGATTGGTCTTCCCCATCCGGAACGGCCCCCATTCCGCGTGGCCGTATCGGCCCCAGCCCCGCGGGTCGCGGGCGAGCGCACGCAGCTCGGACCAGCCGACCGGATGTTTCGGCCATCCCAGCGCCTGGGCCATCGGCACGGGCATGGCGATGACCAGCGGCGTCTTGGCGATACTCGGCACGGACGCGGGCGGCGGGACGAGCGCCGGCGTATGCTCGTGAGCAAGCTCCACCCAGCTCGAGGCGGCCGGCAGCCACACGTCCGGGAAAACCCCGTCGACCCGCTCGTCCCATCCCCGGGCGAGCGCCTGTTCGACGTCGCCGGAATCCTCCGGCAGGACGCTGACCCTGGCGCAGTTGGTCTGTCTCGTGTATTCCCCGGCCAGATCGGTGAGCAGGGCAAAGGAATCCGCGCTGGCAGCGACCACGATGGTCGCGCAGGTTCCGGAGTACGCGGGTAGCGGCGACGGCCTCTGAACGTCGGGTGCGGATACCGAGGGACGGGTGAGAACGCGTAACCCGACGATGACGAGCGCGGCGACCAGCACCACAGGCACCGCGATCCTGGGGTTACGGCTCCTGGGGCCACGGCTCACTTCGAGCCGCGCGTCCCGTCGGCGGCTGCCGTAGCCACGCCTTCACTGCCCCGCGGGTCGGCACCCGACGGACGACCAGAGTCCGACAGGCCGGAACACGCCGAGGCGCAGCGACATGACAGGCCGGGACGGGCGGCCCACCGGGCCGACATCCCGCCCACTGGTCTCGACGCCCACACCATGCTCCGCTCCCCCCGCGGTGGACACGACGCTCATCCCGTTGCCATCCCGTTGCCGGTCAGCGACAGGACGCGACACACCTGCACGTACTGTAACGCCACAATCGGGCAGCTCCCGCCGCCGAGTGCCGACATGACCGGCCATCGCCACCGACGGCGACCCGGGCCGGGTCAGCGGCCCGGCCACGGACGACGAACCGACCCGCACGACGCCCACCCTCGGCCGGCATGACTACCAGCCCCCGTCAGCAGGCGAGCCAAGGCGGACGGAAGCTGGCCGGCACCGAGGCCGGGAGGTCGGAACCCGGTCATGAGGTGGCGAGGAGGGCTTCGAGTTCGGGCTCGGAGAGCAGTTTCGGGCGGACGACCTCGCCGGAGCGGACGTACAGGAACGCCGCGTCCACCGCGTCCAGCGCGACGCCGCGCAGCCGCGCCCACGCCAGCCGGTAGACCGCGAGCTGCGTCGCGTCCGCCTGGCGGCGCCCGGTCTTCCAGTCGACCACCTCCCACCGGCCGTCGCCGAGGTCGTACACCGCGTCGATGCGGCCCCGGACCGCCCGGCCGCCGATCAGCAGCTCGAACGGTGCCTCCACCGCGAACGGGCTGCGCTGGCCGTACGGGCTGGCCAGGAACGCCTCCCGCAGCGCCGCGGCATCCGCGGTATCGGCGTCGTCGACGCCCTCGTCCGCCGCCCCCGGCAGGTCGTCAAGGTCGATCAGCGGGGTCTGCTCGAACATCCCCTCCACCCAGGAGTGGAACGCCGTGCCCCGGCGGGCCTGCGGCACCGGCGGTCGCGGCATCGGACGGGCGAGATCACGGGCCAGCCCCGCCGGGTCGGCCCGCAGCCGCACCACCTGGGAGGCGGTGAGCGCGCGGGGCAGCTCCACCTCGCGGACGACCCGCCGGGCCCGGCGGGCCTCGGCCAGCAGCAGCTCGACGTCGGCGTCCAGTTCGGTGAGCATCTGCCGTTCCGCCGGGGTCATCCGCTCGTGGTCGTCGTCGGGAAGCGGACGGCCGGCGGTGAGCGCGGCCAGATACCCGCCGACATCCCGCGCGACGGCCTGCCGGCGGGCAAAGGCGACCGGTTCGTAGGGCAGCGGCCAGTCCAGGTCGTCCATGCCCGCAAGCTGCGGATTCGTCTCACCCTCGGACGGCGGGGGCGCCCACAGCGCGACCCGGCCGCCACCGGCATGGGCATGATCGTGGAGTTCGTCGAGGAACGCCGACGGCCCGCGGGGCCGGCGCTGCGACGGCCCCCACCAGTGGCCGCTGCCGAGCAGCAGCGACTTCGCCCGGGTGAACGCGACATAGCCGAGCCGGCGCTCCTCCCGCTCCAGGTAGGCGTCGCACTCCGCGGTGAAGTCGGCGAGCGCGGCCTTGTCATGACCGCGCAGCGCCGGCAGGTCGTCGGCGTCCCCGCGCAGCGGTGTCGGGAGCACCGAGGCCACCGTGGTCCACTTCGACCGGACCGTCGTGACGGGGAAGACCTTGCGGCTGAGATTCGGCACGGCCACGACCTCCCACTCCAGCCCCTTGGACTTGTGGACGGTCATGAGCTGGACGGCGTCCGCACCGGACGGGCTGGTCGCGTCCAGACCGCGCTCGTGCTCCCGCGCGGCCCGCAGGAAGGCCAGGAAGGAGCGCACCGAGCCGTCGTTGTCCAGGCCCTCGAAGTTCGCCGCGACGTCGACGAAGGCGGCGAGGTTGTCCCGGCGGCGGGCCGTGACCGCCTCGGGGCTCGCTGCCAGCTCCACATCCAGCCCGGTGACCTCGACAACCCGGTGGATGACGTCCAGCAGCGGCTCGTCGACGTGGGCGCGCAGGTGGCGCAGCTCCCCGGCGAGCATCCGCAGCCGCGCCCGGCCGGCGGGCGAGACCTCGTCGCCGGGATCGTCGAGCACGTCCGCGAGCGCGACCACGTCACAGGGGTCGATCCCGGTCACGGCTTCGTCGAGCGGGTCGAGTGAGCTGAGCGGGCCGGCCGGGCCGGCCGGGCCGGCGCCGTCGTGGCCGCCGTGACCGGCACCGTCGCCATAGCCGGCACCGCCATCGTGACCGGCGTGACCGGCGGAGCTTTGCGGCTGTCGGGACGCCTGCTGGCCGGGCGCCGGCTGGTCGAGGACGGCGGCACGGTCCGTCCCCACCCGGACGGCCGCCCGCGCCGCGCGCCCGAGCGCCGCGAGATCCCGCCGGTCCAGACGTACCCGTGGCCCGGTCAGCAGCCGGACCAGCGCGGCGTTGGCGGTGGGGTCGTCCAGCACCTCCAGGGTCGCGACGACGTCGGCGACCTCCGGCAGGCTCAGCAGGCCGCCGAGCCCGACGACCTCCACCGGCAGCCCCGCCGCCAGCAGGGCCGCGTACAGCGCGGGCACGTCGGAGCGCGCCCGTACCAGCACCGCGCACTCCCCCGGTCTGGCCCGCCCGGCGTCGACGATCTCCCGCAGCGTCGCCGCGACCCAGCGGACCTCGCCCGCCCAGGTCGGATGCAGCGCCACCACCGTCGTGCCGTGCTCGGCGACATCCGGCCGAGGACGCAGTCGCGCGACGTGATGGCGGGCCCGCAGGGTCGCCGCGACCGTGTTCGCCAGGCTCAGCAGCCGGCCGCCGCTGCGCTGGTTGACCGTCAGCTCGTACACCCGCGCCGGCTCGCCGNCCCGCGCCGGCTCGCCGTCACGGCGGCGGAAGTGCGCCGGGAACCCGTCGAGGTTCGCCACCGACGCCCCCCGCCAGCCGTAGATCGCCTGGCAGGGGTCACCGACGGCGGTCACCGGATGGCCGCCGCCGAACAGGCCGGCGAGCATCCGCCGCTGCGCCACGGAGGTGTCCTGATATTCGTCCAGGAGCACGACTCTGGCCCGGGCGCGTTCCAGCGCGCCGACCTCGGGCACGCTGTCCGCCAGCCGGACGGCGAGGGTCACCAGGTCGCCGAAGTCGATGACCTCCAGCTCCTGTTTGGCCTGCCGGTACTCGGCCACCATGGCGGCGAGTTCCCGGCGGGCGCGGGCGGCCATGACCATCCGGCCGAGGATGTCGACATGGCCTCTGTTGCGCGCGACACGGCGGCCGGCGGCGATCGCGGCTTCGAGCTCCGCGAGCCGGTCCAGCTCGAAGGCGGCGAGGGCGTCCGGGTCGACGAGATGCTCGCTGAGCTCCGCCTCGAGCGAGACGAGATCACCGGTGAGCATCGACATCGGCCGGGTCAACGCCTCGACCGGCCCGCGGTGCTGGCGCAGCACCCGGCTGGCGAGCTGGAAGCGGGTGGCGTCAGCGAGCAGCCGGAATCCCGGTTCGACGCCCAGCCGCAGCGCATGGTCCGTGATCAGCCGTTTCGCGAACGAGTGGTAGGTGGACACGGCCGGTTCACCGTCGACGTCGCTGTCCCCGCCCGGGGACGGCTGGGGCGCGCCGTCTTCCTGGTGGCCGGCCGGTTCCCGGTGGCCGGCCGGATCGTCTTCCCGCGGGCCGGAGATCAGGCCGGCTCCTCGCTGACCGGGCAGCGTGCCCCACGCCCCGTGGCCCGCGCCCGGTGTGGCCGGCACGCCGGCCTCACGCTGGCCGGGAGGAACGCCCCGGGGGCCGTCGGCGGTGCCGACCGGGCCCGCCTTCGCCAGGCCCCGGCGGATCCGGTCGGTCAGCTCGCCCGCGGCCTTGGTGGTGAAGGTGAGGCCGAGCACGTCCCCGGGCGCGACCTGGCCGGTCGCGACCAGCCAGACGACCCGCGCGGCCATCACCGACGTCTTGCCCGAACCGGCACCGGCAACGATCACACCGGGCTCCAGCGGAGCCGTCGCCGCGGCGATCTGCTCGCCGGTGAACGGCACCCCGAGCAGGTCACGCAGGTCCTCCGGGACCAGCGGGACCAGCGGCGCTGGGGGCGCCGGCGGGCCGCCCCCAGCGTGGGGGCCGCCCTCGGGACGCGGAGCACCTCCGGCGCCCAGGCCGCCACCGGGCGGTGGCCCCTCGCCGGGGCGGGGGCTGCCGCCAGCCNGGGGGCTGCCGCCAGCCGGCCGGGGCGCCGCACCCACGGTCAGACGATCACCACTCGCTGTCAAGTGATCACCTGTCGTCCGTCGTCCTGGGCCGGGCAGCAGCGGCGGAACGCGCACATCGAGCAGTCCGGGCCGGGACGAGGCGGGAAGCGTTCCGCGGCGATGAGCTCGACGGCGTCCACGAGAAGATCGTCCATCCAGGTGGGGCCGTCCGGCGGCAGGGCAGGCTGCCGCTGCACCTTCGGCGCCCGAGCCGGCCGCCGCCCATCCGCAGCACCCGCCCCAGCGGCACCCGCCTTCGTAGCATTCGGTCCGGTGGCATTCGGTCCGGTGACGTCCGGTCCGGTGGCATCCGATGGCGGGTCGTCCGGTGCCGGGTCCGGCCCGGCGTCCAGGCGCAGGTGCACCAGTTCCGCCCCGCCGGGCTCAGCGCCGGATCCCGGCCCGGCGGACGCCACCGCCCCGCCGCGGACGGCCAGCTGGTAGGTGCCCAGCTGCGGATGCCGGGCCACGTCCGTGCCGGACGGCGCCGTGCGGCCGGTCTTGAAGTCCACGACGTGCACCCGGCCGGCGTCGTCGAGCTCGATACGGTCGACGAAGCCGCGCAGCCGGACCGTCCGCCCGCCCACCGCCAGGTCACAGGAGAACGGGACCTCGCTGGCCACCAGCCGCCGCCCGCGGGCCGCGGCATGCCACACCAGGAACCGGGCCAGGGCCTGGCGCGCCGCCGCGCGCTGCTGCTCGGAGCGCCACTGCGCCTCGTAGCCGAGGTGACGCCACACCCGGTCCAGCCGGGTGTCGAGAGCGCCCAGGTCGGGCGGGGTCCGCCCGGTGGCCACCTCGTCGGCCAGCGCGTGCACGACCTTGCCGAAACCCATCTCGGCGTTGCTGGTGCCCTGCGCATGCGCCTCATGTTCGAGGAACCAGCGCGTCGGGCACGTCACGAGCCCCGACAGCGACGACCCCGACAGCCGGACGGGGGCCTCCGGCGCGACCACCGGCACCTCGCCGGAGGTCACCTCGACCAGCCCCCACCAGCGGCCGGGACGGGCCGCGGGGACGAGCGGCCGGCCGGCGTCGTCGACGGCGGCGGCCAGCNCCAGCCGCGCAAGCCGGGCCGCGGCCGCCTGCCGCATGGCCGGTGTCGACTCCGGGTCGACCGCGGCCCGGCGCAGCGCCGCGACCGCCGACGGCAGCGTGAGCGGACGCGCCGGCCGGGAACGCCCCCGCGTCACCACGACGCCGAGCCGCTCGGCCTCGGCCAGCTCGTGGAAGAACCGGCTCGGGCTCGTCCCCTGGTCCTCGGCGGAGTCGACCGCGGTGACGACGAGACGTCGGCGCGCCCTGGTCAGCGCCACGTAGAACAGCCGGCGTTCGTCGGCGAGCAGTTCGGCCCGGGTCACCGGCTCCCGCACGCCGCCGAGCTCGGGGCGCTCCAGCCGTTCGGCCTCCAGCAGCGAACAGCGGGTCCGCAGGTCCGGCCACTCCCCGTCCTGGACGCCGCAGACGACCACCACGTCCCATTCCAGGCCCTTGCTGCGGTGGGCGGTCAGCAGCCGGACCACATCCGGCCGCGCCGGGCGCTCGGTGAGCACGTCACCGGCGATCTGCTGCTGTTCCAGCTCGTCGAGCACCGGGCCGATGCCGGTGCCCGGCCCATGCCGGTCACTGGCCCGGCCGACAGCGGCGAACAGCGCGACCACGGCGTCGAGGTCGCGGTCGGCCGCCCGGCCGGCAGCTCCCCCGGCGGCCGAGGCGCGTTCCAGCCGCCGCGGCCAGCCGCTGCCGGACCACAGCACCCACAGGACGTCCTCGGACGTGCCGCCGGCGGCCCGCACCGCACGCGCCGAGCGCAGCAGCTCACCCAGCCGCCGGGCCGGGCCGGCGAGGCGTTCCTCCACCATCAGCAGGGCCCGGTCGGGATCCACGACCGCCTGCCGGAGCAGTTCCGCCGACGACGCCGGCACCGCAGGCCCGCCCGCCCGGTCAGCCGGCGCCGCGGCCTCGGCCGGCAGACCGGACAGGCGGCCGGCCCCGTCCGTGCGCGCGATGGCAGCGGCGCCGGCGGCGATCGCCACCCGTTCGGCCGCGCGCAGCGCCCTGCCCAGCGCCCGCAGCGCGCCCGGGTCGGCCCCGCCCAGCGGGCTCGTCAGCAGAGTGTGGGCCGCCTGCGCGGTCAGCTCGTCCGGTGGGCCGTCGACGCAGCGCAGGGCGAGCAGCAGCGGGGCGACCGTGCCGTCGCGGGCCGGTGGCAGCTCGTCGCCGGCCACCTCGACCGGCACCCCACCGGCGACGAGCATCCGGCGCAGCAGCAGCATCGACCGGGTCGCGCTGCGGACCAGGACCG
This sequence comes from Protofrankia coriariae, assembly GCF_001017755.1. Classification (GTDB taxonomy): domain Bacteria; phylum Actinomycetota; class Actinomycetes; order Frankiales; family Frankiaceae; genus Protofrankia; species Protofrankia coriariae. The sequence goes on from NZ_JWIO01000001.1 coordinate 31,344, forward strand.
CCATCCGCTCCCACGGGGTGCCGTTGCCCAGATGCTCCCGGCGCAGCAGGTCCGCGATGCCCTCGGCCTGGGCGCCGGTGGTCGTGTACGTGCGTGCCTCCACCCGTTCGGCGACGGGCGGGCCGGCGGCGACCAGCTCCCGGTGGGCGCGCAGATGCCCGGCGGGCAGGCCGGTGGCGGGGATGCGCCGGGCGACCTCCCGGCTGACCGCGAGCGCGACCGGGCCCAGCCGACGGCAGCGCCGCAGGGTGACGACGTCGGCCGCGCGCCCGTCGGCGCGGGGGAAACGGGCCGGGAACTCCAGCAGGCCACGGACCTCCGCCCCCCGGAAACCGTAGATCGACTGGTCCGGGTCGCCGACGACGACGAGGTCGGCGCCACCGCCGGCGACAGCGCGCAGCAGCCGTTCCTGCGCCGGATCGGTGTCCTGGTACTCGTCGACGAACACAGCCTGGTAGCGGCGACGCAGCTGTGCCCCGACATCATCGCTTTCGGCGACGAGGGCCGCCCGCTGCACCAGTTCGGGATAGTCGATGGCACCCACGTGGTCGAGAGCGTCGAGATAGTCGGCGTAGAAGGTCGCCATCGCCGCCCAGTCCGCCCGGCCGGTGTCACGGGCCAGCCGGGCCAGCGCGTCCGGGTCGAGACCGACATCCCGGGCGCGGGCGAGCATCGCGCGCGCCTCCTCGGCGAACCCGCGGGTGGTCAGGCAGCCCGCCAGGGCCGCCGGCCACCGGGGGCGGCCGACCTCCCGCGTGCCGGCGAGCAGGTCGCGCAGCTGGGCGTCCTGCTCGGGCCCGGACAGCAGTCGCGGCGGGACGCCGAGCGGGTCGGGCCGGTACAGCCGCAGCAGCGCGTAGCACCAGGCGTGGAACGTCCAGGCAAGCGGGACACCGACCGCGGCCCCCAGCCGCCAGGTGATGCGCTCCCGCAGCTCCCGCGCGGCACGCCGGCTGAAGGTGAGCACGAGGATCGCCGCCGGGTCGAGCCCGTCGCGCACCCGCCGGGCCACCGCCTCGACGATCGTGGTCGTCTTGCCCGTGCCGGGCCCGGCGAGGACGAGCAGCGGGCCCCCGGCGTGGTCGACCACCCGGCGCTGGTCGGTGTCGAGGACGGGCGGCCGCACCGGCTGCGTCGGAGTCCGCACAAGCCGGTAGGCGGCCGGGCCACCGCCCCCGGCCACGGCCCCGCCGGTCCCGGCGACAGTTCCACTGGCCCCACCAACTTCGGCGGCCCCGCCGGCTTCGGCGCCGTCCCGCTGAGCTGTCACGGCGTAGAGCACACCACGCCCCACCGACAAACCCGGATAGGCCGTCACCAAAACGCCGGTCCCGTCGACAGAACCGGACGAACCCGCCGGTACGGCTATCGGGCTGGGCAGGCTGCTCGGGTCGCGCCGTCAACCGGCCGGCCGGCGTCCCGCGCCGTCCCGACAACGGGCCGGGACGGTGGAAACGGGCGGCTGGAAACAGGCGGCTGGAAGCAGACGGAAAGAAGCAGGTCAGGTAGCGCCGCCGACGGCGGTATGCGGTCGGCGGGGGCCGTCGTCAGCC
>NZ_JWIO01000001.1:32902-40428 GCF_001017755.1 Protofrankia coriariae
GGCGGGGGCCGTCGTCAGCCGGTTGGCCGGCCATCCCAGCGGGCCACGGCCAGGTCCACCCGCTCGCCGCCGGGACGCAGCGCGGTGCCGTCGGCGTCGAGCCGCCGCAGTGCCTCGACCGGGGCGGTGGGATTCGGCTCGCCGGTGGAGCGGATCACCCGGTGCCAGGGCACGTCGTCGTCATACCCGTGCCGGCTGAGCACGGCGCCGACCGTCCGGCCGGTGCCCGCGCCCACGTATTCGGCGACATCACCGTAGGTCATCACCTTGCCGCGGGGAATTCGCGTGATCGCCTCGAGGACGGTCATCGCGTACGGGCTCGGCCGGCCNCGGCCGGCCGCCGACGCTGATCCGGGTGGCCAGCCCCGCGGACACGCTCAGCGGCGGCTCATGCCGCCGCCCGGCCCGGCGGGCATCCGCTGGCATCCAACCTCCCCGACACGACCAGGAGCACCAGTCGTACAACCATACGTAGCCGTATAGCCGTGTAGCCGATGGCCCACGTCGACGACGTACCGACCAGCAAAGAAGATCGCCGCGAGTTTGTCGTCAGCCACGCGTCCAGGGTCGAAAAACGTACACGATGACAAATTCGCACGAATCACACCGTGTGTCCGAATGGTCGCGGAACGGGTCCGCGGCCACCCGGACACGGTCCAACGGTTCAGTAGACGGGCAGGGACTTGTCGACCTGGTTCGCCCAGGCGGTCACCCCGCCCTGGACGTGCACCGCCGAGGAGAACCCCGCCCCCTTCAACGTCGCCAGCGCCTCGGCCGAGCGCACCCCGCTCTTGCAGTAGACGACGACCCGGCGGTCCTGCGGCAGTTCGGACAGGTGCGCCGGCAGTTCGCCCTTGGGGATCAGGCGCGCCCCCGGGATGCGCACGATCTCCCACTCCGCCGGTTCCCGCACGTCGACCAGCTCGATCGGCTCGCCCCGGTCCAGCCAGTCCTTGAGCTCGGTGGCCAGGATCGTCGAGCCGACGGCGGCCCGCTCGGCCTCGTCCGAGACGACCCCGCAGAACGCGTCGTAGTCGATCAGCTCGGTGATGGTCGGGTTCTTGCCGCACAGCCGGCACTCCGGGTCCTTGCGGACCCTGATGGTGCGGTAGCTCAGCTCCAGGGCGTCGTAGACCGTCAGCCGCCCGACCAGCGGCTCGCCGATCCCGGTCAGGATCTTGATCGCCTCGGTGGCCTGGATCGCCCCGATCGACGCGCACAGCACGCCGAGCACGCCGCCCTCGGCGCAGGAGGGCACCATGCCGGGCGGGGGCGGCTCCGGGTAGAGGCAGCGGTAGCACGGGCCGTGCTCGGCCCAGAACACGCTCGCCTGCCCGTCGAACCGGTAGATCGACCCCCACACGTACGGCTTGCCGAGCAGCACGCTGGCGTCGTTGACCAGGTAGCGGGTGGCGAAGTTGTCCGTCCCGTCCACGATCAGGTCGTACTGGCTGAAGATCTCCGTGACGTTGGAGGTGTCCAGCCGGGTCTCGTGCAGGATGACGTTGACGTGCGGGTTGGTCTCGCGGATGGCGTCCCGGGCCGACTCCGCCTTGGACCGCCCCACGTCGGACTGCCCGTGGATGATCTGACGCTGCAGGTTGGACTCGTCCACGGTGTCGAACTCGACGATGCCGAGCGTGCCCACCCCGGCGGCGGCCAGGTACAGCAGGGTCGGCGAGCCGAGCCCGCCGGCGCCGACGGCGAGCACCTTCGCGTTCTTCAGCCGCTTCTGGCCGTCCATGGCGACATCCGGAATGATCAGATGTCGGGAGTACCGGCGGACCTCGTCGATGGTCAGGTCGGCCGCTGGCTCGACCAGAGGCGGCAGTGACACGATCTCTCCTCGCGGTTACAGCGCTGGCATCCGTACGTCCGGCTACCCTGTCGTCCCATCCTCGCAGGGACGCCATGCCATCATCGGCGATCCACCGACAGAGGCCACCATCGGCGGACCGCCGACGAAGATCCCTGCAGGCGATCCACTGACGAAGATTTCTGCCGGCGGCCGGACGCCGGCGACGTGAGCACGACACACCTGGATCGTGGGCTGATGTCGACAACGCCGCCAGCGCGCGGAAGCTTCCGCGACCCGCGCCCACCATGCTCCGGGCTCGCCACGCCGGCCGTCCGGCTCGCCCGCGGCCCGTCAGCCACCGGCCTGGCCCGGCTCCGACCCGCGGTGGCGCTACCGGCGGCCCGCGGCCCCGGCTCTGGGCCCGCCGGCCCTCTTCCCGTTGCGTGCACCCTGTCGGCCGTTGCCGTTGCCGTTGCCGGCGGCGCCGTCCACCCCCGCGCCGTCCGTGCCGACCCCGTCCGCAGCGCCTCCGTCCGTACCGGACACGGCTGGGCGAGCGGCGGGCGCGGCGGGGCCGGTGCCCCGGCCGGCGCCGGTGGGCTGCCGGCCGCGGTGGGCCTGGGCCACGCTGGCGGCGAGGACGGCCACCAGATCGTCCGCGGAGGTGGCCGTCTCGCCCTCGACCGGCGGGGTCACCACGTCGCTACCCGACACCTTCGCGTCGATGACGGCCTGCAGGGCCTGCCGGTAGCCGTCGGTGTAGGGGGTCGGGTCGAAGTCGTCGGACAACGACTCGATCAGCGTCTGCGCCATGACCAGTTCCTGCGGGCCGACGTTCACCTCCTCGTCCAGGAACGGGAAGTCCGGCCGGCGCACCTCGTCCGGCCAGACCATCGTCGACAGGACGAGCACGTCGCCGCGTATCCGCAGGGTCGCGAGCTGCTCCCGCTGCCGCAGGGCGATCTTGACGAGCGCGACCCGGCCGGAGCGGCCGAGCGCGTCGCGCAGGAGCACGTACGACCTGACCCCGCCCCGGTCGGGCTCGATGTAGTAGCTCCTGGCGTAGTAGATCGGGTCGACCTGCGCCAGCGGGACGAACTCCAGCACGTCGATCGTGTGGGAGGTGGGCAGCGGCAGGTTCGCGAAGTCGTCGTCGGTGAGCACGACGGTCTCCCCGGACGGCAGTTCGTAGCCTTTGGCGACCTCCGAGTAGGGCACTTCGGCCCCGTCCGCCGCCGCGACCCGCTTGTAGCGGATGCGGGACCCGTCCCACCGCCTGACCTGGTGGAAGGAGACGTCCCGGTCCTCGGTGGCCGGGTAGAGCCGGACCGGAATCCGGACGAGACCGAAGGAGATCGCGCCTTTCCAGATCGACCGCATGCCCGCCCCTTACTGTGAGTTTGAGCATGTTCATGGGTTGTCCCGACCGGCATACCGCGGCGGTGGCAGCACCGGATCACGACAGCGCCGGATCAGATGTCCGCGCTGACGGGTACGGCCCGGCGGGCCGCGCTCCGCAGTCAGCGGACACACTCCTTACCCAATGGTCTCCCAACGATGGAGGGTGCGGAAGCCGTGTGAGCACAAAAGACGAACGAATCGTGGACGAACGAATCGCGGACGGACGCACACCCGGGGCAGAGCGCCCGGGCACCGGGCGCCACGATGCGGAGCACTCGGGCGTCGGTCCGCCCCGGGGACCTCCCGGAACGACTTCCACCCGCCGGACCGCCGGCCAGCCAGCGCCGCCGCGGCACCCGGCGAAGCCGGCCGTCGCGTCCAGCATCTGACGCGGTGACGCCGACCCCGGAACCACCGCACGACGATCGCGACGCAATTCCACACTCTGCGCACTCTCCGTACGCACTAACACACCGACAGTTTCTAGCCTGGTCGCCGCACGACCGGGCCGTTGCCTGCCCACGGCCGGATGAGCTGGTATTCATGGTGGGCGACGTGCCGGACCGAGTCGAAGAACACGGCGATCTTTTTGCCACTTCGGCAGGTACACCCGGCGCACAGGTGGAAGGTTCCAAAACGGCGGTAGGGCCAACGCAAGAGTACAGAGGATCACAGTCCGTAGGCGCTGACAGGAGAAAGCCATGACCTCACCGACGGATCTTCCGCTCGACGTGCATGACGTTCTCGACCGTCCCGACGTGCCCGACGCGGACGCCGCGGAGCAGGCGCGCGAGGTCCTGACGCGCGATTCGCTGCCGCTCACGGCATCGTGGCCGTCGTCGCTGGAGGTCGACGAGTACGACGCCGCGGAGCAGCAGATCGTCGTCGACGTCGACGAGGACGAGTACCGGTGAAGCGGGCCTGACCCGGGCGAGCCCGCGTGAGCCCCGCGTGAGCCCCGGTTCACGCGGACCCCTGATATCCCCCTGATCCAACGGTGACGTGCCGGCGCCGACGGGCCCGCTCGGTGCGGCCCGCCGGCGCGGGCACGCCCGCACGGGAGAAGGATGATCACCCTGCCCGCGGTTCCTCAGGCGGGCCCGGGAATCAGCCAGGCCGGGATCAGTCAGGACGGGGCCGGGCAGGAAAGGTACGGTGAGCCACCAGCGGGTTCACCCCCGCCTGGTACCCACATCCACAGACGCTCAGATCCCCTGTTCCAGATCCCGTATCCCAGATCCTGTACCCCGGATCCCGTACTCAGGTCCCGCCCAGATCCGAGTGCTCATCTTATGTTCACATAACATGACAAAGCACCACAGGTCGGGTCCCGGCCGGGCGCGACGCCCAGCCCGGGCATCCGGACGGGCACCACGCCCGGCACAGGCAGCCGCCGAGCCGGCACCGAGGCTCGACCGATCAAAGGAGGTGCGCCGGTGAGCGCCGAGCCGGCCGCGCCGCAACCGCGTTCAGGCAAGACCGCCCGGCTGCCGCGCACCGCTCGCCGCTTCCAGCTGCTGGGAGCGGCCCGTGAAGTTTTCGTTGCCCAGGGCTATCACGCCGCGGCGATGGACGAGATCGCCGAACGCGCGGGCGTCAGCAAGCCCGTCCTCTACCAGCACTTTCCCGGAAAGCTCGAGCTCTATCTGGCGCTGCTGGACGAGCAGGCCCACGCCCTCGTCTCCAGCGTGCAGCGGGCGCTTGCGTCCACCACCGACAACCATACCCGGATCGCTCGGTCGATCGCGGCCTACTTCGACTTCGTCGACGACCCCAGCGGCGCCTACCAGCTCGTTCTCGAGTCCGACCTGCGCAGCGAACCCGCCGTCCGCAAGCGGGTGGAGAACAGTTTCACCGAGTGCGCCAACGCCATCGCGGACGTCATCGCCGCGGACACCGGCGTCGGCCCGGCCGAGGCCGAACTGCTCTCGATCGGGCTGGTGGGCCTCGCCGAGACCGGCGCCCGCTGGTGGCTGGTCACCGGCGGGGCGGTCTCGAAGGAGCAGGCCGTCGCGACCATGGTCGAGCTGGCCTGGCGGGGGCTTGCCGGATACCCGCGCCGCACCACCGGCACCGACCCGGCACCGGCCCGGGAAATCACCGGTGACGGTGACGCCTCCAGCGGACCCTGACGTCTCCAACGGACCCTGAGGTCTTCAGCGGACCCTGACGCCTCCAGCGAACATGACCCGGCCGCGTCCCACGCCCCGCGCCGTAGGCCCTATGGTGACCTAGCCGGCCGAAGACGGCGAGACCCTCGCTCTTCTCCCACCGCCGGACGTCACCAGGAACCTGGACGGCACACCTGACGAACACGGAGGTCATCACTGGTGGAGGTCAAGATCGGGATCCAGAACGTCGGGCGCGAACTGATCATTGAGAGCGGCCAGTCGCCGGACGACGTGGCCCAGGCGGTCACCGACGCGATCAGGTCGGATCTGGGGCTGCTCACACTCGTGGACGAGAAGGGCCGGCGGGTCGTCATCCCGATCGGGAAGCTGGCCTACGTCGAGATCGCCGAATCCGAGACACGCCGGGTCGGTTTCGGCGCGCTCTGACGGCGACAGCACCCTCCGGTAACCCGGAACGCCCGACACAACACAAAAGGTAGTCGGAACAAAAGGTAGTCGGATGCCGGCTACCCGGGTCGGGTCGGGTCGGTTTCGGCCGCCCGGCCCCGACCCGGGCCCGGGCTGTCTCAGGTCGACAGGCCGAGTGCGTCCATCCGTGCCGTGTGCGCGAGGGTGATCCGGTTGAACAGCTCCGCCAGCGCTGTCAGGTCGCCTATCCCGTTCAGCAGGGCGGCGAGCGCGCTGCGCTCCACCGCGACCCGCTGTGCCTCGGTCAGCGCCTCCCCCACCAGCCGCCGGGCCCACAGCGCGAGCCGGCCGGCCACGGTCGGATCGGCCTCGATCGCAGCCCGGACCCGCCCCACCGCGAACGCGGCATGGCCGGTGTCGGCGAGGACGTCGAGGACCAGCGCACGCACGTCGGGATCGAGCACGGTGGCGATCTCGCGGTAGAAGTCCGCGGCGATGCTGTCCCCGACATACACCTTGACCAGGCTTTCCAGCCAGTCGGCAGGCGCGGTGAGGTTGTGGAAGTTCGTCAGCGGCGACACGAACGGCTCCATGGCCCGCACCGGGTCGACCCCCACCCCCAGCAGATGGGCACGAACCTCCTCGAAGTGCGCGAACTCGGCGGCTGCAATGCCGGCCAGCGCGATCTTGTCGGTCAGGGTGGGAGCCATCCGCGCGTCCGTGGCCAGCCGCTCGAACGCGGTCAGTTCGCCGAAGGCGAGCAGTCCCAACAGATCCACGACAGCGATGTCCGGTATGCCCGCGCGGACGGCGTCACGAGCCTGAACGTCACGAGCCTGCGCGTCACGAGCCTGCGCGTCACGGTGCGGCTCGGGCGCGTCGGTGGCCACCCCGTGGGCCCGGGCCCCTGGTACGGCCGAATCATGATCGGACCATTTTCGGCCCTCCGGATCGGGGCCGCGTGCCGTGCCGGCCCCGCCGGCCTCACCGCCTGCGTCGTCCCCGCCGATCGACGGCGCCGGAAAGCCGACCCGGCCGGTACCCGTACTGTCCGTCATATCGGATCACCTCAGCCTCGTCCTCATGGCGAACCGCCCCGATATACACCGACCGGAAGCAGGACCGGGACACCTTACGGCACAGGCACTTGCGGCATCTGACGGAATGGGCCGCAGCACCCTGCCGAAGGTCATCGTGTCGGAACATGTCTCGGAGAGCAGCCCACAGGTTATCCTTATCATTAGCCGGGAGCTGCCAAGACCACTTCCGGCCCGCGCGGGCGTCGCCCCACTCCGGGTCAGCGGACCCCGCCGGTAGATGTCGTGAGCGGGTGCAGCGTCGGATCCCGCTCATAGCGACTCGGGGACCTGGGCCTCGATGGCGTGAACGAAGGACGATCGCGCCGTCTCCGGCCCTCTAGCAGACCAGGAGTATCCCGCTGTCCGTTTCAGCCGAAACCACAACACACCGACACGATGACCCCACAGATCCCACGGGGCACCCGGACACCGGCGAGACGGGGGCCCCGACGGCGCCGGCCACGACACCGGCGCCCGGCTTCGCCGACCTCGGCGTCCGTGAAGAGATCGTCGAGGCCCTGCGCGCCAAGGGCATCCTCTCCCCCTTCCCCATCCAGGAACTGACGCTTCCGCTGGCGCTGGCCGGGTCCGACATCATCGGGCAGGCCCGCACCGGCACCGGCAAGACGCTCGCCTTCGGCATCCCGCTCGCGCAGCAGGCGACCAGCCGTGACGAGGGCGCCAGCGGGCAGCCGCAGGCGCTCGTGG
>NZ_JWIO01000001.1:40481-42661 GCF_001017755.1 Protofrankia coriariae
CGGCCGTGCCTACGAGCCGCAGCTGGCAAGCCTGCGCGCCGGCGTGGACATCGTCGTCGGCACCCCCGGCAGGCTGCTCGACCTGGCCCGCCAGAACGCCCTCGTGCTGACGGCGGTGCGCATGCTCGTCCTCGACGAGGCCGACGAAATGCTCGACCTGGGCTTCCTGCCGGACGTCGAGCGCATCCTCGCCCAGCTTCCGGACATCCGCCAGACGCTGCTGTTCTCCGCAACGATGCCGCCGCCGGTGATCTCGCTGGCCCGCCGGTTCATGCGGCGGCCGGTGCACGTCACCGCGGAGCACCCCGACGAGGGCCGCACGGTGCCGGACATCAGCCAGCACGTCTTCCGCGCGCACGCGCTGGACAAGATCGAGGTGCTGGCCCGGGTTCTGCAGGCCGAGGGCCGAGGGCTGGCCATCGTCTTCGTCCGGACCCGTCGTACCGCCGACCGGGTCGCCGACGACCTGACCGGGCGTGGTTTCGCAGCCGCGGCCGTCCACGGGGACATCGGCCAGGGCCAGCGGGAGCAGGCGCTGCGGGCGTTCCGGTCCGGCAAGATCGATGTGCTGGTCGCCACCGACGTCGCCGCCCGTGGTATCGACATCGGCGGGGTGACCCACGTGGTCAACTACCAGTGCCCCGAGGACGAGAACGTCTACCTGCACCGCGTCGGCCGCACCGGCCGAGCCGGCGGCAGCGGGGNCAGCGGGGTGGCGGTGACCTTCGTCGACTGGGACGACATACCGCGGTGGTCCCTGGTCAACCAGGCGCTGGGCCTGCCCTTCGACACCCCGGTCGAGACCTACTCGACATCCCCGCACCTGTTCGAGGCCCTGTCCATCCCCGCGGACGTCCGCGGGGTGCTGCNGGTGCTGCCGCAGGCGTCCCGTACCCGGGCCGGGCTCGCCGCCGAGGAGGTCGAGGACCTCGGGGAGACCGGGCGTCCGAAGCGCCGGCGGTCAGGCCGGGCCGGTGACCGGCCGGACGCCATCCGCGCCGAGCCGTCGGCCGGTCGGCCCCCCGCCGCCCGCACGACCCGGACCAGGCGCCGTACCCGTGGGGGCGGCGCCGCGGTGGCGGCGGTGACCGTGGTCCCCGCCGACGAGCCCACCGACGCGCAGCCGGCGGCTCACGCGGACGCGCCCGCGCAACAGCCGNCCGACGCGGTCCCAGCCCTGTCCCCGGCAGCGTCCGTGGAACTTCCCGGCGCACCGGCTGGCGGGCCGTCCGTGGCCGAACCGCGGCCGGCCGGGACCAGCGGGCGGATACGGCCGGCGGCCAGCAGGGCCGCCCTGTTCCTGGAGCCCGCTCCGCTGCATCCGACGGCGCCGGACACCGGCTCGGATTCCATCGTGGCTGCCGACATCGTGGAACCCGACATCGTTGAACCCGACATCGTTGAACCCGGCATCGTGGAGCCCAACATCGTGGACCACGGCATCGTGGACCACGATTCTGCCGCTCCGGGCTCCGGTGCGGACGGCACCGCGGTGACCGGGCCGGCTCCCCGGCGGCGCCGACGCCGCCGGCGGCGCGACGATCGCGGCCGTCCCGTCGGCTCACCGGCCGTGGAGGCGAACCTCACCGGCAGGCAGGACGACCGGATCGAGCAGCGAGCCGAGTCGGCCTGACGACCCCGGCCCGGACCAGCCCGGTCCGGGCCAGCCCGGCGTTCCGGGATGCCGAACAGCCGGCATGATCGCTGGTTCGTCGGGTCGGTCAGCCCGTCGCACCTGTCAGTCCCGTCAGAACCCGGCGGACGCGCGGAGCCCGGACGTGAAGCGCGCCGCCGGCCACCCGGCCGGACCCGTCAGGGCTCGACGGAGGTGTGGACCCGCAGCCGGATGCGCACCCAGGCGATCCGCCGGCATGCCGGGCAGCGCACCAGGGACCGATGCCGCAATCGTGGCACCGGCACATGCACGCTGGGGAGCAACAGGGCGACCGCCTCACGCGGCCGGAGCGTGGTCGTCTGCCCGCAGCGGGAACACATCACATCCAGCCCACTGTCCACCGGCGTGACCGGTGTGCCCGGCCTGCCCCCGCTGTAGAGCGCCCGCTTGCCGTGGACGTCCCGGCCTACCGTCACCGGGGTGGCAAAGCGCTCGTGGGCCGCGGGTGGGGGCTGCGCGGCGCTGCGCGGCCGTAGCCGGTCGAAACCGGCGGACGCGGCAGCCG
>NZ_JWIO01000001.1:42710-47574 GCF_001017755.1 Protofrankia coriariae
GCGGGCGAGCCGGTGATCCGCCCGGTGGCGTCGGTACCGGCGGCACCGCGGACGCCGTCCGGGGCGTGCTCCCAGCCGTCCCTCGGGCCGCGGCCCCGCCGCCGCCCTCTCCTCGAGGGTCGGACGCGGCCCCGGTGGCGGAGCCCGCCAGCAGCGCCCGGGCATGCGCCCGGTATGCCGCCGCCCCCCTGGAACGTCTCGCCGTCGTGAGGATCGAACGTCCGGAACCCGGCGCCTCGGCGAACCGGACCGACCGCGCGATGGGCGGCTGGAGCACCGCGACCGCGTACCGGGCGGAAACGTCCGCCAGGACGGCGCGGCCGTGCGCGGTCCGGGCGTCGAACAGGGTCGGCAGCACCCCGCGGACCCGCAGCTCGGCGTTGGTCAGACGTTGCACGTCGTGGACGGTGTCGAGCAGTTGCCCGACACCGCGATGCGACAGGGTCTCGCACTGCAACGGGATGATCACCTCGTCCGCCGCCGTCAGCCCGTTGATCGTCAGGATTCCGAGCGAGGGCGGACAGTCGATCAGGATGAAGTCGTAGCGCTCGTCGATCTCGGCGAGCGCGAGCCGTAGCGCGTGCTCACGGCCGGTGCGGGACAACAGCACGGCCTCGCAGCCGGCCAGCTCGATGGTCGCCGGCAGCAGATCCGGGCCGTCCTCGGTCCGCCGCACCACGAGGCCAGGGCTGAGCCGGCCCAGCAGCACATCGTGCACGGACAGCTCGATGACGTCTGGATCCAGGCCCAGGGAGAACGTCAGGCATGCCTGCGGGTCGAGGTCAACGAGCAGAACCCGGCATCCCAACTCGCTCAGCGCGGCGCCGAGGCTCGCCACGGACGTCGTCTTGGCGACGCCACCCTTCTGGTTTGTGACGGCGAAGACGCGAGCCATACAGATCAGTCTCCAAGCGTCGGCGCAAAACCACAACACCCCACGCCACAACAACATCACCGATACCTGAAAAACTCGATCTCTATTTCGGACAAATCATAAAAGAACACGCATTCATCCGTCCATGATCAGCCGTGGGCCTTCCTGTCGGCGTACCTGGTTGGGCATCGGGCCCCGGCCCGGGAAACCTCTGGGCGGCACGGCGGAGGTCTGTGAGGATGAGGAGATGGCACGCGGCGCGCCGGTACCGCCCGGGCGGGATCTCCGGGCGGCCTCGACAGCGGCGTCCGCGGCAGGCTCCCGATCGTCCGAGCACCGCGGTGGCTTTCGCCGGCCCCCGCCACCGCAATGATCGGTGACATTCTCGGCCTGCTGCTGGTCGTCGCCCTCATCGCCGCCAACGGGCTGTTCGTGACCGCCGAATTCGCCTTTGTGGCGGTCGACCGCAGCCGGCTCGAGCAGGCGGCGCGGGACGGTTCCCACCGCGCGGCCCGGGTGCTGCGGGCCGTCCGGTCGCTGTCGTTCCAGCTTTCCGGCGCGCAGCTGGGAATCACCCTGACGTCGCTGGTACTCGGTTACATCGCCGAGCCCGCGATCGCCTCCCTGCTGCTACCGGCGATCAACGCGACCGGCCTGCCAGCCGGCGTCGGCCATGCCGTCGCGGTGACCGCCGCCCTGCTGATCGCGACAGTCACCCAGATGGTCTTCGGCGAGCTCTTCCCGAAGAACATCGCGGTCGCGACACCGGTGGCCACGGCCCAGTGGGTCGCCGGGCCGCAGATGCTCTTCTCCAGCGTCTGCCGACCGATCATCACGCTTCTCGACGGCTCCGCCAACCGGCTGCTGCGCGCGCTGGGGATCGAGCCGCGGACCCAACTGCGATCGGCCAGATCACCGTCCGAGCTCGGCTGGCTGGTGCGCTCGTCGGCCGAGCACGGCACGCTGCCCGGCAACACCGCAAGTCTGCTGGGCAGATCCCTGCGGCTGCGCGAGCGCGCCGCCCAGGACGTCATGACGCCGCGGGTGCGGGTGGTCGCGCTGCACGCCGACGACAGCGTCACGGAACTGCTCCGGGTCACCGGGGAATCAGGCCACTCCCGTTTCCCCGTCCTGCGCTCCTCCGGTGCCGCCGCGCCCGATACCGGCGCCCACAGGGATTCGAGTGCCGGTAGGGATACGGGCGCCGATCGCGGCACCACCGTCCGCGGCACCACCGTCCGCGGCGGCGGCGGAGGCCAGGCCGCCGAGCCGCCGGGCCCGGGGAGCGTCACGGCTGTTCCCGGGGACGTCGACGACGTCGTCGGGGTCGTCCACGTCAAGGACGCCTTCGGTGTGCCGCCGGCCGAGCGCGGCAGCACACCGGTCAGCCTGCTCATGGTCGCTCCGGTGGTGGTGCCGGCATCGCTGAGCTGCGACGATCTGCTCACCACCCTGCGCGGGCACAGCCTCCAGATCGCCGTGGTCATCGACGAGTACGGCGGCACCGCCGGCCTGGTCACCCTGGAGGACCTCGTCGAGGAACTCGTCGGCCATGTCCTGGACGAGTACGACGCGCCGGAAAGACCCGACGCCACCGCCGGGCCGGACGGGAGCTGGTCGCTTTCCGGCCTGCTCCGCCCGGACGAGGTCGCCGACCTGACCGGTATCCGGCTGCCCGACGGCCCGTACGAGACCGTCGCCGGCGTCGTCCTGCACCGGCTCGGGCGCATTCCCGAGCCGGGTGACCAGGTCTACGTCGAAGGCCGGCTGCTCACCGTCGAGGAGATGGACCATCATCGCGTCAGCCGTGTCCGGCTGGCGGGCCGCCCACCCGACCAGCCAGCCCGGACCCGCCGGAGCGGGCACGCCGGTCACTCGTCCGGCCCGCGTGGCCCGCACGCTCCGCGCAGCGCCGTCGGCGCCGACGGCCCGGCCGGACGGGCACGGCGATGACCCTGCTCTATCTTGTCGGCGCGATCTTCCTGCTGGCCGGCAACGCGTTCTTCGTCGGCGCCGAGTTCGCCGTCATCTCGGTCCGTCGCGACCAGATGGAACCGTATGCGGCCGAGGGCGACCACCAGGCCCGCAGCGTCCTCACCGCGATCGAGAACCTGTCGCTGATGCTCGCGGCTTCCCAGCTCGGCATCACGATCTGCTCGCTCGGGCTCGGCGCGGTGGCCGAGCCCGCGATCGCCCACCTGATCGAGGGGGGTCTGGACGGGCTCGGCGTCCCCAGCGGTTTCCATCACCCGATCGGGTTCGCGCTCGCGCTCCTGATCGTCGTCTGCCTGCACATCGTGCTCGGCGAAATGGTGCCGAAGAACATCGCGCTGGCCGGCCCCGAGAAGACCGCCCGCTGGCTCGCACCGCCGTTGCTCCGGTTCGCCGGCCTGACCCGCCCGCTGATCGTCTTTCTCAACGCCGTCGCCAACCGGTGTGTCCGGCTCGTCCGCGTCCATCCGGTGGACGAGCTGAGCACCGCCTACACCCCGGACCAGCTCGCGGTGATGATCGCGGAATCCCGGCAGCAGGGCCTGTTGGAGGACACCGAGCACGAGTTGCTGACCGGCGCACTGGAACTGTCCGAGCGGACCGCCGGCACCATCATGATCCCGGTTGTCGAGATCGTGACCGTCCCGTGGTCGGTGACCGCGTCCGAGCTGGAGAGGCTGGTCGCCGGGACCGGCTTCTCCCGCTTCCCGGTACGCGCCGCCGACGGCGACGTCCCAGCCGGACCGGGACCGGTAATCGTCGGTTTCGTGCACGCCAAGGACGTCATCGGTATCCACGGCGACGCCCGGGACGAACCGCTGCCGCCACGCCGGCTGCGGCCGATGGTCGAGATCCGCGCCGACCTGCCGCTGGACGAGGTCCTGCGCCTGATGCAGCGCAGCGGCTGCCACCTCGGCCGGATACCCGGGCCGAACGGCACGACCCGCGGCGTCATCGCTCTCGAGGACGTGGTCGAGGAGTTCGTGGGCGAGATCGAGGACGCCAGCCACCGGCCGGGCGTAGGTGAAAACCTCCCCTATGACAGCGGTTTCCACCTACAGGCGCGGAAGCCGTAGGTGGAAACCGCTGTCCTGGTGACGGCTTCCACCTACGGACGGAGAGGCTTCGGGTGGCGAGGCGTGGCCTAGGCCTTCTCGTTCCTGGGCGCGGCCGACTGGACGACCTCGAAGGACCACAGCGTGGCCGCGGTCGCGGCCGGCGCACCGGCCCCGGGGTGACCGCCGGGTCCGCCGTGACCGGCCGGCGCACCAGATCCGGGATGACCAGCCGGCGCGCCATGGCCGGCTGGCGCACCGGCGCCGGGGTGACCGCCGGCTCCGGGATGACCGGCCGGCGCCGGACCACCCGCGGCGTCCGCCGCCGCCTGCGCGTGCCCGGCCTGGAAGGCGTTGGACGCCTGCCATTTCTGGAAGTCCTCCTCGCTACGCCAACGCGTGTAGACGAGGTAGGTGTCGGTGCCCTCCACCGGCCGTAGCAGCTCGAACCACTCGAAACCGTCCGCGGCCTCCACGATGCCGGCCCGACCAGCGAACCGCTGCTCCAGCGTGGCCCGCAGCTCGGCCGGGACGGTCAGTGCATTGATCTTCACAACGCTCATGAGGCCACGTTAGTTCGTGGCACCGGCCACGCGACACCGCAACGACTCACTCAGAGCGGCGCATGCACGCATCGCCCGGCATTGCATCACCATCTGATCGCAATCTGGACACGTAACGCACCCTGCATGCATCCATCATGGTCGATGTGGAACTATTAGTTGCTATTTGATTTCTGAGAGTAAGAAACGGGGATGTTCAGGTGATTGATCAGCGGCATCGAGTCAACGAGGTCACTGATGCCGTGACACGATCCGGGTCCTGCCGGCCGATGGCCGACGCGGGCGGTGCCACCAGCGTCAACAGCACCACCGATACCGATACCGACAGCACCAGCAGCAGCGACAACAGCACCGACAGCGGCAGTGTGGCGGCGAGCCCC
>NZ_JWIO01000001.1:47582-70699 GCF_001017755.1 Protofrankia coriariae
GCAGTGTGGCGGCGAGCCCCGGCCCGGATGTCGGGCTGTTCGGG
This sequence comes from Protofrankia coriariae, assembly GCF_001017755.1. GTDB lineage: Bacteria > Actinomycetota > Actinomycetes > Frankiales > Frankiaceae > Protofrankia > Protofrankia coriariae. Next base: position 47,627 of record NZ_JWIO01000001.1, read on the forward strand.
CCGTCCAGCATGACCTGGCGGGTACACAGCGATCCGAGCATGATCATCGCTGGTATCCGCGCGCTGCTCCTGCAGGGCGTGCATCCGCTGGCCATGGCCGGCGTCGCCCAGCATTCCGCCTACCGGGCCGACCCGTGGGGACGTCTGCTACGCACCGCCACCTACGTCGAAACGATCACCTACGGAACCACGGAACAGGCGCGGCACGCGGCCGAACGGGTACGTCGCGTGCACGCATGTATCCGTGGCATCGAGCCCACCAGCGGCCGGCCCTACCGGGCCGCCGATCCCGAACTGCTGCTGTGGGTGCACGCGAGCGAGGTCGAGTCCTTCCTCACGACAGCCCGTCGATGCGGGCTGCGCCTTACCGACAGCCAGGCCGACGCCTATTTCGCCGAGCAGGTGCGTGCCGCCGAGCTGATCGGCATCCCGGCGGAGGATGTCCCGGACAGTCGGGCCGCGGTTGCCCGCTATTTTGCCCGGATTCGCCCTCACCTGCGGGTGACCTCGCAATCCCACGAGATGATCTCGTTCATCCTGCGGCCGCCCATGCCCCGCTGGGTGTCGCGGACCACGCCCGCGCGCCCGGCGTGGTCCGCCCTGAGCGCGATCGCGGTCGGGATGCTGCCTGGTTGGGCCCGGCGGCTCTACGGCCTGCCCGACACGCCGCTGCTGGACGCCGCCGCCTGCCTGGGCGCACGGGCGACACGTACCGCGCTGCTCGCGCTGCCACGCCGGCTACGGCAGGTCCCCGGGTCGGGGGACGCTACGGCACGCCGCGCCAGGACGCGCCCTGCCAGGCCGGTGCCCGACGCCCGGATGATCCCCCGGGACGCTCCGCGGCGCCTCGTGATGACACCGCCACGCCAGCGGACGGAGGAGGACCCGCTGCCGCATCAGACCCGCCGCCTCCCAGCCCACCTGACGGTGGCACCAGGCCGGTGACCCCAGCCCGACAACACCGACAGTCCAGTCCCGACGACACCGTGAGCCAGCCTGGCGACACGGCGGGGAGGTGTCACGGGCAGCCGGATGTGGCCTACTCTTGCCGATCGTGGCTCAACTTCCCCGGGTAGCGGTGTTCGGTGCGGGTCCGGCCGCCGGTACGGCGCTGCGCGTGCTCATCGACTCCGGGCTGGACGCGCACCTGTTCGTGACACACGATCGCGCGACGCACGACGCGGACGGCCCGGCGGCGGTGCCCCCCTCGCCCACCGGAGGACCCGCCGGGGCCGACGGGGAGTCTCCCAGAACCGGTGGGGAGTTCCCGGACGAGCGGGGCTTCGCCGGGCGGTTCACAAGGCTCGACAGCGGCGGCTACGGGATTCACCCGCAGGACGACGGCCGCCGGCCGTTCGATGTCCGCGGCGGTGACCAGCCGGTGACTCGATGGGACGCCGTGGTCCTCCTCGGCGGAGTCGTCGGGCCTGTCGTCGGAAAGGCCGCCGCGTATCGGCTGAGCAGCCCGCCCGCCGTCCCATCGGCGTTGTTCGGCGGCGTTTTCAACCCGGACGCGGAAGGGGTGTACGGATGTGGCGTCCTGCCAGGCGGCGTGTCGCCGGGGTCGGGGCCGGGGCCGGCCGGCGGCACCGGGGCGATCAGTGTCACCGACGCCGTCCGGCTCGCTGAGGCGCAGGCCCGCTGGCTGGGCGAGTACCTGCGCGGCCGCTATCTGCTGCCGCCACGATCGGTGATGCTGGCCGCTACCGGCGCCGCCGGAGCATCGCGGTCACCAGTCGGCGACCTGCGCGGTCGGTGGTCGCGGCCACACCACCGTGGCGGCGTCGACGCCTACCTGCGGTGGCTGGCCGCCGAGGTGCGCCGGGGACGCGCCCGGGCCGCCGCCGGCCGGTATCCGCTGCCCGTCCCCTCCCTGCTCACGACGTGCTGATCCCGGGGCCCTCGGTCCCGCAAAAGCCCGCGGCGGAGCGCGGCGGCCGGGCATAGCCGCGTCCCCGCGGCCACCCGTGGGGCGGCACGGGGTGCGCGGGGCGCGGGCGCGCGGCGGGGCGTGTCAGGCGAGGGTGGCCAGCCGCTGGGCCGCCGCCCGCAGGGTGTCCAGCCGTTTCGGGAAGGCGAAACGTATGATGTGACGCCCGTACGCGGGTTCGTTGAAGAACGACGATCCGGGGACCGATGCCACCCCGACCGTCTTCAGTAGCCGGCGGGCGAAGGCCACGTCGTCCCCATCGGGGTCGAACGATCGCGTATCGCACATGACGTAGTACGCACCGTCAGGTGGCCGGAAGTGGAAGCCGGCCGCGGCGAGCGCGCCGCACAGCAGGTCACGGCGCTCGAGGTAGTCGGTGACGATGTTGTCGTAGTAGCTCGGCGACAGCGCCATGGCGGCGGCCCCGCCCGCCTGNGCCTGCAACGGCGCGGCGGCCCCGACGGTCAGGAAGTCGTGGACCTTGCGAATGGCGGCGGTGTAGGCCGGTGGGGCGATGGTCCAGCCGACCCGCCAGCCCGTCACCGCATAGGTCTTCGACAGGGCGTTGATGGTGACCGTGCGATCGGCGAGCCCCGGGACGGTGGCGGGCGGGATATGCCCGCCCGGGCCGAGATACTGGATGTGCTCGTAGATCTCGTCGGTGAGGACGAGCGCGTCGTGCCGCTGGCAGAGCTCGGCGATCAGCTCCAGCTCGGCGCGGGTGAACACCTTGCCGGTCGGGTTGTGCGGCGTGTTGATGACAACGGCCCGAACCCGGTCGGAGAAGGCGGCGCGCAGCTGCGCCTCGTCGATGCTCCAGTCGGGCCCGTGCAGCGGGACGAACCTGGGCCGCGCGCCGGAGAGGATCGCGTCCGGGCCGTAGTTCTCGTAGAAGGGCTCGAAGAGCAGCACCTCCTCGCCGGGGTCGACCAGCGCGAGCATGGTCGCGATCATCGCTTCGGTGGAACCGCAGGTCACGCAGATCTCGGTCTCCGGGTCCACCGTCCACCCCGGGTAGGTACGGGCGACCTTGGCGGCGATGGCGTGCCGGAAGGCCTTCGCGCCCCAGGTGATGGCGTACTGGTTGTCGTCCGCGTCGATGGCGGCCTTCGCCGCCTCCTTCAGTTCGGCCGGGCAGGGGAAGTCCGGGAAGCCCTGCGCGAGGTTGATGCCGTCGTGCGCCAGGCAGAGCCGGGTCATCTCCCGGATCACCGACTCGGTGAACGTCCCGGCCTTCGCCGACACTCGCAACGGGCCGCCCGCGGGCCGGGCCTGGCCGCCACCGGGCAGCCGGGCGTCCTGCAACATGATCGGCGACACGGCCTGCGACACGGCCGAGGGCGCGGTGTTCGGCTGGCCGGCACTCGCTCGCTCTGTCACGAAGCCATCATGGCCCAGCTCCCGCCGGCCTACCGGACAACGAGCAGGTCCCGGACGCTCCTCGGCTGAAACCGCCGGCGGAGCCGCGACCGGAAACAGAGGCCATTCACATGATCCATACGACAGCCCATGGGCAAGGATGTGAATCCGGTGCCGCTCTGACAGCACTGCATTCGCATCCTTCGGACACTTCGGAGGGGCCGCCCGAACAGAGGCGTGGCGGACGGCGGCGTTCAGGCGTTTCCACGGGTCACAGCCCTACCCGGACAAACACCAACCAAGATCCTCTGACGCTCCCCAGCCGGGCGCGGGGATACGGGCTGGCGCGGGGATACGGGGTTCAGCCGGGCGGCTCGGCGGCGGCGACGGCGTCCCAGGGGGCGCGGTCGGGGGCGGCGGCGCGGCCCTCGGGGCAGTGCCGCCGGTAGTCGCACCAGGAACACAACCGGCCCGGCTGCGGCGGGAACGCCGCGTCCGGCCCGGCGCCGCCGCGCAGCGCCTCGGCCGCCCGCTCGGCGTCGTCGGCCAGCGCCTCGGCCCGCCGCAGCTGACGTCCCAGCGACGCCTCGTCGTGCTCGGCGCTGGCCACGGTGCCGGTGGGCAGATGGTGCAGCTCCACCCGCCAGCAGGGACGGCGCAGGGTGCGGGAGACCGCCAGCGCATACAGCGCCAGCGCCGGGGAGACCCGGGCGTCGTCGTCGGTGGGCGGTCGGCGTCCCGTCTTGTAGTCGACGACGACGAGCTCGCCGTCCCGGTCGTCGAGCCGGTCGACCCGCCCGGACAGGGCCAGCCGGTCGGTGCGCGCGGCGACCTGGCGTTCCACCGCTCTGGGCTCGCGGGCCGGGTCGAGGGTGGCCACGTAGCGCCCGACCATCTCCGCGGCCCGTTCCCGCCAGGTCGTGGACTGCTCGGCGTCCCGCCAGCCGTCCACGATCCACAGCAGTCGGACGAGGTGGGCGGCGCGGGTCGGCGTGCGGCGGGCCAGCGGTTCGTCCCACCAGGCCCGCAGGGCGTTGTGCACGCTGGAACCAAGGGAGTTGTGCGCCCACGGCGGCCCCTTCACCGGCGCCGGCCGGTCGAGATACGCCATCCGGTAGCGGCGGGGACACTCCGCGAACGCGGACAGTTTCGACGGGGTGCACACGAACAGCCGCCGCGGCATGCCGTCCAACTGCAACTGGTCCACGAGGACGATCCTCCCATCCCTCCTGACACCGTCCCGGTGGCGTCCCGGCGCGGTTTCGGGGGTGCCCTTCCGGCATCCGCCGGACGTCCTGCTCGGCATCCGCCGGACGTCCCGTGCGGCATCCGTGTGGCGCCCGTATGACAGCGGCGTGACGTCCCGACCGCTTCTGGGCCGTGGGAGGTCACGGTGCGAGCCGGACGGACCGCTGGACGGTGGCAATCTCGGCTGGCATGCTGGTAGCCATGCCCGGTGGATCTCCTCTTTGCGCGCGCCGCGCGAGCAGATCGCCAGATCATTTTTACCAGGGACCGGGCACGGTCCCTGCACTGCCGCGTATCTGACGCGACACGCCGAGACTCAAGGCCCGGACTTTCCCCGGGCCTGTCCGGCTCCGGGACGGCCGGGTCCCGAATGAAAAGAGCCCAGATGACAAGCCACGCGCTTCCCGCCGCCACGCCGGCACCGGCGGTCTCCTCGATCGCGGACGGCCGGCAGGCCATAGACGAGATCGACACACAGCTTCGCGCGCTCGTCGGCGCCCGTCTGGAGATATCCCAGCAGATTCAGGCGCTGCGTTCCGCGGACGGCGGTCCGCGCATCCAGCACGAACGGGAAAACGAGATCATCACAGCCTGGTCGCGGGAGCTCGGGCCGCGCGGGGTCGAAATCGCCCTGTCCATTCTCACGCTGTGTCGAGGATCTCTCACCTAGCTCCTCGGCCCGCGGACGCTTCGGTCCGAGGACGCCAGCCGGATTCCCACCGTGAGGAACGATCCCGATTCTCCCGGTGATGTCTTCTTCCTCTGGTGACGTCTGGTGACGCCGTCCGGTCGGGTGTGCGGTTCACGGGCTCTGGAGCCGCCGGTCGGTGGAGCTGCCGCGTTCGGGCCGCCGATCCCATGATCCGGGGCCGCGGCGACGCCTGTCGCCGACGTCCTCACCTGTTCCCGCGTCCGTCCCCACCGACGATGTCCCCGCAGACGTCCCCACGGACGTCCCCACGGACGTCCCCAGGGATTCGGCCAGCAGCGCCCGCAGCTCCGCCCGCAACTCGGAGCGCAGATAGTCACGGGTGGCCAGTTCCCCGACCCGGATGCGGATCGCCGCTATCTCGCGGGCGAGGTACTCGGTGTCGTCGAGCTGGCGTGAGGTCTGCTCCCGGTCCTGCGCGAGGTTGGCCCGGTCCCGGTCGTCCTGCCGGTTCTGCGCCAGCAGGATCAACGGCGCGGCATACGCCGCCTGCAGGGACAGCGCCAGCGTCAGAAAGATGAACGGGTAGTTGTCGAACCGCAGGTCACGGGGCACGATGATGTTGTAGCCGATCCACAGCACCACCACGATGCTCTGCGCCACCAGAAAGCGCGCGGTCCCGATGAACCGGGCGATCCGCTCGGCGACCCGGCCGAAGGCGTCCGGTTCGTAGGGACGGCGGACCAGCGCCGACCGGCGGGACGGACTAGGTTGATCGAGCCTGCCCGTACGACGACGAAGCCTCATCGGATCCCCGCGCCCGAGCCGTCCGCGCCCGGGCCGTCCAGGCCTGAGGCGCCCGCGTCCCGGGCATCCACATCCGGAGTGTCCGCACCCGAAACGCCTGCCTTGCGGGTTCCCGTGCCCGGGATGTCCAGGGCTGGGGCGTCCGAGTTCGGGGCGTCCGAGTTCGGGGCGTCCGGGCCGAGGTCGTGCTCCCGCCAGCCGGCCGGCAACAGATGATCCAGTACGTCGTCGACGGTGACCACCCCCACCAACCGGGCGCCGTCGTCCAGCACCGGAACCGCAACCAGGTTGTACGACGCGAGGTGACGGGTCACCTCCTGCAGCGACGCCTCCGGCCGCAGCGGGGTGATGCCGACGTCGACGACACCGCTGACAAGCGCCCCGGGCGGTTCCCGCAGCAGCCGCTGGAAGTGGGCGAGCCCGAGGTAACGCCCGGTGGGCGTCTCGAACGGGGGGCGCACCACGTACACCTGCGCGGCCAGCGCCGGGGAGAGCTCCGGCGCCCGGATCCGCGCGATCGCCTCGGCCACGCTCGTGTTCGGGCCGACGATCACCGGCTCGCTGGTCATCATGCCTCCGGCGGTCCGGTCGGGGTAGACGAGCAGACGCCGGACCGGCGCGGCCTCCCACGGCGCCATCAGTCGTAGCAGCCGTTCGGCCTCCCCGGCGGGCAGGTCCCCCAGCAGGTCGGCGGCGTCGTCGGGGCCCATCGCCTCCAGGACGTCGGCGGCCCGCTCGTCGGCGAGCCCNCCGCTCGTCGGCGAGCCCGCCGAGCAACTCGACCTGTTCGTCCTCGGGCAGTTCCTCCAGGACGTCGGCGAGCCGTTCGTCGTCGAGGGCCGCGGTCACCTCGACGCGGCGTTTGTCGGAGAGGTCCCGCAGCAGCGCGGCAAGGTCCGCCGGCCGCAGTTTCTCGAACACCGCGAGCATGTTGGCCGCACCCTGATCCTCCTCCGGCAGGGCGAGCCCGGTGACCTCGGCCCAGGAGACCGTGCGGACCTCGCCACGGCGCCGCCGACCGATGCGTACCGCGACCTGGTCGACGACCCAGTCGCCGCCGCGGACCTGTTCGATCGCGGCGTCGACCACGGTGGCCGGGGCGCCGGTGGCGACCAGCGTCACCCGCCGGTCCAGCAGCTCACCGAGCACCAGCGTCTCACCGGGACGCTGGGAAAACCGGCGCCAGCTCAACCTGGCCGAGGACAGCACCACGGCACCCGACTCCACCCCCGTCACCCGACCGATCGGGACGAAGATCGGATGACGTTGCACCTCGACCGCGAACCCGAGGACGCGGGGCGGCTGGCTGCCGGGCCGCACCGTCACCACCACGTCTCGCAGCCGTCCGACCACGTCACCGTTGGGGTCGAGGACGAGCAGCCCCGCCAGCCGCCGGCAGAACATCCGCCCCGACGCCGCCGTCACGGCCGGCCACCCGTCATGACACCCGCCCCACCGAACACCTGGCGCGACGCCCGCCACAGCCAAATACCCGCCGTCACGGCCGACCACCGCAACGGTTGATGGTTCGGCCTCACGGCGCGAGGCTACCCTCATGCTCCGCTCCAGGCGCCGGAGCCTGCGAACGGAGCCGTGACATACGGAAGACGGGGCCGGGAACGCCGCTGACCACGTCACCGTTGCGTTCGCGCACTCGTCCGCTCCGCGCGGGGGCGACTGGCGCATGTCTGGGCGAGTACGCCACGGAGTCGAATGGTTCACGGGGCGCGCTGACGCGGGATGCGCCGACAGGCGCCGAGGACGTTGCCAGGCGGGTACTTCCCGCTCTGGGACGAGCCGGCGGGGCTGGTGGCGCATCACCCAGGAGCGAGACCCGGAGCTGCGACAACCCTGATCCGCAATACTCTCTGAAAGACTTTCTGAAAGTACTTTCTGCTACTCGAGGTTAAGATACGTTACTGACGAGACGAAGACGGTACTGGAGGCGGAGCGAGCATGAGCGAGCCCGAGCTACCGCGCGTTCTCCGTGACGTCGAGGAGATCGACGCAGATTCCGAGACCGAGAATATGATCCAGGAAGCGCTCGCGGACCTCGCGGCCGACCGGTCGGTGATCTGTGAAGGCGACGCCGCGTTCGACGCCCTCCTTGACTCTCTGTCCGCGAAGCCCTACCCACAGGCAAGCTGACTCGCTGCTTATCCACAGCGCCACAGCCTCACTCGTTGCATCGGAAGCGTCCCCTATCGTGGGATCTGTGCCCATATACGAGCCAATTGGCCGCTTCCTGTCCGAATACCGTCATCTCACTGCCGAGCAGTAGGCCGCTTTCCGCCGTGCCAGGGATCTGTTCATGCAGGGGCTCGCGGCCGACCGTGACTTCGACAAGCGTCTGCGGGTCAAACGCTTCAAAAAGATCCCTGGCGTCTGGGAGCTGACGTGGGCGCCGAACGGCCGGGCGTTGTGGCAGTACGGGGAGCCGATCCCCGGCAGGCCGGGTCCACACGTCATCTGGCTACGAATCATCTTCAAGGATCGATAGCGCTCACGGCGAGCTGCCCACCAGGGCCGTCACCCTGATCCCGAACCCTGGAGACGGATGCGGACGCGGTGGGCGGCGGTGCCGCTGACCGCGTTTGTGCCGGTGGCGGCCTGTGGGACGAGCTAAGACGAGCTAATAGGGCGCTCGGCGGGCCAGGTCGAGGGCGTAGTCCGGCCAGAACCTGCCGGCCGGCGGGNCGGGCCGCCGTTGCAGGTGCCGTCGGACTCGCCGGGGCCCTTCACCCACAGGAACGCGTCCGCGTGCTCGTCACCGGTCTGTGTGGTCGGACGGGCTCCCAGCGCCCGGCCCGGCGGATTGCACCACTGCTTGTCCGGGGCCGGGCCGTAGCCGTTGCGGCTGGTGTCGACGACGAAGTGGCCGCTGCCGCCGAGCTCGGCGACGATCCGGTTGCCGTAGGCCAGCAGGTCGGTGGTGGCGACGAAGTTCGCCGTGTTCAGGGCGAAGCCGCGCACGGCGGTGACGCCGGCAAGCCGTAGGCGTCCCGCCATCTCGGTGGCGTTGCGCCAGTCCGGCTGCCCCGCGTCGAGGTAGACGGTGGCCCCGTGCTGGGTCAGCAGCGTGCCCGCCTCACGGATGAGCGTGTAGCGCGTCTGCTGGTCGGCGGCGGGCAGGCAGTCCGCGCCGGCGATCGCGTCCGGCTCGAGTATCACCACGGCAGGGCCCGTGCCGACGCCGGCGGCGACCTCCGAGATCCACGCGCGGTACTCGTCCGGCGAGCCCGCCCCGCCGGCGGAGTAGCCGCCGCAGTCGCGGGCCGGTATGTGGTAGACGGCGAACACCGCGATCGCCTGGGCGGCCCGCGCACTGCCGACCCGCGCGGCGACCGTGGCGCGGACCTGCGCGGTGGGGAACCAGTCGCCGAGCCACAGCGCCTGCGGGGTATTCGCGATCTTGTCGAGCAGGGCCGCGTTCGCGGGGTCGCCGCCGCGCAGTCGGGCCGCGGCGGCGTCCGCCTGACTGTCGGGATCATCGTAGAAGCGGACGCCGGCCAGCGGGTTGCCGGCCGCCTCGCTGCCCGGGATGCCCGTGGCGTCCGGGCTGTCCGCGGCGACCGGGGACACCGGTGCCCGCAGCGTCCCCACGCCCCCGGACCGGTAGCCGGCCGTCAGAACACCGGCCGCGGCCACCGCGATCGTCGCCACCGCGGCCAGGTGCCGCCAGGCGGGCGTCCCCTGACGGATCCCACCGAGCGGCTCCTGGCGGACCTTGCGAAGAAACGAGAACACCACACCTCCGGAGGCACAACGGGCATGCCAGCACCCACAACATCAAGCCCCCTGGATGACTACCCTATGGGCCATACACCCGATATCGGACGATACGAACAGTGATCGTTGATACTGCGCAGTGATCCCGACACCGCTCCGCGGGCTGGTACCGAACGCGCTCGACCGGGCCGCACGGCCCGCTGGCCCCGGCCTTGGCCTTGGCCTTGGCCTTGGCCTTGGCCTTGGCGCGGGAGGGCAGCAGGCCGGGATGGCGCCGGGCAAGGAGCGAGCCACTGGCGTCGCTGGCGTCCGCCCCCGAATGCCGTGATACTTCTCATAAGTATGCGACGACCCGAACGTGATTTCCGGCAACCGGTGCGGAAATGGCACGGGTCGACCACGGTATGGCGAGAAAGGAAGCGGACACCATGGGCAGGATCGCGCAGACCGATGGTCTGACGGACGTCCAGGTCGACATTTTGTCGGCTGTGCGCACATTCGTCGACAAGGAGATTCTGCCATACGCCACGGAACTCGAGCACAAGGACGAGTTCCCGGAGGCGATCGTGGAGGCCATGAAGGAGATGGGGCTGTTCGGGATCACAATTCCCGAGGAGTACGGCGGGCTCGGCGAGTCACTGCTCACCTACGCCCTGGTCGTCGAGGAGATCGCCCGCGGCTGGATGAGCGTGTCGGGAGTCATCAACACACATTTCATAGTCGCCTACCTCCTCATCCAGCACGGCACCCCGGAACAGAAGCAGCGGCTCCTGCCGAAAATGGCCACCGGGGAGATCCGCGGCGCCTTCTCGATGAGTGAGCCCGGCTGTGGTTCGGACGTGTCCGCCATCACCACCCGGGCCACTCCCGACGGCGACGACTACGTGATCAACGGCCAGAAGATGTGGCTGACCAACGGTGCCCGCGCCGGCCTCGTCGCGACTCTCGTGAAGACCGACGAGGGCGCCGACTCCGTCTACCGGAACATGACGACGTTCCTGCTGGAGAAGGAACCCGGGTTCGGCACCCACGAGGGCATCACGATCCCTGGGAAGCTGGAGAAACTCGGCTACAAGGGGGTCGAGACCACCGAGATGGTGCTCGACAACCACCGGGTGCCGGCATCGTCGATCCTCGGTGGCCTCGACGGCCGCGGCAAAGGTTTCTACCAGATGATGGACGGCGTGGAGGTGGGCCGGGTCAATGTCGCGGCCCGCGCCTGCGGCATCATGATCCGGGCATTTGAACTGGCCATCTCCTACGCCCAGCAGCGCCGTACGTTCGGCCACCAGATCGCCGACCACCAGGCGATCGCCTTCAAGCTCGCGGAGATGGCGACCAAGGTGGAGGCCGGCCACCTGATGATGGTGAACGCGGCCCGCAAGAAGGACAGCGGCCAGCGCAACGACGTCGAGGCCGGCATGGCCAAGTACCTCGCCAGCGAATACTGTTTCGAGGTGACGACCGAGTCGTTCCGCATTCACGGCGGATACGGCTACTCGAAGGAGTACGAGATCGAGCGGCTCTTCCGGGAGGCGCCGTTCATGCTCATCGGCGAGGGTACGTCCGAGGTACAGAAGCGGATCATCAGCCGCGCGCTGCTGCGGGACTACAAACTGCAGCAGTAGGCCGCCGGGCCGCCGCGGGGCGCATCACCGCGAAAAACTCGCGGAACCGGCGGGGCCACGAAGCCCGCGGAGTCACAGAAGACTGCGGAAAACTTCCCGTGGGAGCTCGTGAAACATCCACGAACTCCCACGGGAAAACGCCACGGGACACACCGTGACACGGCTTTAATTTTTCTGCCGGGTGCTGCCGGGTCAGGGCTGAGGGCTGCTACCAGCCCCGGCCCTGACGACAGCCGGCCCGTAACACGGCCGGAGCCGTCACCCCACGGCTCCCCGCTCCACGGATCGTCGCTCTACAGATACTGCTTGGACGGGCCGACCATCGCGCGCACGGTCTTGCCGTCGTGGAACTCGCCGATGGCGGTCATCGTCCAGTTCGGGCCGCCGGGCTGGCGAGCCACCTTGCACATGACGAGCCCGGTCTGCGGTTTCGACTCGGACAGGTCGAACCGGACGAGTTCGGCCCCGGTGAAGTCGTCGATCAGCCGGCAGAAGGCGTTGCGGACCTCGGTGAAGCGCTGCCCCTGGAAGCTGTTCACGGTGAAGACCAGGGCTTCGACGTTCGGCGGGAGCGCGGCCAGGTCGACGAAGATGGTCTCGTCGTCGCCCTCACCGGCACCGGTGAGGTTGTCGCCGGAGTGGCGGACCGCGCCGCGGGCGCCCTTCTTGGACATGAACCACACCTTGTCCACGTCCTTGCCCCGGCCGTCGAAGAGGATGCAGGAGGCGTCCAGGTCGATCTGGCGCCCGCTGTACGCCGGATCCCAGCCAAGGCCCATCCGCACCCGGGTCAGCGGCGGGGCGCCGGTTTTGACCAGCGAGACGCTCTGGCCCTTGCGCAGGGAGACCCGGCCCTTGTCCAGGTTCACCGGCGCCCCGCCCCCACCGCCGGCCGACGCGGACGGCGGCGCACCCCAGCCCTGCTGTGCGGCCGGGGGCTGGGGCTGGCCACCGCCCCAGCCGCCACCCTGCGGCGGCGCCTGCTGCTGGCCCTGCGGTGCGCCCCAGTAGTGCTGCTGCCCAGCGGGCTGCGCCGGTGCCGGCGGCCCCCAGGGCCCCGGGGACTGCTGCGGCTGCCCCCACGGCTGGGTCGGCTGCGGCGGCTGGGCCGGCGGCGGTGCGGACGGTGGCGCGCCCCAGCCGCCCCCCGCCCCGGCGGGCTGCCCTGACGGCGCCCCCCACTGGGGCTGGCCGCCCGCGGGCTGCCCCGCCGGGGCTCCCCACTGCTGCCCCGGCGGCGGGGTGACGATCTGGGTGGGCGGGTCGACCGGCGGGGCACCCGGATCGTCCACCGTGATCCCGAAGTCGGTGGCGATACCTGCGAGGCCGGAGGCATACCCCTGCCCCACGGCGCGCACTTTCCACGCCCCCTGGCGCCGGTAGAGCTCCACGAGTATCAGCGCGCTTTCGACGGTCAGCTCGACCGGGTCGAAGCGGGCGATCTCCTCACCCCGGGCGGCCCGGACGACGACCCGCAGCCCGCTGACGGCCGCGAAGGTCTGCGGGCCGGAGCCGTCCAGGCTGCCGGTGACGACCATCTTGTCGATGTCGGACGGTACCTGCGTCAGCGTGAACTCGAGCGCGGACGGCGGGAGCAGCCGTACCCCCGGCCCGGTGGGCTGGTTGAAGAACACGAAGTCGGCGTCGGAGCGGACCTTGCCATTCGCGGTCACCAGCAGCGCGGCGATGTCCAACGGCGTGGACGAACTGATCTCCACCCGTACGTCGGTAGTGGACAACGGTGCGTTCGCGCCCTTGCTCAGCACCTGCGCCATGGTGGCCTCCGCATCTGCCCTGTCGCCTGTTACCCGTCGCCTGTCGGCATGTCGCTGATCGGCATGTTGTTCGACGTCCGCGGGCGTGACTCCCGCGAGGCCATCGTGACGGATACCGGCTTCCAGCCGACAACCGGCACCCGGCGACCGCCCGTTCCCCATGACGACAGACGCGTCCGACCGGGTAACGACCCGACCCTGATCCACGGTTCCACCGGATCCGCCTCCGGAAACCCAATTCTCCGGACGCCGTCCAGGCCTGGAACGTCGCCCCCGGGGCTGGCGCCGGCCAGAGCCGGGATCCGCCACGGTGGGCCGCCCGACCCCGGCCGGCGGGGAAGAAACCGGCGGGAAGAAGAGCGAAGCGAAGAAGAAGAAAAGATCGGCCGGCGACGGCGATTCCGTTGGCGTCAGCCAGCATCCGTCGATGTCCGTTGGCGACGGCCCGGTCGGCGACCGCGCTTCAGCTCAGCCGGTGACGGCGATGTCGGCGAGGTTTTTGACGACCGGGACGCAGATCCGTTCGACCCAGGCGTCCACCGCCTCACCGCCGGGCGGGACGACGATCACGGTGTCGATACCGAGGCGCGCGTACCGCTCGGCCTCGGCGAGGAAGGCGCCGGTGTCCTCCCGGGCCAGCGCGTCGCCGTTGTAGATGATCGTCTTGCCGATCTCCGCGTAGTCGCGGCCGACCGCGTCGCAGTGCGCCTTCAGCACGTCGAGCTTGTGCGCCACCACGTCCGCCGAAGGAGCGAACAGGTTGCAGGCGTCGCCGTAGGTCGCCACCAGGCGCAGCGTCTTGCGCTCCCCGCTGCCCCCGATCAGGATCGGCACGCGGGGCCGGCTGATCGGCGCCGGCACGCACAGCGTCTCGGCAAGCTGGTAGTGCCGGCCGGTGAAGGGGCCGTTGTCCTCGCTCCACATCTGCCGGCAGATCCGCAGCGTCTCCTCCAGCCGCTCGAACCGCTCGGCGACCGGCGGGAACGGCACCCCCAGCCCATGGTGCTCGCGGTCGTACCAGGCGGCGCCGATGCCGAGCTCCGCGCGTCCGCCCGACAGCACGTCCAGGGTGGCTATGATCTTCGCGAGCAGCCCGGGGTGACGGTAGGTCACGCCCGTGACCAGCAGGCCGAGCCGCAGCCTGGACGTGTGGGCGGCGAGGAACCCCAGGGTGGTGTAGCCCTCCAACATCGGCTCGTCGGCCGGGAACATCTCCTCCATCTGGAAGTAGTGGTCCATCACGCTGAGACGGGCCACGCCCGCGTCGTCGGCGACCCGGGCGGCACGTCCCAGGACCGGCCCGATCGTCTCCGCCCCGCCCGGCCAGGTGAACCGGACCACGTGTACGCCAAGCAGCATCGCCAACTCCTCACGTCCCGGTCGTACCAGGGCTCCTCGTCGAGAGGGCCGCGGGCGACACGATCACACTCTTCCCGTGCCGGCTTTCCACGCTGGCCTTCCGCGCCGGTCCGGTGCGGCCCCGCCAGGCCCGGATCATCGGATCACCACCAGGCGCGCTCCGGCCGGCGTCGTCCCGCCCCGTCATCGCCGCGGTCGTCGCCGTCGTCCCTGCTGTCGTCCCCATCCTGACGGACGTCAGCGGACATGGCCACGCTGGGACGAGCCGGAGCGCCCTGGACCCGAGCCCCGTGGCCGTCGGGACACCGGGCGGATGCCCCATGCCCACCACCACGTCGCTGCCCCGCCACCGTGCCGTCACCGCACCGCGACGATTTACCACGATCCGCCGTCGGACCGTGGCCATCCGCCGATCGCGGATCGGGTACGGCCGTGAATCGGGCAGGTGCCCGGCCGACCTGGAAGGATCGGGCCCGGGTGGGTTCGCGACGGCGGATCCCGTGCCGCGGCGGGGAGCGCCAGGGAGAGCGAGGAGAAGCGCATCATGCAGTTCGGCCGCTACTACGAGGAGTTCGAGGTCGGCGCGGTCTACAAGCACTGGCCGGGCAAGACGGTCACCGAATACGACGACCACCTGTTCTGCCTGCTGACCATGAACCACCATCCGCTGCACCTGGACGCGCACTACGCCGAGGAGACCACCCAGTTCAAACGGAACGTCGTCGTCGGCAACTACGTGTACTCGCTGCTGCTCGGCATGTCCGTTCCGGATGTCTCCGGCAAGGCCATCGCCAACCTCGAGGTCGAATCCCTCCGGCATGTGAAGCCGGTCTTCCACGGCGACACCATCTACGGCGAGTCCGAGGTGCTGGGCAAGGTCGAGTCGAAGAGCAAGGACGACCGGGGCATCGTGCAGGTCGAGACCCGCGGCTACAACCAGGACGGCACCCTGGTCTGCATCTACCGCCGCAAGGTGATGGTGCCCAAGCGTTCCTACGGCGAGGCCCGCGGCGGCGAGCAGCCCGGCCGCCCCGTCCCCAACGGCACCTGACACCTCCTTCCGCCGCCACCTCCTTCCGCCCTGTACGCCGGCATGGCGCCTACGCGGTCGTGATGCCCCAGGTGGCGAGGATGTCCAGCAGGCCTTCGGTGAGGGCGGTGGCCCGCAGGTCGGCGCACCAGCGGACGTCCGCGGCGTCGTCCCCGGCCCGCAGGATCCCGCCGCCGATGTCGCACACGTAGTCGGCGATGTCGTAGACGGCTCCGTCCGGCCCTGGCCGCGTGACCCGCCCGACCAGCCGCCCGACGGTCACCTCCAGGCCGGTCTCCTCGCGGACCTCCCGGACGAGCGCGGCGCTGTCGCTCTCCCCGTGTTCGACCCGCCCGCCCGGCAGCGACCACAGCCCCCGGCCGGGCTCCCTGGCCCGCTGGACGAGCAGCAGCGCGCCGGCGGCATTCATGATGATCGCCCCGACGCACGGGACTCTTCGCGCGGTCTGCTCCAGCGGCACCCGATTTCCCGTCGTCCGGCGAGTCCGATCGTCCCGACCGGCATGGACCGGTCATCGTGACCCGGTGTCATACCAGCCAGCTGTTCCTGTATCCACAATGCCGGCGGACGGCGGTGCTGGGCAAGCTCATCCCCCGACCAGTTCACCGGCCCGTCCACCGGCTCATCCGTCAACTCGTCTGTCGCACCGGTGCCCGCGTCGGCCCCGCATCAGTATCGTCGCAGGTCAGAACACACCGTGGATCTTGGTTGACGAGTTTCACAGGGCGCTCCCGGTAAACCGCCGGTAGGCCGACCGTTGGAGGCGAAGTGACCGCGGCTGTCGGCCGACCCCCCGTGGCACGCAACGAGCACATGACCTTCCGCGCCAACATGGGTGTCGGCCGGCACGGATGGCTGCGGCTCACCCCGGCCTACGGGGTGCGCCTCGTCCGGGAGAGCATTTCGCGCCTGCCGGCGGGCTCGGTCGTCACGGACCCTTTCTCCGGGACGGGCACCACTCCGCTCGCCGCCGCCGAACTCGGCCATTACGGGCAGAGCGTCGACGTCAACCCTTTTCTCGTCTGGCTCGGCCGGACCAAGGTCCGGCACTACCCGCGTGAAACACTGCTGGCCGCCGTCGACGCCACACACGAAGTCGTCAGGACGGCCACCCGGACTGATCGTGACGCCGTCCTGTGGCAACCCGACATCTTCAACATAGAACGGTGGTGGACGCCCGGGACGCTGCAGGCGCTGAAAGCGCTGCGGGCGGCGATAGACACGCACGAGGGGGCGGTTCGCGACCTTCTCGAGATCGCGCTGTGCCGGGCGCTCATCGCCCGGAGCAACGCCGCGTTCAACCACCAGTCCATGTCCTTCCGGACGCCGTTCGAGGAGTCCGCCGGAGCATCCCCGAAGGATGTCGGTGACGGCACTCCGGCACTGTTCGACCAGGCCGCGGCGAAAGCCACGATCTCGGCGTTCGCGCTGGAGATGGACGCGGTGCTCCGGTCCGCCGCGTTCGACCTGCCGGGCTCCGCCGCAATCCACCAGGGCGACTCCCGGACGAGAATCGACCAGCTGAGGGAAGCGGACCTGATCCTCACCAGCCCGCCCTACGTCAACCGTATGTCGTATGTCCGGGAACTACGCCCCTACATGTACTGGCTGCGCTTCCTGAACCTCGCCGGTGACGCCGGGGAGCTCGACTGGCGGGCCATCGGTGGGACGTGGGGCACCGCGACGTCGAAGCTGAACGGCTGGCGCCCCGAGGTCGACACCCCCGTGGACGACGCCATGGCCGCTGTATGCGCGAGAATCGCGGCGGACGGCGGGAAGAACGGCCCGCTGCTCGCGACCTACGTCCACAGGTACCACCACGACATGTGGCTGCACTTCCAGGCCGTCACACCGGCCGTGAAACGGGGCGGCGCGGTCTCCTACATCGTGGGGAACTCGACCTTCTACGGCCACGAGGTCCCCGCCCACACCTGGTATGCCACCATGCTGCGTACCCTCGCCTACACGGACGTCGAGATCAGCACAATCCGCAAACGAAACTCGAACAAATCCCTCTACGAATACAACGTGAGCGCCCGCCGCCCATAAACCCACCATATTCCGCGCCCCATGCTCGGGCCGACAAAGACAGCCACAACACCAGTCCTCTGCCGCACGCACTCCAGTTTCTATATCCTCATGATCGAATTTGGATCAGTGAGCTCAACGGGCGTGTCCGGCTGGTTTCCACTGAAGGTTTCTATGCCCTCATGATCGGGCTGGGGTTAGTGAGGGCACCCCCTTCGGGAGTGCCGCCGAGCTGGGATGATGCTATCCGGTTGCGAGGAGGTACCACAAACGATCTCAGCAGAGATCGAAATCTGACTACCTCTGTAGATCGACATCTGTCCTGAGCTGCGCGAACGGGCTCGTCGATGATCATAGCCAAAACAGGGTTCGACAAAACGATCTGTACCGGCCCCCAGCGTTCCCCACCAGCTCGCCGTGACCCGTCGGCTCGGCGGGCTGGCGGACGCCGGGGAGCCGCGGGACGCGGAGGACGGCGGCGCATGAGTGACATCGGCGAGGTCATAGCCGTCGCGCGACGCGCGCATGGCCTCACCCAGGAGCAGGTGGCAAAAGACGCCGGCATCACACAGGCGGCGCTTTCCCGCTACGAGAACGGCCTGCGCGAGCCGGAACCCGACGTCATGCCGGCGCTCGCCCGCGCCCTGGGCGTCACCGAGGATTTTCTGCGTAGTTCGGGCCGGGCCCGTGGCGCGATGGCCGTCGACACGCACATGCGCCACCGAAAAACAACCAAAGCCACCTCCTGGCGCGCGCTCGAAGCAAGACCGAACATGTACCGTATGCACACGAGAAGGCTGTTCGAGGAAGTCGACCTGCAGGCGGAACAGCGGATTCCGACTTTCGATCCGATGGAGGTCGACGCGGCGGGAGCGGCCCGCCTGGTACGGATGCAGTGGCGGATGCCCATCGGCCCGGTATGTTCCCTTGTCCGCTGGCTCGAGGCCGCCGGCTGCGTTGTGGTCGAGGAGGATTTCGGCACCTCCCGCGTCGACGGCCTGTCACAGTGGATAGACGAGCACCCGATCATAATGGTCAACCTGCGGGTGCCGACGGACCGCAAACGGCTCACCCTGGCACATGAGCTCGGCCATCTCTGCCTGCATTCGGCGGAAGTATCCGAGGACATGGAGAGCGAAGCGAACTCCTTTGCCGCCGAGTTCCTGATGCCGGCGGAGGTGATCGCTCCCCAGCTCCGCCGGATAACCCTCGGGAAGCTGCACGACCTCAAAAGGGAATAGGCGGTGTCGATGCAGGCGCTCATCGAATGTGCCTACGACACGAAGCTTCTCACCGCCACCCAGCGCACGAATCTGTACAAGAGCATGAGCGCTCGTGGCTGGCGAGTTCAGGAGCCCCTGAGCGATCTTCTTCCTCCCGAGCACCCGAACCTCACGCACAGCATCGGCGACGCGCTGATCGCCAGAGGCCTGACCCCCGAAGAGATCGCGGAACTGGTCGGTGTGGCCGGCCCGGAACATCCGCACCCGTTCCGCCCGTCAAAAAGCCATCTGAGCATCGTCTGACAATTTTCCGCACCTGCCCGACCGGGCCGAGAACACACCGTTCGCAACCACCCGACCGGGCATGATCGGCGCGACTTTGTCGCCGTGCACGCTTTTCAGCCCCGCAGGCGTACACAACAACAAACTCGCGCCGATCTTCCCCAACGCCCGGCATCCCAACCGGATGCACGAATCCGCGGCTCTCCCGAACGTCAGTGCGGGCCAACGGAGGTTACCGTGAGCTACCACAGCGGCGCTCAGAAGAATTTGGGAGAGCGGTCGATCCGGGCGTCCGCCGTTCGACGTACGGGTGAGGAGGGGGGAAGGCCCCCGCCATCCCGATCGAGGAGTCGCAGTGCCACGGTATCTGACGTTGATCCGTATCAACGAGCGGGAGATCTCCCCGGAGGACATCGGCCCCGAAGTCCAGCAGCGCATGGGCGCGCTGCTGGAGGAGATGACCAGAGCGGGGGTGCTGCTGGACACGGCCGGGCTCACTCCGACCTCCGAGAGCACCCGGATCACCTGGTCCGACGGCAAGTTCAGCTACACCGACGGCCCGTTCACCGAGAGCAAGGAGGTGGTCGGCGGTTACAGCATCCTCCAGGTCAAGGACACGGCCGAGGCTCTCGAGTGGACCAGGCGCTTCCTACAGATCCACCCGGAGCACATCACCGTCACCGTCGAGGTCCGCGAGATCGCCACGGCGTGACCTGGCCGCGCTTGCCCCGCCACGGCCCGCCTGGTCTGATGGGTGGCTGTGACGGCGGCAGGCGCGACCGAAGCGGTCGAAACGGTCGAAACGGTCGAAACGGCGTTCCGGATCGAGTACGCGCGGATCGTCGCCGGCGTCACCCGCATCGTGCGGGACGTGGGCATCGCGCAGGAACTGGCGCAGGATGCGCTGGTCGCCGCGCTGGAGCAGTGGCCGGAGTCAGGTGTCCCGGACAGGCCGGGCGCCTGGCTCATGGCCACCGCCCGGCACCGGGCAGTCGATCTCGTGCGCCGCAGGGAGACGTACGCTCGCAAGCTGGCCGAGGTCGGCCGGGTGCTGGAGAACGTGCCGCCGCCCGATATGACGGACCCCGATGACATCGACGACGACCTGCTGCGACTGATCTTCACCGCCTGTCACCCTGTGCTGTCGACGCAGGCCCGGATCGCGCTCGCCCTGCGGTTGCTGTGCGGGCTGACGACCGAGGAGATCGCTCGCGCGTTTCTCGCCTCGGAGGCGACGGTCGCCCAGCGCATCGTCCGCGCGAAGCGGGCGCTTGCCAGGGCCGGGGTTCTCTTCGAGGTCCCGTACGGCCCTGACCGGGCGGCCCGTCTCTCGTCGGTTCTGGAAGTCATCTACCTGGTGTTCAACGAGGGCTACTCGGCGACGGCCGGCGACGACCTGGTGCGTCCGGGCCTGTGCGAGGATGCGCTCCGCCTCGCCCGCGTCCTGGCCGTCCTGATGCCCACGGAGCCCGAGGTCCAGGGGCTGGTCGCGCTCCTGGAGTTCCAGGCGTCCCGCCTGCCGGCCCGCATCGGCCCCGGCGGCGAGCCTGTCCTGCTCGCGGAGCAGGACCGCACCCGCTGGAACCGGATGCTGATCCACCGCGGTGTCGAGGCCCTGCACCGCGCGGGCCTGGGCCCCTATTCTCTCCAGGCCGCGATCGCCGCATGCCACGCTCAGGCGATCCGCTACGAGGACACGGACTGGGCGATGATCGTCAAGCTGTACGGGCGGTTGACGGCGCTGACCGCATCCCCGGTGGTGGAGTTGAACCGCGCGGTCGCCATCTCGATGTCGCAGGGCCCCGCGGCCGGCCTGAAGGTGGTGAACACCCTCGTGGACGAACCAGCCCTGAGGTCCTACCACCTGCTTCCCAGCGTCCGGGGAGATCTGCTCGAACGCCTGGGGCGGGTCGAGGAGGCACGAGCGGAATTCGCACGGGCCGCATCCCTGACCCGCAACGTCCGCGAGCGGAACCTGCTCCTACAAAGAGCAACAAAACTGTCCGACGCCCCCTGAACGCTCAACCAGCACCACCAGACCACACCAACCGGCAAGCGCCCCCGGATATACCGCGACACGAATCCTGCCGACGCCGCGACCAGCCTGATCAGCCACAACCCGAAAAATGACGCTCCCACACCCTAATGATCGGGCTGGGGTTAGTGAGGGGTGACAACCTCACGGGACAGGGCGAGGGCGACGACGTTTCAATGCCCTCATGATCGGGCTGGGGTTAGCGAGGCACCCCCTTTGGGAATCCTGCTGAGCTGGGACGATGGTACCCGGTTGCGAGGACCTGCCACAAACAATCTTTTTAAAGATCGACAATTGGTCGGCATTATAGATCGACATGTGTTCTGAGCTGCGCAAACGAAGACGTCGAGGATCATGACAAAAACAGGGGTCGGTGAAATGATCTGTACATACGGCTCCACCTCGCCCCTCGCCAGCCTGTCACGAACCGGCGGCTGAGGAGCGGCTTGGGCCTTCTGCGGCGGCGGAGCATCGGTCAGGTCGATGAGAACCCCTGGCCGGGGTGCGGGGGCGAGGAGGTGCGGGGTCAGGGGGCGGTTCTGAGGAATGCGGCGATGGTGCGGTAGGCCAGGGTCTCGTCGAGGTGGAGGTGTTCGGGCGGGCGCCTTCTGGTCTCCAGGTCGATGGTGGCGTTCGCTGGGCCTATCGTCGCCTCGAAAACGTGGTAGAGCAGCTGGCAGCGGCCGTCCGAATCCTGGTGGACGCGGATCCACAGCGGTGACGCCCGCCGCAGTTCGTCCGCCCCCCGCCTGATTTTGGCCTCGGCGTCCTTGCCGAAGACGACGGGCAGGCCGAACGAGCCGATCGCGAAGCCCCGGCCGTTCGGGTGGTGCCCTTTCAGGGTCGGGACGACGGCGTCGACGTATTCCTGGGTGACCCATCGTTTGTAGGCGTTGAACCCCGGCCCGCGGTCCACCGGCGCGCGGAACTCGCGCAGTCTGAATCCGGCCTGGTGGAGGAGCTGTGGCCAGGTCCCGGTCTGTTCCGACAGGCGGACGTGCCAGCGCGCCCAGGTCGGCGCGGAGGGCCACGCCCCGCTCGTGCCCAGTGGCCGCGGGCCGCTCCGGGACGGGACCCGGCGGTTGTGACGCGCGGCGACGATCTCGTGCAGGCGCAGGATCGCGGGGTGCTCGCGGGTGGGCGGCGCGTCCACGCTCTCGCCGATCACGGCGCACAGCTGCTCGAGCCCGGTGAGAGCGACCCCGCCGAAGCCGCGGCGGACCCGCGCGCCGAGCCCGCCGAAAGTCGCCAGTGCCCACAGCGAGATCCCGGTGACCTCGCGTACGTAGGCGGCGAAGTCCGGATCATCGCGTATGTCGACCCGCACGGCGAACGCCCCGGTCGCGCCGGCGGGGATGTGGTGGGAGCGGGCCAGCTCCGGATGATCCCGGTTCTCGCTCGCGGACGGCGGTTTGAACAACCCCTGGCCGAGCAGGTAGCCGATGCCGTGGGTGCGGCGTTCACCGACGGGTTGCAGCCGGAGCCAGCGAGGCGACAGTAGCTCCTGCCTGGACGGCGCCGGGTCGAGCACCGGCGGCCTGACCAGGCGCAGAGCGACCGGGGACGGCCCACCGCGGGCCTCGCCGCCACCGCTCCCACTGCCATTTCCACTACCATCGGCACCGTTGGCGGTGCCGAACACCTGTGATTCGGCACGGGCCAGCGCACCGTAATCATCACCGAAGACGGGCGCGGCGAGGGCGCGGAACCAGAACCGCGCCGCCCCCCGAATCCCCGGCATCCGCAGCTCGGAGCGCGCGTTCGGGCCCGGGGCGAGGAACATCGGGGTCGTGACCGTCACTCCGACGCGGATCCAGGGTGTCGGTGCCATCAGCGGGCCCGTCCTCTCCAGGGCAGATGGGTGAGCGGGTAGGTGACCGGACGGTCGTCCCAGAGCATCTGGAGCAGGACGCCGGCGGCGAGCCCCACCGAGGCGGCGAGTGTGAGTGGCACGGCGGGGCCGCCGGCCA
>NZ_JWIO01000001.1:70706-74005 GCF_001017755.1 Protofrankia coriariae
GGGCCGCCGGCCACTCCCGGATCGACCGTGACCAGGCCGACCACGCCCGGCCCGGTCACGCCCGGGGCGGTGGCGCTCGCTCCGGCGATCGTGCTGGCCAGGCCGGGCTTCACCGCCGGCACGACGGCGGCCAGGGCCAGCGAGGCCACGCCGACCGCGTGTGCGAAACCAAGCAGGACCACCGCCAGCACCCGGCCGGCGAGGATCCGGCCGCCGGGGACGCCGTGTCCCTGCGCCTCGAACACCAGATAGCCGGTGGCGGTCGCGAGCAGCACAGCCGAGGCGATCATCGGCCATGCCCAGCCGTCCGGGTGCGCCCAGCCGTCGTCCAGTGAGATCAACGCGACTGCGCCGAGGGCTGCTCCGGCCGGCAGCCGCAGGCACCACAGGCTGGTCATCTCCCGGCGGCCGACAGCGAGCAGGAACATCGCGAGATAGGCGGCCCCGGCCACGGCGGCCACGCCGCGCAGCACCCCGACCGGGTGCCCGTCGAATGCCACGGCCACCGCCGGGGCGACCAAGAGCATCGCCAGCAGCGCGAGGACCACGAGCGGACGGCGGCCGACCGTGGGACGCAGCGTCCGCCAGGCCGGCAGCAGCATGAACCGAGGCAGGAAGGCTTCGCGTACCAGCCAGGACCGGAAGCCCGGGTCGGGATCACCAGCCCCTGACGGCGTCGCGATCTCCCGCATGACGTCCGCGGGCAGCGGCGCGGGAAGCGGCTCGTGCCAGCCGGNAAGCGGCTCGTGCCAGCCGGTGCCGGCGCCGGCGGGGGGTGTGCCACCGGGGGGCGGCGCGGGGGCCGGGCCCACGAAGGCGAGGCGCCGCAGCTCGGCGTCCAGCCTTTCCGTCGACCAGGACAGCAGCCCCGGATGCTCCTCGTGGTTGACGAGATCGAGCGCCCAGTCCAGGCGGGCCTGTTCGGCGCGGGGCAGGAACGCCTCCAGCGACCCGAACGCCCGCCGGACCGGGAAATCAACGGCGGGAAAGCGCCGCGGTGCCCACAGGAGCAGGAAGCGTGTGCGGTGGACCAGCGGCAGGATGCCGGCCGCGCTCCGGTCGCCGGCGGTGGCCGCGTCCGCCAGGACGATCCGGACGGCCTCGACGAGCCGGACCGCGACCAGCCAGCCCTCCTCGACGGACAGCCGCCCCGCCGGCACGGGAGGGCCGGACGGCGAGGGGGCCGGGGCCGGAGCCTGCTCGCCGCGGACGAGCCCGACGGCGAGCGCGGGGAAGATCCTCCTCAGGATCCCCGGCTCCCTGTCGCGTACCTGCGCGGCCAGCCGGTACACGGCCGCGGTGGCGGTGGCCGGGTCGCCCCACCGCTCCCGGGCGTCGGGCAGGCTGACGCTGGAACCGTCGCCGCCGAAACGGACACCACTGGTGGTGTCCCATCCGCCGTCCCGGGGAAAGTCGACGGCGACGGCCGTCCAAGCCGCCGCGTTCGCAACCATTTCGCCGGGCAGGCCTTCGGCAAGTAACCGATCAAGAGTGGTCACACCGCACCTGTCAGTTCTCCGCCAGGTACGGACGCATCGCCGCCAGGCCCCGGCCGAGCGGGGTGAGCCGGACCTCGCAGCCGACCTCGGTGTAGGCAAAGTCGAGCAGCCGCTCGGAATCCTTTGGACGGCGGCCCGTCTCGGCGACGGCGAGCTCGTTCATGTCATCCCTGGTCCTGGTGGCCCGCAGGTAGATCCGCACCAGTTCGTTCGGGTTCTCAGCGGCCGGATTCGCCGCGTCCCCCTCGTGCAGGCAGAAGGCGAACACCTTCGGACGTTCGCCGTTGACGTATTCGGCGAACGAGACCAGGTAGGGCAGCGTGGCCTTGTAGCCGCCGGAAAGGTGCAGGACGAGATCGGTCAGCGGCGGCCGGTGCAGCAGGGCGGCCCATACCAGCGCCTTCGCGACGTTCTCGATGGCCTCGGTGAAGGTCGTCGTCCGGTCGGGCAGCAGCCTGGGAATCCGTAGGACGTGCACGGGCTCGCCGGGCTCGGCCGGCCGTGCGCCGACGGCGCCCCCGAGAAGCGGCACGCCCTCGGCGAGGCTGTCGAGGACCGGCTCGGCGTGCACCCGCACGGGTCGGCGGAACCGGGCGGCGTTCAGCACCGCGGCGAGTACGCCCTCCGCGGTGTCGGACGCCAGCAGGACGATCCGGTCGTCAGCGTCGAGGAACGGCCGGTAACGGTGCAGGCTGGCGACCTCGGCACTGAGTCGCACTGGACGTTGACAGTCCGTAATCGACGCCAGGTAAGGGCCGACCTCGTCCCGGAAGGACTCGGCCCATGTCTGCGGCCGGGCCAGCACGCCCGCGGTGAGCGTCCGCTCCGCCCAGTCGGTCAGGACGCGGACGTCGTCGCTCTCCAGCGAGGTGACGGACCGGGGTGGCCGCAGGTTCGCCAGGATCGACGTGCCACACGGCAGCAGGTGAACGGTCACCCGCGCCCCCCTGCGATCCGCTTTCCGCCGGGGGGCCGCTTTCCGGCGGGGACCGCTCCGGAACCTCCGCCATCGGCGGTATCAGCGGTGCCGGCGGCGGAAGTGTCGGTGCCGGCGGCGGTCTCCGTGGCTTCCACGGTCTCGACGGTGAAGTAGCCGTAGCCGGCGTTGGTCTTCGCGCCGAGGCCCCGGTCCCGCAGCGCCGTCGACAGCCAGGCGACCGGGCCGTCGTCATCGTCGGAGGCGGCAAGCTCGGGCAGGTCCGGGTCGTGCCCCCGGCCGACGATGTGGACGGTGAACGTGACCGCGGAGGTCACCGTGTAGAAGGCCACGGGGACCGGCTGCTGGTACTCCGACGGCGCGGCAGCGGTGGGGTCCCGGTAGTACTCGGGGACGTGCGGGTTCATGATGTCGATCTCCACCCCGGTGTCGGCGCCCCTGGCGGACAGCTCCGGCAGGGCGTCGAGAAACACGAACCGCCCGTCCGAGGGAGAATCATCACTTTCCGTCGCCGCGCCGGACGGCTGCCCGTCGGAAGGGCGACCGGTATTGTCCGCGCCGGTGCCCTCTCCGGCCGGGCCGGTCTCGCCGGGCTCCTTGCCGAAAACGATCCGGCCGTAGTCACGGTAGGACTCGGGGTAGTCCTGCCGGGCGCAGGTCCGGGCCGCGCCCTTCAAGGCCGAGCCGGGCAGCACCGGGACCCCGTAGGTGCCGTGCACGCTCAGGCCGATCTCGGCCGGGGTCTGCTCACCGAGGCCGATCACCACCCGCCACTGCGGACGCACCCGCAGCGTCCGCACCGTCCGGCCCCGCTCCGCCAGGCGTGCGACGGCCGCGTCCAGATCGGGCCCGGCTGAAAAAGG
>NZ_JWIO01000001.1:74011-84570 GCF_001017755.1 Protofrankia coriariae
CGGGCCGCCTCCAACAGCCGGCTGGACGAGCCAGACAGGTCGAGAGCTCGCGCGGTGGCCTCCCGTAGTGCCTGGTCAGCGGCCTCCCGCTGGTTCGACGGGAGTGTCTCCTCCCAGATCGCGCGGCGCAGCAGCAGTGCGCCGTTGGCGCTGGACTTCCTCGATCTCGCCGGGACGGGTTCGCCGCCACCGCTGGTGATCAGTATTACGCCTGGTGTATCGGTCCCCGCCGGCGAGTAGGTGACGACGTTGCCGAGCGGACCGGCCAGCCGGGTCACCGCCGTGCCCCGGTCCGGCCCGCGCTGTCCCGGCCCGTGGTGTCCTGACCCGCGATGCCCCGCTCCTCGGTGTCCTGGCCCGCCCCCGCCCGTGGGATCAGCGCCTCGGCGGCGCGGCGGACCCACAGCGCGAACGCGCGGGCGTCCGCCGACGCCCGGCGGTACTCGGCGATGTCCATCGCCCCGACGCCCAGTACCAGTGCCTTGCCGTCCGCGCCCGGGGTGGCCAGCACGTGCCGGGCGAGGGCATCGACGAGGATGCGGTACGCCTGCTCGAGCGGCTTGGCCGGGCGGCCCGGCCCGGCCTTGGCCTCATGGAAAGCGGCGGTCGCCGCGAGCCCGGAGCCGACCAGCATCGGCCCGAGGCTCACCGCCCGGCTGCGGAAGTCCGACCGGGCCGGCGCGGGCACCGTGTCGACGAGTTGCCAGGAGACGACCGCCAGGTTCTGGTCCCGCCGGGTCATCAGGCGTCCTTCCCACGCCAGCGCAGCCATAGCAGGCCCTTGCCCAGCGTCTCGTCGCCGCCCGCGACCAGCAGCTCGCCGTCGAGCCGGGCGCGCAGCCCGTCCAGCCGAGGTGGCTCGGACGCAGCGGAAGCGGAGCCGGCGGCGTCCGCCAGGCAGTCCCGCAGCAGCGAGCACAGGATCGTCTCTGCCGGCAGATACTCGGTGTACCAGGGCCCGTGCCTGACCGTCTTGGCGTCCGCGGCGAGCTGGACCCGGGGCAGCAGTTCGACGTGCTCCTCGGTCAGCGCAGCCAGGTCGTCGTCGCTGACCAGCAACAGATCGGTGCGCAGCTTGTCGCGGAAGAAGGCGAAGGGATCGGACGCCTTCGCCACGCCCGTACCCGCGCCGGGCCGCGCGCCCTCGACGGCATGCGCGGCCTGGGCGGGTGCGGTGGGCAGGGCGTTGTCCGCGAGCCAGGACGCCCAGTCCGTCACCGCCGGCTCGACCGGCCCGGCCGTCAGGTCGTACTCGCCGACCGCGAGCTGGGAACCGGGCTCGGCCCAGAACGCGGCCGCCGGCACGACACCACCGGCGGTCACCGTGGGTACCGGCGGCAGGCCGCGGATCCCGGCGAGCTCCGCCATCCGCGTCTGGCGGGCCAGCAGCAGCGGGCTGCTGACCCAGGCGAAGGTGTTACGCAGCGTCGGCACAGGGAAGGCGACCAGGCGCAGGTCCCCGACCGCCAGCCAGCCTGGTCTCGGCGGGTCGGTGCCCGCGTCGGGGCTGCCCGGCGGGGCGGAGCCGAACACCTTCTCCACGTCCGGCCAGTTCTTGCGGTCCTCCCGCGCGTGGTCACGCAGCGCGCCCTTGGCGCTCTGGCCCCAGATCGTCGGCAGGCGGGTCGTCGACTCCCGCTGGATCGGCAGGTCGATCACGCCGACGCTGTCCGAGCCACCCGCGTGGACGGCGGTTTCCGCGTAGCAGTACAGCAGAGCGCTGTCGCCCATCACCATCTCCCAACCAGGCACAGGCCGAAACCCACCGTGCGCATCCAGTCCGTCGGATGTCCGCGGTCCAGCGCCTGGGGCAGACACTGGCCATGCGTCTGCCGGGCAAAGAGCTCCGCCCGGGCCGGATCGTCGAACTCCAGGAAGTAGACGCTGCCGGCGGCCACCGCCCACCGCAGCGGCCGTGCTCGCCGGGTACCGCCGTCGAGACCGGTGATCACTTCGGGGCCGAGGGTGCAGGCCCCGCGCAGCTTCGCGCCGTTCGGGATCTCGGGCAGCCAGCCGTCCCGGAACACCGCGGGGGTGGCCAGGTAGAGCAGTACCCGTCCGCCCGGGAACCGTCGCGGAGCCGTCGGCAGCGCCGGCAGCCCCGTCCCCGCTCCCTCGGGCACGACCGTCACCGCTGCCTGGCGGGCCTCACCACCGAGCCGCACCATCGTCGACGCCGACGGTGGCACGGCGGAGTCGAACCACACCCGGCAGCCGAACGCGACACCCGCGGAACCAGCCGTGTTCCCGTAGCCGCTTTCGGACGGACGCCAGAAATCGGCCTGGTAGAGAAAGCCCGGCAGTGTCGTACGCCCGGCGCCGTCACGGGACGAGCGGGCATGGCGGGCGATCCCGAGACGGCTCTCCCGCACCAGAGGCTCCCGCTGTCGGGCCCCGGCCCCGGACGCCTCGGCAGCCGATGCCCCGGATGCTTCCAGGTGCTCCAGAGCGCGGGAGGAATCACCGTCCAGATAGCGGCTGATCACGTCGGCGGGCAGGTAGGCGCCGCTGGGCTCCCCCGTCCCGGCCAGGAACTCGAAACGCCCCGGCCCGACGGCCGGAAACTCCCCGGATCCCGCTCGCTCTCCCGATTCCGGGAATTCCCCGGATACCGTGGATCTCGCGCCGCCGGGGCCGTGTGGCCCGGTCGGGCGGAAGTCGAGATCCGACGCGACGCCCGCGGGCAGGAACGGCTCAGCGCCGGTGTCCACCCCGGAAGGCCCGCCGGCGCGACGCCCGAGGCCGCCGGCATCCCCGGGTGATCCAGGCGGCCCGGGCGATTCCGACGACTCGGACGATCCGGGGGAACACAACCGGCGCGGCACACCGTCGTCGACGACGAGGTCGGCGGGCGCGGGCAGCAGTACCCGCGCCCGCGGGCCACCGGTGCGGACCAGCACCGGTCCGGCGATCCGCAGCGGGTTGACGCCGAATACGGCACGTAACGCCCCGCCGGTCGACGTCGGCCGCGGCAGGGTGGTGTGCGCGGTCGCCGTCATCCCGGTCGTGAACGGACGGCCGTCCCGGAAGGTCACCACGTCCAACGGGTGGAACAGCACCCACGCCGACACCTCGCCGCCGCGCTCCCCGCTTTCCCCTCCGGCTTCCCCGCGCTCCTCGATTCTTTCTCCGCTTTCCCCTCTTTCCCCGCCGCACGCGCGCTCCTCGGCGTGTGACGCCGGGGCGGATGCCGGGGCAGGTGGCACGATCCCGCTCATCGTCCCTCCTGGGCGAGGAATCTGGCGACCTCCAGTGCGTCGACCCAGGCGATCACGTCGTGAGCGCGCGGCCGGTCCGTCGCGGGCTCGACCTGGCGGACCAGGTCGACGAACCCCGCGGCCTGGCTCTCCGACCCGCTGTGCCGGGTGACCAGGCGGCTGATCTCGGCGCCATAGTCGAGACGCGAGCCCGCGAGATTGGCGATGCCGTGCCGCTCTTCGTACATGTCGTTGAGCAGCCGGGGCGACAGGCCGGTACGGAAGCCCTCGACCAGGCCCACCAGCGACCTCGCCGGAGATGTCGGCGGACGCGTCCCGCCGGGGCCGCGCCACGGCAGGACACTCGCGGCCCGCTCACCGCCTCGGCGCAGCACCACCAGCGCGAGACCGGCCTTGCCCGGGCGCCGCTTGGCCTCCTTCAGGGCGTCCCGGGCGCGGCCGAGCGCGTCCTGCAGCGGATAGCTGACGTGGAAGAACACGATGGCGGTCGACACGGAGGGCCGGGTGAGCAGGCCCTGGGTGCCGGTGACGAACAGTTCCCGGCCGCGGGCGGCGGCCCGCAGCGCGTTCGCCGCGGGGACGAGCCCCAGCAGGTCGTCCCCGCCCGCGTAGACGGCCCGGCCGTGCTCCTCCTCGAGGGCTCGGGCCTGCTCTCCCGCGATCGCCACCAGCTTCGTGGAGACCTGACCGTGCCATTCCCGCATGATCCGTCCCGCGGGCATCCGCGCGTGCGACAGGGCCCAGCCCATGTCGTCGGCATCCTGGACGATCAGAGCCAGGTAACTGGCCGGCGGGCGGCTGGCAGTTGACGTGCCGGCGGCGGACGCGCGGGCGAGTTCCCTGACAAGATCCTCAGACGCCTGCCGCCCCCTGGCGCACGCTCGGACGACCTCGGCGTGACGCTGGTCGCTCGCGGGCAGCCGTAACCCGCTCTCGCGCAGCAGCGATTCCGGCTGCCAGGTGTCGGCCAGGCACCAGGAGCCCTCCAGGCAGGACCAGCCGGCGACGACGTCACCGAGCGGCCGGGCCAGCGCCTCCAGCGCCGGCAGCGCGCCGGGACGCTCGAGATTCCCCGGGGTTTTCGCCCCCGCCTTCCGCAGCACGGCGGTGATGGCGTACACCGCGTCACGATGCCTTCTCACGGCGTCCAGCAGCGCGCCACCGGAATTTCTGTCCAAATTCCCAGAAAAATACTCGGACGAATTTCCAGGAGAATCCCCCGTGAGATTCTCACCAGAATTCCCGACAAGATTTCCGCTGGCGTCCCCGCTGGCCAGAGCCTCGACTACGCGGACCCGGAACGGGGCAGTGGCGATCGACGCCGTGGACGGGAAGACCGCGCGTTCCCCGGCAAGACGCTCCGCGACGTCCGGGTCGCGTTTGACCGCACAGACCGGGCACAGCCGCTCGCCCGGAGCGAACCTCAGCCGGCCGGGAACAGCCGGCGAACCCGACCCGACACCTTCTCTTCGCCCACACAGCGAACACGACTGGGCACCGCTCCCGGCATACGGCGCGAAGTCCCGGACCCGCTTGCGCGCCTGGCCGGCGGCCGAGACGACCCGCCAGCCCTGTTCGTAGCCGCTCTCCGCGGATCCACCCTCCCCGGGCGGGCTCTCCCCGCTGTCGCCACCGGCGGTGGCCTGCCAGCCGACCCAGCGCACGACCGGGAAGGTACCGAGGCTCGCGACCGTGCTGTCGTCCGGATTTTTGAACGTCACCGCGCGCAGGCCGCACCACTCAGCGTGGACTTTCGCCGAAACATGCCGCGCGAGGCTCCCAGGGCTGGGGACAGCGCCGGAGCCCGGCCCGGAACTGCCCGGATCTCCGGCGGGAACCACGGCGAAAATCCGGTTCGGCAGCCCGTCCGGGACGTCGGCGGCGACCGGGAGCACCGGCTCACCGTTGCCCTCCACCACCGCGTCCACCGCAACCTGGCACAGCCGCGACACCAGCCTGCTCGCCGTCCACAGGTCGGCCGTCCGCCGGGAAGCCGCGATGAACTCCTGGACACCGCCCAACGTCAACATGACGTACCCGTCCGCCATGGACCCCCCGTCCCGCTGGCATCCGCTTACCCAAACCCCGACATTTACCCTCAGGGTGCCCGCAACGGTAGCACCCACCCCCAGACAACCAGCACCCGGGGTATCCCCTCACTCACAGAGCCCCCAGAACACCCCGCCCGTCAAACGACAACAAATTCCACCTCACGCCCAACATCACAACAATCACACTTGCCAACCCACTCACCACAAAGCCTCATCAATCAGCACTATTTCCCTACTCTCATGATCGGGCTGGGGTTAGCGAGGACGCCTTCGGCCCATACCGTCGCATCCGATCGAAGCGGGTTTCTATGCCCTCATGATCGGGCTGGGGTTAGCGAGGTGGACCGCACCAACTCCGTCGCGGAGTGGAGCAACCGTTTCTATGCCCTCATGATCGGGCTGGGGTTAGCGAGAGGCCGGCGTACACGGCGGACCGCGTGCCCGTAGTCAGTTTCTATGCCCTCATGATCGGGCTGGGGTTAGCGAGGGCGACAGTGTTCCTGGAGACGGTCTTCAACGACGGTTTCTATGCCCTCATGATCGGGCTGGGGTTAGCGAGGTGGACCGCACCAACTCCGTCGCGGAGTGGAGCAACCGTTTCTATGCCCTCATGATCGGGCTGGGGTTAGCGAGAGGCCGGCGTACACGGCGGACCGCGTGCCCGTAGTCAGTTTCTATGCCCTCATGATCGGGCTGGGGTTAGCGAGCCCTTCAGAGATGTTTGACCGGCGGTGCCTCGCGTTTCTATGCCCTCATGATCGGGCTGGGGTTAGCGAGCTGGTGTTCACAGTCCTGTCGGTCCTGGCGGCACAAGCGTTTCTATGCCCTCATGATCGGGCTGGGGTTAGCGAGGTCGCGATATTCGTGCTCATGCTCGTCGTAGAAAGCGGTTTCTATGCCCTCATGATCGGGCCGGGGTTAGCGAGGGCACCCCCTCTGGGACCCCCGCTGAGCTGGGACGATGGTACCCGGTTGCGAGGACCTATCATAAACGATCTTTGTGAAGATCGACAAACAGTCGTCTCCATAGATCGACATGTGCTCTGAACTGCACAAACGAAGCCGTCGAGGATCATGGCAAAAATGGGGCCCGGCGAAACGATCTGTACCGGTCACGATCAAGCCGATCGGTTCCGCCATGCAGGCATCCAGATACGGAGGCAGAAGCCTCCACGAGCGCGACGCATCCGGCACGAACCACCTCCGAGCTCGCCGGCTACCGTACGCACCGTCGGCAGACGGGGGGAGAGCAACGGATGGGTGTGCTGTACGCGCGGGCGTTCACTTCGCAGGCTCTGCTGGACGCCTGGGCAGAGGTCCGCGACGCCGCTCTCGCCGACGGACAGCCCGACAGCGAGGTCGATGCGTTCGAGGCCAACGCCGCCCGTAACCTCGACGAACTCGGAACGGTACTCGCCGCCGGCGAATGGCAGGCATCCCCGGTACGAAGGGTGGACCTCCCGAAACCGTCCGGTGGCGTGCGGGTGCTGGGCGTGCCGCGGCTGGTGGACAGAATCGTCGAGCGGGCGCTGCTGCGTGTGCTGGATCCGGTGATCGACCCGCTGTTGCTGCCGTGGAGCTTCGCCTACCGCCGTGGGCTCGGCGCCCGGGACGCGCTCGCCGCGCTTGCGGAAGCCCGGGACAGCGGGATGACCTGGGTCGCCCGGTCGGATATCAGGGACTGCTTTCCCTCCATCCCCCAGTGGGAAGTGCTACGCCGGCTACGCGAGGTCGTCGACGACGAACGGATCATCCATCTGGTGGGTGTTCTCCTCGACCGCCCGGTGGCCGGCGGCAGGACCGATCCGAAAAACCGCGGGCTGGGCCTGCACCAGGGCAGCGCTCTTTCACCACTCCTGAGCAACCTGTATCTGAACGCCTTCGACCGGGCTATGCTGCGGGCCGGCTTCCGGGTCATCCGCTATTCTGACGACTTCGCGATCCCCACGACAGGTCGGGTGGCGGCGGAACAGGCGCTGGTATCGGCGTCCACCGAACTCGAGGATCTACGCCTGGAAATCAACTCGGGAAAATCACACGTCGTCTCGTTCGACGAGGGCGTCCGGTTTCTCGGTGAAGTGACGACCGCATCGACGATCAACAGTGGCGAAACCTTGTCACACCCGATGGAAACGGTTGTCTACGTGGACCGGCAGGGTTCACTGGTTCGCTCTCGTGGTGACAAGCTGGTCGTCACCGACGGCGAGGAGTCGCTGCTTCGGCTGAACCTGCGCCGGGTACGGCAGGTTGTCTGCTACGGCCGGGTGGGACTCACCACCGCCTTTCTGCACCAGGCCGCGGAACGCGGCATCGAGGTCGTGCTCCTCACCGAACAGGGCGTTCTGGGCGCCCGGTTGACAGCACCCACCGCCTCTGACCCGCAGATCCGCCGTGTCCAGTACAAAGCGGCGGACGACGAGCAGCGCGGCCGTACCCTCGCCGCGGCCTTTGTCGAGGGAAAGGTTGGCAACCTACGGGTGGCAGTGCTGCGTTCCGCCCGCCGGGAGGACGACGCGGAAGCTTTCGTGGCGGCCGAGCTGATGCGCGAGCTCGCCGGGCGACTACCCGAATGCGCCACCCTCGACGAAATTCTGGGCATCGAGGGGGCGGCATCCCGCGAGTATTTTCAGACACTGCGGCGCATGCTCGACCCGATCTGGGGTTTCGAGGGCCGTAACCGCCGCCCGCCGCCGGACCCGGTCAACGCGATGCTGTCCTACGGATACACGATTCTCACCCATGAGGCGATCGCCGCCGCCGAGGCCGCCGGGCTCGACCCCATGGTCGGCTTCCTGCATCAGCACCGCTGGGGACGCCCTGCCCTCGCTCTCGACCTGATGGAGGAGTTCCGCCCGATCACGGTGGACGTGGCCATGTGGCGGGCGATCAGCTCGGGGCAGATCCGCCCGGAGCAGTTCGAGAACGACCCGAACCAGGGCTGCCGGATGGCTGCCGACGCCCGCCACGCGTTCGTCACCGCCTACGAGAAACGAATGCTCACCCTCACCACCCACCAGCCCAGCGGACGGAGGGTCTCCTACCGGGTCGCCCTGTCGCTACAGGCCAAGGCCCTTGCCCGCGCCCTGCGCGATCCTGGGGAGCCGTACGTCCCACTACGATGGAAATAGTCGGCGTGGACAAATGACCAGCGTGGATATGGAGCTCCGATGATCGTGGTGGTCTGCTACGACATCGTCAGCGACCGACGCCGCGAAGACGTCGCGGTTTTCCTCTCCGGTTATGGTCCACGGGTGCAGTTGTCCGTGTTCGAATGCGAAGTCCGCTCCACCGACGAGCTGCGGACGCTGAAGGCGGGGCTGCGGGAGCGCATCGACACTCTCACCGACCAGATCCGGATCTACCCGACCACCGATGCGACCATCAGCGAACGCCACGTCATCGGTGCCCGCACCGTAGAGGAACGCTCCGACTTCTGGATCGTCCGCTAACCGCGCAACACGGCGGCTGAACCGCAGCCTCGGCAACGCCACCTGCCAGCGATCCGCCGACGATCACCTTCTCGTATATGGGGCACCTGCGGATGCCTTCCGCCGTGCCTACAGCGAGATCCGGGCGATGATGCCCTCATGATCGGGCTGGTGTTAGCGAGGGCACCCC
Organism: Protofrankia coriariae; assembly: GCF_001017755.1. GTDB lineage: Bacteria > Actinomycetota > Actinomycetes > Frankiales > Frankiaceae > Protofrankia > Protofrankia coriariae. The sequence continues at coordinate 82,899 of NZ_JWIO01000001.1, forward strand.
CTTTGGGACTGCCGCCGAGCTGGAACGATGCTACCCGGTTGCGAGGACCTGCCACAAACGATCTCCATAAAGATCGACGAATAGTCATCGCTATAGATCGACATGTGTTCCGACCTGCGTAAACGAAGCTGTCGAGGATCATGGCAAAAACGGGGTCCGGCGAAACGCTCCGTACCGGTTGGGATCAGGCCGATCGGTACCGCCACGCAGTCAACCAGCCATGGGGGCAGGCCCCTCCACGAGCACGACACGGCCGGCGCGGCCTCTCACCGCAACGCGCCCGCGACCATCCGCGCAAAACACGATCGGCAGGACAGCGGGGCGGTGGCGTCAGGGTGTTTGTGTTTTCGTGAACGCGAGATACCCCAACGTATACGGCGAATCGTACGTACGTGATATGATCAGCGTACGTACGAGGAGGTGTGGCTGCGATGGCTGTCACCGCATCAGAACTGCGTCAGAACGTGTACCGGCTGCTCGACGAAGTGCTGGCCAGTGGGGTGCCGCTGGAGGTCGAGCGTGGCGGGCGGCGGCTGCGGATCGTGCCCGTCGACGCGTCCGACAAGCTGTCGCGCCTGTCCGCGCATCCTGGCACGATCATCGGCGATCCGGAAGATCTTGTCCATCTCGACTGGTCCGGTGAGTGGCGTCCGTGATCATGCTGGACACGCACGTCATGGTGTGGCTTTACGACGATCCCGAGCGGCTGGTGCCGCCCGCGGTGCGTGAGCGGCTCAACGCCGAGCCGCTCGCCCTGTCGCCATTCGTCAGGCTGGAGCTGCAGTACCTCCACGAGGTGGGGAGGATTTCCGTGCCGGCGTCGACCATTGTGGACGATCTTGTGTCGAAGCTGGAGATGCTGCTGACCGATCCACCGGCGGCGCAGATCTGCCAGGCCGCCATCGCGTTGGACTGGACCCGTGACCCGTTCGACCGGCTGATCTCGGCACAGGCCCTCACCTCCGCTGCCACCCTCGTGACCAAGGACCGCGTCATCCGCAGCCACCTCCCGTCGGCGTGGTGGCCGGTCTGAACGCCCTCCTCCGGCAACCTGCCGACACAGCCGGCCACCCCACCCGCCGATACCATCAGCGACCGCCCACGCGAATCATGATCGGTGCAATTTTGTCATTGTGCACGCTTTTCAGCCGCATGAGCGTACACAACGACAAACTCGTACCGATCTTCTCTGGTAGATGACGCCCATCAACGGATCGCCATCGTCCGCGCGGCTACGCATAGTCATATCACCGATATCCGGCCAACTACACATACGAATTCAGCGACGCTTCCGCCTTCTCACGATCGAGCCGAGGTTGGCGAGAAACAGGTGATGTACAGGACCGGCCCCGGTCGGGTTTCCATGCCCTCGCGATCGGGCTGGGAGCAGCGGGGCCAGGCCCACTACGACGTGGGCAACGAGTACTACGAGTTTCTATACCCACATGATCGGGCTGGGACCAGCGGGCGCGCTCCCTTCGGGCCCCCCGCTGAGCTGGGATGATGCTACTCGGTTACGAGGAGTGGACGCGGTCCGCCGTAGTGGTCACGGTCGGATCATCCCCACACGGCCTGGGCCACGCCCATGCCGAGGACGGCGGCGCCGACGGCGGCGAGCACGCTGCCCAGCACGTTCGCGGCGGCGAGCAGGCGGGCGCCGTCCTCGGCCAGC
>NZ_JWIO01000001.1:84584-88323 GCF_001017755.1 Protofrankia coriariae
CCAGCCGCAGCGTCTCGTAGGAGAACGTCGAATACGTGCTCAGCGCCCCGCACAGCCCGGTCCCGACCCCCAGCCCCACCCGCGACGACGCGGCCCCCGCCAGCACCGCCCCGCTGACCAGGCCGAGGACTGCGCTGGCGACCACGTTGACGGTGAACGTGCCCCAGGGGAACACCGTATCGTGACGGGCCTGCACCGCACGGTCGGTCAGATAGCGCAGCGGCGCGCCGACGGCAGCCCCGACGATCACCAGCAGCCAGTTCACCGGCCCGCCGCCCGGCCGACGTAGCGGATCACCTCGACCTCGTCGAGGATCACCAGCCCCTCGGTGACGAGCTCGTCGAGCTGTGGCAGGAACGCGCGTATCCGCGGCTCGTCGTCAACGATGATCACCGCCACTGGCAGGTCCTGGCTCATCGACAGCAGCCGGGTGGTGTGCACGACCGAGGAGGCGCCGAACCCCTCCACTCCGTGGAACACGCTCGCGCCGGCCAGCCCGGCGCGGTGCGCCCGGTGCACGATCTCGGTGGCCAGCGGCCGGTGGTGCCACAGGTCGCTTTCCCCCACGAACACCGTCAGCCGCAGGGCCCGGCCGGTCAGCCTCACCGCGTCCGCCTCCCCATCACTCGCCGTGTCGCCACGGCCGCCGCCCACACCGCGCCCAGCGCCAGCGTCACGGTCAGCGCCAGGTACGCCAGCGCCAGCCCGGCCCGGCCGGTGTCCAGCAGCCGTTCGGCGTCGACCGCGTAGGTGGAGAACGTGGTGAACCCGCCCAGCACGCCGGTGCCCAGGAACGGCCGCACCAGCGAGTGCACCGCCCGCGCTTCGGTGATCACCACCATGAGCAGCCCGATCGCCGCGCATCCCGCCGTGTTCACCGCCAGTGTGGTCCACGGGAAGGAACCGGGCGGGGTCGGCCAGAGCAGCGACGCCCCGTAACGGGCGCATGCCCCGATCGCCCCACCAACCGCGATCGCCGCCAGCAGCGGTACCGGCCAGCGGCGCAACTCCCGACGCTGCGCCAGAACATGCAGATCCACATCCGGATCGGTGGGCCGCACGGTCTCCTGCGAGCGGGTGCCGTCCACGCGTACCTCCCTACCTGCGCGTCACCCGGCGTCGGCCGGGCACGACTCGTCACAGGTAGGGACTGCTGGCGACACCAGGTGTCACGGTTCGGATACGGCGAGCCCCACCGCCGCGCGGCGACAACAGCCGCCACCGACAGCCAACATACCGGGTCCGACGCTCTCGCGGCCCATCCCCCGACGCACGATCGTCGACCCGACGATCAGTACCTGGGCGCCCTGACCATTGCCTCCCCCACGGCGGCCCGGTACCCCGGCAGCGGCCCTCTTCGCCCCTGACCTCGAACCATTTTCCAGATTCGCCCACGGCACCATCGATGGCTCACCGACAACGACACCCAGGCCGTCGCCCATATTCCACCAGAGAAATCCGCTCGATTTCCCCGCCAATCCGCCCAGTAAACCCGCATCCCCTGAGAAGACCGAGACGAAAGATGCATATTTACATTCGCCGTACCAGCTCTACAGCAGGGCAGGAAATTCCTATCTGTACTGATCGTGATCAGGCCGATCCGAGTGGTACGGATGGAGCATGGCGCCGGTGACGGCGGTACCGCGGGGGACGGCTGTTCTCGGCGGTGTGCCGGGTGGACGAGGTGCCGGCGGATGGCGGCGGCTACTCTGAGCGTCCGGATTCCGGGTCCACAGGGGGGATACGATGCCGGCATCGTTGATATTGAAGTTTCCAGCTCCACCGCGTACGCCGTCGCCGCGCCAGTTACTCGGCGCCGCGGCGCGGCTCTTCGAGACCGTCGACAGCGATCATCACGCGGAGAGCAAGCCGTTCGCGGTCGGGCCTGTCACGCCTTCGCCCGGCTCGGGCGCGCCGGCAGCAGGGGGTGCTGCCGCAGGCTCGGCGGGTTCTACGGGTCCCGCCAGCTCCACGGGCTCCACGTCGTCCACCGGTGCGGCGGGTGCCGCGGGTGCGGCGGGCTGTCCGGGGATGACGCTCTGGCGGCTGGGCTGGCTCAGGGATGGCGAGCTGCCCGAGGGCTGGCCGCCGCGGACGGTTCGTTTCGGGCCGTGCGAGCAGCAGGTCACCGGGTTCGACGTGGACCCGTGGCCGTTCGCGCGGCTGGCGTCGGCCGGGCCGGCGCGGCGCGTCCGGCTACGGATGATCACACCGCTGTTCTTCTCCCGTAGCGGCCGGGACCTGCCGCTGCCCGAACCGGTACTGATCGTGCGCTCGCTGTGGACCCGGTGGAACGCCTACGCTCCGGCTGCCCTGGAGATCGATGAAGGCATCGCGCGTGAGCTGGCCGACGCGGTGTTCCTGGACTCCGTCTCCGGGGCGAGCCGGCAGGTCCCGCTCACCGAACAGATCCGGCAGGTCGGGTTCGTGGGCAGCGCCGAGCTGCGCCTGCTGAAGACGGCGTCGGTGACCGTGGCGGACGTCTTCGGCGCGCTGAGCCGGTTCGCGGCCATCGCCGGGATCGGCGCACTGACCACCCACGGTTTCGGCGCCGTCGAGGTGGGACCGACCGTGTGACGCCAGGTGGTCTGGCCCGGCCCCGCCTCGGCGGAGCCGGGCCAGACCGGGTCGGGTCGGGTCGGAACGGGCCAGGCCAGGCCGGCTACGGATCCGGGCGGGTCACAGGTCGAGGCCGGTGAGGACGAGGACCCGTTCGACGGTGAGGTCCTCCATGGCCGCGTGTACGCCCTCCCGTCCCACGCCGGAGTCCTTGGCGCCGCCGTAGGGCATCTGGTCCGCCCGGTAGGACGGGACGTCCCCGACGATCACACCGCCGACATCGAGCTGGCGGTGGGCGCGGAAGGCCGTCGCCACGTCGTGGGTGAAGATCCCGGCCTGTAGGCCGTAGGGGCTGTCGTTGATCCGGGCCAGGCCGTCGTCGAGCCCGTCGACCGGTTCGATGACCAGCACCGGCCCGAACACCTCCTCTCGTACCACCTTCGCCTCGGGTGGCACGCCGCGCAGCACGGTCGGGGTGATGGACGTGCCGTCCCGCTTGCCGCCGGTGACAACCGTCGCGCCGGCGTCGACAGCCTCGGCGATCCAGCGTTCGACCCGTTCCGCGGCGGTCAGGTCGATCAACGGCCCGACCTCGGTCGCCTCGTCGGCGGGGTCGCCGGTGTGTAGCCGCTCGACCGCGGCCGTCACCTCGCTCAGCAACGTCTCGTACACGCTACGTTCGGCGTACACCCGTTGGACGGCGATGCAGGACTGGCCGGCCTGGTAGTTGGCGAACGTCGCGATCCGCTGCGCGGCCTGGCGCAGGTCCGCCGGCGACGACCAGTCGGCGGCGACGAGCACCGCCGCGTTGCCGCCGAGCTCGAGGACGACGTGCTTGCGGGGCACGGCGTCCCGGATCGACCAGCCGACCGCCGCGGAGCCGGTGAACGACACCACCGGCAGCCGCGGGTCCGCGACCAGGCCCGGCATGGCCTCGTTCGGCACGGTCAGCACCGACCACGACCCTTCGGGCAGGTCGGTCTCGGCGAGCAGTTCGGCGAGCAGCAGGGACGACAGCGGCGTCTTCGGCGCCGGCTTGACGATGATCGGCGCGCCGACGGCCAGCGCCGGCGCGACCTTGTGCGCGACCAGGTTCAGCGGGAAGTTGAACGGCGTGATCCCCAGCACCGGGCCGCGGGGGACGCGCCGGACCACGGCCAGCCGCCCCGCCCCCGCCGGG
>NZ_JWIO01000001.1:88328-101391 GCF_001017755.1 Protofrankia coriariae
CAGCCGCCCCGCCCCCGCCGGGTCGGTGTCGAGCCGCTGCAGGTCCCCGGACCAGCGCCGGGCCTCCTCCGCGCCCCAGCGGAAGGTCGACGTCGCTCTGGCGACCTCGGCCCGCGCCCAGGTCAGCGGTTTGCCGCTCTCGGCGGTGATGAGCGCGGCGATCTCCTCACCGCGCTCGGCGATCCGGCCGCTGACGTGGGTGAGGGCGGCGGCCCGGCCGTGCGCCGAGACGGCCGCCAGCTCCCGCGCGGCCCGGGCGGCGGCGGCCACCGCCACGTCCACCTGGCCGGCGTCCGGCTGCGAGACCGTGGCGATCGGACGGCCGTCCCACGGGTGACGCACCTCGAATGCCGTCGAACCCGTCGCCGGCCGGCCCGCCACCCAGAACGGTTCGACCTTGCCCATGGATGCCACCACTCCACCTTCGTGCACAGGACGCTCGGAAGGGCGGCGCCACGCGGGACGGGACAACGTCGGGATACCGAACAACCGGCAACAACCGTCAACCAGCGGCGATGCCCGGACGACCGGACGACCGAGTGGACACGCGCGTACATGTACGCGCCGTGCCGACGCCGGGATCCCGGACGCCGGAGCCGAGCGCACAGTCACACCAGCCACACGGACCACGCCGGACGGCCGAGCACAACACCCGTTGTGACGTCCACTGATGCCACCCGGTCAGGCAATACCCGGCCCGGGCGAGATGAAGCACCCTCTCGGGCAGGGCAAAACATCCACGGCGACTCCAACGGCGGCTCCGCAGTGGCTCCGCGGCGGTCCCACGGTGACTTTCCACAGTGGCCTCTCACCGGCCTCTCACCGGGCTTCCCACTGTGGCCTCTCACAGTGGTTCCGCAGCGGCTTCACGGTGACGGACGAAGGCTGCGGGGCGAGGCGTCCGTGGTCCGCCCGCGACGGGTTTGACGAACGAAAGCCAAGGGAAGTGACCACGGCTATGAAAGCGTCGTCGAATGGTGCGTATCGCCTGGAGGTCCGCCGGGGAGCCCACCGGTGACGACCCCTCCTGCCTGTCCCCGGTGCCTGGGGGCACTGCGTCCACCTGATCTGTGGAACGACCAGTGGCGCTGCGAGGAGCACGGGGAGGTCGCACCGTACCGGGTCGCGACGTCGTCCCGCGAGCAGGCGCTGCTCTTCCTGGCGCGCGCGGCCACGGCGCCGGTCTGGGTGCCCTGGCCGATGCCGGTGCACTGGTTCGGCAGCGGGGTCGCCTGGGCCGGTGACGAGCGCACCGGGCCGCGGGCCACCGCGTTCGCCGCCGGCGGGNNCCGCGTTCGCCGCCGGCGGGCCGTCCCCGCTCGGTGGGCCGGCCGAGCTGGTCCTCGTCGCCGAGGAGCCCGGGACGGGTCTCGGGGCGCGGCTGGCGGGGCTGTCCGGCACCGATCCGGAGCGCATCGGCGGCAAGCCCGAGGAGAAGATCGAGGCGGCCGGGCATCCGACCGCCCTGTGGCCGGTGCTCTGCCCACCCGACCGGGCGGTGTTCGTCGGGGAGGCCCACGGGGTGTGGCTGTGGGTCGCGCTCTGGCCGTCCGACGCGGCCACGCTCCTGCTCGAGCACCTCGTCCTGTGGGATCTGCGCAGCACCGAGATGCTCGCCACCTGCCTGCTGTTCGGCGCTGACAGCACCCATCTGTAGCCTCTCAGCCCGCACCGTAGCCGCCATCCCCGCCCCAGGGGCCTCATCGTGACAGGCCAGCGGTACGGCCCCGCCACCTCCGGGCCATACCGCTGGCCTGTCACAGTTCGCCACCGACGAAGAAAACGCCACCTCAATCCTGCGAGCCAGGCGTTCCCCACCGCACGGCCGATCAACTGACCAGTCACCATCACGTCAACCAGGCTGCGTAAGATCGTTGATGCCGACACGTGTAAGGGATTTCGCACCGCGACACGGCGTGTGTCGTAGGCTCCGGCCGGAACAGACCACTGAATCCCTGGCGGTTGACGGCGGTGGTGGCCAGCCAACCATCAAAGATCACTGAACCGTCTTTTCCGGGGCTCGTAGGCTCATCGACGGCCGGGCCGTGCCCGGCAGCGGATGATCCTGCCGGCGAACGTGCGTGCGCGAGGCCGGGAAACAGGGCCAGGAACGAGAAGGGCTGGCGGGGATGACAGAACCTGGGACGGCGGCCGCCCCGCCGGTGGCGGNCCCGCCGGTGGCGGAGGTGGACCGGCGGCGGCTGCTGCTCATCGTCAACCCGCACGCCGGTGGCGGACGGGCCGCACGGGCGCTGCCGGACGTGTCCGCCGCGCTGCGGCGCTGGGCGGCGGACGTGCGCGTCGAGCGGACCCGCGACATCGACCATGCCGCCGATCTCGCCGAGCAGGCCGTGGCCGACGGCCGGGTGGCGGTCGCCCTCGGCGGGGACGGTCTCGCCGGCCGGGTCGCCGAGACCGTGGCCCGGTTGGGTGGGCTGCTCGCCGTGCTGCCCGGGGGGCGCGGCAACGACTTCCTGCGCACCGTCGGCGTCAGCCGGGATCCGGTGATCGCCGCCACCGCCCTGGCCAGCGGCGTCGAGCGTCGCATCGACCTGGCCGAGGCCAACGGGCGGGCCTACCTCGGCATCGCCAGCGTCGGCTTCGACTCGGACGTTCAGGTGATCGCCAATCGGGCCCGGTTCGTCCGTGGCCAGCAGGTCTACACCTACGGCGCGTTACGGGCGGCGGCGGCGTGGAAGCCGGCCCGGTTCACCGTGGAGATCGACGACGGTGCCCCGCGCGAGCTCGTCGGCTGGACGGTGGCGGTGGCGAACTCCGCCTGCTACGGCGGCGGGATGCGCCTGGCGCCCGAGGCGGAGCTCGACGACGGGCTGCTTGACGTCGTGCTGCTGGCGCACTGCGGCAAGATCACCTTCCTGTCGACGTTCCCGAAGGTGTTCTCCGGGCGGCATGTGGACTCCGCGCACGTCGAGGTGCTGCGGGCACGCAGTGTCCGGGTGGACGCCGACCGGCCGTTCCAGCTCTACGCCGACGGCGACCCGGTCGCGGACCTGCCCGCCCGGATCGTCCTGCGGCCGGGCCTGCTCCGCTTCCTCGCGCCGCCGGCCTGACCCGCTCCGGCTCGGCCCCGCCCGCGGCCAGTCCGGGCGCGGCCCCCGTGCCAGGGGCGGCGGCGCTCAGGCCAGTTGGGCGCCGGGACGGCTGTCCTCGACCACCCAGGTGGCGTCGGTGGTGACCGGCGCGTCCCGGCGCTCGATCGTCTCGGCCACCCGCATCTCGGCCCGCCACTCCCCGGGGGTGACGCGCACGCGGGTGTAGCCGCGCCGGTCCCCGCGGAAGTAGCGCACATGCGGGTTGAGCAGCCGGTTGTTCATCCGGACGAGGTCGTCGCTGACCATGAGGAACCCCGAGCTGACGGACGTGCAGACGAACTCGGTGCCGATCACGGGCGTCTCCGGCCGGTTGAAGTCGACCCGCAGGTCGTTCACCCATGCGGAGTGGATGTCGCCGGAGAGCACCACGGGGTTGCGCGCCCGGCTGTCGCGGACGGCGGACAGCAGCCTGGTGCGATACGGTACGTAGCCGTCGTTCTGGTCGAGATTGGTGAGGACGTCACCGAGACCGGGTGCGATCCGCGCGTGCAGCTGCGCCATCATCGTCTGCTGGGCGATCACGTTCCACCGGGTGGACGACGCCCGCAGGCCGTCGATGAGCCAGGCCTCCTGCTCGGCGCCGCTCATCGTCCCGGCGGTGTTGTTCTCCCCGAGCGACGCGTCACCGATGTCCTGGGACACCCGGCCGGGCTGCGGGGTGCGGTACTGCCGGGTGTCCATCATGTTGAGGGTGAGCAGGTCACCGAAGGTGAACCGACGGTAGATCCTCAGGTCCGGTGAGTCGGGGACGTAGCCGACCCGGATTGGCATGTGCTCGTAGTACGCCTGGTAGGCGGCGGCCCGCTGCCGGGCGAACGCGGCCGGGTCCTGGTGCTTGTCCCCGGTGTCGCCGGACTCGTCGGTGAGGCCCGCGTAGCCGTTCTCGGTCTCGTGGTCGTCCCAGACGACCACCCAGGGCGCGGCGGTGTGCGCGGCCTGCAGAGCGGGATCGGATTTGTACTGTGTGTAACGATTCCGGTAGTCGTCGAGGGTCCGGAGCTGGTTGAGACCGGGGGTGGCCGGGGCGGTGTGACGGCGGTCCGGGAACCGGCTGTTCGGGTCGTACTCGTAGATGTAGTCACCGACGTGGACGACAAGATCAAGATTGTCGGTGGCGATCGCGTTGTACGCCGGCCAGTAGCCGTTCTGGAAGTCCTGGCAGCTCGCCAGCGCGAAACTCAGGCTCGACACCGCAGCCGAGGCGGCCGGCGCGGTGCGGGTCCGGCCGACCGGGCTCAGCACGGTGCCGGCGCGGAACCGGTAGAAGTACGCCCGGCCCGGCTGCAGGCCACGGACGTCGACATGCACCGAGTGCGCCAGCCCCGGCGTGGCGGCCTGCGTCCCGGCCGCGACGACGTCGGCGAACTTCTCGTCCGTGGCGACCTGCCAGTCGACCGGGATGTCGCCGCTGGGCAGCGGCGTGCCACCCGAGGGCGGCGCCACCAGCCGCGTCCACAGGATCACCCCGTCGGGCAGCGGATCGCCGCTGGCCACACCGAGGGAGAACACCCCGTCACCGACGCCGGGGATCGGGGTCGCCGGCCGCAGGGTCGCCCGCCCGGTCGGGCGCGGCGGTGCGGGCGTACCGCCTCCGGACGGCCCGCCGTCCGAGCAGCCCACGGCCGCCAGCAGCAGCGCCCCGCCCGCGAGAAAACCTCGCCGGGACGCGACGCCGGCCAGGCTCCGCCGGTGCAGGCCGGCGTCCGTACCGTCCGAGCCGCCAGCCACGGGGCCGGTATCCGCGGCGCTCCCGCCCGCCGGAGTACCGCTGCCCGCCGGAGTGCCCCTGCCTGCCGAAGTCCTGTTCACAACATCCCGCCCAGAATCCCGCCCGGAGCATCCAGGAGCCACGAGGCCCGCCGTTGTCACGGGGCCGACCGTCACAGTACCGGGACGTTAGCGGCGACCCGGTCACAGCGGAAAGTGATCCAGGGAAAACCACAGGCGAACGCTGTGGGTCACCAAGGCGGACGCCGGCAAAGCGGATACGGATACGGCAGGTGGGCACCGTCGATCGGATGCCGAACGGATATTGTGAGCGGGTGGCCGGGCGGAAACCGGTGTTCCGCGCCCGCCCCCACATATGTGATTCCACATATGTGATCCCGCGCATGTGCTCCTGCTCCGGGCATGCCCCGCGGGCGGGAAAGGCCCGTGGGAGGGGCAGGCCCGCGGACGGGAAGGGAGGGCGGGCTGAACACGCATCCGGCGATCCCGGCGGACGCAGCCGACCTGCACACCCATTCGACGGCGTCGGACGGCCTGCTGCCGCCCGCCGACGTTGTCCGCCTCGCGGCCGCGTCAGGCCTGGCCGCCATCGCGCTCACCGATCATGACACCACCGCGGGCCTGGCCGAGGCCGCGGCGGCGCTGCCCGCCGGCCTCACCCTGCTGCCGGGGGCGGAGATCTCCTGCCGGGTGCGGGTCGGCCGCGACCGCTGGGTGAGCCTGCACCTGCTCGCCTACCTGTTCGACCCGGTCGAGCCGGTGTTCGCCGAGGTCCGGGCCCGGCTGCGCGCCGAACGGGTCACCCGCGCCCAGCGCATGGTGGAGAAGCTGGCCGCCGACGGCCATCCGGTGGCCTGGGAGCGGGTCCGTGCCCTGGCCGACGGCGTGGTCGGACGCCCACACGTGGCCGAGGCGCTTGTCGAGGCCGGTCTGGTGGGCAGCGTCCAGGATGCCTTCACCCCCGCCTGGATCGGCGCCGGCGGCCGCTACTGGGTGGACAAGGACGAACCGGACGTGGCCGAGGCGATCCGTCTCGTCCGCGACGCCGGCGGGGTCAGCGTGCTGGCGCACGCGTTCGCCAGCCGGCGGGGCGCGACCATCGGCCCGGACGTGATCGCGCGGCTGGCCCGCGACGGCCTCGGCGGCCTGGAGGTGGACCATCCCGACCACACCCCGGACGCGCGCGCCCGGCTACGCCAGCTGGCCACGGACCTGGATCTGATCGTCACCGGCGCGAGCGACTTCCACGGCGCAAGCAAACCCCAGTCGCTCGGCGCGGAGACGACCACCCGGCGGGCGCTGGACGCGCTGGTCGCCGCGGGCCGCGGCACCGAACCGCTGACCGGCCAGGACCAGCCAGCGACCGGCCCGGCGCCGAACCGCTAACCGGCTACGCGCCCTGGCCGCAGCCGCCGCCCGGTGGCTGCCGCGCGGGTGGGTAATGGTCGAGCCGGCCCAGCAGGTCTGCGAGTGTGTCCAGTTCGTCAGGGCTGAAATGGCTGGTCACGTGTTTGGACACCCCGGCGAGATGGGTCCGGGACGCGACCCGCAGCCGCTGGCGGCCTTCCGGGGTGAGGGTGGCCAGCGTCCCCCGCGCGTCCGACGGACACGAGCGGCGCTCGACCAGGCTCTCACGTTCCAGCCGGTCGACCAACCGGGTCAGTCCGCTGCGTGACAGCAGCACCGCCTCCGCGAGCTCGTTCATCCGCAGCGCGCCTTCCGGCGCCTCGGAAAGCTGCACCAGCACGTCGTAGGAGGCCAGCGGCAAATGGTGCTCGGCTTCGAGGTCGCTTTCCAGCTTGCGGGTAACGTAGGAATGAGCTCGCAGGAACTGACGCCATGCGCGCATCGATCGCGGGTCGACCAGCGGTTCCTGTTCCACTCTTTGCTCGTCCACCGTCACGTGGATCAGAGTACGTCGGCGGTATGGGAGCGGGCTCGGACTCGCCAGGGATGTCAGATGATCGACAATTTGACCGACCCTGACGGGTTGACAGCCAGCACATCACCTCTCGACAGCCGTGCACGGCCCGCGGAAGATCATGGACGGCCCGGCTGGGCCAGGGCGCTGGTCGGCGCACCGCCGGCAGCCGCTCGTCCTGTCCCCGCCCCGCCCGCACCGGAAGCGGCCGGGTTCGGACCTTGTCGGACGCGTCCGGGCTGGACCTACGGCTATGGTGGACGTGCAGGCGTGTAGGCAGGAGCCGCACGCACCATCACACAGACCGGTCGAGGTTCTCTTGTCTGCTTCCCGGCCTAGCGCGGACGCGATCCAGGCAGCTCTCGCAACGGTGCTCGACCCTGAGATCGGGCGTCCGATCACCGAACTGGACATGGTCGAGTCGGTACGCGTCACCGATGACAACACCGTGGAAGTCGTGGTGTTGCTGACGGTCGCGGGTTGCCCGATGCGTGAGGAGATCGTCGCTCGGGTCGAGCGGGCGGTCACCGCGGTACCGGGCGTGTGGGGTACGCGGGTCCGTCTTGAGGTGATGACGGCCGAGCAGCGCACCGCCCTGCACACGAAGCTGCGCGGGGGGACCGCCACCCGGGCGATCCCGTTCGCCCAGCCCGGCTCGCTGACCCGGGTGTACGGGGTGGCCAGCGGCAAGGGCGGCGTCGGCAAGTCGTCGGTGACGGTCAACCTGGCCGCGTCGATGGCTCGCTCCGGGCTGTCGGTCGGCGTCCTCGACGCCGACATCTACGGGCACTCGATCCCCCGGATGCTGGGCGTGAACCGTCCGCCCACCCAGGTCGAAAAGATGATCATGCCGCCGCAGGCACATGGCGTCAAGGTCATTTCCACCGGCATGTTCACACGAGGAAATCAGCCTGTTACTTGGCGTGGCCCAATGCTGCACCGCGCGCTGGAGCAGTTCCTCTCGGACGTGTTCTGGGGCGACCTCGACGTCCTACTGCTCGACCTGCCCCCGGGCACCGGTGACATCGCGATCTCGCTGGCTCAGCTCGTGCCGTCCTCCGAACTTCTTGTGGTCACCACTCCACAGCTTGCCGCGACCGAGGTCGCGGAGCGGGCCGGCACCGTGGCGGTCCAGACCCGGCAGAACGTCGTCGGCGTGATCGAGAACATGGCCTGGCTGCCCTGCCCGCACTGTGACGGGCGGGTGGACGTCTTCGGCTCCGGCGGCGGCATGGCCGTGGCCGAGCGTCTCAGCCGGGTCCTCGGGCACGAGGTGCCCCTGCTCGCCCAGGTGCCGATCGACGTCCGGCTGCGGGAAGGCGGGGACAACGGCGTTCCGCTGGCGATCTCCGATCCGGACTCCGAAGCGGGGAAGATCCTCCGGGGGGTGGCCGAACGCCTGTCGTCCCGCTCCCGCGGACTGGCCGGCCGTTCCCTCGGCCTCACCCCGACCCGGCAGCGCTGACCCACCCGAGTCCGGCCAAGATCTAGTGGATCCAGCAGATCTTCATCGGTGATCTGCAAGGTGCGGCCGTGGTTCGCGGCGGAAACGCTGGAACGCGGCTGTCTTCTGAACGGGCCTCTTGGGCCGCCGGTCAAACGCCCTGCTGGACGGGTCGGGAGCTCAGGTCGCGTCGGTATCGAACGGCGCGGCCGGCGGCTGGCCGGCCGCGGTGCCGCCACCGGTCGCGGGGGCGTCACCGCCCGCCCCGGAGGACACCTCCAGGCCCGACCGGCCCGGGCTGCCGGAGGTGGTCTTCGTCAGGGAGGTGGAGGACGCGGAGCCGGACGACGATGTGGTCAACGACGGCTTGGTCAACGACGGCTTCGCCAGGGACGTTTCGTTCGACGACGCCTTGGTCAGCGACAGGGTGGGCTTCACCTGGATGGCGGCGTCCTCATAGGAGCCTGAGTCGTAGGAAAGCCGTGGACGAGGCGGCTCCGCCGCCCCGGGAAGAGCATCGGAGTCGTCGTCGAAGAGCATCTTGTCGAAGGACGTCCGCTTGGACAGGTACGGCGGAAGCAACGGATCGTCGTCCTCGAGCAGATGCTTGCGGACGAAGGTCTTGGGGTGCAGAGTCCGCAGATCGAGGTCGGCGAACTCCGGGCCGAGCTCGGAGCGCAGCTCATCGCGCATCCCGGTGGCGGCCTGGCGGATCTGGCGCAGCAGCCGGCCCGCGTCACGGGCGACCTTGGGCAACCGCTCCGGGCCGAACACGAAGAGGCCGATCACCATCAGGACAGCGATCTCGCCCCATCCGACGCCGTTGAACACAGCCTCACACTACCCTGCCATCACGATCAACGAAACACGCTTCCCAACACCCACCGGCCAACCACTGCCCAGAACGTGCCCGATCGAGCTTCAGCCGGACGGGCAACACCTGGACGACCGCCCACCATGTCGCCGTCGTCACAATGCCACCATTGCCACAACGCCGTCATCGCTACAGCCATCGTTACAACAGCTCCAGGGCTGAAGTTTCAAGGCAGAAGTTCCGGGGCCGTTCCCGAAGCTCCGAGCATCGGCCATGTTTCACCCACCATACCCGCACCAACCATCAACTACCGGACACGGGTATCTGGCCACGACCGGTCAGGGCCGCACGGTCAGCCGGACTGCTCCTGCAGGGTCACCTGGGCGGCCTGCGCCCGGCCGTCCCGCTCGAACGTCACAGTGATCCGTTCGCCGACCCGGTGCGCCCGGCTCGCCGTGATCAGATCGTTGATGTTGCCGACGGCGATGTCTCCGATCCTGGTGATGAGATCGCCGGGACGCAGCCCGGCCAGCGCCGCCGGCCCCCCTGCCTCGACGCCACGGACCAGGGCGCCGGAAGACGCCCCGGCCGCGGCGGCGTTCGCCGTAACCGTGACCGCGGACACCCCGATGTGCGGATGGGTGGCCCGCCCGGTCCGGATGATCTCATCGGCCACCGACTTCGCGTAGTCGATCGGGATGGCGAAACCAACACCGATGTTCCCGGACATGCCGCGCTCACCGTAACCACCGGGCACGGTCGCGATCGCGGTGTTGATCCCGATGACCTGGCCGTTCCCGTCCAGCAACGGGCCGCCCGAGTTGCCGGGGTTGATGGCCGCGTCGGTCTGGATCGCGCCGATGAGCAGCGACTCCCCGCCGGATTCCACCGGTACGGTCGGGTCACGGTCCAGTGCGCTGACGATGCCCGTGGTCACGGTCCCGGCCAGCCCCAGGGGCGCGCCGATGGCGATCAGGGGCGCGCCGACCACGAGCGATCCGGAACGTCCCAGCGTCGCCGCGGGTAGCGGGTCGGCCGTCCGGATCCGGATGACGGCGAGGTCGGTCCGGGGATCACGACCGACGATCTCCACCGGAATCGGCTGCAGGTTCTGGTAGCGGGTCACCGAGACGCGCGCTCTCGCGGTGACATTGGCCAGCACGTGGTTGTTGGTCAGGATGTAGCCGTCCGGCCTGATGATCACACCGGAACCGGTCGCGGTCGCGGCCTGGGTGACCACGCTGATCGTGACCACGGACGGCAGCACCCGCGCGGCAATGACGGAGACGGGGACGCTGCGTTCACCCGGGGCTGACGTGCCGCCTGCCGTGTCCGGCGAGGCGGACGCGGACGATGCCGTCTGGCCGTGGTCGCTACCGGACGCGCCGTAGGCGCCGATCACGCCGCCGACCACCCCACCGAGCAGCCCCGCGAGCAGCATCGCCGTCACCGGGAGCGACGAAAGGCGGCGGAATCTTACTGGCGCGACCCCCCGCGTCCTACCCGTCCGGCCCGGATACCCGACGTCGGCCAGCACAGCAGCAGCAGCGGTGTGATCACCCGCCCACACGCTGCCGCCGGCAGGACCGACAGCGGCTGCTGCATCGCCGCCCGCGGCGCCCTCGGCAGTCGTGACGTCGGCGGCCACCGGGCCGGCGCTGACGCTCGTACGCGCGGTAGCGCCCCACCACTGGGCACCGGCCGGCCGCCGGAATCCGGTCTGCGGCGCGGCAGCGCCGGGCCTCCCGGCACCGGCAACCGACATCGGCGCCGACGCCGGGCGGGCCCACCACGGATTGGTCGGCGGGTCGGACGGCCCACCAACAACGCCACCGAGTCGGCTCACATCACGTTGTGTACCTGAATATGTCATTCCGGTGATATGACCTGGCTCCGGCAATTCCTGCTTCGCCCCGCCCGACCCCAGGCCAGCGGACACGTTCGCGGTGGATCCCGCCTGCGGCGGATACCCCGTGACGGGTCCGGAGTGCGAGGGGATGGCGACATTCTCGCTGCCGCTACTCATGACCGCTTCGCCTCCCGACCGCCACTGGGGCCTGCCCTCCGGATCGTCGCCTGGCTCCGGACCCGCCGCGAGTCGCTCCTCGCGACGCGTTGGAAAGCCCGGCATAGCCACCGATATTCAGCAGACCGGCTCCGGAACGTGTTCGGAGACGAGCTGAGCGCCGTCAACCGCCGTGACACCCGCAGGCGGATGACCATAGCGCACCGCTCACGCGCCTACCACCGTACGGCCTGCGGCACGGCTCCCGGACTGCCGGAGCAGCGTAGGTGACGTCCGTCATACGGACAGAGGTTCTTCCCAGCCACGGCGCCTTCGGCTGTCAGGGCGTGTCTGATGGATGTTGGTCGATGCGGGCGGTGATCCAGGCGGCCTCCCGCAAGGCGGAGACAGCGGGGTCCCCGTGCAGCGCGTAGCGGTGGATGGGGGCGTTTCATAGCGGAGCCATGGGCGACGACGACAACGCGGCGGGTGGTCGTCTGGGCGCCGTCCGCGCGATCGAACATCCGTCAGACACGCCCTAAGTGGCTTTCGCCGCGTGGGTGCCGGTTTCCGCCTACGGCTTGCTGGCGAGAGGGCGTCGCACGCTGACTGGCACGGACACCACGGCGGCCGCCGGCAACAGGCGGCTGACCCTGATCTCGGTGACGCCGGTGGCAAGGCTCGGCTGCACCACCGGCACCACAACCGGACGGGTCGACGACGCGGGCAGCCCGCCGGGGGCACGCGCCTCCCCGAACGCGGCTCCCGCGACGGCGAAGAGCAGCACGGCCGCCGAGCCCACCAGGGTGCGCCTGGCGCGGCTACGGCGGTGCGCCGCGCGTACACGCGGGTCCACCGGCCCGGACGGCGGACGCCGGCCACCGGTGACCGGCATGGTCACGCGCGGCGTCATCCGTGGGTGGGCCGGCCATCCGGCCGTCCTCCGGCCGTCCTTTGCCGACGTCCCCGACAGGGCCGCGGGCGAGACCGCGACGGCCTGCCCGATCGCGAACGTCCGCCTCCCGGTGGGCACATGTGTCTGTGGCGTCGACCACGTCGAGCCAGCGGCGCGGGCGTCTCCCCAGCGGTGGGAGTGATCAGAACGGAACGTTCCAAGGGGGTCGGCGGGCAGTTGTGCGACCGGGCAGCCGACGGGAACCGCCGGATCAGCCGGAAGCCCCGGACCGGCTGGCAGCGCCGGGCCAGCCGGATGCGCCCGGCCGTTGTCCGGGGCGAAGGGGGCACCCGTGTCCGTGACGAAGGGGGTGCTTGCCACGGAGGGAGTGCCCGCGGCGAACCGGGTGGGGATGGCGGCCACGGCCATCCGCAGCAGCCGGTCCGCCACACAACCCGGCAGCACAGGGCCGCCGAGCGCTGCCAACCGCGCCTTGAGACGACGCAGTTCGGCTACCTCCCACTGGCAGGCGGGACAGCGGGCGAGGTGCGCCAGGGCACGGTCCCGGTCGTCGTGGTCGAGTTGCTCGTCGACCAGCTGAGCGATCCGCTCACCAAGGTGGTGTCCGCTCACGCCTGCCGCTCCGGCGTGGACGTTGCACCGCCCACATTCGCCGTGGTCGGCTGTGCGTTCGGAGCCACCGTCCGGCGAGCGATCCGGTGCGATCGGTGTGACCGGCGCGCCCCGTCATCAGCCAGGGCGTGGGTATCGGCGGCGAGCGAGGCCTGCGGCCCGGTCAGTACCGTCGGGGAAACGGCCGCGTCCCCGGCCGGCTCATCGACCGCAGCCAGCAGCGCCACTTCTCCGGCCGTGGCCGAGGAGACCGCGGAGCGCGGCGCCCGGTCGGCGAGTGCCTGCCGCAGCATCGCGCGTCCCCGGGAGATCCGGCTGCGGACCGTGCCGAGCTTCACTCCCAGGGTCTGCGCGATCTCCTCGTAGGAGAGCTGTTCGATGTCGCAGAGAACGACCGCGGCCCGGAAGTCCGGCGGAAGCGCGGCAAGCGCGCCTTCGATGTCGGCGTCGAAGTGCGACTCCGCGTAGACAGCCTCAGGGCTCGCCTCGCGGCCGGCCAGCCGCTCGGGG
>NZ_JWIO01000001.1:101399-102275 GCF_001017755.1 Protofrankia coriariae
GCGGCCGGCCAGCCGCTCGGGGTCGTCCGGCAACGCGTCGAAACGAATCTTCTGCTGGCGCCGCATCCGGTCCAGGAAGAGGTTCGTGGTGATCCGGTGGAGCCAGCCCTCGAAGGTGCCGGGTGTGTAGTCCGCCAACGACCGGAACACACGCACGAAGACGTCCTGGGTGAGGTCTTCGGCATCGTGGGCATTACCCGTAAGACGGTAAGCAAGACGGTACACCCTGTTACCGTGGTCCCGTACGACCTCTTCCCACGTGGGCGGCACCCACGCGGCCGGATCGCTACCGACCGCGCCAGCGACATCGGCCGCGACAGACCCGGTGGCCTCCTCGTCCGAGGCCGGACGCGGTGGAGCCGGCCGGCCAGACGTGAACGTGGCCAGGCGCGCGTCCTGTCCGTTCACAGCCGCCTCTCGATCGGTTCGAGACGAACGTACCCGACGCGCCGGCCATGGCGCGGCAAAACCCGCAGCGGACACCGGCTGTTCTCCCCTCGATCCATCCCCGACACGAGGCGCGTTGCCAAGACGAACGCGCCATCAGCACCCGGCGTTCCCGTAGGCTGCCTATGTCATGCCCGACACAGTCACCGGGGCCGTCGATTCGACCGCCGCATACACGGAGGGCTTCCTGCTGGAAGACCCTCCCCTGCGGGCTGCCCGAGCCCGCGCCGAGGAGGTCGGTATCGTCCCGGTCGCCCCGGGCACCGGTTCCATCCTGCGCTTCCTTGCCGCCTCTGTGGCAGCCCGCACAGTTGTCGAAATTGGGACAGGTACCGGCGTGTCCGGTACCTGGCTGCTGCGCGGGATGCGTCCGGACGGGACCCTGACCACCATCGACGTCGAAGCGGAGCACCTGCGGCTGGCCCGCCG
>NZ_JWIO01000001.1:102282-114158 GCF_001017755.1 Protofrankia coriariae
CCTGCGGCTGGCCCGCCGTACGTACGCGGACGCCGGCATGGCGCCCAACCGCAGTCGGCTGATCACCGGACGCGCGCTCGACGTCCTGCCCAGGCTCACTGACAGCGCCTACGACCTGGTCTTCTGCGACGGGGACCAGCGTGAGGCCACCGACTACCTCAACCAGGCCCTCCGGCTGCTACGGGCGGGCGGCATCGTGGTCTTCACCGGCGCGCTCGCCGGCGGACGGGTTGCCGACCCCGACGCCCGCGACGCCGAGACCACCGCGGCCCGGGAGCTGGTCACCGCCGTCCGTGACGACAGCCGGCTGACCCCCATGCTCCTGACCACGGGCAACGGCGGCCTCCTGGTCGCCGTGGTCGCCAAGTCCTCACCGGTCGGTTAGACCGGGCCGGTCGTTCGGCCAGGCTGTTTCTGCCGCTCGCGCAGCCAGGCCGGCTTCAGGCCGGTTTTTCGTCCTTACGTGTTTTCCGCACCTTCGCGCGACCGGGCCGTTCCGGACGGATGCCGGTTTACCCGGCCAGTGATCCAGATGGCTTCCCGCGTGATGGGACATCCGTCGGACACGACCCGCGCCGGACCTGACCTATGCCGTATCGGCATAGGTCACCGGGCTGCCGGCAACGCCATGGCAGGGCTCAGGAGGCCAGCCAGGCCAGGAGAGTACGTACGCCCCAGCCCGTTCCGCCCTTGCTGATCTCACCGTCGTCGGAGTCGGACCGGGCGGTGCCGGCGATGTCCAGGTGTGCCCAGGGCAGGCCACCAGTGAACTCCCGCAGGAAGAGCGCGGCCGTGATCGACCCGCCGGAGACGTTCAGCGCGGTACCGGTGTTCGCCAGGTCGGCCACGGTGGACTCCAGCGCCGGCCGGTAGTCCTCGACCAGCGGGAGACGCCACACCCGTTCGCCCGCGTCCGCCGCCGCGGACGAGAGCTGATCGGCCAGGACCTCGTCCGAGGCGAACAGGCCGGCCGTCCGGCGGCCCAGGGCGATCGCGATCGCGCCGGTGAGGGTCGCCAGGTCGACGATCGCGTCCGGTGCCAGGGTGGCTGCGTAGGCGAGCCCGTCGGCGAGCACCAGACGCCCCTCGGCATCGGTGTTGAGCACCTCGACGGTGGTACCGCCCCAGCA
Source organism: Protofrankia coriariae (assembly GCF_001017755.1). Lineage (GTDB taxonomy): Bacteria > Actinomycetota > Actinomycetes > Frankiales > Frankiaceae > Protofrankia > Protofrankia coriariae. The sequence goes on from NZ_JWIO01000001.1 coordinate 103,413, forward strand.
GGAGATGACGTCCCCAGGCCGCAGCGCACCCCCGTCGATCATGTTCTCGGCGAGGCAGAGCAGCGCGGTGACGCGTCCGGGAGCCCGCAGGGCAGGCAGCGTCACCACGGTCGCGAGGATGGCCGCCGCGCCGGACATGTCGGTCTTCATGGCGGTCATGGACGTCGCGGGCTTCAGCGACAGGCCACCGGAGTCGAAGGTGATCCCCTTGCCCACCAGCACCACGTGCCGGGCGTCCACCGGCGTCCGCTGCCCGGCCGTCGCGGGGCCGTCGGTCGAGGAGCCATCGGTCGAGGGGGCGTTGTACGTCAGCCGCACCAGCCGCGGTGAGCGCGTCGAGCCCGCGCCCACCGCGACCAGCCCACCGAAGCCCTCGTCAGCCAGCTCGTCGGGGCCAAGTACCTCGACGTCGAGGCCGGCGGCCCGGGCGAGCTCGACCGCGCGGTCGGCGAACCAGGCCGGTGACTTCAGCAGGCTCGGCGTATTGATCAGATCACGGGCGAGGTGGACGGCACGAGCGGTCGCGTCGGCGGCGGCGAGCGACGCTCGCAGATCGGCGTCCCGCGGATCCGCGACGATGAGGGTCACCTCACGCAGGATCTTCGACGGCTCGTCGGCGACGTCGGACCCGGCACCAGCGGCAGCCTCGGTGCCGGCAGCGACCGGCTCGACAGTGGCAGGCTCGACAGTGGCAGGCCTGGCAGCGGCTGGCTCGACGGTGGCGCTGCCGGCGCCGAGGCCATCGACGTGCCCCGCTGTGCCGCGCGGGGCGTTCGCCTCACCCACCGCGGCGGTCGGGCGCCCGGAAGCGGCAAGCGGTCGGTAGGAGGCCAACGCCAGACCCTCGGCAAAGGCCCGCGCGGCGGCGGCGTCGACACCGGCGTGGGCGTCCGCGAGCACGGCGGCCCGGTCGGCCGGCCCGGCCCGGCGAGCCAGCGCGGCACCAGCGGCCCGCCACGCCGCCGCGTCCCGTCTGCCGGCTCCCACCAGCAGCAACTTACGTGGGCCGGCAGCACGCCCCAACGGGATAGCGATCACCTCGGCCTGGTCGCCACTGGCGCGTTCCCCGGCAAGCAGAAGATCAAGATCTATGCCGAGCGACTCGCCGACCGCGCGTCCGGCCGGGGTGACGACCGCGAACGCACCCGCGTCCTCCCGCGGGAGGGTCAGCAAAGCCAGGACCGGCGCACCGGCGTCCAGCGGGGCACCGGCCCACGGCCTCACAATCGGTGGGCGGGCAGCAGCCCAACCGCTGTCCACAACGTCAGACACGCTGGCTGCGCATGCTTAGCCGGCCGCCGACTTCAACGCGTCCCCAAGATCTTTCGCTTCGTCAGGCAACAGCTCCACCACGAGACGGCCACCCCCTTCGAGCGGGACGCGCATGATTATGCTGCGCCCCTCTTTGGTGACCTCGAGCGGACCGTCACCCGTCCGCGGCTTCATGGCCGCCATCGGTGCACCTCTTCCTGCCGTCGGACCTGCTACCACCAGCGATTATCCCGGAGAACAGGCCGGGAACCGAAACACGTCACCCCGCAGCGCCACAACAGACACAGGCTGACAGGTCCGCAAACCACCAAAGACACCCCCGGACCGCCAACACGAACACGATTCAAACCAACACCCACGATAAGGACACCGCGGACGACGGGAAAGCCACCACAGTGTCGCCCGCACGCCACCCACGGCGGTGCGACACGACAGCAGCCCCACGAACAGCCCCACGAACAGCCCCACGCCTCACGCCGCATCCAGGGCCTGGCAAGCGGGCGACCCGGCGCGGGCAGGGAGCCAGTAACCCTCCAGCGTACGGCCGCTGGTGGGCGTCAGCCCGATGGCGGCGCGGGCAGGGAACTGTGCGGGCTGTCCGGGGTGTTCGACGGACGCCGTGTGCCGGCGGTGTCGGTCGGCTGGTGGGTGTCCGCGGTGTCCGGGCCCTCGGCCTGGCCTCTCCAGCCGCCCTGGCCCGTGCCCCGGGCGGACCAGGGGTAGCGATCGAGTCGGGCGAAGGAGGCCAGCCGGACCATCTCCTCGTCCCGTCGCGCGAGTTCGGCGTCGCGCCAGGCGAGCTCGTCGGCAAGGCGCGCGAGCACAGCGTCCACGTCAGCCATTCGGTATCCCCGCAACGCCATCTCGAACCGGATACCGGCCACATCGTCCGCGGACACCGTCGGTGACGGCAGGCGCTGGTCAGCCGCGTCGCGCGGAGCAGGCGACAATCGGTCGAACCTGCCCACCGCCAGGGCCGCGACGGCGAAGACGATGGCGGCGACAACCACGATCTCGACAGCGAGCAACACCCAACGATCGTTACACGGTCGGCAGAGTTCCGCCGCATGTGCCACCCCGTCCGCATGCGTACACGGTTGCCAGGCTGCTCGGAGAGGTCCGTGATGCGCGCCGGCCCCTGCTCACAGCCGTGCGGCGGCCAGGCCGTGGCGTTGGCCCAACGACCGGGGCGCGGGCTCCCGCCCACGGTCGCGTGGCGGTCCGTGGGCGGGTGACCGGTTAAGCTGGACTGGATGTCCACCGACGTCGAAACCGCCGCTGCTCCCGGAGCACCGAACGCTTCCGGAGCACCGGCCGGCCCCCTCCCGGTGCTCCCCGCGGGCTGTGGCGGTGACCTGCGGCTCGGTTCGTTGACGTTCCACCCGGCCGACCTGGTGATCATGGCGATCGTCAACCGGACACCGGACTCCTTCTTCGACCGGGGCGCCACCTACGGCGAGCGCGAGGCGCTGGCCGCCGTCGACCGCGCGGTCGCGGAAGGCGCCCGGATCGTCGACATAGGCGGGGTCAAGGCCGGCCCTGGTGAGCATGTCGACGCGGCCGAGGAGCTGCGCCGGGTCGGCGGGTTCGTCGCGCTGGTCCGCGCCAGGCACCCCGACATCGTGATCAGCGTTGACACCTGGCGCGCCGAGGTCGGCCGGATCGTGGCGGCCGAGGGCGCCGACCTGCTCAACGACGCGTGGGGCGGCGTCGATCCCCAGCTCGCCGAGGTCGCCGCCGAACACGGGCTGGGCCTGGTCTGCACCCACTCCGGGCACCAGCCGCCGCGTACCCGCCCGCACCGGGTCACCTACGACGACGTGGTCGCCGACATCGTCGCCACGACGACCGGGCTCGCCGAACGCGCCAGAGCGCTCGGTGTGCGACCCGAGGCCATCATCGTCGACCCCGGGCACGACTTCGGCAAGAACAGCCGCCACTCTCTGGAGGCGACCCGCCGGCTGCCCGAACTGGTCGCCACCGGATGGCCGGTGCTCGTTGCGCTGTCGAACAAGGACTTCATCGGCGAGGTCCTCGACAGCCCTGTGACGGAGCGGCTGGAAGGCACCCTGGCCGCGACCGCGGTGAGCGCGTGGCTCGGCGCCAGGATCTTCCGGGCCCACCAGGTGGCACCGACCCGGAAGATCCTGGAGACGGTGGCGGCGATCCGCGGCACCCGCGATCTCGCCGTCTCGCGCCGGGCTCTCGCGTAGCGCCGGGCCGAACGTGACGCGGTCCGCCGTCCGTCCGTGTCCTCGCGTTACGGCAGGCCCGTTCCGGGGCCATCCCGGATGCCCGTCACGAGGACCGGACTGTCCGATTCCCGACACACCTCCTCGGACGTTACGATGCCGCCGCTTCGCCACCTATTCTTGGCCTGATTATTACGGAATGGTTGTGGATGTGAATCCCGTATGTCACCACGAGCCGGATCCGCTCTGATTACCGGGTGCCGGGATGCCGCCAGCCCGCGGCCACGCGCAGCCCGGAGTCGGGCTCGACTTCGGGCCGGCGCCAGGTACGGCGCGGAGTTCCAGCATCCGGCACGAAGGCAACGAGTGGCGGACGGTCGTTCTCCGGCGCCGTCGGGTCATGGCATATTCCAGACCACGCGCCCACGTCCACCACTTGTTGTCGGATGTCATTTCAACGGACACCTCGCGGGCCCCGGCCCTGGGGTAGGATTCACTTCTGCCACCGGACGTCAAGATCTTTTCATACATGTCGAGGGGGCTGACCAGTGTCCTTCGAGTTCGACAGCCTGTTCAACTTCCGGGATCTTGGTGGACTGGCGCTGGACGACGATCAGGCTACCCGGCACGGGCTCGTGTTCAGGTCGGACGCGCTGCACGGCCTGTCGACGAGTGATCGCGGCTACCTCCTGGACGAAGCGGGAATCGGTGTAATCATCGACCTGCGAACAGCCGAGGAGGCCGACGGCGACGGACTCCAGGACCAGCGCATCTTCCCGGAACTCGAGACATACCATCTCTCCGTGATGCCGGAGGGCCGGATCGGCCGCGAGCCGTTTCCCGACGGTCGCGATCCCGTGGCACTCGCCGAGGGCTACTACAAGAACCTCGTTGAAGGCGCACCCACCATCGGGAAGGTTTTCGGCATCATCGCCGACTCCCTGGACAGGAACATCCCCGTCCTTTTTCACTGTGCCGCCGGCCGGGACCGGACCGGTCTCATAGCGGCCATTCTCCTGAGCCTGGTCGGGGTCAGGAACGACGAGATCGCACGGGACTTCCTGCGCAGCAATCACCATGCGCACCACATCGCCGCCCGGCTGGAGCAGAATCCACTGTACGGCGCGTCGAGCACGACCGGGCTCGGCCCGGCGCTGCTACAGGCCCAGACCATGGACATATTCCTCGACCTGCTGCGGTCACGAAACGGCGGTGCCCTGACCTGGGCGACTTCGACCGGCATACCCACGCCGATCATCGACGCGCTGCGCGTCGGCCTCGCCCCGGGTATTACGGGCATGACCGGCTGATTCGTACGGCCGATCCTTCGTACAACCGATTCGCGTCATGACGCTGACGCGAATCGGCCATCGGATGTCCGGACCGGGCTTCGAGACGCGCCGGCGCGCTCACGGCCGGCCGGGGCCGGCGGCCGGCCCGGTCAGGTAGCGGCGTAGCACGTCCTCGGCAGTGTCGATCAGCTCCAGTTCGACGCGTTCGTCCCGGGTGTGAGCCAGATTGGGATCACCCGGGCCATAGTTGAGCGCCGGGATGCCGAGGGCCGCGAACCGGGCCACGTCCGTCCAGCCGTACTTGGCGACGGGCGTGCGCCCCACCGCCCGGACGAACGCGGCCGCGGCCGGCGCGGTCAGCCCGGGCAGCGCACCGGCCGCGCTGTCGGTCAGCTCCACAGGGAACCCGTCCAGGGTCTCCCGAACGTGGTCGAGCGCCTGGGCAACGTCACGGTCCGGAGCGAACCTGTAGTTGACCAGAACCTCGCACACGTCCGGAACGATGTTGCCGGCCACGCCGCCGGTGATCCGCACGGCGTTGAGGCCCTCCCGGTAGACACAGCCGTCGATCGTCACCGTCCGCGGCTGGTAGCTGGCGAGCCGTTCCAGCAGCGGCGCGGCCCGGTGGATCGCGTTCTCCCCGAGCCATGACCGGGCCGAGTGCGCCCGGCGTCCCGGCACCGTGACGGCCACCCGCAGGGTGCCCTGGCAGCCGGCCTCGATCTCGCCCGACGTCGGCTCCAGGAGCAGCGCAAGGTCGGCGTCCAGCCAGTCCCGATGGTTCGCGGCCAGGCGGCGCAGGCCGTTGCGGACGGCGTCGACCTCTTCGTTGTCGTAGAAGACCCAGGTCACGTCGTGCGCGGGAACGAAGCCCACGGACGGCGTGGACGCGGCGGTACCGACAGACCCCACGGAGCCCGCGAGGACGGCCGCCAGCCGCAGCATCACAGCCACCCCGGCTTTCATGTCCGAGGTCCCGCATCCGTACAGGTGCCCGTCCGCCAGCCGGCTGGGCAGGTTGTCCGCGATCGGAACGGTGTCCAGATGCCCGGCGAGCAGCACCCGGGTCTGCCGGCCCAGCTCGGTCCGGGCCACGACCGCGTCGCCGTCACGGTCCACCCGCAGCCCGCCGAGGCCGGTCAGGGCCTCCTCGACCGCGTCCGCGAGCGTACTCTCGGCCCCGCTCGGCGAGGGGATGTCGACGACAGCGCGGGTCAGCTCCGTCGCTGACAGGCTCAGATCAAGGCGCATGCCCGGGCCCACGTCGCTTCGTCTCCCCGGCTCAGGGGGCGACACCGTGCTCCCGCAGGACGTCGTTGAGCGCGAGCTTGTCGTGGATCTCCCCTTCGGCGAGTGTCCGCAGCACAAGGACGCACGGCAGCGCGTAGTCCCCGCCGGGGAACGACTTCACCCGGCTGGACCCGACCGCGACCGCCCGCTCGGGGATCTCGCCCCGGGGGTACTCCTCGCCGGTGTTCGCGTCGAAGACATGGGTGGACGCGGTCAGGATCGCGCCCGCGCCGAGCTTCGCGCCGCGACGCACCCGCGCACCCTCCACGACCATGCACCGGCTGCCGATGAACGCGTCGTCCTCGATCACCACCGGCTTCGCGTTCGGCGGCTCCAGCACCCCGCCGATGCCGACGCCGCCGGACAGGTGCACCCGACGGCCGATCTGCGCGCAGGAGCCGACCGTCGCCCAGGTGTCGACCAGGGTGCCGGCTCCGACGTATCCGCCGATGTTGGTGTAGCTCGGCATGAGCACCGCGCCCGGTTCGACATACGCGCCCCAGCGGACGATCGCGCCCGGTACCACCCGTACCCCGTCGAAGGACGTCTTCAACGGCACACGATCGTGGTAACGGAAGTCGCCGGCGGCGGACTCGGCCATCGGCAGTACCCGGAAGGCGAGCAGGATGGCGCGTTTGGCCCGCTCGTCCACGACGACCTCACCGGTGTCGGTGACGTGGGCGACCCTCGCCTTCCCCGTGTCCAACAGATTGACCGCTTCGACCACGACGTCATACACGGGACGGCCGTCCGGTGCCTCGGACGCGTCGGGATTCTCCCACAACGTGTCGATGGCGGGGTCGATGGCGGTGTCAGAAACCGTAACCGAGGTGCTCACGGTCACGACCTTAACGAGGCGGCCAGCGGCTGCCCAACCGGTTGACTCCCCGGCTGGCTCCTCCGGCCCCTCCCAGGCCGGCCTGGGAGCACGGTCGGCCCATCCGACGGAGATCCCCACATCGCGGCCCGGAGACACACCAGAAGCTCCTCGGAAGATGACCAGAAGACCGCCAGCAGACCGCTGACACGACGTCGGCGTCCACCGGCCACCCGCTTGCCATCTGCTGCTATGGTCACCGCGATCACAATTCGGGACGTCCCCGACGAGACTCGTGACGAACTCGCCGCCCGGGCCGCGCTCAGCGGCCGTTCCCTGCAGGAGTACCTGCGGTCCCAGCTGTACGAGCCGTTCGCCACCCGGGTGTGGGAACTACGGGAGAACATCACCGCGTACGACGGATGGTGCGTGGCACTCGCCGAGTCACTGGGCGCCAGGCTCGCCACCCCGGACCTCCGGCCGGCCAGGACCATTGGCCCCCGCTGCGCCTTCACAACCCCGTGAACCACCCACCACGACCAGCCCAGAAGGCCCAGCGCCGCGTCCCGGCCCCACAAACCATCCCAAAAGACACAGAAGGATGTGAATCCACCGCTGTCATCACAGCACCGGATTCACATCCATACTCAGCTACCGGCCGGCCCGGGCCGGATTAGCAACCCCCGCCCTCGCTGCATACCGAAGACATAACACAGTCCGTTACACCCCCTCGCGGATCGTCAACAGGCGATCCGCGAGCCACCCACCACGACCAACCAAAGAGGCAGGGGTCCCCAAATTGTGCCAAAGGCACAATTTGGGGGTTACCGGATGTCCGGTGGTTCTGCTGTGACCTGGACGCCGTGCCCGCCGTTGCCGTCGTAACCGGCATCGTTGTAGGCAGCCCTGTCGTAGGCGGCCTTGTCGTAGGCAGGATTGTCATGGCCGGAGGTGCTGTAGCCGGGGGCGTCGTAAGTGGGCCAGGTCGCGACGGGAAGCGCTCCCGTGCCGGTGGAGCGGGGCTGCGGGCCCCGTACCGGCTGGCCCGCGGGCGGACGAGGTGCGGACGGCTGATGGGCCGCCGACGGAGGCGCCGAGGAAGGAGCCGTCACCGGGTGTGCCCCGGTCGTACGGGCGTCGGGGTGGTATCCCCCCACGGACGGCGCGGGAGCCTGCGGCGGCGGCAGCACTGCCATCCGCTCCGGAACGGTGGCGATCTGCGCGTCCGGCCCGGTCAGGGCGATCCGCACGTGCCGGCGGCCGACCTCACCGTAGAACACCCCGGGGGCGACGAGCACACCCACCGTGGCCAGCGCGTCCACGGTGGCCCACGCGTCCTCGCCGCGGGTCGCCCACAGGTAGAGCCCGGCCTCGCTGTGCTCGATCGTGAAGCCGGCGACCGCCAGTGCCGCCGCGAGCACGGCCCGGCGGTTGGCGTATCGCGCCCGCTGCTCGGCAACGTGCATGTCGTCGGCCAGGGCGGCCGTCATCGCGGCCTGGACCGGCGTGGGCAGCATCGCGCCCGCGTGCCGGCGGACCTCCAGCAGGCCCGCCACCAGCCGGGGATCTCCGGTGACGAATCCGGCCCGGTAGCCGGCGAGGTTCGACCGTTTCGACAGCGAGTGGACGGCAAGCAGCCCCTCGTGCGAGCCGCCGCAGACGTCCGGATGCAGCACCGAGACGGGACGGGCCTCCCAGCCCAGCTCGATGTAGCACTCGTCGCTGGCGACGACGATGCCGTGCTCCCGGGCCCAGCCGACGACGGCGCGCATCTCGTCCACGGTCAGTACCCGCCCGGACGGGTTGGCCGGGGTGTTCAGCCACACCAGCCCCACGCCGTCCGCCGGGCCCAGGACAGGTTCGCAGCGGGCCAGCAGGGCGCCGACCTCGTACGTCGGATAGGCCGGGGTCGGGATCCAGACCCGGTCTCCCGGGCCGAGCCCGAGCTGGCCGGGCAGCTGCGCGACCAGTTCCTTCGTCCCGATCACCGGCAGCACGGCGGACGGGTCTACGATCACGCCCAGCCGGCGCGCCAGCCAGCCGGCGGCGGCATCCCGCAGCTCGGGCGTGCCCGCGGTCGTCGGATAGCCCGGCGCGTTGGCCGCCGCGGCCAGGGCATGCTGAACGACCAGCGGTGTCGCGTCCACTGGTGTGCCGACGGAGAGGTCGACCAGCCCGTACGGATGGGCACGGGCCTTCTCCGCGAACGGGGTCAGCGCGTCCCAGGGGAAGTCAGGCAGCCGCACACGGCGGTGACGGGCCTGCCGAAGCCCGGTGGCCGCGGCAGGCCCCACGGGCCCGGTCAGGACTCGGCCTGCGGCGCCAACGTGGCGACGCTGGGCGGGTCGAAGTCGAGCGCCCCCACCTTCGACGCCCCGCCCGGCGAGCCGAGCTCCTCGAAGAACAGGGCGTTCGAGTCCGCGAAGCCCTTCCACTGGTCAGGCACGTCGTCCTCGTAGTAAATGGCCTCCACCGGGCAGACGGGCTCGCACGCTCCGCAGTCGACGCACTCGTCAGGCTGGATGTAAAGCATCCGTCCGCCCTCGTAGATGCAGTCGACCGGGCACTCCTCAATGCAGGCCTTGTCCTTCACATCGACGCAAGGCTCCGCGATGACGTAGGTCACCGGTTGTTCCTCCTCGGCTCACGGGCGACTGATTCCTTAGTATCGACCTGAACGGTTCCGTGTCGACACCAAGGGCGTTCGCTTGTCGTGTATGTCGTCCGTATCACTCCTGCTGACGCCGGCGCCAGGGTATCGATCCGCCAACGGGTCGCCGGGCCCCTGCCACTGACCGACGTCGTGGGGGAGCTGCTGTCCTGGACCGATCACTGCCTGACGATACGCACCAGGGACGGTTCTATCGTGAGAGTCGCCGAAACAGATCTGGTCGCCGGGCGGCGGGTCCCGCCACAGCCGGTACGCCGGTCCAGCTCGGAGCAGGCCGCGGGGCAGACGGAGGCGAACCCGCAATGACCGTACGGACACGACGCCAGTTTGCCGAAGCCGTCCGACAGGAGCCCGTCGATCTCGGCCTGGCCTGCCTGCTGATCGCGGCCGAGGCCGAGCCGGGCCTCGACCCGGTGCGGGAGCTCGCCCAACTGGATGCGCTGGCCGCGCAGACCGGCCGTCTCGCCGATGTCACCGTGCGGGATCCCGACAGCGTCGGCGGTCCTGGCGGCCCGGCCGGCGGCACGGCTGGTGGTGTGGCCGGCGGCGCTGGTGGCGCGGCCGGCACGGCGGAAGGGCCGACCGCCGGCCAGACACTCGCCGGCCTGGACGTGCGCACCGCCGCCGAGATCCTGCGGCAGTCGCTCGGCGTACAGGGCAGATTCCACGGTGATCCCACGGACTACGACAGCCTGTACGCCTCCTTGCTGAGCTCGGTGCTCCGCCGCCGGCGCGGTCTGCCGATCATGCTGTCCGTGGTCTGGGTGGAGGTCGCCCGCCGCCTCGGCATCCCGGCCTATCCCGTCGGGCTGCCCGGGCACGTCATCGTCGGTATCGGTTCGCCCAGCCGGAACGTCCTGGTCGACCCGTTCTGTGGCGGCCGGCTGATCACGGTGCACGAGGCCGCGGAACGGGTCCGCTCCACCGGGGTGCCGTTCACCCGCGCGTACCTCGCGCCGATGAGCCCGGTGGATCTGCTGATGCGGGTGCTGGGCAACATTCGGGTCTGGGCTGCCCGGACGGAGGCCACCACGACGCGGCTGTGGGCCGTCGAACTGTCCCTGCTGCTGCCCCATCACCCGGTGCACCTGCGCCGGGAGCGCGGGGAACTGCTCGTCCGTCTCGGCGACTTCCTGGGCGGCGCCGAGGATCTCACGGCGTTCGCCGACGCGGTCGGGCCGTTGGAGCCGGCCGCCGCGGCGGCCGCCCGCG
>NZ_JWIO01000001.1:114165-126969 GCF_001017755.1 Protofrankia coriariae
GGCGGCCGCCCGCGAGGCCGCGCACGCCGCCCGGGCGCGCCTGAACTAGCCCGCTCCGAACCCAGCCCTGAAACTGCTCGGGGCTGGCTCGGCCAGCCCCGCGGCGAGTCGGAAGGGCAGAAAGGCCGGAAAGCCGGGAAGACCGGCCGTGTCCGAACCGGCCAGGCCCGGCCCGCGGCGGTCACTGGTTGCGCGGACCGGGCAGCGGCACGGCGGACAGGCCGCGCGGCGGCAGCCCGATCATCGCCACGACCACCGGCGCGAGTGCGCCGAGAACCATGAACAGGTATCCAGCGGCCTTGGCCTGCAGCAACAGGTCCCCCTCGGGGCGCGCGGCAGCCAGCCACAGCACGATCGGCACCCAGCCGGCCAGCGGGATCACGGCGCCGAGCCGGGTACCGGTCAGCCAGCGCGCCAGCACCGCCAGGCCAGTGTTTCCGATCATGGCGACGGCGACGCCGACCGACAGCAGCACCCCACCGGGACGCGGGCCCGCGGGGACGAGGAACACCCCGTAGAGGCCGAGCGCGAGCCCTCCGAAGGCACCGAACGTGTAGGCCGACCCCAGGAATAAGCGGGACATTTCAAGATCTTCACCGGCCATGTACCCCCCGCCCGCACGGCCGCCCTGGCCATGTCCCACTCCACTCGCCCGGCCGGCTCGGCGCTCAGTCACGGACATCGAGATCCACCCCCGCGAACAGGTCGGTCTCCCGCCCGTACGGCCCGGCACCCGGCCCTCGCCTGCCCCTGGTGAGGACATAGTGCTCGGTACCCCATGCGCGATGGCCGATACCGTCCGCCAGCGCGAAGAAGAAACCATCCGTTGTCATCTGGGTGGCGTGCGCCCGCATCGCCGCGACCTTCGCCTCATAGTAGGGATTCGCCTCGATCTCGGTGGTGACGGCCTCGTCCGGCACCGTGGTCGGCACGTCCTCGGCCGACTCCACTCCCGGGAGCAGTTCCTGGCCGGTGCCCGACGACCGGAAGTAGTCGATCCCGGCCTGGAGCACCGACCGCGACAGGGCTGTCTCATACAGTTTCAGCGGCTGCCACGGTGAGCCGGCCTCGGGCGCGAAGTCCGGGTCGGCCGCCGCGTCGAACGCACGCACGGTGATCTGATGGGCGCGGATGTGGTCGGGATGCCCGTAGCCGCCGTTCGCGTCGTAGCTGACGAGCACCTGCGGACGGACCTCCCGGACGATACCGACGAGCGCGGCGGTGACGACGTCGAGGTCGGCCCGCCACAGGCAGCGTGGGTCGTCGTTGCCCGGGGTCCCCATCATGCCGCTGTCCCGCCAGCGGCCAGCCCCGCCGAGGAAGCGCTGGTCGCTGACACCGAGCGCCGCGCAGGCCGCGGCCAGCTCCCCCATCCGGTATCCGCCGAGCTGGTCGCCGAGATCCGACCGCAGGTTGACCAGCTCCGGGACGAGCACCTCGCCCATCTCCCCCAGCGTGCAGGTGACCAGGGTGACCGTGGTGTCCGGCGCCGCCGCGTAGGACGCCATGGTCACACCCGTCCCGATCACCTCGTCATCGGGATGCGCGTGCACGAACATGACCCGCCGCGCGGGCGGCCCGGCCGGACGGCGGGCGGACACCGTGTCTCCGGGGACGCGACTGGCTACGTCCCCGGGAGCGTCCCCAGGGGCGTCCCCCGGGGCATTCGCACCGATGGCATTCACATCGACGACCGTACGAGATCGACGACCGCGGACGGGGCAGGGTGTGTCCGGCTCGATCAGTCGGTGCCGCCAGCCGGTGCCGCCAACCGGTGCCGTCAGCCGCTGCCCACCGCCACCTGGCTGCTCCCGTCGGGCTGCCCGGTCGGGCTCGGGACGCTCCATGGCAGCCGGAAACCGCCCTCGCACAGGCCGTAGCCGAGCGTGCCGTCGGCCAGGCGGTACTCCATCATCTGCTCACAGATCACGAACGAGTCCTGGGGCAGCAACCAGCTGAACAGCGGCCGGGCGGTGAAACCGGACGTCCGCCCCTTCTCGTCGGTGAACGCCCAGTCCATTCGCGAGACCTGGAAGGGGCCGGGCGCGTACTCGTTGTGGTCGTCGATACGGGTGACGCGCAGCCACTCCCGGCCGTCGTGGAACATCCGCATGTAGGCGTCGGCGCCCCCGGTCGACACGCCGTGGACACCGGCGAACGCCGTGCCGTCGTCAAAGACCGGCCAGGCGAGACGGTAGTGCCGGACACCGTCCCAGTTACGGACACCAGCGGCGACGTCACGAAACCCGGTGCCGGTGACCTCGGTCCGCCTGCCCCGGACGGTGACCTGCCCGGCGACCGTGCAGGGGCCCTCCAGATGGACCTGGGCCATCTCCCGGGCGAACGAGCCCTCCGTGTCCCGGGTCAGGGCGATGCAGTCGGCAAGCGGGTAGGTCGTGTCCCACCGCAGATCGAGGCTGAAATCGCCTTCGGCGAACGTCACCCGGGTGCTCGACAGCGGGGACAGCGACCGCATGCGCACACCGGCCAGGGCGATGCCCTTCTCCGGACGGTCGTCGGTGTAGGGCAGGGTGAGGTTCGTGCGGACGAAGACCGGCAGGCCGTCCCGGAAGACGATCAGCCAGTTGTTGGCGTGCCGCTGGTTCTCCAGCAGACCCATCCGGACGAAGCAGCCGACACGGGTCCGCGGGTCGTAGAAGTTCAGGTAGTAGCTCTGGTTCCACAGAGGCTGGTTGTCGTCCGAGACAACACCCTCGAAGCGGGCGAGATCGGCGCTCATGACGTTTCCTTCGGCTCGTACTCCGTCCGCGGAACGGCCATCGACAGGACCTGGACAGGACCCGGACAGGACGCGGACAGGAGGCACGGACGGGACGGCTGGGCCGGTCGGGGCCACGGACCGGCCCAGCGGGCATGGCCGGGACGCCGGGACGCGCGAGGCCGGCGCCGGGTGGCCAGGTGGGGGGCTCTACCCGGTGGCAGCGGCCGTCCCGAGGAGGCTGTCGAGGGACGGCAGGCTCGACGGGTCCTGCTCGAATCCCTGGGGCAGGACCCACGCCCGCTCCCGGAGGAGCTGATCGCGGGACATGGTCAGCACCGCGTGCCATACCGCGTCGCGGCAGGACGCGGCGGCGTCGTCGGCAAAGACGGTGTCGACGACGGCGCCCGCGACGGCCCGCAGCTGGCGGACGGTGTCCACCAGTTCGGCGGGGTCGGCCTTCGCGCGCTCCAGGACGTCTCTGCCGGCCCGCGCGTCCGCGGCGAGGCGGATGATCAGATCCGACGTCCGTGGCCCCCCGCTCGCCACCCCCGCGAGCTGTTCGGCGAAGTCGGTCAGCCGCTGTAGCTCGTCGCGGTCGAACTGGAACTGCAGGGGTAACCGCTCGGCCATCAGCAGGAGGGTGCCGACCACCACCCGGGCCTGTTCCTGGGCCATCTGGTTGGCCGGGTCGACGGCGGGCAGGACAACCTCCGTCATTGCCCTGATAATCGTCCGGAGCTGGGTGTCAGGGCGCACCATCATTGTCAGAAACCTTTCTCGAGAAGCACGCGGATCTCGTCCAGCAACAGACTCCCAATCCCGATCAGCCAGGCTACGAGAACGTCCTGGTGCGTTTTCCCGCCGCGGGCGATCCGATATCCCGTCCCGAGCGTCAGGGCAGCGAGGAAGAACGCGTTGTATATCTTGTAGAAATGCAGCCGGCGGGGGTCGACGGTGAGCCCCGACGCCTTCTCGTACGCTTCGTAGAGCTCGTCGGGCGGCAGCAGGCCGCTGGCCAGGAAGGTGACGCCGTCCTCCGCGAGGTGACCGAAGACGGGGGTGGCCAGGTAGGCGAGGTCCTGGTGGCGGTCGCCGAGCCGGCCGAGTTCCCAGTCCAGCAACGCCGTGATGCGGGCGTCGGCCTCGGTGAACAGGTAGTTCCCCGCCCGGTAGTCGCCGTGGATGACGCAGATGCGGTCGGCCGGCGGCATGTTCTGGCGCATCCAGTGGGCGGCGAGGTTCATCAGGGGCACCTCCTCGCCGCAGTCCTCCTCCCAGACGCGGGCCCACCAGTTCAGGCCCCATTCCACGCTCTGCGTCCCGACCTGCGGGACGTCAAATGCGCTGAGCTGCGCGCCGCTGAAGTCGAACGTGTGGACGGCGGCGAGATGCTCGACGAACTGCGAGGCCAGCGGGCCTCGCAACGCGGGCCCGAAGTTGATGCCGAGCCCGCTGACACCGCTGGTCGCCGTCGAGGGCTTGGTCGCCCCCGGCACGAAACCGTAGATCAATGCCGGATAGGGCAGGTGGCTGCCGTCCGCGTCGACCCAGTACGCCGGGGGCACCGGCACGACCCCCCGCATGGCCCTGATCAGCTGGAACTCCCGTAATCGGCTGGTCTCGACGATCGACTCGGCCGGTTCCATCCGCAGGACCATCGGCGTCCGGGTGCGGCCGACACCCGGTTCGACCCAGTCGAGGGTGAAGGCCATCTGTACCTTCGACGCGCCGCCGGTCAGCCAGCGGGTGTCGAGGACGGTGAAGGGCTCGTCGAGTTCGTCGCGCAGCAGCGCCTCCACACCGGCCCGCAGCGTGGCCAGGGACTGCGGCGCATAACCCGGGCCGGCGCGTCGCCCGAGCCGACGGGTGAGAATCGCGTCGACCTCCCTCTCGGTGGTGTAGCGGCCACGTAGATGTTCGATCCAGGCTGGCTGGGGCGCATTTTTGTCATGGCCCCGGGGCGGGATTTTTTCAGCGGTCAGCATGCGGGCCCCCGCATCGTCGGGTATGTGTTCCCGCGCGGCGGGAAAGGTTTTCACCTGCTTCGGCCGCGCCGGTTTTCCTGTTGACAGGAATTGTGGCGGAGCACGATCGGCACGCCAATATCCGGCACTGGCAAGGCTGTGGGACGGGCGTCACCCGGACCGCCAGCGACGACCGGCGGCATCCCGCGGTGCGGGGGTGGGCTGTCCCGAACGGAGCAGAGGAGCCGGCAGAAAGGACAAGCTCGATGTGACGTACACCACTTCTCACTGAAGAAACTGTTACGCTCGGCCGATGCCCGGGAAGCGCGACACGGAGCCCGCGTTAGACGTTCCGAAACCGGCCGAGTACGCATCCGCCACGGAAGCGATCCAGCGCTGCGCGCACGAACTGCTGCTGCGCTCCGCCGAGATCGCCGTCGAGATCACCGAACAGGTCCTCGCCGGCCAGCCGACCCTGGTACCGAACCGGACGCCGGCGGCCATCGACGCGGTGCGCGAGAGCACCGACCAGAACGTCGGGGCGATCTTCTCCACGCTGGCCTTCGGCATCCCGGCCACGGCGATCGAGCCGCCCCTGGGCGCCCGCAACCTGCTGCGCCACTCGATCCTCGGCGGCGGGGACGTCACCGACCTGCTGCGCGCCTACCACTACGGCCACGGGCTGCTCTGGCAGAAGTGGAGCGCCCACGTCGGCGAACGGGTGGTCGACCTCGACCTGCTGCGCGAGGTCCTGTCGCTGTCCTCCCAGCACATCTTCACGTTCGTCGACCACTCCTGCGCGCACCTGGTCGACGAGTACCACGCCGAGTTCGGCGGGCACGTCCCGCGTGTCTTCCAGCGCCGCGCGCCCAGCGACCTCATCTGTGAACTCGTCGCTGACGACCCGGTGGACGAGATCGCGGTGAGCTCACTGCTCCGCTACGACGTGCGGGCCCATCACGTGGCAATGGTGCTCGCGCCGACCGGCGCCGGTGGCGACGTCCGGCGCGCGCTGGACGACCTGGGCGCCGCGGCCGCGTCAGCGGTACTCACGCTGCCGGTGGGCGACGGCACGTGGTGGGCCTGGTTCGCCTGGCCAGCCCGGCCGGACGAGGACACCCTGGCCAGGATCGCGGCTACTCCACTGGTCGGAACGCTCGGCGGCATGGGATCCGTGGGACGGGGCCGGGCCGGGTTCCGCCGGTCCCACTATCAGGCCCGCGATGCCGAGCGCGTCGCACGGCTGAGCGGGCAGGCCGGCGCCGGCGTGGTCCGGCACCGTGACGTCGAACTCGCCGCGCTGCTGTGCGCCGACCCCGGCCGCGCCCAGCGGCTCCCNCCCCGGCCGCGCCCAGCGGCTCGCGGACGAACGTCTCGGCGCCCTCGGCCGCCGCAACGAGGACTGCCGGCGGCTGCGCGAAACGCTGCTGACGTTCCTCTCCCAGGGGTGCAGCAGAACACGCGCCGCCCGGCTGCTGCACGTGCACCACAAGACGGTCAGCTACCGGCTCGCACAGGCCGAGGAACTGCTGGGCAGACCGCTGTCCGAGGACATCCTCGAGCTCGGCGCGGCCCTCCTCATCGAACACACCCTCCACGGCGGATGACGCCTCACAACGGATGACGCCCTATAGCGGGACGCTTTACAGCGGATGAGATCTCAGGAGGGATGAGGACTTGCGGCGGACGAGGCCGTCGGGGTCAGCCGGCGCGGCGGCGGGAGCGGAGCTTCTCCCGCTCGGCCGCGGTCAGCGCGACCTTGCGCAGCCGGACCGGGCCGGGGGTGACCTCGACGCACTCGTCCTCGCGGCAGAACTCCAGCGCCTGTTCCAGGGAGAGCTGCCGGTGCGGGGTCAGCCGCACCAGTTCGTCCCCGGTGGACGAACGCATGTTGGTCAGCTTCTTCTCCTTGGTGGGGTTGACGTCCATGTCGTCCGCGCGGGAGTTCTCCCCGACGATCATGCCCTCGTAGACGTCGGTGGTCGGCCCGATGAACAGGGTGCCGCGCTCCCCCAGGTTGTACAGGGCGTAGGCGGTCGCCACGCCGGCGCGGTCGGCCACCATCGACCCCGTCGCCCGGGTGCGCAGCTCGCCGAACCACGGCTCGTAGGAGTCGAAGACGTGGTGCATGAGCCCGGTGCCGCGGGTCTCGGTCAGGAACTCGGTGCGGAAGCCGATCAGCCCCCGGGCCGGCACCCGGTATTCCATCCGGATCCAGCCGGTGCCGTGGTTGACCATCTGCTCGAGGCGCCCCTTGCGGACGGCCAGCAGCTGGGTGAGCGTCCCGAGGTACTCTTCGGGGGCGTCGATGGTCAGCCGCTCGACCGGTTCGTGCCGCCTGCCGTCGATCTCCCTGGTGACGACCTGCGGCTTGCCGACGGTCAGCTCGAAGCCCTCCCGGCGCATCAGCTCCACCAGGATCGCCAGCGCCAGCTCGCCGCGGCCCTGGACCTCCCAGGTGTCGGGCCGCTGCGTCGGCAGCACCCGGATGGAGACGTTGCCGACCAGTTCGGCGTCCAGCCGGTTGCGCAGCAGCCGCGCGGTCAGCTTCGTCCCGGACCGGCCGGCGAGCGGGGAGGTGTTGATACCGATCGTCATGCTGATCGACGGCTCGTCCACGGTGATGACGGGCAGCGGCCGGGGGTCGTCCGGGTCGGCCAGCGTCTCACCGATCATGATGTCGGGGATGCCCGCGACGGCGATGATGTCGCCGGGCCCCGCCTGCTCGCCCGGCACCCGCTCCAGCGCCTTCGTGACGAGCAGTTCGGTGATCTTCACCCGGTCGATGCGGCCGTCGGCGCGGCACAGCGCGGTGGTCTGCCCGCGCCGCAGCGTCCCGTTGTGGACGCGGCACAGCGCCAGCCGCCCGAGGTACGGCGACGCGTCAAGGTTGGTGACCAGCGCCTGCAGGGGTGCTTCGGGGTCGTAGACCGGCGCCGGGATGGTGGTCAGCAGCACGTCGAACAGCGGCTTGAGGTCGGGCGAGTCGGGGTTGCCGCCGTCGGCGGGGCGGTTGAGCGACGCCCGGCCGGCCTTGGCGTTGCAGTAGACGATCGGGAAGTCGATCTGGGTCTCGTCCGCGTCCAGGTCGAGGAAGAGCTCGTAGGTGGCGTCGACGACCTCCGCGATCCGGGCGTCGGAGCGGTCCACCTTGTTGATGACCAGGATGACCGGCTGCCGGGCCTCCAGCGCCTTGCGCAGGACGAACCGGGTCTGCGGCAGCGGCCCCTCGCTCGCGTCGACGAGCAGCACGACCCCGTCCACCATGGACAGGCCGCGTTCGACCTCGCCGCCGAAGTCCGCGTGGCCCGGCGTGTCCACGATGTTGATCGTGACGTCGCCGTACTGGACCGCAGTGTTCTTGGCGAGAATCGTGATGCCCTTCTCGCGCTCGAGGTCCATCGAGTCCATCACCCGGTCGGTGGCCTCGGAGTGCTCGCCGAAGGCACCGGACTGCCGCAGCATCGCGTCGACGAGCGTCGTCTTGCCGTGGTCGACATGGGCGATGATCGCAACGTTACGCAGATCGGCACGGACAGACACGGTGACGGGCTCCGATGGTGACGTGGGGCGGCCGCCCCTGGCTGGACATGGTGCTCTGGACAGTTGACGCTGAACGATGATTACGCCGGACAGTGGTGATGCCAGACATGAGGCCGCGCCGCCACGATGAACGGACGCGCCGCCCAGCCCGGCGGGACACGCCGCCTCGACGGGACACGCCGCGCGCCGGGCAGGATCGCCAGGAAGACGGTCGTGTCCGAACTCGGCCCGCGAGTGTCCACCATCATGGTACGGACACCGGCGACCTGACGGCTGACGACAACAGAAGGTGTAATCATCGATACTATCCGTTGACTCTGGCGGCCCGCTACCGGTCCGCTGCCTGATCAGACAGGCGTCCCGGCCAGACGTCGGATCGGTCAGACGCCAGATCAGACGCCGGGGCCAGATCAGACGCCGTGGCCGGGTCAGACGCCGGACCGGGTATCCGGCGGCGCCGTGCCCAGGTAGCGACGAAGATCTTCGATGAGCGGCGCGTCCGGGGCCAGCCAGGGGACGTCGTCGAGCTCGTCCCGTGCCAGCCAGCGATGCGCCGAATGGGTGATCAGCCTGGGCTCGCCCGCGATGATCCGCCCGAAACGCACCCGCAACACCCAGCCGTCCGCCGGCAGGGGCACCTCGCCGAGGACCGAGCCGACCTCGACGTCGACCCCGAGCTCCTCCCGGCACTC
Organism: Protofrankia coriariae; assembly: GCF_001017755.1. GTDB lineage: Bacteria > Actinomycetota > Actinomycetes > Frankiales > Frankiaceae > Protofrankia > Protofrankia coriariae. The sequence continues at coordinate 123,087 of NZ_JWIO01000001.1, forward strand.
ACGGACGAGAGCGGCGACCTCGTCCTCGCCGGGCTCGACCTTGCCGCCGGGGAACTCCCAGCCGCCGGCGAGCGCGGACGGACCTCGCCTACAGCATGCCAGCACCCGCTCTCGAATATCAACAAGCGCCGCTGCCACCACCACGCGCGGGATGCCGGACGACTCCATAACGAACGACACTGTAACGAGCGGGGCCTCCCCGCTGCGAAGAGGACGCACAGCGAACGCACAGCAAAGGCGGCCACCACCCGACGGCCGCCCGGCCGGACCAGACGGAGGTTCCTCCATGCCCACCAAGCTGGACGCACACCGCGTGGCCGACGCCCTCAGCACACTGCCGGGGTGGAGCGGCGACACATCGACGATCGTCCGCAGGGTCACCATGGACGAGGAGACCGCCAACGAGGCGGTCGAAAAGATCTCGATCGTCGCGAACGAGATGAATCACCACCCCGTCGTCGACCGAGCGCCTGGAGTGACGATCTTCACAGTCTGGACGCACTCGCAAGGGGGTGTCACCGATCTCGACATCGCCCTGGCATCCCGGATCTCCGACATCCTGCGCCAACACGGCATCGCGGACCCGTCCGACACTGGCACATAATCCGTTCAGCACCCGCAACCCACTCAACACCACACCCGACCGGCGCCCGTTGTCGGCGCCCGATCCACACCGTCCGGCCCCGCCGCTCAGCCCCGCCGCCAGCCGCCCCCGCGACTGGCGCGGCGGCGCCGCACGGAGCCGACCCCTCGCCACCGACGCCCGCCCCATCCTTACCCCCATCGACAAGATTTACATTGGGAAGTCACCCTCCGTCTTATATTGATCACATAGAGTGCATATTGGGTTGTCGGACGGAGAGCTGTCGGGGGAGCACGGGTGGCGGGTCGATCGGATGGCGAGCCAGCGGCCTTCCTGAGTTACGCCCATGACGACGACGAGCACGACAGCGGCCTGATCACGGCATTCCGGCGGCGGCTGGAGGGTGAGCTGCGCGCGCAGACCGGGCGCCGCGAGCTACAGATCTTCCAGGACCGGGACGACATCACCTGGGGCCATGCCTGGGAAGAGCGGATCAACCGCTCCCTGGACGCGGTCACGTTCTTCATACCGATCGTGACCCCGGCGTTCGTGGCCAGCCCGCAGTGCCGGCGGGAGATGACCCGCTTCCTCGACCGGGAACGCCGGCTGCGCCGGACCGACCTGATCCTACCGGTGTACTGGATCAGCGTGCCGGAGCTGGAAACACCGGGACGGGCCGCCGGCGACGAACTGCTCGCCGCGCTGACTGCCCGGCAGTACACCGACTGGCGGGAACGCCGCTTCGGGGACCTGTCGAGCCCGAGCAGCCGCCGGGCGACAGCCGCGCTGGCACGCCGGATCCGCGACGCGCTCGCCGTGGACGCGCCGGCCCCCGGGACGAGCTTCCCCGGCACGCCCGGCGGCGGCGCGGCGGGCCGGCGGGCTGGCCGGNGGCCGGCGGGCTGGCCGGCCGGTGCGGGTGCACGTGGTCGACGCGCTGGGCCGGGGCGACTTCACCACGGTGGACGCGGCGATCCGCGCTGCCCGGCCCGGCGACCGCGTCGTGGTCCGCCCCGGGCTCTACCCCGGGCCGCTCATCCTCGACAAACCGCTGGAGATCGTCGGGGACGGCCCGGTCGAGGAGATCACCATCGTGGCCGGTACGGGCAGCGTGGTGCTGTTCAGCGCGGCGAACGGCTCGGTGCGCGGGCTGACGCTGCGGGCGACCGGGCAGCCGGGCGAGGATGCGGTGGTCGACATCCGCACCGGTCGGCTCGTCCTGGACGGCTGTGACATCAGCGGGAGCGCGTCCGCCGGCGTGGCCGTCCACAACGACGCCGACCCCCACGTCCACCGCTGCCGTGTCCACTACCTCTCCGGCCGCGGTGTCCACGTCTACGACAAGGGCGCCGGGCTGTTCGAGGACAACGACATCACCGACAACGTCCGGTCCAACATCGTCGTGGCGTCGGGTGGTAATCCGAGAGTGCGTGGCAACCGCATCACCAGCTCCCAGCGAAGCGGCGTCTTCGTCCACGACAACGGTGCCGGCCTTTTCGAGAACAACGACATCACCGGCAACGCCAGGTCCAACATCGCCGTAAGGTCGGGCGGGAACCCGAGGGTCCGTGGCAACCGCATCACCAGCTCCCAGCGAAGCGGCGTCTTCGTCCACGACAACGGCGCGGGGCTGTTCGAGAACAACGACATCACCGGCAACATCTGGCCCAACGTCACCGTGGCGTCGGGCGGGAACCCGACTGTCCGCGGCAACCACATCACCAACTCCCAGAACGCCGGCGTGCACGTCTACGACAACGGCGCCGGGCTCTTCGAGAACAACGACATCACCGGCAACGCCAGGTCCAACGTCGCGGTGGAGTCCGGTGGGAACCCGACGGTCCGTCGCAACCGCATCACCAACTCCCAGGAGCACGGCGTGTTCGTCTACGACAACGGTGCCGGGCTCTTCGAGGACAACGACATCACCGGTAACCGGAAATCCGCCTGGGACGTCTGGGGCGCCGACCGAAAACGTCTGGTCCGCCGCTGACCGGCGAAACCCGTAGGTGGTTTCCGTCACTCCCATGCCTGTTTCCACCTACAGCCGTCGCGCCCGTAGGTGGAAACAGGCGTCATACTGACGCTTTTCACCTACACCTCCGCCCGCGGGCGGCAGGACAGCCGGCGCTCAGCCCCAGCCGGCGCTCAGCCCCAGCCACCCCAACCCGCTCCGGGCGGATGCTGCCGCGGAAAGGACAGTCTCCGCCCTGCGGAGCACTCGCCGGCCAGGCCAAGGCGTTTGTCGATCCGGGCGGCGCCCTCTGCCCCGCGGAACACCCGCCCGAGGCGGCCAGCGTGCCTGACGCCTTGCGGACGGTCCCTCCGCCGGGACCATCCGGCAGCCGGACGGAGGCGGGGCGGGGCTACACGTTGAAACGGAATTCGACGACGTCGCCGTCGGCCATGACGTAGTCCTTGCCCTCGACACGGACGCGGCCGGCGGCGCGGGCGGCGGCCATCGAGCCCGCCGCCGTCAGGTCGCCGAAGGAGACCACCTCGGCCTTGATGAACCCGCGCTGGAAGTCGGTGTGGATGACGCCCGCGGCCTCGGGGGCGGTCGCGCCAACCTTGATCGTCCAGGCCCGGGCCTCCTTCGGCCCGGCCGTCAGGTAGGTCTGCAGGCCCAGCGTGTGGAAGCCGATCCGGGCCAGTTGCGCCAGGCCGCTCTCGGACTGCCCGAGGGAGGCCAGCAGCTCGGCGGCGTCCTCGTCGGGGAGCTCGGTGAGCTCGGCCTCGACCTTCGCGCACAGCACCACCGCGTCGGCGGGGGCGACCAGGGCGGCGAGCTCCTTGAGCCGGCCGGTGTCGGCGAGGGCGTCCTCGTCCACGTTGAACACGTACAGGAACGGTTTGGCCGTCAGCAGGAACAGCTCCCGCAGCGCCGCCCTGTCCACACCCGGCTCGGACGAGAGGGTGCGACCGGCGTCGAGCACCTCGCGGGCGTGCTTCATGGCGGCGAGCAGGCCCTGCCTGCCCTTGTCGACCCGGGCTTCCTTCTCCAGTCTGGGCAGGCGCGCGTCGATTGTCTGCAGGTCTGCGAGGACGAGCTCGGTGTTGACGGTGGCGATGTCGTCGGCGGGGTCGACCCGGCCGTCCACGTGGACGACGTCCGGGTCGGAGAAGACCCGGACGACCTGGCAGACCGCGTCCGACTCGCGGATGTTGGCCAGGAACCTGTTCCCGAGCCCCTGCCCCTCGGAGGCGCCGCGGACCAGGCCCGCGATGTCGACGAAGCTCACCGTCGCCGGCACCGTGCGGGCGCTGCGGAAGACCTCGGCGAGCCGGTCGAGGCGGGGG
>NZ_JWIO01000001.1:126979-184240 GCF_001017755.1 Protofrankia coriariae
GAGCCGGTCGAGGCGGGGGTCGGGGACCCCGACGACGCCGACGTTCGGCTCGATGGTGGCGAACGGGTAGTTCGCGGCCAGCACGTCGTTGCGGGTCAGCGCGTTGAACAAGGTCGACTTGCCGACGTTGGGTAGTCCGACGATCCCGATCGACAAGCCCATGGGGTCGCAGTCTACGGTGCCGACCGCGTCGCCTGTCGGCCGCCGACCGCCGGTGGCCGTCGGCCGTTGACCACCCCGGCGGACAGGGCCGGGCGGACAGGGCCGCGTCCGCCGGGCCGGGACCGGCCGCCCGTCCCGCGACGTCCGGCGGCGGGTGGCTTTCCGGCCGTCGGTGGCGGCACGGCTGCTCGTCCGGCAGCGTCCGGAGGCTCCCCGGCCGACCCGCTCGGACCGCTGCCTGTCCGAGGCTCCCGCTTCCGTCCGTGCCATTGTGTGCCGCCGTCTTCCCTCCCGTGCCACTGAAGGACAACATCGAAGAGATGTAACTGCTGGTGGCATGGCGGGAGGGTGAGGCGCATGAAGCTCGTCCTGGGTGAGACCGGCAGAGGCGGGACCCACAAGACCTACAGCGCCAATGATGGCGGCAGGGCCCACGAGGGCGACGAGGCTGTCGGAAGCGGCGGGGCCGGTAGGGCCGTCGCGCGGGCGTTGACCGTCCTCGCGCTCGCGGCGGCGTGCGCGGCCTGCGCCGGCGCGGACGGCACGGGTCCAGGGGCCACCGGGGTGAGCCCGTCCTCCCCGCCGAGGGCCGGTGGCGCGGCGTCGACGGACACACCGGTGCCCGGTGCCACCGGCCCCGGTACCGGGGGCACCGGCGTGGGCGTCGTCCCGGGCCGGTGCGCCGCCGCGGACCTGCAGCTGTCGACCGCCCCACCCCCCGGTGGCAGCGGCATGGGCCATCAGGGCCTGGTGATCGTGTTCACGAACAGGACGCGCGACGCCTGCGCCCTCACCGGCTATCCGGGGGTGGCCGCCCGGGACGCCACGGGCCAGGACACCGCGGACGCCGCCCGCAGCACCGTCGGTTCCATCTTCCCGGTGACCGAGCAGCGGCGTGTCGTGCTGGAGCCGAACGGCAGCGCCTCCGCCGGCGTCGAGTGGACGGTCGTCCCGTCCGGGAACCAGACGACCTGTCCGTCCTATGCCGGTCTGCGGGTGACACCGCCGGGTGACACCGACAGCCTTGAGCTGCCACAGTCGGTCACGTTCTGTGGCAACTTCCGGGTGCATCCGGTCGTCCCCGGTGCCGCGGCGGGCACCTGAGTGGGCCACCGTGATCGCGGTGGCCACGACGGTCGCGGTCGGCGCAGCCGGCTGGGGGGCGCCATCCGGGGCCGTTGACGGCCGCTGGCGAGCCGGTCGCCGCCGGGACGCTCGGGGCCGGCCGGCGGTTCCTCCGGAAAAGTGTCGGACGTCCGTGATTGCCTGTGCACCATGGACGCCACGACCGTGCTGTTCTTTCTCGTCGGGCTGCTGCTGGGGGCCGGGGGCGGCTTCGCGGCCGGCCGCCGGGCCGGCGACATCCGGCTCGACGCGCTCGTGGCCGAGCACAGCCGGACGGCCCGCGAGCTGGAGGCGCTGCGCCGGGCCGAGCACGCCGCACTGGAGCGGGCCGCGCTGGCCGAGGTCGACCTCGCGGGGATACGCAGCGCGCTCGACCACGAGCGGCGGTCCGCGGCCGAACGGGTGAGCCTGGTCGAGCGCAGCCAGCAGCGTCTCGGCGAGGCGTTCCAGGCGTTGTCCGCACAGGCACTGGAGGGCGCGAGCCGGCAGTTTCTCGAGCTCGCCTCGGCCCGGCTGCAGGAGGTCGGCGCCCACGCCACCGGCGACCTGGAGCAGCGGCGGGCTGCGGTCGAGCACCTCGTCGGCCCCCTGCGCGAGACGCTGGGCCGGATGGAGCAGCGCCTCGCGGAGCTGGAGGCCTCGCGGGTGGAGGCGTACGCGGGCCTCGTCGAGCAGGTCCGCGGTGTCCAACGGGCCTCCGAGGGCCTGCGGGCCGAGACCGCGGCGCTGGTCACGGCGCTGCGCAAGCCGCAGGCCCGCGGCGCCTGGGGGGAGATGCAGCTGCGCCGGGTGGTCGAGGTCGCCGGGATGGTCGCCCGGTGCGACTTCACCGAACAACCGGTCACCAGCACCGAGGACGGCGTGCGCCGGCCGGACATGGTCGTCCATCTCGCGGGCGGCAGGAACATCATCGTGGACGCCAAAGTGCCGCTGCTGGCCTTTCTTGAGGCCACCGAGGCCCGCGACGAACGGCTCCGGGACGAACGGCTGGCCGCGCACGCCCGGCATCTGCGAGCACACGTGGACGCGCTCGGCGCCAAGGCGTACTGGCGGCACCTGGCCACCAGCCCGGAGTTCGTCGTGTTGTTCGTGCCGGCCGAGGCGTTCCTCGCGCCGGCGCTGGAGAAGGACCCGACGCTGCTGGAGCACGCCGCCGCGAAAAAGGTCGTCATCGCGACCCCGACCACTCTGATCGCGATGCTGCGCACGGTCGCCCACGCGTGGACCCAGGAGGCGCTCACCAGCCGGACCAGGGAGATCTTCGAACTGGGCAGGGATCTTTACGCCCGCCTCGGCACCCTCGGTGAGCATGTCGACCGGCTCGGCCGTTCACTCAGCCGGACGGTGACCGATTTCAACACGGCGGTGGGATCCCTGGAGAGCCGCGTACTGGTGCCGGCGCGCAGGCTCGCCGCCATGGAGGTGGTGGAAAACGTCCTGGCGACACCGTCGCCGGTGGAAACCGGCGTACGGGCCCTGTCCGCGACCGAACTTGCGGGCAGGGCGGGTGGTGCGCCCGGATGATGCCACCGAGGAGTACCGAAGGTCGCCGAAAGTTTTAGCGATAGCACTGAAAGTGATACGCCCGGCTGTCCCGCGCGATAACGACACTCGCCGGTGACACCTGGGGCAACGCCGGGCGGTACCTTGCCCAAGTGAACTCGCCACCTCGTCGTTCGTCGACCGGTCCGTCCGGCCGCGCCAGAGGTGTCGGCCCACCAGACGCTCGGCGCGGGCGTGCCCAGGGCCGACGCGGCGGCGAGGCACCCACCGTGGTGATGGGCAGCCGACGCGGTCTGACCGTGCTCGGCGCGGCTCTCCTGCTCATCCTGGCCGGGACGGTTGGCGCGGCCATCGACGTGGCGCTGTCCGGCTCCCCGGGAGCCGCCTTCGGCGTCCTGTTCGTCGCCGGCTGCATCCTCGCCGCCGCCCGGGTGCATTCCGACGACCTCCTTGGGATCGTCATCGCGCCACCGCTGGTCTATGCGCTGATCGCCGTTGGTGTCGGATTCACCCGATCGTCGGGCGACGGCGGCGGTGGGCTGAAGAGCAAGGCGATCAATATCGGATCCGACCTGATTCTGCGAGCTCCCGTCCTTCTGCTGGGTTTCGCGGCCGTTGTCCTCATCGCCGCGGTCCGCGCGCGACGCGCGCGAGTTACCCGGCGCGTACACGAACGAAACCTCAGGCCACCTGGGAATCGCAGCCGGCCGACCGGCTAGCGACCGGCTAGACGGCTCGCCGGAACGGTACCGGACAGATATCCGGTACCGTTTTCAGTGTGCTCGTAGATGCACACCGCGGACTGTGGGAACGCCGGTGCCACCAGGCAGCGCTCGGCGCGGGCGGCGGTCCGCGCGGTCGAAGATCCGCCAGAGGCTGCCTGGCCCAATGGTGGGCAACCTGCCGCTGTGGTCATTCTCGTGCCGACCACCGGCATTACCGCCCCGGGTCGGACTGCGGACGCTGCCCGTGCCCTGCCTTCTCCCGCGCCCACCCACGTTCTTAGCCGGGCCGGACCCGACGGATGTCGGCCGTCGGGGCGCGGCCCGCCCGATACGAAGATCCACCGACTCCGACCCAGTTGGACCTCCCGACCCCCGGACTGCCAGGGCATAAAAATATCATAATAATTGTCCTGCTGACAGAAATAGCTGGAGCACGTTATCTGGAACACGTTATTCAGATGGCGGGCCGACATAGACTGCAAAGGATCCCGCGGGTGACGGTGAAATTCGTCACAAGAATCCAGCAGCGAACTGGAATGTAAGATCAGGACAACGCATTGTCGTCATCCGGACACCAGGCATACGGGCGCGAGGGGAATTTGTGTAGACATCCGAGGGCGGCGACAACCGGGGCGACCCGGGCCCTTGCCCAGCGCCTTGCCCCATCAGAACTCCGTGCCAACATCTCGCTACTCTTAGTTATTTAAACTACGCCGAGCAATATCGTTGTCACAATTTCAGTAGATCGTGATTCGCTTCCAGAACTTCCGTCACGCAAAAATGAACAACTTGTAAACAACATGCAAACAATATTTTTGTGTACCGTCCGACCGAGACTCCCTCCATGGGCAATGCTAAATTCTTGACCGCGAACTCTCGTCAATCAATTGGATCATCGTCAATAAATTGGATCATGAGTGCCTCGGCGATCACCGTGACCAACAGCGGCGGCCATACAGTCCTTGCGGCTCCCGCCCGCTCGCGGAACACTGATCCGCGGCACCTTTGGCCGACCAGAAGATCACGAACGTCCAACGGCAGGAGATGACGCAATAGACTCGTGATGACGGCTGTCGATCCTGCGCCCGGGGGGGACATGCGACGACAGTCATAGCAGGCCGTCAGGAAGCGCCGGATCAAACTACTGAAACGGCGATCACCGCAGGGAAAAAGCCGACAGCGAACTGGGGGCACCACATCGGCTCGGGTCTACCTGGCCCACGGTGCATCCCGACATCCAGTTACTGGGGGGAACAGGTGTCCGGACGCTCGGACCTATCGACGACTATCAAGATTCCGACTGTCAGCGTCATCATTCCGACGCTCAACGAGGCGCGCAATCTTCCGCATGTCTTCAAGAACCTGCCCGCCGACGCCGAAATCGTCCTCGTCGACGGCCGATCGACCGACGACACGGTCGCGGTCGCGCAGTCGCTGCGTCCTGACATCATAATTGTCAACCAGACCCGTCGCGGTAAGGGAAACGCGCTCGCGTGCGGTTTCGCCGCGGCCAGCGGCGACATCATCGTCATGCTCGACGCCGACGGCTCGGCCGACCCCGCGGAGATCGGCGAGTTCGTCCGGGCCCTCACCGCCGGCGCGGACTTCGCAAAGGGATCCCGTTTCATCAACGGTGGCGGCAGCAGCGACATCACCCGTATGCGGCGGGCCGGCAACTCTTTCCTCAGCGGCCTCGTCAACATTTTCCTGGACTGCCGGTACTCGGACCTCTGCTACGGCTACAACGCGTTCTGGCGGCACTGCCTGCCCGCCCTCAGCCTGGAGCCGGGCGACCATTCCGACGCCTATGAATGGGGAGACGGCTTCGAGGTCGAGACCGTTATCAACATGCGGGTGGCCCGCGCCGAGCTGCGTGTTGTGGAAGTCCCGAGCTTCGAGCACCCCCGTATTCACGGAGTCAGCAACCTCAACGCCTTTTCCGACGGCCTGCGGGTCCTGCGCACCATTCTGGTCGAATCCCGCGGCTCGCGCGGCCGGCGGCGGAGGCTGGTACCGCGCTGGTCCACGGCGACCGCGGTCGGCCCGAACCTGACCGTCCTGCGGCCCCAGCAGGCACGCGGTGAGACCCCGGAAGGCGTCCGCCTGGAGGTTTCCGAAGCTGACGCGGGTGTGGGCGCTATGGGCACCGTGGGTGTGGTCGGCTCCGAGGTGGAATGCGCGTGACGGCATCCACCGGCATCACCCCGGGCGGAGCCGACGACTCACATCCAGCCTCCGGCCCCTCCCAGGCGGCGGCCGGCACGGCAGCCGCCGGNNNNGCAGCCGCCGGTGCGACGGCTGCCGTGCCGGCCCCGGTGATCCCCGCACAGGCCCATCCCGTCGGGATCGTCACGGCGCGACCCGCCGCAACGGCGCGGCCCGCGGACGGTGAAGCGCAGATCAGCGCGCCCCCGGCGGCACTGGCCGCGTCCGTGGTGATCTGCGCGTACACCCTCGAGCGCTGGGACGACCTGGTCGCCGCCATCGCGAGCGTCCGCCACCAGCGGACGGCAGCGCACGAGATCATCCTGGTCGTCGATCACAACGACGCCCTGCTCGCCCGCGCCCGGGCCACCTTCGACGGGGTGACGGTGCTCGCGAACACCGGCGCCCGGGGTCTGTCCGCGGCCCGTAACACCGGCGTGCGGGCCGCTCGCGGTGACATCGTGGTGTTCCTCGACGACGACGCCCACGGCGCACCCGACTGGCTCGAGCACCTGCTGGCCCCGTACGTGGAGCCGACCGTGCAGGGTGTGGGCGGTGCCGCCGTGCCGACCTGGCCGGCTCCGGGCCGGCCGGCGTGGTTCCCCCCCGAGTTCGACTGGGTGGTCGGCTGCAGCTACGAGGGCCTGCCCACCTCCGCCCAGCCGGTCCGCAATCCCATCGGCGCGGCGATGTCCTTCCGCCGGAGCGTCTTCGACCGGGTCGGCGGCTTCAGCGACGGCATCGGCCGGATCGGGTCCACCCCGCTGGGGTGCGAGGAGACCGAGCTCGGCATCCGGCTGCGGCAGGCCGACCCACAGGCGACCATCCTCTACGAGCCGCGCGCGCTGGTGCACCACCGCGTCACGCCGGCACGGGCTTCCTTCACGTACTTCCGCAAACGCTGCTATGCCGAGGGACGGTCGAAGGCGATCATCTCGGGGCAGGTCGGCAGCGCGGACGCCCTGGCCACGGAACGCACCTACGTGTACCGGACGCTCCCCCGCGCCGTCTGGCGCGACATGCGCACCCCCGGTCGGCGCCGCGGCGCCGCGAGCATCGTCTCGGGGCTCGTGCTCACGGCCGCCGGATATCTGCACGGCCGCCTGCTGCAACCGGTCGCCGCCCGCCGCGACAGGGCCGACGACAGGGGCGGCCAGGCACGCCCGGCCGGAGGACCCACCTCGTGAAGATCCTTCTACTTGCCCAGTTCTTCCCGCCGATCGTCGGCGGTGAGGAACGACACGTCCACAATCTCGGCCGGCGTCTGGCCGACCGTCACGAAGTCACCGTGGTCACCTTCGGTGACAAAACGGGGACGGCAACCCGGGACGGGATGCGTGTCCGGACCGTCCGGCCGATCACCGCGTCGCTGCCCTTCCTGTACGGGGAGGGCGACCGGCTCTACGCGCCGCCGCTGCCGGACCCGGCGGTGGCCCGGGCGCTGCGGCGCGTCATCGTCGAGGAGCGCCCCGACGTCATCCACGCGCACAACTGGATCGTCAACAGCCTCACGCCGCTGCGCCTGACGACCCGCGCGCCGATGGTGCTCACCCTGCACGACTACAGCCATGTCTGCGCCACCAAGCGCTTCATGTACCTCGGCCAGCAGGTGTGCGCCGGCCCGTCGCCACGACGGTGCGTCCGCTGCGCCCACGACCACTACGGCGGGCCGGTCGGCCTCGCCACGGTCGCCGGCAACCAGGGCGGCCGTGCCCTGCGCCGGCTCGCCCTGAACCGGATCATCGCGGTGAGCTCGGCGGTCGCCCGACACAGCGACCTTGCCGCCGGCGGCATACCCTTCGAGGTCATCCCGAACTTCATCCCGGACGAACTGCTGGAAACCAGATCGCACACCGTCCCCGGCGGTATGACCGCGGGCGGCTACCTGCTGTACGTCGGTGATCTCAGCCGGGACAAGGGCGTCGGGATCCTGCTGGACGCCTACGCCCGGCTGGCCGCCGACCGCCCGCCGCTGCTGATGGTCGGCCGCCGCACGCCCCACCTGCCGGACCGCCTGCCGGCCGGGGTCGTCGTGGCCGAACCATGGGACCACGAAAAGATCATGCAGGCGTTCGCCGGAGCCGCGTTCGCCGTCGTCCCGTCCATCTGGCCGGATCCCTGCCCCACCGTGGTGCTGGAGGCGATGGCCGCCGGTGTCCCGGTCGTCACGACCGGGATGGGCGGCATCGCGGACATGGTCCGGGACGGGGAGGACGGCGTCGTCGTCCCGCCATCGGAGCCGGCAGCCCTGGCCGCGGCGATGAACCTGCTGCTCGCCGACCCGTCCCTGCGGCAACGGCTCGGCCGGCACGCCCGCGACCGTGCCGCGAGCTTCACCGCCGGCGAGGTGGTACCGCGCATAGAGGCCGTTTACCGAGACCTGGTCCATGCCCACTGAATCCCGGCCCACCGAAACCCGGATCATCAGGGCCCGGCCCGGCAGATCCCGGCCCGCCAGATCCCGGACACCCAGCGCGGACAGCACGGCCAACGACGACACGACCCGCGTCAGCACGGTCGACAACGCCGTGCCGACGGGCGGAGGCGGGCCGCGGGAACGTGCCGACACCACTGTCATCACGGAGTTCGTGCCCGGGCACACCGTCGGATCCGTCGCCCACGCGAGACACGGCGTCTACGACAATGACCGGGTGGAGGAGAGCACACAGCCACCGGCCGCGCATGCCACCGGCTCCGACACGACCGTGGTCACGCGCGACCCGGTGGCGGATCTCCTCGAACCGGTCACCGGGCCGGCCGCCGAGCCGGTCGGCGGCACCGGCACGAACCGCGGGCCGTTACTCGACTGGCGCTCGTGGTGGTCGTGGCGGCCGCGGCGGAAGGCGCCGGCGTCCCGGGACGACCCGGCCGGCACACGGTCGGCCGATGTCCCCGTCGTCGACGGGCATCCGGTCGCGCGGCCCGTCACCGCGGGCCTGGCCAGTCATGATCTGACCAGTCCCGACCGGTCCCGCGCCGTCGCGACCGTCATGGCCGCTGGGGTGCTGCTGGTCGCGGTGTCCTACGCGCTCGGCCGTCGTGGGCATCCGGACGTGGGCACCGCGTTGCTCTGGCCCGGGATGATCACGGTCTTCGTCGCCGGCGTGGCCCGCCTGCTGCGAACGGACACCTCCCGGCGGGAACGGCTGCGGGTGTCGGTGCTGCTCGGTGTCGGCCTCTACTTCTGTTTCGAGCTGACCCAGATCGCCGCCGTCCGCGAGTTCGACGAGCTGCTGCACCTGCGCACCCTGCTCGACCTGCAGGCGACCGGCGGTGTCTTCACCCCGCATCCGGGCCTGCCGGTCAGCCCCCGCTTCCCAGGGCTGGAGCTGCTGACCAACGCCGTCGTCCAACTGCTCGGCGTGCCGAACCAGGTGGCCGTGATCGGCGTCGTCCTGCTGGCCCGCGTCCTGCTGGTGTACGGCCTGTTCCTGCTGATCGAGCGCCTGAGCCGGTCCGCCTACGCGGCCGGCGTAGGGGTGGCGATCTACTCCTGCAGCCCGCAGTTCTTCTTCTTCAACGCGCAGTTCGCCTACCAGACCCTGGCCATCGCCCTGACCGTGCTGCTCCTGCTGGTCGTCGTCGACCGTGCCCGGTACGGGCGGGTCACCACGGGCGTGCTGGTCGTGATGACGTGGGTCGCGCTGGCGCTGACCCACCACATCACAAGCTGGATCGCCGTGGGGCTGCTCGCCGGATGGACGTTGTGCGCCTTCGCCCGCCGGGACCGCGCGGACGGCAGGGTGCTCGCCCGTGTCACCCTGGTCGGGCTGGTGGCGACCGTGGGCTGGGCGCTGGTCAACATCTCGATGCTCCGCGACTATCTGGGCCCCATCCTGTCGGAAAGCTTCCACCAGGCCGGCAGTGTCGCCAGCGGTGAGACCAAGAGCCGCAAGATGTTCACCGACTCGGCCGGCACGCCCACCCCGACCTGGCAGATCGTCGCGCTGCTCGGCACCACCCTGCTGTGGTCGGTGTCGATCGTCCCGCTCGGCCCGTTCAGGTTCCGGCCGCAGACCGACGGCCGGCAGGCGACGCTGTACCGGCTGCTGCGGCTGATGCACCTGGCGTTCCCACTGTCGATGGCGGGTACTGTCACACCGCGCACAGCCGAGCTGTCCGCCCGCCTGTCCACCTTCGTCTACCTCGGCATCGCCGCCGTGCTGGGCCTCACCGTCGCCAGCTACCTGGCGACCCGCCGCGCGACCAGGCAGGCGTTCCTGCGGCGGCTCACCGGCTCCTTCGCGATCTTCGTGTTCATCGGTGGGACGGTCCTGGGCTCGGGCGCGGACTGGTCACGGATGCCCGGGCCCTACCTGGTGATCGCCGACGGGCGTTCCATCGACCCGTACGTGGTCGCCGCCACCAGGTGGGCGAACACCGAGCTGCCGGCGGGCAGCCGGATCGCGGGCGACCGCGAGACCGGGACCTGGCTGATGAGCATCGGCCGCCAGTGGCTCGTCACCGGCCTGGCCAGCGGGGCGAGCGCCGGTCCGCTCTACTTCAGCACCACCCTCGGCGACTACGAACGCGCGGTCATCGCGGTCGGTCGCATCCAGTACGTCATCGTCGACACCCGGCTCGCCGACGGCCTCCCGCACGAGACGTTCTACACGGAGAACGGCGAGGCACCCATGGGTACCCGGCTGACAGCGGCGATGCTGGCGAAGTTCGACACCCAGCGGGGCTCGGTGAAGGTCTACGACAACGGGCCGGTGAAGATATACGACGTCACCGCCCTCGGGGCAGCAGCGCCAGCGGCAGCCGCTGCAGCGTCTCCAGCCCCGCAGGCAACAGCCCCGCGGGCAACACCGGCGGCACCGCAGCCCGCGGGAGGTACCCGGTGAGCGCCGTGGCGGCCCTCGCACAGACCGTCCTCGGAATCGCGATCCTCGCGCTCGGCGTTACCGGCCTGCACGCGATTCTCGCCCGGAGCGCCAGAGCCGGGACCAGCCGCGGCAACGACAGCCCCGACGCGCACGGCTCCGGTGAGCGCGACCGTGCGGCGGACGGTTCTCGGGTGAGCTCCCCGCTCGTCTCCCGGTCGGATCCCCCGGCGAACATCGCCGTGCTGCTGCTGCTCACCGTCGCCGGGCTGATGGTCGGCTCGCTGGTGGTGGCCGCGGTCGGGCACGCCGGCAACCCGCTCGCCTACGACCTGCTGTTCGGTGCCGTGGCGGTGGCCCTCGCCGCCGTCGGCGGCCTGCGGCCGGCCACCGTCGTGGTCCGGCTCCGCGAGCGCCTGCCCTGGTATGTGGAGTGCTGGCGGCCGGCTGCCTGGACGGCCGGGGGCTGGCGGACGGGCCCTCGCCGGGCCGCGCTGCTGGTGTCCGTCCCGGTCCTGATCCTCGCCCTGGCGATCGGCCTGTCGTGGTGGTCGGACGAGACGACCACGAACGAGCCGGTGACAGCGCTCGGTGCCGTCCGGACCCAGTCGGGCCTGGCGGTCACCGTCACCCGGGCCGACAGCGACAGCGGCGATCTCGCACTGGAGGTGATCAACAGTGTGGGCCGGCACTGGCGGACGCCGCTGGCACCGGACAGGGACAAGGTCGACGTAGCCGTGGAGAACGCGGCGGTTCCCGCCCCGACCACGATCCACCTGCTCGCCGGCGAAAAAATCATACAGTCGATAACCATCCCGTGACTCAGAGCATTTACGATGGCGTCCCGCCCGCATTCCGGCCCAACCGGCCGTAACCCGCACAGCCGTAACCCGCTACCGACGTGTCGTGCCCTGACACCCGCGTTCGCCACCTCGAGGGAGCAGTAACCGTGCCCGGACGACTTCGCGTGCTCCAGGTCACCCCTCGGTTCTTCCCCGACATGGGAGGGATCGAGACGCATGTCTACGAGACGGCCCGACGGCTGAACGCCATGCCCGGCCTGCGGGTGGACGTCCTGACCACCGATCGTGACGGCAGCCGGCCCCCCGTCGAGGTGGTCGAGGGGATCCGGGTGCGGCGGGTGCCCGCCTGGCCACGGGAGCGCGACTACTACGTCGCTCCACGTATCCGCGCGGCGGTCGGCGGTGGCTACTATGACCTCGTGCACTGCCAGGGGGCGCACACCGCCGTCCCGGTCATCGCCATGACCGCCGCACTCGCGGCCGGCACGCCCTACCTGGTCAGCCCGCACACCGGCGGCCACTCGTCGGCCATCCGCCACCGGCTGCGGGGCGCCCAGTGGCGCGCTCTCGGCCCGCTGCTGCGCCGCGCCCGGCAGGTGGTGTGCGTCGCGGAGTTCGAGAAGGATATGTTCGCCCGGCTGGCACGGGTGGCCGTCGACCGGCTGCGGGTCGTCCCGAACGGCGTCGAGCCCGCCAGCACCACCACCGACATCCGGCCCGACGCCGACGCGCCGACCGTGGTCTCGGTAGGCCGGTTCGAGAAGTACAAGGGCCAGCACCACCTGATCGCCGCGCTGCCCACCCTGCTCGAGCGGGAACCGCGGGCCCGGCTGGTGCTGGTGGGACGTGGTCCCTACGAGGACGAACTGCGGACCCAGGCCGCCCGGCTGGGCGTGGCCGACCAGGTCAGCTTCACCTTCGTCCCGCCGGCCGAACGCCAGGCCATGACCGACCTGCTGGCCGGCGCACACGTGGTCGCCCTGCTCAGCGAGTACGAGGCCCACCCGGTTGCCGTGATGGAGGCGGTCGCGCTCGGACGTCCGGTCGTGGTCGCCCCCAGCACCGGTCTCGGCGAGCTGGCCGACCGCGGCCTGGCCGAACGGGTCGACGACCCGGCGGACCCGCGCACGGTCGCCGCGACCCTGCTCCGTCACCTGACCGCCCGGACCACCGCGGGAGCGGAGGTGACCGCGGAAGGGAACACCGGGAACGCACCGGCCGGGGCCAGCGGCCATGGCACGCCGTCCACGCACCTGCCCACCTGGGACGACTGCGCCGGCGCGCTCGCAGACGCCTACCGTGCCCACGCATGACGCGCCATCGTCCGCCAGTGGACACGACCCGCCCGGGACCACCCGCAGTGATGATCAGCACGGTGGACGGGACAGTCGCGCCAACACCGCCATGAACAGCGCTGACGGGAACCGCGCTGACAGGAATGCTGACAGGAACATCGTCGGCGTCAACAGCGGCGCCACCGCCGGCCCGCCCGCGAACGACATCACCGTGAGCGGCATCACCGTGGGCAGCACTGCCACGGCAGGCATCACGACCGACATCATGGCGACCGCGCCCGTGGCGAGGGCTGCCGAAAGCCCACCGCCGGAGGAGACCAGGCACGGTCACGCCGGTCTCGCGCAGTTGCTGGCGATCGCGATGTCCATGGTGGGGACGCAGATCGTGACATCCGTCCTCGGGGCGGTGTTCTGGTCCCTGGCCGCACGCACCTACGCCGTCCACGAGGTCGGGGTGGGGTCGGCGGCCATCGCGGCGATGACGGTCCTCGGTTCCGTCGGGATACTCGGCCTGGGCACACTGCTGATGGCCAAGCTCCCCACGGTCGAGCGGGAGTCGGACCGCCTCCGGCTGATGCGGGCATCCATCGCCGTTGTCGGGGTCACCTCCGGCCTGCTCGCGCTGGTGTGGACCGGGGTCACTCCGTTCCTGTCCGAGACGTTGCGCCCGGTCAGCTCAAGCGTGCCCGCCGCCGTGCTGTTCTGCGTCGGGGTCGTCCTGTTCGCGGTGACCTCCACCCTGGACTTCGCGCTGCTGTCGGCGGCGCGGGGGGCCGTACAGTTCGTCCGCAACGTCGTCACGTCGGTGGTCAAGCTCGGGCTGATCCCGGTGTTCGTGGTCATCGGCTGGACGTCCGGGCTGGATCTCTACCTGTCCTGGGTAGCCGGCATGGCCCTGTCCCTGCCGGTCTGCTACCGCTACTTCCGCCGGCCCGCGCCGGAGGAACGGTCACCGGACGGCGCTGGCGCCGCGGCCACCCCCCGCCAGCGGTTCGCCGGGCTCCGACAGCTGCGGGAGATGCGTAAGGAAGCCGGTGGGCACCACCTGCTCAACCTGGCACTGCAGTTGCCGACCCTGCTGCTGCCCATTCTCGCCGCGCTCGCCGCGACCGCCGCGGACACCGCCTATTTCACGACCGCGCGCCTTGCCGCGACCTTTTTCTTCATCATTCCGTTCGCGCTGGCCATCGCCGTGTTCGCACAGTCCGGGCAGAACGAGGAACAGGCGCTGGCGAAGATCCGCTCGACCCTGCCGCTGGGACTCGTGGCGGCCGTCGCCACCTTCCTGATCGCGGCGCCCTGCGCCAGTCTTGTCATGACCATCTTCGGTGGCGCCTACACCAGCGGGGTGGCCGTCAGCGCGTTCCGGATCATGATGCTCGCCGGGGTACCCCTGGTGATCAAAGATCACTATGTCTCGCTGCGGCGGGTGCAGGGACGGCTGGGATCCGCCTTGCGAGTGGTCGGCGCCGGAACCGCCATGGAGATTGTTTTCGCCCTCGTCGGTGGCCATCTCGGCGGGGTGAACGGCCTGTGCTGGGGCTGGCTGCTGGCGGTGGTGCTGGAAGCCGTGATCACCCTGCCACCGCTGGCGGTGGTCTGGCGCGAGCCCAGGGCCACGATCGCGGTGGCCGGCCCCCGGGCGAACACCACCGAACCGCTCACCGGCGTGTACCGGCGAATGGCCGCCAGCTTCTACCCGCTCGAGCTGCTCCGTCCGATCGACGAACGAGACCTCGCCCGCTACATCGACAACACGGACAGCACCAGCGGCGAGGCTCGCCGTACGCACGAGCGGACCATCTCCATCTGGCACCGGCCCAGCCGGTTGGAGCGCCTGCCGGACGAGAGCACCGTGCGTCTGCGGCCGTCCACCAGGCGTGCCCTGGCCAACCACCCGCCCCCCAGCACCGACCACCATCGGCCGTCACGGCAGAACCAGCCCGAATGACGGGAACAGCCTGATCGCAAACAGCTGTCCCGGGCGCTTTGAGCCGTGCTCCGGCTACGGCTTCGCGGCCGTGGACGCGGTAGCCGAGGGCGTTGGTGCGCTGGGAGACAGCGTATGCACTGGGAGGCACCGTAACGGACGTCAGCGATGCGGCGAGTGCCTCCGGGACGGGGTTCTCCCGCGGGGCGGGGTTTTCCCGCGGGGCAGTGGCCTCCTCCGGGGCGAGGTCGCGAACCCGGCGGGCGGGCGATCCAGCGTAAAGCCCGTGGGGCTTGCAGTCCCTGTTGACCAGCGAGCCGGCGGCAATCACACAATGATGGCCAATGGTCACGCCAGGCATCACGATCACCCTGCTGCCGAGCCAGCAGTCGTTCCCGATGACAACCGGCTTGGCCACCACCTCGCTGCTGACCTCACCATTGACCACGTCATGCGTGGAGGTCAGAATCGTGACCTGGGGTGATATCTTGAGTCGTTCACCGATCCGTACCGGTGCCGAATTCTCGATGAAACACATCGAGCCCATCCCTGATCCGCGGGCGAAGCCCGCGCGATGACCGACGACGGAGCCCAGCAGGATGTTCCTCGTCCTGGTCCGCACGCCACCGAGACGATAGAGCAGGAAGCGAAGCGGACGCGGGACGAGGAAAGACCCGCCTATGCCATTGACGATGGTTCCCCGCACGAGCATCCAGAACTCGAGTCTGAGCTGCTCCCAGAGCTTTTCACGACGCACAGCCGTCTCCTTCACGCGCACCGGTCGCGGCGCGGGTTCGCGGCGCGGTCTCACCCCATCCACCGTCCAAACAATCGCTCCGATAGTAGCGATTCAATCACTCAAAGTAATGAACGCTGGTCGGATGCCATCACCGTGCCGGCTGACCGACCGAATACAGCGGGATACGGCGGGATAGGATGTCAACGGCACCGGCGGCGCGGCGCGCGGCGCCATGTCCGTTTGCCGACCGTGTCCGTTTACCGGGCATGCTCGTTTGCCAACATGTTCGTTTGCCAGCATGTCCGTTTGTCTTCGGGACGAGTTGTCGGCGTCGGGATACCCGGCCCGCCGACGGAAACCTGTATCCGTTGTCGACCGGACACATAACGACACCAGTCATGTCGTTCTCCCGTCAAAACGGCACCGCCAGGTAGTTCGCGTCCCCCCGCTGAGCGGACGGCGGCGTTGCTGGCAGGACGGCGGACAACCACACCGGAGGTAAATCGGCGATGCCAGGCAGAACACGGTCCCAGCGCGTGGCCGGACGTGACCGAATGTGGATCGGCGCCCATTCCGTCTTCGTCACCGGGCCACTGGACCTACCCGACGTCGACACGGTCCGCGCGACCCTGCGGGAACTCGCCTGGATCGCTCCCGACCACCGGCTGTTCCGCCGGCCCGATCCTGGCTACCACCGGTGGCGCCCGGTGACGGGCCACGAACTCGACAGCCACTGTGAGCGGATGGTCACGGCACTCGATGACAGCGTCGACGACGGCGGGCCGGAACGGTTACTGATACGGCAGTACGACGCACACGTCGACGACATCCCCTTTCGGATCGCGGTCGGCCGTGACTCGCTGGCGATGTCGTTGTCCCATCCGCTCGGGGACGCCCGGCTCGGCCTCGACACCGGCGCCGAGCTGCTGTTGGCTGCCGCGGAAGGCCGTCCGCCACTGAGCCTGCACCGGCCGTCCACCCGGCTTCCCCTGGCCCGCGCCCTGGGCGAGTACTACGGCCGGAAACCCGGGCGGGTACTCGCGACGCTGCGGACCCCGCGCCCGGCCGCGCCCGGCCCGGACGCCGGGACACAGCACCGGCCATGGCAACCGAACTTCACCGTGGTTTCCGGGGTCCTCGCCAGGAGCACGCTCACTGACCTGCGTAAGTGGAAAGTCCGCAACGCGTCCGGGGTCACCCGGACGATGGTGGTTTTCGCCGCGGTCCGGGCAGCGGTGGAAGCGGCGGGCATGCGGCCGGCGGCCGGCGGTTTCTACACCGTCGTCGACAACCGGAAATTCCTTCCGACCGGCCGCCGGCTCGACGNNCCGGCCGCCGGCTCGACGGCAACTTCACGATCGGAATCTACGTCGAGCCGACGGACGCCCATGATCCGGTGGCCGTGTCGGCCGCGCTGGAGTCCGCGACCGCGAACGGGCGTACGCTGGCCACGATGAGCCTGTTGACCGGCTTCGCCCAGGTCGGCCGCATCGCGGCTCTGAGCGATCGGGCGCCCTTCCCGGCACGTCCGTCCCTGGTCCTGAATCATCTCGGACGGCTGCGCGGATTCGAGAAACTACCGTGGCGGGGCGACACCTCGGATACCTACTACCTGTCGGCGACAACCCAGCGCCAGCCGGACTATGTCACCTTCCAGTTCGCCGAGCTGCACGGACACGTGTACGTCACGGTGGCTTTCCACGCGAGCATCTTCGACCAGGATGTCGTACGTCGTGCCGTGGACCTGCTCTGCGCGGATCCGGTCGCGCTGCTCGACAGCGCCCGGTGAAACGCCCGGCACCCGGCTCACGGCCGTAGGCCACTCGGGGACGTACGGACGCGCATGAATGTCCGTGAAAAATTTCGGGCGTGCCCCGCGGATTCATCCGCGGGGCACGCCCGGAACAACCGACAGCCAACAACCGGCCGGATACGGCCTGGCTACTGGCCTGCTGGCCTGCTTACTGGACTACCGACTGACTGCTTACTGGCTACCGCTGGCCGCCCGCTCCCGGGCACGGATTTCCCGGCGGAGCTCGGGCGGCAGGGCAAACAGCAGATGCTCCTCCGCCGACGTCACCTGCTGGACGTCGTCAAAACCACGTTCGGCAAGCCACGCGACAACCTCCGTGACCAGTTCCTCGGGAACGGATGCCCCGCTGGTCACGCCGATCGTCTCGACCCCTTCGAGCCAGGCGGGGTCGACCTGCTCGGCGTTGTCCACCAGATAGGCGGTGGGCACTCCGTGGTCGAGAGCGACCTCCACCAGACGTACCGAGTTCGACGAGTTCGGCGACCCGACGACCAGGATGAGCTCGACCTGGCTGGCGATCTCCTTGACCGCCACCTGCCGGTTCTGGGTGGCGTAGCAGATGTCGGCGCTCGGCGGCCCCTGCAGCAGCGGGAACCGCTCGCGCAGCGCCCGCACGGTGACCTCGGTCTCGTCGACCGACAGGGTGGTCTGGGACAGATAGGCGACTTTGGACTCGTCCCGAACCCGGACAGCCTCCGCGTCCTCCGCGCCGTCGACGAGGTGGATGCGGTCGGGCGCCTGGCCCGTGGTACCGATAACCTCCTCGTGGCCCTCGTGGCCGATGAGGAGGATGTCGAAGTCCTCCTTGGCGAACCGGCGCGCCTCACCGTGGACCTTGGTCACCAGCGGGCACGTGGCATCGATCGTTCGCAGCTCCCGGGACCTCGCCTCCTCGTGGACGGTCGGTGCGACGCCGTGGGCGGAGAACACCACGGTCGCCCCGGTAGGAACCTCGTAGGTCTCTTCCACGAAGATCGCGCCTTTTGCCTCCAGCGTCTTGACGACGTGGGCATTGTGCACGATCTGCTTACGGACGTAGACGGGAGCGCCGTACAGCTCCAGTGCCTTCTCGACCGTCTGTACCGCTCGGTCGACACCAGCGCAGTACCCGCGCGGATTGGCCAGCAGGATCCGCCCCATGTCCCGGAGTCTACGCGGCCCGGCAGCGCCCGGAAGGCCAAACGACAACCGTCACATACCGATGTCCGGGCGGACAGCTCTCGTGCTTTGTGCATCGGTCCGAAGGCCCGCACGGCCGCGCTGGTTACGGTTATCCGATGGCGCTCACCTCCACCCCGGAGCAGCCGTTGCCCGTCCGGACGGTCGCCCGGGCAATCGGCGACTGGATCAACCGGCTCGGCCGGGTCTGGGTGGAGGGCCAGCTCACCGAGATCGTGCGACGGCCGGGCCTGGCCACCGTGTTTCTCACCCTGCGTGATCCGGTAGCCGACGTGTCGCTGCGGCTGACCTGCCCGCGGGCGGTCTGCGACGCGGTGGGGGCCGCGCTCACCGACGGCGCCCGGGTGGTGGTCCAGGGCAAACCGTCGTTCCATCCCGCGCGGGGGACGCTCGCGCTCGCCGTCACCGAGATCCGCCCGATCGGTACCGGGGTCCTGCTCGCCCGACTCGAACAGCTGCGCGGCATGCTCGCGGCCGAGGGGCTGTTCGCGGCGTCCCGCAAGCGCCGGCCGCCCTTCCTGCCCCGGGCCGTCGGGCTGATCACCGGACGGGCCAGCGCCGCCGAACGGGATGTGGTCATGAACGCCCGCCGCCGCTGGCCCGCGGTGCGGATCGTCTCGCGTGAGGTCGCGGTGCAGGGGCCGCTGGCTGTCGGGCAGATCATCGACGCGCTGCGCGAGCTCGACGGCGTCCCCGAGGTGGACGTCATCGTGATCGCCCGCGGCGGCGGGTCGCTGGAGGATCTGCTGCCGTTCTCCGACGAGGCGCTGGTGCGGGCCGTGGCCGCGGCCACCACCCCGGTGGTCTCCGCGATCGGCCACGAGCAGGACGCGCCCCTGCTCGATTTCGTCGCGGACGTGCGGGCGTCCACTCCGACGGACGCGGCCAAGCGGGTCGTACCGGACGTGGCCGAACAGCTCGCGTTGGTGACGACGCTGCGTGGCCGAGCCCGGCGGTCCGTCGAGCAGCGCCTGGACCGGGAGGAACGGTGGCTGGCCGACCTGCGCGGCCGCCCGGCGCTGGCCGCGCCCGGGCATGAGCTCGACCGTCACGACGAGTACGTGCAGGCGCTGCGCTCCCGTGGCCGGCGCTGCGTGCTCCACCAACTCGAACGGGCCGACCAGGAGTTGGCCCATGCGTTGGCCCAGTTGCACGCGCTGTCACCAGCGGCCACCCTGGACCGGGGATACGCGCTGGTACGCAGAGTCGCCGACGGCTCCATCGTGCGTGATCCCGCCCAGGCCACCCCTGGCGACGCGCTGACCGTACGGGTCGCCGGCGGCTCCTTCCCCGCGACGGTTGACTCCCCGACAGCTGACGCGGGGACAGCTGGCGCACGGACACAGACCGGCACCACGACCTGACCTAAGAAGCCGTCCCGGCCCGGAAAGCCAGCATGATCCGGGACGCCGGCACGGGCCGGGAATCACGCGGGCCCGGGCCCGGGCCCCGAAAAGATGATCGAACCGCTTTCGGTCGACCAGGGCGGCGGGAATCAACGTCAGGCGGCGCCACCGCCGCGCATCCACCGGAGACATCGGGCCAGGCATCAGGCAAGACCTCAGGCAAGATCTCAGGCAAGACCTCAGGAAAACTCGGTAAACCAACCGGGGACGACGCAATACATCCGGCCAGCTTCGGACAGTAGTCATTGGATTATTCCTGGGATCATGACACGATCCTTCACCTCCGTGGTGCTATGATTTCCAGCGGAAGATTCCAAACGTCCGTCAGCGAGTCAGAGACAGTACGATCATGCTTTTTCTGTGCTGCCGACGGCCCGCATCCCCAGGTCCCTGGGAGGAAAACATTGGCGCGACCAGTGCCGGCGCGCTCGTGTTCAGCCGGCGAAACAGTTTCCCACTGGCCCCTCCAGAGCTCTTCGATACCACGCTCTCGGCGCGATCACTATCGCACCGGTGAATCAACGGAACAGCGCGGCGGAAGCAATCCCCGCTCATCGCGGCCCGGGACGGCCGGCCAGGAGAACAAAACCATCGCCTGGGGCCGGGCATGACCGATGGTTTTCCCGTCCTGCCCGTGCTGATGTTCCACAGCATCGGCGACGGTGCCAGCGCGGCATTTCGTCGATGGCAGGTCCCGCCGGCGTTGTTCGCCGAACAGCTGGCCTGTCTCAGTGCGGCCGGCTACCAGCTGCTGGGCCTTTCCGAAGCACTTTCCCGACCGGCCGGGAAACACGTCGCGATCACCTTCGACGACGCTTTCGCGGATTTCTCCGCCCATGCCGTCCCGGTGCTGCGGCAGGCGAACGCCGGGGTGACCCTCTACGCTCCCACCGCCTACGTGGGCGGCCGGGCGACGTGGCTGTCGGCGTACCCGGAGGGCGCTTCCCCCCTGCTCACCTGGTCCGACCTGCGGGACCTGCACGCCGCCGGCTACGAGATCGGCTCGCACGGCCATCGGCACACCGACCTCGACCTGCTGGCCGGCCCCGAGCTGCGCCACGACGTCGAGACCAGCCGTCGCCTGCTCGAGGACGAGCTCAGCTCTCCGGTCCAGAGTTTCTGCTATCCGTTCGGATATCACACACGCGCTGTCCGCGAGGCCGTGGCGGAGACCGGTTTCGCCTCTGCCTGCGAGGTGGGATACCGCATTCACCGCCGTGACGCGTCCCCGTTCTCGATCAGCCGGCTGATAGTCACCGGCTCGACGAGCCCGGAACAGACCCTCGCCCTGGTCCGCAGCGGCCAGCCCGGAGTTGTTCCGTATCTGCGCCGTGGTACCAGGGCCCCGTGGCGCGTTTTTCGGGCCGCCCGGCGTGGCCTGCGCACGCGGCAGGAACCAGCCGCCCAGGAACAACCATGACCGGGTCACCTCGGCCCCGCCCCACCGGCCAGCCAACCAACTGGCCGGAAGACGGCGCGAGCCCGGTCCCGTTCATACCGCCCCAAGGCCCCGAACGTCCGTGGAGAAAACCGTGACCAGTGTCGGTATCGGTGTCGTGAACAGTGTCAGTGTCGTGGTGTGTAGCCATCTCGTGGCACGATGGCCGCAACTTACAAGAGCTCTCGACTCGCTCTGGAACCAGAAGCTGCGCCCGGACCAGGTTGTCGTGGTCGTGGACGGCGACGACGAGCTGCTCGCCCGCCTGCGTGAGCGAGCCGGCCCCGAACTCGTCCTCAGCACCGGGGGGCGTACCGGGCTGTCCAACGCACGTAATGTCGGTATCGCCGCGGTCAACAGCGAATTCGTGGCATTCCTGGACGATGACGCGGTCGCCGATCCGTCCTGGTTGTCATCCCTTGTACAGGTCGCGGACGCCGACCCCGACATCCTGGGAGTCGGCGGCTGGGTGACCCCCGACTGGGGCGGTGAGAAACCCGGTTGGTTCCCACCCGAGCTGCTCTGGACGGTCGGTTGCAGCCATCACGGATTACCCACCCAGCAGACGACCGTGCGTAATGTCTTCGGTGGCTGCGCCCTGTTCCGGCGAAGCGTGTTCACCACCACCGGGGGTTTCGACACCCGCCTGGGCCGGCAGACCAAAGGAGCATCGGGCTGCGAGGAAACAGAGCTGTGCATCCGCGCCGCCGCCCTGATCCCGGACGGCCGCTTCGTGCACGAACCGGCCGCGGTCATCCACCACCACGTGCCCGCCCAGCGGCAGCGTCCCTCGTATATCGTGCGCCGCTGTTGGGCGGAAGGCGCGTCAAAGGCCACGCTCCGGCGTTTGTGCGCGGGCTACCGCGCACCGGCACGCGGCCCGCTCGGCCCTGAACGCGACTTCGTTCTCAAGGTGCTGCCACGCGGGGTACGCAACGGTGTCGGGGCCTCTCTCCGCGGACGCCCGGCGGGCCTCGCGCGGGCCGGCATGATCGTTGTGGGAACCGGGACGACCATTCTGAGCTTTCTGCTCGCCGTGATCCGTACGGTCTTCTCGCCGGTGCGGGCGGCAGGCGGCGGCCCGGCCATCCCGGCCGCCAGTCCCGCGCCGCTGGGCACGCCGACCACCGGCACCGACACCGCCGAAGCCCCCGCTTCCGCAGATTCCCCGAACAGCACGGACTCCCCAGCCGCCACAGGCGCTTCCAGCGCGGACGCCCTGCCCCCGGCCGCGGAAGCCGCTCCGTCCAACATCCACACGCTCTCGGCCTGAGCCCGGCCTGAACGACCCGGACCGGTTGCCACCGCTCCTTGCCGGACAGCGCGAGCCACGCCGAACGGGTGGGTGGCGACACGGCCGCAACGGTCGCGCCACCTACCGGTAGCACCTGTATGCGCGGTGACGCTACCGACCGGCATCGAGTGCGCGGTGCTGGCGGACGGGGCATTCGCCTCGGGCCTCTGTGCTGACCCGCGTGGGCTTCCGGGACGTAGGCGAGCGGCGACGGCTCCGGCTGCGGCTGCGGCTGCGGCGACAGAGCTGGATGCGCTGGCGGACGCCCTCGCTCGGCTGCACGGGCATTTCGAGGTGGACGGCCATCGGCTCACCGGTGACCAGGCCGGTGTCCGCGGGGAAGGAAGCATCATCCAGTCCCTGTTGAAGGGGCTGGACCTCGCGGGTGCGAATTTCGGGCCGTTGAGCTGCGCTGACCTCCGGTTCGAGGAGGTGGACCTCTCCAACTCCGCATGGAGCAAAATCTCCATGCGGAGGGTCGGGTTCTCCGGATACCGGCTGGTCAGCTGGTCGGTGCGGTTCGAGCGCGTCGAGGACGTCGCGTTTACGAACTGCCGACCTGACTACTGCTCGTGGACAGCGCAAAGGTCCTCGGGCGTGATTTTTTTGCGGGCTGCACCTTTCCGGGAAGCCGAGTTCGACAGAAGGCTGGACAGGTTCGTCTTCCGCGACTGCAGACTGGACGGCGCACGTTTCGATGCGACATCGGCCGGTCAGTGCGATCTCCGGGAAGCGGATATCGCGGGTGTCAACGGCCTGCTCACACTGCGCGGTGCGCGGATCTCTCTGCATCAGGCCGGTGAGGCCGGGATCATCCTGGCCGACGAGGTAGGGATCTCGGTCGAGTAGGTCGACCTCTTCCGCAGGGCGGATCCCGCCTCGGGCTGCGACATCGTGATGCCCTGGGCACGGAACGCATAGTCGGCGAGGCGGTCCCGACCGGATCCGCTGGCCGTCACGATCGCCGAAGCGCCCCGCGGAAGCAGGCGCCACGCCCGAGCCGACCAGCTCCCGTCGTCCCCGCCCGCGCCTCCCGCCCAGCACACCGTTTCCGCAATTCAGGGACAATTTCGGGAATGATAAACGATGATACGGACGATAACGTCTGTTCTATCCGCGTTCACGGAGTTCTAGCGCAAAGCCGCGCCGCGCATCCGCACGCGACAGCCGCCCGCCGTGCACCGTCCGCACGACGGCGATCACCAAACGTTTCAACGGCCATCTCATCGTCGGGGGCAGGCGTGAGCTCACATTCAAGATTTTCATCAGTTCGTGTTTGACCACATGCGGAAAGCCATGAGCACAACGAATCGTGTTCGGCTATTCACAGCAACGCCGGACGCGTGGCCGGCCGCACCCCTGTCCGGCAGGCCACGCCCAGCGCCGGCACAGCCCGTACGCACAGGCGGAGTGCGCGCGCCACGACACGCGCGGCCATGACCCTGGGGCTGGCGTCACTGCTGGCCGCGGTGGCCGTCGGATGCGGCGGCTCCTCGTCCGACAACACGCCGACCACGCAGGTGGTGACCAGCGTGTCGGGCGAGCAGGCAACCATCCCACTGAAGATCGACCGGATCGCCGAGCAGTTTCCCGCACACACGGTCACCGACATCATGCTCGGCGTGGGTGACAAGCTCGTGGCGATCCCGCAGAACGTCAAAACGCTCCCGTTCCTGCACAAGGTCTTCCCCCAGGTGGACTCGCTCCCCGAACTCTTCCGCAACGGGGGCGCGGTGAACATGGAGGAACTGCTCAAGCTCAGACCCGACGTGGTGTCCACGATCAGCGGCGGCACCACGCTGGAACCCTTCCAGAAAGCCGGCATACCGGCCGTCAACATGAGCTTCGACGCCTTCCCCCAACTGGCTCCCTCGATCGAGCTCGCAGGCAAGGTCTACGGCGGCGTCGCGGCCACCCGCGCGCGGGAATACACCACCTACGTCAACGACAAACTGTCGATGGTCCAGTCACGGCTGGCGAACCTGCCCGAGGCGGACAAGCCCAGCGTCGTCCACATCGCCAGCTACCCACCGGTCGTCATCGACGGTGGGACATCCCTGATCGACGGATGGATAAAGATCGCCGGCGGTACCGACTCCGCCAGCGGCGTCAAGGGAACCCACGTCACGGTGTCCATCGAACAGCTCCTGCAGTGGAACCCCGACGTCCTCATCGTCGAGACACCCGGTGGTGATCAGGGGCTGGCCGCCGCCTCCGCGCAGTCCGTGGTGGACAACCTGGCGAAGGCTCCCGGCTGGTCCGATCTGAAGGCCGTCCAAACCAACCGGGTCTACCTCAACCCGCAGGGGCTCTACCCGTGGGACCGCTTCGGCCCCGAGGAGGCGCTGCAGATCCAGTGGGCGGCGAAGACCCTGCACCCGGACCTGTTCAAGGATGTCGACATCCGCGCCGAGTCCCGCGCTTTCTACCAGAAGTTCTTCGACTACACCGTGACCGACGCCGACCTCGACCAGATCCTCCAGGTCGGAACCAAGTGAGGAGCGCTCCCCCGGAGCCGGACCAGCGTGGTGAGTCTCCCCCGCTCCGGGAACCCGGCCCGGCCGCCGCCGCCCGTACGAGCCCGCGGCCGGGCCGGCTGCGAGGCCGGCTCCCAGCGCGGCTCCGAGGCTGGCGCCTGACCCGCCCGGACGGTCACCTGCGGATCGTTCTGCTCGTCGTCGGCCTGCTCGGGCTCGTCGCGATCTCGTTCGGGCTCGGCCGGTACACGCTGAGCCCGGTGACCGTCGTCCGCATCCTGGCCCATGAGATCGCCGGCGCCGGCCGGGGCGCCTCGGGGCAGGAGCGGGCCGTGGTCATGGACATCCGCCTCCCGCGAATCCTGGCCGCGCTGCTGGTCGGGGCGGCGCTGGCCGCCTCGGGCGCGGCCTACCAGACCATGTTCCGCGTTCTCGACGAGCCCACCGCCGCCCTCGACTACGGCAACGAGGTGCGTACCCTGCACGTCGTCGCGGAACTGGCCCGCGCCGGCCACTGTGTGATCATGACAACGCACCAGCCGTCGCACGCGCTGACCTACTCCAGCCGGGCGGTGCTCATGCGGGACGGCCGGGTCATCGCCGACGGCCATCCCGACGACGTGGTGACCGGCGAACGCCTCAGCGACCTCTACGGGGTGTCCGTCCATGTCACCGGGGTGACGCTGCCCGCCGGGCACGGCCGCCGGGAGGTGCGCACCTGCGTCCCCATCCCCGCCGCGCCGGCCGGACCGGAACCCGCCGGCTGAGAACGTCGCCACAGACACAGGCCGGTCTGGGACACAGACGGAAAAGAGACCAGCGGCACGGTCAGGAAGCGGCCTGGAGACGGTCGGCGGCCGCGGCGATCTCGGCGCGGAGGGCGTCCTTGAGCGGGGCGGGGGCGAACGAGTGCTCCACCGCGGCCGCGGCCAGGCCGACCACCTGGTCGCGGCGCAGCCCCAGGCTGCGCAACGCGTGCAGGTACTCGTCACGCAACGTGGTACCGAACATGGGTGGATCATCACTGTTGAGGCTGACCGGCAGCGCCAGCTCGATCAGCGTGGGCAACGGGTGGTCCGGATAGTCCGCGACGACCCCGGTGCGCAGGTTCGACGTCGGGCACACCTCCAACGGGATGTGATGCGCCCGCAGATGCTCGACGAGGGCCGGGTCGTCGAGGGCCCGGATGCCGTGGCCGATGCGCTCGGCGTGCAGATACTCGAGGGCGTCCCAGATGGTGCGCGCCCCGGTGGTCTCGCCGGCGTGGGGGACGCGGTGCAGCCCGGCGTCACGCGCGACGGTGAACGCCTCGGCGAACTGGGGGCGGGGCACACCGGCCTCCGGCCCGCCGAGACCGAGCGCGATCACGGACTCCCGGCGGTTCAGCGCGAACTCGACGGTGCCCTCGGACGCGGGGCGTAGGTTCATGTTCGGCAGGCCGGGAATATCGGTCACCCACCGCACCTGGATGCCGGTTTCCCGCTCGGCGTCCAGGCGGCCCCGCTCGATGCCGCCGAAAAGCTCGTCGGCGTCGATGCCGCGTCCGAGGTGCAGGAACGGCGTAAAGGTGATCTCGGCGTACCGGACTCCCTGGCCGGCGAGCCCCAGAGCGGTCTCCCTGGCGAGGACGGCGAAGTCGTCGGCGTCCCGCAGCACCCGGACGGCGGCCAGATAGACCTCGATGAAGTGGTCGAAGTCGCGGAACTCGTAGAACTTCGTCAGGCCCTCGATATCGGTGGGCAGATCGTCCACCCCGTGGCGGCGCGCGAGGGCGAGCAGGGTCCGCGGGCGCATGGATCCCTCAAGATGGACGTGCAGCTCCACCTTGGGCAGCGCGTCGACGAACTCCTCGTCGCTCAGCCCGTCCGCCACCTCCTGGCGGCCGGCATCGCTCACGCTCATCAGACATCACCCGCGCGGACGTCACCAGTTCGCATGTCGGGAGACGATCGCTCCAGGCCACCCGTCCCGTCAAGCAGGGCTGACGCCACCCACCGGCGCATATCCACCGGAACTCCACTGGAACGCCTACCGGGCCAGGCGACGCCGTCCGGCACAATACCGTTCCGTACCGTTCCGTAACCGGTCCGAGCCTGCTCCGAGCCTGTCCCAGGCCTGCTCCAAGCAGGGCCGGCCGAACCATGAGGAGGCTGAAGGTGCAGGGGTCGAGCGACACGCCAGAGCAGCAGCCGTCACCGGTGGGGCAGCAGCCGCTGACGTACGAACGGGCTCGCTCGGAGCTGGAGGACGTCGTCCGCCGGCTGGAGGCCGGTGGCATCACCCTGGAGGAGTCGCTGTCGCTGTGGGAACGCGGCGAAGAACTCGCGAAGGTGTGCCAGGCGTTCCTGGAGGGAGCCCGCGCCCGCCTCGACAGCGCTGTCGACGCCGCCAGTACCGGCCCGGCGGCGGATCCGGGCGTCCGCTGACGCACGGCCCGCTACTGGCGCACGGCCCGCTGGCGCGCGGCCTACGGCGCGGCGTGCGGGCGCAGCGACGCCGCGAGCACCCCCAGGTCGGCGGCGGACGCCCCGCCCTTGCCGCCGCCGTCGGAGACGATTAGCACGACGTCACCGACCTGGCGGGTCAGCGCCAGATGGCCGGCATCGTCCCGTCTTTCCTGCCAGGACGCTCCGGCGAACTCGACAGTCCCTGTCACGGGCCGGTCCCCCAGGACGCGTTTGACCGCGTCCCGGGCGTTGCTCTCGTTGAGCTGCGCGTACGTCCTGTCATCCGGGCGGTCGACGACGTACCCGATCGTCAGCTCGACCGTTCCCGGCGCGGTGTCCGACAGCCCCGAGGTGCGGACCGAGGTGGGCTTCCAGTGGTCGGGCAGACCCGTCGGCGCCAGGACGTCGAAGGGCGCCAACCGCGCGAACGCGGCCACCGGGGCGGCCGTGTCCACCGTGCGCACCGGGTCGCCGCCGCCTCTGGGCATGAACAGCGCGACCAGCAGCACCCCGGCCATCACCACCCCGAGGGACAGCGCCATGTCTCGGATCGTTTCCTGACCGCGTCGTCGTGCCATCGTTCCATCCTGCCGTCCCGGGGATGCGGCCCGACGGGGCAGTCGGCCCGCTCGGCCCCTTTTCGTCCGTGGCGATCCCGCATCGGTCATCGCCGGACGGTGGTCTCCGCGCCGGATCCCGTGCCCGGTAGGCCGCCCGTCATGGCGCCGGATCGCGGTGGATCGCGCTGTCGGCGTCCCGGGGCACACCCACGACGACCACACACCGCATTCAGGAAACATCATCGATAAAATAATTATCGGGCGCCTGTTGAAGCACGGCCCGGACGTAAGCCAACTAACAGCGCGTCTGCCGGCCAGGTCGAATGCCTGGCGCCAACCGTCGGTAAACAATAGATGGGCGTCCGGCACGCCCCCTCCGCGTGCCGGACGCCCATGTGTGAGGTTGGACGTATGTCTGCTGGTCAAGGTTGCACCAAGTAGGACGATCGAGATGTCACACACCTGACATTGGCGTTCCGCGGACTGCCGTCCCAAAAGCGGTGCGATCGTATTTCCACGCCCTGCCGTCCTGCCAGCCGTGGGTACCGGCGGGTATCCACCCGGGTACCGCGGCTGGCACCCCGCGCGGGGACCGGCGGCCTGGGCCCGCGCGACCGCACCGGGCTGTGACCGGGTGACATCCGCCCCGCGGCCGGCGGGGCGAAGGGCCGCCGGTGACCCGCCGGCTATCGGTGGGCGGATTCACTGATGTGCAACTAGTCTCACTTCCGTGGCAGTCGAAAGCGCGAACCTTCCTGATCCTCTCGTCGTCCAGGGGCAGGCACCCGACCGCAACCTCGCCCTCGAGCTCGTCAGAGTGACCGAGGCGGGGGCACTCGCGGCCGCCCGATGGGTCGGGCGTGGTGACAAGAACGGCGCCGACCAGGCCGCCGTGGACGCCATGCGACGGCTCGTCGGCACGGTGTCGATGCGGGGCGTCGTCGTCATCGGCGAGGGCGAGAAGGACGAGGCCCCCATGCTCTTCAACGGCGAGGAGGTCGGCTCGGGTGAAGGCCCCGAGTGCGACGTCGCCGTCGACCCGGTGGACGGCACCACGCTCACCGCCAAGGGCATGAACAACGCGATCTCCGTGATGGCGGTGTCCGAGCGCGGGTCCATGTACGACGCGAGCGCGTGCTTCTACATGGAGAAGCTCGTCACCGGCCCCGAGGCCGCCGGCGTGGTGGACATCACGGCGCCGGTCGAGGACAACGTCCGGGCCGTCGCCAAGGCCAAGGGTGTGCATCCGCGGGACGTGACCGTCGTCGTCCTGGAACGCCCGCGCCACGTCCAGCTGATCGAGCAGATCCGCGCGGCCGGCGCCCGGGTGAAGCTCATCTCCGACGGGGACGTCGCCGGCGCGGTCATGGCTGCCTCCGCCGACACCGGCGTCGACCTGCTGCTCGGCATCGGCGGCACACCCGAAGGGATCATCAGCGCGTGCGCGGTGACCTGTATTGGCGGTGTCATCCAGGGACGGCTGTGGCCGCGGGACGACGCCGAGCGCACCAAGCTCGTCGACGCCGGCCACGACCTCAGACGCGTACTGACCACCCGCGAGCTCGTGGACAGCGACAACGTCTTCTTCGTCGCCACCGGTATCACCGACGGTGAGCTGCTGGCCGGTGTCCGGTACCGGCCGGGCGGCGCCAACACGTCGTCGCTGGTGATGCGCTCCCGCAGCGGGACGATCCGGCGGGTGGACAGCCAGCATCAACTGACCAAACTGCAGGCGTATTCGACGGTGCCGTTCTGAAGGTACCGTTCCGAACCATGTCGACGACATCGGCGCCGGTGCGGACCACGGCCGTCACCCCGCGCCGGGTCGCCCCACGCTGGGCTGCCCTACACCGGGCCGCACTACACCGGGTCACCGCGGCTGTCGCCCGCCTGGACCGGCCCGGTCCCCACGGCCGGGCGTCCGAAGCCACCACGCTGCGCGCCGCAGCCAACCGTTTCGTGACCCATCCGCGTCCACCGGTGCTGTTGGGTGTGGTCGCGAGCCTGGCGGCCATGCGGCTCGCCCGCGGGCGCTTCAGCCGGACGGACGCGGTGGTCGCGGTGTCCATGGCCGCCGCGCAGCCGTTCGTCGAGTGGGGGGTGCACCGCGGGATTCTGCACGCCCGGCCGGGCAGCCGGGCCGGCGCGGTCTGCTACCGGATCGCCGGCTGGGGGCACGAGCAGCACCACCGCGACCCGACGAACATGGACACGATGTTCATCCGGCCGCAGGAGGTGCTCGACGCCGGCGCGGCCGCGCTGGCCGTCGCCCTGGTCGGTCCTCCCCCCGCCGCCACCGCGGCCCTGTGCACGGGCCTGGGGCTGCTTGCCTACGACTGGACGCACTTCCTCATCCACACCGGCTACCGTCCGCGCGGCAGGATGTACCGCAGGATCTGGCGTAACCACCGGTTGCACCACTTCCGCAACGAACGCTACTGGCTGGGTGTGACGTCCAACATCGGCGACGTGCTGCTGGGTACCAACCCGCCGCGGGACGCGGTCCCGGTCTCGCCGACCGCGGCCTACGCCCACCTCCCCGCCCAGTGATCTTCGGTGATGCCGGTCCGCCGGGTCGCTCACGCCCTGTGGACTTACTCACGCTCGGTACCGGCCGGTTGGCCCGAGAAACGGACGCTCCACCCGCCGGTCAACTGGCCGCGGCCGCCCGCCAGCGAGTGGGATCTTCCCTGATCCGGTCATCCGCCGCGGGTGGCCGTCAGGTGGGCCCGCGCTCCGGTGGTTGACCAACCGCCAGTCGCCGGATTCCGTTCCAACGCAGTCCGGCCACCGACGGATCATTTCCGACAGCTCTGTCCGCTCTGTCCGCGCCCGCACCGCGGGCCATGGATATGTCACCGCCATGTCGTCGAGGTTCGGCCCGCGTCACGGAAACATCGGAAACATCGTGCCCGGCCGTGGCTGTAACCGCCGAAAAACCGCGGTGGGCCGTTTACCGGCAGGTCTGACACCGTACTGGCGAACAGGACGTCAGGATGACGGTGGACATTCCGCGCCCAGGGTGTCCAGGCCGATGCCGATGTCGACATGGGTGCCGACGCGGGTGTCGGCTCGGGTGTCGTCGATGGCGCTGTCGGTGCCGTCGACGACCGGATCCCCCAGGCAGGCGGGAGAGCTCCCGGCCGGGCGGGGCGACGGCCGGCCGCCACTGGTGGTGCCCAACCGTGCCGGCCCCGTGGCCAGCGGGGATGGCGGAGGCAGCCTGGCCGGCGGAGACACCGCGGCCGGCGGAGCCGTTCGGGCTCGTGGGGACCCTGCCGGACCGTCCGCGCCCGCCCGCAGCCCGGCGAGGGCCATTCGCCGGGCGAGCGGCGCCGAACCGTCGGAAGGGCCGGCCGACGAGGTGGCCGGCGTGTGCCCCACCGGTGGCCGGCCCGGGCTGGCCGCGCCCGACACCCGCGGAAAAGCGCTCGGGGAACCGTCCGGTACCGGCAGCGCGGCGGATCCGCAGGAACTGACGGCGCACACGGTGGCCAGAGCCACTGAACACACCAGCGGAAAACACGGACCGAAACGCACGACCGCCGCCATCTCAGATATTCGTGCGGCCGACCACAGTCGTTACCGCGTAACTATTCATTCCTCCCGTCGGTGACACTAGCACCGACACCGTCGAACGCGGCAAATGCCGGGCCGCGTCCGACGGACAGCTTCCGGACAGTTTTCGGACAATGCAACCCGTATGAATCGGTTAATAATTTCTTCGCATCCGGCCGGCGGCGACGGCGTGTTCCACGCCGAATACCGGCGTCGGTCACGGTGGCGACGGCCGCGGTCAGGTCACCGGGAACCCGGAAGCCCCCGCCGGAGGGTACGTACCGCCCACCACCGGACGCCCGTCGCACGTTGCGCCTAACCTCCTGGACGGTAGATAGATAGATGTCGAGCAGGTGACGACCGGCGGGAGCGGGAGCATATGAGCGAGCAGGACTACCGCATCGAGCACGACTCCATGGGTGAGGTGCGCGTGCCGGCCACGGCCAGGTGGCGGGCACAGACCCAGCGTGCGGTCGAGAACTTCCCCGTGTCGGGCCAGCGGATCTCCCGGGCCCACATCGCAGCCCTGGCACGGATCAAGGCCGCGGCGGCAACCGTCAACGCCAAGCTCGGCGTCCTCGACGCGGAGATCGCCACCGCGATCTCCGAAGCCGCCCAGGAGGTCGCCGAGGGCGCCTGGGACGACCACTTCCCGATCGACGTGTTCCAGACCGGCAGCGGGACGTCGTCCAACATGAACACCAACGAGGTGCTGGCCACCCTTGCCACCGAGCGGCTGGGCCGGCCGGTGCACCCGAACGACCACGTCAACGCGTCCCAGTCGTCCAACGACGTGTTCCCGTCGTCGATCCACGTCGCGGCGACGCAGGCGATCGTCCGGGACCTGATCCCCGCCCTCGAGCACCTGGCCGCCGCCCTCGGGCGCAAGAGCGTCGAGTTCCGGGAGGTCGTGAAGTCGGGGCGCACCCACCTGATGGACGCCACGCCGGTGACCCTCGGCCAGGAGTTCGGCGGCTACGCGGCGGCGGTCAGCTACGGGGTGGAGCGGCTGCGGGCGGCCCTGCCCCGCATCGGTGAGCTCCCGCTGGGCGGGACCGCCGTCGGCACCGGTATCAACACCCCGCCCGGCTTCGCCGCCGCCGTCATCGAGCAGTTGGTGGCGGCCACCGGCCTGCCGCTGTCCGAGGCCCGCGACCACTTCGAGGCGCAGGCGTCCCGGGACGGCCTGGTCGAGGCCTCCGGGGTGCTGCGGGTGATCGCGCTGTCGCTGTACAAGATTTCCAACGACCTGCGCTGGGCGTCGTCGGGTCCGCGCGCCGGGCTCGGCGAGATCCACCTGCCCGACCTGCAGCCAGGGTCGTCGATCATGCCGGGCAAGGTCAACCCGGTGATCCCCGAGGCCGTCTGCCAGGTCGTCGCGCAGGTGGTCGGCAACGACGCGGCCGTGGCCTTCGGCGGCTCCGCGGGCAACTTCGAGCTGAACGTGATGCTGCCGGTGATCGCCCGCAACCTGCTGGAGTCGATCCACATCCTGTCCACCATCAGCCGGCTGTTCGCCGACCGCTGCGTGGACGGCATCGTCGCGGACGTCGAGCGCTGCCGGCGGTTCGCGGAGTCCTCGCCGTCCATCGTGACGCCGCTGAACCGCTACATCGGCTACGAGGAGGCAGCCAAGGTCGCCAAGCAGTCCCTGGCCGAGGAGAAGACGATCCGCGAGGTCGTCCTCGAGCGCGGCTACGTGGCTGCGGGCAGGCTCACCGAGGAGCAGCTGGACGCCGCGCTGGACGTCCTGTCGATGACCCACCCATAGACCGTGCCCGGCCCGGCCGGCAGTGTGATCATGCTCTTTCACGCTGCCGGCAGCCCGGATCCGCGGGGCACCGACGGGCCGAAGAAAGTATGATCATCTCTGCCGCGCGCCGCCGGGCCGCGATCACCGGGCAGTCCGGCGGTGTGGCCGCGGCCGTTGCCCGCCACCTGCGCCGAACAGACGGCGGGGAGCCGTGGAAGACCCCCCAGCAAGCCCCCACGACCCCCGCACCCGTGTTCAACGAGGCACCACGGTGGAGGTTACGGGGAGCTCGAAGATTTTTCCGCGGGCCGGACGGACGGGCCGTGCGGGCCGGACGGGCCAGCCGATGGGGCCACCCGGGCCGGGCCATGCGGGCCGGCCGGCCGGGCTGGCCGAGCCGTGCCGGTCGTTCGCGCTGGCCATGCCAGTTGTCCGGGCCGGTGTCGGACCGGGCCGGGCGCATACCGGCCGCATACCGGCCGCCAGGTGTGGCCGGCACGCGCGCACCGACGCGGCCGGCCCATCTGGAAGCGACGGCCCGGGAAGGTACGGAGGTCCCGGCAGAAGGGGCAGTAACAACCTGACGTTCCGGACACCTCGGGCCGCCGGGCCGGATATTCTCCCAACTAATCAATAGCGGGAATTTTCAGTTGAGGAGGTGACAAACGATGTACGACTACGACCTCCTCGTCATCGGGTCGGGCCCAGGCGGGCAGAAAGCGGCTATCGCCGCCGCCAAGCTGGGCCGCCGCGTCGCGATCGTCGATCGTCGTGACATGGTCGGCGGGGTCTGCATCAACACCGGCACGATCCCGTCGAAGACACTGCGCGAAGCCGTGCTCTACCTCACCGGTATGACCCAGCGGGAGATGTACGGACAGAGCTACCGGCTGAAGGACGACATAACGGTCGCGGACCTGTCCTCACGTACCCAGCACGTCATCGGACGTGAGATCGACGTCATTCGTAACCAGCTCAGCCGTAATCGGGTGGCCTTGCTCATCGGAACGGCAAGCTTTGTCGACCCGAACACCATCGCCATCATCGGCAGCGACCAGATCGACGAGCGCCGGGTCCGGGCGGAGAAAATCATCATCGCCACCGGCACCCGGCCGGCCCGACCGGACACGGTCGACTTCGACGGCCACACCGTGGTCGACAGCGACCAGATCCTGGCGCTGGACAAGATTCCCGGCTCGATGGTCGTCGTGGGCGCCGGTGTGATCGGCATCGAGTACGCGTCCATGTTCGCCGCGCTCGGCACCAAGGTGACCGTCGTGGAGCGTCGTGACCGGATGCTCGACTTCTGCGACGTGGAGATCGTCGAAGCTCTCAAGTATCATCTGCGAGACCTGGCTGTTACATTCAGGTTTCGCGAGTCGGTCGTGTCCGTCGAACGCCACAACAACGGCACCCTGACTCTGCTGGAAAGCGGCAAGAAGGTCCCCGCCGACACCGTGATGTACTCGGCCGGACGCCAGGGGCTCACCACCGCGCTCAACCTCTCCAACGCGGGACTGAGCGCCGACAACCGGGGGCGCATCAAGGTCGGCTCGGACTTCCGGACCGAGGTCGACCACATCTACGCCGTCGGCGACGTCATCGGCTTCCCGGCGCTGGCCGCGACATCCATGGAGCAGGGCCGGCTCGCCGCCTACGCGGCCTGCGGCGAGGCCGTCCACGTGATGCGCCACGAGCTGATGCCCATCGGCATCTACACCATCCCCGAGATCTCCTACGTCGGCAGCACCGAGGACGAGCTCACCGAACGGGCCGTGCCATTCGAGGTCGGCGTGGCCCGCTACCGCGAACTCGCCCGCGGCCAGATCGTCGGGGACTCCTACGGCATGCTGAAGCTGCTTGTGAGCTCGACCGACCGCAAGCTGCTCGGTGTCCACGTCTTCGGTACCGGGGCCACCGAACTCGTCCACATCGGCCAGACCGTGATGGGCTGCGACGGGACGATCGACTACCTGGTGGACGCCGTGTTCAACTACCCGACGCTCGCCGAGTCCTACAAGGTGGCGGCGCTGGACGCGATGAACAAGATGCGTGCCGTCGCCCGCTTCAGCAGCTGACGTCCAGGCTCAGGCGGGCTCAGGGCGGTCGGGGCAGGCACCCGGTCGGGGCAGGAACGGTCAGGGCAGCCGGAAGACGTCGACCAGGATCACGCCTGGGGCGGGCCGGCGGTGCGCCGCCGGGCTGTCATGGACGACCAGGATCGACGAAGGGTCGCCCGGGGCCAGGGCGATCCCCTCGGCGTGGTCGTCGCCCTCGCCGAACGGCAGGTCCAGCACACGGACGAGCGCCTCGTCGTCGACGACGACGCTCGTCGCCGCCCTGGCCGCGCCACGCCACCGGTAGACCCGGACCGGGCCGTCGAGGTCCATGGTCGGGCCGGCGAGCACGAGCAGGTCGTCCCCCTGGGCGAGCAGGTCGCGCACGCCCAGGCCGTCGAGGTTCAGGAAGTGCTTCCGGTAGGAGAGGCCGCCATCCAGCGGCCGCAGCCCGAGGTCCTGCCCGTCCCCCTCGGTGGGACGCAGTTCGACGACCACCGCCCAGCCGCGCAGCACCGGCCCGCGCAGGCCCAGATAGACCCGCTCACCGACGACGGCCAGCCCCTCGACGTCAAGCCCGTTGTCCTTGCTCGGAATCGTCAGGAACGGGCCGAGGTGCTTGTCGCCCTTCAGCACCGTGGTGACCCGGGTCTGCTTGCGCAGGCCCAGCGCGGCGGCGGTCAGCGGCCCGCCGGCGCCGTCCGGGGCGGCGGCGCTGCCCACCAGGGTGGGCAGCCCGTCCCGGGTGACGACCGGGATGCGGCCGAGCAGATGCCGGTTCGCGTTCTTACGGATCTTTGCCAGGGCGCGCAGCGCGTCCTCGGTCGCGTGGTGCGGTTTGACCCGCTTGCGCGTCAGGCTGTGCGAGCCGACGAACCACAGGTAGTCACCATGCCGGTCGAACCCCTCGATGTCGATCTCGGGGAT
This sequence comes from Protofrankia coriariae, assembly GCF_001017755.1. Taxonomy (GTDB): domain Bacteria; phylum Actinomycetota; class Actinomycetes; order Frankiales; family Frankiaceae; genus Protofrankia; species Protofrankia coriariae. The sequence goes on from NZ_JWIO01000001.1 coordinate 163,202, forward strand.
GGCGCCGTCCGCGTCCGGCCCCGCCGGCAGCGGCAGGAAGTCACCGACCGGGAAGGAGACATGGTTGTCGTAGGTGTCCCCGGCGGCGCCCAGGGTTACCCGCTCGATCGTCGTCGTCTCGTCTCCGCCGAGCCACAGGTGCCGCCCTTCACTCTTGATCGTCGACAGTGACTCGACGATGTCGACCACGGGGTGCGGGCCGACGTCGTCGAAACGGACCGTAACGGTCTCCACCGTATCCACGCGACTGCTCCCCCTCGGCCCTGAGCCCCCGCTGACGTGACAGTCCCGTTTACCACAGCTCGCCTGTCACAGCCCCGCCTGCCACGACCCGTCCGACATATCCGGCCAGATCGGATCGTCACCGTGACCGGACGGCGCAGCCGGCGGACAGAGCCGTGGTCAGCAAACATCACCACAGCCCACAGACACGCTGTGTGTCGCAAAGCGGACACGGCCCCGAGGGCGGAATCGGGCCGAGCCGGTCGAGGGGGCGGGTAGGCGGGCTGGAGACGCGCCGGACGCGCCGGGCAGCCTCAGGGCTGTGGACCGTCGCCCCACAGCCCTCGCCGCGGAAGTACTCCCGCGGGACGAGCGCGGCGGAACGGCTTCAGGGGAATGGCTTCAGGGGACGCGGGCCGCCCACCGCCACCGACGTCGCGGCGGCGTCCCAGGCGATCCGGGACAGCCCCTCGACCGTGTCGATGCCGGCCCGCATCGACGGGTTGCTGCGGCTGTAGACCGCCATCACGTAGTCCCGCCCGCCCCCGTGGACATGTCCGATGCTGGCGATCACCCAGCCACCGTCACGGGGCAGCCAGCCGTTCTTCACCTCCACGGTGACGCCCGCGGGCACCCCGCCGGGCAGGCCCCACCGCTGGGCGGGCACCACACCGGCGAGCAGGCTCGCCGCGGTGGCCCGGGCCTGCTCGCTCAGCACACCGCCCGGATAGGCCAGCGTGCGCAGCACCGCGAGCTGGTCGGCGGCGCTGGTCAGGGTGAGCCCCCAGCGTCCGCCGCCGCCCGCCTTCGTCCTGGTCATCCCAAGCCGGCTGAACATGGTGTCCATCGACGCCGTGCCGCCGAGTGAGCGCCACAACCGGCTCGCGGCCCTGTTGTCGCTTACGTAGATCATCGCCTGGGCGTTGCGCAGTTCGCTCGTGCCCAGACGTCCGGACGGCCCGGCGCGTTCCAGAATGCCCAGCAGTATCGACAGTTTCACCGTGCTGGCCGTCTCGAAACCCGGCGCCGTCGGGTCGTCGACGGTGACGGTCCGACCGGTGACCGCGTCGTACACCGCCACACCGACCTGCCCGGGGCGTCCTTCGAGATATCCCTGGAACCGCTCGGACAGGTCGGACCCGGACAGCGACGGCGCCTTCGGCACGGCCTCGGGAACGAGCCGCGGCGGTGGGACGACGATACCGATGGACGGCAACCGGACAGCTGGCGGCTCCGCGGGAACGCCCGGCACGGGAACATCCGGCGCGGAAACATTCGACGTGGATCCGCCGGCACCGGCAAAACGCACGGATCCAACGACCGGAGCCAGCACGAGAGCATTGACCACGGCAGCGGCGACCAGTATTGCGCCGGCTCGTCTCGAGACCGGGACCCGGGCCGGCACATCGACGGATCCCAGCGGTCCTGAAAATCCCACCGCCGGCCGCCGGGTCGCGTTTTTCGCGACGTTGTGCAGCGGTGCGCGGTGCCGCATGGCGACGATTGCATGGTGCCGCATGGTCACAGCCGATATATACCCGTGGCAGGGCGTCGCCGCATCGCCACATTCCCTTTTCTCCGCGACCGCGCAGATCGGTGCCGGACGCCGAGAAGGCTCCCGTCAGGCAGCCTTTCCGTGGAAAACAGCCACCGGAAAATTCGCCGGCAAAAGACGCTGGAACCGGCCGCACGGGCCGCCGGCACCTCGGCAGTTCGGAAACAGTCTCATACCGGCCCTCGACATTATTGTCAGGCGACGGGGCGGGTTGGCGCTGTTGGCACTGCTCCCTGGCTTGTGGTCCTGGTCCCCGGCCCGATTCCCGGTTTGGCCCCCGACCGCCCCTGGCCGCGTCCTCCGCGCAATCAGGAGACACCCTGGAAGCAGCGGGGAAGCCAGGCGTGGAAGGAACGTGACCACACCGTTCCCGGGCGGGTTTGTCAGGCGAGGTGAGCCCGCTCCGTTCGGGCGTCGCGGGCGCAGCGGGCACGAAGCTTGTCACCTAGCGTGCCGGACAGATCCCGTACCGGGATCCAGCGATGGTCGACCGTCTCCGCGGAACACGGCCGCACCGTTTCGTCCGGGACATACAGAATGAAGCGAGCGTCGTAGTGCACATGCGAGGGTTCTTCCCGAACCGGATCGGCGGGCACGATCTGCGCGTCAATATCAATCGGATAAACAGTGTCCGGAATCACAGAATTCGCCGCTATTCCGGTTCTCTCGGCGAGCCCGCGCAGCGCCGCGCCCAACAAGGACCGGTCCGCCGCGTCGACATGCCCGCCGGGGAGCAGCCAGCCCGCCGAACCCCGATGACGAACATGCAGCACCCGCCAGTCCGCGGTAACCGCGACCGCGCCCCAGGTGACGTGCGCCGGCATCGTGGCTGCGTCCGTCACCGGGCCTGCCCCCTCTATCAGGGCCAGCACCAGCGGACTCAGGGTCTCGATCTCACCGGGATTGTCCTCGAGATAGTGGAGAACTACTCCGGCGACCGCATTGTTGCTCACTGCCACGGGACATGACAGTACCTCCAGAAGACGATTTCGGCCGCACGAGGGCCGGCCGGGCGCCGCCACTTCGAACGGGCCCACGGTGTACTCCGCGGCGCCCGAACGGTGCACTCAGCGGCCGGATCCCGTTCGTGGCACGCACTTTCCGCCCAGCGCGTCGGACGGTCACGACGCTGCCGGGCGGGCGAGCGAGCGGGCCACAGTCGCCAAACCGACAAATCGCCTCCGCTCACCTCCGCCCCGCCGCCCGCCGCCAACGGTTCCCGCGGCCGCGCTGACAGGCTGCCGACAGCCGCGGCGGCGCGTCGGCATGTGATGCCTATCGTGTGACGACCGGCACCAACCCACATCGACCGGCACCAACCGTTGGGGATCGTCTCCATGCGGGCGGGACGGACACCGGCGGGCGAGGCCGGCCGAACAGGACACGCGTCACACCCGGGGTGTGTGAAGGGGGAGATCAGATTGGGTGCTTCCGGAGGTTCCGGTGGCTACGTCGGCACCACACGGCATCGGATGGCGGTGGCAGCCATGGGCGGTGGCCTGGCGGTACTGCTGCTCGGAGCCTGTGGCGAAGCGACGGGCACGAGCGTGACAACCGGGTCGACCGGGCCGACCGGATCGGTGACTCTGCCGAGCGGGCTGCCGACATCGCTGCCCACGGGCCTGCCGACGGCCCTGCCGTCCATTTCGGCGTCACTGCCGGGCGGCGGGCAGGTGGCCACGGGCAGGGACGCGTTGAAGGCCGCGAACGTCCCCGAGGACTTCCCGATCCCACCGGGCGCCGAGGTGGAGGCCGGTACGTCCAGGAACAACGAGTCCGTGCTCACCCTGAGCGGTGTCTCCGACAACGCGGTGGCGACCTTCTACCGCCAGGCGCTGCCGGCCGCCGGCTACACGATTACCAGTGACAATCAGATAGCCGGTCTGGCGGCTTCGATCGCCTTCGAGGGCCACGGTCTGAGCGGGACCATCGGAACGGCCGGGATCGGAACGGCCAACGGCACGATACTGACCTTCCGGAAGCAGTAGGCAAAGAAGCAGCGGACAAAGCGACGGGCCCCTGCCGGCAGCAGTGAACAGGCCGGCGGAAACGGACCAGATCCGGCTTTTCAGGCTCACCGGCCCACCAGCCCGATTCCGGCCAGCCCGATGGTTGTGCAACGCCGACTCCCGGTACGGCCGGTGACCCGCCACCGCCCGTACCGTCGCGATCGCCGGACGGCCATCGGGCACCCGCCAGCATTACCCCGGGCGGCCCGGACCTCACTTCGCACCCGAACCGTGTTCCGTACCCGGATGCTATTTCGTGCTCATCAGCGCGTCCAGCATCCCGTGCAGATGGGCCACCGCCCATTCAATGTCGAAGTACTTGTACCGGCCGGCCCGTGACTCGGCCGTGAGAACGCCACAAAGGTGCACTCTGCTGAAGTCCCCGTACGGGAACCTGTACCGTTTCCTGTCGTCCTCGTCGTCGTCCTCGGAGATTCCCAGATACCATTTCTGATACTCGTTGAAGCCATGTTCGGAAATGAACTCGTTCTCCTGCCGCGTCGAGGGCTGGTGCACGCTCCAGTCGTCTCGTTCGTCGAGTACCACGGCACCGTTTTCGATCAGTTTTCTGGCATGCTCGTAGGAACGGCGGCTCAGTCTCACGGACATGATCTCCTCCAGAGCATTCTCGAGGACGAACCGGTGCACGGGGCTGGCCGCGTCAACGGCCCGTTCAGACGGCCGTACCCGGTCTGGCAGCATCGACACCGGTACGCCACCTGACGCCCCCAGGGGGCATCCCGGCCGGCTGAACCACCCCGGCCAGCACGCCACCCCCACAAATGATCATTCTTGCCGTCACCGGCGAGCACCCACTGACGCCCATCGGCCCGGCGCCGGGCCCGGACAGACCGCGGGCCCGTGGAGGCCTTCCTTCCGCCAGGCTTCCGCCAGGCCGCTGGACGGCTCAGGCCGTGGCCGGCGGCGTGGCTGCCGGACCCGGTTGCGGGCCCGCGGCCGCGGCCCTGGCGAGGCGGCGAGCAAGCCTGGCGGTGAAGAACTTCAGGACACCGGCGAGAAGCGCTCCCGTCCCCGGCACGAGCGGGACGAAGCTGCCCTGCCAGACGATCTCGGTACCGCCGTCCACCGGCGCCAGATCCACCGTCGCCAGATAGTCGCGTATCGGCAGCAGACCCGAACGAACCCGGTAGGCGTGCCGACGAGCCGGAAGATACTCAACGATCTCTTCACGGGAGATCAGGGGTGGCCGGCCAACCCGACGCACCGCTCCCACACCGCCCGGCGGGGGTGTGCCCTCCCGTTCCCACCACGATCGCGATATGAGCGGAGCCGCCCACCGCGACCAGCCCGCGCCGTCCGCCAGGAGCTCGAACACCGCTGACGGCGCGGCCGGGGAGAGCTGGGTCACCACGTACACCCGACGCCGGCCGCTCACGACGCCCGCCGCCCGGCCCGTTCGCGCCGGTCAGACCGGTCGACCTGGCCAGGCCACCTGGTTCGTACCACCGCAGCGACCCCGGAAACGATGGCCGGCTGCTCCCATATCCGACGGACGTCCACCACAGCCTCTTACCTTTCACCAAGAACGCGAACTCATCAAGAACATGAGTGTGGGCGCGGATGTGGCTGTCGACACGGCCACGCGGGGCCGAGCCGTGGCCTCGTTCGCGGTCGGCCGCGCCCTGCCCTCAGCCAGACGCATCCCGCCCCATGTGTATCCCCCATGTGTACACGGACGGCTTTTTCCCGCCCACTACAGATGATCAATGGCGGACTGCCACGTCTCACGATGGAGTGCGCGCTCCAGCGGCCGGCGGCGGGCCCAGCCATGTCTTTCCAGGTCGGGGGCCTGCTCGTGATGCGTGACCGGGCCGAGGCACAGCCACGCGACCGGCCGGATACCGTCGGGAATACCCAGCATGTCCTGGACGGCCTGTTCACGGAAGAACGACACCCAGCCGCACCCGAGGCCCTCGGCGGTGGCCGCCAGCCACAGATTCTGGATCGCCAGACATACCGAGTACACCCCCGCGTCCGCAATAGCATGCCGTCCCAGGACGGCGGGCCCGCCGCGCTTCTCGTCATAGGTCACCACGATGGAAAGCGTGGACTCCAGGACACCGTCGATCTTGATCTGGGCGAACCGGGCGGCCCGCTCACCCGTCAGAGTCGCGGCGAAGACCGCGCGTTCCCGTCTGACATGCTCGTAGAAAGCGCGCCGGGTGCGCTGGTTTTCGATCACGATGAAGTCCCACGGCTGACTCAGCCCGACGCTGGGGGCGGCATGCGCCGCGGCGAGCACCCGCTCGAGGACGCCGTCCGGGATCGGTGCCCCGGTGAACTGGGCGCGGACGTCACGCCGCTGATGGATCACGCCGTACAGGTCCACTGGCATGGCAGGCTCCCGCTGTCCGCCACCCGCCCGTCGACGGATGGCACGGATGCGAGGCCGGTCTTCGGACTCTCGGATCAGCACCTGACCGCCCGCCTTCCCGGACCGCGCGGTCCAGTGGCTGCTCCCGGGCCGCGTCCAGCGGACCTCGATCGCGCGGGCGGCACCTGGACGACCACCATCCAGTCCGTCAGCACCCGATCCGTCGGACGTGGCCCGTGCGCGTGGGCGGCGGCTCCCCGATCACCGCGGCGGGCCCGTGCCGGACTCACACCGGCTTCCCGATTCTCCCCGGCCGCCTGGCCGCCCCGAGCGCACCCGACCGGTCATCCGGTCATGCGCCCGAGACCCCAGGCAACCTGGGGCACCTCGCGAACAATGCCACCACGATCATCCCACGGGACGGCCCCGGCCGAAGGCTTGGTGAAGAACGTGAGCAAGCAGCCATCGGCCCCCATGCTTCGGGGGGATCAGGCGTCCGTGAGCACCTTGGCCTCGCACACCTGACCGTCATCCCACCCCGGAATCCGGTCGCCAATAGCGTGAATCACCGCACGTAGGGACGATCGACTCCAGCGGATCGCCTCGTGGATCGCCTCGTCGTCGAACCGGTCCACCTCGACCACCATTGTGACGTCCACCCAGCCCTCGGTGAGGCTCGCGGCGATGTCCGGATCAATGATCCCGTGCAGATCCAGGAGAGCGTCCATCAGCCGATCCACCCGGGCCTCGAACCCGTCCAGGGGCCCGCGGTACACCGCACGCTGAGCGATCAGCACTCTCACTTCGACCACTCCCAGCACGTCGCCCTCTTGAGCTGACCGATGAGGTTCCGTCGGTAGTCCGGGTCCGACGGGGTCGGGTGAACGACCTTCATGTGCTTCTTGTCGCAGGGGCAGAACATCTTGTAGTAACGCTTGGCCCGATCCACGCGCCACCCCTGATCCTCGAACTGCTTGCTTCCCTGGACGCTCCCGCGGAGCCCAACGACGCCCTGACCCGCGCCGCCGCACGGCTTGATTCCGTCATCGAGCGACGGTGACCGCGAGCAGATTCGTCAGCGAGGCACTGGATGAGCTCCACGGAGCGGATCACTTCGACAGCGGTCAGCCCGAGCTCGACGAGTGGCTCCGTCGTCATGCTCTCACCACCGAGTCGCGTAGAACTGGGCGGACCTTTGTCTGGTCCGCCGATGGGCGGGTGGTCGCCTACTACACGATCGCGGCCCATCTCCTGATGCGTGACGACCTGCCGAGGTCGTTAGGCCGTGGAAACCCCGTGCAGATCCCGGCAGTCCTGTTGGCGAAGCTGGCGCTGGACAAGACGCTTCAGGGCCAGGGGCTCGGCGGCCTCCTGCTTGCCGACGCCGTCGGCCGGGTCGTCGAGGCAACCAGGACGGTCGCCGCGCGGTTCATCGTGGTCGACGCGATCGACGAACAGGCGGTCTCCTTCTGCATCAAGTACGGGTTCACCCAGGTGCCCGCCACCAACCGTCTCCTGAAACGGATGAGCGCCGCCGCGGCGCAGATCAGCCGCTGAATCCGGCTCCAGATCGCCGCCTACCGCTCCCGGCGGCACGGACTTCCGCCAGAGAGTGCGTCGGCGTCACCCACATGCCCACGTCAGCGAGCAGGGCGGACGTCCGCCGGGCGCCCGCGGGGCGTCTCATCGGACGCTGGCGGGTAGCTCGACTGACCTGAGCCAGATGTTGCGGGGCCACCCCGGCCGGTCAGCCGGAAGTGCGCCGCGGGGCCTAAAAGTGCACCAAACGATCTCCGAACCGTCCCGTGGGCCGTCTCCACGGCCTGACCGCGCGGAGTAGGTTGGCCGCCTGAAGGCCACGCGGGCGTGAGAAGGGCCCGGGTGGGGGTAGGCCGCCCGACGCGACTCTGGATCCGCCGGTCCGGTGATGAAGACGGTCTTAACTCACGCTCCGATGTTCTTGTCAGTGCTCGCATGTGTGGGCATGCTTTGAAGGCCCTTCGATGTGACCATCGAAGGGCCTAGGCTGACCCAGGGGAGGTGGGAAGTGACGCAACCCAACGCTTGGCCATACCCCGAGCCGTACGAATGGGCGGACAAACCCGACTCCGCTACCCAGCAGGCGATCGACGAAGCACGCGAGGACCTTGCCGCAGGACGATCGGTCATCTGTACCAGTGATGCCGCGTTCGACGCGCTCCTCCACGAGCTGTCCATGGACCCACACTCGAAGGCAAGCTGACCCCTCGAAAGGGCGCTCACCCTTCGCCCTATTGTCGTGACCGTGCCCACCTTCGAGCCGGTTGCCCGCTTCCTCGCGGAGTTCCATCGACTCTCCCCCGCGCAGCGGGCCGCGTTCCTGCGTGCCGTCGCGCTGTTCCGTGAAGGGCTGACTTCGGGCTCCTTCCACCCGATGCGGGTCAAGGGCTTCAAGTCCGAGCCCGGGTGTTCGAGATGACGTGGGCACGTGATGGTCGGACGCTGTGGACGTACGGCGAGCCGATCCCCGGCAAGCCCGGCCCGCACGTCATCTGGCTGCGCATCGGCACCCACGACATCTTCGAGCGGTAGCTTCCCCACGTACGTCGTGGATCCGCGGCTACCGCAGGAACGGAGTGAGACAGACACCGCCGGATACCCTCGGACATCCAGTCGGCTGCCGGGGTCAGCCGGCGTCGGTCTGGGCTACGCCGACCGGGCAGGACAGGCCGGTGCCACCGAGGCCGCAGTAGCCGTTGGGGACCTTGTGCAGGTACTGCTGGTGGTAGTCCTCCGCGAAATAGAACGGCCCGGCGGGGGCGATCTCCGTGGTGATCGGGCCGAAGCTGGCGGTGTCGAGGACGGTCTGAAAGGCGTCCCGGCTGCGGTGTGCCGCGGCAAGCTGCTCGTCCGAGAAAGTGTAGATCGCCGAGCGGTACTGGGTGCCGACGTCGTTGCCCTGGCGCATACCCTGGGTCGGGTCGTGCGCCTCCCAGAAGACCTTCAGCAGGTTCTCGTAGCTCACCACGGCCGGGTCGAACACCACCTGGACGACCTCGGTGTGCCCGGTCAGGCCCGAGCAGGTCTCCTCGTACGTCGGGTTCGGTGTGATGCCGCCCGCGTACCCGACCGCGGTCGAGTACACCCCGGGGGTCTGCCAGAACTTCCGCTCCGCGCCCCAGAAGCAGCCGAGCCCGAACACGGCGGTCTCCAGCCCTGCCGGGAGGGGCCCCCGCAACGGCGTACCGAGGACGGCGTGCCGCTCGGGCACGGCGAAGGCGGGCACCAGACGACCGGGCAGCGCCTGCTCGGCCGTGGGCAGGGTGGACTTGTGGTGAGTGAAGAACATCTGCTGGAACCTCCGGGACTTGTCCGGTCCGCGGTGACGCGGAAGAAGCATGATGCACCACCGCGGTCCTTCGGCGACAGGGCCTGAGACGTCAACCCCGTCCATGCCCGGTACGTTCCCTGGCCGCGTACTCGTCCATCCCGAACCCGGCCCGGCCGGGCGAACCTGGCCCGGGCCGAGCCGGTGGACGTCCCGCGGGACCGGTAGAACACCTCCCGCGGGGACCGCGGGTCCTACAGAACGAGATCCTCCAGCATGGTGGTGACCAGCGCGGCGATCGGCGACCGCTCGGAGCGGGTGAGCGTGACGTGCGCGAACAGCGGATGGCCCTTCAGGGTCTCGATCACGGACGCGACCCCGTCGTGCCGACCCACCCGCAGGTTGTCACGCTGCGCGACGTCATGCGTCAACACGACCCGTGACCCCTGCCCCAGGCGCGACAGCACGGTCAGCAGCACGCCGCGTTCCAGCGACTGTGCCTCGTCCACGATGACGAACGCGTCGTGCAGCGACCGGCCGCGGATGTGTGTCAGCGGCAGTACCTCGAGCATGCCGCGGTCGGCGATCTCCTCGATGACCTCCTGGGAGACCAGGGCGCCGAGGGTGTCGAAGACGGCCTGTGCCCAGGGCGCCATCTTCTCGTTCTCGCTGCCGGGGAGGTAGCCGAGATCCTGGCCGCCGACGGCGTACAGCGGCCGGAACACCACGACCCGCCGGTGCAGCCGGCGTTCCATCACCGCTTCGAGGCCGGCGCACAACGCCAGCGCCGACTTGCCGGTACCGGCCCGCCCGCCCAGGGAGATGATCCCGACGTCGGGGTCGAGCAGCAGGTCGAGCGCGACCCGCTGTTCCGCGGACCGCCCGTGCAGGCCGAACGCCTCCCGATCGCCACGGACCAGCCGCACCTTCTTGTCCGCGGTCACCCGGCCCAGCGCGGAGGCGCTGCCGCCGGCCGCGGTGAGCACCAGCCCCGTGTGGCACGGCAGCCCGGCGGCGTCCGGGATCTCGACGGTCTCGCGGGCGTAGAGCCGGTCCAGGTCGTCCTGGGCGACGGCAAGCTCCGCCATGCCGCTCCAGCCGGAGTCCACCGGCGTCTGCGCCCGGTACTCCTCGGCGGCGAGCCCGACCGCGGATGCCTTCACCCGCAGCGGCAGGTCCTTGGTGACCAGGACGACGTCGTTGCCCTCCCCGGCGAGATTGAGCGCGACGGCAAGAATGCGCGAGTCATTGTCATCCACCCGGAACCCCGGTGGGAGTACCGACGGGTCGGTGTGATTGAGTTCGACCCGTAGCGTTCCACCGTCGTCCAACGGCAGTGGCTGATCCAGTCGACCGTGGCGGATTCGTAGGTCGTCGAGGAGGCGAAGGGCCTCGCGGGCGAACCAGCCCAGTTCGGGGTGGTTCCGCTTTCCTTCCAGTTCTCCTACGACTACCAGAGGAAGCACCACATTGTGCTCCGCGAACCGCAGCAGCGCGCCAGGATCAGACAGGAGCACGCTTGTGTCGACGACATGCGTTCGTGGCACACGCCCACCCGCTTATTCGGAGGAAGTCCGGGACCGGGCCCCTCGCAGGAGGCCGGGCACCGGCCTCCTGGCGTTGTCGCGAATGCGGCACCGAGGGGCCTCCCGAATGGCCCGGCCCAGTGCCGGACCACGACTTGAGCCATCTTGGTCCCGCCTAGTGGATCATCGTCGTGCGATGCCCACCCGGCGTACCCAGGGCCACACGTTAGCTCCCCCGCCACGAAAGCGCGACTATCTTCGCACAACACGCTCAGCAACGGTCACCGATCGTAAGGTGATGGCCAACGGGAAATCGCTTGTACTCCAGCCACAACCATGATCATTTTTTCTGGACCGTGCCGTAGAAGACAACTATGTGTCCTCGCGTTCGTATCCTGACGTTTCCCAGCGTTTACCTGGCTGGCACATCCCGATCGGAGAACGGAGCACGTCCCGGCCGGAGAACCGACGGCCGCGACACTGGCCGGCGACATTTCCAGAGGACCCGGGCAGAACCCCGACAGGACCTCCGGGCAGATCAACCGGGCAGAACGACCGGGCAGATCAGCGAAGCGGAGCGGTGGCAACGGGCGCGCCCGCTACGGGTAGCGCGCCCTCGACAAAACAGACGGCAGCAAACAGACGACGACAAACAGACGGCTGGCGCAGACAAACAGCGGCGGACGCGGACAGCCGGCGCTGTCCGGGATCGACGCCAGAACGCCGGACAGGCCGCGACGGCAGCGATCGGGCCGGCGTCCGTGGCGCATGCCGGACGCCGGCCCGATCTCCGCGGTCACACCCCCGCGGTCACAACCGTGGGACGGACCGTGATCAGCCTCCTCGTCAGCCCTTCAGTCGGTCGACCAGGGCCTCCTGCTCGGCCCACAGCTCGGCCGGAAGCGCGTCGCCGAAGGTCCGGTAGTGCTCGGGGATCAGCTCCGCCTCCTCCTTCCACAGCTCGATGTCGAGGGTGAGCAGCTCAGCGAGATCCTCGGCCGGGACGTCGAGCCCCTCGGTGGGCAGCGCCTCCGGGGTGGGCAGGACACCCAACGGGGTCTCCACCCCGTCGGCCTCGCCCTCGAGGCGGCCGACGATCCAGGCCAGCACCCGGCTGTTCTCCCCGAAGCCCGGCCACAGGAAGCGGCCCTGCGCGCTCTTGCGGAACCAGTTGACGTAGTAGATCCGCGGGAGCTTCGCCGGGTCGGCCTTGCGGCTGATCGACAGCCAGTGCGCGAAGTAGTCAGCCATGTTGTAGCCGCAGAAGGGCAGCATCGCGAACGGGTCACGCCGCAGCTTGCCGATCGCGCCGGCCTGCGCCGCGGTCGTCTCCGAGGCGACGATCGACCCGTAGAACACCCCACGCTGCCAGGTCGGCGCCTCGGTCACCAGCGGGACCGCGGTCGCCCGGCGCCCGCCGAAGAGGATCGCCGAGATCGGGACGCCCTTCGGGTCCTCCCACTCCGGCGCGATCGTCGGGCACTGGCCCGCCGGCACGGTGAAGCGGGCGTTGGGGTGCGCGGCCGGCTCGGGGGAATCCGGTGTCCAGTCCCGGCCCTTCCAGTCCAGCAGGTGGGCCGGCTTCTCCTTCGTCAGCCCCTCCCACCACACGTCGCCGTCGTCGGTGCGGGCGACGTTGGTGAAGACCGTGTTGCCCCATAGGGTCGCGATCGCGTTGGGGTTGGTCTCCTCACCCGTGCCGGGCGCCACTCCGAAGAAACCGGCCTCCGGGTTCACCGCGTAAAGCCGGCCGTCCTCCCCGAACCGCATCCAGGCGATGTCATCACCGATGGTCTCGGCTTTCCAGCCCGGCAGGGTGGGAATGAGCATCGCCAGGTTGGTCTTGCCGCAGGCCGACGGAAATGCCGCCGCTATGAAGTGGACCTTTCCGGTGGGCGAGGTGAGCTTGAGGATGAGCATGTGCTCGGCCAGCCAGCCCTCGTCCCGGGCCATCACCGAGGCGATACGCAGGGCATAGCACTTCTTGCCCAGCAGGGCGTTACCGCCGTAACCCGAGCCGTAGGACCAGATCTCCCGGGTCTCCGGGAAGTGCGTGATGTACTTGGTCGAGTTGCACGGCCACGGCACGTCCGCCTGACCGGGCTCGAGCGGAGCGCCCAGTGAATGCACGGCCGGGACGAAGAAGCCGTCGTCGCCCAGCTGCTCCAGGGCGGACGCGCCCATGCGGGTCATCGTCCGCATCGACACGGCGACATATGCCGAGTCGGTGAGCTGGACTCCGAGCGCCGAAATACGGGAGCCCAGCGGGCCCATGCAGAACGGTACGACATACAGCGTCCGTCCCCGCATGCTGCCCTCGAACAGGCCCCGCAGTTTCTCCTTCATTTCCTCCGGGTCGGCCCAGTTGTTGGTCGGCCCGGCGTCCTCGGGGTTCCGCGAGCAGATGAAGGTACGGTCCTCCACCCGGGCGACGTCGGTAGGATCGGAAGCGGCGTAGAAACTGCCGGGCCGCTTCTCGGGGTCCAGCGGGACGAACGTGCCTTTGTCGACAAGCAAGCGGGCCAGTTCCGCGTACTCCGCGTCAGAACCGTCACACCACCAAATCCGTTCCGGCCGGGTGAGTTCGGCGATCTCACGCACCCAGGCAATCAGCCCGGCATGCCTGGTCGGGGCAGCGTCAAGCCCCGAAATCTGCGCCGCGGTCGTCACAGCTCCCACCTCCGCTTGAGTCGAGCCCACCACGGCCCCGCCATAGCACCTATGCCCACGCCATGGAAGGTCCACTCGTGTTCGGGGCCACAGAACGCACGCGCCGTCACCCCGCAACACCGCGCCCGCGCCATCACCGTCCAGCACATAGTGGATCAGCCACAGCCATAGGCGATTCGAGGCCGTGTACAGGATCTTTTGACTCTACCTTGGGAGCTTCCAGCAGTCGCGCGGTCGAGCCATGGCAATCGGGCAAATCCACGCGCCGCGAAGCCGCCGCGAAGCCGATCAACGACGCCCACTGGTAACCATGACGGGCGCAAGATACGGTGACCGCGTGACCACGACCGCACCTGGCCGCGACTTCCGTCACCACCCGAGCGACCTGGTGCGACCGAGGATGCGCGGATGGTTGCACGCGGGCGCCTTCCCGGTCAGCCTGGCACTCGGCGTCATCGCCATTACGCTGGCCACGACGTTCCGTGCACGGATGGCGGTGGGCGTTTATGCGCTAAGCATCGCCATGCTGTTCGGCACGAGCGCGCTGTATCACCGGAGGATGTGGTCAACATCACGCGCGCGATCACTGATGAAACGACTCGATCATTCCATGATCTTCGTTTTCATCGCCGGAACTTACACACCGCTGGCCCTGCTCACGCTTCCACCGCGGACCGCCCGGACGATACTCATGGTGGTCTGGGGAGGCGCCGCGGTCGGTATCGGACTGCGGATGCTCTGGCTGCACTCACCGCGCTTCCTGATGGTGCCGCTGTACATCGCCCTCGGCTGGGTGGCGGTCTTCGTCATACCCGAACTGCTGCACACCGCCGGCGTCGCGGCGTTGGTTCTGATCCTCGCCGGTGGCGTTCTGTACAGCCTCGGGGCATTTGTCTACGCGTCCCGACGCCCCAACCCGGCTCCGCGGACGTTCGGCTACCACGAGGTCTTTCACGCGTTTACCATCGTAGCGGCGACATGTCACTATATCGCCGTCATTCTGGCAATCTACGCAACATAGGACCAGAATGGTCTGACCGAAAACCCGCTATCTCGCGGGGCCGCCGGCCGGGGCGGAATTCGGGTTCACAGTTCCGGCCCCTCCGCCCGGACCTGTTCGACTTTCTCCAGCGCCTCCCGCAGGCGGGCCAGCCATGGCTGCGCATTGTCACCGACAAGCCGGACGCACCAGGCCAGCGCGTCGCTTCGGCTGCGCGCGACCCCGGCGTCGACCAGCGTGTCGAGCACCTGGCGTTCCGGCTGCCGGAGCCTGGTCATCACCGGAACGGACAGGGTGGTGAACAACTCGGTCGTTCCGCCCGCGGTCGCGCCCCACGCCACCTTGCGCCCGTAGCGCCGCTCGGCCTCCTGGGCAATCGCGATCCGGACGTCCCTGGTCTGCTCACGGAACCGGCGGATACGGCCCGACTCGGCGGCGGCGACCGCGGCGGGATCATCGGTCTCCAGCTCCGCGGCGGGGATCGTCCCCACCACCACGATCTCGTCCCGGTCGACGGTCACCGTCGCGGCACCGGTGAACCAGGTGTCGGGCAGCCTGCCCGCGAACCACGCCGGCGCGTCGTCCGCGGGCGGCACCGGCTCACGCTCACCCCAGCGGCCGAAGCCACGTCCACGCGCACCCGCCATGTCTGCCTCCTCGCGGTCCGCATCCGGTGCGGACTTCCAGACATCTCGCACCTCGATTGATTACATACTTACAACAGATACATGGCAATAGGTATCGCTCACGAACATCTCGAGAGCCGCGTCCGGCGGCGGGAAGCCCGGCTCACCCGCGAGACGCTCAGCTGGTCGCTGGCAGGACGAGCCGGACTCCCAGCTGGTCACGCACCGCCTCCACCGTGCTCACCGGACGTTCGCAGACGAAACCCCGGCACACGTAGACCCCCGCCGTGCCCCGCCCCCGCGCCAACGGCCCGGAAGTGACCACGACCGCGCCCGGTGAGGTGGTCAGCCGGGCCGTCCGCTCGAGGTCCGGACGGCCGACGACGGCGATCTCGGCGGGGCCGGCCAGCAGCGCCGTGCCGACCGCCCCCGCCCATCCGGCAAAGGACGCGTTCGCGGCAAGCAGTGGGGCGAGCACCTCCAGCACGTGCTCGGCGGCCCGGCGATGCTCGTCGGAGGCGGTCAGCGCCGCGTAGGTCAGCAGGGCGCCGGCAACCGCGGACTGGCCGGACGGCGTCGGTGAGTCCGAAGGGTCCCGCGGCCGGCGCAGCAGCCGCTCGGCGTCGTCGGCGGTGTCGTGGAAACCACCGTCGTCCGCGGCGAAGTGTGCCCGGACGACGGCCAGCAGGTCACCGGCCAGCGCCAGCCACTGTTCGTCCCCGGTGACCTGGTACAGGGCGAGGAGGCCCTCGGCCACGTCGCCGTAGTCCTCCAGCACCCCGGCGTTCGTCCCGACACGGCCG
The DNA here is from genome assembly GCF_001017755.1 of Protofrankia coriariae. Classification (GTDB taxonomy): domain Bacteria; phylum Actinomycetota; class Actinomycetes; order Frankiales; family Frankiaceae; genus Protofrankia; species Protofrankia coriariae. The sequence continues at coordinate 179,255 of NZ_JWIO01000001.1, forward strand.
TGCCGGCTGGTGCGCCGCAGCCGGCCGTCCACCAGATGGACGTCGCGCAGCAGCGTCGCGGCGCTGGTGGCGGCGGTCACCCAGGCCGGTTCGGCCAGCAGCGCGCCGGCCTCGGCGAGCGCCGCGATCGCGAGCCCGTTCCAGGCGGCGACGATCTTGTCGTCCCGGGCGGGCTGCGGGCGGGCCGCCCGGGCCCGCGCAAGCCGCTCGCGCACCGACGCGAACCTTTCGGGATCGTCCGGGTCCGCCGGCAGCCGCAGGACGGAGCTGCCGTGCTCGAACGTGCCCGCGGCGGTCACGCCGAAGACGTCCGCGGCCCAGGCACCGTCCGCCGGGCCGAGGACGTCGACGAGCTCGGCCGGCGTCCACACGTAGGTGGCGCCCTCCGCACTGTGCCCGCCGGCACCGTGCCCGCCGGCGTTGTGCCCGGGCGATTCGTCCCCGCCGGATCCGGGCCCGGCGGGGACGACCGTGTCCGCGTCCAGCGCCGAGGCGAACCCGCCTTCCGTGGTCCCCAGGTCGCGCAGCAGGAAGGCGGCCGTCTCCCGGGCGACCCGCTCGGCCAGCGGCGACCCGGTCGCCCGCCACAGGTGCAGGTACACCCGTAGTAGCTGGGCGTTGTCGTAGAGCATCTTCTCGAAGTGCGGGACCGTCCAGGTGGCGTCCACGCTGTAACGGGCGAACCCGCCCGCGAGCTGGTCGTAGATCCCGCCGCGGGCCATCCGCTCACAGGTGGTGGTGACCATCCGCAGGCTGGCGGCGTCGCCCGTGCGGGCGTGGTGCCGCAGCAGCATCTCCAGCAGCGCGGACGGCGGGAACTTCGGCGCCGACCCGAAGCCGCCGTGCTCCGGGTCGAAGGACCGCGCGACCTTCGCCACGGCGGTGTCGAGCAGGTCGCCGGTGAGCCCGGCTGGCGGGCCGGCCGACCCCAGCGCCGCCGCGGCGATCCGGCGCGCGATGTCCGCGCCGGAGGCCGCCACCTCGTCACGTCGCGTCCGCCACGCGTGCGTGACCGCGGCAAGAAGCTGCCGGAACGAGCTCATCCCCGGTCGCGGCGCCGGCGGGAAGTAGGTCCCGGCGAAGAACGGCTCCCCGGCCGGGGTGAGGAACACCGTCATCGGCCAGCCGCCATGGCCGGTGAGGGCGACCGTGACGTCCATGTAGACGGCGTCGACGTCGGGCCGCTCCTCCCGGTCGACCTTGACGTTGACGAAGTACTCGTTCATGATCGCTGCGGTGTCCGGATCCTCGAACGACTCGTGCGCCATCACGTGACACCAGTGGCAGGACGCGTAGCCCACGGACAGCAGGACAGGTACGTCCCTGGCCGTGGCCTCGGCGAAGGCCGCCGGCCCCCAGGGCCACCAGTCGACCGGGTTGTCGGCGTGCTGGAGGAGGTACGGCGAGGTCTGCTCGGCTAGACGGTTCGGCATGTACCCAGCATCCCGCCGCCGGGAAGCTCAGCGGGCCGTGGGCGCTTGGAACCTTTTATGGTGCCAGTCGACCGGATGGTGACCTGCAGGGCGACATCCGCGCCGCCCTACTTACATTCCGCGTCTTCTCACCCACAAACCGCGTCCTACTTACAGATCGCGCTGTCCCGGGCGCGGTTACGGCCAGGTCCAGGTCCCGGCCCAGGTCCAGGTCCCGGCCCGCTGCCGCGGACCTGGCCGCGGGTACGGCGGACGGCGTCCGCAANGGACGGCGTCCGCAAGCCGGGACGACCCGCTGGCCCGGGCCTGGCGGGCCGCGCCCCTGGCCATGGCCTACCTCTGCGTCCTGAGCGTCACCTCGGCCGTGCTCGCGGTCGTCCACCGGCTCGACCAGGACACCTACCAGCGCCTGTTGCGCAGCCGGTCCACCAACCTCGCGGGGCTGCGCAGCCGCCCGCTGTACGTGCTGGTGGCCAGCGCGTTCTGGCTCGAAAGGGGCACGTTCCCGCAGACGGCCGCCGCGGTGGCGGCGCTGCTCGCGCCGCTGGAACGGGTGGCCGGCCCCCGACCGGCACTCGGCGTGTTCGCCTCCGGGCATGTCGGAGCGAGCCTGCTCGTCGCCGGCGGGCTGCTGCTGGGCCAACGTGCCGGGCTTGTCGGCGGGCATGTCACCGAGGCCGTCGACGTCGGCGCCAGCTATGGCCTGATCGCCTGCGCCGCGGTGCTCGCCGCCACGGCGCGGGCGCACCGGCGGTGGCCGCTGGTCGGCGGCCTGCTGGCGCCGCTCGTCCTCGCCGCGGTCCGCACCCCCGACTTCACCGCCGCCGGCCACCTGATCGCGGCCGGCATCGGCCTGGCCTGCGTCCGGTACCTTCGGCTCTCGTACCCGCTGGCGGGCGCCATACCTTCCGGGCCTTCCGGCCCGGCCTGCCAGCCCCGGTTCACAGGCTCCGGATAGGCTCGAACCAACGATCGACACCATCCGCGTGTGCCTGCCATGAGCCAGCACAGCTGGTTCCGCTGTCGTGATCCGCGGATTCCCGCAGGGTCCGCGGGACGGGTCGGGTCGGGTTGACCTGAGGATGATGAGAGATGACCAGCAGTACCGAGCACAGCCGTGTCGAGCACAGCGGCACCAACGGCAACGCCGTGCGGGACACCGGCGCGCGGGACACCAGGGACGCTGCCGCCGGCCACACCGTCACCGGGCGTGACGACGACACCCGGCCGGTGGACGCTCAGCCGGTTACGGGCGGCGCGGCCGGAGCCGTGGACCTGCCGTTCCGTTACGACGCCCGGCTCGCCGGCGAGATCGAGCGCCGCTGGCAGCAGGCGTGGTCGCGGCGGGGCACGTTCCACTCCCCCAACCCGCGGGGCCCGCTGTCGGACGGTTTCGACGAGGTCGCCGGACGGCCGCCGTTCTTCGTCATGGACATGTTCCCCTACCCGTCCGGCAGCGGCCTGCACGTGGGGCATCCACTCGGGTACATCGGCACCGACGTGTTCGCCCGCTACCTGCGGATGACCGGCTACAACGTCCTGCACCCGTTCGGTTACGACGCCTTCGGCCTGCCGGCCGAGCAGTACGCCATCAACACCGGGCAGCACCCGCGGGTCACCACCGAAGCCAACATCGACAACATGCGGCGCCAGCTCGGCCGGCTGGGGCTGGGCCATGACACCCGCCGGGAGATCGCCACCACGGACGTGGCGTACTACCGGTGGACACAGTGGATCTTTCTCAAGATCTTCAACAGCTGGTACGACGACCAGGCCGACCGCGCCCGCCCGATCGACGAGCTGATCGCCGAGTTCACCGCCGGCACCCGGGCGCCCCGCGGCGATGCCAACCCACGCAACAGGCCCTGGTCACAGCTCAGCTCGACCGAGCGCCGACAGGTCGTGGACGGCTACCGGCTGGCCTTCATCTCCGAGCAGCTGGTCAACTGGTGCCCCGGGCTCGGCACGGTGCTCGCGAACGAGGAGGTCACCGCCGACGGGCGCAGCGACATCGGCAACTACCCGGTCTTCCGCCGCCCGCTGCGCCAGTGGGTGCTGCGGATCACCGCCTACGCCGAACGTCTGATCGCTGACCTGGACCTGGTCGACTGGCCGGACTCCATCAAGCAGATGCAGCGGAACTGGATCGGGCCCAGCGACGGCGCCACGGTCGAGTTCCCCGCGGTCGGGTCCGACGCCCGCGTCGAGGTGTTCACCACCCGCCCAGACACCCTGGCCGGCGCCACCTTCATGGTGCTCGCCCCGGAGCACCCCCTCGTCGACACGCTGACCGCGCGGGCCTGGCCGCCGGACACCCCTGTCGAATGGACGTTCACCAACCCGCCTCCCACCCCGGGCGCCGAGCCGCAGGATGCTCCTGGCACCGGCCCGGGGTGCGACAGCAGCGCCCCAGGAGCCGACGGCGGCGCCTCGGCGACGGACCAGGCGGTCTGGACGCCCCAGGCGGCCGTGGCCGCCTACCGGGAGTACGCCGCCCGCCTGGGCGACCGTCAGCGCGGCACCGACGAGGTCCCGCGCACCGGCGTGTTCACCGGCGCGTACGTCACCAACCCGGTCACCGGTGGCACCATCCCGGTCTTCCTCGCCGACTACGTCCTGATGGGGTACGGGACGGGCGCGATCATGGCTGTTCCCGCGCACGACCAGCGCGACTTCTCCTTCGCCCGGCAGTTCGGCCTGCCCGTCCCGGCCGTGCTCGCGCCGAGCGAGGACTGGCGCGCCGAGCACCGGGTGCCCGCGGGCGCGACCCCGGACACCTGGCCGGTCGCCTTCGCCGGGGAGGGAGAGTACCTGCCGACGTCGGGCGCGGCGCCGTCCCTGGCCGGGCTGTCGAAGCCGGACGCGATCAAGACGACGGTCCGCTGGCTGGAGGACGTCGGCGCGGGCCGCGCCGCCCGCTCCTACCGGCTGCGGGACTGGCTGTTCTCCCGGCAGCGCTACTGGGGTGAGCCGTTCCCGATCGTGTTCGACTCCGACGGCCTGCCGGTCGCGCTCCCGGACGACATGCTGCCGGTCACCCTGCCGGAGATGACCGACTTCCGGCCGGCGGCCGTGGCCGACGACGACGTCAGCGACCCGGTCCCCCCGCTGGCACGGGTCACCGACTGGGCCACCGTCACCCTCGACCTGGGCGACGGGCCGAAGACGTACCGGCGCGAGACCAACACCATGCCGCAGTGGGCCGGCTCCTGCTGGTACTACCTGCGCTACCTCGACCCGACGAACAGCGAGCGTTTCGTCGACGCCGAGGTCGAGCGCTACTGGATGCACACCCCCGGCGGCCCGCCCGGCGACGGCGGCGTGGGCCTCTACGTCGGCGGTGTCGAGCACGCCGTCCTGCACCTGCTGTACGCGCGGTTCTGGCACAAGGTCCTCTACGACCTGGGGCTGGTCTCGACGAAGGAGCCGTTCAAGCGGCTGTTCAACCAGGGCTACATCCAGGCGGACGCGTTCACCGACGCCCGCGGCATGTACGTGCCCGCCGCCGAGGTCGTCCGCACCGGCGACGGCGGGTTCACCCACGACGGCGAGC
>NZ_JWIO01000001.1:184249-194476 GCF_001017755.1 Protofrankia coriariae
GGGTTCACCCACGACGGCGAGCCGGTGAACCGGCGCTCCGGGAAGATGGGCAAGAGCCTGAAGAACAGCGTCAGCCCGGACGAGATGTACGACAGCTTCGGCGCGGACACCCTGCGGGTCTACGAGATGGCCATGGGCCCGCTGGACGCGGACCGGCCCTGGCACACCGACGACATCGTCGGCTCCCACCGCTTCCTGCAACGGCTGTGGCGCAACATCGTAGACGAGGCGACCGGCACGGCGGCCGTCTCCGACAGCGAACCGGACGCCGAGGCCACCCGGGCGCTGCACCGCACGATCCTCGCCGTCCGCGCGGACTACGCGGGCCTGCGCTTCAACACCGCGGTGGCCCGCCTGATCGAGCTGACCAACTTCGTCAGCAAGCGCTACGGCGGCTCGGGCGGGCTGCCCCGCGCGCTCGCCGAGGCGCTGGTCCTCATGGTCGCGCCGCTGGCCCCGCACATCGCCGAGGAGCTGTGGTCCCGGCTGGGCCACGACGGCTCGCTCGCCCTGCGTCCCTTCCCACAGGGGGACGCCTCGCTGGCGGCCGAGTCCACGGTGACGCTGCCGGTGCAGGTCAACGGCAAGGTGCGGTTCACCGTCGACGTCCCCGCGGACGCCGACGAACAGACCGTCCGCGATCTGGTGACCGGCCACGAGGAGTACGCGCGGCACACCACGGACCGGACGGTGAAGCGGCTGATCGTGGTCCCCGGCCGGATCGTCAACATCGCCCTCGGCTGACCCCCACCTCAGTCTTCCAAGGGCCTTCCCCCGGGCCGCCCACGGGGGGAGCAGGGCGGCCCGGGGAGGCTACGGCGTCAACTGGTTGTGGCGGTCGCGGCGGGCCGCCANNNGCCGCCAGTCTCGCCGCCGGGTCCAGCCCCACGACGGCGCGCAGGCATCCGGCGGCGGTCTCGGCGAGACCGGCCACCCACCCACGGGCGTCCGCCGCCGTCCTCGGGCCGCCGTTCACACCGCCGTCCGGGACGGGGAGGACCAGGTCGACCGCGCCCAGCCGCTGGAGATCATGGGCGGTGATCCGCAGCCCGCGGGCCATGCCGGCGGCGTGACCGACGTCCCGATACATGATCACCGAGGCGCCCTCGGGCGGCAGCGGAGCGAGCCAGGCGTCCTCGGCGGCGATGACCGTGTCTGCCGGCAGCAGGGCGAGTGCCGCGCCGCCCGTGCCCTGCCCGAGCAGCACACTCACTGTCGGTACCGGTGTCGTCAACAGCGTCGCCAGGCAACGCGCGATCGCCGAGGCGATCCCGTGGCGTTCGGCGGCCTCCGACAGCTCGGCGCCCGGGGTGTCTATGACGGTGAGGACCGGTAGCCGCAGGTCCGCGGCCCGGCACACCGCGTCCCGGGCCGCATCGAGATCGGCCACACCGATGCGCCGATGCCGCTGGACCGACCTGTCCTGCCCGATAACGACGCAGGGTGTCCCCCGCAGCAGGGCGAGTGCGGTGACGATCGGCGTTCCGGACGTGTCCATCCCCTGGCTGACGCCTCGGCCCAGGTCGGACGCGCCGAGCAGTGTGACGTCGCTGGCCACCGCCAGGAACTCGCGCAGGCCGGGACGGTCGGGCGCGCGGGTGGCCAGCACCGACATCCACGGATCCCGTCCGCTCCCGGTCGGCTGGGAACCGGACAGCGTGATCCTGAACGGCTCGGAGCCAGCCGGCCCAGCCCCGGGCAGGTCGGACCTGGACAGGTTGGACCCGGACAGGTTGGACCCGGACAGTTCGACGTCGGCCAGGTCGGGCCCGGAGAAGTTGGCCCCGATGGCCGCCCCGGAGATCTCCGGGGCGGCCATCGGGGCCAACTTCTCCGGGCCCGANCCGTGCTTCGGGGGAGGGACAGCGCCGCCGCCCGCGACGACGTTGAGCACCCGCTGGACGCTTTCCCGCAGTTCCTCGGGTGCGACGAGGGCGTCCACCAGGCCGGCCAGGCGCAGCGTCTCGGGGCTCTGCGCGTCCGGTCCGAGCGGCGTGCCGGTGAGCGCCTCGACGACCCGGGGCCCGAGGAAGCCGACCAGCGCCCCCGGCTCGGCGAACGTGACATGCCCGAGGGATGCCCAGGACGCGAGCACGCCCCCGGTCGTCGGATGGCGCAGGTAGACAAGGTAGGGCAGGCCCGCCGCCCGGTGCTCGGCGATGGCGCTGCTGATCGTCAGCATCTGGAGGAAGGCGGGGGTGCCCTCGTGGATGCGGGTACCGCCGCTGGCGGGCAGGGCCAGCAGGGCCTGCCGCTGCGCGGTGGCCCGCCTGATCGCGGCCGTGGCCCGGCGTGCCGCGGCCATCCCGACGCTGCCGCCGAGAAAGCCGTACTCGCTGGCCACGACCGCGACCCGGTGGCCGCCCACATGGCCCTCGCCGGTGCGGATCGCTTCGTCCGCGCCGCTGCGTTCGGTGGCCCGCGCCAGGTCCTGGCCGTAGGCGGCGCTCAGCACGGGCTGTTCGGGGACACGGTCCCAGCACCGCCACGTACCGGCGTCGAGGAGCCCGCCAAGAAGATCGTCAAGATGCGGACGCTTCACAGTGGACGCGGGTCCTCCTCTGGTAGTCATGCCGGAACCCTCCCGCCGTGGCCGTTTTCGAGCGTAACGCGGGACACTATGGTGCGCGATCGTTGATAAATCAGCAGCTCATGGCCGGTCATACCCACATCGGCCGCGGCAGTTGCGACCCGGGCCGACCCCGATACAAAGATCGCACGGATGAGCCGGCGGCCAGGTCGGCCATCCGGACCGTGGCTATGATCACGATCATTCCGGAATCCCGCTCACCGGGATCGGTCACCATGGGAGAATGGCCTATCCATCCATGCAGGTACGCCCCGGATTCGTCCTGCGTGAGTCCGACCTGACCTGGCGGTTCTCCCGGTCGGGCGGGCCAGGTGGGCAGAGCGTGAACACCTCCGACAGCAGGGTCGAGCTGTCCTTCGACGCCCGCCGCTCGCCGTCGCTGCCCGAGCCGCTGCGTGAGCGGACGCTTGAACGGCTGGCAGGCCGACTGGTTGACGGCGTTCTCACCATCACGGCCAGCGAACACCGGTCGCAGCTACGTAACCGGGAGGCCGCTCTGAGCAAGTTGATCACAACCCTGCGTAGGGCGAGCGGCCCCCCGCCGCCCGTGCGGCGCCCCACCAGCCCGTCGGCGCGCGCCGTCCAACGGCGCATAGCCGACAAGAAGCACCGGGCCGAGCTCAAGCGTCAGCGCAGGCTGGACTGAGACCGTAGGTAGAAAACGCTCTTCCGGCGACGGTTTTCACCTACGACGCGACGGTATTCCGCGACAGATACCCGATTCGTAGCCGGCTCGACTCCCTGCCCGGCCACCCGCGTCACGACCCGCGTCACAATGCGGTACAGAGCGCGATCATTCCACCGTCGAGAGCGTTTCAGGAGGCCGCTGGGCGGGGGATGCCTACTGGTCGCTCCGCGGGGAGTGCTGGGGCGGGATACCGCTGCCGGGGTCCTGGCTGTCGACCGGCTTGTCACGGTCGGTGGTGGGGGCGCCGAACCGTCCGCTGGCGACGTTCCCGCGCATCCGGGCCAGGCTGCGCGGCATCATCACGAAAAGAGCGACAGCGGCGAGGCCCAGCAGCAGGACGACCAGGAACCCGCTGGTACCAGCGCTGACCTCAAGCGCGAGGAACTGTCCAGCTGGAGGCACGCTTCACACCCTACGCCGAGCGCCCGCCGGACGGGCCCGGCAGGGCGGCGACAAACGCCGCCAGGCCCGGGCCAGGGGAGACAGCACCGGCCGGGCCTGGCGGGGTCAGACGCTGACCGCGAAAGCCGCGGTCATAGATCGAACTCGTTGGGGTCCAGCCCCACCGCGTAACAGGCGTCGCGGACGACCTGCTGCTCGGACTTGTCGAAGTGGCCGTCCGCGCCCCCGATGACGATCCCGATCTGGATCACCGCACGGGCCTCGGCCGGCTTCTTCTTCGTCTTGCCGATGTCCTGGATGACGCCGACCTTGGCGAAGTCGAAGTCCGTCTGCAGCTTGTTGCAGTAGTCGTTGAACTTCTGCTGGAGCTGCTCGGCGGGAAAGTTCTGGAGCACCTCGTTGGAGGCGATGAGCGAGGCGACCTTGCGGCGCTCCTCCGGGTCGATGCTCCCGTCGGCGGCGGCCACCAGGGCGCAGATGGCCATGCTGGCATCCCTGAAGGCACCGCTCTTCAGGTCGTTCTTCTTGGCGTTGAGCTGTTGCTGTATCGACGCGGTGCTGGTGCGCAGACGATCCCAGATCGCCATGATGTGATCCCCTCATCAGTCCCAAGACGCGCAAGGCGTGCAAGGCGTGCGTGGATTCGGATGCCCACGGTCACACCTCCCGCCAGCAGCAACGACCGGTGGCGGCCGGCCGTGCCCTGGCTGCGGATGATTTCATCGGTCACCAGCGGATGTGTCACAGGCGGCCGGGCCGGTGACAGCGACCCGGCCGCCTGGCTGTCCGGCTCAGCGGATGCCGTTGAACAGGTCGTCCTCGGGCAGCACGCCCACCTCGATCAGCGAACGGGCGAGCTGGTAGTCCTCGGTGGGCCAGGCCGCACGCTGGATCTCCAGCGGGACGCGGAACCAGGGCCCGTTCGGGTCGACCTGGGTGGCGTGCGCCAGCAGCGCGCGGTCGCGGATCTCGAAGAAGTCGCCGCAGGGGACCCTGGTGGTGATCCGCCCGGAGTCGGCGGAGCGGTCGACCCACTTCTCCAGCGCGCCGCTGTACGGGGACTCCCGCCCGCTCGCCCGCATCGCGTCGTGCAGGGCGAGCACCCGCTCCTTGTGGTGGGTCTGGTGGTAGTAGAGCTTGAGGGGCTGCCACGGTGCCACGCCGATGTCCTGGCCCACCTCCTGGTATCGCGCGCGGTCGCCCGCCGCCTCGAACGCCTCAATTGTGATCTTGTGGTTCATTATGTGATCGGGGTGTGGATAACCACCGTTCTCGTCATAAGTGACCACGACCTGTGGCTGGAACTCCCGCATCAGCCTGACCAGCGGCCTGGCCGCGTCGGCAATGGGCGTACGGGCGAAACAGCCCTCCGGCAGGGGTGGGAGCGGGTCGCCCTCGGGCAGCCCGGAATCGAGAAAACCCAGCCAGACCTGTCGGACGCCGAGGATCCGCCGGGCCTGTTCCATCTCGGCCCGGCGTAGCTCGACGAGACGTTCGTGGACGTCCGGACGGTCCAGAGCGGGGTTGAGAACGGTCCCGGCTTCACCACCGGTGCAGGTCACCACGAGGACGTCGACGCCCTCGCGGACATAGCGGGCCATGGTGGCGGCACCCTTGCTGGACTCGTCGTCGGGGTGGGCGTGTACAGCCATGAGTCGCAGGCCACCCTCGTTGATCGCCTTGGACATGCGACCATTGTTCCCGATGCCCTCCGCAACCGGTTCCGCTGCGCCACCACCCGGTTCCCCCACGGGAAAGTCGGGCGTGTTCGCCATGGTGCGACGCCTGCTGGACATTCCATGGCTTGGCGGTATCCGGGTCGCCCCCTGGTTCCTGCTGATGGGGCTCGTCATCATCGCGGCCGCCGCGATCGGCGCCGCATGGATCCAGAGCCATCCGGAACGGCTGAACTACGGGACCCGCGCCTATCGGATCACCCCGGCGCAGGCCGAGCTGACATTCGATGTGGAAAAGTCACCCAACGCCGTGGCAGAATGCACTGTCCGCGCACGTGCTCGGGACAACGAGGTCGTCGGCCGGCGTACCGACATCGTCGTCGGTCCGGCCCTGGACGGCCGACGGGTCACGACCACAACGGTCGTGCTCGCCACGTCCCGGGAAGCGAACGTGGTCGAGGTCGAGGACTGTCAGATCGCCCGCGCGGGCTGACAGCCGCTCGGGCTACTGGCGCGCGGCCAGCGGCGTGGCCGATTCCCGGCTCACCCCGCTCACCCCGCTCACCTCGCATGGCAAGCAGCGACGCTTGCTCGTCGCCGTCCCTGTCCGATCCCGACTGTTAGGCTGGGCGTTTGCCCCTGTCCCATCGCTTCGTAATCCGCCTTCGACCAACCGTGTATCCCGCAATTTCCCAGCACCCGACCGGGTGTCCCTGTCCAGGGCCCGTACGGGCCCGACGAGGCCGAATCGCGATACGACCGACCTGCGCCGCGGGCCGGTCGTATGTGTCGTATGGCCGTCGACGTACGAGCGTCCGGAGGATGAACGATCATGGTTCTTCCCGTGTCTCCGGGCCTCTTGAGGAATCTAGGAGCGTGACGCGTGTCGCAGCAGACGTGGCTGACCCAGGAGGCGTATGACCGGCTCCGCGAGGAGCTCGACCACCTCACCGGGACCGGTCGTGTCGAGATCGCCAACAAGATCGAAGCTGCCCGCGAGGAGGGCGACCTCAAGGAGAACGGCGGCTACCACGCGGCCAAGGAGGAACAGGGCAAGCTGGAGTCACGTATCCGGCAGCTCACCGACCTGCTGCGCGACGCCAGGGTCGGGCAGGCTCCGCAGTTCGACGGCGCGGCCGGCCCGGGCACCGTGGTCGAGGTGCGCTTTCCGGGGGACGACGAGACGGAGCGGTTCCTGATCGGTTCCCGGGAGGACCACAGCACCTCGCTGGAGGTGTACTCGGCCCAGTCACCGCTGGGTGGGGCCGTCAGCGGCCACCGGGCGGGTGACACCGTCACCTACACCCTGCCCAACGGGCGCTCGGCCACCGTCAAGATCGTCACGGTGGAGCCGTACTCCAACTGATCCGCCCCGGTCGGCCGACGGGAACCGGCCGGTTGACATTTCACGTCCGGTGTGCCTCCCAGTGGACACCCGGTATGCCGGACGTGGACACAATGCGACTTCCCTGCGCGACGGAGCGAGGGGACGTACCGTCGACTGGTGCTCGATCTGTCAGGGTCCCCGGCACAGTCCCCCGGACCGACATCACCGTCCCCAGGACCAACGACGCTGGGCCTCCTGCGCGGCTCAGGACACCGGTACCGATCCGTACGCACGGAACTGCGCGAGAACACCCTTGCCCGAATGGCCAGCGGTGAGATCCGGTTCCCCGGCATCGTCGGTTTCGACGACACCGTGCTCCCCCAGGTGGAACGGGCCCTGCTGGCCGGGCACGACATCGTCTTCCTCGGCGAGCGGGGGCAGGGCAAGACCCGTCTGATCCGCACCCTGGTCGGCCTGCTGGACGAGTGGACGCCGGTGATCGCCGGCTGTGAGATCAACGACCATCCCTACGCACCGGTGTGCACCCGGTGCCGGCTGCTGTTCGCCGGGCTCGGCGACGACACGCCGGTCGCCTGGAAGCACCGGTCGGAACGGTTCGGCGAGAAGCTCGCCACGCCGGACACGAGCGTCGGCGACCTGATCGGCGACGTCGACCCGGTGAAGGTCGCCCAGGGCCGCACCCTCGGCGACCCGGAGACTGTCCACTACGGCCTGATCCCGCGCACCAACCGGGGCATCTTCAGCGTCAACGAGCTGCCCGACCTCGCCGAGCGCATCCAGGTCTCCCTGCTCAACGTGCTCGAGGAGCGTGACATCCAGGTCCGCGGCTACATCCTGCGGCTGCCGCTGGACCTGTTCCTGATCGCGTCGGCGAACCCCGAGGACTACACCAACCGCGGCCGGATCATCACGCCGCTCAAGGACCGTTTCGGCGCCGAGGTCCGCACCCACTACCCGCTACGGCTCGACGACGAGCTGGCGTTGATCCGGCAGGAGGCGGTGCTGGACTGGAAGGGCTCCCCGCTGGGCGCCCCCGCCGTCCCCGAGCACCTGCTGGAGGTGGTGGCCCGCTTCACCCGGCTGGTCCGCGACGCGCCCCAGGTCGACCGGCGCTCCGGTGTGTCGGCCCGGCTGTCGGTGGCCGCGGCGGAGACTGTGGCCGCCTCGGCCGTCCGTCGCGCGGCCCTGACCGGCGAGGACGTCCCCACCGCCCGGGTCGTCGACCTCACCGCGATCGTACCGGCGGTACGCGGGAAGATCGAGTTCGACCAGCTCGAGGAGGGACGGGAGGACGAGATCCTCGCGCACCTGCTGCGCCGGGCCGTCGCCGAGACCTTCCGCGCCCGGCTCGCCGGCACCGACCTGACCGGCCTGCAACGGCGGTTCGAGACGGAGGGGCCGGTCGAGACCGGTGACCTCGTCCCCGCCGCGGAGCTGCTGCGGCGGGTCGGCCCGGTCTCGGGGCTCGCCGCGATCCTGGCGAAGCTGGACGTCGACGGCGCCGAGGCGCCGGGGCTCGCCGCGGCCGGGCTGGAACTGGCCATGGAGGGCCTGCACCTCAACCGGCGGCTGGCCAAGGAGGAACTGCCGGGCCGCACGGTGTACGGCACATGAGCGCCCCGACCGGGTCGGGCGGCTTCCGCTACGGCCCGTGGGACGGCGGCCCCGACCCGCTCGCCTCCCCGTTCGACGCCGCCGGCGCGCTCGACGAGATGTCCACGCACATCCTGGACGGCCGGACCCCGCGCGAGGCACTGGACGCGCTGCTGCGGCGCGGGACCAACCAACGCCGCGGGCTTGAGGACCTGCGCCGGCAGGTGGAACGCCGCCGGCGCGAGGCTCGGGCNNGCTCGGGCGCGCGGCCGCCTCGACGGCACCCTGGAACAGGTCCGCGAGCTCCTCGACACCGCCGTCGGCCAGGAGCGCGCGGCGCTGTTCCCCGACCCGTCCGACGACGCCCGGCTGCGCGAGGCCGAGCTCGACGCGCTGCCAGCCGACCCGGCCCGGGCCGTGAACGCGCTGGCCGGCTACGAGTGGCGTTCGCCGCAGGCCCGCGAGACCTTCGAGAAGATCTCCGACCTGCTCCGCCGGGAGGTGCTCGACAGCCAGTTCCGCGGCATGAAACAGGCGTTGGAGAACGCCACGCCGCAGGACATCGCCCGGGTCACCGAAATGCTCGCCGCGCTCAACGACATGTTGGAAGCCGATGCCCGCGGTGAGCACACCGACGCCGCTTTCGAGCGGTTCATGCGCTCGTTCGGCGACTTCTTCCCGGAGAACCCGCAGACGCTGGACGAGCTGGTGGACTCGTTGGCGCGCCGCGCCGCCGCCGCCGCCCAACTGCTGGCGGGGCTGTCCCCCCAGCAACGCCAGGAGCTGGCCGATCTCATGGCGTCGGCGCTGGCGGATCTGGGCATGGCGGCCGAGCTCTCCCGGCTGCAACAGGCGCTGCGCGCCGCCCGGCCGGACCTCGGCTGGGGCCGGCGCGGCCGTTTCCGCGACACGATGACCGGTGACACGCCGCTCGGGCTGGGTGACGCGACGAGCGTCCTGGAGGAGCTGGCCGAGCTCGACGAGCTCGCCGCCGCGCTGTCCCAGGACTATCCCGGGGCGTCCCTCGAGGACGTCGACCCGGACGCGGTAGCCCGGGCGCTGGGCCGGGACGCCGTCGACGACCTGCGCACCCTCCAGCAGATCGAGAAGGAGCTGGAGCGCCAGGGCTTCCTGACCCGCAACGCCGGCAAGCTGGAGCTGACCCCGCGGGCGGTCCGCCGCATCGGCCAGAGCGCGCTGTCGCGCATCTTCCAGCGGATGGACACCCGCGGCCGCGGCGATCACGACTCCCGGGACGCCGGTGCAGCCGGAGAACCCACCGGGACGTCCCGACCGTGGCACTTCGGTGACACACAGCCGATCGATGTGGTACGCACCGTGCGCAACGCGGTGCTGCGGGCCGGCCCCGGCAACCCGGACGGGACGGTCGAGCTGGACGTCCGCGACTTCGAGGTGACCGAGACCGAACGCCGCTCCTCCGCGGCCGTCTGCCTGCTGGTGGACCTGTCCTACTCGATGGCGCTGCGGGGCACCTGGGGGGTGGCGAAGTCGACGGCGCTGGCGCTGCGCACCCTGATCGACACGAAGTTCCCGCAGGACACGATCCATCTGGTCGGGTTCTCCGACTATGCCCGGCTGCTGCGGCCGGTGGAGCTCGCGGGCCTGGACTCCGAGGTCGTCCAGGGCACGAACCTCCAGCACGCCCTGATGCTCGCGGGCCGGCTGCTGTCGCGGCACCCGGATTCCGAACCAGTCGTCCTGGTGATCACCGATGGGGAACCGACCGCGCACCTGATGCGCAACGGCACCCCTTCCTTCTCCTGGCCACCGGTCCCGGAGACTCTGGAGCTGACCCTGGCCGAGGTGGACCGCCTCACCCGCCGCGGGGCGACGATCAACGTCTTCATGCTCGACGACGAGCCACGGCTGGTCCAGTTCGTCGACGAGGTCGTCCGCCGCAACGGCGGCC
>NZ_JWIO01000001.1:194488-203352 GCF_001017755.1 Protofrankia coriariae
CCGCCGCAACGGCGGCCGGATGCTCTCCCCGGATCCCGGGACGCTCGGCCGCTACGTCGTGCGCGACTACCTGCGGTCCCGCGGCGGACGACGCCGAGCCGCCAGCTAGCGCGTACCCACAGTCATCATCATACGCTCACAGCCACCGATTTATACGAAAAGTAATCATCTTATATCCACATCCACATCCATGCCCATACCCATACCTGTACCTGTACCTGTACCCACGCTCGCCGGCATCTCCGCGGCCGGCGGCGCACCCGGACGTCAGGGCTGACCGGCTGACGGCACGCAGGCTTCCTGACGGGCGTCCGGGCGAGCGGTTTCCGGATGGTCTTCGGGGCGTGCCCGGCCGGCCTCCTTCGCCCGGTACATCGCGAGATCCGCGTTGCGGACGACCGCGCCGGGCGGCGCGTCCTGCGACTCCGAAAGGGCGACACCGATCGTCGCGTCCACGGTGAGGGAACGCCCGCCGACCACGATCGGCCGCCGGATCGCCCCCAGCAGCTGGTCGGCGAGATCGCGTGCCCGGCCGCTGTCGGCGTCACCCAGGATGACAGCGAACTCGTCCCCGCCGAGACGGCAGACGGCGTCCCGCTCGGTGCCGGCTTCCCGCAGGCGGGCACCGATGATCCTCAGTACCTCGTCGCCGGCGTTGTGGCCGTAGGTGTCGTTGACCGACTTGAACCGGTCAAGATCAATGAACAGGACCGCGAACGCCGGTGTCGGACGCTGGGCGGCGATCTCGTCGAGCCGGCGGGCGAACACCGACCGGTTCGGCAGGCCGGTGAGGGCGTCGTGGGACGCCTGATAGCTCAGCTCGTCCTGGAGGACCCGGCGTTCGCCGATCTCGTGGCAGGTCAGCAGGATGCCGGTGGCCTCTGAGCGGTCCCGCAGGTCGATCGCCTCAATGTCGAACCAGCGGTGGCCGCTGCCCGCGGCCGACAGCCGGACGTCGCGTGCCACGGCCCTCCCCGCCCCTGCTCCGGGGCCCGTCCCGCCGCTGCCGGCCCCGGCAGCGGTCCCGCCGGTGGCCTGGCGCAGCAGCTCCGTCAGGACGCCCGCGTCGTCCGGGTGGGCGACGTCGGGCAGGCGCCGGCCGAGGTAGGAGCTGGCCGCGACGCCGAGCAGGAACGCGGCGGCGGAACTGACAAAGGTGATCTTCCCGTCCGCCCTGGTGGCGATCACGATGTCGTGGGCGTTGTGCAGCAGGGCCTGCAGCCGTCGTTGCTCATGGCGAATCGCCGCTTCACGCCGGCCGTTGAGGACGTTGAGCCCGACGAGCGCGGCGGCGACAACAGCCAGCAGGCTGCCGTCCCGGACGAGCCGGCCGGAGCGGATGTCCCCGTAGAAGGCCTGGACCGGCTGCTGGAACACCACATAGCCGCCGTCGGGCATGTTCGCCAGCGGCGAGACGATGGTGACCTGGCCGCCGGCGTCGTCGATCTGCCGGGCCTCGCCGACCCGCAGGGCCGCCAGGCTGGCCGCGGCCACCAGCCGCCGGCCGATCAGGTCGGGATTCCAGGAGAACGTGACCGTGCCGGCCGAATCCACCACGGACAGCCCGCCCACGACGAACCCGAGCGTGCCGCTGGTCGCGAGGTTGGCCTGGTTGGGCGAGTCCCGCAGCGACTCCCCGATGACGACGATCGCCACCGGCCGGCCCTCGCGCAGGACCGGGACCGTCACGTAGTCCCGCCAGATCCCGTCGACGTTCATCACGGGCGAGTTGCCGGCCCGTCCCGCACGGGCGGTCCGCCACGCCGGGTCGTCCGGGCCGATCGGCAGGGCGAGCGACGGCGGTTCGGTGGCCAGCAGGTGGCCGTCCAGGCCGGCCAGCGCCCAGACGTAGTTCCTGCCGCTGATCCCTGACCTGGCGAACGAGCGCAGCACGGCGGCGTCGGCATCCCGGTCACTCAACGACCAGGGCGCCGCCGACACAGCCGTGATCAGACGCTGGCTGTCGACGCTGTGCATGGACGCGTCCGCCACGATGGCGGTGAGCGCCACGTGCTCGGCCAGGCGCTGCCGTTCGGCGCTGTGCCGGGCCTGTGTCTGCAGCCACAGGCTGACCGCAGCCATGGCGAGCAGGGCCCCGCCCGCCACCAGCGGCGGCCCCAGCCGGCCGAACCAGCCGCGGGGGGGACAGCCGTAGGCGATGCGAGCGGGCGCGGCCGGCAGCGGGAAACGGTGGCGGGCCGGCTGCCCGGCGGGCCGCCGCGGCTCGGGCAGCGGCGGCGGCGTGGATGGGGGCACCGCTGAAGGGAGCACTGAAGGGAGCACGTCGTCGGTCTCGGTGACGGGCACAGCGGGCTGCGGGCCCGCCAGCGCGCTGGGCGACCCCCCGGTCGCCATGGCGAAGCGGCCTTTCCCGGCCCGTTTGGCCTCGTACATGGCGTTGTCCGCGACGCACAGGAAATGTTCGGGCCGCGCGACATCGAGCGTCGAGGGCGCGATACCGATGCTGGCGTCGACCTGGACCACCGAGGCACCCACCATGATCGGGACACGTACCGACTCGATGATCCGGTCGGCGGCCGCGGCGGCGGCCGCCTCGTCANNNGGCGGCGGCCGCCTCGTCCGCGCCGCGCAACAGGACCCCGAACTCGTCACCGCCGAGCCGGACCGCCAGGTCACCGTCCCGCAGGATCTGGACGAGACGTTCCGCGACGGCCCGCAGGACGACGTCACCGGCGTCGTGGCCGTAACCGTCGTTGACGGGCTTGAAATGGTCGAGGTCGACGAACAGCACCACGAACGGCGCGCCGCCGGCACGGACGGCACCAGCCGCCTTCTCCAGTTCGCTCATGAAGGCCACCCGGTTGGGCAGCCCGGTGAGCAGGTCGTGGGACGCCTGGTAGCTCAGCCGGTCCTGCAGGTCCTTGCGTTCCCCGACCTCGTGGCAGGTCACCAGCACACCGGCGAGCTCGGGATGGCTGGTGAGGTCGCTGGCCTCCAGGTCGAACCAGCGCGGCTGACCGGCGGCGGTGGTCAGCCGTACGTCGAGGACACCGCCCCCGGTCGGGTCGGCCAGCAGCCGCCGGATCCGCGCCACGTCGTCGGGATCGGCGAAGTCGGTCAGCACCCGGCCGATCCAGGACGCCGCGTCGTAGCCGAGCAGGTCGCGCACGGCGGGGCTGACAAAAGTCATCTCGTGGTTGTCACCGACGACCACGATGATGTCCCGGACCCCTCCGAGCATGGTGTGCAGCCGCGCTCGGGCCCGCCGGGCGACCTGCTCGCGGCGCAGCCCGAACACGACCAGCCCGCCGACGCAGACCACCAGAACGGCCAGCAGCGTCAGATCCCCGTGGCGCCCCGCGGCCCGCAGGTCCGCAAACAGCCGCGTGGTGGGCTGCTGGAAGATCGTGACATATCCGGTCGTGGACTGCTTCTCGGCGACGTTGACCACCTGCTCCCCGGCGCCGCTCGACATCCACACCCGGACCGTGCCCGGGACCAGACCGGCCAGTTCGCGTGGTTCGACCAGCCGCCGGCCCCGCAGGTCCTGCTTCCAGCAGGCGGCCGCGACACCGTCCGCGTCGACGTCACACAGGCTGCCCGACACGCTGTCGAGAGCGGCGAACCTCTCGCTGCTCTCCCGGGCCGCCCCCTCGTCGACGACGCGCACCAGCACCGCCCACGGACGCGGCGCGCCCACCGGCACGACCGTGGCCCGCACCGGCATGCCGTCAAGGACGAACACCTGCGACATGGCCGGCTGCCCGGCCAGCGCCGCCGTCCAGGCGGCACCGAGATCGGCGGCCGTCACCCGCGGCCCGTCCGGGACAGCGACCAGCGAGCCGCCGTCGATGCCGACGAGGGCGGCCAGCAGGCTGACGTCACCGACCGGCGCCGTCGCCAGCTGCTCCAGCATCCTGCGGTTGTGGGCCGGCTGGTCGGGTGCGAAGGAGAAGCTGGCGACCAGCGCGCCCATCCGCCGTGGGTCGGACGTTCTCGCGGCGTTCTCCGCGACCCGTTCGACAAGCCGGGTGCGGTCGGACAGCCGCTGCCGTTCGCCTTCACGCAGACCCGCCTGCCGGACCGCCAGCGCCAGCGCCCCGAGCGCGATCACCACCGCCAGCCCGACGAGCAGCGGGACGGATCGTCGTAGCCGCCCGCCTTCTGCGTCACCAGCGAGGACGGGCGATCGTTCGACGAACGCCGGACGGTCGCCCGGTACCGAAACTGTGCGAATGGCCTTTATCCCTCATCGTAATCGGTTGCCGTCACAGAAGAAGTATGCAGACAAAGCCGGAAGACCCGTCGTACGGCGGGTCGATACCGGTACCCACGGCCCCTCGGAGCCCGGCACGCGAAAAACATGATCGCGCGGCCTTTGGCCCTGACACCCCGCAAGGCCTCCGGCCGGGTAGGAAGGCATCGTTCCGGCCCTTGTCACATCTCGGACGATCACCCCCTACCACCACACCTGTGGACAGATGTAACAAAAATGATAGTTGCGGACACTCAGTAGTAAGAACGCCCAGGAGCGGGACGTTCGATCCGCTGGCGGCGGGCGGCCAACCGGCCGTCGCCAGGGCAGGCGGTCAGATCATGTTCCCTGCGTGTCCGGCATCCCTCCCGACTCCTCCGGGCTCCCTCCCGGGTCCGAGATCCGCGGACCGGCCAGGAGGTCCAGCGGCCGGTCCCGACAGCTGCGGCGGGCTGGCGGATCCGATGGCTGGTGGGCCTGACAGGCTCGAAGAACCCCAGGTGAGGACCGACAGCCCGACAGCTCCGGGCGGCCCGGCAGGTCTGACGGAACCTCGGTTGCGAGGCCGTCGGATCCGTCCCGGACGGATCGGCCCCGCCGGCCCGACCAGAACCCGGCCACACAGGCGGACAGGCATACCAGCACCGGCGCTGCCGGGAGCCGCCGGCCACCGAACCAGCGACATCGCCCGCGCGCAAGGACTACAACGACGATGTGTGACGACTACAAGCAATTACTAAGAGTGACCAAATGATGAGATGGAGACGCTTGCCCGACGCGCCGCGGCGGCCACTTCGCCCCGGTGGGCCACATCGTCGAGTTTGTCCAGCAGCCGGTCCCAGACCTGGCGCGGGATGTCGTGCCCCATGCCGTCGATCTCCAGCAGCTCCGCGGACGGGATGGCCGCGGCGGTCAGGCGCCCACTGGCCACCGGGATCAGCGGGTCGTTCGCCCCGTGCACGATCAACGCGGGGATCTCCAGCCGGGCGAGGTCGGGCGTGAGGTCCCCCGTGGCCAGGATCGCGGTCAGATGCCGCGCGGTGCCATGTGGGTCGTACCGACGCTCCCAGGCCAGCCCGGCCTGCCGCCGTATCCACTCGCGGTCGGGGGAGAACTCGGCCGATCCGACGATGTTGTGAGCCCGCTCGGCTCCGTCCACGTACGCCTCCCGGCTCGCCACCATCGGGCGGAGCACGACAGCGGTGGCGTCCCGAGCGGCATGCCCGACACCGTGGCTGCCGGTGGTGGCCGAGATTGAGGTGAGGCTGCGTACCTGGTCCGGGAAGGACAGTGCCACGATCTGGGCGATCATGCCGCCCATGGAGATCCCGAAGATGTGCGCGGACCGCCAGCCGAGGGCGTCCATCAGGCCAACGGCGTCGGCTGCCATGTCGTCGAGAGTGTAGGGGGCGGCGTCGGCGTTCCCGGACATCACGGCCACGAGGTCCGGCTGCCCCAACTGGTCAAAATGGGTGGAAAGACCGACATCGCGGTTGTCGTACACAAGAACCTGAAAACCGCGGCGCACCATCGCCCGAATAAGATCAGGATGCCAGCCGACAAGCTGTTGGCCCAGCTCACCGACCAGAACGAGCGGCAAGCCACCGGAGTCGCCATGCAGCTCGTATGCGATTTCGATGCCATTGGCCTGAACCGTACCCATAGACGGAAGGTAGCGAGCGCTCGCCGCTGGCGCTCGTAATCCGGCAAACTCCGACCACAGGTCACCTATTCGGGTGACGCCGAACACGTATCGGAGCTCGGACGGGCCGGTCAGCGGGCGGACCGACCAGCCCGCCGGCCAGGAAAGCGGCCGCTGCCCCCAGCGCCGTAGGCCCGTACCGACCCACGCTCAGGACGGCGCCCATCGGTCGCTCGACGAGGCCCACATCGCGCCGTCGACGTCCCGCCAGGAGCCAGCGCATAAGGAATCATCAACACAAAGGGAGCGCCAACGCAAAAGGCCGTCAGAGCCGTCGGCGTGGCGGGGCCGCCAGAACGGAGGGGCCGTCAGAACGGAGGGGCCGTCGGCGTGAACGCCGTCGACACCGAGCGGCACGTATCATCGCGAAACTCCGCTTTTCGACACGGTGTCACGGAGTGGAAAATCCGCGGGTGGCGGCCGCCCAGAAGGACTGACCGCCGGTACCGGTCACCGCTGGAGGCCTCCGGCACGCCACCGCCGGGACGTCTCCAGATCGATGCGAGCCGCGCGGACAGCCAGCCGAGCCCGTTCTACGAGATCATTCCAAGAGAACGAACCATGCGCGGGGGCGGCGCTGGCAGCGGCCGCGGCCAGTGTTTCGATCAGGTCCGTTGCCAGTACGGCGATCTGGTCGGCCAGAGCGTGGTCGGCCAGAAGCGGTGGACCGACACCCGCGGGAAGCCCGGAGCCCGCCTCACGCCCCAGACCAGCGAGTTCGACGGCCAGCGCACGCGTCCGGTCGGCACGGGTACCGGTGCCGGGCCCGGCGGCCACGCCCGCCCCACCGGCTCCCACCCCGGAACCGGGTTCGGGTGAGTTGGCGCCGAACCGGTAGGGGACGCACGGTTCTCGCCAGGAGGTCGGCGACCATCCGTGGATGCGGTCGTGCAGTCGTCGTACCTCGCTGATCAGCGCCGCCAGCGGCGCGTCCACAACTGCCACGTCCGAAGTGATCAGATCCCGAATCGCCGGGGGATCCGCTTCGACCATCCATAAAGGCTACCCCGTGACAGCCGTGGCGGGTCTTGCCGTTGTCCGACTGGTGGTGCACGCTCCTTCCATGACTGGTTGACCAGTGCGTACTGGAGGCGCCAATGTCGCAACAACGCTCCGAAGAGACCCACCACAGCCTTATCGAACGAATTCCTAGAATCACCGGACACGACGTCGGCCACTGGCTGGGATGCCTGGACCGCGGGCCTGGTCTCCTGCGCTTCTCCGAACGCGTGAACTGGCTACGGGACGAGCACGGGCTCCCCCACTGCTATGCGGCGGCTGTGGTCCACGAAGCGGATCTGCGCAGGCGCGCCATCCGGACCTGACCCGGTAAATCCTTTTCGCTCGATGTAACCTTCCTCGCCCGACCGGTCCGGCGCGGCCCGCATGCGTCACAGCCCCATGAGGATCCGGGTCCCGGTCGTCCTCCCCCCTCGGCGACGAGCGCAGGAGCATCCGGCACGGTGCCGCCGGGCCGGCCGGGCGAGAATCAGCCCATGGACATCGACGCGGCACGGGACTACGTCCGGGACAATCATCGGGCTGTCCTCGCAACCTTCCGGCGGGACGGGACTCCGCAGCTGTCGCCGGTCACCGTCGGCGTCGACACCGACGGCAGACTGGTCATCAGCAGCAGGGAGACCGCCTACAAGGTCCGCAACCTCCATCGCGACCCGCGGGCCGGGCTGTGTGTCTTCCCCGACGCCTTCTTCGGGCCGTGGATCCAGGTGCGGGGCCGCGCACGGATCATCTCGCTGCCGGATGCCATGGAGCCCCTCGTCGACTACTACCGCACGCTGTCAGGCGAGCACCCGGACTGGGAGGACTATCGCGCCGCCATGGTCCGCGACCAGCGTTGCCTGATCAGTATCGAGATCGAGCACGCTGGCCCCGACCGCTCCGGGTGACCAGCGGGCCGGTCACCACCCGCGACGGCGAATCCGGCAGAGCAGGTGAGAGTCAACGCTGGCCCGGCCCCCGCCGCCACTCGCACCCACCTGGCCGCGGCCGCACCCGGCTGACCGCCACCGGGCACCCGGCTGGCCGCGGCCGACCAGCCACCATGTACAGCCGGAGCCGCCGTACAGCCGGAGTCATCACGGCCAGCCGGTCGCGGCCGGCTACGCGGCCTGTGCGGGCCGCGTAGCCTGAGCCAGCCAGGGGAGTCAGGCGCGCAGTTTCGACAGCAGCCTGAGCATCTCCAGGTACACCCAGACGAATCCGACGAGCAGCCCGAACCCGGCCCGCCAGGCCTCCGAACGGGGAGCACCGGCTGCGATCGCGCGCTCGATGTAGTCGAAGTCGAGGATGAACTGCAGGCTCGCGACCACGAGCACGGCAAGGCTGAACAGGATGCCGAGCGGGGACGCGTCATTGATGATCGGCAGATGGCTGCCCGACACCGCTCTGATCACCAGGTCGGTCAGGCCGAGCATGACGACGCCGAGCAACGACCCGTAGACGACCCGGGCCATCCGCTCGGTCGCGCGCAGCCGGCGGCTGCGATAGGCCACCAGCATGGCCACGAAGACCACGGCGGTCCCGAGCAGCGCCTGGAGCACGATCCCGTGGAAGGCGTCCTCGTAGAACCGGGAGACCGCGCCTACGAACAGGCCCTCGAGAGCGGCGAAGAGCACGATCAGCGCGGGCCGCAGCCGCCGGCCGAAGGAGATCACCAGGGACAGCGCGAGCGCGGCGAACATCGCCGTGAAGCCGACCGCGGGGGTGGTCGGGGCGATCGCCCAGCCGACCGCCCCGGTGACGGCCATCACCGCGAACAGGCCCAGAGTGTGGACGACGACGTCGTCGACGGTCAGCCCGCTGGGCGCCCGGTACAGCCCGGCGAGCTGCTCCGGCGTCGGGGTGGGCGGAGCTCCCCTGCCCGGCGGCGCATACCCCCCGGGGCCGTAGTACCCGGAGGACGGCGTCGACCGGCCGGCGAAGCCA
>NZ_JWIO01000001.1:203360-204701 GCF_001017755.1 Protofrankia coriariae
CCGGCCGGCGAAGCCACGCCGGCTGAACACCGGATTCGACGAGCGCATCTCGGCCATCAGGACACGACTCCTTCCGCCGCCCGCATCCAGCCGGGCGTACAGATCGCAACTGCCGTCGGGTTCGGTCGATCATGCTGCCCGCCGCACCACCTGCCGCGCCGCCCACCATGTGGATCAACAAAGTTGATCAATAAGGTGGATCGGCAAAGCCCGGTCGATCGGCGCGCTCGCTCGACGAACCCGTCGGAATACAGAGTAGAACGCCGCGAGCGGAGGCCGTGCCCATAGTCCCGTGAACGACCGCCGGACGGCGCTGGATGACGTTGGAGCACTCCGCAAGATCGCTCGAAGCCCTCGCCGCCATGATCGCAAAACTCGCGGTGGCAACCGCCGGTGCCAGGACGGCGACCAGCATGAGGAAGGGTCACACGTCAATGACGGTGAGACATTCAGGCGAATAGTCTGATGGCATGACCGAGCGCCGGCCGGAATGATCCGGCCGGCGGCCACGGAACAGACCTGAATGTGCCGGTGGTCGGAGTCGAACCGACACTCGAGCTGTTTTTAGGACAGCCTCCTCTGCCTGTTGGGATACACCGGCTCGGCTACATCGGAGATGTTTCTACCACGCTACGTAGGATTTGTGAAAGAGACAACATGAAGAAAGTATAGGAAGTAACCGGAACCTCCTGATCCGTAACCCGTCGTGACACTCACGCCCAACTCGCCTACCGAAGGTACGCGATCAATCACAGTATGACCGGCTGGCAATACGGCCAGCGTGGCAGCGGAGCTACGCGGAGAAGGGCGGGGCATCCTGGCCCGCGACGGGGTACCTCCGGCCCGCCGCCGGGGCCGGGAAGCGCGGCGAGCGAGGAACCCGGCCCGCGCTCCAGCCACGGGCAGGCCTGCGCCCACCAGGACGTGCCCGATGGATGTTGGTCGATGCGGATGGTGATCCGGGCGGCCTCCCGCAAGGCGGAGGACAGCAGACCCCCGCACGGCTCGTAGCGGTGGATGGGGAGCGCTCAACAGCAGAGCTACTGGTGATGACAACAACACGTCGAGTGGCCATCCGGGCGCCGCCCGCGCGATCGAACATCCGTCAGACACGTCCTGGTGCCGCGTCAGCCGATGTTTGGCCGGCCGCCGTGTCCAGGTTGGTTCCCGGCAGGGCTCCGGGAGCCGCCTGGCAGCAGCGCCGCTCAGGGTTCCCGGCAACGCCGGGGGTCGCCTTGGGCACGGCGGACGGAGTGAACGTTGGCCGACGCGGCAGCAGGGGCCGGGCGCCGGGCCGGCGGTCAGCCGGACGAGGCCGGCACCAGCCGGCGGCTGCGGCGG
>NZ_JWIO01000001.1:204709-211514 GCF_001017755.1 Protofrankia coriariae
GGACTCGCTTTCCTGTCTCGCCGACGGTCAACCGGACGACAGCGGTGCTCCCGGCCAGCAGCCGGGCCGCGCGGCGCCCACGCCAACGTCCGCCGCGCCGCCCGCGGGAACACCCCGACAGCCGGGCTGCGCGGCGCTCACGGTCCCCGCGTCCCCGGTGGTCGATGCTCGCTCGCCGGACGGTGGCCGCGCAGGACACCCGCTCATGGAAATGCCCGCCATAGTGACCTACGGCGGGCATTCAATATTAAAACATCACAAATTAGATGATCACAAGTCAGATGGCATGTCCTGTCCCCGGGGCGAGAACAACGGCGGCCCGCGTGTTCAGTCAGTTGGTGATGCCCGGGCGGACAGGTCACAAGACGGCGGCGAACGGCCACCGGAAGCAGCCGGCGACATCCATATCCGCTGCATTCGCCGTACCCGCGGGAGTGCATGAGTGCCGGCCCGGTGGGCCGCGGCACCCGGGCGCCGTAACCGGAACCCACCTCGCCAACGCCGGCGATCCAGCTGCCCCAAGCGAGAGCAGCCGCTCCCGCGGCCGGGGATCCGTACCGTCGCGGCCGGGCAGGCCCACCGCCGGACACGCTGCCGACCGGTTCACGGGCCGCCCGGGATACCGCCGTGACCGGGGAGCCCCGCCACCACGGCCGGGAGCCTGCGCTCCCACGGCCGGGGGCCTGCGCCGCCCCGGCGCGATACCGCGGGTGGTGACGATACGGCGACGATACGGCGGACAGTGACATACGGGAAGTAACGAAGAACTTTAGGTGACCGTACGTCACGAGCCCATTGATCCTGCCCTCTCCTGCCCTCGGTCGTTCCCGGTCAGGCCAGCGGTGTTCCCCCGGGGGTCTTGGCCGGCCCCGCGGTCCTGGCGGGCGCGGGCGACTTGCGGGCGGCTCCGGCGGAACCGTTCGTCTCCGTCTGTCCTGTCGCCTCCGCCCGTCCCGCCGGCTTCCCGGCAAGCGCGGGCTGCTGGGCAGCCGACCCAGGCGCCGCCACTGCCGGAGCGCCCGGCGGGGTCGCGGCCGCGCGGAAGCTCGCCCGGGGGTCGGCGAAGGATCCCAGCGAGACAATCTCCCGCCGGAAGAACAGCGACAGCGTCCAGTCAGCGAGCACCCGCGCCTTGCGGTTGAAGGTCGGCACCCGGCTGAGGTGGTAGGTACGGTGCATCAGCCACGCGGGCCAGCCACGCAGCTTCATCCCGTACACGTCGGCCACGCCCTTGTGCAGGCCGAGCGACGCGACGCTCCCGGCGTACTTGTGCTCGTACGGCGCGATCGGCTCAGCGCGGAGATCGGCGAGAATGTTGTCCGCCAGCACCTTGGCCTGGCGGACGGCGTGCTGAGCGGAAGGACTGGTAGTCGCACCCTCACCCTTGGTGAGGTCGGGTACCGCGGCGCAGTCACCCGCCGTCCACGCCTGCTCGACGCCGTCCACCTGGAGAAAAGCGGTCGCCCTGATCCGGCCCCGGTCGTCGAGTGGGAGATCGGTGTTGGCGAGCAGCGGATGGGCCTTGACCCCGGCGGTCCAGACGATGGTCTCGGCGTCGAACTCCTCACCGCTGTCGAGCACCACATGACCGTCGGCAAGACTTTTTACCCGGGTATTGATTTTCATCTCGATACCGCGGTGCTCAAGCTGCTTCAACGTATACAGGCCCATCGCCGGCGAAACCTCCGGCAGCACCCGCCCGCTTGCCTCCACCATCACCCAGCGCATGTCCGACGGCGACAGTTCGGGATAGAACTTGCAGGCGTCCCGGGCCATATCCTCGAGCTCGGCTATCGCCTCGATACCCGCGAACCCGCCACCGATGAATACAAATGTCAGCGCGCGGCGCCGAAGCTGCGGGTCGGTGCTGGACGCGGCGGCGTCCATTCGTTCGATGACCTTGTTCCGGATGTGGATCGCCTCGGCCACGCTCTTGAAGCCGATACCCCGCTCCGCGAGGCCCGGGATGGGCAGCGTCCGGGCGATCGACCCCGGACAGGCGACCAGAATGTCATAATGGAGATCATGTGGCGCGCCCTGATTTGGCGCGATATAGGCGACACGCTGGGCATGATTGATCCCGGTCACGCTACCGCTGACCACACGGCAACCATTCAGCACCCTACGTAGTGGCACGACAACGTGTCGTGGCTCGAGGTTTCCCGCCGCCGCTTCGGGAAGAAACGGCTGATATGTCATGTACGAGTTGGGCTCGACCACCGTCACGGTCGCCTCGCCCTGACGAAGGCGACGCTGAAGACGCAAAGCCGTGTACATACCGACGTAACCGCCACCCACAACAAGGATGTGCGGAGGTTGTCCAAAGCTCATACAAAAAAGGTACCCGCCACCACGCGACCATGCCCCCAGATACGGCGCCGGTGGACGACGGACTCACGTGACGTACAACACGCGGAGATCAACTCGGTGACGTGTACATCGACAACGGTTCAGTTATTTATCACTGACCGCGCCACTTACCTCCGCCGCGGCACCGAGCACAGCGTCGATCATCTCGGCGGTGACCCGCCCGGTGAACGTGTTCTGCTGGCTGGGATGGTAGCAGCCGAAGACAACCAGCCCCGCACGATGTTCGGTGACGCCCCGTCCAGCGATATCTCGTTCAGTGACGGCTTCTGTGGAGGCGGCTCGCCGCGCCGGGCCGGCTGGTGAACTCGCGGGGCCCACCGTGGGAACATCCGCGAGGACGACCCGACGGCCGTGCCCGAACGCCGGCCGTGGCGACGGCACCGGATGACCGGCCCGCCCCAGGGCGGGCCACAGCGCCGTCCAGGCGAACCCGCCGAGCACGACGATCGCGCGCAGCGTCGGCCGCAACAACTCAAGATCGCGGATCAGCCATCCCCGGCAGGCATCCCGTTCCAGCGTGGTCGGCTTGTTCGCCGGTGGGGCGCAGCGCACCGCGGCCACGATGCGGGTGGAGATCAGACGCTGACCGTCACCGGCCGACAGCGACGTCGGCAACCGCGCAAGCCCGACCCGGTGCAGGGAGGCAAACAGCCAGTCACCACTGCGGTCGCCGGTAAAGATCCGTCCGGTGCGGTTGCCGCCGTGCGCCGCCGGTGCCAGACCGACAACGAGCACCCGGGCGTCCGCGGGGCCGAACGACGGCACCGGCCGTCCCCAGTAACGCTCCCGCGCGAAAGCGGCCCGCCGCAACTGGGCGACCTCCTCCCGCCAGCCGACCAGCCGCGGGCAGGCCCGGCACACCGACATCCTGGCGTCGAGCTCGACGGTGTCGTCCGCAGAGGCGGCGAGCCGACCGACATCACCTGGCGTGACCGCCACCGGGGTCGTCGCCGAGGCGGGATCCCCCGGCCAACCAGACCCCGGCGCGACCGGACGCCGGTCGTCGCCATTCCCGGCATCGCCCTCGCCACCAGCGGAACCGCCCTCGCCACCAGCGGCACCAGCGGGGCCGATGACCTCACCTCCGGCACCGTCATCGGCGGCGCCACAGCCGGCAGCATCACCGACGGCACCACCGGTCGCGGCGTCGAAGGAACGCACCCCACCCCGAAGCTCACCCATCGCGCCCAGCAGCCTAGCCCCTCACCCAGTCGACACGGCTCCACCCCGAAACGCACGGCAGCCCGCAGGCAAGGATGTGGATCCAGTGCTGTCATGACAGCGCTGGATCCACATCCTTCGGACACTTCGGAGGGGCTGTCCGAGCAGAGGTGTGGCGGACGGCGACATTCAAGCGTTTCCGCAGGTCGTGTCCTTACCGAAGAACGCCAAGCAAGATCCCCTGACGCTCTCCTCAAAAATTCGCGAATCACGCGAACGAGGGGACAAGTGGTTGCCCTGACAGCCACTTGCCCCCTCGTTATTTTGATCATTAAAAGGTGCGGGAGTGGATGCGGGTGCGGGGGTGAGGGTGGAGGTGGGTGCGGGTGGGGGTGGGGAGGGTGCGCGGAGGCGGGAGTGTGCGGAAGGCGTGGGACCAGGGGTGGGGAGACTGAGCAGGGCGGGAGCCTCGGGCGGGGAGCGGGGCGGTTGGCGTCGACGACGCCACGGCGATCGCCCGGCGACGGGAACCTCGGGCACGNNCCGCGGGCATTACTAGAAACTAGAAGACACGGGAGCCTCGGGAGGGACCGGGACGGTCACGGGACGAGCAGTGACAGGGCGATGCCGTCGAGGATGTCGTGCTCGCTGGCGATCACGCTGGTCGCTCCGACCCGCTCGAGAAGCGTCCGCAGCACCAGAGCCCCAGCGACGATCACGTCCACCCGGCCGGGGTGCATCACCGGGAGGGCCGCCCGTTGCGCATGCGACATCGCCGCCAACCGGTCGGCCACCGCGGCGACGTCCGACACCGACGTCACGGAAAGGTGAATCCGGTCGGGGTCGTAGCCGGGCAGGTCCGCGGCGAGGGCGGCCACCGTCGTCACCGTCCCGGCAACCCCGATGAGGGTCGCGGCCGAGCGGATGGCCACGGTCCGCTCGGCCAGGTCGAACGCGGCGTGGGCGTCGGCAACCACCGCGGCCAGCTGCGCGGGCGCGGGCGGGTCGTCGTGCAGATGCCGTTCGGCCAGCCGCACGCAGCCGACGTTCACCGACTTCGCCGCGTGCACCCGGGCCGCGTCCCCGAGGACCAGCTCGGTCGACCCACCGCCGATGTCGGCCACGACGAACGGCTCGGGATGGCCGCGCAGCTCGCCGGTGGCACCGGCGTAGGACAGCGCGGCCTCCTCGTCACCGGTGATCACCTCCGGCTCGACACCGAGGATCGCGCGGACCCCGGCTACCAGGACGTCCCGGTTGCGGGCGTCCCTGGTCGCGCTGGTGGCGACCATCCGCACCCGGGACGCGCCAAGCCGGTCGATCTCCGCGGCGTATTCGCGCAGCGCCGCGAACGTCCGCTCCAGCGCCTCGGGGGACAGCTCGCCGGTGCGGTCGACGCCGGCGCCCAGCCGGACGATCTCCATGCGACGAGTCAGGTCCCGCAGCCGTGGGGTGGCGGCGACCGCCTGCCTGTCACTCGCGCGGCCCGCGCCGCTAGCATGATCCGCGACGGGGTCCGGACGGCCGTCCGGCGTGGGGCTGGCGTCGGCACCGCTCGCTGTCTCGGCGACGAGCAACCGGATCGAGTTGGTGCCGCAGTCGATGGCCGCCACCCGGGTCACGACGATCTTCCTTTTCGTCCGCCGCCGTCTTCCTGGCCGGAGCCGTTACCCGGGTGCTGATGGTTCGCGTCGCCGCCGTGCCTGGTAAGCCCACCGTCGTCTTCCCGGCCGGAGCCGCTCTCCGGCCGGGAGGCGTGCTCCCGGCCGAGGCCGGCATCCCGTCCAGGGCCCGCGTCCCGTCCGGAGGTGGCGTCCCGCGCGAAGGTGCACGGGTCGGCGGCCACGCACGGGCCGCGGGCGCCCCAGTCCGGCAGCAGGGCCAGTGCCTCGTCACCGAACGGGTTCACCCCCGGGCCGGCGGCCAGGCTGTGGGCGACCAGCACGTGCAGGCACTTCACCCTGGCTGGCATGCCGCCCGCGCTCGGCGCGCCGGGCAACTCGGCCAGGGCGTCCCGGCGGGCCAGGTAGTCGCGGTGTGCCGCCTGATAACGGCGGGAGAGATCGCTGTCACGGTCGGTGGCGAGCCGCTCGGTCATCTCCCGCATCAGGCCGGACGCCTCCAGCCGCCCGATCGCCGACGCCGCCCGCGGGCAGGTCAGGTAGTACAGGGTGGGAAACGGCGTCCCGTCGGCCAGCCTCGGCCAGGTCTCGACGACGTCCGGCAGGCCGCAGGAACACCGGTGGGCGACCCGGTGCATCGCCCGCGGCCGCCGGCCGAGCTGCCGCGCGACAACCTCGACAACCTCGACGGCCGTACCTGCCTCGGTAGCCCGGCCTGTCTCGGTAGCCCGGTTGGCCCTGGCAGGCGTATCAGGGCCAATGGTCGTGTCAGAACCAGTGGCAGGGCCGGATCCGGCGGCCGCGCCAGAACCAGTTGCCATCCCGGAACCAGCTGCCGCGCCAGGGCCGGTGGCCGTGCCGGGCAGCGCGCCAACAGCGCCTGCCGGGCCGGCGCCTGCTGAGCCAGCGCCTGCCGGGCCGCCGATGGTGTCTGTCGAGCCGGTGACGGCCATGCCGGGCACGCCGGCACCCCGACGAGCGGTCATCGCGCGGTGGCCGAGGGAGTCGGGGTCGGGGTGACCGACGTTGCCGGCACCAGATAGACCTTCTCCCCGGGCCGGGTGTAGTGCAGCCTGACCCGGGCCTCGTCCTGGGCCCACGCCGGATCGTCGTAGCCGGCCACCTTGGTCTTCAGCGCCTCCACCCGTTCGCGTTGTTCGGCGTTGTGCGCCGCGAGCTCGTCGATCTGGCTGCGCTGCCGCAGATAGAGCCGCAGCGGATAGGCCAGGGTCAGCACGAGCACGCAGATCACCACCAGCAGCAGGGTCATTCGGGTGGTGAACGGGGTGCGGCGCGCCACCGGTGTCACCCGGCTGTCGGTGAAAAGCGGGGAAAGGCCCCCGCCCCGGCATATCGGGCGGCGTCGTCGAGCTCGTCCTCGATGCGCAGCAGCTGGTTGTACTTGGCGACCCGCTCGCTGCGGGCCGGCGCGCCGGTCTTGATCTGCCCGGCGTCGAGGGCGACCGCGAGGTCGGAGATGGTGGTGTCCTCGGTCTCACCGGACCGGTGGGAGATCATGGAGCGGTAGCCGTTACGGTGCGCGAGCGACACCGCGTCCAGGGTCTCGGTAAGCGTGCCAATCTGGTTGACCTTGACGAGCAGGGCGTTGCCGGCCTTCTCAGCGATGCCACGGGCGAGCCGCTGCGGGTTGG
>NZ_JWIO01000001.1:211522-213055 GCF_001017755.1 Protofrankia coriariae
CGGGCGAGCCGCTGCGGGTTGGTGACGAACAGGTCGTCACCAACGAGTTGCACCGACTCGCCGAGACGGGCGGTGAGCTGCACCCAGCCGGCCCAGTCGTCCTCCGCGAGCGGATCCTCGATCGAGACGATCGGGTAGGCCGAGACCAGCTCGGCGTAGTAGTCGCTGAGCTCCTGCGCGCTGCGGCGGGCGCCTTCGAAGCGGTAGGCACCGTCGTCGAAGAACTCCGTCGAGGCCACATCGAGAGCCAGGGCGATGTCCTCCCCGGGCCGGAAGCCCGCCTTGCCGATGGCCTCCACCAGCAGGTCGAGCGCGGCACGGTTCGCCGGCAGGTTCGGGGCGAACCCGCCCTCGTCGCCGACGGCGGTGGCCAGCCCCTGGGTCTTCAGGACGCTCTTGAGCGCGTGGTAGGTCTCCGCACCCCAGCGCAGCGCCTCGGCGAACGTCGACGCCCCGATCGGAGCGATCATGAACTCCTGGATGTCGACGTTGGTGTCGGCGTGCGCGCCGCCGTTGACGACGTTCAGCAGCGGCACCGGCAGCAGGTGCGCGGCCGGTCCGCCCAGGTAGCGGAACAGCGGCAGGTCGGACGCCTTGGCCGCGGCCCTGGCGACCGCCAGGCTGACCCCGAGCACCGCGTTCGCGCCCAGCGCGGACTTGTCCGGCGTCCCGTCGAGGTCCAGCAGGGTCTGGTCGAGGAGGCGCTGTTCGGTGGCCTCCAGTCCGACGATCTCGGGGCCGATCCGGTCGATCACGGCGGTCACCGCGTTGCGTACGCCCTTGCCGCCGTAACGGTCGTCGCCGTCACGCAGTTCGACAGCCTCGAACGCCCCGGTACTCGCGCCGCTGGGCACGGCCGCGCGGCCGAGCGTGCCATCCTCCAGGACGACCTCGACCTCAACGGTTGGATTGCCCCGCGAGTCAAGGATCTCGCGAGCTCCTACAGCCTCGATGGACGGCACGGGCCTCGACCTCCGGTGTGGCGCGTCCGGACGGACACGCCCGACTAGAACGCTACTGTGCGACAGGGCGGGCATCGGCGGCGCCGACGAAATACGACCCGGCCGAGACTATCGCCACCACGCTCGCGACACGTGCCCAAGGCACGTGTCGCCCACGGCCGCCCGCTGGTCCGGTGCGCGACGGGACGGCTGCGGCCAGTGCCGTGACAAGGGGGTCCGGGGGGAGTCCAGAGGCGGGCCGCCCCGCGGACGCCGCCGAAAGCAGGCCACCCACCGGGCACCACGGCCCGTCGCGGCGGGCCGGGCACCGCGAGCCTGTTACCGGTCTGTTACTGCGGGAGTGTCGCGAACGACCAGAAAAAATTATGATCATGGGTGCAACAGCGGCAATGCCGACCGATTCGGAACATATCGGACGATCAAATTTTCCTGACCGATCCAGCCCTTTTCGACCGGTCGGGCTTTTCACGGCCGGCCAGGCCTTCCGGTCGACCAGGCCTTCCGGTCGGGTCGATCGGTCAGGCGTTCTAGGTGATGCGGCCCAGCGGCGGCATCAGCAGCGGGCCGCCGG
>NZ_JWIO01000001.1:213060-219712 GCF_001017755.1 Protofrankia coriariae
GCGCGGGCCGCGGCAGCGGCCAGCGGGCCCCAGCCGGCGGCGAACACATCACCACCGGCGGTGGCGTACGCCCCGCCGACGACCCGGTGCGCCATCACCTCCAGTGACGCCCCCAGCAGCGCCGTGCCCGTCAGGGGCCAGCCGGCCGACAGCGGACCGGCCAGCGGCGCCCCGCCCACGCCGGCAGCCGCGGGATCCTCGCTCGACCGCGGCGGGCGCAGCCTGTCTGCCAACGCCAGCTTCGGCAGGACACGCAGCCGCGGGGTCACCGACGTGGGCAGGCCGGCCTTCTCCCAGGCCAGTTCACAGGCCTGGGACAGCCCCCCGAGCACGTCCACCAGGCCGCGCTCGTGGGCGTCGGCGCCCGTCCACACCCGCCCCCGGGCGACCTCGTGCACCGCCTCCGGCGTCATCTTCCGGCCCGCGGCGACCTTGGTGACGAAATCCTCGTAGACCCGGTCCAGGAACTCGTCGAGCTTCTTGCGTTCGGCCGGGCTGAACTCCCGCCGCGGGGAGGTCATCAGCGCGTTCTCGCCCTCGGCGACCGCGCCGAAGCGCACACCGACCTTGTCCAGCAGCTCGCGGACGACCTGCTTGCCACCGAGCACCCCGATGGACCCGGTCAGGGTGCCCGGATGCGCCACGATCGCGTCCGCCCCGAGCGCGACGAAATATCCGCCGGAGGCGGCCACCGGCCCCATCGAGACCACCACCGGACGCCCGGTGGCCTGGAACCGTTCGACCTCCCGTCGGATCAGGTCGGAGGCCACGTACGAGCCGCCGGGGCTGTCCACCCGGAACACGGCCGCGGCAACGTCCTCGTCACGGCCTGCCGCCCGGAAGGCGGCGGTGAGGGCGTCCGAGGTCATGGCCGGGCCCCGCAGCGGCGCGCGCCCGCCGCGGCCGAGCAGCACCGGCCCGGTCCCGTGGATGACGGCGATCACCTTGCGCCGTTCGGGTCCGCGCCGGAAGGCCTTCCCGTCCGGTTTCGCCAGCTGCCCGCCCCGGTGGAGCACGGGGGCGGGCAGTCGCGACCGGGACGTCTCCCGGCGCTGGGCCGTCCGCTGGTAGTGGGAGAGGTACATCAGGATCACACCGTCACGCTCGTCCTCGGCCGTGGCGCCCGTACTCCTGGCCACGGCGTCCGCGCCAGCCTCGGCCTCGCCACCGGCACACGCCGCGTGAGCCGCACCCGCCGTGCGAGCCGCGTCCGTCGCGGGGCCGGTGCCGTCGCCCGCGGTGCGGCGGGCGTGGGCCCGGGCGGCGGCGTAGACCTCGTCCCGGTAGCCCAACCGGTCGACCAGCCCGCCCCGGCGGGCCTGCTCGGCCGACAGCGGCGCGTTGTCGATCAGTTCGCGGACCCGTGCCGGGGACAGGCCACGGGCGGTGGCGATGCCGTCCACGATCATGGACAGGCTGGAGACGACGATCCGCTCGCTGGCCTCCCGGTGCGCGGCGGTGAAATCGCGTTCCACGAACGTGTTGACGGCGTTCTTGTACTCGTGGCGCTGCCCGACCTGGATCTCGATGCCGAGCCGGTCCAGGGCGTCGCGCAGGAACGGTGTCTCCAGGGCCACCCCGGTCAGGCCCAGCTCCCCCGGCGGTGCCAGCCAGATCTGGTCGAACGCGCAGGCCAGGTAGTACGGGACGGTCCCGCCGCCGAACTCGCCGAACGCGTCCGCGTAGGCGAAGGCGGTCCCGCCGGCGTCCCGGAAGGCGATGACCGCGTCCCGGATCTCCTGCACCCGCGCCAGCGGCGTCCCGCAGGGGGCGATCCGGGCGATGAGCGTGGCCGCCCGGTCGTCCTCCCGGGCCCGGCGCAGCCCGTCCACGACGGTGCGCAGGGACGGGCGACGCCGCGCCAGGGCCGCGCTCACCGGATCACCGGGTATCCCTTCGACCGGATCCACGGTGAGGTCGAGCTCGAGGAGGATAGGCGCGGACCGTCGCGCATACAAACGATGGACGCCCGCCAGCGCCTGCCGCGCGGTGTCTGCTGCCATGCAGCGAGGCTACGCGCCGCGTCTGCCGCCACGCGGCGAGAGCACGCCCCACGCCCGCCGCCGCGCGGCGAGGCCACGCCCCACGCGCTGTGGGCCATGGCCCATGGCCGTTTCCATCCGCTTCCATCCGCGTGGCCGGAACCGTCCGGAGCGCGCCCGGTGAGCTCCCCCGCGGGCCTGGCTCGGAGCGCGACCTCGGCGAGAGCCGCCCCTAACGGCGCGAACGGGGGTTGCGACCCGTCAGGCGGCCGGGGTCGTGCTTCCGGTCGGGGTCTGCCTCGCTGCCGGCCAGTGGGCGCGCCAGGAGTCGGCGTCGGTTTCCCGTGGATCCAGGTCGGCGGCGCGGATCGCATCCTCGGCGGCGGCGAGCGTGTCCCGGAAACGCCGTGCGGACGCCCGCAGCGCCGCTTCCGGATCGGCTCCGGCCTGCCGGGCCAGCGCCACGGCCGCGAACAGCAGGTCGCCGACCAGCGTCTCGGCCGGCGTCTCGGCCTCGGTCGCCGCGGACCCGGTGTCCGTGTCCCGGGCCAGCTCGCCGACCAGGCCGACAACGGCATCGGCGGGAGACAGCCGGCCCGCGCCGAGGGCGAGATCCACCGGCACCCCAACCTTGGCCGCGCGCTTCTGGAGCTTTGCCGCCAGCGCGAGCGCGGGCTGGGAGAGGGGCACGCCCTCGGTCACCGACCGGCGGCCCTTCTCGACGTCCTTGATCTTGTCCCAGTTCGTCTCGACGGCGGCGGCGCCGTCCACCGTCACCGATCCGAAGACGTGCGGATGCCGGCGGACGAGCTTGTCGGCCAGGCCCGCGGCCACGTCGTCGATGTCCCAGACGGCCGTGCCGCGCTGGGTCTCCCCCCCGCCCCGGACAGCGCCGTTTCGGGCCGTCTCGTCCCGGCCAGCCTCGTTCCGGGGCGTACTGTTCCGGTCGGCACCGTTCCGGTCGTCGAGGTTCCGGTCGGCACGGGTGGCTCCGGTGTCAGGCGTCCCCGCGTCGGCCGGGCCGTCGGGCCAGCCGTTGCCCTCGGCGGCGATCCTCGCGTGGAAGAGCACCTGCATGAGCACGTCGCCGAGTTCCTCACGCAGGTCGGCGTGGTTGCCGTCCTCGATCGCCTGGTACGCCTCGTAGGCCTCCTCCAACAGGTAGGAGGCAAGCGAGGCGTGGGTCTGCTCGGCGTCCCACGGGCAGCCGCCGGGAGAGCGCAGCCGGTCCATCACGGCGACCGCGTCCAGCAGCCTGGCGCCGGGCAGATCGCGCGATCCCTGGACGACCGTCACGGTGAGATCCGCACCGGCCAGAGTGGCGAGCGCGTCGAGCAGGTCGCGCTTCCCGCCTGGCTCGGCCCCACCAGCCCACAGCGCTCCATCAGCCCCCGGGATCTCGCCGGCTGGCAGGGTCCCAGTAGTCGGCAGGGTCCCAGCAGCTGGCGCGGCGAGCCACACCACGGGCCGGGACGGGTCGGCGTACGCGCGCCCGCGCAGCGCCTCGGCGGTGGCCTGCCGGCCGGCGNCCTGCCGGCCGGCGTCCGCCAGCGCCTCGACCGCCAGCACTTCGACCGCGATGCCGGCCGCGGTGAGGGCGGCCCGCTGGGGATGGTCGGCCGAGCCGCAACAGACCGCGCCGGCGGCGCGCAGCAGGTCCCAGGTCGCGACGTCGAGCAGCCCGGGCGCGACCCGGGGACTGGTCACGACGACGACGATGCTCGCGGTCACCGGGCTGCCTCGGCCAGCCCGGTCGGCCTGACCGCCCCGGCTGGCCTGGCCGCTCTGGTCACCGCGGCCGGCCGGGTCAGCATGATCGAACCGGTCGGCCCGGCCGGCAGAACTGTCGACGGGACGGGGGCGGTCACTGGGTGGTCGCGAGTCCCGGGCCCAGCGGCGGCTCGGGCGCCGGAGTCGTCGCGATCGAGACGCCCGCGGCCGCCACCGCGAGCTGGGCGGAGTCCCAGGTGCCGAACCGCGGGTTGATCGAGACCGATTCCCGGGACGCGGTCTCGCGCAGCTTCGTGTACACGGTCTGGTTGCGCTGGTCCGCGGCCAGCGACCGGATGAGGTAGCCCTGAGCCTGATCGAAGCTCAGCGAGATCTGCTTCCCTTTTGCCCTGAAGTCTGTAACGATCTTGTCGTACCTGCCGCGGGCCTGCTCCTTGGCGGCGTCCGTGTCCGGGGCCGGAGCCAGCCTGTCCGCGATCGCCGACTCCAGGGCGTTGGAGCGTAGGAAGAGCCGCAGGTCCTTGCGGGCTATGCCGCCGAGCTCCGCCAACTGCTCGAAGTCCGCGACGCCGCCGAACTCGAGCACGCCGTACGTCTGGTAGAAGGCGTCGAGATCCTGGTCGGTCACCGTGATTCCGAGGCCGCGGGCCTCCCGCTCGAGCAGGTCAAGCTGGACGAGGGTGGTCAGCGCGCGCCGCTGCAGATCGGTGCGTTCGATCGGCGCGATGCTCTGGGCGGCGCTGGGATTGGCCGCGGCGGCCGACCGGCTGACGGCCAGGCCGCGGTCGACAACGTCACGCAGAGTCGACGTCTTGATCGTGTCATCGCCGATCTGGGCGGCGGACCCGGCATGGGTGGTGCACGCGGAGGCGCTGAGGACCACCAACGCCACGCCGGCGAGGATGCGGCGAGTGGCAGAACGGGGCTTCACGGCTGTGACCGTACCGACTCGCCGCCCGCCGCGCACAGCCAGGCCACAGGTGGACGTACCCCCACCGTCTCCGCGCGCCTCGCCGACCACCCGGTCAAAGATCCACCGGACCCGGCTGGGAAGGCCCACCGAACGCGGCGCGATCGCCCTGTCTCAGCGGGACGCGGCCGTGGCCGCCGCCGCGACCGAGTCACCGGCGACCGCCGCCAGCAACTGCGCGGCCCAGGTGAGGACGGCGCGGTCGCGCAGCGGCCGGGCACCGATGCGCGGAGTCTCCGTCGGCGCCGGCACGAGGACCGTGCGCACCGTCGGTTTGACCACGGCCCCCTTGTACAGCCGCTGGAGGCGCATGGTCTGGCTCTCGCGCAGCTCCAGCGGCGCGAACCGGATCTGACGGCCGGCCACGGTGATCTCGGTGACGCCGTGCCGGCGGGCCAGCACCCGCAGGGAGGCGACCGCCAGCAGGTTCTCGGCCGGCTCGGGCAGCGTCCCGTAACGGTCGAGGAGTTCGGCGCGGACCTCGGCGATGTCGTCGTCCGAGACGGCGGCGGCCAGCCGCCGGTACGCGTCCAGCCGCAGCCGCTCGCTGGGGACGTAGTCGTGCGGCAGGCTCGCGTTCACCGGAAGCTCGACCTTGACCTCGGGCGGCTCCTCGACCACGGTGCCCTTGAAGTTCGCGACGGCCTCACCGACCATCCGCACGTACAGGTCGAAACCGACCGAGGCGATGTGCCCGGACTGTTCCCCGCCAAGCAGGTTCCCCGCCCCGCGGATCTCCAGGTCCTTCATGGCCACGGCCATTCCGGCCCCGAGGTCGGAATGCTGGGCGATCGTCGCGAGCCGGTCGTGCGCGGTTTCGGTGAGCGGTTTGTCCGGAGGATACAGGAAATATGCGTAGGCGCGTTCCCGGCCGCGGCCCACCCGGCCCCGCAACTGGTGCAACTGGGACAGCCCGAACACGTCGGCGCGTTCCACGATGAGGGTGTTCGCGTTGGAGATGTCCAGCCCCGACTCGACGATCGTGGTGCACACCAGGACGTCGAACTTCTTCTCCCAGAAGGAGACCATCACCTGCTCGAGGGCGTCCTCGCCCATCTGGCCGTGCGCGGTGGCGACGCGCGCCTCGGGGACGAGGTCGCGCAGCCTCGCCGCGGCCGCGTCGATCGACTCCACCCGGTTGTGGATGAAGAAGACCTGCCCCTCACGCAGCAGTTCGCGGCGGATCGCGGCGGCGACCTGCCGGTTGTCACTCGGGCCGACGAAGGTCAGGATCGGGTGCCGTTCCTCCGGCGGGGTGTCGATCGTCGACAGCTCCCGGATGCCAGTGATCGACATTTCCAGCGTCCGCGGGATCGGGGTGGCGCTCATGGTGAGCACGTCCACCGCGGTCCGCATCTTTTTCAGATATTCCTTGTGTTCGACACCGAAACGCTGCTCCTCGTCGACGATCACCAGACCGAGGTCCTTGAAACGGGACGCGGACGACAGCAGCCGATGCGTTCCTATCACCACGTCGACGGTGCCCTCGGAAAGCCCGTCCAGCACCGCCTTCTGCTCGGACGCGGAATTGAAGCGCGACATCGCCCGTACGTTCACGGGAAACGCGGCGTACCGCTCGGAGAACGTCTGGAAATGCTGCTGGACGAGCAGTGTCGTCGGGACGAGAACGGCGACCTGCTTACCGTCCTGTACCGCCTTGAACGCCGCCCGTACCGCGATCTCGGTCTTGCCGTAGCCGACGTCGCCGCAGATGACCCTGTCCATCGGGACGGGTTTGCGCATGTCGGCCTTGACCTCCTCGATGGCCGAGAGCTGGTCGGGGGTCTCCCGGAACGGGAAGGCGTCCTCCAGCTCCCGCTGCCACGGGGTGTCCGGGCCGAAGGCGTGTCCCGGCGCGGCCATCCGCGCGCTGTACAGGCGGATCAGCTCGCCGGCGATCTCCTTGACGGCCTTGCGGGCGCGTCCCTTGCGCTTTGCCCAGTCGGCGCCGCCGATCCGGTCGAGGCTC
>NZ_JWIO01000001.1:219717-222920 GCF_001017755.1 Protofrankia coriariae
CCGCCGATCCGGTCGAGGCTCGGGCCCTCGCCGCCGACGTATCGGGTGACCTGTTCGAGCTGGTCGGTCGGGACGTACAGGCGGTCACCCTTCGCATATTCGAGGACGAGGTACTCGCGGGTGGCGCCGGCGACGGTCCGGGTCACCATCTCGATGTACCGGCCGACCCCGTGGGCGTCGTGGACGACCAGGTCGCCGGAGCGCAGCGCGAGCGGGTCGATGCCCTTGCGGCGCCGGTGCGGCATCCGGCGCATGTCACGGGTGGTCACACCGCGCTGGCCGGCGAGGTCGGTCTCGGTCAGGACCGCGATGCCCAGCAGGTCGCTGGTGAAGCCGCTGCCCAACTGGCCGCAGGTGACCGTGGCCACACCACGGGCGATGTCGGCGTCCTCGGCGAGGCGGGCGCCGAGGTCGGCATCTCGCAGCAGCTCGACGAGCCGCTGCGCGGGGCCATGCCCCTCGGTCACCAGCAGGACACGCCAGGAGTCGGCGAGCCAGCCCTTGATGTCCGCGAGCGCCCGCGCGGTGTCGCCGTGGTAGGCGGCGGCTGGCCGCAGGCTGGAGACCACCGTGTGGTCGTCAAAATCATCCTCGCCGGTGGCCGCGTCCCACGCCTGGTAGCCATCGGGACGGCTGTCGCCGCCCAGGCCGCCCCCGGCACCCCCGGCACCCCTGGCCCCGGATGCGCCGCCCTCCAGCCGGTCACCGCCCAGGTGGTCGTCGATGGTGACGCCGGAGCCGCCGAACGGGCCGATCGACCACCACGGCAGACCGATCTCGATGGCCCGCTGACGCACCTGCGCGATCGAACGATAGGCCGCCGCGCCGAGATCGATCGGGGCGCTGCCGCCGGCGGCGGCCGTGCTCCAGGACGCCTCCAGGAACTCGTGGCTCGTGCGCACCAGCTCGGTGGCCCGGGCCCGGACCCGCTCCGGGTCGCACACCAGCACGTGCGTGCCGGCGGGCAGCTCGTCGAGCATCAGCACCATCTCGTCGCAGAGCACCGGCGCGAGCGCCTCCATGCCCTCCACCGGGATGCCGTCCGCGATCCTGTCGAGCATGTCGAGCAGTTCGGGATGCGCCTGTGCCAGTTCCCGGGCCCGAGCCCGGACCGGTGGGGTGAGCAGTAGCTCACGGCACGGCGGCGCGAACAGCTGGCGCCGTCCGTCCCGTCCGTCCCGGCTGTTCTGGCCGTCGGACGGGCCGGACAGCGCCCGCTGGTCGGCCACTGAGAACGGCCGGATGTCCTCGACCTCGTCGCCGAAGAACTCCACCCGCAGCGGATGCTCCTCGGTCGGTGGGAAGACGTCGAGGATGCCGCCGCGCACCGCGATCTCGCCGCGCCGCTCCACCAGGTCGACCCGGTGGTAGGCGACCCCGACGAGCCTGTCCACGACCTCGCCCAGGTCGGCGCTGTCACCGACGGCCAGCGTCACCGGTTCAAGGTCGCCGAGGCCGGCGACCTGGGGCTGCAGGACGGCCCGCACCGGCGCCACCACGACCGACAGCGGCGGCCGGCCGGTGCTGTCGGGGTGGGCCAGCCGCCGCAGCACGGCGAGGCGCAGCCCGACGGTGTCGGCCCGCGGGGACAGCCGTTCGTGCGGCAGGGTCTCCCAGCTCGGGAACACCGCGACCGTGTCGGGATCGATCAGGCTCGACAGCGCCGCGGCGAGATCGTCGGCCTCCCGCCCGGTGGCGGTGACGGCCAGCACCGGCCGGCCGCCCCGGNNNCCGGCCGGCCGCCCCGGACCGCGAGCGCGGCGGCGGCGAACGGGCGCAACGCCGCCGGGGCCGACAGGTCCAGCCGGGGCTCACCGACCGCGGCGACCGCGCGTGCCAGGGCCGGATCCGCACCCGGAGTGGTGGTGAGGGCATCCAACAGCGGGGCGAGGGTCATAAGAGCGTCCGAACCTCTCGGGAACAGCGCACATTACAGACGAACGACAAACTGCAAACAGGACACAGCGTCACGGAGTGGGTCACTGCTGGCGTACCGGGCTGTTCCCCGCGGGACGGCGCCCGGCCTACAAGCCACCCCACGTACACAAGCCCGGCATACACAACCGCGTTCTCCGTTATTTTACGTGCCGGGGAATCGGCGGACTCAGGACCACCTCCGTGGCCCGCCGAACGCCCGGCTCGCCACCCGGGCAACCGCCCGCCGCGACGCCGACGGCCCATGGCCCATGGCGCGCGCCCCGCGGAGTCCCGCCCCACGCCCGCCGGGAGTCCTGTCCGGCATCCCGCGGGGGCTCCAGGCCGCCGGGTCCGTCCCAGATCCACCCAGCGTCCTGCCCTCACCCCTGCGGGAGCCCTTCTGGATCACTGTCCGTGCCCGACCGCGGCCGCTGTGGACGAGGCTCACCCCTGCTTGCCGCTGGGGCGGGCATAGCGGTCGGTGACCTCGGCGTCGACCACCGCGCGGCGTGCGGTGTCCGCCAGCGGTCGGCCCGCCGAACCTGCCGCGGCCGCTGGGCTTGCCGTCCCTGCCGGTGCTCCGCCGCGGCTGGCCGCGCTGTCGGCGGGGCCGAAAGCGGCATCCTCCCGCGACAGGCCCGACGGTACGGTGGCGCGTGGCACGGCCGTGGCCGACGCGGCAACCCGTGACACGCCGAAGCCCCGGTCGGCGGACCGGCGTGTGCCGAAACGTCCGTCGTGCACCACACCCACCATCCGCTCGGCCAGGGCCGGCCAGTCCCGCAGGACCCGCGCGAGTTCCCTGATCCGCGTCCGGCCGGTCGCAACCACGATGACGACGTCCGCCTGCATGGCGGACGCCGCCGTCATCGGAAGATCGACAAGAGCGGGCGTCAGCACGATGACAAGATCGACGACCGGTGCCCGGTCAGCCAGGATGGGCGCGAGGCCGCCGGGACGGGCCGCCCGGGCCTGCGCGACCCGGTTGTACAGCACATGCCCGCTGCCGGCACCGGACGAACGTGCCATGCAGGTCGGCTCGTGGGCCCACCGGGGCAGCTCGCTGGACACGGCGGGTGGCAGGCGCTCCAGGGCCCCGCGCACGTCCGGCTCCGGCGAGGCGTCCAGGACCAGCACGATCCCCTGGTCGTCCGACCAGCTCGCCGCCACCGCCGTGACCAGGTCAGGTGCCAAATCACCCCGCCCGGCCGGTGTGAGGGCGATGACCTTCCCGGTCGGGGCCAGCACGGAGGCCATGGCGGCGACCAGCCGGTCGGCCGGCGGGG
>NZ_JWIO01000001.1:222928-243187 GCF_001017755.1 Protofrankia coriariae
GGCGGGGCGCTGCCTCGCCCGCCGGAAATGTCCGCGATCAACGGGGTGCCCAGGACGTCGGCCGCGTCCCCGGCGTCGAGCGCCGTCGGGCGGCGCAGGTAGGCACCACAGAGCCCGGCCGCCGTCAGCAGCAGGCCGGCCAGGGCGCCGACGAGGGCGTTGCGCGCCAGCTTCGGAGTGACCTGGCCGAGCGACCGGGCGGGCTCGGCGAGGGTCACCGCGGCCGGCGCGCCAGCGGCCTGCGCCTGCGGGATCTGCCGGTTGAGCTCGGCGAGCTGTGCGTTGAGGGTGCCGACCTGAGCGGCCAGCGTCTCGCTGTCGGCGGTCCTCGGCAGCGCCGTCAGCCTCCGGAGGCCCTGGGTGATCTCGTCACGCAGCTCCGTCAGCGAACGGGCCGTACCGCCGCCGGCCGCCTGCTGCTGGGTGAGAAGCTGCTGGTAGGCGGCCTCGACGGCCTGGACAAGACCCACCGCCCGCTGCTCGGTGCCGTCCCTGCCGGTGATCGTGAAGAAGTCGCCCTGGTCGGACGCGGTGACCGTCAGCCGCTCGGCCACCTCCTCCCGCGACAGGCCCAGTTGCCTGGAGACCAGATCGAGCGCCACGGTGGAGCCGGCGAGCTGGGCCTGGGTCTGAACGATCCGGGCCGCGTCGAGATGATCACTGCCGGGCAGCGCCTGGGAGGCGCCCAGAAACACCCGGCCGGTCGCCTCGAAACGTTCGTCCTGCTGCTTGCTCACGGCCAGCGCGCAGGCGGTACCGACGACCGCCCCAAGGACGATCACCAGCCACCGGCGCCGGAGCAGCCGGAGCGGTGAGATTCTGGGCAGCGCGCGCTCGGCTTCCGCGCGCGGCCAAGCGGCCCGGGTCACCGGAACGTCCTCCTCGGGCCACGAGAAAATACAAGATCATGGGAAAGCGCGAAAAACTGAAGGACGCGGACGC
Organism: Protofrankia coriariae; assembly: GCF_001017755.1. GTDB lineage: Bacteria > Actinomycetota > Actinomycetes > Frankiales > Frankiaceae > Protofrankia > Protofrankia coriariae. Next base: position 223,871 of record NZ_JWIO01000001.1, read on the forward strand.
CCCCGTACCACCCGTCCTGCGCGAACATTACAGCCCCCTGGATTCCTGAGACCTCCCGGACCTCCCAGATCGCTGGAACGGCGGACACCCCCGGGGAGTGAGAAACCCGATGGCCCCACCGTCCTCAAGCATTGAAAGTACACGGCACGTCCGCCACATGTTTCCGCGGTGGCGGAACCCGTTGAAGAAAGCGGTCGGTCACGCAAAGTAACAGAAGCGTGGAGGGTGCGGCGACACAACCGGCCGCGATGACACAACCGGCCCCGACAACAACAGCACCCAACGACGACGGTGTCCGACGACAACGGCCGACGACAACGACAGCCGGCGGCAGCGGCGTCCAACAACAGCGTTGGACGGCAGGCATCCGACAGCACATCTGACGGCACATCCGAGGCGACGGCGCCTGGCCGCGGAAACGTGGATCACCGGTCGGGGCCGGGACGGACGGCTCACCGCCGCGCGACAGCCTGATCTCGTAGCTCGGCATGCCGCGCTCGACATGCCGTTACAGCTCGACGCGCCATCACGGGACGCGCGGCCCACCGTCGTCCGCCTGACGCGGGCCTACATATGACCACAAAACAATAAAAACAATTAGCACACAACCGGCCGGGGAACCGGCACGATGAACTTGCCGCCCCTGCGGGCGAACGCCGCCTGCTGATCCATGATCTCGTCTCTGACGTTCCAGGCCAGCAGAAGCAGGTAGTGCGGCTGACGCTGGGTCAGCACGGCGGGGTCGAGGATCGGCGTGCGCGCGCCCGGGATGTACTTGCCCTGCTTGTCGACGTTGCGGTCGACGACGTACTGCACGAGATCGGTGGTGATACCGCTGGAGTTCAGCAGGGCGGCTCCTTTGGCCGCGGCGCCGTAGGCGGCCACGCTCCGCCCGTGCGCGCGCAGCTCGTGCAGGAGGGTGAGCAGCTCGGCCTGCGACTCGCGCACGTCGTCGGCGAAACTCGCGTACCGGTCGAAGGTGTCCAGGCCGGCGGCGCGCTCACGGTCGAGGCGCTCGCCCACCCCCGGGCCGGGTCTTTCGGCCCGGCTCAGTCGCCAGCGCAGAATGCCGCCGGGATGCTCGGAGAACTCCTCCACCTCCGTCAGATACAGACCGTGACGACGCATCAGTGCGTCCGCGGCGATGGTGGAGAAATAGCAGAAGCAGTCGTGGCGGACGGTGTCGAACCCGGTGTGGTCGAGCAGCGCTCCGACACCGGGATCATCCACTTCGACGATCCCGTCATCGGCGAGCAGAACGGACACGCCCTCGGCGAAGCCGTTCGGATCGGGGACGTGCGCCAGCACGTTGTCGACAATGATGACATCCGCGCGCAGCCCCTGGGCGGCCAGCGACCGGGCGAGCCCGGCGTCGAAGAACTCTGTGCGGGTCGGCACGCCGATCGCCCGGGCGACGGACGCGAGCCCGGGTGACGGCTCGATGCCGAGCACCGGGATTCCGCGTTCGACGAACGCCCGCAGCAGATGTCCGTCGCCGCTCGCGATCTCCACGACCAGGCTGTCGGAGCCGAGAGCACGACCGGCGATGAGTTCTCTGGCGCGCCTGTCGGCATTCCGGCGCGGTGTGTCGCCGGACGACGGGAAGGACCGGTAACCGGCGTCGAACATCTCCTCCGCCGGTAGGGCATGGGTGAGCTGGACCAGCGCGCAGGAGGCGCAGAAACCGACCTCCAGGGGAAAGACGGGCTCGGGCTCGGCGAGGTCGTCGGGGCACAGCAGCCGGTTGGCGATCGGTGTCCGCCCCAGGGAGAGGAACGGACGTGGCCGCGGGCCGCCACACGAGCGACAGGCTTCGACCGGGACGGCCGTCACCTGCGTACGGGCCAGTGGCTGACCGACGGACTCAACTGACATGCGATCCCCTACCTGCCTTTCGATCGGCACCTGGTTCTGATCGGCATCTGATCCTGATCGGCCCCGGGGTTCTGGTTGCCGGCGGATTTTCACCGATCGGCATGGCCCACCGGAACGTATCGGAATGACATGGCATACCGGAATGACACGGCGTACAGAGATGTGGCTCACAGGCGACATGGTCACAGGCGACGTGGTCACAGGCGATAACGCGGGACGGCCGCGTGAACAGGGCGGCACCCGTCACAGGAATTACCGGTCGAGAGGGCGACGCGCATCATCGAGCTGTCCCCTTCGGGCATGTCACGATCTGCTCGCGGCATGCTCAGAGAGCCATGATAGTGGCTCGTCCGAGGCTTTCGACGAGGCCAGTGGCTGTGATGAATCCGTCAGCCGCGGCGGCTGACGGCCAGGTGGACGGTACGTCGGAGAGCCGTCACGAACGCACCCGCCGGCCCGGCCGGTCCCAACAACCCGGCGACCTTCAGGTCCCGACAACCCGAGAGCCTTCAGAACGCCCGGCGCCCGCCGGTGCGCCGCGTCGTCCGTGCACCCGTGCACCCGTGCACCCGGAAAAAGATCGTGTCGGCTCGGATCGCCCGCCAGGTCAGCCCGGCCGCCGTCTTCGCGCCGTCCCTGTCAGGCGCGTACCAGGACCACCGGATTCTCGCCGAACTCGGCTGGCGGGCATTTCGCGGGACGCTGATCCTCGACTACGAGATCCGCAAAGTTCAAAAACCGCCGAGGATGCCGAAGAATCTCAGGACTGCGGCTTGGCGGGCGAGACGTGGAAGGTGTTCTGGGTGGCCTCCAGCCCCCTGTCCAGCAGCGACTCCACGGCGTCGGCCGCCCGGTCCACCAGAAACGGGAGCTCCTTGCGTTCAGGAGTCGAAAAGTCGCGCAGGACGAAGTCGGCCGGGTTCATCCGACCGGGTGGGCGTCCGATCCCGACCCGGACCCGCAGGTAGTCGCGCGACCCCAGCGCGGCGGTGACCGAACGCAGGCCGTTGTGCCCGTTGTCGCCGCCGCCGAGCTTGAGCCGGATCGTTCCGAACGGGATGTCCAGCTCGTCATGGACGACCACGATGTGCCCGATGTCGACCTTGAAGAAGGCGCGCAGGGCCTCGACGGGCGAGCCTGAGACGTTCATGAAGGAACGGGGTTTGGCGAGCAGCGCGCGGACGCCGACGAGGCGGGCCTCGGCGACGTCCGCGCGTCCCCGGTGCGTGCGGAAACGGTCCCCGACCCGCTCGGCCAGCAGGTCGAGAACCATGAATCCGATGTTGTGCCGGTTGCCGGCATACGTCGGGCCGGGATTGCCCAGCCCGACGACCAGCCACGGCCCGGTGGCCTGGGGCCCGGTCTCCGACGGAGTCATCGCGGTGTCATCCGGGCGGTGGTGTCATCCGGGTGGAAGAAACGCCGGTCAGGCCGAGGCGCCGGCCTGCGCCTGCTCGCCCTCGGCCCCACCGGTCGCTTCGGCACCGGCGAGGTCGGCGTCCACCTGGGCGGCGGTCGGCTTCGCCAGCCCCTGGACCACGATCTGCTCGGGATCGGTCTCCAGCACCGTGCCCGCCGGGATGACGAGCTGACCGGCGCTGATATTCGCGCCGGCCTTGAAACCGGTGACGTCGACCTCGATCGACCCGGGGATGTCGGTCGCGGCCGCCTGCAACGAGACGGATGTCAGCTGCTGGTCGACGAGGGTGTCGCTTTCGGCCGTCCCGACGACGGTCACCGGCACCTCGACCGTGACCCGCTCGCCCCGACGGATGATGACCAGGTCGACGTGTTCGAAACTGCCCTTGATCGGATGACGCTGGACGTCCTTGGGAAGGGCGAGCTGAGTCCCGTCGGAGAGCTCCAGGCGGAGCAGCACGTTCGTACCGGCATCAGTCTTGAACGCGTGCAGAAGGTCGTGAGCGCGCAGCGAGATGTGGCGGGGCGGCTGGCCGTGGCCGTACAGGACGGCCGGGACCTTGCCGGCCTTGCGGGTACGACGAGCCCCGCCCTTGCCGAACTCGGTGCGGGGCTCCGCGACGATGCGGACCTCGGACATGGCGGTACTCATCCTCCTACTGCGGATCTTCAATGGACATCGGCGCCGCCTGAACACAAGAAGCCGGCAGCGCCACGACGCGGTCTTTCAGGGTACCGGATGCATCATGAGCCGACGGATCCGCCCTACCGCCGGTGGAGAACCGTTGCCGCACAATGCGCCCATACGGCTGTATGCGCCCATACGGCTGTAACAGCCCGATGACGAAAGGCCACCTGGGAGGAGGCGCTACCGTCGAGGCGGACGGGGCTCCGGCACGATCCGGGCCTGTTCGACGTTACCCGAGGGAGCCGCCGTTCGGGCGCGGCCGCCACCCGGACGGCTGCCCCGGGGCGGAACCGTCGGAACCAGGAACCGTCGGGATCACCGGTGGGGCGCGAACATTATGAGGCCGACTCCGGCCAGGCAGACGAGCGCGCCGGCGATGTCGTAGCGGTCAGGCCGATAGCCGTCGGCGACAACGCCCCAGGCGAGGGAGCTGGCGACGAACACGCCGCCATAGGCGGCCAGTACACGCCCGAAGGCCGCCTCCTCCTGGAGCGTGGCGACGAAACCATAGACGCACAGGGACATCAGCCCGCCACAGACGAACGTGACGCCCCGATGCTCACGAATCCCCTGCCACACCAGCCAGGCCCCACCGATCTCGGCAAGCGCGGCCAGGACGAAAAGCAGCACCGTACGCAGGACGAGCACGGCCGGCGTCCGAACCAGTGACTAAACCAGTCGACGGTTCAACCGATGGGTCGGACGGATCGCGGGGTTGTCCATGGCGTCGCGACCGACAGTCACATGTCTGGTCACGCGTCGCCGCCGAAGAGCTCGGTCACCGAACCGTCCTCGAAGACCGCTCTGATGGCGGCGGCCAGCAACGGCGCGATCGACAGTTCGGTGATCTTGTCGATGCGGGCCTCGCTGGGCAGCGGGAGGGTGTTGGTGAGCACGACCTCGCTGATCTCGGAGTTCTTCAGACGGTCCACGGCCGGGCCGGAGAGCACACCGTGCGTCGCCGCGGCGATCACATCGGTCGCGCCGTGCTCGCGCAGCGACTCCGCGGCCTTGGTGATGGTGCCCGCAGTGTCGATCATGTCGTCGACGACGACGCAGGTGCGGCCCTCCACCTCGCCCACCACGTCGAACATCTTCACCTGGTTCGGGACGTCCCGGTCACGGCGCTTGTGGATGATCGCCAGTGGACAGCCGAGCCGGTCGGTCCAGCGTTCGGCCACCCGGACCCGGCCGGCGTCNNCCCGGACCCGGCCGGCGTCCGGGGCCACCACCGTGACCGCGGACGTGTCGAGCTTGGCCTCGATGTAGTCGGCGAGCAGCGGCAGCGCGAACAGATGGTCCACCGGGCCGTCGAAGAAGCCCTGGATCTGGGCGGTGTGCAGGTCCACCGACATCAGTCGGTGCGCGCCGGCGGTCTTGAACAGATCGGCGATCAGCCGGGCCGAGATCGGCTCCCGGCCGCGGTGCTTCTTGTCCTGCCGGGCGTAGGGGTAGAAGGGCGCGACCACGGTGACCCGCTTGGCGTTGGCGCGTTTCAGCGCGTCCACCATGATGAGCTGCTCCATGAGCCAGGTGTTCACCGGCGAGGAGTGACACTGCAGCACGAACGCGTCACATCCGCGTACGGATTTCTCGAACCGGACGAAGATCTCTCCGTTGGAGAATTCATACGCGTTGGTGGGCACCGGTTCGACATCGAGCTCCCGGGCAACCTCGGCCACCAGGTCAGGGTGCGCACGGCCACCGAAAAGCATCAGGTTACGCCGATTATCCGTCTGGTAGGCCATCAAAGGTTCTCCACCTTCGTCCCGCTCCGTCATGGTCGTTCTTCACAGCGTGGCAGGCTCTACGTACGGCGCCCGTTGTCGGAGATACCGACAACCGTGGCGGGGGCCGGCCCGGCGTGTCCAACGTGATCCGCCCTGTCCGGGTCACCGTCGCCACGTGCCTGTTCGACATACCCCCGCGCGGCAGCCGCGGCACGTGCCGCCGCAGTGCCCGGACGCCGTAGTTCGACCCATCCCTCGATCGTCCGCTGCCGGCCCTCCCTGACCGCGAGTGCGCCTGGCAGCACATCCTCGGTCACGATCGAACCAGCACCGGTGTACGCACCGTCGCCAACATTCACCGGCGCCACCAGCACGGTGTCACTTCCGATCTTGACATCCGCACCGATCACCGTACGGTGCTTGGCGACGCCGTCGTAGTTCGCCACGATCGTGCCACATCCGATGTTGCTGCGTGCGCCGATCACCGCGTCCCCGACATAGGCCAGGTGCGGCACCTTCGCCCCGTCGGCGATCTCCGCGGCCTTCGTCTCCACGAACGCGCCGAGCTTGACCCCGCGGCCGACACGGGTGCCCTGGCGCAGATGCGTGTAGGGGCCGACCGAGGCGTCCGAACCGATCACCGCGCCGACTGCGGTCGTCCGGCTCACCGTGGCCGCGGCACCCACCAGCGTGTCGGTGAGCGTGCAGTCCGGGCCGATCACCGCGCCGGACGCCACCCGGGTGCTGCCGTGCAGGAAGGTGTTCGGGAGCAGCGTCACGTCCGCCTCGACGGTCACGTCGGCGTCGATCCAGGTGGTGGCGGGATCCAGCACGGTGACGCCGGCCCGCATGGCCGCGGTTACCAGCCTGTCCCGCATGGCCGCCGCGGCGGCGGCCAGCTGGACCCGGTCGTTGACCCCGGCGGCCTCGCCGGGGTCGTCCAGCGGGTACGCCCGAACGGCCTGCCCGCCGTCGAAGAACGCGCCGACCACGTCGGTCAGGTACTCTTCGCCCTGGGCGTTGTCGACCGTCAGGGACGACAGCGCCGCCAGCAAGGGGCCGGCCGTGAACACGTACACGCCAGTGTTGATCTCCCGGACGGCGGCGGTGACGGCGTCGGCGTCCGCCTGCTCGACGATCGCGCGGATCCAGCCGGACGGATCCCGCAGCACCCGTCCGTAGCCGAAGGGGTCGGACGCCTCGGCGGTCAGCACCGTCGCCGCCGCCGGCTCGNCGTCGCCGCCGCCGGCTCGTGCGTATGCGCCGCGACCAGCGCCGACATCGTCGCGCCGGTCAGCAGCGGGGTGTCTCCCGGGACGACGACCACGAGATCGTCCGGGTGGATGCCACCCGCCGCTGACAGCGCGGTCCGAACGGCGTGGCCGGTGCCACGCTGGCTGGCCTGCACGACCGGGGTGACCTCGGGTACGCGGCCGGCCAGCGCCGCGATCACCTGCTCGCGCCCGTGCCCGACGACCACCAGTTGCTTCTCGGCCCCGAGCGGGGCGACCGCGGCGAGAACTTGATCTACAAGGGTGCGCCCAGCGACGCGATGAAGCACCTTGGGGGTCGCGGAGCGCATCCGCTTACCCTCACCCGCGGCAAGGACGACAACGGCCGCCAGACGTGGTTGGGTCACACGAGCTCCCCTGATCGTGGACATCAACTCGATGCGTGTCGAGCTTACCGGATTGCGACCAGCGGATATCCACGGCCAGGGGATATCGTGGACAATTCCGGCGGACTAAAATGATTTGTACGGACCGGCGTACCCGCCGATCCGACCCGGGGCTCCGCCGCCACGACTCGAACGTGGACTAGAAGAACCAAAATCTCCTGTGCTGCCAATTACACCACGGCGGACTGGGAAAATCTTTGGCAGTGTACCACTGCCAGCAAGCCAAAGACGGCATGATCATGATTTTTTCGGGCCTGGAGCACCCCGGTCCGCCTCGCCGTCACCGCGCGCAGCCGTCGCAGGCCGACCCCGCCAACCCTTCGTGACAACTACCGTACCCCGGCCGCAACCGCCCGGACCCGTGAAATTGTTTTTCTCCGATGTTCCCCGCCACGGGCACCACCTGTTACCGCCGCGAGCTACGGTGTCACAACGGAAACTATTGCGACGACGAAACCGGTGGACGGCACTGATGGACGGGGTTATGTCATGACCGCTACCGACACGGTGAACCCGACGGGCGCCACGGCCCCCGCTACCCGGGTGGACGCCTCCACCCGGCACACCGTGACGCCGAGATCCGCGCTGAAGGCACGAGGGGAACAGCTTACCCTCGCCATGGTCATCATCGTCCCGCTGGCGGCCCTCGCCGCCGCGGTACCGCTGCTGTGGGACCGGTGGATCAGCCCGCGCGACGTGATCCTCGCTGTCGTCATGTACGCGATCACCGGCCACGGGGTGACGGTCGGTTTCCACCGCTACTTCACCCACCGCGGTTTCAGGACCTCCAGGCCGATACGCATCGCGCTCGCCATCGCCGGCAGCATGGCGATCGAGGGCCCGGTCATCCGCTGGGTGGCCGACCACCGGCGCCACCACGCATTCAGCGACCGGGACGGCGACCCGCACTCGCCGTGGCGCTACGGCCCCGGCTTCCACGCCCTGACCAAGGGCCTGTGGCACGCCCACATCGGCTGGCTGTTCGACATCGAACAGACCGACCAGCGTAGATACGCCCCCGACCTGCTCGACGACACCGACATCGTCCGCGTCAGCCGCCTGTTCGGGCTCTGGGCGACGGTGAGCCTCGCGGCCCCGGCGCTGATCGGCGGCCTGTGGGGCGGCTCGTTCGAGGCGGCGGTGCAGGCGTTCTTCTGGGCGAGCCTGGTCCGGGTGTGCGTCCTGCACCACGTCACCTGGTCGACGAACAGCATCTGCCACGTCGCCGGCAAGCATCCGTACAGGTCGCGGGACCGCTCCGGCAACGTCTGGCCGCTGGCCATCCTGTCGATGGGCGAGTCCTGGCACAACCTGCACCACGCCGAGCCCACACTGGCCCGCCACGGCGTCAAGCCCTGGCAGGTGGACTCCAGCTTCTACCTGATCAAGCTGATGGAGACGCTGCACCTCGTCCACGACGTCCGCTGGCCCGACCCACAACGGCTGCGAGCAAAGCTCGTCCCCAGATAGTGCCTTGGGCACTATCTGGGGACCCCTGGCTCTTGGGCGGGCAGCACCCGTGGCTTGAGGATCACCTACCGGCGATCGTCAAGGGAAAGCACCCAGGCGCAGCACCACCGCACGACAACCTGGGAAGCCCAGCCCCCTGAGTCGGTGTCACCCACGGCCAGGCGATCACTGACCAACGGTCGCCGAGGGGCAACTCGCTCAGGTGGGGATGCACGGCGGCGCTCCGGACAGCTAGGCGTCCTCGAGGTCGGAGGCGAGGGAGAGCCAGGCGTCCTCGGTGCGGGACTTCTCGGCGACGACCTCGCGCAGTTCGGCGTCGAGGGCGAGCAGGCGCTGATGGTCGGTGGCGGCCTCGGCGAGCGCGGTGTGCAGCGCGCTCTCGCGGCGGGCCAGCCNGGGCCAGCCGCTCCAGGGCCCGTTCGAGCCGGGTCAGCTCCTTGCGCGCAAGCCGCGCCTGCCCGGCCGACAGCGAACCGCCGGTGTCGCCGGCAACGGCACCTGAGTCCGCGCCCGCTCCGGCGGCGGCGCCCACTCCGGGGACGGCAGCGACACCGGCAGTGCGGCCAGCGCCGGCGCGTCCGACAGGAGCTGTGCGCCCGGCTGCCCCGGTCTGGGTGGCGGCCTGCCGCCGGGAGAGGTACTCGTCCACCCCGCCGGGCAGCATGACGAGCGACCCGTCGCCGAACATGGCGAAGATCGTGTCGCAGGTCCGTTCCAGGAAGTAACGGTCGTGACTGACCGCGACAATCGTGCCCGGCCAGGAGTCCAGGACGTCCTCCAGCGCGGTCAGCGTGTCGGTGTCCAGGTCGTTGGTGGGCTCGTCCAGCAGCAGCACGTTCGGCCGTTGCATGAGCAGCCTCAGCAGCTGCAGCCGACGGCGCTCCCCGCCGGAGAGATCACCCACGCGCGTCCACTGCCGGGCCGAGGGCAGGCCGAACTGCTCCAGAAGCTGGCCGGCGGTCATCTCCCGGCCGCGGCCCACCTCCAGCACCCGGCCGGCCCGCTCCACCGCCTCCAGAGCGCGCAGGCCCGGGTTCAGCTCGTGGATCTCCTGGGAGAGCAGGGCGGAGCGCACGCTCCTACCAACCCGCACCTGGCCCGCGTCCGGGCTCACCTGCCCGGTCAGTAGACGCATCAGCGTCGTCTTGCCACTCCCGTTGGCCCCGACAAGCCCCACCCGGTCCCCCGGGCCCAGCCGCCAGGTCACATCCGTCAGCAGCGTGCGATCGCTGAGACGCAACGTGACGTCCTCGACGTCGTAGACGTCCTTGCCGAGGCGGGAGGCGGCGAAGCTGCGCAGGCCGAGGGTGTCACGGGCGGGTGGCTCGTCGGCGATCAGCGCGTTGGCCGCCTCGATCCGGAAACGCGGCTTGCTGGTGCGGGCCGGCGGGCCCCGGCGCAGCCAGGCCAGCTCCTTGCGCAGCAGGTTCTGCCGCCGTGCCTCGGTGGCGTCGGCCTGCCGCGCGCGCTCCGCCCGAGCGAGCACATACGCGGAGTAACCGCCGTCGTAGGCGTCCACCCGGCCGTCGACGACCTCCCAGACCCGTTCGCAGACCTCGTCGAGGAACCACCGGTCATGGGTGGCGACGAGCAGCCCGCCGCGCCACGACCGCAGGTGGGCGGCAAGCCAGGCCACCCCCTCGACATCAAGATGGTTGGTGGGCTCGTCCAGGACCAGCAGATCGATGTCGTCGACGAGCAGCGCGGCCAGCGCGACGCGCCGGCGCTCACCACCGGACGACCGTCCGACCACGGCGTCGAGACGGTCGAGCAGCCCCAGGCCGGCAAGCACCGACCGGCGCCGCGGATCCGCCGCCCAGACGTGATCGGGAACGTCGCCGACCACGGCCTGGCGCACGGTCGCGTCGGGTGCGAGCTGGTCGTCCTGAGCCAGCAGGCCGACCCGCACGGAACCGGCCCGCACGATCCGGCCCGCGTCCGCGGTGGCCTGGCCGGCGAGCAGCCGCAGCAGGGTGCTCTTGCCCGCCCCGTTGCGGCCGACCACCCCGATGCGCTCACCGGTTCCGATGCCCAGGCTCACCCCGTCCAGCAGGGTGCGGGTGCCGAAGGCGGCCACCACCGCCTCCATCGTCACCAGGACGCCGCTCATCCGACGGCCACCCAGCGCTCTGGTGGTCCGGGGCCGTCAGCAAGATTGCCCAGGAGAGCGACCCGGGCCGGCGCCGTTCGGGCCGGCGCCGGCTGGGCTGGCCAGTCCCGTTCGACGGTGACGCTCCCGCGCACGGTCATCCGGCGGAGCCACCCGGATCGACCACACGCGCGCCCGATACCGGGCCGTGCGCGTGACGTACCGCCCGGCACACACCCATCCCGGCCAGACTCGCCGCCAGGGCCACGCTCCGCTCCGCGTCCCGCGCCAGGAAGGCGCAGGTCGGCCCGGAACCACTGACGATGGCACCGACCGCCCCGAGCTCGACGCCGGTTTCCAGCACCAGGCGCAACGACGGGCGCAGCCGCAGCGCGGCCGGCTGCAGATCGTTCACCAGCGCCCGGCCCAGCTCGACCGGATCACCGGTACGCAACGCGGCCAGCACCGCGTCCGGCGGGGTCGGCTCGGTACGCAGGCGTCCCTGCGACAACCGGTCGAACTCGGCGTAGACCGACGCGGTGGACAGGCCACCGTCGGCCAGCGCGAACACCCAGTGGTACTCGCCGCGCCCCAGCACCGGCGTGAGCTGTTCGCCACGGCCGGTACCCAGCGCCGTCCCACCCGCGAGCGGGAACGGCACGTCGCTGCCGAGCCCGGCGGCGAGTTCGGAGAGCACCGACCTGTCCAGGCCGGTGCCCCACAGGGCGTCGAAGGCGACCAGCGAACCGGCCGCGTCAGCGCTGCCGCCGGCCATCCCGGCCGCGACCGGAATGCCTTTGGCCATGGTCATGTGGGCTGCCGCTCCCCGCACACCGGCACGGGCGGCAAGTACGTGAGCCGCGCGGACGGCCAGGTTGTCCACCCCGGTCGGGACCAGGGAGATCCGGGCTGCGGCCGCGCTCGCCACCGCGTCGCCAGGCGGCGAGGACGGCCCGGGCCGACCGGACGCCCCGGGCAGCGGGACGAGCGGAGCCGCCGGCCCGGCGGCTCCCTCGCCGGTGACCTCCACGGACACGGCGGGCTCCACGGCGTCCGGGTCGACCGCGGCGCCGTCGACCGCAGCCACCGTGATCTCGTCGTAGAGCGAGACGGCCTGCAGGATTGTGATGACCGTGTGGTAGCCGTCGTCGCGGCGTGCCCCGACACCGAGATGCAGGTTGACCTTGGCCGGCGTACGGACAGTCACCCGGCTGCCCGGAACGGGCGCGGACGGCCGGTCGGCGCCGGCGGCACCGGAAGGGTGCCGGTGAGACCGAGACAGCGGACTCTCCTTCGCTCCTGAGGCGTGTTCTGACACCGGGCACCAACGAACCTATCCGGCCGGTAAGAGGCGAGTACCCTCGCCACCGCCGGGTAAGACGATGCACACGAGCGGCTGGTCACGCCAGTGATCGGCCACGCCGGGCACGACCGGCCGGGCCGTCGTGGGACTCGTACCCGATTCCCACGAGACGGTTACCGGGAGCAGCCCGTAACGAACCGGGCCGCAACAGCGGGCCATGACGAACCGGTCGCGCCGGAGCACAAGACGAACCGGGCCACCCGCAACCCGACCACCTGCAACCAGATCACCCGCAAGGAGAGGCCTCAACAAGGGCGGAGGCACGCCATGAGCACGACGGCCGCTGAGAAGACCGCTGCCGCGACCCGCGAGTCGCCATCGGGCGACCGCACCGGGGTGTCGCAGCGGGCATCCACCGAACTGGTCACGAGCAAGGGGAAGACCTCGATCGCGGACTCGGTCGTCCGCAAGATCGCGGGCGTGGCAACCCGGGAGGTCGAAGGCGTCCACAACCTCGGTTCCGGCGGCGCCCGCGCGGTCGGCTCGCTGCGGCAGCGCATACCTGGCTCGTCCGGACGCAACGTGTCCCAGGGCGTGGGGGTCGAGGTCGGCGAACGCCAGGCCGCGATCGATCTCGACGTCGTCGTCGACTATGGCGTGTCAATCGTGGACCTGGCCCAGACGATCCGCAGCAACGTCGTCGGTTCCGTAGAGGGGATGACCGGCCTGGAGGTCACCGAGGTCAACATCGCCGTCGACGACGTCTTCATCCCCGCGGAGGACGAGGAACAGCCGACCCGGGTGCAGTAACGCCCGGAATCAGCGCCCGGAATCCCAGTCATGATCAACAATCGGATCGACGATCATCCACCTGGCCTGACACGGGGAACAGCCCCCGATGCCACCGGACACAACCGTCGCGCGACACCCGCCTGGCCTCTCGCGGGAAACAGCCCGCCGGGTGCGGGTGGAACAGGAGGACAGGGCGGAGCAGGTGGAGAAGGTGCGGTGGAGAGCATGGTCCACCTGGCTGTGTCCACACGACCGGCCGTGATCGCGGCCGCGGTCGCCCGCTGTCCGGCGGTGGCCGCGCTTTCCGCCGGAGCAACCGGCGACGTGGTCAGTTACCTTCCCGGCCGCCGGGTCGTCGGCGTCCGCAGGGCGCCGGGAGGCGTCGCCGTCCATGTCGTCGCGCGGTTCGGCCCCACCATGGCCGAGGTCGCCGGCCAGGTGCGCTCGGCGGTCACGACGGTGGCGCCGGAATGCGAGCGGATCGACATCGTAATCGACGATCTTGCACTCCCCCCCGGGACGAAACCCCCGCCCGCACCACCAGAAGTAACGCTCGACGAACAGGACGAAAGCGGATGAGGCACCAGGAACGGCGAACGCACAGAGCCGGTGGATTCTGATCAGAAACGGCACCTCCGGGCCGGGATCCAGCGGGCCGGAAAGCTGGCTTCCTCACCGGTCCAAACGGGCGCCGCTGCCCAGAATCCTGATTTCTCCGTAGTGGCGGAAAATTTGGTTGTCATACCGGAAAAATACATCTTCATACTTCGAGGGTCGACAGGGTGCGGGGTCCGGATATCCAGCCTCCCCTGACACCAGTGAAATTTGGCGAAATTTGGCGAGTTGAAACTCTACAACAGTGAACGGTAACGAAAGGGACGGCGAACATGGCCTCCGAGCACTGCCGGGCAACGCTCGACAGCGCCGCGCGCCGCGCCGAGATCCGCAGGTTCGTCCGCGAGAACCACCCGGATCGCGGCGGAGATCCTGACGTGTTCGCGTCGGGTCTGCAGGCTCTGCGCGCACAGCGGCCACCACGACCTGCCTGTGGTGAGGTGACGACGTACCACAAGCGGTCGGGCCTTGCGCTCGTCGTCGGCTGGATCCGGCGGCAGTCGGTCCGACGGCGGGCGGAGTCACACCGGCCCCCGCGGGTGTGTTAAGGCGATGACTACATACCCGCACCGGGTCTCCCGGCAACACGGCGCCTCCTGGCAACACGGCCGGCCGCCGAGCATGCCCAGGGCCGGCCCGAGGGCGGTGACCGCATACCTTCACCAGGTCTCCCGGCTCTCCACCGGGCCTCCCGGCGACACTGTGATCATTATGATGATGCCGCTGCCGTCGCCGCCGGGGCCACAACGGGCTGCTGCGCTATTTGAGATCGTCCGGGGCAAGCCAGATCGGGGCACCACCCGGACGGTCGAATATCTCGTCGACTTTGAAGATCTTCACTTGCGTGCGCGTACAGCCCAGGCGCGCATACGACCCGTTCGACGACAGGAGGCTTTCGATGCGGTCAGGCGCACTCGGTCTCATCACGGGACTGCTCTCAGGTCTTGCGCTCGCCATCGGCGACTTCAGCGACTTTCTGATCGTCCTGCTGCTCGGGGCGATCGGCCTCCTCGTCGGCAAGGTGGTGGACGGGGAGGTCGACCTCACCCGGTACCTCGGCGGCGACCGGCGGCGGGAACCACGGTGAACCCGCGATTCCCGACACCTGCCGTACCGGATCCGCCACCGGGCATCGGCGCCGTCCCGTCGGCGAATCCGCCACAGCGAGCAGGCCCGGTGCGGGGGACAGATCCACAGGCGGATCCAGCGGGGTGGGCGGATCCGGCGCGGCCGGCGATCTTGCGAGGAACCGGCGAACCCATCGGCACGCCCGGCGACCACGGTGGGGGCAGAGCCGACCCCGCCACCCGAGGAAGGCTGCTCATCACCGACCGGGTTGTCGAAAAGATCGCCGCCGAAGCCACGCGGGACATCGAACACGTCGGGGGTCTGCGCCGCGTTCTGCCCCGGCGGGCGTGGTCGGCCGGTGACGACCGCCCGCCCCGGGTGTCGGCCCGCGTCAGTCGGGGCACAGCCCGGATTTCCATGTCGTTGTCCGTTCGGTACCCTGCCCGAATCATGGAGATATGTGATGGAGTGCGAACACGGGTGACCCGGCAGGTAGCCGATCTCGCCGGTCTGCGGGTCACCCGTCTCGACATCGACGTGTCCGCCCTGGATCTTGGCTCGGCCCCGGGCGCTCGGGTGCGATAACTTACGAAAGGTCACCATTGTGCGCCTGACAAACCGGATTGTCGCGGCGCTGCTGGCAGCGCTCCTTGCCGCGGCCGGCGTGATCGCGATAGTCGAGATGGTGAGCGTGGCCCTGGACAAGAGGTACGCCGTCGTCGACTGGCAGTCGGCCGCGGGCGCCATGGCACGTAACACCTGGTCCGACACGGGCCCGACGGTTCTCGCCGTCATCGCGATCATAGCCGGGGCGCTGTTGCTCTTCCTGGGGCTGCGGCGTGGCCGGGCGGGGTGGCTCGTGTTACGGCCGGTCTCCACTGACACCCGCGGGTTCGTCTCCCGTTCCGCTCTCAGCCACGCGTTGAGCAGCGCCGTCGCGGAGGTCGACGGTGTGAGCCGGGCAAAGGTGCGTCTCCGGCGCCGCACCGCGACAGTCATGGTCGAGCTGTTCCCCGGAAGCAGTGCGGACACCTCCGCGCAGGTGCTCGAGCGGGTCCATGGCCACCTGGCATTCCGTGACCTGCTGTCGGTACCGAAGGTGAAGGCGAAGGCGTCCCATCGCCCCGCCCGCGACCGTAACGTCGTGCCGGAGCCGGCCCCGCCTCCCACAGCGTCTGCCACCCTGCCTCCCACGGCATCGGATGTGACCTCGGGTACGCCCACCGCTGTGTCGCCCGCCCCGGAAACCCCCACGGCGTCAGGTGGCCCCACGTCCGCGTCGTCCGCGTCGGTGGCAGAGGTCACCTTCGGTACGCCGACGCGACGCGAGCCGTATCCGGTGGGTCTGGACCTGACCAAGCCCGACCTGGCGAGCGGCCAGCCCGACCCGGCAAGCGGCCGGGAGGAGGAGCAATGAGCGGAACCGCCACATCGGTCAGTGACGACCAACGGGCCGACAGCCCGATCCCTCGGCTGGGAGCGCTGACGGAGCCGGGCGAGGTGGAGAACGTGGATGGCGGCGAGGGACCGGTACGGCCTGGCCCGTCCCGGTCGCACCGGCGTCCGGTCACCCACAGGGTCGACCGGTTCAACCGGGTAATGCTCACCCTGCTGGGGCTGACGCTGCTGGGCGCAGGAGTGGTCATCCTGCTTGCCGGTAACGGTGTGTTCGGGACGGAGACCGCCGACCGTCCGACGCTCACCCCGGGCAACCGCTCCTTCGCCGGCAGCCACGGCTGGTTCTGGCCGGTGGTGGGGGCGGCCACAGCCCTGATCGTACTGCTGGCGCTGGTCTGGCTGTCGGCACAGTTCTCCTCGGGCCGGCTGTCCGCGCTGCACGTGAGGGACGACAGGTTCGGGCGTGTCCGGGTGGACGGGCAGGCCTTCGCCGCAGCGGTAGGGAACGAGCTGGCCGGCACGGACGGCGTCCAGCAGGTGCGGACGCGGCTGCTGGGCAACGAGGGGCACCCGCTGCTGCAGGCGATCGTGACCGTGCGCCCCGACGCGGACATCCATCGGGTCCGTTCCGCCATCGAAGAGGTTGCGCTGCCGCACGCCCGTGGGGCTGTGGCACGCCCGCACCTTGCCGTCGAGCTCAGGCTCGTCCCGGACGTGCACCACGACAACCGCGTGCGCTGAGCGCATCCGGAGATCCGCCCGCCCGGGACGGGTAGCGCTCTACGGTGGCGGCCTGCCCGTTCAGGTATGACCTGCCCGTTCAGGCATGAGGAGCCGCCCACCCGGGACGGACAACGGACAACGGACAAGATCGACGCATGTTTGTCGTCGGGTACGCCCACCGGGCTGAAAGCTGAAAAACGTACCCGACGACAAACACGCCTGGATCAGGCTCCGCACGAATGATCGCGGATGGCGTCCACGCCACCGGTGCGTCGGTCAGAGCAGGCCCGCCGTCATTCGGGCTCGGAGCTGGGATCGAGGCGGGCGATGGCGAGGCGGGTGAAGGCGGCCACGTCCAGGATCTCGCCTCTGGCGGACGGGTCGATGCCCGCGGCCAGCGCGAGACGCTCGGCCTGGTCCGCCGACCCCGCCCAGCCCGACAGCGCCGCCCGCAGCGTCTTGCGGCGCTGCGCGAAGGCCGCGTCCACCACGGCGAAAACGGCCCGGCGCAACCGCGGCGACCCTTGCCGATCATGACGGGTGAACGCCACCAGGGACGAGTCGACGTTCGGCTGCGGCCAGAACACCGCCCGCGGCACCGGACCTGCCGGACGCGCCGACGCGTACCAGGCCATCTTCACGCTCGGCACGCCGTACACCCGCCCACCTGGCGACGCGGTCAGCCGGTCGGCGACCTCCGCCTGCACCATGACCAGCCCGCGCCTGACCGACGGAAAGCGTTCAAGTACGCCGAGCAGCAGCGGGACAGCCACGTTGTAGGGCAGGTTCGCGGCAAGGACACTCGGCGGGTCGCCGGAGATGTCCGCGGGCTCCAGGCGCAGCCCGTCCGCCGCCAGCACGGTCAGGCGGGCCGCAACCGCTGGTCCGAGCCGCGCCGTGACGGTCGCCGGCAGTGCCGTGGCCAGCGCCTCGTCCAGTTCGACCGCGACAACCCGGCGGGCGGCCGGCAGCAGCCCGAGGGTCAGCGAGCCCAGCCCGGGACCGATCTCCAGGACGGTCTCGTCCGGCTCGACACCTGCCAGGCGTACCAGCCGACGGACGGTGTTGGGGTCGACGAGAAAGTTCTGACCACGGCGCTTGGTCGGCCGTATGCCGACAGCGGCGCTGATCGACCGTACGTCCGCCGGCGTGAGCAGACCATCGGGCAGCCCCGAACCAGACGATGACCCGCCGGACGACGACTGGCTGGAAGAGTCAGGGTCGGGAGGCGGCGGATCGGAAAGGCCTGAACCGGACGACAGCGGAGCTGAAGAACCCGCGCTGGAAGGATCCGTACCGGAAGAATCCGTACCAGAAAACAGCCGACCGGAAGAGCCCAGAGCAGAAGGCGGCAGAGTGGGAGTGCCCATATCGGACGACGGGGAGACGGGAGTACCCGGGTCGGGGGCTACCAGGGCCCGAACATTCGTTCGGAGGTGGCGGCGATCGCCGACGCCAGGGCGTCGACGTCCTCCCCGCGAGCAGCGGCCAGCACACGCAGCGTCAGCGGTATCAGATATGGGCCGTTCGGCCGGCCCCGCCACGGCACGGGAGTGAGGAAGGGGGCGTCCGTCTCGACCAGGAGCAGGTCACGGGGCGCAACGGCGGCAGCGTCCCGCAGACGTTGCGCGTTGTTGAACGTCACATTCCCGGCGAAGGACATCACATAGCCGGCGTCGGCGCAGACCTTCGCCATGGCCTCGTCTCCGGAGAAGGCGTGGAAAACCACTCGTTCGGGCGCGCCTTCCTCGGAGAGGATACGCAGTGTGTCCTCGTGCGCCTCCCTGTCATGGATCATGAGAGTGCGGTCGGCCTGCTTGGCGATCGCGATGTGGCGGCGGAAGCTGTCCTGCTGAGCGGTGTGCCGCTCCGGTGGCGTGCGGTAGTAGTCCAGGCCGGTCTCCCCGACCGCCCGTACCTTCGGCGCCGCGGCCAGTTCGGCGATCTCGGTGAACGTCTCCTCGTTCACGCCGCTGGCAGCCTCGTTCGGGTGGATCGCGACAGCGGCGTAGACGTCGGGATGCCCGGCCGCGACCTGCGCCTGCCAACGGCTGGTCGGCAGGTCGACTCCCACCGTCACCAGCCGTCGGACACCGACGGCCTGTGCCGCCGCGACGGCCGCTGCCACATCCCCACCCATGATGTCGAGGTGGCAGTGGCTGTCGATCACCTCCGCCTCCACCGACAACGGCGGCGGCGCGGGCGGAGGGTCGCCACGGCGTCCACCGTCGCGTGCCATCTACCGCTCACCCACCTTTCTTCCGTCTCGTCCCGCCGGTGACGCGGGACGTGTCGACCAAGGCGCTCCCCGTTGACAGGGAACGCCCCGGGCGGAAGCGCTCCGTCGGACCGATCCTACGGAACCGCGGAAAGCCGGCGGCAGACGAGCGATCCAAGCCCGGATGCCCGCCCGTCCACCCGCCGCGTCCACGGCCGAGGCGCCGGAACAAGCCACTCCCATGGCGGGGG
>NZ_JWIO01000001.1:243196-248874 GCF_001017755.1 Protofrankia coriariae
AAGCCACTCCCATGGCGGGGGTGTCATAACAACGTCGGCACACTGTTAAACATCGCAGTCCCATCACCTGGTAGACAGGTACCGATGTCCTCGTCGCTCGCTGTTGCGCTGGTGACTCCGCTGACTGGTCCGGCGGCCGTCCACGGTCTGACCACCCTGCGCGCGGTCACGTTGTGGGCTCGTGATGAGCAGCTTCCGCCGCCGTGGGACGACATCAACGTCACCGCGTACGACGCGCATCCGCATCCCGCGGCGGCGATGCGTGCCGCGGCCGCGGCACGGCCGGATATGATCTTCGGTCCGTACGGTCAGCGCAGCGCGCTGGCCGCGTGTGCCGCCACCGACCGGGTCGTGTTCAACATCGGCGCGCCCTCGACCCGGTTCGTCCGCCAGGCGTTCCCGAACGTCGTCAATCTGCTCTCCCCGCATTCGACGTGGACGCGGGGACTGCTCGCCGCGGTTCGTGCCGCCGACCGGCGGGCCCGCAGGGTCACGGTGCTGACGGCCTCCGACGACCGGGCGTTGGAAGTCGTCTCCGTCGTGCGGGCCGCCGCGGCCCGGCTGGGCTTCGAGGTCGCCTCCAGCGTGTTCCGTCCCGGCCAGGCCATGATCGCCGCACGCCGGCTCCCGCCCGCGGACGTTCTGATCGTCCAGGGTGATCCGGACGACGAGAACGCCGCGGCCGAGGTGCTGCTGCGCAGGCCGTGGCGGGCGGCGGCGTTCTCCACCGCCGGGCATGACGGCGCACTGACCGCACTGCGTGATCGCCGCGACGGCCTGCTGGGCCCGCGGGCCTGGTCACCACGGCTGCCCGCGGATGCTGGCACCGGTCCGAGCGTGTCCGAGTTCGTTGCCTGCTACCAACAGATGTACGACCAGTTGCCGGCCGCGACCGCGGCGGTGGCCTACGCGGCCGGGCTGGTTCTGGGCCGCTGTGTCTGGGCGAGTGGCCGGGCCGACGACCCTCATGTGCTCACCGCCGCGCGCACGCTCGACACGTCCACTCTGCTGGGCCGTTTCCGTCTCGACGAGGCCACCGGCCTCCAGGTCGGTCACCACAGCCATCTCGTGCAGTGGCGGGACGGTGCTGCGCATGTGGTCTGGCCCGCCGACCGGGCGCAGTCCCCACTGGCCTACCCTCGCTCGCGGATCGGGGTGGCGCGGCAGCCCGCCATGACCGCCTCATGAGAAAGCCGGGCGGATCCGTCCGGCTGCCGGGCCGGTTCGCCCGGGCCCGGCAGCCGGGCCGGTTCGCCCGGGCCCGGCAGCCGGGCCGATTCGGGTGGATGCCGGGTCCCACCCCAGGCCGGCAGCAGGAACATCGCCCGCTCCGGGCCCGGACTTCAGGCCGGTTCGGACGGACACCGAACAGGCTCGCCCGGATACCAGGCCAGTTCACCCGGGCTTCGGGCCAGTTCGGACGGACACCGGACCGACCCGCCCAGATGCCAGGCTGGTTCAGGCGAATGCCGGACCGGCCCACTCGGACGCGAGGCTGGCCCGGACGGGTGCCGGGTGGACGGGTCGGGATCGGGATCGGCCTGGCCGCCGTGCTGTTCCTCACCGCGACCGGGCGGTTGTTCGTCTGGCCGGTCCGGGATGCCCCGGAGCCGGTCGACGCGATCGTGATGTATGCCGGCAGCCCCGGCCGGCTGGCCAGAGCGATCGAACTGGCCCGGGCCGGGTACGCACCGGTGCTCGCCGTGTCGACCCCGCCCGGGGCCGACGACCCGTGCCCGGCCGCCCTGCCCGGCATACAGGTGATCTGCTTCCGCCCGGACCCGGTCACCACCCAGGGTGAAGCACGGATGACCGCGGAACTGGCCACCCGTTACGGCTGGCGATCCGTAATGATCGTGGTGGGGACCCCACAGGACACCCGGGCGCGACTACGGGTGAAACGGTGTTACGAGGGCCGCGCCCTGTTCGTCACAGTCTCCCCACGACTACGCGGCTGGCCATACGCGATCAGCTACGAATGGGCCGCCATGATCAAGGCCCTGACCATCCAACGAAACTGCTGACCCCTCCGGCGGCCATTCCCTCACCAGCACCCCACTGTCAGACCGACATACCTTCCCCGGTTGTCCGTGTCCGGAATACCACGATGATGCGGAAGCCGGGCGTGGATGCTCCTGGGGGCTATATTGATGGACGCCCTGTGTAATGCAACGACCGGCCTGAACCGCCCCGGTCTCTAAAAAACCCAGGGTGGTTCACTCAATTCCCATCTGCTCTACCTCCGCCGCGGGGACTGGTCAATGACTGCGGGTGAGCATCCGCGCTGCCCGTTCGGCGAGGAGGCGGATCTCACCTGGCACGTCGGTACCGCCGACGATGAACTCGAGCATGCCGGGGTCGGTGTAGTGGCGATAGATCAGCGCTTCGAGCTCGTCGGCGGTCGCGTCGGTCGTGCCGGTGCGCGCGGCAAGCTCGCGGATATCGTCGGCGTCCCTGCGGCGCTGGGCGATCAGCTTCATGGCGAGAAGGAACTCGTCAGACGCGTACCTCACGTGGAGTCCGGGGGTAGGGACGTGCGCGAGGGCGGCCGGTGGCAGCGGCGGCATCCACATGGCCGCGCGGGTGTTGAGCCAGTTCTCCGGCAGACCGTCCTCGCGGGCGATCGCCCGGGCCTCGTCCAGGACGGCCTGGTCGCGGGTGATCGCGTCGATGTCCTCCGTGCGCCGCAGATCCCGGTGGGAGGTCGCCGCGATGGCCGCACCGCCGACGATGAACACGGCGGCTGAGACGCCGCGTGCCCGTAGCCGCTCGTCGAGCCTGGCCAGAAGCGAAATGATCTCTTTGGCGGAGAACTCGTGCCGGTCGTTCACGCCGTGACCAGGTCACGGGCGGGGACGAAGATGTTGAGTTTCTTCAGGTAGTCCGGAGTCCGGGTGATGATTTCCTCCCGGTCGAGGAAGGGATGCTCGGGAACCCAGGGCTGAGGCAGACGCGTGGGCTCGCACCACGTCGGCGGTTCAACTCCGGCCCGCTCGAACTCCCGCCGCGCCAAGACGGCCAGCAGGGCGTCGAAGCCCGCGCTGCCTGTGGCTGCCGGGACGGCCTCCCAGGCGGCAGCCGATCCGTCGCGCCGCTCCAACAGCAGGCGTAGATGGTCACGGCCCTGAAGGAGCATCCGCCACGCCCACTCCTCGTTGTCGGCGGTGCGAACAGCCTTGGCGGTCGCCGGCGCGGACATCAGCCGTGAGGCGCGCGCGACCGCCAGCGCGCGGGCGATGCGCCGCGCCCGGAAGCAGAACACGGCGGCCGGCTTCGTCCCGCCCGAACGGTAGGTGGAGAACCTGGACGCCGACGTCCCCAGCGCGGCTGCGAACTCGACCTGGGTCAGACCACTGTCAGCCAGGGCGGCGTCGAGGAGCGCCATGACCTCACGAGTGTCCTGATCGAGCTTCACAGACCACACCCTACCAGCTCCTTTATCTGATCAGATAAAGGAGCTGGTAGTGATCCACCGAGCTCGCCGCTCCGCCCTCGAGCAACGCCGTGAGGAGATCCGCCACGGCATGGTCGAATCGATGAAAGTCCTCGACAGCTCACCCACCGCTTCCGTCGCAGCCCTGACCGGCCTGTCGGCCGGGCGGATCGACCAGTTCGGCGGCGCCGGCGACTTGGACGAGGAATAGACCAGCGCCGGTCCGACCGATCCCCACCCCACCCCCGGCAAGCACCTCGCGACCCTGGTCAGCGCCTGGCTCGACGCCGGACAGCCCGCCCTGACCGACGACCACATCGCCCACCTCACCCCCGCCCCGGCCTGCCCGACCCACTGTGGATACCGACCGGCTGGTACCTCTCAACCCGGGCCGTACCAGTCACCACCCACATAGCGCGGATCGTCTGGCGAGACATGAACAGCCCCCGGGCAGCCCGCCACCGTGCAGAGACCCCCCGACACGAACCAGGCGCCGTTCGATGCCATCCCAGAAATCGAGCCCTGCTGACCTACCAGGTCCGACCTGCAACGAGTGACGGCCTGTCCGGCGCGGGGCAATACCAGCTGATCCCGCCGCCGGGTGCATCCACATGCGTTGCGGCGACGGCAAACCCCTTATCCGTCAGGTAGCCCTACGGTCTCCCGCTTGAACGGCTACCCAGCGGGGCCTGCTGGTACAGGTCACATGCCCGCTGGCACAACCCGAGCACGGCACAATTCGTACCCCTACAGGCCGCTCCGTTGCTCACGACCGTTCCGGCACGCGAATACCGCTCTTGTCATGTGTAGTCAGGGATGACCTCGGCCATGCTGTAGGTGGGGGTATCGGGGTTCTCCGCCAAATCGCGGTCGGCGTCCCGAGAGAAATACCGGTCTATGGCGTCTTCAAAGGCGTTGAAATCCTCGATGGGGACGACCGCGGCCACGGCTTGGCCGTTGCGCGTGATGACGGTGGGTGTTCCGCCCTGGGCGCGAGTGATGACCTCGGTGAAATGGGCGCGGGCATCCCTTGCGCTCAGCTCGTTCTGACTGTCGTCCAGACCGGAAGCGTACCCAGAACTGTGTACGCGCAGTGCGGTCACCGCCGCTCCGGCACACCTGTGTCGATCTTTTCTGGTAGCCAGTGCTCACCGCACCACCCCATCGATGATCTACGTCTGCGCACCTCTGATCGCTACGTCACCGATCGTTGTTTTCGTGGTCGGTCTGTTGGCGGTCGGTCTGCTGGCGGTCGTTCTTGGCGGCGAGGACGGCGTCGTAGACGNCACCGCCGCGAGGGCCGTCTTGCGCGGTATTCCAGCGGCTTCGCGGGCGGCGACCTCCGCCGCGAGCGCGGCGGAGAGGGCGGCCGCGGCCGGCGTGCCCGGTTGCGGCCGCGGCTGCGACGACGTCCCGGGTCGACCCGCCACCACCAGGGTGATCTCGCCCCGGACCTCCCGCTCGCGGGCCCATGCCGCCAGCGCGCCGAGATCGTCCCGGACGATCTCCTCCCAGGTCTTGGTCAGTTCGCGGCACACCACGGCCGCGCGGTCGGGCCCGAAGGCCGCGGTAAGATCGTCCAGTGTTGCGGGCAGCCGGTGCGGAGCCTCCAGGATGACCAGTGTGCGCCGCTCCCCGGCCAGCTCGGCCAGGCGTGACCGGCGCTCGCCCGGCCGGCGCGGCAGGAAACCCTCGAACACCCAACGGTCCGTGGGCAGCCCGCTGACAGCGAGCGCGGCGGTCACCGCGGACGGCCCCGGAACGACCGTCACCGCCACCCCGGCCGTGACGGCGGCGGCCACCACCCGGAAACCCGGATCCGACACGGCCGGCATGCCCGCGTCCGTGATGAGCGCGACGGTGGCTCCCGCGCGCAGGTGGGAGAGCAGGAAGTCCGCGCGGGAGGACTCGTTGGCGTCGAAGCAGGAGACCACCCGCCCGGTGATGGTGACGCCGAGGGCCGCGGTCAGCCGGCGCAGGCGGCGGGTGTCCTCGGCCGCGACGATGTCGGCGCGGGCCAGCACCTCGCCCAGGCGGGGGCTGGCATCGCGAACGTCACCGATCGGCGCACCGCAGAGCACCAGAGTTCCGGACACCCGCCGAGTCTGCCAGGTGCCACCACCTACATTGATGCGGTGGCGGTGACAGCGACCTATCCGACCGTGGACGGCGGCGAGCCGCGGACCACGGTCGTCACTAAAAGTAATCGCGATGGCCTGAGCCCACGGGAGCGGCTGGCACCGCC
>NZ_JWIO01000001.1:248893-261488 GCF_001017755.1 Protofrankia coriariae
CCGCCGATGCCAACCGACCGGCTCGCCGGCTGGCTCGCGTCGCTGGCGATCGCGGCGGTCGCCGGTGTCCTGCGGTTCTGGCAGCTCACCGAACCACGCGGCATCTACTTCGACGAGGTCTACTACACCCACGACGCCTACGGCCTGCTCACCCACGGCTACGAGCTGAGCGACATCAAGAGCGGGTGCGACGGCCCCGGGTTCGTCGTCCATCCGCCGCTGGGCAAGTGGCTGATGGCCGTGTCCGAGTGGCTCTTCGGGTACACCGACTGCGCCGGGATCCGTCACGGCAGTCCCGAACTGGGCTGGCGTTTCGCCTCCGCGGTCGCGGGGACGCTGACGGTGCTCGTGCTCGCCCGGACCGCCAGGCGGATGTTCCGCTCGACGTTGCTCGGCTGTTTCGCCGGCCTGCTGCTCGCCTTCGACGGCCTGGCGTTCGTCCAGAGCCGGATCGGCATCCTCGACATCTTCCTGATGACCGGGCTCGTGCTCGCCCTGGCCTGCCTGGTCCTCGACCGAGATCACGGACGGGTCAGGCTGGCCGCCAGCCTCGCGGACGCCAGCAACATCCCCCTCAGCGGGCAAGCGAGCAAGGACGTATCCGAAGCGGGAAACGGCAATCAAGAATCACTAAGTAGCCTCTACAAGACAGATAGTAATAAATTGCGCTTCGGGGCGCGCCTTGGCGCGCGCCCGTGGCGGCTGGCATGCGGACTGTGTCTCGGTGCGTCCCTGGGAGTGAAGTGGAGCGCCGTCTACACGCTCGTGGGATTCGCCGCGCTGGCCATCGCCTGGGATGCCGGGGCACGCCGGACGGCGGGTGCGCGACGGCCGGTCCTGGCCGCCGTGCGACGGGACGGGCCGCAGTGGTTCGTGAGCTTCATACCGCTCCCGGTCATCGTTTTCTTCGCGACGTGGACCGGATGGTTCGTCACCGACGGCGGTTACAACCGCCACCGTTTCGGTGACGGTGTGTGGGCGGCGTTGCACGGCTGGTGGTACTACCAGCAGCAGATCTTCCACTTCCACGAGCACCTGGACGCCTCGCACCCGTACGCGTCCAAGCCGCTGAGCTGGCTGGTGCTGGCCCGGCCGGTCGCCTACTTCTACAGCACGCCCAAGGCCGGGGAGCCCGGGTGCACCTCCCCGGCCGGCTGCTCCCGGGAAATTCTCGCGATCGGCAATCCGGCGATCTGGTGGGTCGGGGTGCTGGCGCTGGTCGGGGTGCTGGCGCTGTGGGTCAGCCGCCGGGACTGGCGGGCCGGCCTCGTCCTGGTCGGCTTCACAACGTCGTTCCTGCCATGGCTGGCCTTCCCCAACCGGACGATGTTCCTGTTCTACGCGCTGCCGCTGCTGCCGTTCCTCATCCTCGGGCTGACCGCGCTCGCAGGGGTCGCCCTGGGCCCCCGAACAGCCTCTGACCTGCGGCGACTGGTCGGTTCGCTGACGGTCGGCATCTACACGATCGTCGTCGTGCTGCTGTTCGTCTACTTCTATCCGATCATGGCGGCGCAGGTGATCCCGACCTCGGCGTGGCGGGTGAGGATGTGGTTCCCCGGTTGGATCTGACGCGCCGCCGCCGCCAGCCGGTCCGGCCCGCCCGGCCGACCAGGTCCGGGGGCGGGCCCGGGGGTGGCTCCGGCCGGGTCGGCAGATCCGGCCCGGCGCGGCGGCCGGCCTGCCTGGTCCGCGCGCGGACGAGCCGTAGCTGCGCCACCGCGAACGCCCCGGCCGGCGGCAGGCAGACCAGTACCGGCAGCAGGTAGCGATAGTCGAACACCGCCGTCGCGCAGGGCACCACCAGCAGAACCAGACCCATCCCCACCAGCAGCAGACAGTCCTGGCGGATCCGGAGCAGCCCGTAGCCGGCGGCGGCCATCGCCGCCAGCACACCCATCAGCACACAGCCCGCGAGCAACGGCCCCGGGGTGAATCCGACCGACTGGTATCCGCGCAGCAGACCGCCCAGGACCGCGTCGTGGCGGCGGGGCGTGACCGCGCCGTCGAAGTCCCGCAGCGACCGGTGTATCTGCCAGCGGGGATCGGGATGCCCCGCCCGGAACTGCCAGGTGGCCAGGTACCAGTCCCGGGAGCCGACGCGGCGCACCGGCCCGAAACAGTGCGTGACGTCGTGCGCCACCAGCCGGGCGTACTCCCTCGGCTGCGCGACGATCACCTTGAGGGCGAACCGCCGGAACACCGTGTTCGTTTCGGCGCCGAACGGGCCGAAGGCGGCTCGTGGGCTGTTCGCGTCCCAGTCGTAGTAGTTCGGGCCGGGCCGTTCCCCGGGCGGGTGCGGTGAGCACAGCGGCAGTTCGCGGGGTGTCACCTGAATGCGCGAGCAGTCCGCGAACTCGGCGACCCGGCCCCACAGGAAGAACCCGTCGGCGTTCTGCAGGGCGAAGTTCCCGTACACGGCGGCGAACCATGCCGCGTATGCCGCCAGGGGCAGGGTGACGCCCGCCCCGAAGGCGACGAGCCGGCGTACCCCGACCGAGCGGGCGAGCAGGTACACCGCGGCGAGCACCGGCAGCACCAGCACGACCGAGCGGGTGAGCGTGGCGGCCGCCAGCAGCGCGCCCGCCCCGGCGCACATGCTCCCGCTCGGGCGCTCACACCACAGCAGCGCCAGGACCGCCGCGGTCAGCAGCGCCGCGAAGAACGTCTCCGCCATGACCATCTGTTCGATGTTCACCTGGTAGGCGTCCAGCAGCACCGGCGCGGCCGCCGCGGCGGCCAACCTGCGGGACAGCCCCCGGTGCACCGACAGGCCGTACAGCGCCGCTCCGATCCCGAGACCGAGCAGATGTTGAACGACGGGCACGACAGCGATGGACGGCGACCAGGAGAACAGCTTCAGGAACGCGGAGTAGCCGAACGGCCTGACCTGGTCCGGGCGGAGCTCCTTCGCATACCACAGGTAGGAGTAGGAGTCCCCGTAGAACTCCATGGCCGGCCAACAGGCGAACAACGCCGCGGCCCGCAGCAGCGCGCCGCCGGCCAGCAGCACCACGAACAACCGGTGCCGCACCCACAGCAGGCCGACGGCCCGCCGATATCCCGGGCTCCTGGAATATCCCCTTCCCAGGCGGCCCGCCCCCGAACGTCCAAAGACCATGGTCAGACATCGAGCCCTCGGCCACCACCCCCCTCGAGCATCGGTCAGCTCACGCGCCCCCACTCCAGAACCAATCGTTGAATCATGAGAACGAGGGAACAAGTGGTTGCTGTGGCAGCCACTTCCGTACTCATTTCCTTGATCGAAATGGGACGTATGGCGGTGTTGCGGGGTGTCGGGGGTTGTTTCCAGCGGTCGCAGGATTCTGTCGGGTTCCGGCGAGTGGGACAGCGGTGGCCCGGTCCGGACAGGCGGGGCTGACGGAACGGGGTCGGGCGGTGCCGGTGGTGGCCCGGTCCCGGTCACGTCGCCGGCCGGACCGCCACACACAGCAACGACTGCCCGAACGGGACCTTCGTCCGGCGTTCGATGAACCGGGTGGCCGGCACGACTATCCGGTCGTAGACGCCCACCAGACGCGGATCGGCGCTGCGCCGCCCGGCGCAGCGGACCGCCGCCCACCAGGCGATGCCGCCGAGGAGGTTCACCGGCTCCAGCCGCTGGACGCGCAGGCCGGCGCGCTGGACCCGGGTCCGCAGCGTTGTCGGGGTGTAGCGGCGGACGTGGCCCACCATCCGGTCGAACTCCCCGTACAGCGCCGGATACGCCGGCACCCACAGCACCACCTGGCCGCCCGGTGACACCAGCCGCCCCAGCCGCCGCAACGCGGCGACGTCGTCGTCGACGTGTTCCAGGACATTCATCATGATCAGCGTGTCGACCGGGACGGCCAGCCCGCCCGGCCCACCTGGGCTACCCGATCCACGTGGGCTACCCGGTGCGTGTGGGCCGTCTGGTGCGTGTGGGCTGCATCCGGTCGTGTGCCCGGCGGCGACGCCTGTCCCGCACCCGTCCGGCTCTGAACCGGCTGTGTCGCGGTCAGACGCGTCGAGCCCGGCTGGGGCGGACTCGGTCACGTCGAGCGCGATCACATCGACGTCGGGCCGCCCGGCGAATCGCTCACGTAGCGCCCGCAGGCAGAACGCGTCGGTGTCGGAAACGGTCAGATGGTCGTATCCACGCAGGCCCGCGGCGAACTCGCCCAGCCCCGACCCGACCTCCAGGATCCGTCGGCCGCAGTATGGCGAGACCAGATCGAGCTCGAAACGCCGGTAGTTGGCCGCGGCCGCACCGCCGAGGTGGTTCTCCAGTACCCATGGGTCGACCCCGCCCGGCGGGGCGGTCATGGCGGCCGTCGGGGCGGACACGCCGGCACCGGCCGTCCCGGTCGAAGCGGGTACGGCAGACCTGGCAGACCCGGCGGACGTGGCGGGCCCAGCGGCCCCGGCCGCCGCGGTCATCGCCCGTCCCCCGGCGCACCGACCCCGCTCCTCGGTGCGCCGGCTCCGTCGCTCGGCAGGCCAGGCTCCGGGGACTGGTCCTCCGGTCGGCTCCTGGGTGCTCGCCCGCTCGCTGGCTCGCCGGGCCGTGGGCTCTCGCTGCCGCCGTGGGCGGCGGCGACGCCTTCCGTGGTCAGCAGTGCAGGAAGAAGGAGACGAACCCGGTCCCGGCGCCGAGCACCGCTACCGTCATCGCCAGCAGTCCCGGTCGCGCCTGCTCCAACGGGCCGGCGCCGGTGACGATCCAGCGTCCCAGCACGGCCGCCTCGACAGCGCAGCCGACGACGAACAGGACGCCACCGGCCGCCAGGCCACGCTCCAGCGTGAAGTACCGGTACCCGCGGGCGAGCGGTGGACGCGAGTAGCCGGCCCGGCCGGACACGCGGTTGTGGATGTCGGTGAAGACCCCGAGCAGCACCACCTGCCAGCCGAGGACGGCGACCATCGCGGACAGCACCCAGAAATGCACGTCGAAACGGCGAGGACCGGCATCGGGAAGCAACAGCGGGAGCACCAGTTGCCCGGCCACACCAGCAACGAGCAACAGCAGGCCCGGGATGACGAACAGGCCGCGGGGCGCGAGCGGCAACATGAAACGGACGTGCCGCCAGCCGTCCCGCAGCGAACGGAGCTTGGACACACCGACCCGGCGGTGATAGGTGATCGGCACTTCCGCGACCCGCAGGCCGGAGCGGGCGGCCAGGATGACCAGCTCCGAGGCGAACTCCATACCCGCGCACCGGGGCCGCATACGCTCGTACGCGGCACGGGTGAACGCGCGCATCCCGGAGTGCGCGTCGGACGAGGCGGCGCCGAAGAGCCTGTTGAGCATCCCGGTGAGCAGTGGATTGCTCAGATAGCGATGCGACCAGGGCATGGCGCCTGGCATGATCTTCCCGCTGAAACGGGAACCGAGAACATGGTCGGCCCGCCCGGCCCGCAGCGGCTCGACAAGCGCCGCAAGCTCACGAAAATCGTACGAGCTGTCGGCGTCCCCCCATCACCAGATAACGACCCCGGGTCGCCGCAAATCCGGCCAGGCAGGTGTTTCCGTAACCCTGCCGTGATTCGGTCAGAACCCGTGCGCCGGCCGCCCGGGCGACCGGAATCGACGTGTCCGTGGAACCGTTGTCGACGACGATCACCTCTCCGGTGAGCCCGGTGTCGGCAATACCGGCGAATGCCCTGGCCACACAGATCCCGACCGACGCCTCCTCGTCGAGACAAGGCATGATCACAGAAATCTCGACGCTGCCGGGCGCACCGGCGCAGAACTCGACGGCAGCCTGATCGACCACGCCGGAGCCAACAGCGCCAGCTCTGGGGCCGACGGCAACAGCAACGGAATCGACAACAGCATGGTCAGTACCTCTGGGAGCGACCGCGACAGCGCCCGGGCCGCCGGCAACGGCGCTGGAACCGCTGGAGGCGGCGGAGGAACCGGAGGCGGCGGAGGGATCGGAGGGATCGAGAACGGCGGCGACAGCGCCGGGAACAGCGGAAATGGTCATGACGGGGACGGGGAGCGCGACCGCGCCGCCCGCTTCCCGCGTACCCCCCGCGGCGGAAGCGTCGGTGGTCGATCCACCCAGCTGGCGGGGAAGCCCGGTCCGTCCGGCTTCCTCGCCCGCCTGCCGGGAGACGGCTTCGGCCGGAGTCCCGGACCCGGCAGAATCGTGATCGCAATCATGCGCGCACGGCCGTCGACCCCGCGGCGCGGGACGACCCGGGGCCACCAACCGGGTCGTGAGGACCGCCGAGTTCTCGGTCACGAGACCTCCTGATGCAATCAAAAATAGGCGCTATCTGCAACAGTACTGACACTTAAAGTGAAGCAAGGGCAAGAGTGGACCGCGAGTCGTCTACTTTGAGCAAGGAATATCTTGCATTTAGCAATATCATTGTACGAAGCACACCGATGTGCCCATCGGTTACCGGGGGGTGCCTGCCGGTACGACTACGCGATCAGGGATGGTGGGAGGGACCAAACCGGCTCCTCACAGCCGACACAGGAGGGAAGGAACCACCATGGCGGATGTCTCGGTGCGCTTTGCGATGACCGATGACAGCGAGATCGTGCTGAACCTGTCACTCACGCAGGCGATCCGACTGACCGAAGCCATCGCGTCCAAAGTCAGTCAGGCCATGACGGAACAGCCACCACGAGGCAGCCTCAACGGCAGCTCCTACGGCGGGCCGTCCGTGCGCCCCGGCCCTTATTCCACGTCCTGAGGACGTCCTGACGGCCGACGCACGACCCAGTCCCGGGCCCGCTCCCCGCCCGGCACAGGGACAGCCAGCCACCAGCGCCCCGGGGACGCGGGCCGGCCGCCTGTCGGCGCGGTGCCGCCCAGCGACACCCACCAGCGCCCCGGGGAGGCGGGCCACCCGCAGTACGGGAAAGCCGCGACGGGACCGCCTCCGGCGGGACGCGGATCCCCGACCAGGCCCGCAGCAGGCCCGCAGGACGTGAATGCGATGCTGCCGCGACAGCGGCGGCTCCACATTCGTCCCGACCTTCCCCGGCTCCTCCGGTCAACCCACCACGAACGACCGGCCACAGCCGCAGAAATCCCCACGTCGCCACAAAGCAACCTCACACACAGACGAATCCCGTCAAGATCGCCGACAGGCGATCGCAGACCCACCACAGACGACCAGCCACAGCCGCCGGGCCCCCAAATTGTTGCAAAGCAACCTCACGCACAGACGAATCTCGTCAAGATCGCCGACAGGCGATCGCAGACCCACCACAGACGACCAGCCACAGACGCAGGGGTCCCCAAATTGTTGCAAAGCAACAATTTGGGGTCAGCCGGTCAGCTGGGCGATTAGGGCCCGTAGCAGGTCGAGGTCGCGGCGGCGGATCTCCGCCGGTGAACGGCCGTCCACGCCGGCGGGGACGAAGGATGCCCGGACGCTGCGTAGTTTCTCCCGCAGGTACTGGACCGCGGGTGGCGGCAGCAGGCCCTCACGCAGGAGCAGGACGACATGCCCGCCGTGCTCGACGACGTCGACGGGGGCGGCCATGGCCATGGTCACGACCCGGATGCCGAGTGGCTCCACCCGGTCGTACACCAGGAGCAACCGATCCTCCGCAATGATTTCTGCCGTGCCGTCGTCCCAGAGCACGGTTGCCCGGGGCGCCTCGAAGGGTAACCAGCCGGCCGCCTCGACCCGGACCCGCTCCTCACCCGGCGTGGGTTCACGGTGTGGCGCCGCGTGCACGGCCAGGACGGTCCCGCAGCGTGACCAGACCCCACCGCCAAGATCATCAACCGGGGACACCCGGTCGCCTTTGGCGAACATGACAAGACCGCCCTGACCATTCTGTGCCGTTGGTCCCTGCGCCGGCATGCTGTGATCGTAGAGTGACATGAACGACCGCCGGCATGGACGCCCGGACCCTCACTCCAGATCCGCCCCAGATTGCGCCCATCTGAACACTTTTCGTTACGAATTTATGATAACCCCAGGTCAGGGCCGACCCGTCTCGGCCGTTGCTGGCAGGCGTCCGACCGACGATCCAACCCAATGATCATTTCTGTCTGACGCCGGACAGCCACGAACCGGCCCCGTCCCCCAGCGTTGCCAGCTCCGACGTCACCATCCGTAACATCTCCACCAATAACGCCACCAGTAATGCCACCGGCAGCGGCGGTCCGTCGGCGGCACGCTCCGCCATGACGCGGCACGTTCCTCCGGGACACCGCATCAGCGGCGAAGCGACGTCGGGCAGCACCGACGTCGACGGCGCAGGCCCGACGCGGTGTCGACGTGCTCCAAGGTAGCCCCACGACGATCGATCGGTATCGCCTGACACTTCGAGAAGTTGGCGCTCACGGGCCAGTGGCCGGACGTACGTTCGCGGAAGCCCCTGGCCGGGTCAGTGGATGCGGGTGGCTGGCGACGACTGGCGATGGATGGCGGCCGTCCGAACAGCGCCCGCGTGATCGAGGATCCACGGACACGGTCCGAGCGATGATTCTGTCGACAGCCCATCGGAGAGGCCACTCATGCGCATGACCGGTTATCCGCCCATCGAAGAGCACGCGGTCATCGGTGACCTGCGCACGGTGGCACTCGTCGCGACCGACGGCACCATCGACTGGTACTGTCCGCAGCGCTTCGACGGGGCCTCGGTGTTCGCCAGCCTGCTGGACGCCGAACGCGGCGGCTCCTTCCGCATCCACTGCCCCGATTCCCGGGCCAAGCAGCTCTACCTGCCGGACTCCAACGTCCTGATGACCCGTTTCCTCGCCCCGCAGGCCGTCGGCGAGGTCGTCGACTTCATGGTCCCGGTGGACAGCGACGTCACCGAGTCACCGCACGCGGTCGTCCGGCAGGCCAGGGCGGTACGTGGCCGGGCCGAGTTCTCGCTGCGCTGTCACCCGCGCTTCGACTACGGGCGGGCATCACACACAGTGACGATCGTCGACGGCCAGGGCGCGGTGTTCGACTCTCCCGTCGGCAGCCTCACCCTGCGTACCGCCATCCCGCTGGCCAGCGACGGCACCGGCGTCACCGCGACCTTCGCGCTCGACATGGGGCAGAGCGCGGACGTCGTCCTGGAGTGGAACACGCCGATCCGCCCACTGGTGGACGGCGAGGCCGAACAACTGTTCAACCGTACCCTGACCTACTGGCAGAACTGGCTGCGCCGCAGCCGCTACCACGGCCGCTGGCGGGAGATGGTGAACCGCTCCGCGCTCGTGCTCAAACTGCTGGTCTACCGTCCCACCGGAGCACTGGTGGCGGCGCCCACCACCTCCCTGCCGGAGGAGCTCGGCGGCATCCGCAACTGGGACTACCGGTACACGTGGATCCGCGACGCCGCGTTCACCATCTACGCGCTCATGACGCTCGGGTTCACCGACGAGGCCGCCGCGTTCATGGACTGGCTGGAACAGCGCTGTCAGGAGGCCCCCGGCGACAAGGGCCTGCACGTTCTGTACAGCGTGGACGGCAACGCCGACCTCGACGAGATCGTCCTCGAGCACCTGCGCGGCTACCGCGACTCGAAACCCGTGCGGATCGGCAACGGCGCCGCCGGGCAGCTCCAGCTCGACATCTACGGCGAGCTCATGGACTCGGTGTACCTCTACAACAAGCTCGCCGCGCCGATCTCCTTCCAGCTGTGGGAGGCGCTCTCCCGCCAGCTGGACTGGCTCGCCAAGCACTGGGAGGAGCCCGACGAGGGCATCTGGGAGACCCGCGGCGGCCGGCAGCGCTTCACCTACTCGGCGCTGATGACCTGGGTGGCCTTCGAGCGGGCATGCCGGATATCCCGGCAGCGCGGCCTGCCCGGCCCGACCAACGAGTGGAAGGAGTACGCCGGCCGCGCGTACCGGTTCGTCCAGACCGCGGCGTGGGATCCGGTCCGTGGCGCGTACATGGAGCATCCCGGGTCGTCCCGGCTGGACGCGTCCCTGCTGTGCATGCCCCTGGTGAAGTTCGCCGGGCCCACCGACCCCCGTTTCCTGTCGACCCTCGACCGCTTCGGCGAGGAACTGGTCAGTGACAGCCTGGTACGCCGTTACGCGGCGGACGGCAGCGACGGGCTGCACGGGGACGAGGGCACCTTCAACCTGTGCTCGTTCTGGTACGTCGAGGCGCTCACCCGGGCCGGCCGGGTCGCCGAGGCCCGGCTGGTGTTCGAGAAGATGCTGACCTACGCCAACCACGTGGGCCTGTACGCCGAGGAGATCGGGCCGTCCGGGGAGGCGCTGGGCAACTTTCCGCAGGCGTTCACCCACCTCGCCCTGATCAGCGCTGCCCTTCACCTGGACCGGGCCCTCGGCTGACCCCGAAACGGGCTTCTGGTTGGCCGAACATCCTGGCCGAACGTTACGTCCGGTGGGCGGACAGCCGGCATCCCCGGCGGCTGGTCTCCTCCCGGCAACGGCCAGGTGACAGTCTCATCCCGAGGGAAAGTCCGCCGGTAGCCGACATGTTGCTGACGTCTGCCCGATCCCCCGGCAGGATGGTTGGTACACGTGGCTCACCGGGGTGGGACACGCCGGACGCCGGCGGATGGCCCGGCTCCGGCGGGCCGGACGCGCCGGCAGGGGCGGGGCGGCGGCCGAGGCAGGCCAGGGACGAGGGACAAGGGGCGCGACGATGGCGGGACTCGACGGTTTCCGGGTCGTGGTGGCATCCGGGCATGAGGCCGGAACCGGTGTGGTGGTTCGCCTGTCGGATGTTCTTGTCGTCGCCAGCACCGGCCGCCCTGGCACGTCGGACATGACCAAGACGCTGCTGGCGCTGTGCGCCGAGGCGGCCGGCGAGGTAGGGCCGGTCTCGGGGACGGGCCGGCGGCTGGTGCGCCGGGTCGCCGGGCTGCTCGTCGACGCCGACCCGGAGGTGGTACCCGACTTCGCCCTGCTGGCGGAGGTCGGCGACCGGCTGGCCGTGCTGATCCACGGCGCGATGGAGGTGGTCGTCCACGGCCCCACCCCGCTCACCCTCTCCGGGATCGAGTCGGCCACCTGGGTGGACCGCCTGCTGCCGGCCGGGCTCGCCCGCCTGGACCTCGGCCCGGCCGGCACGCTCGGACCGGCCGGTGTCGGCAGCGTGGCGAACAACCCGGCTGCCGACGCCTTCCCGCTGGACCTGCGGATCGGGGCGGTACCCGGTATCGGGGTGAGCCTGGTGGCCAGCAGCGGGCCCGTGTTCGTCCCGCCCCGGGGGGCCGAGGAGGACTTCGCCGCCGGCTTCGGCGGGCCGCACAACCCGATGACCGAGGCGGCGCCGATCCCGTCGGTGGACGCCGCGCCGGCCAGGGGCCCCGCCGACGGGTCGGTGTCGAGCGCTCCGCCGGCCCTGACACCGTTGCACAGCAGGGAACAGGAGCACGGCAGGGAACAGGAGCACGGCAGAGAGCAGCAGGAGTACGGCAGAGAGCAGCAGGAGTTCGACACCGCCGCCCGGCTGCGTGCCGCCGAGCCCACGCAGGCCGAGGACTTCGCCACACTCACCGCCACGAACGACGACCCGCCGACCGAACTCGCCGGGCGTGCCCCGGACGCACACGTCGAGGACACCGAGAGCGAGGCGCTGACCGAACTGCCCGGCCGGGGTTTCGACGTCGCCGACCTGTTCGACGACCAGGACGCCCCGACCATGCTGCCGGGCAACTCCGAAGCCCAGGTCGAGGGCATCCTCTGCGCCAACGGCCACTTCAACCACCCGGCCGCGCCCTACTGCACCGAGTGCGGGCTGTCCCTGGCCCAGCAGACCGGCAACCCCGTCCGGGGGCCACGGCCGACCATCGGGGTGATCGTCTTCGAGGACGGCCGGACCGTCAACGTCGACAAGGACATCGTGATCGGCAGGCAGCCCGACCGGGACGACGCCGTCCGGGCCGGCCGCGCGCTTCCGTTACTGGTCGAGGACGGCGAGAGCGCGGTCTCCCGCGTCCACGCCGTCATCACGCTCAACGGCTGGGACGCGGTGATCGCGGATCAGGGCTCCGCGAACGGTACCTACATCGCCCCGCCCGAGGCGACCGTGTGGACCCCGCTGAACCCGCACGAGCCGGCTCCGCTGGTCCCCGGGACCAGGGTCCAGGTGGGCAAGCGGACGTTCGTGTTCAACTCCCAGATGCAGATCTGACCGCGGTGGCCGACGACAGCACGGACGGCGCGACAGCGGAGCGGGCCACCGACGCGGCCACGCCCACCGGTGGGCGTGCGGACGGGCCCGTCGGCGGGCCCGCAGGCCGGATTCGGCCGCGGGCACGGGCATCCTGGGTGGCGCTGCTGGCCGTGGTGGCGTTCGCTCTGGTGGCGGCCGGCGCGGGCCTGCGGGGGCTCGTCGACCGTCCACCGGGCGCGGACTCGGTGGACGCCGGGTTCGCCTACGACATGTCCGCCCACCATGCCCAGGCCGTCCAGATGGCGATGGTGGAGTTCCGCGCCGGCGCGGATGCCACCCAGCGCAGTGTCGCCCAGGACATCGCGCTCACCCAGCAGCGGGAGATCGGCATCATGTCGGCCTGGCTGACCAACTGGGGCCTGCCGCAGGTCTCGACCGAACCGCCGATGCGGTGGATGCGGGACAGCGGCGGCCATGCCGGTCACGATGCCGGTCATGATGCTGGTCACGACGCCGCGGGCGGCGGTTCGCCAGCGTCAGC
>NZ_JWIO01000001.1:261508-263210 GCF_001017755.1 Protofrankia coriariae
CGGCTCCCGCCGGCTCGTCGCGGATGCCGGGGATGGCCACCGACGCCGAACTGGCCCAGTTGTCCACGACGCAGGGCCGGGAGCTGGACGTCCTCTTCCTCACGCTCATGATCCGCCACCACCGCGGTGGGATCGCGATGGCCCAGTACGCGGCGGCCCAGGCGCAGGAAGCGAACGTCCGGGCTCTGGCCAGGGCGATGGTCATCAACCAGGCCGTCGAGATCGACCAGATGCAGGCCGACCTGCGCGCGCTCGGCGCTCCCCCGGCCTGACTTCGCCTGCCGTGACGACCCGCCCCGACGCCATCCGGCCGCCCCGCCGGTCCGGTCGCCCGGGGCCATCCGGCCGGCTGATCCGGCCATGCCGCAGCGTCCTCGGCCAGCCGGCCGATTCGACGGTGCCACCGGGCCGATTCGACGGTGCCAGCGGGCAGAACCGGCAGGCCGCCCGCGCCGTCCGGTGGCGTCCTCCGGTGGTGTCGACCTCCGGGAGGGCACGCTGCGGTGACGGTGGTGGGTAGCCGTCCGCGAGGCCGGGCCGGCAGGTCCGTGTCGCCAGGCTGACAGGCTGCCAAACCGAATCATATTCATGATTTTTTTATGTTGCTCGTGCAACATCCGACCTATGTGGCTAGCAGCGAACGCCAGCACCCGGCGCCAGATGCCACAGACCGGACACAACCCGTCACAGAGCTACAAGCAGTCACAAAGTCACCAGGAGTGATCAATGATAGCCGACGCCTCCCGTCCGGCAGACCCACCGCAGCAACCGCCGAGCCAGCCGGGCCCACCACAGCAGTCAGGCCCGCCGAGTCCGCCAGGTCCGCCGGATCCGCCGGGCCCGTCGAAGAAGAAACGGCCGCGCTGGGTGAAGGGTGTGGTGATCGGCGTGGTGGTCCTGGCCGCCCTCGTGGTCGGCGGGCCGTTCGTCTACATCAACTTCATCGAGGGTGATCCGCCGGCCGAACTGTCGCTGGACAGCGCGACGACACCTGCCAGCGCCACGGCCAGCCCGGCCACCGGCGGCACGACCGCCTACACCACCATCGACGGGACGTGGACGGTGGCCGCCGGCTCGCAGGCCGGCTACCGCGTCAAGGAGGTCCTGTTCGGGCAGGACACCACCGCGGTCGGCCGGACCTCGTCCGTCACCGGGAAGCTGGTCGTCGACGGCACCACCGTGCCGTCCGCCGACTTCAGCGTGGACGTGGCCACCATCACCAGCGACCAGTCTCAGCGCGACAACCAGTTCCGTGGCCGGATCATGGAAACGTCCCGGTTCTCCACGGCCAGCTTCAGGTTGACCCAGCCGATCGACCTCGGCTCGGTGCCCGCCGAGGGCGNGTGCCCGCCGAGGGCGAACGGAAGACCTACCAGGCAACCGGCGAGCTGACCGTGCACGGTGTCACCAGGACCGTCACCGTCCCGCTGGACACCCAGCTCACCGGCGGGCAGATCCGGGTCAGCGGGCAGATCCCGGTCACGTTCAGCGATTACGACATCGACTCACCGAGCGTCGGCGGGATCCGGGTCGAAGACAACGGGATCATCGAGGTTCTGCTCAACTTCGCCAAGTCCTGAGCCCGCACCAGGCCCTGCGCCCCGCCAGGCCCTCAGCGCCAGCGGGTTCCGCGACCGGCCAGCTCCTCGGCTCCCAGCGCGCCGGCCATGTAACCATACGCAACCACATGGCCGGCGGCCGG
>NZ_JWIO01000031.1:0-19516 GCF_001017755.1 Protofrankia coriariae
GCGCTTTCGATACACGCCCTAGTAGCCGACCGCGACCACAACGCCGCGATCAACCTGCGTCAACTCGTCGCCGCCAGTACATCGGAGACGCAAAACGCCCGTGGAGGCGACCGTAAGACCGCGCTCGCGCGGCAGGTGCCCGTGAAGCGGGAACCCGGCACCGCGCGAGCGGGTCAGACCGGGAGTGCCTCACCGAACGGTGAGGCGGCATGAGCGGCGCTATCCAGCGCTCTCGCGCAACGGAAGGAGGACAGCGGCTCTGCCGGCAGCGGGTCGTCCCGATCGCCGAATCCTCTGAAGGCCAGTGAGGAGCGGCAACATGTGGCTGGAAGGATCTCTCTTTTCAAGGTTGCGCGAAAACGTCGGACCTGTGTGGCTTACTTTGGCTGTAAGCCAGGAGGAGGGTGCCATGCGGTCGAACGTGATCAGGCCCACCAGGGAGGAGCTGGAGGAGCGTCGGCGTGTGATCCTGGAGCGGATCGGCCTCACCGCCGAGGAGCTTCGCGCGCGGCGTGACGCCTACGACCTCGCGGGCGACGAGTTCGCGACCGTAATCGAGCTGGAGGAGATCGACTTTCTGCTTGGTGCATGATGTAACCCTATGAGCACGTTCCTGTCGGCGAAGGCTTGCGAGTTCGCCGCCGAGGTGCAGGAGCTCCTGGAAGCCACACTGCCCGGTAACCATGTGGTGAAGGCCGTCGAACAGGGAACACGGTTCGTGATACGGCCAGCAGGGGCCGACCTGGAGCCGGAGCTCGTCCAGCTCTATGCGAATCAGAGGGTCCTCGGCTCGTTACGGATCTCCTTCCATTGCGAGGTCGACCATCAGGGCCGCTATCTGGCGATTCAGTCCTCCCGGTTCGTCCTCACATCCGATCTTCACAGGGAGCCGCTGATCCGGCTTGACTTCGTCAAGGACTCGTATCGCTCGCCCAGCGCACACTGGCAGCTCCACGCCGAGCGAGGTGCTTTCAGCGCGTTCCTCGCAGACACAGGTGTCAAGGCACCTCGCAGCCTGTCGTCGCTGCATCTGCCGGTCGGAGGAGCGCGGATGCGGCCGTGCCTGGAGGACTTCATCGAGTTCCTGATCTGTGAGTGCGGGGTCGACGCACAACCGGGCTGGCGCGCCGCCATCTCGGCCGGCCGCGTCCGCTGGCGTCATCGCCAGATCGCGGCGCTGGTCCGCGATGCCCCGGAAGATGCGATCCGGGTCCTGGAAGAGAACGGCTATGTAGTCACTCCTGGTGGCGATGCACTTCGAGGAGACGACGAGAAGCTGACCCGTTGGTGACCGCCGACAGGGCAGGCACGTCGAAGTCCCAACTGGTGTCCGATCATCGAGGTCCCAGCCCGCGGTGTCCAAGTGGGGTCGGGTGGGACAGCGGATAAAATGGACATATTCGTTTCCTGTTGGAACCTCCGGTGTCGTCCGGTGGGCGGCCGAGCGCTGCAGGCGTTTGCTCCGGCTCAGGCGTCCTTGATCTCGTTATCGGTGTAGCCTGACGAAAAGATCTTGAAAAGGATCCGCTGAAGGGCCTGGTGAAGGCGGAACAGGAACGTCCGGCCGAGGGGTTGTGCGGGCTATGGTGACTCTTGGACCTGTTGGTATCGCGGCTTCTGGACTTTCGGCGGATCATCCCGACGCCGAGATCGACATCGCGCGGGAGGCGGAAGCCCTCGGCTACTCGACGTTGTGGCTGCCTGGCGGCCAGGGCAACAACCTGCCTGTCATCGGCCGCGTCGTGCGCGCGACGGAGCATATTCAGGTGGCCAGCGGCATTCTCTCGGTGGACGTGGTGCCGGCGCGCGAGGTGGCGCAGGCACATGCGGACCTCGAGAAATCATCGCCCGGCAGGTTCGTCGTCGGCCTCGGTGGCGCACACGGTGCCCGGCCGCTGCAAACGCTCAATTCCTACCTCGACGACCTCGACACCGAAGCCCCGGTGGTACCCGCGGCCGCACGAGTGCTTGCCGCGCTCGGCCCGGCGGTCCTCGCCCTCGCCCGCGACCGTGCCGCGGGTGCCTACCCCTTCCTGGTCACCCCGGAGTACGTCGAGGGGGCGCGGGCGACGCTCGGCGCGGACTCGGCGCTGGCGGTGCTGCTGTCGGTCGTGCCCGAGACGGATCCCACCGCCGCACGGGCCGCGGCCGCCGAACCGCTGCGGTTCCTCGGCACCGTTCCCGGCTACCGGCGCAACTTCCTCCGGCAGGGATTCACGGAGGAACAGATCGCGGACGTCGACGACAGGCTCGTCGACGCGGTGACCGCGTGGGGGAGCCTTGACACGATCGTCACCCGCGTCCGTGAATACCACGCCGCCGGTGCCGACCAGGTCGTCCTGCGCATAACCGCCGGCAACGATCCGTTCGAGGTCTGGCTCCGCCGGTTTGCCGAGGCGTTGCTCACCTGACGCGTTGCCACCCTGGCCCGGCTGTCTCGGCCCGGCTGGTCTGACCGGCTCCGGCCTGGCCGCCGGCCGGTCAGTCGGTCGCCGCGGCGGGCTGGTGCAGGAGGGGCCGGTGGGAGAGAACCGAGCGGAACATGGCCAGGCCGTCCGAGCCGGGGCCGGTCAGGAGTTCGACGGCGTGTTCGGGATGTGGCATCAGCCCGACGACCGTGCGCTGCGCGTTACAGATGCCGGCTATGTCGGCGACCGAGCCGTTCGGGTTCCCGCCGAGATAGCGGACGACGATCCGGCCCTCGCCCTCGAGCTCGGCGAGTGTCTCCGGGCTGGCCACGTAGCGGCCCTCGCCGTGCTTGACGGGGATAACCACCTCGTCGCCGGCGGTGTAGTCCGACGTCCACACGGTGGCGGTGTTCTCCACCCGCAGCGACTGGTCCCGGCAGACGAAGTGCAGGCCGGCGTTGCGGGTGAGCGCCCCGGGCAGCAGCCCGGCTTCGCACAGCACCTGGAATCCGTTGCAGATGCCGAGGACGGGCAGCCCGTCGCGGGCCGCGTCCACGACCGCGCCGATGATCGGGGAGAAGCGCGCGATCGCACCGGCGCGAAGATAGTCGCCGTAGGAGAACCCGCCGGGCAGGACGACCGCGTCCAGCCCGGACAGGTCGGTGTCGCCGTGCCAGAGCGGGACGGCCTCGCCGCCGCCGAGACGGACCGCGCGGGCGGCGTCCCGGTCGTCGAGCGAACCCGGGAACGTCACCACTCCAATCCGCCGGGTGACCGCCGCTGCGTCGCCGAAGAGCTCGTGCTGGTCGATGCTCATGCAGCCTCTCTCTCGCCGCGCCGTCGCTTCCCAACGCTCTGCCGCCCCGAGCCTATCGGTGACCACCTGGCCGTTTTATGATCGCTGCCGCTCCCTCGAGAACCGCCCACCGCGTGGCCGTCCCGGTCCGGCCCGGCCTGTCCCGTTCGGGCTGCCGGCGCTTCGTGCCGATGCCCGGGAGCGTCGGACGCGGGTACTAGCCTTGGCCCGTACCCGCCGTCAGGGCGCCGCCCCGCCGAACCCGAGGAGTACGCGATCGCCCGCCGACAGACCGTCCGTGTCCCTGTGCCGTCGTCCGCCGCGTCCGGTGCCGCCACCATCGGCCTGCCCGCCGGTGGCGCGGCGTTCGGGACCGGTGCGGGATCGGCCGCCGCCTGGCCGGAGCCGGGGGAGTTCCCGGCCGTTGGGCCGCGGTCCCCGTGCCCGTGCGGGTCGGGGCGCCGCTACAAGGCGTGCCACGGTGTGCGGCGGCGGCCCGCACCCGTTCTGCGGCCCTTCGCCGGCCGGGTCGACGAGCCGGATCTGGTGGCTCTGCGTGAGCTGGTGCCCAGCGCGACCGCCCCGCTGACGCTGGCCGCCGGTCACCTTCAGGAGCACCCTGAGCACGCCGGCCGTTCCATCATGCTCGGCACGATGCTGCCGCAGGCCGTGCCCGCGCTTGTCCGGGACAACGGTGAGATCCTGCTGGCGATGCAGACCGGTATCGCCAGCGACGACGCGGGCGCGGATATCGCCCGGGCGTTGCTCGAAGCTCTTGACGCCGATCCCGGCACGCCCGTCATCCCGCGGCCCGCCGCGGCGGGAAGCGCGCGTGGGGACGGCAGCCGGGCCGCTCCGACCCTGGCGGACCTGCTGGATCCCGCGCCGTTGGACATCACCGTCCACTCCGGGTTCACCTGGTGGCTCCCGCCGTCGGAGGACGGTGGCAGCCCGGATCCGCAGGTCGTGGCCCTGCTGGAGCGGGCGAACGCAGCCGTGGTCCCGACAGCCCGGCTGACCTCGGTGGACGCGGCCTACTGGTGCCGTCCGGGGGAGCGGGCACATCTGCGCTGGGTCCAGCCGTACGACGAGGAGCCACTGCTGGACGCCCTCACCCGGCTCGCGGCGGCCAACAGTCTTACCGTGGGCGACGGATCCCGTTTTGTCGGTTCGCTTCGGGTGGACGGCCTGGTCGTTCCGGTGTGGGATCTGGCGCCGGACGCCGACGCGGCGAGCTGCGAGGAAGCTGCCGCGACGCTGCGTGACCAACTGGAAAACGCGATTGCCAACCGCACCCCGCTCACCCCGCTGGAACGCCGGGTACGCGCCGGTGTGGTCGGCCGGACCCTCACCCTGCGCTGATGCCACCCAGCCCGCCCGACGACCTGCCCGGCGCGCCAGGCGCCTCCGGCGCGCCCAGTGCGTCCG
Source organism: Protofrankia coriariae (assembly GCF_001017755.1). Taxonomy (GTDB): domain Bacteria; phylum Actinomycetota; class Actinomycetes; order Frankiales; family Frankiaceae; genus Protofrankia; species Protofrankia coriariae. The sequence goes on from NZ_JWIO01000031.1 coordinate 4,633, forward strand.
ACCCACCTGACCGGCCGGTGGCTGATGGGGCCCGGCCGCCAGCGTCACGGGACGATCATGATCGCACCGCCACCGCCACCGCCACCGATCGGTCGGAGCCGGTCGGTGGCATGTTCGACGTGGTCGTCGTCGGCGCCGGTCCGGCGGGGGCCAGCGCGGCCCGCGCGGCGGCCCGGGCCGGCGCCACCGTGTGCCTGCTCGAACGCGCCGAGTTGCCCAGGTACAAGACCTGCGGCGGCGGCCTGGTCGGCCTGTCGGTCGATCATGCCGGTGTCGATCCGTCGCGGCTGACCCGCGCGAGTGTCGACCAGCTCACGATCGCCATCGACGGTCGGCTGACGCGCACCCGCCGGCGGCCGGGCCGGCCGATGCTGTCCATGGTGATGCGCGCGGAGTTCGACCAGGCGCTGGTCGAGTCGGCCCGCGCCGCCGGGGCGGTCATCCGGACCGGCACCCACGTCACGGGAATACGTGAACACGACGCCGGCGCCGGCCGTGACATCGCGGCCGGCCGCGTCGCGGATGGTCACATCACGGACAGTCACGCCATAGACGATCATGCCATAGACGATCATGTGGTGGTGGCGGTGCGCGGTGGCCCGGACGTCGTCGCGCGGGTCGTCGTCGGCGCTGACGGCACGTCCGGGCGGGTCGGTGCCTACGTCGGGGTCCGTCTCGACCAGGTCGACGTCGGCCTGGAGGGCGAGTTCCCGGTCGACGCCGCCATGGCGCGTCGCTGGGCCGGCCGGATGCTGATCGACCTGGGCCCGGTGCCCGGCTCGTACGCCTGGCTGTTCCCGAAGGGCGAGATCCTCACCGTCGGTGTGATCGGCTCACGGGACGACGGCGGCGCCCTGCGCTCCTACTACGCCGACATGGTGCGCAGGCTCGGCCTGGACGGCGTGACGCCGCTGCACGACTCCGGGCATCTCACGCGGGTGCGGGCCGCGGGCTCGCCGCTGCGCCGCGGCCGGGTGCTGGTCGCCGGGGACGCGGCCGGCCTGCTCGACCCGTGGACGAGGGAGGGGATCTCTTTCGCGCTGCGTTCGGGACGGCTGGCCGGGGAGGCGGCCGCGCGGGTCGCCGCCGGCGAGCCGCGCGCGCTGGACGACTACCCCCGCCAGGTGGAGGCGGTCCTCGGCCCCGAGATGGACGCCGGTCGTGAGGTGCAGGCGGTCTTCGTCCGCCATCCCGGCCTGCTGTACACGTTCCTGGCCGCCGTCCCGGGTGGCTTCGGCCTGTTCGGACGGATCGTGGCTGGCCAGACCACGGTGGCCAACCAGTTGCGCCGGCCCGGTGTCCGCACGCTGACGGCGGCCATCACCCGCTGAGCGCACCGGACACGCTCGGGCAGGCCGCGGCCTGCCGGAAGCGTGCGGGCCGGCCGCCATCCGACCGGCGCCGCGGGCTGGCCGGTCCCTACCGGATCTGCTGCCGGACCTCCTCGACCGGTTCCAGCGGTCGGGCGGGAATCCTGGAAGCAGCGGGAGCCCCGGGAGCCTGGCCGGGCGGTTTTCGGCTTTCCAGCCCGAATCGTTCGGCGACCGCGCCGGCGATTTCCAGAAAAGCCTTCCTGGTCGCTTTCCGCATCTCCTCCAGAATGATGTTTCCGCCGACCGCCAGGTGCGGGTCGTAAGGTACCCGGACGACTCGGCGAGTGCGGGCGGCGAAATGCTGTTCGAGTGCGTCCAGATCGACCGACTCCCGGTTCACCGGGAAAGTCGAGATGACCGTCACCGCGTTCTTCACCTGCGCGGTGTACCCGTGCGCGTCCAACCAGTCCAGGGTGGCGCTGGCGGAGGCACCGCCGTCCGCGCTGGAACTGCTCACGATCACCAGCGTGTCGGCGAGTCCCAGGATGGCGGGCATGGCGCTGTGCAGCATTCCGGTGCCACAGTCGGTCAGCAGGATCGAGTGGTAGCGTTCCAGAATGCCGTCGACGGCGATGTAGTCGGTGTCCGTGAACGCCTGGGACAGCTCCGGGGCGTTGGCGGAGGCGAGTACCTCCAACCGGCTGGCGGCCTGCGACAGATACCTGCGCACGTCCACGTAACGGCTCACCGAGTCGGCATTGTCGAGCAGGTCCCGGACGGTGTTCTCGGATGTCCGCGGCACCTTGGCCCCGAGCGTCCCGCGGTCGGGATTCGCGTCGATCGCCACGATCCGGTCTCCGCGCAGGCTGGCCAGGGTCGAGCCCAGCCCCACCGTGGTGGTCGTCTTGCCGACGCCGCCCTTCAGGGACATGACCGCGATCCGGTGGCAGTCGTTCAGGGGCGTGCCGATGTGCTCTACCAGCAGGCGGTGGCGGGCCTCGTCGGCGGAGGGCCCCGGGTTGACTCTTCCGCCGGAAACCTTGAAGAGAATTCTGCGCCAGCCCCGGGTGGGGACAGCCGGCCGGGCCGGCAGCAGCGCACTGGTCATGAGCCGGCCGGACGTACCGTCGTCCGTTGCCGGCCGTTTCGGTTCTCCGGATTCTCTGAGATTTCCGGAACTTCCAGGATTTCCGGTGGCAGTCGGACCGAACTCCGGACCCGGTGCGCGTGAATCGCTGTCGGGGCTCTCTCGGTTGTTCCGCTCCGCGGGGACTCCGGTCACCTGGAAGTCGTTGTCGGGCGGCCGCTGGCTGTTTCTCCCCGCGGAGCCGCCAGTAACGTGAAAATTGTTGTCGGATGGCCGTCGGCTGTTCTGCTGGCCGCTGGCCGCTGGCCGGGGGCCGGGGGCCGGCGCCGGATACTCGGTGCTCGGATAAGGACTGTCGGGGTATGGGAAAGCCGTTCCGGCCGGACCGGGGAACGGCAGGCCGGGCTCGGGCTGGTGCCCGCCGCGCGGGCGCTCGTCGTCCGGGAACAGCGGATCCCCACCGGGCGCTGTCGGGAACGGCGCGGTGGACGGTCCCGACGGCGGTTCGGCCGCTGGAGGCGGTGGCGCTACGGCCGCCGGGTGCTGCGTGGACGCCGGCGTGTGCGGCGGCTGGTCCCGGTCCTGCTGCCCTCGTCCCCGGGGCCCCTGTTCCTGCCCTCGTTGGTCCTGCTCCGGGTGGTTCTGGCCGGGGAGCGGGGCGGCATGGTTGTGACCGACGTCCGGTGGCTCGGGAGGGCGCCGGGCCTCCCCGGGACGTTCCTCGTGCCGGAAGGGGACAGCGCGCGTGCGACGGTCGGCGGACGGGGGCGGCACGCTGGTGAACGTGTCCTGGTCGAACAACGGATCGTAGGTCGGTGGTTCGGGCCAGGGCCGGCCGTTCGCGACCGGTGCGTTCAAGGCTGCCGCGGTCGGCGCCGGTGCGTTCGGGACCGGCGGGGTTCCGGCGCCGGCAGCACCCGTACCGGTGATGTCCTGCGTCAGCCCGCTCACGGACACGCCGGGTGCGCTCGACGGCGGTAGGCCCGAGGGCGGCAGGGACACCGTGGACGCGGACGGCGCTGTGGACACGGACGGCGTGGACGGTGTGGACAGCGACCGTGCGGACATCGGGGACGGCGTGGACGGGGCAGACGGCGTGGACGCGGAGATGGGGGACGTCGGCGGCGCCGGCCGCGGACCGCCGCCGAGCTGCGGCCCCCACGGGTCGACCAGCGGATTGGTGGACGGCCGGGACCACGAGCCGGCAGCGTCCCCACCGGCATCCCGGGGCCCGGTGCCGCCGACCACGGGCCTGTCAGCCGGGGGCCTGCCCGCTGTGCCGCCGCCGGCCGCGCTCGGGCCCGCAGCGACGTCGTCCGTCGCGGTGTACCTGTCCACCACGGCGAAACCGCCGGGTACACCGTCCGACGCCGGTCTGCTCGGGCCGGGGGAGCGCCAGGACGAGGACGACCGGTAGGCCACCTCCGGCCACGCGCTGGTGAGCGGGTCGAAACCGCGTTCGCCGCCAGGTGGCGCGACGGGCGGCGGCGTTGCCCGGGACGGTGACGGTGACGGTGGCGGTGGTACCGGCGGCGGCCCGGCCGGCCCGGTGCCGGGGGAGCCGTTCACACCGGTGCGCGGCGGCGTGCGGCCGTTCATCAACTGCGGATCCCCGGTAGTGCCGGCCCGTCGCCCGGGCTCCTGCCGTGGCTGCACGGTGTACGAGGTCTCCCTGGTGTATGAGGTCCCGTTCGAGGTCTCGTTGCCCGACTCGACCGGATCCGGCGGAGGGTAGGAGCGGGACGATGACGGTGACATCGACTGTCACTCCCCCTGCAATCGGTTCGCGTCCACGGTGCACTACGTCCAAATCCCACTACCTTGACATATCGGCCGGTTCGGTTGCCCGATTGGGTCGCGGGTACCTCCGGACGCCGGCGGCACGCCCGGTGGGAGCCCGTCCGGTCGATCTCCCATCGTCCACGCCGGTCGATGCCCGCTGGACGCGGCTCAGGATGGCATGCCGGTCTGCGTGCTGTCGTCACCGGTGCCGGCGTCGTCCGCCATGCCGGTTTTACCCGTTCTGTTGGTGTTGCTCATGATGTGGACGTTGCTCGCGGTGTGGGCGTTGTCCGTGGTGGCGGTGTCATCCCTGAGGTCGGTGCCGCTGCCGCCGTCGCGGCCGGCCGTGGGAAGGGGCGCTCCGTCGGTGTTCAGCGCGGCCGCGGCCGCCGCCGCCAGGACCCGGCGGGTCGGCTGCCCCAGCCGGATGGCGGCCCGCCGCACGTCGTCCCATTCGGGCTGGGCGGTGACGGCCCGGCCGCCGGCAAGCATGCCGATCTTCACGGCGATGGTTTCGCCGCCCACGTCCACGGTGCGGAAGGCTCGGTCCAGGGCCCGCTTGCGCACCGTTGTCTCGCGCAGACCGAGGGTGGGGGTGTGCAGGAAGACCAGCCGCCGGACGGCGTCGGCGTGCGGGGCTCGGACGAGCACCGACAGGGTGTGCGCCGGACGGCCCTTCTTCATCAGTATCGGCGTCAGCCAGACGTCACGGGCGCCCGCAGCCAGGAGCGCGGCCATGATCTCCGGCCAGGCGCGTGGGTCGAGATCGTCGACGTTGGTCTCGATGAGCAGTTCGTCGACCGCGCCGGGAACGCCCGCGCCGGGAGCCTCCAGCGTGGCGGCATCCGGGACGGGAGCGTCCACCGCGACATCCGGCGCGAAGCTGTCCGGCGCCTGGGAGGCGTGGGGGAGCCGGGGGGCGCGGGCAAGAGGAGCGTGGGGAAGGGACGCGCGGCCGCCGGTCGCCGGCACCGAGATCAGCGGGCCTGGGCGCGGGGCACACCCCACGACCAGTCGGACGATGTTGGGCCGGCCCGGGATGTCGCGTCGGCCGGCGCCGACCCCGATCGCGCACACCCGCATCGGAGGGAGCGGGCCGGACGCGTCCGCATGGGCGGCCACGAGCGCCGCCCCGGTCGGCGTGCACAGTTCCACGTCCACCGGCCCGCCGTGGCCGGGCAGCCCAGCGGCCCGCAGCAGCTCCAGCACGGCCGGGCCGGGTATCGGCAGGACGCCGTGCTCGGTACGGGCCGATCCACCGCCGAGCGCCACCGCGGACACGACGAGCTGGTCGAGGCCGAGCGCGGCGATCCCGGCGCAGGCGCCGACCACGTCGGCGAGCGCGTCGAGCGCCCCGACCTCGTGGAAGTGCACCTCGTCGGCGGGGATGCCGTGGACGGCCGCCTCGGCTTCGGCCAGCGCGGCGAAGGTGGCCAGCGCGTGTTCGCGGACCGTGTCGGCCAGTGGTGCCCGGGTCAGCAGCCGGCGGACGTCCGGCCAGGTGCGGCGAGGCTGCCCGTCTCCCTGCCCGCCGGGCCGGCCGTCGCCGCCAGGGCCGTGATGATGGCGATGCCCATGATGATCTTTATGCGTGCCAGGTCCGGCGACGGGGGCGGCCGCGATGGTCCCGTCGCCCCCGCCGGTTTCGGCGATATCACTATCAGTGATCACATGGACGCGAGTGGCCGCCAGTCCCGCCCTGGACGTGCTGCTGACATCCAGCCGGACGGGAAGCCCCAGCGCGTCGACGGCCTCGCCGATGACCCCGGTGGGCCGGCCCATCCCGGCGAGCGCGCCGATCAGGGCGCCGAGCAGCATGTCCCCGCTCGCCCCACTGGACAGGTCGAGCCATCCGAGCCGTACCTGCCCGGCGGCGGGATCCGGCCCGGCGGGCTGGGCGGACCGGGGGTGGGCGGAGGGTGGTCTGGCGTCGGTCATCAGCAGGTCGGCCCCGAACGGCGGGTCGGGTTCGAGCGGGACGCTCGAGCCACGCGGAATGATCAGCGGACAGCGCGGACAGCGCGGACGGGACGGCGGGACGGCGGGTGGGAGGCGAGAAGGCTGATGCAAGGAACATGAAGGAACATGATGGAACGTGAAGGATGACGCAAGAAGGATAGAGCCGTCCCGCCGGCATGCGACGACGGTGGGTCACAGCCGGTAGCCGCGCTGCACCGTCACCTGGACACGCCCGTGTCCGGGGCGCGCACCCGGTGGCCCGCCTGGTGGCCCGTCCGGTGCCCGGCACCGGATGCGGCCGAAACACGTGGAAATCTTCGACAGCGGGTTTTGACCGGCCGAGCGTGGTGAGGGATGACACCATGACGAACCCCATCCAGGTACAGAAGTTCCTCGGCGGTGTGGACTATCCGGCGAACCGGGAGAAGATCCTCTCCGTCGCCCGGTCACATGGCGCCGACCAACGCGTCATCCAACTGCTGGAGAAGATCCCGGACCGTGTGTACGAGGGCCCGAACGCGATTTCCAGGGAGATCGGCGCGAATTGAGCGTCGGCCTGGTGGCCATGGGCTGCCGGCCAGCCGGCCGACGTCCACCGGCGAATACCGGGCCACCGGGGTGAATGCCCACGCGCCCGAAAGATCGCAAAGCCGGCGGTGAGCGCCGGCGGGTACACCGGCACGACCGAGAAGTGGACACGCGGCAGACCCGTCCGGATATCGGCCGGGTAGTTTTCCGGATCGTTTGTTCGGATTACTCGTTCAGATTATTGCCCGGTGGGCGTTGTTGCCCGGTGGGCGCTGACTCGACACAGGCGGCCGTCCGAGCGCCGATCCGCGTGATCTGAAGATCCCGGGCCGGTCGACGACTCGCAGGGCGGGCCAACAGCACCTGCGGGTCCCCAACCCCCGAAACCCCGAAGACGTCCGGTGGAATCCGGTCCTTCACGGGCTGGGGGGTGGGCTTGGAGGATGCCCTCCGGGCAACGTGGCCACCACGCGCAGGACGTCCGCTGGCGTTATCGAGGCGAGGCCCTGCTCGGTGCCGGTCGCGGCGGAACCGTTCCGGTCCGCGGCTCCCCGCTCCCCGGACCACAGCGCGACATGTTGGCCGCGGTCGGGCGGTGGTCCCCACCGGGCCGGTGACACCGGTCCGAACAGCAGTACGGACGGCGTCCCGTAGGCGGTCGCGAGGTGGCCTATCCCGGTGTTGGCCGCGAGCAGCAGCGACCCGGCGGCCACCAGCGCGCACAGTTCGGGCAGGTCGATCGATCCGGCGAGCACTGCCGCCGGGGGCAGGCCGGCATCCCGCGCCACCGTCCGCGCCAGCTCTGTCTCCTCCGGCCCGCCCGTCACGACCACCTGGTGGCTGCTGGTGGCGAGTGCCCGCGCCACCTGAGCCCACAGCCGCGCCGGCCATCGACGGACCGGGTGCGCGCCACCTGGATGCACGATTATCGCACCACCGACGACCGGGGGGATGGTCGGCCGGGGCAAGGAAAGATCGTTTGGATCGCACGCGACCCCGTGTGCCTCCAGCAGCCGGCACCATCGCGCCACCTCGCGTTCCTCCCCGGCCTGCGGCTCCCGCGGGTCGCGGTGGTGTTCACGCGGGGCGTGCTGCCTGTTGCCGGCTCGATGTTCGTCCCGATCCCAGGACACCCCGCCCGCCAGGTCGAAGGCCCACAGCTCCGCTGGCGCCGTCGCGCGCAGCACCTGCGTCGAGGCCGGTCCCCGGCCGTGCAGGTTCACCGCCAGTGCCGGCCGCTGAACGGCCACCGGGCCGAGTTTTGGTGTGTCCACGACACCGTCGACCGCCCCGGACAGCAGCGCCACCGGTTCCAGCCAGCGTGGCGTGGCAAGCAGGATTCGCGCGTCCGGCCGGGCTCGGCGCAGGCCGCGCAGGGCGGGCAGGACGGTCAGCAGGTCGCTGAGGCCGAGGGCACGCAGCGCGACGACCGTCCCGGCCGGGCCGCGGCCACCGGCTGGGCGGTAGCGGGACAACCGGTAACGACCACTGTCACGACTGGTCACAGGTAGGGGTTCTCCAGTGGTGGGGATGGTTGGACGCACGATGCTCCGTCCCGATCGGCTCCGTCCCGATCGGCCCCGTCCCGATCGGGAAGCGTCCCCGCGGGGACCGGTCCGGGGTGTCCAGGATCAGGAGCGCACTGATTATTACCCAGAGTCGCAAGTGGTTCGCATGGTGACGTGGCCATGCGTCCGGAGTTTCCCCGAGAATAGCGAGGGAAACTATTATTACTCAGAGTGTCGATCTTTTGGGATGCCACCCCGTCCGGAGCCGGGCGAAAGCCATCTTCCGTTCGGCTCCTCGCTTTTTCTGTTCTTGTCGGATCCCCCTCGGTTGCGTGTATACCGGTCGAAAGGGGCCACGGGGGAGGCTGCGGGAGCGGTGTATGACGGCCCGCTGCCGCGGCCGCTGCCCGGCCGGCGGCTTTCACCGGTCCCGCCGTCTTCGACAACGGTCTTCGGTGACGGTTTTCGGCGACGTTGCGGTTTTCGACGGCGTTGCCCGGGGAAGGCTCCCTGAGCATGTTCGCGCGGTGCGGAACCAGTGTGCACCTGTTCCGCCGGGTCTGGATGCCGGGTCTGGACATCGTCGGGCTCGGTCCCGCTGGCGGCGACGCGCCCCGGGACGCCGGCCGTCGCGCTGACCGGTCACGGGGCCGGCCACGGATACATCCGAGGCGCTTTCCCTGCGGGGGCCGGGCGCGGGGGACGCTGTCGGCCAACTGGCCCGCTCGCCGACGCGGCCTGTCGACATGTGGCCTGTCGACATGGCCGTCGGCGCGGCCCCCGGTTCTACCGTCGCTCCAGGCCTGGCTCGCACGGGCTCGGCCTGCCACCGCCTGCCCCTTCCCGGCACGGCGGACCGGGGCCGCCCGCGAGACCGGAGCCGCCCGCTGGCCCACGGGACCGCGCGAATCCCGCCCGCGGCCGCCGGGTGGGGAAACCCGGCGCACCCCGGGTCTACCGCCGAACACACCGCACCCCGGCCATCGCCGGCCCATCGCCGAGCCGAAGGGAGACGGACAGAGGAGACGGACAAAGAAGTTCTTGCAACGAGAAAAATCGGGACATTTTCCGCAATCTTCGCTCCGGGGAGAACTCTTGAGTGTTTTCGACAGTCTCATGCACGGACTCGACGAAGGCGACCGTGACCGGGCGCTGGATCTGATCAGGGACCGGATCAGCCAGGAACGGCACCGGGCCGAAGGCGGCGATGCGGTGCGCCGGGTCGACCGGGGGACCGGCCTGCGCCGCGGCAGTGCCGGTGGCCGCCGCATTCCCGCCCGTCGGGATTCCCACCGCCGAGAGCACTGACCGGCGCGCGGCCGCGACGCGGCCCGGACGGAACCCCGCCGGCTCGCGTGAGCCCGTTCCGAACACCCCAGGAGAGCCCGGAAGCGATCCGGGCGAAACACCCATCCGAACCGACAGCGGACCTGAACAACAGGGACCCGAACAACAGACCCGAACAACAAACCCGAACAAGGGACCCGAACACGACAGTGAACCCGAACAAGACGGAGTACGTGAGGACCGGTACCGGACATGACAGGAAAGAACATCGACGAGATGCGGCGGGACGTGCCCTCGACGGTTGCCCGATCCGACGACAAGGCGGTGCGCACCTGGAAGGAGACCCATGACAGCGCGGTCGGGACCTACGGCGAGGGGGTGCGGGCGCACCGGACGGCGTTCGCCACGCTCAGGCGCACCCACGAGAAGGTCGGCAACCACTGGGAGCCGAAGCACGACGCCGGCCCTTCGGACCAGCGGCCGGTGAAGCATGCCTCGGCCTCGAGCAGGGACACCGGCTCGTCAGGCCACTCGCCAGGAGGTCACCCGTCAGGCCATCGGACGGCGAAGCGGCCCCCGGCCCCGGGCGGGACCAGGCTGACCATCGAGGCCGTGGACGAGAACGCCCCGGTGCGACACCTGCGCGAGGTGGCCCGCGAGCTCGACATCCCCGGCCGCTCGACGATGCGCAAGGCCGACCTCATCAGAGCCATCAACCGAAGCCACCGATAAGAACAGCCGTCACAACAGCCCTCTTGTGATTGTTTTCAGCTGTGCGTCGCCGGTCAACGCCGGCGACGCACAGCTGCTTTCCACCTACAACCTACGTCCTACGGCTGCCGGCCGTAGCCATGGATGGCCTCCGACGGATTCCAGCCGTCAGCCGTAGGTGGTTTCCGTCGTCATGACAACGTTTTTCACCTACAGGCGCGGAAGCCGTAGGTGGAAAGGGTCGTCATGACAACGGTTTCTGCCTACGGCTGTGGCTGGGGGGCGCTGGCCACTGCCGAACGGCGGGCGACACGGGCGGCGAAGATGCCCGCGCCGAAACCGTTGTCTATGTTGCACACGGCGATGCCGGGAGCGCATGAGGTAAGCATGGCGAGCAGTGCGGTGAGCCCGCCGAAGGACGCGCCGTAACCGATGCTGGTCGGGACGGCCACGACCGGTGTGCCGACCAGTCCGCCGATCACACTCGGCAGGGCTCCCTCCATGCCGGCGATGACGATCAGGCAGTCGGCCTCGGCCAGCCGGTCACGGACGGCGAGGACGCGATGCAGCCCGGCGACCCCCACGTCCATGATCGTCTCAACGCCCACCCCGGACGCGCGGGCGGTCAGCGCGGCCTCCGCGGCGACCGGGGCGTCCGACGTCCCGGCGCAGACGACGACGACCCGGCCGCGGGCCGCGGGCAGCGGACCGATGGCAACCGTGGCCGCGGTCTGCGAGATACCGGCCGCATGACCAGCGAAGACTGAGTGGCTGGCGTGGCCGACCGGGTGATTGGCGGCGGTGTGGTTGGTGGTGCTGGTGTGGCCGGCGGTGTGGTCGGTGGTGGCAGCAGCGGTGTGGCCGGCCGTGGCGGAGAGCGCGGCGAAAGCTCCGCCGGGTGCCTCGGCCGGTGTCTGCGCGGACGTCGTGAGCTCGTTCGGCCAGCGCGCCCGCAGCGCCGTGACGGTGGCGGCGTCGGCCCGCGTGACCAGCGTCGGACGGCCGGGGCCAGCGGTCCGCCGCAGTTCGGCGACGATGCCGACCGTCTGCGCCGGGGTCTTGCCGGCGGCGTAGACGACTTCCGGGTCGCCGGTGCGGAGTCCGCGGTGGGTGTCGACACGGGCGTATCCGAGGTCGGTCCAGCCGCTGCCGTCGCCGAGCGGGCCCGCGGCCAGGCGCGCCAGAGCGTCGTCCGGCCCGACCGTGCCGGAGGCCACGGCGTCCAGCAGGAGCCGCACATCCTCCGTATCCATACCGCCGACCCTACGGGTCCGCCGCCTGATCTCCGCCGCCTCCTCGCGCCGACGGCTCGCCCATGCCGCCGCTGCCCGGTCCGCTGGAGCGGTCAGGCGCTGGGGCGGTCGGGGGCCGGCGGAGCGGGGCCCGCGGATGCGATCCGTCACCGGATCGTAGGATCGTCGAGGTGAGACGCGCGGAGCTGGCGATGGGCCCGGTCTCGTATACCGGGTGTCCGCTCATCCGGTGTCCGAGACCCCGTACCGTTGGGAGATCCGCTGGGGACGCGTCCGGGCTCTTCTCCTCCCGGGTACGGCCGGGCCTCTCCCGGGCACGGTCGGGGCTGCCGCGATGTCCGTTGCCCCGGTGACCGGCTCCGCCCCGGGGACGCTGCCCGCCCCGGCGGTCCCACCCCGTCCAAGTGGAAGGCTGTCGGCATGACATCCGGAAGGTCGTCGGTATGACGTCAACGACGCGTCTGGTCTATCTGGGGCCGCCCGGCACGTTCTCCGAAGCGGCGCTGATGACCCTTCCGATCGCCGACAGGGCCCAGCTCGACCCGCTGCCGAACGTGGCGGCAGCGCTGGACGCGGTCCGTCAGGGGGACGCCGACGGGGCGCTCGTCCCGTTCGAGAACTCGGTCGAGGGCTCGGTGTCGACCACTCTGGACGAACTGGCCAGCGGTGATCTGCTCCAGGTCACCGCCGAGGTCGTGCTCCTGATCCGGTTCGCTCTGCTGGCCCGGCCCGGGACCGTGATCGATGCGGTTCGCACGGTTTCCAGCCATCCGCACGCCCAGCCGCAGTGCCGCCGGTGGCTGGCCAAGAACCTGCCCGACGCGCGGTGGGAACCGTCGTTCAGCAACTCCGAGGCGGCGCGCCGGGTGCAGGCCGGGGAGGTCGACGCCGCGCTCGCCGGCGCCTTCGCCGCCCCCCGCTACGGACTGTCGGTGCTGGCCGACGACGTCCAGGACGTCGACGGGGCGCAGACGCGGTTCGTGCTGGTCACCCGCCCGGCGCCGCCTCCGCCGCCCACCGGGTCCGACCGCACCACGGTGGTGTTGTTCGAACGGGACGACCATCCCGGCGCACTGCTGGAGATACTGACCGAGTTCGCCGTCCGGGGGGTCAACCTGACCCGGCTGGAGTCCCGGCCGACCGGCGCGGGGCTGGGCCGGTACTCCTTCTCGGTCGACTGCGAGGGGCACGTGTCCGAGGCGCGGGTCGGGGAGGCGTTGTCGGCCCTGCACCGCGTCTGCGCCGAGGTCCGGTTCCTGGGCAGTTATTCGCGGGCGGACGGACGGGCCGGGGTGGTGCGGCCGAGCACGTCCGACGATGCCTTCCACGAGGCGGCGGTCTGGCTGTCCGGTCTGCGCGGGGATACCCGTGCCCGAAGCACCGACGGATCCTGAGGCCCGCCAGGAATGACGGCCGGTCAACCACGCGCCCTGCCCTGACCAGGAAAACGAGGGTGGAAATGGCTGCGGTGGCAGCGGTTTGTTCCCTCACTCGCATGATTCGACAGTGCTTCTACAGTGCTCGGTCACGCGTTTTTGATCGGTTGCGGGACGGGTTCGCGTTGCTTGGTCGGCTTCCTGGTGGCCTGTGGATCCGAAGTGACACGTCATCTCCGGATCATCATGGTGGGTTGTCCGGGACGGGACGGGACGGGGCCGGACTGGACCGAGAATGATTACTGTCTGTGACGTCCGATTGGCCCGGATGATGATCGCTTGTGCCGTGGTCCGTGCGTGTTCTCTCCCGCTTCTCTGTCGGGTCGCGACACTTCGACACTTTTTTGTGTTACCTTGAGTTACATTCTCGCTACCAGGAGAGTTCGCCCGGGTGGGCGAACGAGTTGCCTCACCGACAGGGAGGCCAGGGAGTGCGGTAATCATGATCAATACTGGCGAGCTGTTCCTGCCAGTGCCCCGGGAGCCTGGGCCAACGGGGCCAACCGGGCCAACGGGATCGGTGGAGCCGGTCCGGCGGGAATTCCTGCCGAGTGGGGAGTCCCGCGAACAGCCGTGTGAAGGGCAGCCGCACGAAGGGCAGCCGCGGGAGGAGCCGTCGCGCGAGGAGCCGCGGCAGGGGCCCGGTCGCACCGCTTCCGGTCTGCCGGCCGGCCCGGCCGGCACGTGGCCAGCGGTGCTGGACACCGCGCGGCTCGCTCCGTCCACCCCGCCGGTCATGCCGGTCGCGATCCCGGCGGCCCGCACTCCTCCAGATGATCATTTGGATACCCGCGCGGTACCGGCGCCGCCAGGCCACACGAGCCTGCCGGACGAGCTGGCTGCCGGGTTTTCCGGGGACTCCCCCGCGGACGGGCAGCCTCCGCTGCCCGAGCCGGTGGCAGCCGCGGACCCGCCGATGTCCGACCGCAGGCAGTTCCACCTGTATGCCGGCGCCGCCATGGTGGGCGCGCTCCTCCCTGACACGCCGCTCGCGGATCTCGTTGACGTGCACGGCACGACCGCGCAGGCCGCGATCGCCCATGCCGAGGGACAGCTGGCCGAACTGCTCGGTACCCACGAGCAGACCTCGCCCGCCCAGGTGGTCACCGAGACGCTCCGGCTGCGGCACTACCTGGACCAGCTCGCCCAGCGTCAACTGACCGCCTCGGATGCCCGCCGGCTGCGCATCGCCGCTGGCCGGGCCACTGTCCTGCACGCCGACGCCGCTTTCAAGCTGGGTGAGCCCGAGGTCGCGGGGGCCCTGGCCGCCGCTGGTTTCGCGGCCGGAGAGTGGGCCGGGGACGGCCCGTTGCGAGGGTCCGCGCGTGAGATCGGGGCGGTCACCGAGTTCTACGGCGGTCGTCCGGACGTGGCCCTGCGACTCGCCCGGGACGGGCTGCGGTATGTCAACGCGGGCCCGGTGCGGGCTCGGCTGGTCTGCCAGGAAGCCCGCGCGCTGGCCGCGCTCGGTGACGTCCGGGGCGCCGCGCGGGCGCTCGACCTGGCCTACGAGCTCGCCGACATGATTCCCGTGGAACAGTGGGGATCTCCGGGGCCGGGTTTCGACACCTTTCACCCGGTCGAGGTCGCCTACAACGCGACCACGGCGCTGTGCCTGCTCGGACGGTCCCGCGCCGCCGAGGAACACGCGCAGCTCGCCATCCCGCGGCTGGACGCGATGAACGCGCCCGGGTTCCGGTCGGTGATCCGTCTTGATCTGGCGTTGGCGCTGGCCCGTCAGGGCCGCCTCGAGCTCGACCGGGTATGCGCGCTGGCCACCGAGGCGATCTCGATCTCCTGGGGACGCGCGGTGGCGTCGGCGTCGAACCGGGCCGACCAGTTGCTCGCGGTGACCCGGGCGCACGGGGAGGTCCGGGAGGTCCGGGAACTCGCCGCGTACGTCCGGGGGTGGCAGCGGGAAGGCCAGCGACAGCCAGCCGGCCCGGACGCGGCTGTCGCCGGAGCGGACGCTGCCGGCACACAGGCTGCCTGCACACAGGCTGCCGGAGCGGCGGCTGCC
>NZ_JWIO01000031.1:19524-24297 GCF_001017755.1 Protofrankia coriariae
GGCGGCTGCCGCGACGAAGGCCCCCGCGGGGCACGAGCGGTGAGCCGTGGCCGACGCCGGCCCCACGCAACCTCCGTAGCGGAACAACAACGGACGGTGCATATCACGTGAATCACTTGAACGGCGTGCGAAGGCCGGCGGGTGGTCCGGTCGCCGGTGGCGGGCGTTTCACCGTCGCCCGGGCCTGGGAAGTTCTTTGGGAGATCTGCGCGGCGGCCGGGTTGGACGGCCAGGACGCGGAAATGATCAAAATCGCGGCGAACGCGGTCTTCCGGCTGCCCCGGGCCGGGGTGGTCGTCCGGATATCCGGGTCGCGGGCGATGGCGCACCGGGCGGACAAGGTCGTCCAGGTCGCTCGCTGGCTGGCCCGCCACGACGTCCCGGCCGTGCGCCTGGCGCCGGGCCTGCCGGCACCGCTGCGGATCGCGGACACCGTGGCCACCCTGTGGATCGACGCCGGCCGCGAGGGTCCGGTGGGGCCGGGAGAGCCGCCGGAGCCGGCCGCCGGGATCCCCCCACCGGCCGTGGGCGGGGACGTCCAGCCGCCTACCGGGGCCCGTGGGCCGGCGGCCGGGCACGGGCCCCCGACCAGGCATGCGGCGCAGGGGCGGGTCGTGCCGCCGCGTGGCACGACGATGCGTCCGGTGACCGGGCGGGCGGCGACCGGGCATGCGGCGTCGGAGCACGCGGCGAGGGGTCGTCCGGCGCCCGGATGGGCGGCCACGGCGGGCGGGGTGTCACGGACCGACGGCCCGCCGACGGAACGTGATCTTGCTGTCGCGCTGCGCCAGCTGCACACCCTGCCACTGCCGGACGTTCCCCTGCCCGGTTTCGACCCGCTCGCCGACGTCCGGTTACGTCTCGCCGACGCCGAGGGGCTGCCCGCCGCCGACCTCGCGTTTCTGCAACGGCTGACCGCCCGGTGCGAGGCCGCGCTGGAACGCGTGGTGTACGCCCTGCCGGCCGGGATCATCCACGGCGACGCCCATCTGGGAAATCTCGTCAGAGCTCATGACGGCGAGGTGCTGATATGTGATTTCGACGCCGCCTGCCACGGGCCGCCCGAATGGGATCTGATCCCGCTGGCCGTCGGACGGCTGCGGTTCGGCTATCCGCCGGAGCAGCACGCGACGCTCGCCGCCACGTACGGTTTCGACGTCATGCGCTGGCCGGGTTTCGAGGTGTTACGGGCGGTGCGGGAGCTGAAGCTGGTGACGAGCGTGGTGCCGGTCCTCGCGAGCAATCCGCGGGTGGCCGCGCAGTTCGCGGTCCGTCTCGCCAGCCTGCGTTACCAGGACGAGACCGTCCGATGAATGCCCTATTCCTGAGAGTACGTCCGGCCCTGGGAAAGCGTCAGGATCCTGACTGTCATCATGGTTCTGACGAACTGTCAGCCTGCTGGGACCGATCTGGTCACGCTGTTCTCGCAGGGAACATCGTCCTTCTTCGAAGGCGCCGTCTTCGCGGGGATATTCGTCCGCCGCCGGCCGTGCCCCCTCCGGGACCGCCTCCTTCGAGTTTGCCCCCGGTGCGGGTACGTCGATGAATCCACCATTCGATGTCGTCATGTTATCGGATGGCTGTTGGTGGATGTTCCGGGGAAGTGCCGTGATTGTGCCCACCATCCGGCGGCCGGCTCGGGCACAACGTCCGGGTCGGCGGGGCAACGGACGGTTCCGGCCGCCGGCCGTCCAGGCATCCCGGATTCGTCGCTGCCTGCCGGTTCCCGTCCTGGCGGGCCGGCTTGCCACAGCGGGTTGTTCCAGCCCGGCTCGCGGAGCCGGGAGAAGCCGGNCGCGGAGCCGGGAGAAGCCGGTGCCGGTGCCGTGCCGGCGGGGCGAGGCGTTCGTCACGTCGATCCACAGCCCGAGATCGCTGCCTGAGATCACTGCCACGCCGGACGAACTCCCGCCGTCTCCCGTCGTTCGCGGGGCGCCCGCGGACCTGTCCGGACCGGCTCGTTGGCCGCCTCCGCTCAGTCTGTGTGCCTCACCCAGCCCGTGTGCCGTTCCCTCCGCGGCTGGTTGGCCGCGGCCGTCACGTCGTTCGTCCAAGGAGAGCCGTCCAAGGAGAGAGGTGGCC
Organism: Protofrankia coriariae; assembly: GCF_001017755.1. GTDB lineage: Bacteria > Actinomycetota > Actinomycetes > Frankiales > Frankiaceae > Protofrankia > Protofrankia coriariae. The sequence goes on from NZ_JWIO01000031.1 coordinate 21,607, forward strand.
ATCCGCCCGCGAGATCGCGGAATCATGCTGCCCGCTGGCGCGGACGGTATCGGTGCCATCCGTGGTGTCATGGCTCGCAGTGCGCCGAAATACCCGTGATCGCCTTCTTTCGGACGGTCGTCGGCTGGGGCGGACGGACCTGGCCGGCTGTGCGTACCCGACTGTCGATGGGACGAACAAATGATATGGACGTGTTGTTCGCCCGCCGGTGCCCGTGCCTGTGGTTCCGTCTTCCTGGGTATTTTTCGGTAATGCTGTGAGAGCTGGGACGGAAGGAGCTCCAGGGAGCTTTCAGCGGGCCATGATATATCCGCTGGGACCTGCTTGTTGAAGGTTTTCTAAATGACGGCCGGACACCTCGGTCGGATGGCTTCTTACGGTACGGTCGACGCTTGGCGCGCACTGCGGGAGTGACCGGTACCGGTGCCGCATGCCTGCCTGGCGTGGCGGCTGCCCGGCCCAGGGTGACCGCGCGGCCGGGCTGCCGTCCGATATTTGCCCGACTTTTGGTGGGGAGCGTCCCGCTTGTGGCGTCGGGTGACCCGGGTCTTCTTTCCCGGCTATTTTTCTTCTTTTGACGGCATGCCGCCATTTTACCCCCGGGAAACCGGCGGAATTACAACCTGCGAAGTTGGCTGTTGGGGTTGACCGAGCGAGTACCCGGTGGGGTAGTGTCACTTCTCGTTCGGTCGGTATACGACGAGAGGAAAAACGTAATGGCACAGCAGCAGCAACAGCAGCAGATCGAGCAGGAGCTTCGCCAGAACTGGCAGCAGATCCGCTACCGTCTGCTCGACGAATTCGGTCAGGTCGGCACCGCGGACCTGGACGCCGCCCGCGACGTCAACGACCTCGTGCAGCGGATCGCGGACAAGACCCACCACAGCGAGCGCTACGTGGAGACCCGCCTGCAGGAGCTCGTCGGTGTGGGTGCCTCCGGGCAGCGCGGCCAGCAGCAGGGCGGCTTCGGCCAGCAGCAGGGCCAGCAGGGCCAGCAGGGCCAGCGCTTCGGTCGGTAGTTACCACGTAACACGGTGGTATCCCGGCGGTCGGCCGCCGGTGTGTGCTGCGGAGCTCCGTGACATGGCTGGGTACGTGTCGCGGAGTTTTCCATGGCACGGCGCGTACGGTGACCGTCTCGTGCTGGTGTTCGGTCGCTGAAAGCAGCCGTCCGGGATCTCCCGGTGGTAAGTGTGCCAACCAGTCAGGTGGTCTCGTCGCCATGTAACAGGAGACCACCTGACTGGCTGGACGAAGAGCCCGCGGCCGCGCTTCTTCGCGCGTTCTGGGGAATCCTGGTCCGCGGAGAATCTCAGGCCAACGCGGCCTGCGTGAGGAGTGGACGCTCAGGAGGTAAGGCTCACCAGGAGCGTCCGGTACTCGAGTAGGGCATCGATCAGCCCCAGGACGACGGCGTTACGAGGCATCTGACCAAGTTCGATCAGCATCGAATCCGTCTGTTCCAGGGTTGGCTGAGCATCGACAGCGGCGACAAGGGTGACCAGTCTGCTCATGAGTAGACCTCCAACGACTCTCGGTCGTGAAGCGATTTCCACTCAGTCAGCACGCTGTGCGGCGGGATCGCCTCACGTGATGCACCTGCCGAAACGGCCTTGCGTGGCGGGTTCATCAACATTTCCGACTCCATGCCCCCTGTGGAGGAGCCCGGCCCCTTTGTCGGGCAGCGATACGTCCGATCTTACTGTAAGAAAAGTAGAACCTCGGTGTTCCCGTCGGGTTGAGCATCCGTTACGGCGAGGTAACAAAATCACCGCTTCCGGTGACGTCCCGGCAGGCCGCGCACTGTCATGCCAATGCCGTCACGCTAATGCCGTCACGCCGGGGCTGTCACGCTAGTGCGTTGAATAGCCGGCCGCGGTGACCGGTATGTACCCCGAGCGCATCAATATCCCGGCGCTGTGTATCCAGTACGGCCGCGCATGGTGAGGACGGCTCGTGGATTCTGTCGGGACGGCCGGCGTAACACCAGCGGGGAGCGGAGAGCCGGGCAGGCTGGACCGGACACGACCGGGGTTGTCGCCCGCGGCTGTCACAACGGCGGGGCGCGTACCAGGTCGGACCGACCGTCCGGCTCCGGTCCGGAGATCGGTTGGAAAAGGTCGCTGGAGGCTGGAATCCGGTCCGCCCGCGTGCTTCACCCGGTAGCCTCGGACGGGTGGTCAGTACGGGTTTGTTCCCGGGCGGCAGATGGCGATCACAGCATGGCCGCTGAACCGGTCGGCGATCCCGGCCAGCCCGCGGCCGCCCCGGACGCGCTGGTGGCGCCCACGGTGGGCGAACCGGTTGACAACGACCTCAGCCGTGAGCTCGAGGATCTGGCGCATCGCGCGTGGCCGCCCCTGCGCGAGCGGCGGCTGGGCGGCTGGGTGCTGCGGGAGTCGGCTGGCTCCTCCCGGCGCGGTAACTCCGTGTGGGCCCGCGGCGACGTCGGCGACATCGCCGGCGCCCTGAACGCGGTCGGTGAGTTCTACGCCACCGCCGGTCTGCCGCCAACGCTCCAGATCACGCCGGTGTCCCTGCCCGCGGACATCCACGAGGCGCTGGACGTGGCCGGTTTCGACGACACCGGGCCGACCGACGTCTGCGTCGCCGACCTCGAGGAGATCCGCGAACGGCTGGCCGCCGGGCCCACCGGCCACGTCCCCGTCGGCGCCGGCGGCTCCCCACCCG
>NZ_JWIO01000031.1:24309-34489 GCF_001017755.1 Protofrankia coriariae
CCCGCCGGCGCCGACGGTCACCGGGCGATCCTGCTCGACACCGTCGGTGATGTCTGGCTGGACGTCGCCGGCCAGGTGCTGGCGACCTTCGCCGGCCAGCGGGCCGGCACGCTGGGGGTGCTGGCGAACCTCACCGTGCCCGCGGCATACGTCCTGTGTGTGTTGGACGGCGTGCCGGTGGCCGTCGGCCGCGGCACCGTGGACGGCGACTGGCTGGGGATCTACAGCATGGCGACCGTGCCGGCCGCGCGCGGCCGGGGAGCCGCCCGCGCGGTTCTCACCAGGCTGGCGGCCTGGGCGGCCGAAGCGGGCGCGTCCCGCGCCTACCTGCAGGTCGAGCAGACGAGTACGGCGGCCCGCCAGCTGTATGCCGCCCTCGGCTTCCGCCCGGTCTACCGCTACTCCTACCGCCGGCTGCACACCGCCGCGACTCCCGGCGCCAGCGGGTGAGCGACCGGCGCCAGCGGCCGTGCGGCACCGCCGGCACGACCGCCCGGCCAGCCCGCGCGAAGAGCCAGCCGTCCTTACACTCCGCGGCAGGCCGCCCGGGGTACCGCCCGCGTTGACCAGCGTCCACCGGACACGGCCTAGCGTAGGGGGCATGACGTCCGTGCAGGCCAGCCGTGGTCTTCTGGAGCCGCTGGGTCGTACCCGCGTGATGGGTGTGGTCAATGTGACACCGGACTCGTTCTCCGACGGGGGCGCCTATCCGACCGCGGTCGACGCGGTGCGGGCCGGTCTGGCGATGGCTGCCGAGGGCGCCGACATCGTCGACGTCGGGGGCGAGTCGACCCGGCCGGGCGCGGGGCGGGTCGATCCGGCCGAGGAGCTGCGCCGGGTGCTGCCGGTGGTGACGGAGCTGGCCGCGGCGGGTGTCGCGGTGAGCGTCGACACGACCCGTCCGGCCGTCGCCGAGGCCGCGCTGGCCGCGGGCGCCGCGGTCATCAACGACGTGTCGGGTGCCGCTGACCGTGACCTGCTGGCGGTGGCCGCCGAGCGAGCGGTCCCCTACGTTCTGATGCACACCAGAGGTGTGAGCGCGGACATGGCCACCCGCGCGGTCTACGGTGATGTCGTGTCCGAGGTCGTCGCCGAGCTGCGTGAGCGCCTCGATGCCGTGTTCGCCGCCGGGATCGCGCCCGAACGGGTGATCGTCGACCCGGGGATCGGTTTCGCGAAGGAGAGCGGGCACAACTGGACGTTGCTGGCCCACCTCGACGCCATTGCCGCGCTGGGGCATCCGCTGCTGGTCGGCACGTCACGCAAGTCATTCCTGGGCAGCCTGCTCGCGGACGCCGACGAGCGTCCCCGCCCGGCCGGGGAGCGCGACGACGCGACCCAGGCGACGACCGCCCTGCTGGCGGCCGACGGGGTGTGGGCGGTCCGGGTGCACGCGGTGCGGGCCGCGGCCGACGCGGTGCGGGTCGTCCAGGCATGGCGGGAGGCCCGCGAGTGGCGGGCCCGGCCGGCTGGCGGCGGCCCCGCGCCGGCGGAGCGGACACCCGCCAGGCCGGATTCCGCCGTGTCGGACCCGGGGACGTCGGATCCGGGGAGGTCGAATCCTGGGACGTCGGATCCTGGCGTGTCGGCCCGTGGCGCGTTCCGGCTTCCGCCCACGAGCGCGGTATGACCAGCACGTCTCCTGACACGTCTACCGGTACGTCTCCCACGGCGTTCTCCGCCACGACCGCCGTGTCTCCTGCCGCGGCGGTCGTCGCGTCCGGCCGGATTGCCGTGACCGGACTGCGAGTCCGGGGTCATCACGGTGTGCTACCGGCGGAGCGCGAGCTCGGCCAGGAGTTCGTGGTGGACGCCGCGGTGTGGCTGGACACCCGGCCGGCCGCCGCCAGCGACGACGTCGCCGCCACCGTCGACTACGGGACGTTGGCACAGACGCTGGCCGGGATCGTCGCCGGGGAGCCCGTCAATCTGATCGAGACGCTCGCCCACCGGCTGGCCGACGCGTGCCTGGCCGACGACCGGGTCCTGCGGGCGGAGGTGACCGTGCACAAGCCAGCCGCGCCGATCCCGCTGCCGTTCACCGACGTCGCGGTCACCGTCACCCGGGGTCGGCGGGCATGAGCGGGGCCACGGGCCCGCACCGGCCCCAGGACGCCTCCGGGCCCGGGCCGCAGCCTCGGCCGTCGGAGCCCTGGCCGTCGGAGCCCTGGCCGCAGGAGCACCGGCCGCCGGGGCGTCCGTCGCCGGGGCGCCGGCGGCCGGGGAGCCTCGCGCGGCGACCGACGCCGGCAGGCCAGGCGCCGGCGGTGCTGGCGCTGGGCTCGAACCTCGGCGACCGCCTCGCCCAGCTGCGTGCCGCCACCCGCCTGCTGGGGTCCGTGGCGGTGTCACCGGTGTACGAGACCGCGCCTGTCGGCGGGCCCGACCAGGACGACTACCTCAACGCGGTGGTACTGGTCCCGGCGGCGCCGCCGCGGGACCTGCTCGCCGCGGCCCGGTCGGCCGAGCGGGCGGCCCACCGGGCGCGAACCGTCCGCTGGGGCCCGCGCACCCTGGACGTCGACGTGATCGCCTGTGGCGATCTGGTCAGCGACGACCCGGACATCCTGATCCCGCATCCACGCGCCCACCTGCGCGCGTTCGTCTGCGTCCCGTGGCTGGACGTCGACCCGGACGCGGCGCTGCCCGGGCACGGCCGGGTCGAGGAGCTGGTGGCCGCGCTGGACACCTCCGGGGTCCGCCGGACGCCGTGGAGTCTGTCCGGGTGAGGCCGACGCGGGCGCGGGAGCTGGTGGCGGCGGCCGTGGTGGTCGGCGTGCTGGCGTACGTGTTGCTGGCCTTCACCTATCGGGACCTGCCACGGTTCCCGCGGACGGCACCGCTGTCGCTGCTGATCGTCGGGCTGGCGGAGGCACAGACCGCCGCCATCACCCGGCGCCGGCTGCAGGGACGTCCGGGCACGAGGCCGATCCTGCCGTTGACCGTCGCCCGGCTGGCGGCGCTGGCGAAGGCGAGCAGCCTGGCCGGGGCCGCGCTCATGGGGGCGTGGGCGGCGCTGCTCGGTTACGCGCTGCCACGTCTGGACGAGTTCGGTACCGCTGACACCGACGCGGTCACCGCTGGTCTCGGGGTCGCGGCGGCGCTGGTGCTCCTTGTCAGCGGCCTCCTGCTCGAGCGGGTGTGCCGGGTCCCGAAGCCATAGCGCGCCAGTTGTGCGACCATGTGTAGCCATATCGGCGGTGGTGTCCGGTGCCGGGCGCCGGCCATCAGGGAAGATCGGCGCGAGCGTGCCGTCGGGTACGCTCGTTCCGCCGAGAAGCGTCCTTGGCGACACGCCCGTCTGGATCATGATCCGGATCGGCGTTCGCGGCTGGCACCCGCCCCGCGTGACCGGCGCTGCCAGGCGATCGAAAGCCTCGGATGACCGCGAAAGCCCAGTTGATCGAGGAGTGCGCGGTCGTGGTTTCCGCGGTGCCCGCAACCCGGAGTGTCCGTCCAGCGTCTGGTCATGATGAGGATCCCGCGATCCGGCGTTTGTCAACTGGGCGCGCGCAACGCCAGCGCAACGCCGTGGTACACCGATGGGGGGACATATGACGTGGGCGCGGATCGTGAGGAGGTTGGTCGGTGGCGGATGATATGCGACGATCTGACGCGTCGAACCCACGTCGAGCCACAGTCGCGGACGGCGTGCCGGCAACGGCGGACCGTCCCGACGCGGGGCCGGTTCCCAGCGGCCGTGGCGACTACCCTCCGAGTTCATACCAGAACCAGGATGCTGAGCGCTACTACAACGCCCGCCAGTATCAGGATCCTGGTTCGTACCGGTCTCCTGACTCTCGCCAGGGGTCTTTTTCTCCCCGGGCGCCTGTGGGCCCCCAGCCGGCGGCCGGGGGATATCAGCCGCCCGGCGGTTATCCCCCGCCAGGACCGGGAGCGTATCCGGACTCGCGGTCACCTGGCCCGCCCCAGCGGCAGGGCGTACCGCCGCGGGCCGGCTACGCCCGGGACGAGCCGGACACCGGCTACGGGCCCCCGGCGGGCTATCGCGCCGAGCCCGCCCCCGTGCCCGGCGGGTACGCTCCGGCGGCCGGATATCCCCTGACAGGCGCTCCCCAGGCCGGCGCATCCGATTTCTACGGGGAGCAGACCCGGCTCGCACCGGGGGCGAGGCCCTTCGGGCCGCCGCCGGTCGATTCCGCCCCGCGCGCGGGGGAGCCGTACCGGGAGGTACCCCGCCCGCAGGCTCCCCCCGGCGCTTCCGGCGGCCCCCAGCCCGGGGCCGCCGGCTCACGGCAGGCAGGCCGCTACCAGCCCGGCGCGCCTTACCCGCCGGATCCGCTGCCGCTCGACGGGCCGGCGGCCGGCGAAATGACGGTCTTCACGGACCTGCGGTCCAGGAAGGGCAGCGACCGTCCCGGACGCCCGGACGGTGTCCCCCCGCCCCGGACCAGGCAGGTCGGCGCCGACACGTCGACATCGACATCCCGCCGGCCAGGGCCGGACCATTCCGACGACCGCCGAGCGGGCCCGTCGGCCGCCGAGCAGGACACCACCGGTGAGCAGGTCGGCACGCTCCGGGCCGAGTCGGGTCGGCGTCGGGATGACCGGGGCGACCCCCGGTCGCCGGACCGGTCCGCGAGCCGCTCCACAGAGCGGTCCACAGAGCGGTCCACGGACCGATCCACAGGGGACGCCGGAACGCGCCGGAACCGTCCCCGGGACGCCGCCGGGCTCCCCTGGCTGCTGCGTCGACTCGTGTACGCGGTGGTGATCCTCGGTGTCGCCTTCGCTGTCGGGGGTGGAGCCGGGTTCGTGTGGCAGAAGATCAGCGGTGGTGGGGGCGGCGGTGCGGCCGCCGTCACGGCCCGGCCNCCGGCCGTCCGCGGCGTCCGGTGACCCGGCCGGCGCCACCGCGGGACCCGGAGCGCCCGCGAGCCAGCCGCCGGCCACGACGGCGCCCCCGGCGACCGTCCCGGCCGACTGGGTCGCCGTCACCGACGCGCAGCAGAAGGCGGCGTTCTCCCATCCGGCGGCCTGGCAGCAGCGTCGGGACAACACCGCGGTCTTCTTCGTCGAGCCGCCGGTGGGGAACGCGCGGTCCGGCGGCCCGCAGATGGTCGGTGTCGCCCGGGTCGCCGGGACGGACCAGGCGGCCGCGCTCACCGCCGTCCAGGGTTCGGAGTTCACCATCCAGCCCGGCGTGACCAGGGAGACCACCCGGACGGTGGCGGATCCCGGCGGCGCGCAGGTCCAGGAGTGGGTTGGCTCGTACCTGCGCGAAGGGCAGCGGGCCACCTACGTGATGCGGGCGGTGCCGGCCGGGGACGCGGTCTATGTCCTGATCGCCCGCTCGTCGGCGCAGTCGGCAGCGACCGCGACCACGCTGCTGGAGAGCCTGCGCGCCTCCTTCCGCCCGGCATGACCCCGGCGGTACGGGACGAGCTGTCTGGATGGGCAGTCTGGGGCGCCCGGGCGCACCGGGCAGGCCGGAGCGCTCTTATACACCGGTTACCAGCAGTAACACTCGATTTTGCTGGATGAGAGAGCAGGAAACGAACAGCTGTTACAGCAACTGTTTGCTTCTTGTTTCGATGCTCTGATGGCTCCGGAACCGGGCCGTATTACCTGATCGACGCTTCGTCTGTTGCCGTGCGTGCTGTCGCCGCGCGATGGTGTGGATCTCCGGTCCGACATGGGCCTCTGCCGCCGTTGGCCTTTTGTTGATGATTTTTATTGTTGTGGAATTTTTATTCCGTTGTTTTATGCGGACGCTAGACCTGTTCCGCGGCCCTGTTCCACGCAGGCGGCGCTGCCTGGAGCACCCGCCCGCGTCGGCCGGTGGCCGTAGGGCCGGCCTACAGGTCGGGTCCGGGAGCGGGTGAGCGCATCGGGGCGAGCAGCCGCCAGATCACCGTGGCGGTGTCGAAGCGTTTCGGGCCGGTGGCGGGTGGCCAACCGTGGGCGAGGCCGGGAAGCAGGAACTCCACGATCCGCTTGCCGGACGAGCACACCGTCTCCTGCCTGATCGCCGTGTACCCGTCGTGGGCGGCTGACGCGGCGCCGGCCCCAGGACCGCTCGTCGCGGTGCGGCCCCCGGCGCCAGCCGGTGGGGCGAGGGCAGCGACGGCCTGGCCGGGCGCCGCCTGTTGCGCGCCCCCGCCACGGCTGGCCGGGCCCGCGGCCCCGTCCTCGTCGAGGCCGACGAGTTGGCCGCCGGCCGCGTTTCCGATGGCGCCACCGTCGCTGCCGACCGTGAAGGTGTCCTGCGGCAGCGACGGTTCGGCGCAGCCGGCACTGGCCCGGAAGGGCGACAGGCTCTCCCGCGCCGACCGCAGGGGCGTCCCGAGCGCCTCGGACCAGGCCTCGCCGGCGTATGGGACGCGCTTGTCGAGCTGGCCGTGGATGGCCACCACGGTCACCGGTTTCGCCGGCGCGCAGCCGGCCGTCTGCAGGCTGGCCGCGACCACCGCGATCCCGGCGATCTCGCCAGCGTGCTCGCAGGCGTAACGGTAGGCGATCATGCCGCCGTTGGAGAAACCGACAAGGAACACCCGTTGCCGGTCGATCGGGTAGTGCTGCTCCAGATGCGAGATGAGCGCCCGTAACCATCCGACGTCGTCGACCTGCGCGGCCGCGGACTTTCCGCAGCAGGTGCCCGCGTTCCAGGAGGTGTTGAGCGCGTCAGGGTAGGCCACGGCGAACCCGGCGGTGCCCGCGAGCGCGTCGAAGCCCCACAGCGACTGTGGCTCCGAGCTGTCGTTGTTCAGGCTGTGCAACGCGATGACGAGTGGGAAGGGCGGGGCGACCGTGATGGCCGGCAGCGTCAGGCGTAACTGTGTCGTGCGTCCTGATCGTTCGTACGCGTCCGGCCCGGTTGTCGGGGTGGGCACGGTGATCATGAGCGTGGTCGGGGAGGGGGTTGGCAGGACGCGGTCGTACAGAGCCGCGCATCCCCCGGCACACAGGGCCAGCACGGACGTGAACACGGCGCAGCAGACCAGCACGTCACGCCGCAGCAGGCCGCGGCGGCGAGGCGAGCTACGGCGGCGGCGCTGGGACAGCAGCGCGCGGGCCAGACGGGAGGGCGGCATCACACATATTTTGTCCTGTTGGTGACAGAAGTCCGTCACCGGTGCCGGCGTTGACTCCCCCGGATGGCTCGAGTTCTGCGCGTGATGTCCGTTTCACGGTCCCGGCCGGCGAACGGAATGACTCTCGCGGATGGCAGTGGCGCGGACGGTAATGAGCCGCTGGGGCGGGCGGGTGGTGCGGGAGGCGCAGAGGGCGCGGAAGAAGGACGGCCCGCGGCGGTCCCGGTCGCTCCGGTGATCCCGGTAGGGGATCCGGTGGGAGGCCCGCTGGTCCCGCCAGCGGGTGAGGTGGCCGCTGGACTTCCGGGGCAGGCCGAATCCGTGGGCGGTCCTGTCCTGGTGGTGGATGTGGATCCGGACGCCGTGCGACCAAGATCTGTTCCGGATCTGGATGCCGAGCGGCCCAGGTCGGTGCCGGTGCCGGTGCCGGGACCGGGCACCGGGCCGGAGTCGACGGTGTTCGGGGCTGTTCCCGTGACCTGGTCCCGCTCCGGATCCGGACCAGGCTGGTCCGTCCGTACCACGCCCAGGCGCGGGCGCCCCGCCGCGTCCAGGGGAACGGTCCAGTCCACTACGCCCGCGGTGTCCAGCGCGTCCGCCGGGTCGGTGTCCGGCAGGGGCTGCAGTACCGCGGAGCGGTACTGCACGAACGCCTCCCGCGCGCGGCTTTCCAGGTCGTTGACCAGCTCGAGCTGTTCGCGGACGCGGCGTTCGCCGGCCGGCCCGGCCGCAAGCAGGTCCGACAGGCAGCGGTCGACGGCGCGACGGGCCTGTAGCCAGACCAGGAGCAGCCGGGAGCGCTCCAGGTCTGATGGCGTGTCCACCGAGATGTCTCCCCACTTCCCGCGTGCTGCGTGACGTGCTCCGTAGTGACGTGCCCCGTAAGTGGCCTTGGCTGTCGTTGGTTGCGACTCGCTGTCGTACCAGAGTGCCTTACCCACTCCTGTCGCGCGCGTCAGTTCGTGGAACGGACACGTGTCCGTTGCGGCCGTTCTGGACCGTTGTCGCTATTGCGGTGGCTGTTGGTATGGCGGCTTGCTGGTGCGGCGGCCGGCGTCGCCACAGGCGGCTTCGTTGGTGTGGCGGCCGGCGCCGCCATCGGCCCCGGACGCCGGCCGCTCCCGTGGTTGGAAGGTCATGACTGCCGGGTGGGTCCGGCGTGGCCGTCGGGTTCGCCCGTCTCCTGCCGCGGGGGGAGCGGATCCGGAGGGGTGTCCGGCCGTCTGCCGGTGCGACCGGAGGCGACCAGGTCACTCACGGAGACCACCATCGGCTCCTCGGCCGCGGAGCGTGCCCGGTTGCCGTGCCACGTCGACCGGGCGCTGGTCAGCTCCTGTCCGCCGCGACGCAGGGCCTCCTCCCAACGCTGTTGCATGGGACGGATGAGCCCGCCGCCCACCCCCACGATCGTCACTCCGGTGACGGTTGCGAGAACAGCGTAGAGCATCGGTGTTGTCACGGATGTGGCAAGGCCGAGTTCGTCCAGGGCGGCCTTGCCAAAACCGATCATGATGATGGTGGCGCTGACGACCCCCGCCGCTCCGGCGTAGGGCAGGCCGCTGAGCGCGTTGCCGACGTAGCCGCGCGCGGCGGACGCCAGGGTGGCGCCGATCACGAGGACGACGCAGGCGAGCACGGCCCGCGCCAACATGACGATGAGATCGTGAACGAGGATGCTGACCGGGTTGACCCCGAACACGCCGAGTGCCAGCTGGAGAAGTGCCAGCGCGGCGATGGCGAACGTGAGCCGCATGAGGCCGGCGCGCAGGTCGGCCGCGGGGCGACGGAGCATGCGGGCCAGCCCGCTGCGGTCGAGCAGGTTGTCGGCGCCGGCACGGACCAGGAGACGGTTGACGGCGCTGACGATGCCACGGGCCGCCAGGCCGCCGGCGAGCAGGATGAGCACGAACGCCCCGATCTTCGGCACGCTCTGGATGACGGATGTCCACGCGTCCTGGACACCCTGGTCCCAGCCGGCAGCCTGCGGTACCAATAGTCCTCCTCCGTCTAGGGGGCCAGAGGCGGCGTGATCGTGCTTGTCTCCCGCTGCCGTGGCCCGGCTCCCCGGGCCACCGTCAGGGCCGAGGGCGACGCGACCGTGTGTTTCGCGCTCGGGGTTGCGCACCGGATCGGTGTCGAACGACGACGTCTGGAGACGCCTGGAACATGCCGTAGGTCCCCACAGGGGTGGCCGCTAACAGAACACCTCATACATAGCGATCGCGCCATGTTGCCACACGGTCTCTGAAAGTAGCTTTCGTGTAGTCCATCCATGGATGCCCCGAACAAAAGGGACGTCTGGTTGCCAGCGAGATGGCAGCACCCCGAGGTGGAGCGCTGCCAGGCACAACGGCGCTGCCAGGCACAACAACGCCGCGAGGTGGCGGTAGCCCAGGCCCGTCGGCCCCGTCTCCCCGGCCACCGCCGGGGAGACGGTCCTCTCCTGACCGGCGTGCCGCCTACTGGTTGGCGGTCTTTCGGACGATCTGCTTGGCGATCCGGTTCACGACGGCCTGGTCGGGTGCGTCGAACACCCGGCCGACCAGGAAGGAGCTCTGCACCTGGCCGGCGAAGACGAACATCACGTCGAACGTCATCGGCACCGCCGGCCCGTCGAGGGTCATCGACGCCTTCACCCTGGTCAGCGCGGTGACACCGGCCGGGGGCGTGCGTTTCGTCGTCGACAGGATCGTGAAAGTGCTGCCCTCGGGCAGGTCGGCGGCCTCGGTGTACCCGCGTTTGAGCAGGTCACCGACGCAGGAGGGGAAGGACGGATCGGCCGCGATCCGGACCGCCTCCGTTATCACCTCGGCCGGGTAGACCGCCGCCACCGAACCCATGAAGACCAGGTTGTCGTTCGTGGCGAAGTAGGGTCCCTTGGCTGAGTCCAGCGGCTCGATCTTCGGATCGGCTCCCGACCTCCCGACACACGCCGCGAAGCCGGTCATCGCGGCTACGGAGAGGGCTCCACGGTTGTCCAGGGACGTGCTCGCGTTGAAGCCGGTGGTTTCCGGCCCCTCGGTCAGCACGTAGTCCCCCGCGTGCAGGTTCGTCCGGGCGGCTGCCGACGCGACCGGGACCACCGGCTGTTCCGGCGTCGTGTTGCCGGCGGGCTGCCGTGACCC
>NZ_JWIO01000031.1:34495-35151 GCF_001017755.1 Protofrankia coriariae
CCGGCGGGCTGCCGTGACCCGCCGCAGGAGCCGCTGGCGAGCGCCAGCAGAACACCCACGAGAGTGAGGCCGAGTATCCGGATGCGAGAGCGCCGCGCAGGCCGGGACGTTTCCATGATCTTAGTACCCCCCTGGCTGCGGTGGAGCGTTCGGTGGGTTCCCGATTAGTCCAGTATGCACTGATTGCATGGAGTAATATTACCGCTACGGCTGTCCGGGGCCATGCCCGCTACCGGGTGGGTGGCGACATCAGCCCCACCGCGGGGGATGTGAGGATGCGACCGTGACGAACGACTCTTTTCCCACCGGTGCCGGCACCGGCGCAGGCACCGGTGTCCGTGGCGGGGGCGGTGCCCTGCCCTTCGTCCCGCCGGATGCCGACCTTGCCGGGCTGGCCGCGGCCGCCGCGTCCTGCCGGGGCTGTGAGCTGGCGGACCTGCCCGACACCCGGACCGTCTTCGGGGAGGGGAATCCGCGTGCGCGCCTGGTCCTCGTCGGCGAACAGCCCGGTGATGTCGAGGACCGGCGTGGCCGGCCGTTCGTCGGGCCCGCCGGCAAGCTGCTTGACCGGGCGCTCGCGGACGCCGGGATCGACCGGGCCGAGGCGTATGTCACAAACGCGGTCAAGCATTTCAGGTACCGCCGCAACGGCGGGC
>NZ_JWIO01000031.1:35159-35858 GCF_001017755.1 Protofrankia coriariae
CCGCCGCAACGGCGGGCCGCGGCGTATCCACCAGACACCGGACGCCCGGCAGGTCACGGCCTGCCGGCCATGGCTCGCGGCCGAGCTGAACCGGATCAGGCCGCGGCTGGTCGTCCTGCTCGGCGCGACCGCGGGGCAGGCGCTGCTCGGGCCGTCGTTCCGGGTGACGAAGATGCGCGGCCGGTTGCTGCCCGGGCCGCCCGGATCGGACGCCCAGCTGATCGCCACGTTGCACCCGAGCGCGGTGCTGCGGGTCGAGCCGGCCACCCGGGACGAGGTCTACGCCGGCTTCGTCCATGATCTGGAACTCGCTGAACGCACCCTGGCCGGCATGATGGGCTGACCGCCGGACCGCCGGACCGCCGGCCGGTCTGCCGGCGCGCGTCCGGGGGAACCGGCCGCGGGAGGCGGCCGACGCCCGCCGGAAACGACACCGGGCGCCCGTGGGTGTACCGACGGGCGCCCGGCGTCCTGGATCAGGCGACGATCTCCACTGGCGTGCCCAGTGGGAGCAGGCGCGCGAGCCGGGTGATGGTCTCGTTGCTCACCCGAATGCAGCCATGGCTGACATCCTGGCCGAGCAGGTTCGGCTGGTTCGTCCCGTGAATACCGATCACCGGCGCTCGTCCCTCGAAGGAATCGAGGGTGGTCGAGAAGCCGCTCAGCCCGAACGCGTACGGCCCGTACGCGCCGGCCGGG
>NZ_JWIO01000031.1:35866-60303 GCF_001017755.1 Protofrankia coriariae
TACGCGCCGGCCGGGTTGCGGGGCTGGAGCAGTTCGGTCAGATAGAACTTGCCGCCCGGGGTCGGAGTGTCACCCGTCCCGACGGCGGTCGGCTCGTCGACAATGACCTGCTGCTTGTCATAGACCCGCAACCGGTGCTCCTTGCGGGCGACCTCTACCCGGTAGCTGGTCTGGCTGGCCTTCACCTGGGCGTCCTTCACCCAGCCGGTGGTGCCGGCGGGCTGGACCGGCAGCAGCACCTGCCACCAGCCGGGGAGCTTCGCCACCACCAGGAAGACCCGCGGGGCACCCGCTTCGTTCGGGTTGCTCAGCTGGGAGACCACGCTCGCGGCGATCGGCGACTTGTAGATGTCCACCTTCGGGACGACGGCGGTGACGATGGTGGACGTCCCGTCCTGGTTGACCGATGCCGCGGCGGCCAGTTCGCTGTGCGCCGCCTGCGGGACGGCCGTGCTCGTCGGCGCCGTCGGCTGGGTGCCCGTCGGCGAGTCCGCCGATCCTCCGCCGCAACCGGTGAAGGCGATCAGCCCGGCGAGAACGAGCGACGGGATTCCCGCGCGCCGCGGGGACAGCCGCCGTGGGGGCGGTGTGTTGCCGGCCGCTGCCGCCGCCGACACGGATGTGGATGTGGATGTGGACACGGGCGTGCCTCCGGTGGGCGCGGCACCAGCGGGCATACCGGTGGACGAAACGGCGTGTGCCGCCACCCCGGAGGCGGGGCGACGGCACACACTCGAACCCAGGAGCATCATCCTGTGTAGTAGACCCGGTCCGTGACCACGGCGTTCGCCGGTGTGGAGACCGGTACGGTGGCGCCGCCGGTGTCGACATCCTGCTGCTGATCCGCGCCGCCTCCGCCGTTGTCCGCGCCGGGGCAGTTGGCAACACCGATGGCCGGGATCGCCTTGAGCAGGCTGCCCGACAACAGGTCGAACGGAATGGCCAGGACGGCGTCGAGCACGTGGGTGACGAGAGTAATCAGTCCGCCCGGCGGGATCTCGCCGGTGCCGCCCTTGCCCTTGGTGTCATACCAGCCGAACCCGAAGGGCTTGTCGGAGGTGTTCTTCAGCTGCCACTTGCCCCCGTCGGGGCCGCAGGAGTGCAGAAGCGCCAGCGGCTGGGCCAGCAGGTTGCCCACTTTGCTCAAGTCGAGCAGGCCCTGGATGTCCACCGGCAGGCCGGGAACGAGGCTGAGCAGGTTGTGCAGCACGTCCGGGGAGAGCTGCGTGATGTCCGCCGGGAGGTTGGCGGGAAGGTTGGCGGGAAGGTTGGCCGGGAGGCTGAGCGGGAGACCCGACTGCGCCGGCACCTGCTGGACCGTCTTCGCCGCGGTGCCCGGGTCAGGAGCCGACGTCGTGTCGTCTGCCCATGCGGCCGGGGCGGTCAACCCGATCAGCATTGATCCGATTACGCCGGCTAGAGTTAGCCGCGTCCTGCCTAAACGCATTGTGTTTGCCCCCTCAAGGCTTTTGGCATGCCGGAAGCGGGCCTGTGGCCGCTGTCACAGCAGCATGTTGCGAGGGATGCTACCAATGGGCTTGCGCAACTCGCACGCGGAGGTGCCAGTTGTGATCAAAAGCGTAACCGCGTGTGATGGAATTGTGTTTCTGTAGATTATTCGATTCGGCCGGCCGGCTTGATTGACGATTGTGTCATGTTTGCGAAGCGGCCTTGTCGCGGCCTGCCGCAAAGGCGCTGGCGCATAAGAATTTCCCAACACGCCGCGTCTCATGGTGACAGGCGCTCGACGATCCAGCGGCCATCCGCGTGTGACTGGCCGTGTTCGCCGGTACCGGGTTCACCGGACCGCGGTTCACCAGCCCGGACCTCGTCCGCGGAAGTGTCGGCAGGAGTGTCGTCGGCATCGATTCGACGATAGCGCAGCCGGTCGTGCAGCCGGTCAGGGCCTCCCTGCCAGAACTCGACCGTTTCCGGGACGAGCCTTATCCCTCCCCAGAACGCCGGCACCGGGACCGGTTCCGGCGCCGGCCAGCGAGCGTCCAGCTCGGCCCAGCGCCGGTCCAGCCAGTCCCGGGAACCGATCACCTCGGACTGCCGGCTCGTCCACGCCCCGAGCTGCGAGCCGCGCGGCCGGGACCGGAAGTACGCCGCGGTCTCGGCGCGTGACACCTCCTCGAGCCCGCCGACGGCGACGATCTGTCGTTGCAGGGCGTGCCAGGGAAACACCAGCGAACCGTACGGATTCGCGGCGGCCTCCCGGGCCTTGCGGGAGCCGAGGTTGGTGAAGAGCGTGAAGCCGCGCTCGTCGAATCCCTTGAGCAGAACGGTCCGGGCGCTGGGCCGGCCGCGGGTGTCCGCGGTCGCGAACACCATCGCGTTCGGCTCGGGCAGTGCCGACCCCGGCTCGGCGGCCACCGCGGACGCCTGCTCGTACCAGCGCGCGAACTGGGCCACCCAGGTGGGGGCAAGGTCGGACTCGTGCAGCCTGCCCGCGCTGTAACAGCGCCGTTGGGCGGCGGGATCGGGCACCGGCGGCCGGGCGTGGTTCGGGCGGGCGGACACACCGTCGATCGTGTCACCTTTCTCCGGGCAGGCCCGCCCGGAGGCCCGCCCCGGTGACGTCGGGTACAGGTGATCTTCTGGGTCGAAAGTGACCTGCGCCACGTCGGCGAGGCCGTTACGGCCGGCGAGGCCCGGTCTGCCGGGTAAGTTCCGATCGCGCTCGCCGTGGGCCGCCGGCGGTGTCCTGCCGGGCTATGGCACCGCTTCCGCCGAGAGGGCAGGATGCAGACAGGTAATTCTGCCCGATGATGCAACCAGCTCAGATCAGCTATCGGCTGGCGTTCGGCGTGCCCAGACCCCGCGTCGTCGTCCACGCGACCGGCCGGCGGAGACAGGAAGCGGAGCCCCGGACTTCGATGTCTGAGAAGACGAGTGATTTCAAGCCCGGTCTCGAGGGCGTGATCGCCTTCGAGACCGAGATCGCCGAGCCGGACAGGGAAGGCAGCGCGCTACGGTATCGCGGCGTCGACATCGAGGATCTTGTTGGCAAGGTCGACTACGGCCACGTGTGGGGGCTGCTCGTCGACTCCTCGTTCGAACCCGGCCTGCCACCGGCGGAGCCGTTCCCGCTGCCGGTGCACTCCGGCGACATCCGGGTGGACGTGCAGAGCGCGCTGGCGATGCTGGCTCCCCACTGGGGGTTCGGCCAGCTCATCGACATCTCCGACGCCCAGGCGCGCGACGATCTTGCCCGGGCCTCGGTGGTGGCGCTGTCCTTCGTCGCGCAGGCGGCCCGCGGCCTCGGCCAGCCCGCCGTCCCGCAGAAGGAGGTCGACCGGGCTCGCACGATCACCGAACGTTTCATGATCCGTTGGCGGGGTGAGCCGGATCCCAAGCATGTCCAGGCGGTGGACGCCTACTGGGTGTCCGCGGCCGAGCACGGTATGAATGCATCCACGTTCACGGCCCGGGTGGTGGCCTCCACCGGCGCGGACGCGGCGGCCTCGCTGTCCTCCGCGGTGGGCGCGCTCTCCGGCCCGCTGCACGGCGGCGCCCCGTCCCGGGTACTGGCGATGCTCGACGAGGTGGAGGCCACCGGAGACCCGACCGGATACGTCCGCCGGGCGCTGGACCGCAAGGAGCGGCTGATGGGCTTCGGGCACCGCGTGTACCGCGCGGAGGATCCGCGCGCCCGGGTGCTGCGCCGCACCGCGCGCGATCTCGGCTCGAACCGCTACGAGGTGGCCGAGGCGCTGGAGGCCGCCGCCATCGAGGAGCTCACCAACCGGTACCCCGACCGCCCGCTGCGGACGAACGTCGAGTTCTGGTCCGCGGTCGTGCTCGACTACGCCGGGGTGCCGGCGCACATGTTCACGTCCATGTTCACCTGCGCGCGTACCGCTGGGTGGAGCGCCCACATCCTGGAGCAGAAGCGCACCGGGCGCCTCATCCGCCCGTCCGCCCGCTACGTCGGCCCGGCTCCCCGGCCGCTCGGAGATATTCATGCCTGACCAGATCGTCATCCCCGAACATCTGCGTCCGGTCGACGGACGCTTCGGCTGCGGGCCGTCCAAGGTCCGCCCCGAGGCGGTGGCCCGGCTTGCCGCCACCGGCACGTCGCTGCTCGGGACGTCGCACCGGCAGAAGCCCGTGCGCGCCCTGGTCGGGCGGGTCCGCGCCGGGCTGGCCGAGCTGTTCTCGCTGCCCGACGGCTACGAGGTGGTGCTCGGCCTCGGCGGGGCCACCGCCTTCTGGGACGCCGCCGCCTTCAACCTCGTCCGCGAACGCTCCCAGCACCTGGTGTTCGGGGAGTTCGGCGGCAAGTTCGCCGACACGACGAAGGGCGCGCCGTTCCTGGCCGAGCCGTCGGTCGTCTCCTCGGCACCGGGCAGCCACCCCGAGTGGGCGCCCGAGCCGGGTGTCGACGTGTACGCGACGCCACACAACGAGACGTCCACGGGCGTGGCCAAGCCGGTGCGCCGCCCGATCGGGGCGGACGCGGGAGCGCTGCACCTGGTCGACGCGACCTCGGGCGCCGGTGGCCTGCCGGTCGACATCTCGCAGGCGGACGCCTACTACTTCGCGCCCCAGAAGAACTTCGCCTCCGACGGCGGACTGTGGGTGGCGCTGCTGTCCCCGGCCGCGCTGGAGCGGCTGGCCGAGATCGCCGCCTCCGACCGCTGGATCCCGCCCTTCCTGGACCTCACCACCGCCCGGGACAACAGCGCCAAGGATCAGACGTACAACACTCCCGCGGTCGCCACGCTGTTCCTCTTCGCCGACCAGGTCGAGTGGATGCTCGCGGGCGGCGGCCTGGACTGGTGCGTGCGCCGCACGGCCGAGTCGTCGTCGATTCTCTACACCTGGGCGGAGAAGACGAGCTACGCGACGCCGTTCGTCGCAGACCCGGCGCAGCGTTCCCAGGTTGTCGTCACGATCGACTTCGAGGGCGTGGACGCGGCCGCGGTCGCCCGCACCCTGCGGGCCAACGGCATCGTGGACGTGGAGCCGTACCGCAAGCTCGGCCGCAACCAGTTGCGGGTGGCCTGCTTCCCGGCGGTCGAGCCGTCCGACATCCAGGCGCTCACCGGCGCCATCGACCACGTGGTCGAACGTCTGTAGTCCGCCGTAGCCCGCGTAACCTGCTTTTCCGTCAGCCTTTCCACCGGATTTTTCCGGTGGGCCGCTTTTCTCCGTTTCATCCGGACCGTTCGTTTCCGACGCCGTGCCGGTACTGGTCCTGGAGTGTTCCGCGGAACACTCCAGGACCAGTACTCATCGCTCTTTCCACGGGACCGGGGGTATAGCGGTTTCTACCGACGCGGGCGGGTCGGGGCCGCCTGGGCCGCCAGCGCCGCGATCGAGTCGGAGGCACCGGCGAAGTCAGGCGAGCGGTCCTCGATCAGCGTGTACGGACGCTCCTCGTGGCCGACGTAGAGCTGGCGCGGCCGGGCGATCTTCTGCTCCGGGTCGAGCAGGCCCTCCTCCCACTGGGCGAGCCAGCCTGGCATCCGCCCGACCGCGAACAGCACCGGGAACATCTCCACCGGGAAACCCATCGCCTGGTAGATGATGCCGGTGTAGAAGTCGACGTTCGGGTAGAGCTTCCGCTTGATGAAGTACTCGTCCTCGAGCGCGACCCGCTCCAGTTCCAGGGCCAGGTCGAGCAGCGGGTTCGTCCCGGTGACCTTGAACACCTCGTCGGCTATCTGCCGGATCACCCGGGCCCGCGGGTCGTAGTTCTTGTACACCCGGTGCCCGAATCCCATCAGCTTCTTCTTGCCACTCTTGACCTGCTCGATGAAGGCCGGGATGTTCTCCACCGACCCGATTTCGGTGAGCATCCGCAGTACCTGCTCGTTGGCACCGCCGTGCAGCGGGCCGTACAGCGCGGAAATAGCCGCGGCGGCTGCCGAGAAGGGGTCGGCCTGGGAGCTCCCGACGGCCCGCATCGCGTTCGTCGAACAGTTCTGCTCATGGTCGGCGTGCAGAATGAACAGGACGTCGAGGGCGTGCTCGAGAATCGGGTCCGGCTCGTACTTGAGCTCGGTGGCCTTCCACATCATGTTCAGGAAGTTGCCGGCATAGGACAGGTCGTTGTCCGGGTAGACGTACGGCAGCCCGATCGAGTGTCGGTAGGAGAAGGCCGCCAATGTCGTGATCTTCGCGATGAGCCGGACGATCTGTAGCCGGCGCAGCCCGGGATCGGTTATCTCCTTGGCGTCCGGGTAGAAGGTCGACAACGCGCCGACGCTCGACAGCAGGATGCCCATCGGGTGCGCGTCGTGGTAGAAGCCGTCGATGAACTTCTTGATCGATTCGTGGACGAGCGTGTGGTGCGTGATCTCGCTTTCCCACACCGCCAGCTCCGAGGCCGTGGGCAGCTCCCCGGCGAGCAGCAGGTAGGCGACCTCCAGGAAGCTGCTCTTGTCGGCCAGCTCCGTGATCGGAAAGCCGCGGTAGCGCAGGATGCCGGCGTCGCCGTCAATGAAGGTGATCGCGCTACGGCAGCTCGCCGTGTTCGTGAAAGCCGGGTCATAGGTCAGCAGGCCGAAGTCGCTCTCGTCAAGCTTTATCGAACGCAGGGTGTTGGCGCGGATCGCGCCGTTCTCGATCGGGATCTCATAGGTCCGGCCGGTGCGGTTGTCGGTGACGGTCAAAGTGCTGACCTGCTCGGTCACGCCGGGCTCCTCTCGCTGTAGCGATCACGTCGGTGTGGCTCACGCCGGGGCCGCGGCGTCGGGGTGTGGACCGCTCGGGCCGGTTCGGCGGTAGGCAACGGTTGTCCCCAAGTCTCGCGGTTGTGGCCTGCACACGCCCGTGATCGGTGTCTTCCGCCCGACGTGTCCTACGCCACCCGTTACATGCGGTTCGGCGGCAAGCTCTCCATCTCATTCCTTCCGGCATGGTTGGCCATGATTCGGGGCCGTCCGTGGATGGCGCTTCCGGGCATCGCCACGGGGCTTCGTGGACGGTTCCGCGGAAGGGTCCGCCGGTGTCTTCCGGGCACCGCTTACGGCGGACGGCGTTCGCGTCGGCATAGTGGGTCATGGGCGCTCCGGGTGGGCCGGTCGCCGATGACGGGAGATTGTTCTGTGATCCACGCGCATCTTGGCCGTACCGGCGTGCGGGTGTCCCGGCTGTGCCTGGGCGTGATGAATGTCGGACCATCGGTGGGCACGGACCTCTCCGGCACAGTCATGGACCGGGCGCTGGACGCCGGTATCACCTTTTTCGACACCTTCCTCGACACCGCGAACGCCCACGGGCGGCCCACCCGTGCCACCGGATACACCGACGCGGGCGCCGCCGAGTACGCTGTCGGTGACTGGCTGTCGAGGAGCCATGGGCGCCGTGACCAGATCGTGCTGGCGACCGGGCTGCACGGACCGGCCAGCCCGGGCCCGGGCCGGCCCGCGGGTGACGGGAAGCTGTCCGGGCCCGAGATCCGGCGGCGTTGCGAGGAGTCGTTGCGCCGGCTGCGCACCGACCATATCGACCTTCTTCAGATATCCTCGCCGGCCCGGGACACCCCATGGGAGGAGATCTGGCAGGCCACGGACATGCTGGCCGCCCAGGGGAAGATCGTCTATGTCGGTTCGTCCGGCCTGGCCGGCTGGGAGATCGCGGCGGGCAACGAGGCCGCGATGCGGCGGCGTTCCCTCGGCCTTGTCAGCAACCTGTGCGACTACAGCGTGCTGGAGCGTGCGGCCGAGACGGAGGTGCTGCCGGTCTGCCAGTCCTACGGCGTGGGCGTGATCGGGCGCAGCCCGCTGCTGGACGCGCTGCTCGACGGTGTTTCAGCGTACGCGCCGGCGGGCGTGCCGGAACAGCGGCAGGTGGAACTGCGGCAGGTGGAACGGCGGTTGGAGCGGCACCGGCCTCGGTTCGAGGCGTTCGTGGCCCTGTGCGAATCGTTCGGTGAACGACCCGCGAGCGTGGCGCTCGCCTGGCTGCTCGCCCAGCCGGAGCTGACCGCGGCAACCATCCGCCCGCACGGTGTCGACGAGCTCACCGCGGCGCTGCGGGCGCTGGAGATCGTTCTTGGCGAGCGGGAACTGGACACGCTGGACAGGATCGCTCCCGGGCCCGCCGTCGCCGTGGCCGACAGGTGATCGTGCCGCTGTGGCGGGCCCTGGCGTGTCAGCGGGCCCAGCCCGCCGGCGACTCAGCCCGCCAGCGGCCAGGTGGCCGTCGTCGCGTACGGGGGGCCGGGCGGTGATCCGCTGCTCATGAGGGCGAACCCGGTCGCCGTCCACGGCCGGGCGCTGACCCCGGCGAGGCTGTCGACCAACACCGCCAGGTCCGGTTGATCGGCCGGTGCCGGTGCGTCGGTGTGTCGGCCCTGCCGGTGGGGGGACGGCCGGTGGGTCGCGAGCGTGAGGTGCCCCCGCCACTCGCGGGGGTCCAGGCCGTCCGCTCCGGCCTGCCTGGCCGCTTGGGCGACCGCACGGGCCAGTGGCGCCAGCGGCCGCTCGTCGACCGCCGCGAACAGCACCCGGCTCCCGAAGCGTCCGCCACCAGAAATGGTCACCGGTGCCGGCGGGTGCTCGGCGGCCACCCGGGCCAGTGCCCGAGCCAGCGCGGGCCGGACGCCCGCGGGTACCTCGCCGAGGAAGGCGAGTGTGATGTGCCAGCTCTTCGGTGAAGCCCACCGCAGCCCCACCGCCGGCCCCGACCGGTCGGCCCGTAGCCGCTCGACGGCATCGGCGAGTGGCTGCAGGACATCCTCCGGTGGGAGCAACGCCACGAACATCCGAGCCATGACCGCGGATTCTGCATGATGCGGCCGCCGGTTACCGACACCGGCTCCACCATTGATGGGAATGATGGTAATAAGTCGGACAAAAAGATCTCCTCCTGTTGGCGTCGGGAGTTTGATGCCGGGTAGTTACGAATAACGCTCCAGGCCCCCGCGCTGGAGGGCACTATCGGTATGTGACAACGGTTCCCGAGTTGGTGGCCCAACGTGATCCGACAGGTGCGCGCGAATGGCGGGAACGCCGACGCGACACCCGACGACTGCTGCCCGACCTGCCCGGCGCGATGGCTCTGGCGACGGATGGCAGCGACCGCACGACCGCACCGGTGCTACGGGACGCGGGGGTGGACGTGGTCGGCCTGCTCGCGCCCGAGCCGTTGGAGTCGCTGGCCTGGGCAGCGGAGGCCGAGGCACCACGCGCCTACGCGGATCTGGTCGCGATGCTCTCCGACGAGATCGAGGCCGTGTGCATCGAAATGGGGCCGCCCGGCTCCGACGTGATCGCGCGCCGCTCCGTCGAAGCCGGCCTGCACGTGCTGCTGGCTCGTCCGACGACCGCCGACCCGGAGTCGCTGCGGGCCGTCGCCGACCTGGCGGAGGAGTCCGACCTCGCGCATGTCGTCGCCATGGACGGCCGGGCCTGGCCGGCGGCCTGGCATGTACAGGCGTCGTTGGCCGCCCTCGGCCGGATCACCCAGGTGACCGTACTCGGGGCCCCGGCGGGGCAGTCCGGCCGGGCCGAGATCGTCGACCTGGTCGTCCGCTGGTGCGGGGAGGTGCTCGCCGTCTGCGCCAGCCCGGACGCCATGCCCGCGGCCAGGCTCACCGCCGACGCGCCCGTCACCTTCGCGCTGCTGTCGGCCAGCGGCGCCACGGCACTGATCAACGAGCGGCCCGACGGCCGGCTGGAGACCGCCACGATCACGATCTGCGGGACCGGCGGGCGGATGGTGGTGCAGGGCCGCCGCGTCCTGCGCCAGGACGCGGACGGCACGCGCGATCTGCTGATGCGCGCGGTCCCGGGCGCACGTCCCGGTCTGATCGAGGCGACCTACGACGTCGTCCGGGTCACCGAGCTGGGCGACCCCGCGCTGGTCCGTGGCGCGACCTTCCACGACCTGCTCACCATCGCGCGGGTGCTGGCGGCCGCGGACGCGTCCGAGGAGGACAGCGGCTGGGTGGAGCTGTAGGACGGCATGGGTGACATGGATTACATGGATTACATGGGTTACATGGGTTACATGGACGGTATGGGTGCATGACGCGCGGCATGGAGAGACGGCGCCCGGTCGACGACCTGGACGCGGATGCCCCGCCCGCGCGCACCAGCACCGGTGGTGGCGGGCCGTGTCACGGGCCGACGGCGGCCCCCGTCATGAGCCGGCCCCCGTCATGAGCCGGCCAGCGTGTCCAGGATGGGCGCGGCCCGCTCGAGCGCGGCCATCTCGTCCGGGCTCAGTGACGCCAGCCGTTCGGCGAGCCACTCGTCGCGGCGCCGGCGGTCGGCCTCCAGCAGGTCGATGCCCGCTTCGGTGATCCGCGCGATGACCTGCCGGCCGTCGGAGGGATGCGCGCCGCGGGCGACCAGGCCCGCTTCGGCGAGGTGGGCGACCACCCGCGTCATCGACGGCGGCTGCACCCGCTCGTGCGCGGCGAGCTCACCGAGGGTCATCGAGCCGTGCCGTTTCAGGGTGGCGAGGGTGGCGATCTGCGTGGGTGTCAGGGTGTTCGACCGCTCCTGGCGCATACGCCGCGACAGCCGCATCACGGACAGGCGGAGAACCGATGCAAGCTGGGCTTCGGCCACGCCGTCCATCGGGTCAAAGTACTTCTCCGCTGCGCTCATTACCAGAAAAACTACGTGTTTCCAGCGGTATGTGCCCACCGCTGGCTGGCGTCGCGACGGATGCGCCCGGCGTCGGGCGCGGGAGCGGCCTTGATCGGGAAACCGGGCTCCGGCTGACCTCGTGTCACGCCCCCCGGCATGATGATCTCCTTGGCGTGGTCATGGTAGTCTTCAAGAACCATACCGCACGGTGATTCTTCGGATACCCGAGCGTCACAGTAGCAGGCACGGTAGCGGGCACGGTAGACAACTGGACTCACCGACATGTCCCGCCGCGCGGACGACGGCCCGCCCCGGCACCCGGGACGGCCTCGACGTTCGAGGTGACCTCGGCGCTCGAGATGGCCGCGTGGCCGGGACGTCGGTCAGGCTGGGCCCACTGGGTGACGGTCGTTCGGGCGCCGTCGGTGCGACCGGAGCCCCGTCGGGCCCGGCCTATGCCTGGCGGCCCGTGGAGACGGGACGGTAGCGGTAACCGACCCGGCGGATGGTCTCGATGCGGTCTCGGTGCTCGGGCCCCAGCTTGCGCCGCAGCCGGGTGATGTGCACGTCCACGGTCCGGCCGGCCGCCCGGGGGTCGTCGTCGAGGTTGTAGCCCCAGACCGAGCGCAGCAGCGCGGTGCGGGAGTGCACCAGCGCCGGATGGCGCACCAGAAAGTCGAGCAACTCGAACTCGAGATAGGTCAGGTCGAGCAGCTTTCCGTCGACGAACGCGCTCCAGGTGGGACGGTCGATCCACACGCCGCGCTCGGGGCGCTGCGGCGTGGTGGTCGGCGCGCCGGCCGGTGCGATGATCGGTGAACCGGCCGGGGGCTGGACGGTCGGCTGCTGCCAGGAGGCGGCGCGACCGAGTACGACCACATCGCGCTCCGGCTGCTGCCGGAGGGGGGTGGCGACCGTTGCGCGGGCGGTTGTCAGGGTGTCCAGGCGGCGTCTCTGCGTCACTGTGAGACGGGGCTGCTCAAGGTGGGACGAACCTGGGCGTGGCGCGGTCATGTGAATGGCTCCTTCGGATTCCTCGACACCTCCCGGCTCGACCGGACTGGTACTCAGGTGCGAGAAAACATGTTGTGTCGTTTTCGATCAGTGGTCACATAAATTCTGACGGACGGCCGCTACGGCCAAAAGAATTTTGCGGAACGGGCTGGTGAGCGCTGATCCTGTCTCTAGCGCGCGAGGGAGCCCGGACAGTACTGATCGAAGTCGTGTTCGCGACGAGGAGGCCAGAAAGCCTCGAGAAGGAGCCCGGCGTGCAGCGGACCAGCGATGCGTGGTCTCGGCTCCACGTGATAATTCACATCCGAAGGATAACAGAGCTGGAAAGCTTCGTGGAGGTTGCGTTTCGTCGTGCTGGCGCCGGGTTTTCCCGCTGTCGTGTGCTGGTTGTGTTTGCCCTGGCGTACACGGTATCCGGCGATCCCCCCGGGATCGCCGGACGGGGGCGTGGACCGGTTGACTGGTAGCACACCCACCCGCCTGTCGACTTTACACTCGGTTCACGTTCGCTTCACGTTCAGTTCACGCTCGCGCCGTTGGCCGCCAGTGCCGCGGGTCCCGGCGCGATCGCGGTGCGGTTCGCGGCCTCCCCCCGGTCCCGACGGGCGACCTCCTCGCGGACCAGCGGGATGAGCTGACGTCCGTAGTCGATGGTGTCGTCGTAGGGGTCGTAACCACGGATCAGCACTGTGGTCACGCCGATGTCGATGTAGTCGAGCAACGCCTGCGCGACCGTCTCCGGGGTGCCGACCAGAGCCGTCGAGTTGCCCGCGGCACCGGTGGCGGCGGCCAGCGGCGTCCACAGCGCCCGGTCGTGCAGCTCGCCGGCGGCGGCCGCGGCCAGCAGGCGCTGTGACCCGACGTTCGCCGGGGCCCGCTCAGGGCTGAACGCGTGGCGGAACTGGCTGAAGATGTTGCCGGGCGCGGCCAGGTTCGCGCGGGTGTCCGCGAGGATTCGGTGCGCCCGCTCCCAGGCAAGGTCCTCGGTCGGGCCGAGGATCGGCCGGAACGACACGCTGATCCCCGGCCTGGGCCGGCCGGCCCGCTCGGCGGCCTGGTTCACCGCGGCGATCTGCTCGGCGGTCTGCGCCAGCGGCTCGCCCCACAGGGCGAACACGTCCGCCTGCCTGCCGCCGACCCGGTAGGCCGCCTGTGACGACCCACCGAAGTACAGCGGGATGTGCGGCTGCTGGACCGGGCGCACGGTGGCCAGATGGTCCGCCAGCTTGTAGTACCGCCCCTCGTGGCTGAACGGCTCGGTGGACGTCCACGTCTTGCGGACGATGTCGAGGTATTCGTCGGTGCGGTCGTAACGTTCGTCCTTGGTCAGGTAGTCGCCGTCCCGCCGCTGCTCGGCGTCGCTGCCACCGGTGATGATGTGGACGGCGATCCGCCCGCCGGAGAAATGGTCGAGGGTGGCGAAATAGCGGGCCGCCACCGTCGGGAAGACCACGCCCGGCCGGTGCGCGACCAGATATCCGAGACGCTCGGTGTGGGCTGCGGCATAGGCCGCGACCTGGATGTTGTCGGGTGATGCGGAGCTGTAGCCGATCAGTACCCGGTCGAAGTCGGCGTCCTCGTGAACGCGGGCGAACCGGCGGACGTAGTTCGGGTCGATGACCGCTCCGGAGCTCCGATGCGTTTCCGACCCTTCGTTGGTTGCGATCAGTCCGATGAACTCCACAGGCATGGCGCTGCTCCTCGTGAACATGACGTGCGAGGTTGGGATGGATCGCGACCGCACGGGACCAGCGAGCGGTCAGAACGAGCGGTCAGCAGGGTCGGTCAGGACGATTGGTCAGGACGGTCGGTCAGGAACAGCCCTCGACATCCGATCCGTTGGTCAGGACCGGCCCGGCCCACCGCAGGTCCTCGAGGTTGACCACGATCCCCTCCTGGGTGCTTCGGGCGATCACGACGATGGCCTCGAGGCTCGGGTCGGGGTTCTCCTCGCGGTGCGGGACCCACGGCGGCACGAAGATGAAGTCACCCGGTGAGGTCCGCACCCGGACCTCACGGCCGGGGCCGGGCTCGTCCGTCCCCTCGACCGCCTGGTCGAGGAAGACGAACTCCGGATGGCCGCTGACCACGTAGATGGCGGTCTCGGAGCGGCCGTGATGATGGTTGCCGGACGCGGTGGCCGGGGCGACGTGCACCTGTCCCATCCACAGTTTGGACGATCCGACGGTCTTGCCGCTGATGGCGGAGAACCGGCGCATCCCCGATGTCTGCGCGGTGTCCGGGTCCAGCTCGCCCTGGGTGATCTGGTGCAGGCGGCGGTGGAACGGATCGACGTCCGAGTACGCGGGTATCTGAGAAGAGGTCATGAGAGGATTTTCTGTCTGGGCGGAGGTTCTCGGACATCGGCTGCCGGGTCGGGCTCGCCGTCCCGCGCCGGACGACCGTTGGCCGCCTCGGAGCGGGCATGCCCGACTCCAAGCCAGCCGAGCAGTTCGGCACGCAGCGCGACGAAACGCGGATCGCCGACGTCGCGGGGCCTGGCAAGGGCGATGGTCGCGCTGTGGGCGATCACCCCGTCCTTCATGACCAGAACCCGGTCGGCGAGTAGCAGGGCTTCCTCGACGTCGTGGGTGACCAGCAGGATCGCCGGGCTGTGACGTTGCCACAACTGCTCGACCAGCCCCTGCACCCGGATCCGGGTAAGCGCGTCGAGGGCGCCGAACGGCTCGTCGAGCAGCATCAGGTCGGGGTCACGGACAAGGGCGCGGGCGAGGGAGGCCCGCTGCGCCTCACCGCCGGAGAGCGTCTTCGGCCAGGCGTCGGCCCGGTGGGTGAGGCCCACCTCGGTCAGTGCCGCGGTCGCCCTGGCCCTGTCGGGCCGGCCGGGAAGGCCGAGGACAACGTTGCGCCAGACCCGTTTCCACGGCAGCAGGCGCGGTGTCTGGAAGGCCACGGCCCGCCGGGACGCCACCCGCACCTGCCCGCTGATCTCGGTGTCGAGGTCGGCGAGGATGCGCAGCAG
Organism: Protofrankia coriariae; assembly: GCF_001017755.1. Classification (GTDB taxonomy): domain Bacteria; phylum Actinomycetota; class Actinomycetes; order Frankiales; family Frankiaceae; genus Protofrankia; species Protofrankia coriariae. Next base: position 50,417 of record NZ_JWIO01000031.1, read on the forward strand.
CGTGCTCTTCCCGCAGCCGCTGGCGCCGAGCAGCGCGACGAACTGGCCGGCCGGTACGTCCAGGTCGAGGTCGTTGATGACGACGTTGCTGCCGAACGCGCGCCGCAGGCCGCGGACCGTCACGGCGAGCGGGGTGCCGTCCGGGGTCGGGAGCGGGCCGGCCGCCGGNGGGAGCGGGCCGGCCGCCGGTGGGTGCGCGGGCGCCTGGTCCGCTTCCGGGGCTGTCGGTGGGTCGGCGCGCTCCGGCTGCCCGCCCGCGGTGTCGACCGGTGGACGGTCCACCGCTGGATGCGTCGGGGACTGCCCGGGCGCTTCCGGGCCGGGCCGGGCGGTCACGTTCCGCTGAATGCCGGTCGCCACGACAGCAGCACCCTTTCGAGAAGTCGGACGATGGCGTCGACGGTGAGTCCGAGAAAGGCGTAGACGACCAGGCAGACGACGATGATGTCGGTTCGCTGGAACTCCTGGGCGTCGTTCATCAGTTGCCCCAGGCCCTGGTTGGCGTTGATCTGCTCGGCGAAGATGAGCGCGAGCCACGAGATGGCCAGGGAGAAGCGCAGCCCCACCAGCACGTTCGGCAGCGCGCCGGGCAGGATGACGTGCCGGATCAGCCCCAGCCGGGTCAGCCCTACCGTTCGGGCGGCCTCGACGAGGCTCGAGTCGACGTTGCGGATACCAGCGTAGGTGTTGATGTAGAGCGGGAAGGCGACACCGAAGGCGACCAGGGCGATCTTTGGCGTCTCACCGATGCCGAACCAGATGATGAACAGGGGGATGAGGCCCACGAACGGCACGGTCCGGATCATCTGCACCGACGCGTCGATGAGATCCTCGCCGAGCCGGAACAGCCCCGCGAGCAGCGCCAGGAGGACGCCGACGGACCCGCCGAGCAGCACGCCGGTGGCGGCGCGGCGCAGTGACACCGCGATCGCCGTCGGCAGCTCGCCGCTGCCGACGAGGTCGGCAAAGGTGGTGACGACGGTCCACGGTGAGGCGAGCAGTTCGGTGGACGTGCTGCCACGCCAGCTCGCGATCTGCCACAGCAGCAGCAGGAGCAGCGGGCCCACCGGCCGCCGGACCCAGCGCGGGACGCCACGCCGCCTGGCGGCTGACGCGGTGACCGTCGTCAGCGCCGGGGCACCGCGCCCGGGCGGGACGTCCGGCAGCGCGGGCGTGTTGTCCGACGCGTCGGCGCCCCCGTCCTGGCCGGCCGCGCGCGCCGTGTCCCTCCCCGTGGGGAGTGTCTGTGTCGTCACAAATTCTCCGCTTGTGGATTTCTCCGCTCCGGATGTGTTTCCGGCGCCAGCACGGTCGCTGGAACACAGAGCCGGCGGGAACACAAGGCCGGCGGCGATGTCGGTGGTGACGCTGTCGATGTGCTGTGCCTGGCTGCCGGCGGTGGCGGCCGGCGAGGGGTCAGGGGGCGCTCTGGTGCTGTAGCTGCTCGGATCGACGGGCCGCCCTACCGTTCACCTGTGCCGCCGGGTGGACGCCGGACGCGGGTGGCGGCCGGCCGGAAGAACGGCGTGTATCGCGGCGGATCCGCCGGCTGTCTGTTGGGAACTGTCGCGATCCGTCGGGAGACCGCTCCGGTCGGGAGACCGATCCGTCGGGAGACACGGCCAGTTTGTCGGATATCCGAAAACAAACCGTTGTGGACGACCGAAGACGATCAGAAATTCCTGGCGCAGGCCTGCCGGGCGCTCGTCGCGTCACACCTTCAGATCGTCACACCTCAGATGAGGTCACGTCCCTGGCCGGGACGCCGGACATGCGGCGGACTTCACCCGAAGAAGGTCGATGTGACCCCGAGTCACCAGAAGCGCCGGCTTGAGCATGAAATCAACGGAAGCATGACGCTCCCACCTGCGTCAACGGACCAACTTGTGTGATACATATCACTTTTCTACTTCTTGACTGAACAAGCAAAAAATACGCAGAGTGCTGTTTTATGCCTGCCGAGACCGTCCTGACGCGACGTCGTTGCGTGGATTACGGTCGGGCCTGGAGTAGCCGCTGTCGATGACGGACTCGTCGCCGCCGCCATCTCGGATCCGGTCGGTGCACGGCCGTTTTCCCATCGAATTGTAGCTTTCCGTAACCAGGATTTTCGACTGCGGCCCTGATGTTCCCGCCGTCCGGCCGGTTTCCGTCGGCCAGGGCTGTCCGGAATCGTCCGGCCTGTTTCCCGCCACCGTCACGTTTTCCTTCACCTTCGCGGACGACAGAGATCCGCGTACCGGAGTTGCCTGATGCCACGTCTGTCAACCCGTCCGAAATCCCGCCTGCTCGTCGGCCTCGCCGCGCTCGTGGCCCTGCTGTTGGCTGTCGCCTGCGGCGGGGGATCCGACGCGCCGCAGGCGACGACGCCGGCGGGTGCCGCGCCGGACCTGTCCGGTGTGACCCTGCGGGTCGCGGACCAGGTCGGTCAGAACAAGGCGGTGCTCGATGCCTCCGGCGCGCTCAAGGATGCGCCGTACAAGATCGAATGGTCGGACTTCTCCGCCGCGGCGCCTCTGTTGCAGGCACTGCGGGCGAACGCCGCCGACATCGGCGGCGCCGGAGACGCGCCCGTCCTGTCCTCGCTCGGCTCCGGCGCGCCGCTGAAGGTCGTCGGCGCGTCCCGCGGCTCCCCGCGGGGGGTCGCGCTCCTGGTCAGCAAGGACTCGCCCATCCACAGCGTGGCGGAGTTGAAGGGCAAGACCGTCTCGCCGACCACGAAGGGCAGCGTCGGGCACTACCTGCTGCTCGGCGCGCTCCGGGAGGCCGGGCTCACCCCGAACGACGTGGAGATCTCGTTCCTGACGCCGCAGGCGGCCGGTGCCGCCTTCGACTCCAACCAGATCGCGGCGTGGTCCACCTGGGACCCGTACATCGCGCTTTCGGAGGCAAAGGGCGCCCGGGTCCTTCGGGACGGCGACGGGATCAGCACCGGGCTCGGATTCACCGTAGCCTCGCAGCAGGCGCTCGAGAATCCGGCGAAACGCGCGGCCATCGCCGACTTCCTGGTCCGTCAGGGTCGGGCATACGCATGGACGAACTCCAACAAGGAGGCGTTCACCACATTGTTCGCCTCCCTGACGAAGCTGCCCGAGCCGGTCGCGGCCACGGTGGTCGGCCGCCGGAACATGCTCGCGGTCCCGATCGACGACACCGTCGTAAAGGACCTGCAACGCACCGCGGACGTCTACACCGAGGCCGGCGTCCTCGACAAGAAACTCGATGTGGCCTCGTTCCTGGTCCGATCGCTGGGTAATTGACCAAGCAGATGACCGGGCAGTTGACCAAACAGTTGACCGTGGCCGTGGAACAGAATGGACAGAGGCTTCGAGCCCGTCGATCATCCATATGCCCATCGGTCGAAGACGGCGCGATCACTCTCTTCCCGCGCCGCCGGCGGCCCAGGTTTCAGGATCACTGAGAGCCCAGTCGGAGGCTGGTCATGCCGCAGCCCTTCCCGCGCATCATCGTCCTGAGCGGAAACCCCCGCCCGGGTTCGCGGACGCTCACGGTCGCCCGCGCGCTCGCCGACCGGATCCGCGACGGTCTGACCGCCGATCCCGCGTTCGGGACGGCCACCCCGGAACCGGCCGCGGAGTCCGGTGACGTCGACCTCGCCCTGCTGGCACCGGAGCTGTTCACCGACAGCACCGGTGCCGTCGCGAGCGCGGTGGAATCCGTCCGCGGCGCAGGTGTGCTCGTCGTGGCGACGCCGGTGTACAAGGCCACCTACACCGGTCTGCTCAAGGCCTTCCTCGACCCGCTCCCGTCGGGTGCGCTGGCCGGGGTGGTCGCCATACCGGTGATCGTGTCGGGCGCACCGGCGCATCTGCCCGTTACCGAGCTGCATCTGCGTCCGCTGCTGGCCGAGCTCGGCGCGACCGTCCCCGTCCCGGCATTTTCGATCATCGAAGCCAGGCTGCCGGAGCTCGACGACGAGACCGCGGCCTGGTCCGCGGCGAACGGCGGGCTGGTCCGGGCGGCCGTCACGGCGCTGGCCGCGGCGGCGCCGGTTACCGTGGGGGCGGNCGCCGCCCGCCACGCGGCGCAGGCCCGGCTCACCGAATCGCTGGACGATCACGGTATCGCCGATAGTCCGGTGGTCCGGCTTGTCGGCGCTGCTCCCGCCNGCTGCTCCCGCCGACGCTGAGAACGCCGCCGAGCGTGGGGTCGACCCGGACGCCTACCGCCGGGTCTTCCGCCGGCACGCCGCGGGGGTGACGGTGGTGACCCTGGAAGGAGCCTCCGGTCCGGTCGGCTTCACCGCGACGTCGGTGGCCTCGCTGTCGCTCGAACCGCCGCTGATCTCGCTGTCCGTGGCGTCGACATCGTCGAGCTGGCCGTCGTTGCTCGTCGCGGACACGGTGGTCGTACACCTGCTCTCCGACAGCCAGCGCGATCTCGCGCACCGTTTCGCCATCAAGGGGATCGACCGGTTCGCCGCGCCGACCCGCTGGACGCGGCTACCGACCGGTGAGCCGCTGCTCGCCGAGGCGCCAGCCTGGGTGCGGGCCCGGCTTGAGCACCGGGTTGCCACCGGCGACCACCGGCTGCTGGTTGCCCGGGTCCTGCAGGCACACACCGGGGACGACGTGACCCCGCTGATCTACCACGACGGCCGCTACGGAACCTTCCTGGAAAACGACGCCCGGTGAACGCCGGTGTCCCACCGTCCCGCTGCGGTTCCGTGTGTTCTTCGGCCCGGATGAACATTCCCTGATCTGCAATGGCACAGGGGGCGTACCAGTGAGCGTCGCACCGTCGATCGCGCCATCGCGCCAGTCCCGTCGGGAACTGCTGGCCGAACTGGCCGTCGAGTTCGCCGCGACCGCGGCCGAGCACGACCGGTCGGGGACCTTTCCGGTGGCGAACCTCGACCGGCTGCACCGGGCCGGGCTGATCGGACTGACGGTGCCGGCCGCCTACGGCGGAGCGGAGGCAGGCCTGTCCGAGGTGGTCGAGGTGCTCGGGACGATCGCCCGCGGCGACCCGTCGACCACACTGGTCCTCGCCATGACCTACATCATCCACGCGAGCTGCGGACGCTTTGAGCCATGGCCTGCGCAGGTGTACGGGCCCATTGCGCGTTCCGCCGTCGAAGAGGGCGCGCTGGCCAACGGGCTGCGGGTGGAGCCCGATCTCGGCACCCCCGCCCGCGGCGGCATACCGGCGACGACAGCGCGTTGGACCGGGGACGGCTGGGAGCTCAGCGGCCACAAGATCTATTCGACGGGCGCGCCGGTGCTGCGCTGGATGCTGGTGTGGGGAGCCACCGACCCCGCCAGTGACCCGGCCGCCGAGCCCGCTGGTGATCCCGCCGACGGGGCCGCCGGCGATCCGGCGCTGGACGCCGCCTCCCACGGGCGGCCGGAGCCGGCCTCGGCGCGGCCGAGACCGCGCGAGCCGCGGATCGGCACCTTCCTGGTGCCGGCGGACGCCCCGGGCATCGAGATCGTCCGTACCTGGGACCACTTCGGTATGCGCGCAACCGAAAGCCACGACGTGATCTTCAACCGGGTGCGCCTGGACGCCGCGGCGGGGATCGGCCTGACGCCCGCGTCGAGGCTGCGGGACCCGGGGGTGGTCGATTCCACCGTTGCGTCCGGCCTCGCGGCGTGGGGCGGTCTGACCATTGCCTCGATCTATCTGGGGGTCGCCGAGGCCGCCCGGGACTGGCTGATCGGTTTTCTGCACGAGCGGGTACCGTCCAACCTCGGCAGGCCGCTGGCGAGCCTGCCGCGCTTCCAGGCCGCGGTCGGGGAGATCGACGTCACGCTGACCACGGCCCGACTGCTGGTCGAGACGACCACGCGCGAGGTCGACGCCGGGAAAGCCCTCCCTACATCCCGTGGCAGCGTCGTGAAGTCGGCGGTCACGAACGCCGCGATCGACGCGGTGGGCAAGGCGGTCGCCCTGATCGGCAATCCCGGCCTGACCCGTGCGAATCCCCTGGAGCGCCACTACCGGAACGTCCTCTGCGGACGGGTACACACCCCCCAGGACGACGCCGTCCACGCCGCCGCCGGCCGTGCTCTCCTGTCCTCCTGACACCCCGTTGCCGTTTGCCGGGCCCCCGACGCCCTCCCGACGTGCGTCGTCCGCTTACAAGATCACCGCGAGTTTGTCGTTNCGGTACGCCCACCGGGCCGAAAAGCGCACCGAACGACAGACTCGCCCGGATCATGCTCTGTGCGGATGATCGTGGACGGCGCCCCTGGTGGCCCGGCCCCGCGGAACAGCTACGGTCAGGACGTCGTGGCCGGCGGGCCGCCGNGCGGGCCGCCGCCGGCCCGGGAGAACGGCTGCAGCCGCGTGACCAGGCCGCGGACCTCGGCCGCCGCGGCGGCGATGGTCTCCTCGGGGATGCTCGGGGAGGCACCCTCCAGCAGGACCTCGAGCGCGGACAGCCGCTCGGCGATCTCGGCCATCAGGTCGAAGTCGCGGACCCTCGCCCGGGCGAGCTCTGCAACCCGCTCGTTCTTCTCGAACAGCTCGACGAACACCGTGACCTTCGCGCGCAGCAGCCACGGGTCGAACGGCTTGGCGATGTAGTCGACCGCGCCGACGGCGTACCCACGGAACGCGTGGTGGGGCTCCCGGTCGATCGCGGTGAGAAAGATGATCGGGGTGTCCCGCGTCCGGCCACGCTGTTTGATGCGGTGCGCGGTTTCGAAACCATCCATGCCCGGCATCTGGACGTCCAGGAGGATCACGGCGAAATCGTCCACCAGGAGGCGTTTGAGGGCGTCCTCCCCTGACGACGCGGTGACCAGATCCTGGTCGAGGGAGGCCAGGATCGCCTCGAGGGCCATCAGGTTGTCGGGCCGGTCGTCCACCAGAAGGATCTTGCTACGCGGACGTTCCGTGCCGTGCGCATCCTCGGCGTCCACCGCGCCCACGAGGCTGCCCTTGCGCTCGGTCACCTGCCCGCCTCCTCGCCCACGGCGCATTGCCAGCTTTGGGGACATGCGTCAAAACCCAACCGTACAAGCCCCCTCAAGCGGTCAGGCATCCGCGACCACACGCCTTCCGCAATACTCACGTTCCGTTCCCAGGAAGTATCGCCGACAAAACATCCGATCCAGGCACCCGGTCCAGACAGCCCGGTCCAGACGAAGTCCTGCCGGTCGCGGCGCCCACCGTACCCGTGTGGGCCGGTACCGGCGCGTACCCCGCGGGCCGGTACCGGTATCCCTGCCCACCGGCCCCCGCGTCGGCGGACAGGCAAACAGACAAACAGGCGGACATCGGCGGCTCCGAGGCTCCCGTTCCATGCCCACCCGGACGCGGCCACCCACCAGGTGCGACCACAGACGGATGCGACTTACCGGATGCCGCTCAGCGCCATGCGGCCGCCTACAGCTGCGACCGCATGGCGCTGAGCAGATGCCTGAGGTCGACCGGTTTGGTGATGTAGTCGGTCGCGCCCGCCTCGAAGCTCTTCTCCCGGTCACCCGGCATCGCGTTCGCGGTCAGCACCACGATCGGCAGGGCGGCGAAGGCAGGCATCTGCCGGATCGTCGACGTGGTCTCGTTCCCGTCCAGACCCGGCAGCATCACGTCCATCAGCACCAGATCGATCATCGAGCCCTCCTGCTGGAGCAGCCGGATCGCGTCATGGCCGTTGTCCGCGTACAGCACCCGCATGCCGTGCATCTCCAGCGCGCTGGTGAGGGCGAACACGTTGCGGACGTCGTCGTCGACGACGAGCACGGTCGCGCCGACCAGCGGGTCGGTCTCGTCCAGCCCGTTGACGGGCTCGGGGCGGGCGAACTCCTCGGGCGCTTCGGTGAGGAAGGACATACCGGTCGTCACCGGCCCCGTCGCGCCCGGAACCGAACGCGACGGACGGCGTGCCGCCGGCACCGACAGCGCACCCGACCCCTCCGTGGCAGATCCGTTCCTGGCCGGTCCGTCCTTACCCGATCCCACCTGGCTCGACCACGTCGTGGCGGTCGGCTCGGGGTCGGTCTCCTCGCCCGGCACCCCGGCGGAACCGGCCGGCCGGCCGACCAACCGGGATCCCTCCAGCGGATGCCTGCCCTGCGCGCCCGCCGGCCGGCGCGACGCCGCCGCGCGGGGCTCCCCGGACAGCATGATGATTCCCTCGTTGTCCCCGGGGGTGGTGGAGGGCAGGACCTCCGAGGGCATCACCGACGGTACGTACAGGGTGAAGGTGCTGCCCTGGCCGACGGCGCTGGCGACCCCGATGGCCCCGCCGAGCAGCCGCACGAGCTCCTTGCTGATCGACAGGCCGAGCCCGGTACCGCCGTAACGGCGTGACGTAGTCCCGTCCGCCTGCTGGAAGGCCTCGAAGATCATGCGGAGCTTGTCGGCCGCCACCCCGATACCGGTGTCGGACACGCTGAACGCCAGCGCCACCGGCGCGGCGGACAGGCTCGGCGCGGTGAACGCGATCTCGTCGGACGCGACGGTGACGTCCAGGCGCACCTCACCGGAATCAGTAAACTTCACCGCATTGGACAGCAGATTCTTCAGCACCTGCTGAATACGCTGCTCATCGGTGACGAATTCCGCCGGGACGTCGCTGGCGACCGTCACCTCGAATGACAGCCCCCGCTCCTCGGCGAGCGGGCCGAATATCTGTGCGACCGCGTCGCACAGGGTCGTGGTGCGGACGGTGGTGGCTTCGACGTCCATCTTGCCGGCCTCGACCTTCGACAGGTCGAGAATGTCGTTGATGAGCTCGAGCAGTTCGGAACCGGCCGAGTGGATCGTCTCGGCGAAATCGATCTGCTTGGGGGTGAGGTTGGCCTCCGGGTTGTCGGCGAGCAGCTTCGCCAGCAGCAGCAGGCTGTTGAGCGGCGTGCGCAGCTCGTGGCTCATGTTCGCCAGGAACTCCGTCTTGTACTGCGACGACAGGGCGAGCTGCTCGGCCTTCTCCTCCAGCCCGATGCGGGCCATTTCGATTTCCCGGTTCTTCTCCTCCAGCAGCGCGGCCTTCTCCTCCAGCTCGTTGTTGGTGCGCTGGAGTTCCACCGACTGCGAGCGCAGCTCCTGGGTGAGCCGCTGCGACTGGGCGAGCAGCTCCTCCGTCCGTGCGTTCGCCATGATCGTGTTCAGGACGACACCGATCGTGCCGACGAGCTGGTCGACCAGGTGCAGGTGCAGCTCGGAGAACCGGGTGAAGGAGGCGAGTTCGATGACCCCGAGCACCTGCTCCTCGAAGAGGACCGGCACGACGACGAGATCGCTCGGTGGAGCCTCCCCGAGGCCACTGCGGATGTAGAGGTAGCCGTTGGGCACCTGTTCCACCCGGATGCGCTTCTTCTCCACCGCGGCCTGGCCGATGAGGCCCTCCCCGAACAGGAAGGTGCCGTCGGAGCGCTTGCGGGGCGCCGAGCCGTAGCCGGCGACGTGCCGCAGCTTGTCGCCCTCGATGAAGTCGAGCAGGTAGACCGTGCCGAGCTGGGCGCCGACCGCCGGCGTCATCTCACTGATAATCATCTGGCAGACCGCGTACAGGTCGCGCTGGCCCTGCATCTTGCTGCCGATACGGGCGATGTTCGACTTCAGCCAGTCCTGCTGGGCGTTCTTCTCGGTGGTCTCCCGCAGGTTGGCGATCATCTGGTTGATGTTGTCCTTGAGCTCGGCGACCTCGCCCTCGGCCTCCACCGTGATCGAGCGGGTGAGGTCACCGCGGGTGACCGCGGTCGACACCTCGGCGATCGCCCGGAGCTGGGTCGTCAGCGTGGACGCGAGCTGGTTGACGTTGTCGGTGAGGGCCTTCCATGTGCCGGCCACCCCGTCGACCGTGGCCTGGCCGCCGAGCTTGCCCTCGGTACCGACCTCCTTGGCCACCCGGGTGACCTCGTCGGCGAACGAGGAGAGCTGGTCGACCATGGTGTTCACGGTGTCCTTCAGCT
>NZ_JWIO01000029.1:0-9011 GCF_001017755.1 Protofrankia coriariae
ACAGACACGAGAAACCCGCACGGCGCGTACTCGGAATGCCGTTCCAGACAGTCTGAGAGCCTCTGAGCGATGCTCAGAGGCTCTCAGACAGCGGGAATGGGTATATCGGTGGTTCAGCGTGCGGCGGCGTAGACCAGTTCCTGACGGGCTTCGTCCAGCCGGGCGGACAGTTCGGCCCATTCTTTCCGTGCGGCATCCCGTGTTCTGCGGACGTTGTAGCGGGAGCCGTGCTTGCCCCCGTACAGTTCGTGCGCCACGTCCGCGAGGACAGGTGCCCGTCCCAGGTCGGGCGCGGCGTTCCCCCGGATGATGATCTTTCCGAGAGTGGGGAAGCCGCTTCCGTCTCCCCATGCCATCCGGAAAAGGGCGTCGCTGTTCTGGGCCAGGTGCCCGGTAGTCGCCAGGTGCTCAGCGTGCCGGACTCCGGCCATGAGCTGAGCTCCGGGGATCGCGTCTATCTCGCTCGGAGGATCGTCGAGGCGGTAGCCGTTGCGCGCGGCGGCATCCCGCACGGCCCATCGGCGTACGGTGTCCCGCGTTGCGATCATCATGTTTCCGTTCTTACGGACGTACTGCCACGAGTCCGGCTCACGGGTGGTGACGGAGCACGACGCGACCACCGACGTCCGAATGATCCGGCCGAACTTCCGCGCGAACAGCAGAACGGCATCCTGTGTCACGTCGTCGGAGACGTCGTCGGTGCCGTACCGGCCGTAGCCGTTGCGGGTGAGGGTGGCGCTTCCGTCCATCCGCTTGCGGGAACGGGTCGCGTCGACCGTCCGGCAGTAGCCACGCGCAAGGCGCTGAATGATCGTCCAGTCCTCTTCAGTGACTCTGGCCATGTCCTCACGCTCGGCAGCCTGGGCGGGAAGGTCGTTCGGAACGTCTTTGCTGAAAATGGCACGCAGCATCGCTTTCTCCGTACGCGATGGGGATTCTGGCGCGCTTTCCGCGCGTCCAGCCGACAATTAATGCTCCCGCCGGCATCCCTGTAATGCAATACCCGAAAACTGTCAAATCCAAGATTTTTATGAGAACATCTGTGCGAATTTTGCAATCATGGAATAATGGTCAACGAGAATTCGGCGAAGAAGTGGAAGGGAATGGGACGAGCATGGCGACAGGAGAATGGCAGCGGCACGAGAAATGCGAGATAAAAACTCCCGGGATATCCGGAGAATAGTCAAGAAAATAGAAAATGGTGCCGAATGGTCTCGGAATGGCAGCAGTCAGTACTGCTATCCGCCGGTCTCCGGAGCCTACTATTACTGTGCCTGCCGGCATCTTGAGTCGGGGAGGACGTGGGTAGTGCCAGTGTGCTGGTGACCTGCGCCAGCGTGACGGCTGGGGGGTACCCGTTAGGGGGCAGCCCGGCAGGTACACCGGCGGGTAGGCCGGCGGGCAGGGCGATGGGCGCCGTTTTCCGGGGTCTGCGCCAGGTGGATGCCGTCACATGACGCCGGTACGACAGCGCGTCGGGCTGTGGCCAGGGCCGGACGCGCTGTTGCTCGATCCGTACGGCTCCTGCCCGTCTCGAACGCCGCCCCATGTCGTCAGCGCGATTTTCCCGCAGGGGGGCGGCCGGGTGTCGCTGCGGAAGACCGGAGCGCCGCGCCCGCAGTGCGTGGGACGCGCCCATCGTGCTCGCCGGGTTATGGCCGGCGCGCCCGCCGAGGTTGGCATGCCGGCATCAGCCCTTTGGCCTTTTCCGTGGAAGCCGGCACTGACCTGTCTGGGATCCTTTCCCGACATCGACAGCCCTTTTCAGGCCCCTGTCCGGCGATACACTCCCGTCCTCCTCCCACGCCATGCCGGGGGTCGCTCCCTGGGCGGGGGTGCGGGGAATCGCTTGCGATGAGCAGCCTGTTGTTACCGTACGTCATTCACCGGCGGTCGCTGTCAGTGAGGCCGTGCAAGGGCCGGGGTCGGTGCAGATGGCGGGATCGGTCGCGCCGGCCGAGATGCCGCACCGAGGGGCTGCACAACGGGTACCCGCGCCAGCTGGTTGTTGTTGGGGAAGAGTTTGTCGAATAGCGACCGTCTCGGGCACGCTGAGGATAGGAGTCGCCGTGCCGGTGCATCTGCCCCTTCCCGCTGCGACGATGTGATCGCGTTGCGAAACGGAGTGGTCAACGCCGGCGAGGAGATCGTGGGGTTCCGTTGGGGTGGCGTGCGCTGAGGTGGTGGCTGTGACGGGCGAGGCGGGGATGTCCGACGCTGAGCGGCGCGGTCTGCTGCACGATCTGCGGCGTCTGCTGGATCCGGAGTGGTTCCCGGATGTGCTGGTGGTGCTGGCCGCGGGGTCGCGTCCCTACACCGGCCTGCTGCACGCCATCCGCTCCTACGGGACGGCGGGGACGAGCCGCCGGCCGCAGCCNTCAGGACGGTGTACTCAGCCGGACCTTGCGGTGGTTGGAGGCGCGCGGGCTGGTCGAGCACACGCGGGAGGAGCAGTTCCCGTTCCCGACGTCGTACCGGCTCACGCCGCCGGCGGAGGAACTGGTCGAGCTGCTGGAGCCGCTGGCGGCGTGGGCCCGCAAGCACGAGGACCTTCTCCTCCGGGATCAGCGGGAGCGGTCCCGTCGGCGTCGAGCGTAAGAAGGCGGGCGCGTCTGCCCTGCGACAGCCCGTCCGAGCTCCTATGAGGCTGATCGGGTGTTGCGGGGATCGGGCTGCTGACGCTGGAGGGCGTGGAAGAACGCGGTGGTGTCCGTGGTGGGCTGCTGGTCGATGTCGGCGAGGCAGGCGGTGAGCAGGGCGTAGGTGCGGCTGACGGCGTCGGGGTGGCCGAGGCGGGCCTGGGCGCGGGCGATCTGCCGGTAGAGCTGCTCGTTGTAGGGATCGAGCTGGCGCAGCACTTCCAGGAGCTCGAGGCGTTGCGGGTTGTCCTCTCCGATCGTGGCGGTCAGGCTGGCCAGAGCGTCGGCGACCTGGCGGCGTAGGTGTTCGCGGTGGGGTTCGGCCCAGGCGCCGGTGAGGTCGTCGGAGAGGTGACCGGTGTAGGTGGCGGTGATCGGCAGGAGCGCGGCGAACCGGTCCGCTGCGGTGGTGGCGTGGTGGCGTTGTGCCAGGGCGTCCTGGAGCTGCCAGAGGTCGACGCTGAGCAGGTCACGGTGCAGATGGTAGCGGCCGTCGTGGTGGACGACGATGTCGTCGATCGTGTCGGTGGTGGCGGTGCGCAGCGCGCGGCGGAGCTGGGAGAGCGCGGCGTAGAAGCGGTTGTCGAGACGCCGGCGGCTGCTTTCGCCGTCGTCGGGCCAGAGCGCCGTGACGAGGGTGTCGCGGCGGACGCCGTCGGGGTGCAGCGCCAGGTAGGCGAGGATTTCGCGGGCTTTGGGCCCCACCCCGTCTATGGGCTGGTAGTCGGCGTCGGCTGTCGGCCGGTACAGCAGCCGTAGGGGGCCGAGCACGGTGAGGAGCAGTGGTGTGGTCGCGGGCGGCGGACGGTGTGTGCTCACGGCCGGGCCGGCCACGGACGCCGGTGCCGGTGCTGGCGCCCCGCTGTCTCGGGGTGTGGCGGCGGATGCGCTGGTGGTGGGTGCGGGGCCCGCCGGCGGGGGTTGCGCCGGTTCCGGGAGCTGGGGGTGTGCGTGCCGGTCGCCGTCGTGGGGGCTGTCGGGCGCGGCGGGGCTGGTGTTAGCGGGGGGCGATGCGGAGGCGGGTGGTGGGGGCGGTGGCCCCTGGGTAGGGTTTGCCCGCCGGTACGCCTCCTGGTTGTCCGCGGGGGCGTCCGCGTCGGCCAGCAGCTCGAGGAGCTGTGCGGCGTCGACCGGTGGGAGGGTGAACAGGCGGCTGCCGGTCAGCCGGGCGGCGATGGTGGGGCTGGCGGCGCCGACCACGCCGTCGGGCCGGACCCGGACGGTGGCCCCGGCCCGCCACTGCCCGTAGAGGATGCCGGCCAGCCCGAGGGACGAGCCGTTGTCGAGCACGGCCTGCAACCGGCCGTCCGCCGCCGGGGTGGGAGTGGCGACGGCGACGAGGGTGGCGCGGTGGGCCGTGGGGGTGCCGTGGGCGGCGAGACGAGCCCGGGTGACGATCTCGGCCTCGAGCCGGTCCAGGAGCGTGTCCAGGTCGGGGACGATGTGCAGCCGCTGCGGGGGGTGGGCGGTGGCCTGTTCGCCGAGGAGCCGTATCGCGTCCGCGGCGGGGATGAGGATCTCGACGGGGTCGGTGTCGGGCCGGTGGCGTTCGGCCAGCAGGGCGAGGAGCAGGGCCCGGATCGCCGCGTCGGCGCCGGGGCCGATCAGGCCGAGGCCGCGGGTGGCGGCGAGGTCGAGGGCGAGCGGCCGGCCGTCGCGGGTCGTGCCGACGACCTGGGTGCCCGGCGGTGGGGCGGTGTGCGCGGCGGTGGCCTGGGCGTGGCGGCGGCCGGCGACGTGGCGGTCGCCGGGAGAGCGCACGACGACGGGATCGCCGTGCTCGTCGGGGAGCGCGGTGGCGGCATCGTAGGCGATCGCCAGGTGGCGGATGACGGGTGCCTCGTCCAGGTCGTCTCGCTGGCCGCTGCCGGGTGTGTAGTGCCGGCGGCGCCACAGCCGCAGGGTGAACAACGCGACGGTGAGCAGCGCGACGGCGCCGAGACCGAGGTAGCCGCCGGAGGGGAACGCCACGCCCGGGGCGTGCGGCGGCGCGGGGGCAGGCTGCTGCGGGGGTGGCACGGCCGGTGACGCTGGCGCGGACGCTACGGCCGGTGACGCTGGTGTGGACGGTACGGCCGAGGGGACCGATGGCGGGGGGATCGCGGTCGGACCGCCGGCGGCGGACGGGCTGGTGGCGGACGGGCTGGTGGTCGCGCCGCCGGGCGAGGTCATCGCGGGGGGCGGGCTGGTCGGTGACGGCGTGTGCGGGGGCGCGGTGGCCGCATGTGCGACCGGTGGCGGCGGGTCGGAGACGGGCGGGCGCCCCGGGGATCCGGGGGCGACCGCCTCGGCTGGCAGGCGCAGGACCCAGCCGGGGTGAATGAGCTGGGGGCGGGTCAGCGTCCGCCCGTCGGCCTGGACGACGCCCTGGTTGACGGCCCACAGCTCCGGCCAGCGAGCCCCGTCCCCGAGGCAGCGGGCCGCGATGCGCCACAGGCTGTCGTGGATGCCGCCGTGAGGCGCCTGCACCACCACGGTGCCCGGCGCCGCGACCGGGGGCGTGATGTCCGTCATGGTGCTGGCCGGGACGAGGCGGGGGGTGACGGGTCCGGTGGCGACGACGGTCGCGACGGCGGGGCCGCCGTCGGATGCCAGCGGCAGGCGGGGGCTGAGGGCGGTGAGGAGCACGGCGCCGAGCAGGAACGCGGCGAACCCGCGCATGCCGCCGGCGGGCAGCGAGGAGCCGTACGTCGGCCCGCGCGCTTCCCGCAGGACGTCGGGAACGGTGAGGACGACGGAGGCGGTGAACGCGGCCCACAGTGGCCACAGCAGGCAGGCGAGGATGTTCAGCAGCAGGCCGTCGTCCATCGGGCCGGTCAGCCGCGTCTCGATCTCCGCCCAGGACGGCAGGTGATCGGGCAGCGGCCAGCCGACGAAATGCCACAGTCCCCACGGCAATCCGCCGATCAGGGCGATCAGCGCGACGAGGGCGACGGCGGCGCGGACGATGCGGCCCAGCGCCAGCCCACCGGCGGCGAGCCTGCGAGGGAAGGGCCGGGGTGTGCTGGCGACGGGTCGGCTCACGGCATCACTCCGGCGGGTGGGGCGGGGTGGGCGCTACCGGTGCCGGTGACGGTGAGCGCGTCCAGCCCGACGATGCCGAGGAGCTGGGTGTGATGGGTCGCGGTGACCGTGACGGTGACCGTGTTGTCCGCGACGGTCGCGGTGCCGGTCGCGCCGGCCTGAGCGAGGTAGGACCGCGCGGCGGCGACCGCGGGGTCAGGCAGCAGCCGGACGGTACCCGTCCGACGGAACGCGGTGAGATCGATCTTCTGCGCGCCGGCGCGGGCGGCTTCCTGCGCGATACCCATCGCGTTGGTCTTGTCCGCGAGCGCGCCGCCGGCGTCCACGATGAGGCCGCCGAACATGACGAACGCGGCGAACAGGATGACGACGAAGACGGTGACGGTGCCCGCGTCCCGCTCGCCGCGGCACGCCCGGCGGATCATGGCAGCGTTCCAGGCTGGTCACCAAACGCGTCGACCGGCGCGGTCGACGTGCCGTGCAGTGTCGCCGTGCCCGGGACGGCGAGCAGTGCGAGATCGTCCAGGGTGACGGTGCACGACACCGTGACGTGGACCAGTCCGCCCGGGGTCAGCCGGGTGGTGTCGGTGTCGACGGTGAGGTCCTGGCAGGTGACACCGGTGTCGGCGAGCACGTCCTGCGCGGTGGAGCGGGCGTCCGCGGCGGCCTCGGTGGGGGTGCGGGCGAGGGAGGCGGCGCGGGCGGCCTGGTGGGCGACGTCGGTGACCCGCAGCCGGGTGGTGCTGATCCGGTAGCACAGGATGAGGAACAGCAGCATCAGGAGCAGCACCGGAATGATCAGGACGAGTTCGGTGGTGGCCGAGCCCCGGTCGCCCGTGCCGGAGTCCGGTGTCGTCTGCGGGGGCAGGCGTGTCATGAGGCTTCGGGCCGGCGCTGTTCGAGGGGGCCGGCCGCGGTGGCGTCGACCCGCAGGTGCAGGCCGGGGACGACGCTGGCGGCGCTGCCCTGGATGCGGACGGTGGCGCGGGCGGCGTCCCGGGTCACCGTGATCTGCGGGTCGGTCAGGGTGGCCCGGCCGAGCTGGGTGAGGGTGGCGTCGGCCTGCTCCTGGCCGGCGGTGACGCTGCCGCCGTCGGCGCGGACGGCGGCCAGGGCGCGGGCGGCGGTGGCCTGGGCGATGTGGGTGGCGTGCGCCCAGATCGTGACCTGCGCGAGCAGCAGCACGATGCTGAACAGCACCGGCAGCACGAACATCATCTCGATGGTGAGCGCCCCGCTGTCACCCCGCCGCGCCGATCCGCCGAAGGCGGGTCTGGTCCGTGCGCGCCGCCGCGGCGGGCAGGACGGTGGAAGTGGCCTGGGCGGGTGGGGTCGAGGAGCACGCCGGTGGGAGTGGTCCTGACCGGTTCGGGGCGAGGAGCCGTGGCATGGGGGGACGCGGCAGTGCCAGCGGGGTGTCGGGTGGATGCGGGCTGCCATGGCTGTTTTCTGCTACTTGAAAACAATGTTTTGCGCGGCGTCCAGGATCTGCGGGCCAAAAATGCCGATGACGGTCAGCGCGAGCCCGGCCAGGAACGCGATCCAGATGACCTGTTCGGTGGTGCTGCCGCGGTCGCGTTCGTCCGGCGGCATGTCCCGCACACGGGTGTACACCCGTGACCACCAGGTACGCAGATGGTCGAACACGACACCTCCGACAGGAAAGATCATAGCGATCGGGTGATCTGGGTCATCGCGGGATAGAACACGAACAGAATGAAACCGATCGCGATCACCACGCCGGGGATACTCATCCGTTCGGTGGCGGCATTCGCATCGGTTTCGGCGTCCTGGGCCTGACGGACCCGCAGCGCGGCGGCTTTCGCATCCAACGACTGGCGGACGCGGGCGCCTTCGGTGCCGGCAAGCGCGACCGCATCGGCGAGTTCGATCAGTTCGGAGATCTGAAGCTCCGCGCCGAGCTGGCCCAGCGCCGCCCAGGGGGTGACGCGGGTGTCCCGGGCGGTGGCCAGGGCCCGGCGCAGGGCGATAAAGGGCCAGCCCTGGCCAATCCCGGCGGCGTCGGTCACCGCGGATTCCACCCCGGCCCCACCGGCGAGCAGCACCTGAATCCAGCTGAGATAGGCCGACAGCGCATGACGGAACGCGGCCCGGTGACGCGCCGCTTCCGTGCGCACGGTGAGGTCGGGGAACAGGAATCCGGCGACGGCGCACAGGAGTGCGACCACGGCCGGAAGCGCCCAGGGAAACGGGCGGCCTCCGGCGGCGAACGCCACTCCCATCACGGAGGGCAGCAGCAGCCCGGCCAGGCCCGCGGTGGCCTTCTCGGCCAGGTGCGCGTCGATACCCCGGCCGAGAATCGCCAGGTCCTGCCGCAGCGCCTCGGTCGGCAGCCCGGCGGCGCGCAGTAGCCCGACGAAGGGATGGCCCGTCCGTACCGCCCAGCCGTCCTGGCCGGCCGGGGCCGGTGCCGGGCGGGCGGGTGCTGGCGCGGCGGCGGGATCAAGCCGGGCGAAAAGCTCACCCAGCGGCGGGCGGGGCGGGAACAGCCAGACCGTCAGCGCCCACAGGCCGGCCCCGACCCCGGCGGCCAGCAGCATCAGCAGCACGGTCATCGGCTACCCGCTCCCCAACCGGCTCCCCCACCGCTCCCGGCTGGCAGGCCCGCCGGGGTCGAGGTCGTCGTCGTGCCCCCATCGCCCTGGAGGAAGCGGGCAGGCTGGCGGATCCGGGACATCCGCGCCAGCCAGACGAACCCCACGGTGAACAGGACGCCGACGGCGAGTAGCACCAGCTGACCGGCGGCGGTGCCATACGGGGCGAGGAAAGGCCGGTTGAACAGCACCAGCCCGCCGGCGAAGACGATGCTCGTCACGACGACGACCCGCGTCGTGGTGCGCATCCGGGCCCGACCCACCTCGATCCGGCCGAGCATCTCGACCTGGGCACGGGCGGTCGCGGCGAGCTGACCGAGCAACCCGGACAGCTGCCGGGCCTGATGCGCGCTGGCAAGGACCAGCGCACCGATCACCAGATCGGCCAGCGGATCATCTAGCTCGTCCGCGAGGGCGTGCAGAGCGGGAGCGAGCCGTTCCCGCCGGTCGATCCGGGCTGCCAGCACGGTGACCTCCAGGCGGATCGCGGCCGGGACGGCAGGCGTGGTCGCGTGGATCGCCTGTTCCAGACCGGCCGCGGCGGCGAGGGTGTCCCGGAGCTGCTCGGCCCACACCGCGATCGCCTGGGTGCGGGCGACCTGACGGGCATGGGCGTGGTCACGGCCCAGCAGCCGCGGCAGGGCGACGACCGCCAGCGCGGCCAGCAGCCCGCCGACGATCCAGCCGGTCACCGCACCCACGAGGATCCCGGCGGCGCCCGCGGCGGCGGCCC
>NZ_JWIO01000029.1:9034-54187 GCF_001017755.1 Protofrankia coriariae
GGGCCACCGCCGCGGCAGACGGCCGGTGGCCTCGACGGGCACACCCCGCCAGCCATAGACGATCAGTAGCAGTCCGACACCGATCCCCAGCCCGCACAGCCCGAACAGCCCGGTCACCCCCACCACCCCCGGGCGAGCAGATCCGGGTCGAACCCGACGTCGATCAGGTCGTCGAGCAGTTCCGCGGACGGCGGGGCGGCCGGTACACCGCGGCGGTCCGGCCCCGGCCGGTACAACTCGTTTGTGATCACCTGCGTGCCGTCGGCGTCCACCACCTCCCGCACGCTGGAGACGACCCGGCGGCCCCGCTCGCCACGCGGCTCCGCGAGATGCACCACCACGTGGATCGCCGACGCGATCAGCAGGTTCGTCGCCTCCAGCGGCAGCCGTTCCGGCCCCTGCACCGCGTAGGAGGCCAGCCGGGTGAACACCCCGCGGGAGGTGGAGGAGTGCACGGTGGTCATCGACCCGTCGTTACCCTGCGACATCGCGTTGAGCATGGGCACGACCTCGGCCCCCCGCACCTCCCCGACGATCACCCGATCCGGGGACATCCGCAGCGCGGCGCGGACCAGGTCGGACGCGGAGATCGCACCCTCGCCCTCGGTGTTGGGTTCCCGGACCTGCATCGCCACCACGTCCGGGTGGGCATGTTCGTCGGCGTCGAGACCGAGCTCGTAGACGTCCTCCACAGTCACCAGCCGTTCGGACGGCGGGATCTGGTCGGCGAGCGCCAGCAGCAGCGTGGTCTTCCCGATCGCGGTCCCACCGGCGACCACGATGTTCTTCCGGGCCCGCACCAGCGCGGCGAGCAGCGCCTCCACCCCGTAGTCGAGCGTGCCGTTCGCCCGCAACGCGGCCAGCGTGACGTGACGGAGCCGGTGCCGGCGGATACTGACGGACGGCCGCTGGGTGACCGCCATGACCGCGCACACCCGGCTCCGGTCCGGCAGGTGGAAGTTGACCAGCGGCGCGCCACGGTCCCAGCGACGTTCCTCCACCCCGGCGTGCGCGGCCAGATCCCGGATCAGACCGACGAGCTCGCCGTCAGACCCGACGATCGACGGCAGCCGCTCCCGGCTGCCNGGCAGCCGCTCCCGGCTGCCGTCCGCCCGACGGATGAACACCCGATCACCATTGATGTTGATGTTCTCGATGGAGCCGTCGGCCAGCAGAGGCTCCAGCCCCCCAAGCCCGAGGACCTCGGCGAGGACCTCGTGCAGGACACGCTGCTCGTCCGCGGGCGGCAGCACCGCGGCGCCGCGCGCGAGCTCCGCCGTGGTGTGCTCCTCCGCGAGATCCGCGAGCACGGACAGGGCGAACGCCTCACGCGCCGGCCCGTCCAGCCCCGCCGCCCCGGCGTCCTCATCGGCGTGCAGCCGGGCGGCGAGCGCGGCCCGCAAGCCGTCCCGCAGCCGCGCGCGCAGAAGATCGGCCGCCGTGCCGGGAACCCGGCCGGGACGAGCAGCTGGTGCCGTCGCGGCGGTCCAAGGGGTCAGGCTGTCCGGCCAGCCCGCGCCGTTCCCCGCCGTCCACGAAAGATCGCCGGTCACCGCGCCTCCTTCTCGCGCGGCGCGTAGACGGTGTCGGCGGGCACCCAGCCGGTGGACACCGCGGGCAGCGCAGCCGGCTCGTCCCGGCCGGGACGAACGGGGACGTGCTGGTCGGGCGTGGTCTGGTCGGGGACGTCGAGGTGGCCGGTCAGATAGCCGGCCAGCTCGGCCGCCGCCCGGCCCAGCCGGGATCGGCTGATACCGCCGCGGGCGCGGCGCTGCCCGGCCAGGACCGCGGCGGCAGCCGGGTCGTGCGGGATCGGCCCGAGCACCCGGGCGCCCAGCACCCCGGCCAGGTCACGCATCCGGTAGCGGTCGTCCCTGCCCGGCTGGCCGGCGACCACCAGATACCAGGCCGGCAGCCGCCAGCCCTGGATCACCCGCATCCGGGTCGCCAGATGCGCCAGCTCGTCGTCGCGGGCCCGCACGACCAGCAGCAGCACGTCCGCCGCGCGTAACGCCGGCGCCGCCGGCGAGGCCGGGTCCAACCGGCCGCAGTCCACCAGCACCGGCCGGCCGCCCTGCCGTGCTGCGGCCCACAGCAGCGACCAGCCACCCCCGCCGAGCTCACCGAGCGCCTGCCGGGCCTGCTCGGCACCGGCAGGCGCGGTCAGCACCTCAAGACCACCCGGCAGCCGATGGACGTGCTCCGCCAGCGGACGCGGCTGCCCACCACCACCCCGACGGCCGGCGGCGGCCANCGGCCGGCGGCGGCCAGCGTGACCAGCCCCCGCTGCGGGCTCAGCCCGAACCGTGCGCCCAGGTCACCACCCGCCGGATCCGCCTCCACCACCAGCGGCTCACCACCCGCCGGCCAGCGGTCCGCCAGCGCGAGCGCCAGCGTGGTCGCGCCCGGCGACCCCTTCAACGAACCCACCGTGACGATCATGCGGGGGTCACCGGCCCCCTCCGCTGACCACGACGATGCCGATCTGCCCGGCCGGGGCCGCCGCCAGCGCGCGGGCGTCATCCTCGGCGAGTTGCAGCGAGACCACCATCGTCTGATCGGTGTCGCGGGCCGCCACCGCGACCACCGTCGCCTCCCACGAACGGGAAGCCGCCGCCGGGGCAGCCGCGACCGCACTGGTGCCGGGGGCGACGACCACCAGCACCCGGGAGCCGGCGCTCAGACCGGTGGGGAACTGGCCGGCCTTCAACGCCACCGCCGCAATCGCCGCGCCGGGCGGAGGAATCTGCGCGGCACCGAGGACCGCCCGGCCGAGCACCGTGCCGGCCGGCAGGCTGTAGGCCACGGGACGGCCGAGCACACCGTCCTTGCCCCGGGCCGGGATCGTGTCCACCCCGTCCGCGGCGACCCGCACCTCCCGCAGATCCGCCGCCGCCAGGACCTGACCCACCATCACCGGCCGGGCCAGCACCAGCACCGGTTCCCGGGCACCCACCCGAGCCCCGGCGATCAGACCGGCGGTGGCACACCCCACCACCAGCACCACACCGAGCAGCAGATACGGAACACGGCGGCGCCGCGGCGCGCCCGTCACCCGGGCCGCAGACGGCCCGCCCGCCCGCCGACCGGCACGGTCCTGCCCGGTGGTACGCGGCGTCGCGGACGACGCGGTCACCACGACCCACCCCCCGCACGCGTCCCGCTGGGAGCGCATCCCGGCCTGCGCCGCCTCGCCGGACCGGTCACGGTCGTCATCAGCCACCGCCTGTCGTCAGCACGGGAACGTCAATCACCCGGACCGCCGCCGCGGACACCGTCGTCAACCCCGGGAACACCCCGGCCTGACCCGCGCCCGCCCACGACACGTCCCAGCGCACCGTCGCCGTCACCGGAAACGTCCCACCCGGCGCATCCAACGACCGGTCGCGATAGGTATAGCCACAGTCCGGCGACACACTCGCCGGATCGGCACCGGCCGGAAACGGTGTGCCCGGACCGGTACAGGTCACCGTCCCGCCGTCACCCAGAGCCCACGTGACCTCCACCGGCGTGGCGACTGCGGTCACCGCCACCCCACCCGCCGCCGCGGTCGCGGACAACGCGGCCCACCCGGCCGGGTCCAGCCACAGCCACGTCGGCAACCGGACAAGCTGATCACCCGTCGGACTCATCACGATCCGCGGACCCGCCAGCCGAAGCCGGTTACGCGCCTGCTCCGCCAGCCCCGCCGGGTCCGGCCCGGCCGCCCCCGGAGCCGCGTCCGGAATCCACACCGGTGGCCGATACAGCGCGTCCCGCACACCGTTCGCCGCGCACCGGTAGACATACCAGGCACCCGCCCCCTGCTCTGGCCCCGTTGCCACCGCCTGCACCGACAGCCGCGACGAGCGGAACACCGCCGGCCGTACCATCAGCCCACCACTCACCGGCGGCCGGTAAAGGACCGGCTGAGGAGCATTCACAGGCACCTGGTAATCACTACGGACATACGAGCAGTCCGCCGTGTCCGGCTCGTCCAACGACCTGTCCCTTGGAGGAGTGGGACGTGCCTGCCCGCCACCTCCGCCAGCACCAGGGCCGGCGGGCGAAGGGCCTTCTCCCGGGGCCGGCGCAGGAGTCCCGTTGTTCCCGGCGAAAAGCTCGCACCCTGGATAGGGGTTCTGGGTACACCGCGTACTGCCGAACTTGTCGTCGGCGGTGGCTGGAGACACGAATACGCCGATCGCCGCTACTGCGAGCACAGCGAGGAAAATGCCTCTTCGCATCAGCATGATGCCAGATCACCGATCCCGAACCGGGTGACACGCCACAGTCCGTCGGTGTGCAGCCGCACCTCGGCAAGAATCCGGTGCATTCCCCCCGGCGTGTTGTCCAGCAACGAACCGTCGGTCCTGTATCTCAACCAGTTCCGGGTATCGGCGCAGTCCTCAATCATCACCGAGGTTGGCGTGTCCTGCGGGCTCACCGACGTCACCCGCGGACTGTTTACCGGCTCGCCCTTCGCGACCAGCCCATTGAGATGGTCGGCGTAGAGGTCACCGGTCAGCACCTGCAAAGCGTCACCCGAGGCGTAACGCGACAGATAGGGCGCCCGCCAGTCCGAGGTGTGACTGGCCTGGGCGTCGGCCTGCCACATTCCCCGATAGGCGGCGACCGCCCGCTCCCGGGCAAGATCCGACGGCGACACGCTCGGTTGGGCGGAGGACGAACCGGCCCCTCCCGAGCCACCGGCTACAGGCGTGGAGCCGCCGCCGGAGCCACACGCTCCCAGAAGCATCGCGGCGACAACAGCCGCGAATACGCCCGGGAGTCCTGCCCGCGGAGAACGACGTCGGCGACCCGCCCACGCGCGACGAACTACCACAGCGCCCACCTCGCAGGTCCGTCACGACAGGCGGTGGACCACCCGTCTGGGTACGCCCCTCCCCTCCATGACTACCCCGATTGTCGCGGTCCGCGTCGCTCCAACTTCGCAGTGCGACCGTCAATCCAGTGCAAATTGACCCAGGAGAACTAGCTATTTCAGCACAGATAAGTACTCATACGGGCTATGCCAGCAAGATGCTGGCATAGCCCGATAGAGACATCCCCTCCTGGGCCGGCGGACCGACAGGTCGCCATCTTCGGATCAAGGCAGCATGACAGGAGATCGACGGGGCAGTTGCACGTGCCCAGCGACGCTGTTGCGATCTTTACCGTTCGGCTGTCCGCGCGCCGGAGCTCGCCGAAGACCTCGGGCTGGCCGGGAAACAGAAAGAGGCGCCGCCACTCCGCGCCGAGATCGCGGCAGCGACACGATGAGCGCGAACGGGACAAGGAAACACGGTGGCCGTGGGCGCAGCATCCGGACCGCTCAAGAAGACCCGCGTCGGCGCCACGCAAGGGACGCGGCGTGTGGCGCTACTGGGTGGCCGCAGTCCAGGAGGCCGGCGGTGTGGCTGCGTGCAAGACGTCCTGCGCCGGGACGGGGGCCCGAAGCATGGCGATCGGGTAACCCGTCAGGGCGGCCATGTGATCGTGGGTGTAGCCTTGGGCGAGCAGGTCCCGTGCGGCGGCCAGGGTCCATCCTGTTCCCGGGTCGAACTGCCGGACGGTCACCTCACCGTTGGCCTGCCGCTGGGCGGGCCAGTGCGGCCGGGTTCTGCGAGGCATCGGTGCGTCTCCTTCCGCGAACTGAAAAAGGCGTATCGCCGTGATTTGTCGTCGCGGCCGAGTAGGCCGAGTGTGGTTGTATCCGACCGATGCCGGTGGTTACGTATTCCAGCCGTGGGCAGCGAAGTTCCGCCGCCTCTGGTAGAGATCAACACCGATACGAGTGTAGGGGTAGGTGTTGTCCGGCAGGGCGTCGAGGGGGAACCAGGCGATGCGGGCGCACTTGTGGGGTTCGGCGTTGACCGGTTCGCCGTCCCACCATCGCGGTCGGAAGAACAAACCGAGTCGTCCTTCACCGTGTTCGTTGCGGAAGTGGACCATTGAGGAGAGCGTGAGCGACGCCCGGTCCAGAGTGAGGCCGATTTCCTCATGGGTCTCACGCAGCAGCGCGGAAGCCGCGTCCTCACCGGCCTCGAGCTTCCCGGAGGGCAGATTCCACTGATTATCGGCGAATCCGGTGCCGTTCCGGAGGGCGAGCAGTACCGTGCTGTCGCGGATGAGCAGCAACAGCACGTCGATGGCGCTGGTATACGTCATGGGGGCGGTCCTCCTGCTGGCCGTGACGGGGCGGGTTGTTACCGGGCTGTGGGGTCGAGGCCGAGGGCGGTGAGCTGTTCGGCGATCCAGTCCACCCGCTGGGCGGTGGACATGTTCGGCGGGATATCGTAAATACGCTGCCCGACGCTGGCGCAGGTGCTGCGCACGACGCGGTCGGCGGCCGGCTGGATGTCGAGCACCTTCGACCGGTACGGGTCGCCGGCCTGCTGCTGGTCGAAGCGGTCGCAGCAGTAGAACACCGCGTCGTAGACGTGTGCCCAGGCCCGGCAGAACGTGTCCATCGCGCGCAGGACGGGGCCGTGCGGGCCGTCGGGGCCGCCGGGCAGGACCAGCCAGGCGTAGGCGAGGACGTTCGCGATCGTCTTGTCCGCGATGATCATCGTGTGGTGGCGGGCGGTGCGGAGCTGGCTGGACAGGTGGGCGGCGAACAGGTCGACCTCGGTCTCCAGGTCGAATGCACCGCGGCCGTGGACGACGATCTCCTCGATGAACGGGCTGTTGCGGGCGGGTTCGGGGACACAGGCGACGTGGATGCCGCGCTCCCGGTAGTAGGCGGCGAGCGCGTGGGTCAACGTCGTCTTCCCGGAGGCGTGGGTGCCCTCCACGGCCACGACCAGGCAGTCACGCAGCATCGGCCAACTCCTGTCCCGCGCTCTTCTGTCCCGCCGACGTCGCCGGCCGCCATCGGGGCGGAGGGTGGTGCTGTGCGGCGGTGTGCCGGCGACACCGGGCTGCCGCGGGACGGGTCATGGTCACGGCTCTGTCCCTGCGGTGGCGGGGGTCTGGTCCCAAGCGGCGGCCTCGACGATGGTGTCGAGGTGCAGGTCGTCGTCCCACTGGTAGTGGCCGCTGACCCTCGCGGCGATCAGGGCGATCGCCAGGGCCCGGACCAGCACCTGCCCCAGCGGGTCCGGAGCGGCGGCAGGCCCGGCGGATCCGGACCGGCCACGGCCGGGAGTGGCCGGATCGTGATCGGGAGGGATGCCGGTGAGGCGGTAGCCGGCGCAGACGGCCGGCAGCGTCGCCGGTGTGGGATGCGGGCCGTGGGAGGTGTCCAGTAGCCGGGCGAGACCGCGTCCGCTGGCGCCGTCCTGCCAGGCGGCGGCGACAGCGGTGATCCCTCGCAGGGGCCGGCCGTCGGCGGCGGCGGCCAGGCGGGCCAGGTCGTCGGCGAGGCGGTGGCCGGCGAGAATCACGGCCCGGCGGCGGGCCTGGACGAGCAGCCCGTCAACCATCGCGACGACCGCCGGGATCTCCGCCGGATCGTCGACGGCGAGGGCGTGGAAACCGAACCGCAGCGCGGCGTCGCTGACCAGCAGCGGGCACGCCCGCGGCAGCCGCAGGTAGACGGCCCCCACGGCCATCGGCGGGTCGTCGGCGCCGCCGGCGACAGCGACGGCGGCCAGCAGAGGCATGCGCTCGGGGAAGGGGCGCCGCGACGCACCGAACGGGGTGTCCGCCCAGCCCAGGTTGCGCGCCTCATGCATGGACGCTCCCGGCCGGGACGGGCCGCGCGGGCGGCCGGTCGCTACGCGCCAGGGTGCGGATCGACTGGCCCAGGTACTTGGCGTAGTGATTGCGCTGGAACCGGTAGCGCTGCCAGAGCGCGGTAATCGGCTCGTCGAGGAGGCTGCCGAGCGGTTCCAGCAGGTCCGGGGCGGTGTAGACCGGCCAGGCGCTGGCCGTCCCACCCGGCCCGACGACGATCATGTGGCCTTCGGTGGCCGGGGTCCACGCGGTCAGCCGCAGCGCCGGCCGCCAGTCGTGCACGGTGCGCAGCTCGGTCAGCCGCTCGAACGCCGCGGTGGCCTCCTCGAGGCTGAGGAATTCGTGGCCGGCGAGGTCGAGCGCGTTGCCCTTGCGCAACGGCAGGATGAGTTTGAGTTTCCCGGCGTCGAGCACGTCGGCGATCTGGTAGGTGAACGGCAGCGCTGCCAGCGTCGAGCGGTAGACGACCGCGGACAGCGACAGCGGCAGGCCGGCGTCCTGGAACGCCCGCACCCCGGCCAGGACCGTGTCGTAGTCACCGCGGACCCGGTTCGTCGTCGCTCGTGGGCCTTCCAGCCCGACGTTCACGAACGCGATCTTGCCGGTCAGGTGGTGGGCGTGTTGGATGCCGCGGGTCGCGTTCGTGGGGACACCGAGGACGGTGCCGGTGAACATGTCGACGATGTCGATGAAGTCCCGGCGCAGCAGCGGTTCCCCACCGGAAAGGAACACCCGGGGCACCCCGGCCAGGTTGTCTCGGACGCGTTCGAGCACGGCGAGGCTGGGATCGGGCTCCTGCAACGTCTCCGAGCAGAACGAGCAGTCGAAATTGCACCGTTTGGTGACCTGGAGAATGACCGAGAGCGGGCCGGCCGCGGCGTCGACCACCGCGTCCAGGTCCTGCGGGCCGGCGAGGCTGAAGTGATGCCCGTCGGTGAAGACCACGGGTGCGCCCGCACGCAGGCGTGTCTCGCCGGGGACCGGCGGCGCCGCTGCGGTTTCGATCACGGGTATGGGGGTAGAGGCGATCATCGGTTCCTTCTTGACGTGGTCGCGTGCGGTGAAGCAGCAGCCAACCGGCCAGCCCTGTCCTGACGGCGTGCTGCCATCGGACGCTGAACACCCGTCAGCCTCCCAAGTGGGCGTACGGGCAGTCATTCCCCGTAGAGGGAAGATGTGCTTCGTACCTGTGCACCCCCGCTGACCTGCCCAAACAGGCACCGGGGAGCCTGCATGTTCCACGCGGGAGCAGAGAATCGTTCGGCTGCTTCCCCGTCGCCACGGCAAGCACCGGGGCGGCCATGCCGCGGCGCTTGCCGTCGCACAGCAGGTCGACCCACGACTCGGTGGACTCGCGGTAGCCGTCAGCCAGCGCGACGAGTTTCTTGCGGCCGTCGGCGCGGACGCCGATCATCACCAGCAGGCACAGCCTGTGTTCGGCGAGGCGGATGTTGACGTGGATGCCGTCGACCCACAGGTAGACGAAGTCCACATCGGACAGATCACGCTCGGCGAACGCGCGCTGTTCAGCCTTCTACGTCTCGGTGAACCTGGTGATCACTACCGACGGTAGGTCCTTCGCCGAGCCGAGGAATTGGCCCAGCGCGGGCACGAAGTCACCCGAGGATAGCCCGTGCAGGTACAGCGGCGGCAGCACCTTTGTGATCTTCGGGGTCTTGCGCGCCAACGGCGGCGGAGTCGCCGAGGAGAACCTCATCCGCTCGCCGGTGGCGGGATCGACGCGCTTGTCGTTCACCCGCGGCGCGGTGACCTTGACCGCCCCGGCACTGGTCAGCACCTCCCGCGACCGACGCGCGGTGTGGTGTATCGCCGTTGGGGTCGCCGCCAGGGGTTGTGCGGGTTATCCGGTCTGGCTGGCGATGGCGGGTTGTCGTGTCGGGTCGGGGGGTGGGGTGATGGTGTCGGGTGGCTGGCCGGGGGTGAGCGCGATGGTGGTTGTGGTCACGGTTGCGGTGAGGCCGCAGACGGCGAGGAGGAGGGTGGGGCCGATCGGGCCGGCGAGTGCTCCGGCGAGGGGGAGCGCGAGGGGTCGCGGTGCTCCGGAGGCGAGGATGTCGGCGGCTACGACGCGGGAGAGCAGCCGTTCGGGGACGTGGGTTTGGAGGAGCATGGCGTGCAGGGTGTAGCCGGCCATGGCGATCCCGGTTGTGGTCATGGCGGCGGTCATGGCCATGCTGCGGGCCGGGTTGGGGAGGTGGGCGGTGAGCGCGACGGTGAGGGTCGCGGCTGCGCCGAGGGCGAGGAGTGTGTAGTAGAGCCGGAGCCGGGCGGCGGGGGAGTGTGGTCGGCGGTGCGGGAGGAACAGGATGCTGCCGGTGACCGCGCCCGCGCCTTGGGCGGCACCGAGCCAGCCGATCGTGGCCGGGGACATGCCGCCGGTGAGCACGATCAGCGGCATGAGTGCGTCCAGGGGGGCCAGCGCGAGCCCGGAGACGGCGGCGGAGGTGAGGAAGGAGCGGCGTAGCCAGGGGGTGCGGGCGACCGTGATGGCACCTTCGCGGATGTCGTGCAGGAGCCCGTTCCCGCGGGTGGGGGGGACGGGCGGGGTGGGGATGCGGGCGGCGGTCAGGGTGGTGGCGGCGACCGCGAACGTTGCGGCGTCGATGAGGAGGCCGGCCGCGGCGTTGCCGAGCAGGAGCACGAGTCCGGCGAGCGCGGGCCCGCCCAGGCGGATCATGTTGTTCGTCAGGGTTGTCAGCGCGACGGCGGCGTCGTGGGCGTTGTCGGGCACCGTTGCTTTGATCAGCGCCTTGTAGGAGGGCTGGTGGTAGGCCGATAGTGCGCCGACCAGTGCGGCGGCACCGTAGACCGCGGGCAGGGGGAGGTGGTCGGTGAGGAGACCGACGCCGAGTGCGAGGCTGACCGTTCCGGAGATGATGTCGGCGGCGAGAACGATCCGGACGCGGGAGCCGCGGTCCCCGGCGGCCCCGGCGAACGGGAGGAACAGCAGGCTGGTGGCGACCAGGACGCCGAGGACCGCGCCGACGTGGACCCCGGAGTGCGTGAGCTGGTAGACGGCGACGGTGATGACCGTGTCGAAGATGTAGTTACCGGCGCGGGAGACGCTTTGTCCGGTCCATAGCAGTGCGTACGGCCGGTGGGCCAGCGGGGTCAGCATCCTGCCGCGCGGGGTCGGGTTCACGGGGCGGTCAGGCCGTGCAGGGAGGACAGTCCGGTGGCGGTCGCGAACGCGGTCAGCGCACGGATCAGGGACTGGTCGTTCCAGCGGGCACCGCGGTCGGTGGTGGCGGCGAGGTAGGCGCGGCGGATCCAGCGCGGGTCGAGGTCGAGCCCGGCGGCGTGCGCCACCGACGGCAGGGTGATCAGGTCGGGCATGCCGGTGAGGTCCGGGCGCAGGGTCTCCACATCGATGATCCGTACCGTGGTGTCGTCGTCGGCGCGGAGGTGTGCGGGTTTCAGGTCGAGGTGTCCCAGTGGTATGTGGGCGGGTCCGTGAGCGTCGGCGGTCACGTGCAGGAGCATGCACCACGCGTCCGGATTACTGATCCATCTGGGGGGTGGTGCGGTCAGCGCGGTGTCCAGCTGCCAGCAGGCGGTGGCCGTGACGAGGGAGGGAGGCCAGCGGGCGGAGGCGGTGTGCACGGTCGCGATCGCGGTGACGAGGGCGTCGAAGGTGGTGGGCCGTGACCAGTTGGCGGGGCGGGCCACATGGTCGACCAGCAGGGTGTGGGAGGTGTCGCAGGCGCTGCGCAGGCCGGGGAGGACGTTCTGCCCGGCCAGCAGTTCGTAGGCGAGGGTTTCACCGGTGTAGGCGTCGGGGTCCCCGTGGCGTTTGAGGACGGCGACCGGTGGATCCCCGAGGGTGAACACGGCTGTGCGGTAGCCGGCACGCAGGCAGCGCAGCGGGCCGCGGGCGTGGGGATGAAACCGGCTGATCAGATCCTGGGCTTGGGCTGCGGCGGTGGTGGGGTCGGTGTCGAGGGGGGTGGCCAGCCAGCCGTCCGGTCGGATGCGGGTCGCGCCTGCCAGCGGCCCGGCCGGGTCGGGGTTCATGGGTGGCGGGCCGGGGAACCGCGCAGCGCGGCGACGGCCCGCGTGTAGCAGGTGTGGGCGAGGTCGGGGCGCTGGTGCTCCCCGTAGATGGCGAACAGGGCGTAGACGAGGGAGTCCAGGGGTTCGCCGAGGTGCCAGCCCTGAAACGAGCCGCCGATGATGTCCCAGATCTGGACCTGGCCGCGGAGCAGGCCGACGAGGTCCTGGTAGTAGATTTCCGCGCCGAACGGGTAGGTGGCCATGGCCGCCTCGCGTCCGGTGGTGGGCACCGGCACGAACGCGGGTCCGGTGATGTCCCAGGCGTAGCTGTCCGTCGTGCCGGGGCTGCCGGGCGGGTCGAGCAGGCGGAGGACCGCCCGCTGCGGCCCGAGCGGGCCGGACAGGTAGTCGTGGATGCCGCCGGCCAGCGCGCCGGTCCGGGTCGCGATCAGATGCCGGGCGAGTCGGGGGAGTTCGGCGGCGAGAAGCGTCCGGGCGTCGCTGATGTCGTCGGCGTGGATCAGCGGTGGGGCGATCGGGGTGGGTTCCACCGGGCGGGGGTCAGCGAGGAAGGCGCGTTGGCGGGCGTAGGCGGCCTGCTCGGCGTCGGTGTCGATATGCACCCAGCGGACCCGGTCACAGCGCGCGGGCCCGCCGGCGGCGGGCAGGGTCAGACGGTCACCGGGCCGCGGGCCATACACGGTGAACAGGTGTTGGAGGGCGTTGGCGGCGTCGGCGAGCCTGGCATGGTCGGCGTAGAGAAACGGGCCGTGCGGGCTGCGCGGGGCGGTGAAACCGTTGCCGCACAGCGCGACCTCGCTGACACCGTCGAGCGGTTCCACATAGCTGATCAGCAGGCTGTGGAGGATCTCGATGCCGGTCGTGCGGCGGCGGGGCCCGTCCAGGCCGGGGAGCAGGTTCGTGTCCGCGCCGAGTGCCCCGTAGGGGACGGTCTGGGCGTTGTTCGACACCACCGCCAACCGGGGCGGCAGCAGAGCACCGTCGGTGAGCTGCTCGACGTACAGGTCACTGACGTCGGCGTCGACACCGATGAACACGTCAGCGCCGGTGGTGTCTACCAGCCGGATCAGCGGCTGGGCGACCCGGGACTCCCAGAACAGTGTCCGGGCAGCCGCCGGATACAGGAAGATCTCCATCTCGCCGACCCGCAGCGGCTGTGTGTGGTCCAGCCGCCGCACCGTGAAACCCACCATGCGGATCGCGTCGACCACCGCGGTGGGGGTGGTGACGCCGGTGTAGACCGGTACCCGCCGGTCGAGCAGGTCAAGGGACGGCAGGTGGAAGTGGTCGAGATGCTCGTGGCTGAGGACCACCGCGTCCGGGCGGGGCATCGCGGCGACGTCCACCGTGCGAGGCGGCCATAGCGCGAACTCCAGCTGCGGGCAGGCCCCGAACGCCGGGGTGAGGATCGGATCGAGCAGCACCACAGCGGTGCCGTCACTGATGTGCCAGCTTTGATGGCCCAGGAACGTCAGTTCCAGGCCGGTGGACCGCGGGGCCATGCCAGAGTCGTCCTTTCTGCTCTGCCGCGAGGGGCCGGCGGGCAGGGATCCCACGAAGGGGGAACGGGACCCCTGCCCGCCGACCCGGACAGAGCCAGGCGTTGACGGGTTCTACCGGTGGTAGGCCGTCGGGGCGGTGTCGGTGACACGGGTCGCGGTAAACGCCCGCACCCGGCGCTGCACGCGGGCCACGTCCTGGACGGTGACCTGCGCGGGTGTCGGAGCCGTACCGGTGGGCTGCCCGATGGTGCTACTCATCGCCTTCCTCCTTCCTGGGGCTTCGGGGCCGCGCGGACATGGCGGTTACCGGCACGCCGAAGGGCGAGCCGTGCTCTGGCCGCCTTGTCCACCGCCCCTCGTTGGGGCTGGCATGCCGCCGCCGGGGCCGGTCTGCTGCTCATCGCCCCGGCGGCGACCGCTCCCAGCACACCGCAGGACGACGCCCACAGGAAGGCCGTGGCAATGGCCTAATCAGTGGCCGTTTCAGTTGCCGTTTCCGGAAGCCGTCCGGGGAGCGACGTCGAGACGGCTAGTGTTACCGCGTTCAGTCACTCAAGCGACACGCAGGACGTGGCCGTCATGTCGGGAGACACCCCCGTACTGATGTTGCGGGCCTACCGGGAGTGGTACGGCCTCGAGCAGCACGAAGTTGCCTCACGACTGGTGACCCTTGCCCACGCCATCGACGGCACGCACCCCGGGGTCAACGACGAGATGATCTCCCGGTGGGAACGCGGACTGGTCCGACCACGACGACGCTACCGGCAGCTGCTGTGCACGCTGTACCAGGCGACAGAAACGCAGCTGGGATTCTGCCGGCCCCTCCCCGGGGAGACCGTCATCCACCCGTGGCCGCCGGTACCCGCCGGCGACAGCGCATCCGCAGACACCACCATGGCGCTGCCCTGGAACGCGGAGGGCGGTTTGCAGGCGGCCCGGGGCATCCTCGACGCTGAAGGCATGGATCGTCGACTGTTCCTCACCGCCATGGGCACGGCGATCACCGAACCCGCCCACGGGTGGCTGTTTGCCCCACCCGTGGACTCCGTGACCCGGAACAGCGGCAGCCGTCTGCCCGCCACGGTCGTCGACCACCTTGACCAGATCATCGACCAGCTCCGCCGGATGGACGACCAGCTCGGTGGGGGCGCGCTACTCGGCCTGGTCCGCCAGCACCTCGCCTACGTCATCGGCCTCATCGAGCATCGGCGTTACACCGACAGCGTCGGACGCCGCCTCCACGCCACCGCGGCCGAACTCCTCCGGCTGGCGGGCTGGCTTTCCTTCGACGCCGGTCAGCACGCCCCCGCGCAACGTTTCTTCGTCGCCGCGCTCCACGCCGCGCACACCGCCGGTGACCGCGCGCTCGGCGCCAACATCCTCGGTTTCGCTTCCTGCCAGGCCAAGGACCTCGGTCATGTCCGTGCCGCGGTGTCACTCGCTGAAACCGCCCTGGCCGGCTATCCCGGTGGAACACCCCGGGTGAGCGCGATCCTGCACCTGCGGGCGGCCGAGGCGTACGCCAACGACCAGCAGACCACCGGCTGCCGCACGGCGATCGACACCGCGTTCGACCGGCTGACAGACGCTGTTCCCGAGCACGGCGAACCCGGATGGTGCTATTGGATCAACGAGGCGCAGGTGCACGCCCAAGCCGGGTACTGCTATCTGAAACTCCACGACTGGCCCCGGGCGCAAGAACATCTCCACGCCGCCCTGTCCTTGCAGGACACGGCGTTCTCCCGCGAAGCAGCCCTCCGCCAGACACTGCTCGCCACCGCCTACGCCCGGCAGGATCCCCCCGACCTCGACCGGGTAACAGCACTCGGCAATGCCGCCGTCAACACCCTCACCGGGGAAGTCGACTCAGCCCGATGCATCGGCCATATGAGCCGCCTGGCCACCCACCTGGCGCCCCACCGCCGGACACCAGCAGTCCGCGAACTCCTCGACCGCGCTGATATGCTCACCGCTTCACCGTCCTCAAGATCTGTATAAAAACAAACTCCAGGCAGACCCGAGAAGGGAGTGTCAAGTTAACGGCTCTGCCAAGATTCCGGTGGTGACAGGCCGTCGTCGCGGTGACAAGCTGGCAACTGTGTGACGCCGAGCTGCTGAAGACTGTCTTTCCTCAGCTGGCCGCGGTGCTGGTCCAGCGCGTTGTCGATGAGGGGCAGAGGGTGCGGGTCGTTGCCCGGACCCGGGCGGATCCGGTGGCCTGTCCGCGCTGCGGGACGCTCACCGCGCGGGTGCACGGCTATCACCGGCGCTGGCTCGCCGATCTTCCGGTCGGGGGCAGGCCGGTGGTGATCGAGCTGACCCTGCGGCGGCTGGTGTGCCCGAGCCCGGACTGTTCCCAGCAGACGTTTCGGGAGCAGGTACCCGGACTGGCCGAGCGATACGCCCGGCGCACTCCTCACCTGGGGGCGCTCATCAGCGCGGTCGGCGTGGTCCTGGCCGGGCGGGCGGGGGCACGGCTGCTGTCGGTGTTCGCGGTGGCGGTCAGCTGCTCCACCGTGCTGCGGCTGGTGATGGCACTGCCTCTGCGCATGTCGGCGGTGCCCAGGGTGCTCAGCGTGGACGACGTCGCCCTGCGGCGACACCGCCGGTATGCGACCTTGCTGATCGATGCCGTCACCCACCGTCGCATCGATGTGCTCCCGAACCGGAAGGCGGACAGCCTGGCGGCGTGGCTGCGTGAGCATCCTGGGGTTCGGGTGGTGTGCCGTGATGGGTCGTTGTCCTATGCGGAGGCGATCCGCCAAGGCGCCCCCGACGCCGTGCAGGTCAGCGACCGCTGGCACCTGTGGAAGAACCTCGGCGAGGCCGTGGAGAAGACCGTGGTCGCGCACAGCCGCTGCTGGCATGCCGGACCGCCCCGCACGATCACTGCCCGTGAGGAACACACGCGCAGCCGGCACGCCGCCGTCCACACCCTGCTCGACGAGGGCGTCGGGCTGCTGGAGTGCGCCCGCCGCCTGGGCTGGGCGCTGAACACCGTCAAACGCTATGCCCGGGCCGACTCGGCCGA
This sequence comes from Protofrankia coriariae, assembly GCF_001017755.1. Taxonomy (GTDB): domain Bacteria; phylum Actinomycetota; class Actinomycetes; order Frankiales; family Frankiaceae; genus Protofrankia; species Protofrankia coriariae. Next base: position 25,262 of record NZ_JWIO01000029.1, read on the forward strand.
GGCTCTGCTGCGTCCCCCGCAATACCGCCGCACGCTGGTCGATCCCTACCGCGACCATCTGCGCCGCCGCCTCGCCGACGAGTCCGGCGTGGCAGTCACCCGGCTCCTGGCCGAGATCCGCGAGCAGGGCTATCCGGGCAGCGCCACCCTGCTCGTGCGCTACCTCAACCAGGGACGCGCCGACCCCGAACGCATCCCGCCGTCCCCGCGCCGTCTGGCCGCCTGGCTCATGAGCAGGCCCGAGCACCTGCCCGATCATCGGCGGCGGCACCGGGACGACCTGGTCGCCAGCTGCCCGCAGATGACCGCCCTGGCCGCCCGGATACGCGCGTTCGCCGCCCTGCTCACCCACCACTGCGGCCAGGACCTCGACATGTGGATGAAAACCGTACGCGACGACGACCTGCCCTTCCTGCACGCCTTCGTCACCGGGCTCGACACCGACCACGACGCCGTCGTCGCCGGACTGACCCTGCCTTACAGCAACGGCCCCATGGAGGGCGCAAACACCAAGGTCAAGCTGATCAAGCGGCAGATGTACGGCCGCGCCGAGTTCCCTCTGCTCCGCCAGCGCATCCTGCTCTCATGACCACGCTCCGTTACCACCGGAATCTTGGCAGGGCCAAGTTAACGGTGTAACGGTGGGTTTTCAGTCTGTTACTTGCGGCCGGCGGACAGGCGTCCGTCGAAGGCGAGGTCGAAAGGACGATGGCCTGGCTCGGCGGCTACCGCCGCCTCACCGTCCGCTACGAACGCAACGGCCATAACTTCCTCGGATTCCTCACCCTGGCAGCGACGCTGACCTGCTGGAAGAAACTGGCCACGTGAGACACGTTCTTAGTAGTAGCGTTAAGCCCCCCGTGAGAGCGCCCGTCGGAGCCGAGTGACGGGGCGGGCCTGTCGCGCGCGGCGTTCGGCTTGGATATGCCGGGCGGCAGTGTGTTCGCCCGTCAGAACGAGGCGGTCGTCGCCAGCTGCGACGGCGGCCTCGAAGGCGCAGTCCTTCTTCGTCGGAAAATGGAGGTGGTCGAGTGTGTGGGTGGATAGGGAGTAGCTGAGTGGGCCGGGGACACCGAAGCCGCTAGGGGTCACGGTCAGGCTGACGAACTGGGCCAGGATGCTCGCGCTGACGCCCGCGGCGAGGACGGCGACGTTCTGCCGCTTGGGTAGTGCCTCGGGGTCTGCACCGTTGATGTAGGCGGGATCGTCGAGGAGGCCCAGCTTGTCTGTCTGGATCTCGCCTGCGTCCAATTGTTTGTTGCAGCAGAGACAGGGTTGTCCTGGTAGCAGGACGTGGGTACGCCACGTCGCGTTCCTCATGGTGCCGTCGTCGAAGGTGTCGATACCGATGCCGCCGTCGATGACGGGTATCAGGTCGGCGTACGCGAGGGTGTTGAGCACACCGCGAGGCCAGGGCCGGTCGACGCAGCTGATCACGATGTCGTAGTCCAAGGCCGCAGCCAGTCCGGCCGGGTCACAGATGCTCGCATCGAGCTCGACGATCTTGGGGTTCGCGGCGGTGGCTGCTCGGACCATCAACCGTCCGGCGACCTCGACCTTGCTTCGGGCCAGCCGAACGTCTGTGGCGGTCGCGCCTACCAGCCGGTCGAGGTTGACGATCTCCACGCTGTCGAAGTCCATCACGCCGACCTGTATGAGGCCGGTGGCGGCGAGCCTCAGCCCAACATCCAGCCCTACGCTGCCGGCCCCGACCACGAGTACCCGGGTGCGGGCGAGGCTGGCGTGGATCTCCTCGCCCCAGGCTGAGACGGTGCGGTCCTGCCTGTCGTTGCTCTTCGGTGCCGGCCGGAGCTGGTCGTTCCAGGTGACCCGGAAATGGTCACCCACGACCCGGACCGACTCACCGTGCGTCGGGACTCCCACGGCATCCCACACACGGCACGACCAATCCCCGTTCCCGGCAAGAGTCATTCCGACCAGCGGCTTGCCGGTCACCTGCTGAACGAGGTGGGCGTAGGACCGCTCGGCGTCATGGTCCGGACGGGACATCAGCTGCCATCCCCGGCTCCCGGGGTGGGAGTGCAGCGCTACGACACCTCGACCGAGCGAAGCAGCCTGGGCTGCCGCCCGGACGAAGTAGTCGCCGGTGAACGACGCGTTGCCATGGACAGCCCGCTCGCCGCGCTCCGGTAGCAGCGCGGCGTTTACCAAGGCGGTAGTTCTGGTCGAGCCGGTGGAGGTCGCGTACGTCGCCAGGCACACGTCTTCCTGGCCGTCGGCTCGGAGCAGATGCCGGCTGAGCTCGTTGTCGATCGTGCCGGGCATCGCTGCGGAGAAGGTCATGCCGCTTCCTGAAGAACGCTCCGGACGTGCGCCAGCCATGCCTGCGCCGGCTCCTCGGCGTCACCCCAACCGGCGACCTGGCGGGAGTGCCGCACCCACCCGGGCAACGTCTCATCCATGTTGATGTTGGTGTTCGTCAGCGCCACCGTCGCGGGGAGGTGGATCCAGTGAGGCGGCACGGCAGGCCATGCTCCGAGTTCGGACATAGCTACTCCGGTCTCCACGTCGGTTGCCCCTGACTGGGTCGCCGCCGCGACTGTGAAGACGACGACCGAGGCTGTCACCGTCGTCTGGATGTCGCACCGGAGTAGACCGGCTATGAAGGCGTCGGCGCCCACGGTCGCGACGGCGGAGGTCATCAGGCGACCTCTGCTCGCTGCCGGATCGACACGAACTTCTCCCGCGGGTGCACCTCGACAGGGTCCGTGTCCTTGAACCGGTGGACGTCGCCGTGCCCGCGGACGACGGCGAGGTCGTACCCGTTCGGGTTCAGGCCGGCAAGGCGGAGCAGGTCCCCTGCCGTTCTGTGTCGATCGGGATCGACGTCGAACGGGCGGCCGTCAATCGTGATCTGCACGGTCCGGTGCCGCCCGTCTCGTGCTGCGTCGCTCGTCATGAGCACCTCCTTGTCTCAGCAAAGCGACATCGCTTCACTGTGGACGTGATCCTGGCACACCGATGCGGCGCTGCGCAACATCGGGGTGACGGGGCAGCAGAGCGCCGTTCGTCGGCTACCATCGCTTGTATGGGACAGCCCGGATCTCCTGTGGCCTCGGGCGCCATGCCTGAGGAGGAGGCTGGACGGACACGCCCGGCGGAGCGGCTCGACGCCGCGAAGCTCGGTGCGCTCATTCGCGATCACCGTGGTCGAAGATCGCTGAGGCAGGCTGCGGCCGAGGCCGGTGTCAGCGTCAGCACCATGTCGCGTGTGGAGGCGGGTGCACAGCCAGATCTCGCGTCGTTCACGGCCCTCTGTGCCTGGGTGGGCGTCTCACCGAGCCGCTTCTTCACCCCGATCGCCGAGCGATTGGATACCCCGGTGGAAGTCGCGATCGCGCACCTCAGCGCCGATCCACGGCTGGCACCGGAGCACGCCTCGAGCATTGCATCGGTAATTCGCCAGATGTACGATGCCCTGGCTGCCCAGGTCGAACCAAATCGAAGTCTTGTGGCATGCCACCTCCGTGCCGCGTCGACAATGCGGCCAGGAGTCCCCGAAAGGCTTGGATCCATACTCGTCGACATCCACCGCGAGCTAGAGAAGCGAGTCGAAAGCGGCCAGCTATGAGCCTACCGCGCGGATTCAAAGCCAACGCCGAACGTGAAGCGCTTCGCCTCCGAGCGGAAATGGGGCTGCGGCAGACCGACGCCCTTGACGTCAGCACTCTCGCTACCCATCTCGGCGTCAAGATTGTAAGCGCTGGCGACCTAATAGAGATGTCGCGGCTAGAAGAGATCGAACGTATTCAGGCCTACTCGTTCTCCGGGGCCACGTTCGAGATCGGCGGTCGTCAATTCGTGATCACTAGCCCGCTGCGGACGCCTGGCCGACGTGCCAGTGATATCGCGCACGAGCTCTCACACATCCTTCTCAAGCATGAACTTTCTGAGATGCGCGAGATTGACGGAATCCCGTTTCGTACGTGCAGGCCAGAGGAAGAGGAGCAGGCCACGAACTTCGGCGGCACGCTCCTGCTCCCAAGACCGCTGCTAGTTTCGGCGGCCCGGCAAGGCCTGACACACGCCGAGATCGCCGATCGGTACCAGGTGACCATCGAGATGGCACGGTTCCGGTACAATTCGACCGGCGTAGGACGTCAGGTCGGCCAGTTTCAAAGAGCGGTTGGTTAGCCCCCGCTTCCGAATGCTCGTCGGCAACCTTGGGATTTGGAATGAAATAACCTGTGCACCTTGGACCTTCCCCAAGCCTGTGACCTGCGAAGATGCCTCCGAGCGTGCAAATGTTAATTCATGACGGATCCTTGACCCCATCGCTGCGTAGCTGAATCACCAGGCTTCGCGCGATGACCGCCCGATTTGCGGCGCTCGCGCTGCGAGTCCCGGTATTTCTTGAAGTTCTCAATGGACACTTTCTCAGCGACCCCGATGGTCGGCAGCGGTTGACGTTCGCACGAGCGGGAACCCCGCCTGCTGCGCTATTATTTCCCACCTCTGGACTGCTTTGTTGTCGCACCGAGGAAGATTCATTACCCAAGCGGCTATCCCTGTCATTCCTCTGGGCCTGAGGCAACATCTTCCTTGCTGTCTGCACTCAAGGAGTGAAATAGGCGCACGGCCGCTATGATTGCTTCATGTTGCAGCGCTAGATCGCGGCGGAGATTTCCCTCATCGTAGATATCATCGCCGATGAAGCTAAGAACTGGAACCCAGTCGCCATCCCCAATTCTATCTGAAGCGATCGTTGCCGGCGAGTGGATCACGTGGTTTCTTCGCCTTATCGCGCCATCGATAGCGGTCAACTCTGTCGCCCATTTTTCCTTGGCTTCGCCCAATAGTCGACGAACCTCATGCAGCAATTGTCCCGCAGTCCTGCGTTCGACATTTAAGGACTTATCGAAGTGGAGGGCGATCTTTCCTAGAACGGCTTCGGTCTCTGCGCACTGGGTCGCCACCAAACCGCGCAAGCGATGCATATCCGAAGCCGCGCCGTCGTCGTGGGGCGCATATAGATCAAACTCATCATATTCTGGATACAAGTGATCCCACACGGTTTGCCACGACACGGTCTTCTCGCCAAATTTTGGCTCGACCCAGAGCTCCTCGTCTTCCCATATATTCGATTCGAAAACTTCTACTTCACTGAAGGCGTTCGCCTCTCGTCGCGATATCTCGACTTTGTCGCCACCGTCGCTATAGTTGTCCATGTTCGCTTTTATCATTTCCTCTATGGGGTCGAAATTAAGAGGGTGTCTCATGTGGTGTTGTGAATCTTCTTGCATGATCTGAGGGGTGGATGACCGCCTTGCTCTGCGGCTGGTACCGGATGAGCTCTGGGAGCTCGTGGAGCCCTTGCTGCCTGTTTTCCCTGCGGCGTGGTCAGGGTAGCGGGACACGGCGCCGGTGTCGGATCGGGCGGTGTTCACCGCGGTGGTCTACGTGTTGACGTCGGGCTGTGCGTGGCGGTTGTTGCCGCCGTCGTTCGGGGTGATGGTCCCGACGGCGCATCGCCGGTTCAGAGCCAATTCTCCGACGACCCGGCCATGCAGGCCGCGACCGAGACCATCTACCAGGCCCTCTACCGGCCCGAACGCGGCGGCCTGGAGCGCGACACCGCCACGAACCTCCGCACCCGCCGACGGTCCCGCCGCCCGCGACGCCGTCCTGACCAGCGCGCCACCCGCTTCGCCGCCCCCGGCACCCTGATCACCCAGCGGCCCGCCGAAGTCCAGGACCGGATCCAGCCCGGTCACTGGGAAGGGGACCTCATCGTCGGCCAGGGCAACCGGTCCGCCATCGCCACTCTGGTCGAACGCTCCACCCGCTACCTGATGCTGCTGCACCTGCCCGGCGGGCGCGGAGCCGACCAGGTGCTCGACGCGCTCGTGCGCGAGGTCTCCGGCCTGCCCATCCCACTGGCGCGTTCACTCACCTGGGATCAGGGCAGCGAGATGAGCCGCCACGACGAGTTCACCGCGGCCACCGGTGTCCCGGTCTACTTCTGTGAGCCTGCCAAGCCCTGGCAACGCGGCTCGAACGAGAACACGAACGGGCTGCTGCGCCAGTACTTCCCCAAGGGCACCGACCTGTCCGTCCACACCGCGTCCGATCTGGCGGCCGTCGCTGCCGAACTCAACGCGCGGCCCCGCAAGATCCTCGGCTGGACGACTCCGGCGAGTCAGCTCGATAAGCTCGTCGCAGCACTCGACCTCCCGGATGTTGCAATCATCGGCTGAATCCGCCCCTGCCCTCCCTCCGACGCACTCACTCGAACCATGCGACCTCGTGTCGCACCTGCTGGGTCCAACCGTGCGCGACCCGGTGCGCGGTGCGGGGACGCAGTTTGTAGCGGCGGGCGAACTCGATCGCGATCTCGTCGTGGGACATGCCGACCGCGCGCATCCGCGCACGCAGCTCGTCCTGCTCGACCCGCTGGCTGCGCTTGCTCATGACGCCGCCGCACATCCTCTCCGGACGCGAATGCTGATCGCTGAGCCTTCTATCCCGTAGCATGAACCATTCCACCGTAGTCAAACAGTCACGGGTAGAGCAGCCGGGTGTCCAAGGCGGTGGAGACTCTTCGTGCTCATACCTCTGCTGCCTGGTACGCCGGGCGAACACGTGCTGCGGACCGGCCGACGGGGTCGCCCCGGGTCCTCGTCGATGCCCCGGTGTCATCCGGGCATATTGCCGAAGACGGCTTCCTGCGCGGCCCGCGCGAGTGTGGCCTGGGTGGTCGCTGCGAGCCCGATCCGGTTCCAATGGAAGATCACATGTAGTGCGATGACCGCGCGTATTCCCCGCGTGAGATTGCCGTTTTCCCGCAGGCTCCGGAGTGATCTTCCTGCCTCGTGGAACGACGCGAGCCAGTCGCCGCCGATGAGGTCTGCGCGGGCGTGACCGAGGAGGAGGTGGCGCACGTCGCTGGTGAAGGATGCCCATATCCGCGGGTCGGGTGGTACTTCGGCGAGGCCGGAGCGCTGCTCGGCCACTCGTGCCCACACGTCGCCCTGCTCGTTGATGTCCAGTCCCGCGGCCCGCATGAGCGCGGTGCACAGCACGAGGGAGCGTTCCCGCCGGTCGGTGCGGCCGTCGCCGAGGGCGGAGAGCAGGTGGCGGCTGTCGGCGTGGAACAGCGTGTGGGCCAGGTCCATACCGGCCGGTCCGCCGAAGGCGTGGGTCTCCGGTTCGTAGATGTCGCGGGTCCAGGTGACGCCGTTCGTGAGCAGGGGATGGAGCGGGTCGGCGGCGTTGCTGCCGTGGCCGTCCGCCGGGTCAGCGAGCAGGTAGCGCACGCGCCACGGGCCCTTGCGGATGAACCACCAGGAGGTGATGAGACCGTTGGCCTCGGCCGACGGAAGGATTCCGGCCAGGTGGGCGATGGCTTGGCGTTCCCGCTTAGCGGGGTCCTGGGCAGGGTAGGTGATGTTCACCTGCTTCCACGGGGTTTCTTCCATGGTGGGGCCTTTCCGTCAGCGGAGCAGGAGGCCGGCGTCCCACGAGGTCGTCCTGGTTCCGGCGGCGGCCAGGGCGGCACCGGCCGATCCCACCAGGAAACCCGAGGGCTCGTCGGCTTGGGCGGGGGCGTTCTGGTGCAGGAGCAGCGGCTGGGTGAGAGGGATCGGGATGAGGGCGTCGGCGGCGATGCTGCGGGCGGTTGCGAGCAGGCCGCCGGTCCCGTGACACAGGCTCCGGTCGATGAGACGGCCGAGCTGCTCCGGATCGTTCAGGCAGTCGAGGAAGGCGGTCTCGGCGTGCTGTTGACGGGCGGGGTCGTGCAGGGCGCGGGCTGCGAGTTGCAGGGCACGGGTGATGCCTGGAATTCCGTAACACCAGGAAGGTCTGAGCGGGCCCGGTTGGCTGGTGGTACCGCGGTCGATGTCGGCGAGCGTGACGATCTGTGGCCACCACGAGCCGCCACCGGCCTTCTGCTGCTCCCAGGCGTCCAGCCACCGGCAGATGCGTGTGATCGCATCCGTTTGTCCGTCGACCTCGATGCCATCACGGAAAGCGATGGCCAGGAGGGCGAGCGGGCCGACGATTCCGTGGGCGATCGAGTGGTTGCTGTGACCTCCGATGGGCCCTTTCTGACTGCGATTGGGGCCGGTTGGGCACCACCAGCCGGGAAGGCCGTCGACGGGCTCGGTGAGCCGTACCAGGTAGCCGAGGACGTCGCGGAGCAGATCATGATCGCCGCTGCGGCGCAGCGCCACGGCCAGGCCGGTCAGGCCGCCGATGAGGTCGTATTCGGCCATCAGCGGCCGGCGGCGCTGGTCGATCCTGGCATGCGCGGCTTCGAGACGATGCCGGGTGACCATGGCGGTGCCCGCGTCCGCGGTGGCCATGGCCGTGGCGAGGCCGGGCCGGTCGGCGACACCGTGCAGGACGAAGGACAAAGCCGGAGCGCCGTAGTAAAGGCTGGCTGTGGCCGCGATGCTGACGCCGTCGGCGACGGCCTGTATCAGGGTCGCGTTCGCTTGGTCCCAGGTGGCCGCGCCGCCTCGGGCCTGCTCGATGTGAAGGAGGGCGATGCCGGCCGCGCCGCCGCTGAGGGACTGCCCCGGCTTCATGACACGCCCCGGGCAAGCAGGGTGTGAGCGGTAGCGCGGGCCAGCCGCAGGCAGTGACGCTCGGAGACCAGGTCAACTCCGATCATCCGGGCGTGGTGCAGGTGCAGCAGGTCGGCCAGGACCCGGTCGGGGTCGAGGCCGTCCTGGTCGACACGGGCCCGGTAGTCCACCAGGGCCCGGCGGAGCCGGTCGTTCTCGTACAGGGGGACTGTCCGCATCACCTGCTCACGGCCACCGCTCACCGGTCGGCCGGCGGTTGTTGTCGCCGGGTCGCCCCGGTGCTCGACGTGATCGATGAGCCAGGCATGTCCGTTTCCGGTGAAGCCGTCGGCGATGCCGATCAGTCCGGCGGCGGTTGCGACTGTCCGGTCGCCGGACAGGCGCTGGACGGCCGCGTGGGAGTCGGCGGCGAACACCGCTTCGGCCGCCGCCAGGGTCGGACCTGTGCCGAACCGGGTCTCAGGCCGGTAGGTGTGGATCGTGTAGTCGCGCAGCAGCGCGTGAGCGCGCAGACGGTCCGCCCACCGTCCGAACTGCCGGACGGCTGCCCCGAAACGGTCCGCGCCGCGCAGCGGGACGCGTAGCCGGAGATGGGGTTCAGGTTGGTGATAGCGGATGAACCACCAGCGGTCCTGACTGTTCTGGTTGTCGCCGACCAGTTCGGCGAGCCGGGCAAGGATCTCATCGTCGCGGCCGTAGACCTTCACATACAGCCATGGCGATAGGCCCGGCCGGTGCTCCACGGTGCTGGCGGCCCGCACCGGGCGCGGGTGTCTCGGCTCGATCGGGTTCGCGGCTCGGGCGAGCGTGACGACGAGCTCGTGGGGTCTGCCTCCGAACCACCCGGGCCGGTCGCCGGCCTCGGTGAGGACCGCGTACGGCTGCCGGTCAAGCTGGCCGCGAAGGAGCGCGAGGTGGGCGGGCTCGTCGAGGTCGATGCGGATCCGGACATCGTCGGCGCCGAGCAGGACCTCGGACGGGATCCGGTAGGTCTTCCGCAGCCGCTCCCAGGCATCCCGCCAGTCAGGAAAGAGCGCGGCGCGGGCCGGGAGGCTCCTGGCCGTGATGATCCATCGGGCGGGATGAAGGATCGACCGGCCGTACCGGATGCGCGGGAGGAACGGGAGTTCGCGGGCGACGGGTCCCCAGGTGAACGGGCAGCAGGGCGCTGAGAAGGCCGTCCAGATCTCTGTGAGGAACCGCGCGAGCGGTTGCTGGCCGCCAGGGAGGTCGACCGCGTTGAACAGCATCGGCTCGACCGGGCAGCCGCGGGACAGTGACACCAGCCAGAGCCGCCGCGCGTCGCCCGTGACCGCCAGGTCGTCGAGATCGAGGCCGGGGTTTTCCTGGTATTCCCCGAGGGGCAGGACCGGCAGGATCTCGGGAACCCTGGCCAGGGCCGTCATCTTCCGAGCCAGCGGTGGCCCGGAGATCTGCGTCATGATCGCTTCGGGCATGGCGGTTGGCAGCGCGGCGTACGCGCGGCGGAAGCGCTCCCGCTCGGTGTCGTCGAGCAGGTGCAGGAACCGGCCGACGGTCACCCCGGCGTGCCGGGCCCCGCTGATGACGGTCAGCGTGAACGCTCCCCGTTCCAGATGACCCAGGGTCTGCGCCGCCAGGCTGAAACGTAGCTCGGTGTGCGGGACCGGCGGCCGATGCCCGACGGTCAGCCTGGCGATCAGATCGTCGTCCAGGACCACGTCGGCACGGCCGTCGAGGGCGGCCTGCTGGGCGATCTTCGCCAGCATCACGTCGCGAGCGGTGAGCAGCTGCGGCTCGCGCCGATGGGACCCTCGGTATCCAGCCGGCAGGCCCAGCCCGGACGCCGCTGCCAGTTCTCGGACGGGCACCGCCGCGCCCGGCCCGTACCGTTCGAGGAACGCCTGGTGATAGGCCCGCCACCCCGGCATCTCCGGCGCGACCAAGGTAAGGATCGATGCGGCGTGCTCGGCCTCGCGCAGCACCGCCGCAGGTAAGGCCACCGAGCAGCCGACTCCCACATCGGCCACGGTCTGTCCGGACGAGTCCGGAAGGTCGGCGTAGCGGGCGAGGTGCGTCGCCGGGTCGGTCACCGTCATCGGGGGGCGCACAGCCGAGAGCAGCACGCGGTGGGCCACCAGGTCAGCCAGCATTTCCTCGATGACCGCCAGGTCGACGGTGGGTGCCTCGACGGCCAGCTTGGCGGTCAGGTCGCTGAACCTGATCGGCCGTCGCGCCGCTTCCACGGCCAGCCGCAGCGGGCGGGTCAGGTCCACCTCGGCATCCCGCAGGTGGCCCTCGGCGCTCACACCCGGAACGATCCACGAACGGCCGCGGGCGAACCCGAGGCCGTTCGTCACGACCGGGACCGTCCGCAGGGTGGCCAGCCGCTGCTCGATCCGCTCCGCCTGCTCGTCCAGGAACAGCCCGTCCGGCCGGATCACGACCCGGTGGTCACCGCCCCACGCGGCATGCGCGCGGGTGCTGAACTCCACCGGGGCGATGCCCGCGAACAGCCCGAACGGCGTCGCTCTGCTCGTCCAGCGCAGCAGATACCGCGTCAGCGTCTCTACCAGCCGCCGCACCGGCCGCGTCGCGCTTCGGGCAGCGGGCGCAGGCGAGGCGAGCTGCCGCTCCACCTGGGCGGCCAGCTCCGGTGACGCGGTCCGCACCGCGTCGGCGAACCCGCGCAACGCCCATACCCGTCGGAGCCACACCTGCCAGCCAGGGACGTCGTCGCCGGTCAGGTCCGGCCACGGCGGTAGTTCCAGATCCGCGGGGATCGTCGTGGTCCTGATCAGTGCCGCGTCCACGGCCTCATACGCGCGCACCCGCACCTCCACCCATGAGCTGTGGGTGTGTGGCCCGGCCCCCTGCGCAGGGGGCCGGGCCACACATCAGCGTCAGCCGTTGGTGGTGCAGGCGTCGCTGCCGGTTTCTCCGGATCCGCACTTGTCGGAGGTGCAGTCATCCGAACCGGTCGCGGGCGCGGGCCCGGCGTCGACGAGCTGGATATTGAGACGGAACTCCGAGGTGTCCATGGTGTCCATCAGAGGGCATCCTTTCTGAGATGGATCTCGGAAACCATTTCCCCTTCCGCGGAGAAGAGGGGTTCGTTTCCGGAAGGGTTGCTATTTCGAGAGCGGCCAGGTGAATACGACGCGGCTGTGTCTCTTGTTCAGCACCAGCCCTTCCGGAAGGTCGGCGTCGGGCGTGTCGATCGGAAAAACGCACAGTGTCGGAGCCGGACGGTCGACCTCATCCCATGCGCGGATCTGGTCGGCCATCCGCTCGGCGGCCCCGGCCGCGCCGGGTCCATGGGCGTAGGCGACGTACTCGAACTCGGTCCCGGCCTCGTCGACCTGGCGCAGCTTCCCCCGGTAAGCCAGGGTCGTACCGTCGACGAACGCCGGGGTGCCCCAGCGCCACGACGGAACGACGAGACCGCTGTCGATCGCCTCCTGCGGAACGATCATCGAGCCGAAGTCAGGTAGGTGGGTGGCCAGCCACAGGTCAAGGTTGGCGGAAAGACGCCCGCCAGGGACGGTCACTCCCGACCGCGCCTCATGACGTTCCTGGGAAAACACGCCGGTGACAGCGCCGCCGTCGATGTCCTGCTGGGGTTCGGTGAGCCACAGGGTCACGCCGTCGCCGAGGGCGACGTTCCAGCTATCGCTGGCGCCGGCGCCCTGCATCGGAACGAATCCACACATCAGGTTGCTGCGGCTGACAAGGTGATTCCCGGAACGCTGGAGCGCCCAGGACCGGGTCATACCCAAGGTGCGAAGCGGGACGACGAGGGTGCCGCCGTCGGCGAGTTGGCTGATCCAAGCCGGAGGAATGTCCCACGCGCCCACGGTGATTATGATCATGTCGTAGGTGCGGCCGGGCTCGATCCCGAACTCGGCGTCGGCGCATACCACCTTGACGTCGGTGTAGCCCGCCGCGTCCAGGCAGGCGCGGGCCCTGTCAGTGACGTCCGGGTCGATGTCGACGGTCGTCACCGACCCGTCCGGCCCGGCGATCTCCCGCAGCAGCGCGGCGTTATACCCACCACTGCCCACCTCAAGAACGTGTCGGCCGCTGGCCTGACCCAGCATCTCCGCGATCAAATACGGCGCGGACACCGAACTGATGCCCACACCGTCCTCGCGGCGCTTGGTGACGATCGCGGTGTCCTCGTATGCCTCCTCCAGAGAGACCCCCGGAGTGAACAACTCCCGCGGAACCGTCCTTAGCGCCCGCTCCACGTCGGCGCGCATCGTGAGACCCTGCCGCACATGCCCTTTGATGATCTTGTCGACGAGGGCGTCGCGGAGCTCCTCGGCCCGGGTGGTGATGTCGACGCTCATAGCGACGTCCTCTCTCGATGCGTGTGGACCGCCACGGTTCGGGCGACCTCCTGACTTTGACGATCTTTCTAGCGTGAGTGGATCGGTATGGAGACCTCCGTGTCGCCCTTGCTCCCGCGCAGGCGAAGCCGGCCGACACAAGAACATGATCATCATGTTTCCCTCGGGCGCCACGCCGCGCGCAACGAACAAGATCGAATTGATGCCGTGCGTGACGCACCACCACGATGGCCGATGCCAGGAGGTGGGTCATTCCCCCCACCACGAACGTTTCCTTCGGCCCTCACAAGGCCGTTGACCTGCGAGAACGCCGCCGCCTGCTCCGCTTTGTCCGGAGCGATGACGCCGATTCGTTCGGCGGGGCCCGCAAGGACGCGATCTCGCTCGTCGCCTGGAGGGCGCCGCGGACAAGCAGCGACCCGCGCTCGGTTCACCCCACGAACGCCGCGGCCGGCGGTATTCCACATCCTGTCCACCATCACCGGCGATGCGGCCGCTTCGATCTACCCGACCCCTCTGTTCTGGCCGTGAGCGGACAGCTACGGTTGCGACAGTTCGGTCGGTGACCGAGAGCCCCGAGGCCGATCGCCATCCAGACTCAGGGAGGAAGCACCGCGGCATGGACAGGAGCAGCCAGCGCGTCGAGCAGGAGGAGTTGCGCGCCCGGATGCGCGCGGTGGGCATGGCGCACGACGAGATCGCCGTCGAGTTCGCCCGCCGCTACCGGCTACGGCCTCGTGCCGCCCACCGCGTGGCGCACGGCTGGACCCAGCAGCAGGCAGCCGGCCACATCAACGCCGCGGTCGCCCGCCTCGGCTCTGACCCGGATGGCACCGCCTCGATGAGCGCTCCCTGGCTGTCCGAGCTGGAGAACTGGCCGTTCCCGGCCCGCCGACGCCTCACCCCACAGGTCCTCGCCGTGCTCGCCACGATCTACGGCACCGACATCCACACCCTGCTCGATCTCGACGACCGGGAACACCTCGCACCCACCGACATGCTCCTGATCAACGGCATGCGCCAATCCGTACCATCGTCACCCATACCAGCCGGCAGAGGAATCATCCCAGCCAGACTGGGTCTCATAGGAAACGACGACGTGGGCTCACCAGAATCGTCCGCTTCTATAGGGATGGACTCCCGACAGAATGATCGTCACGGAGGATTCCGGCCTGTCACCGAGGGTGTCGCGGCACGGCGGATCGCCGTCGGACACAGCAGGCCGTCCCTGGACACGCCACTGGCAGGATGGCTTGTGGAGAGGATGGTCGTCATGGCAGCTCGTGAGTCCGCCGATTTCGGCCGGGCATCTGGTCGCAGCAACGTGGGCCCGCTGACAGTCGAACAGTTCCACGCGGATCTGACCTGGCTGGCCACACGCTACCCCTATCGTCCCGTCGCGCCGTCGTTCGCCGAGATCGTCGATCTGCGCAACCACGCGTTCAGCCTGCTGGAAGAGCGACAGCGTCCGGACGAGACCCGAGAGCTGTATGTGATCGCGGGCATGTTGTGCGGCATGCTGGCCAACGCCTCCTTCGACCTCGGCTACCTCCATGCCGCGGCGACCCAGGCACGGACAGCCTTCCTGTGCGGGGAGCTGGCCGGGCACAACGGCCTGCGCTGCTGGGTCCGTGGCATGCAAAGCCTGATCGCCTACTGGCAGGGCAGTCTGCCCGAGGCCGTCTCGCTGGCCCGCCACGGCTGGGAATTCGTTCCGGAACACGGCACCGCACGCGTCCGGGCGGCAGCCCTGGAGGCACGCGCCGCGGGCCGGTTGGGCGACGAGGCAACGGTGCGGGACGCGCTGCGGCGTGCCGGCCAGGCCCGCGACGAGATCACCGACGATGACGCGCCCGGCGGGATGCTGGCCTTTCCCGAGCCCAAACAGTTCTTCTACACCGCATCCTCCTACCTGGGACTACACGGCCAGGCCCTGCCCGCGGCCAACTGGGCGACTCGCGCCGAACAGGTCGCCAGAGCCGCGATCGGTCTGTACGAGGCCGCGCCCACCAGCGAACAGCGGCTCGGGGAACTGTCGCTGGCCCGGCTCGACCTGGCCGCCGCCCACCTGGAGCGCTCCGAACTCGACGGCGCGGCGCAGACGATCCGGACCGTCCTGGACGCCACGGCGCACCGGCCCACCGACAGCGTCCTGCGCCGACTTCGCCAGCTCGCCACCGTCGCGGACCGGCCCCGGTATCGGGATCTGCTCCCCGCCCAGCACCTGCGTGAGGAGATCCTGGATACCTGCACGACCGCTACGCAGACCACGAACCGCTTCCACGACACCCGCGCCGACGCCGAATGAGTTGCCCGGCGCGGCCGGTGGTGGCGCTGCTGCACCCCGGGGCGATGGGCGCGGCGGTAGGCCGGCAGGCCACCGGCAGGGCGCGGGTGCGGTGGCTGCCGGAAGGGCGCAGCGCCGCGACCGCGTCCCGCGCCAGCGCCGCCGGGTTGCGGCCCGCACCGGACATGACCGCCCTCGTCCACGACGCGGACGTGGTGATCTCCCTGTGTCCCCCGCAGGTCGCCGACCGGATCGCCGCGGCGGTGCTGGCGGCCGGCTTCCGCCACGGGCTCTTCCTCGACGCGAACGCGCTCACCCCCGAACGGATGGCAGCGATCGGTGACCTGTTCGCGGACACCACGGTCCGGGTCGTCGACGGCGCGATCATCGGCCCGCCGCCCACCGGGCCGGGGACCACCCGGCTCTACCTCGCCGGCACACCCGAGGACACCACCGCCGTGGCGGACCTGTTCACCGGCTCCGACCTGGACGTCCTACCGATCTCCGACCAAATCGGCGCCGCGTCGGCGCTGAAGACCGCGCAGGCGGTGTTCCAGAAGGCCAGCCGCGCCCTCGCCGGACTCGCCCACGCGCTCGCCGAGCACTACGGCGTCGGGGACGTCCTGACCGCGGAGGGGCAGCGCTACCACCGCCCGATCCTCGCCGAACCCGACTATCTTCCCTCCGTCGCCGCTCGTGCGTGGCGGTGGTCACCGGAGATGGCCGAAGCCGCCGCTGCCCTGCGTGCCGCATGCCTGCCGGACACCATGATCCGTGGCGCGGAAGAAATCTTCGATGCCTGGACGACCTACCGCGACTCCCCGCCCGGCGAGGTCGACACGCTCTTCACCCACCTGCGCCGAGAACCCGGACGGTAGACGGGCGGTTCCGGTCTGTCAACGGCCAGAAGATCACGATGTGGGTGTGCCGTTAGCAGCTGCCCCAGCAGATCGCCGCGGTCCGCCTGAAGGTCAACGAGGGCTCGCCATCCTCGTCCTCCCGCGCTGGAAGGTCACGGGTACGAAAAAATCGGTTCGCGGTCGTTGACCCCGGCAGAACCGTGGAAACAGGCGGAAACGCCGATCGCCCGTTTCCGGGACCATCGCTCGTCCTGTCCGACTCGCCGGCTGGGCATAGCCATGAGGATGGGGCGTCCCTCTGCGCACGGGGGTTGTCCTGTGCTCCCGCATGGCGTGTCCACGGTGGTGAACGATTGCTCCTCGGGGAGTGAAGGCGGGCACCGTCCCGAATCGACAGACGTGGTCCAGGACGTTTCTCCAGGTCAAAAGGGGTGGGACGCAACGAACAGCTTCTTCGTGACGGGGGGAATGACTGTCTGACGCCATCGGGGCGATGGTGTAACGGTTCCGTTATGACTACTCTCGGCGAGGATTGCTCGGATGATGAGGACCGCGTGCGCGACGCGCCCTGGCAGCGCCCTTGGCACCAGGCCCAGGCCAGCTGATCGGAGGCCCTACACGGGCGAAGAGTTCGCGGTGGCGGGCCGGCCGTCGCAGGGGGGTTCCTGATGGAGCCCGACGGGTTCGCTCCGGACACCCAGTCACGGCATCCCGCTTCCTCCGGCATTCTCGCCCCACGGCCCACAGCGTCACGCGTTCTTGCTGTCAGGCCACATGCCCACAGCCCGGCGAGCAGGCACGCGCCTCGTGGCCAGGAGAGCCGCTTCGTGCCAGATCCTCCAGCCGAGAAAGCCGTCATGACCGCCGCTCTCGCCCCCGCCACGTTCCCCGAGCCCACGCGTTTCGTCCTCATGTCGCTACAGCACGTCTGGCACTACCCCGCACACGTTCGTTCCGTCGGCACCGCCCGCCAGAACGTCATGGCGCAACTCCAGCGCTGGGGGCTCGACGGGCTAACCGACGTGGCCATCGTGGTGTCGGAACTGGTCACCAACGCGACGCGCGCCGGCCATCGAGCACACCAGCACAACGACAGCCACTCGGTTGCCAGAGTCGCCGTGCGCCTCACCTACAGCCACCACGACGTGATCGTCGAGGTGTGGGACGGGGACACCGGGCAGCCGACCCGCCGGGACGCCGATCCCAACGCCGAGGACGGCCGCGGCCTGCACCTGGTCAGCGCCCTGACCCGAGACACCGGCTACTACTGGGTCCGGGTCCGCACCGCCGACGGCGGCTACCGGACGAACGGCAAGGTCGTCTGGGCAGTCATAGCGCACGACACACCACCGATTTCCGCCGTCGTCACCGATGTGCCGGGATCGGCGGGCCTGCCTCGCCGAAGCCCGCAGGCCGACGGGGATGTGAGCAGCGCCGATCCGATCGTCCACGACCACACGCTGCTCCAACGCGTCATCGACGGCCTGCGCGCGCTCGACGACTGGATGCAACGACCGGCAGCCGACCGCACCGACACCCATACCCGACCGGCCGCACCGACCGAGACTCAGGCGACGCCAGCATGACCGACGACGATCACGACCGTTCCTGCCCGCCGTGGTGCCAGGAGCCCGCCGGCCACCTGCACGTGGAGACGGACGGCCCTGGCGACTACCACACCACCGAGCTCGCCCTGATCGACCTTCCGGAGATCCCCGGGCTGCGTGGGGAGGCAGCAGTCCGGGTGACGATCGAACAGTACGTTACCGCCTCGACAACCCACCCACCGATGATCGTCATCGATGCCGGTGACGGTGGTGAACTCGACGGCTACGGACGCCTCACCCCCGAGGAAGCCCACACGACCGCCGCGGCGCTGCGCCGCGCTGTCACCGTCGTACAGACCTTTGGCAACCAGACAACTGGCCCCAGCGACGGCGACGATGGTCACGGATAGCGCCGCCGACCAGGTCCTCCCGCGATCCGCCCGCCGCCGAGCTGTCTGCCGGCCAGACCATGCGTGTCAGGATCAACGCTGGCCGGCCCCACCGGGCTGATTGCGCGCAGGCAGATCCGACCGGGGACCCGCGGCACCCATCGGGGAGCGGTTGGGCAGCGGAGACGTCTACCGCTTGCCATTTCCGACCGCCTGGGAGCGCTCCGTCGCCGTGGCAGCCACGCGCACACCTTGACAACGGGAAGGCGGACATGACGGCCGATGGCCAGCAGACAGATGCTCCCAGCCGTGAGGGCTCGGCTGGGATGGCACAGCCGGCCGCCTGCCAGGATGAGGCGGGGACGCTGGAGGCGTTCGTCGCCGCTGCGGCACCCTGCCCGTTCGCCTTGGTCGAGGAGCACGGCGACCGGTCGAATGCCCGCATACTCGCCTGGGGACTCCAATTCGACGATCATGTTTGTGTTGTCGGGTGCGACGGTGGGCTACGCGGGTCATTCTCCTCAGCTGACCAGGCACGCTGGCTGTTCGCGCACCTGGGTACGTGTATCCAGATCGTCTGGTACACCCAGTCCGACAAGAATCGTCACCACCAATCCTGGCCGGTGTCGGCAGGATCAGAGCGACCCCTTCATCAGGAGAAAATCGTTGACGGGAAACTGGAAACATGCTGACGGTTATGAGCTCCAATATTAAGGACGGCGCCGGGGACGGTCGCTGGTCTGATATCTCTAAGAACCTGTTTTGAATCTTCTGTCCGGGCGATCCACGCCCAGCCGGCCCCTGGCTTCGTTGTTGGCCGAACCGATACAACTCATCCGGTATCGGCTCGGCCTTCCGCCTTGCCAGGAACCACCTGGACGCGGCTCGCTGTCCGAACCCAAGATTCAAAACAGGTTCTAATAGGACTTTGTTAGGTGACTCCGGGATGTGGAGGTGTTCCTCCTGGTAACGGTTCGTAGGGGCGGTGGCAGGTGCGGCAGGCGCCGGTCCAGACGTTGAGCAGGGTCTGGAGCATGCGGAGGACTCCGTAGAGGGTCAGGCCGGCGCAGGGGCTTTTGGGCTGCGTCTGAGCTGGGTGCACAACGCCTGGGCGACGCAGACGAGGGTGACGTGGCGGTGCCAGCCGAGGAAGGAGCGTCCTTCGTGGTGGTCGAGGCCGAGGCCGTCCTTGAGCTCGCGGTAGTCGTGTTCGATCCGCCAGCGGATCTTCGCGAGGCGTACGAGTTGGCGCAGGGGGATGTCGGCGGGCAGGGTCGACAGCCAGTAGTCGGTGGGTTCGGCCTTGCCGGGGGGCCATTCGGCCAGCAGCCAGCATTCCGGCAGGCTGCGGTCGTCGGCGCGGGTGAGGGCTTTGGCGGTGGGGCGGATCCGCAGGGCCATGAACCGGGAGCGCATCGCCGCGTCGGGGTTGGCTGGGCTTCGGTGGGTGCCGTGTCGCCAGGTCACGGTGCGCAGCGCGCTGCGGCCGGCGGCCAGCGCGAGGGCTTTCAACGTGGACGGCGGGTCGGGGTAGGCCGGGACGGGGCGGCGTCCGTTCCCGGAGTAGGGCGCGGTGACCGGTACGGCGTCGGCGGGGTGGGCGGTGGCGGTGGGGGTCACCCCGAGCACGTAGACCAGGCGCCGGTCGGTGAGAGCCTGACGGAACTCGGCGGCGTCGCCGTAGCCGGCGTCCGCGACGACCGGCCGGGGCGGCACGCCCCAGCCGGCGAGCTCGTCGAACATGTCCAACGCCAGGCGCCACTTCTCCCGGTGCCGGACCTCGGTGGGGATCCCGGCCCGTGTCCGGCGGTCGCGGACTGCCGCGGCCTCGGCCGGATCGCAGGCGGTGTCGTCCCAGGACGCAGGCAGGAACAGCCGCCAGTCCAGCGCCGCCGACGCCCAGTCGGTCACCGCGTGCACGGACACCCCGATCTGGCAGTTGCCGACCTTCCCCAGCGTGCCGGAGTACATCCGGGCCACCCCCGGCGAGGCCGGACCGTCCTTCGGGAACCCGGTGTCATCGACGACCAGCGCCTCCGGGGCCACGAACTCCACCGCCCAGCCCGCCAGCCGCCGGCGGACCTCGCCGTGCTCCCACGTCGAGTTCCGCAGGAACTGCTGCAGGCCCTGATGGTCCACCCCGAGCCGGGCGGCCATCGGCACCAGGCTCTTGCGCTTCCCGTCCAGCATCAGCCCACGCAGGTAGAGCTCGCCCTTGGCCCGTTGGTCCTTGCGTGGCAGGTCCGCCAGCATCCGCGCCGCGAACTCCTCCACGACCGGACGCACCTGTTCCATCTCCTCCGGCGTCACAACAGGCAGCGAACCAGGCGAAGATCCCAACAGCCAAACCAGACGATCAAAAACCTAAGTGGGTGTTCTGTGAGTCTTCGTCGGGTCTCAGCTTGAGCTGATCTCTGGGGTGGGCCGGGGCAGGACGAACAGGCCGGGGTCGGGTTCGGTGAGCACGCCGCGGTCGACGAGGCGTTTCAGTTTGGCGCGCATGCTTTCGATGTGGCGGGGTTCGGTGCCGGTGCCCAGTGCCTGGCAGGCGTCCTTGGCGCGTAGCCCGTTCCCGTCGTGCTCGAACAGGGCGACCACCTCGCGATAGCCTGGCGGCATCTCGACCGGTGTGGCGTTGTCCTCGGCGGACAGGTCCAGCACCGTCTCGCGGGTGATTTCCAGCCGTTCCAGGTCGTGTTCGGCGGCGGCGAGCTGCTCGGTGAGCCCGGCTATCTCGGCCTGGAGCCGTTCCACGGTCCGCGCGGCCCGGACACGCCGGGCCTCGATCCGTTCCAACAGGTCCTTCATCACCGCTCCCGCCTCTCGCACCCGTCGTTTGTTGGTCAGGTCGGCGGGTCGCGC
The DNA here is from genome assembly GCF_001017755.1 of Protofrankia coriariae. Classification (GTDB taxonomy): domain Bacteria; phylum Actinomycetota; class Actinomycetes; order Frankiales; family Frankiaceae; genus Protofrankia; species Protofrankia coriariae. Next base: position 46,090 of record NZ_JWIO01000029.1, read on the forward strand.
CAGGTCGGGGTGGCCGCGCGGGTCAGCCGGCGGGTCATCACGTCGACCATCGACCAGTGGATCCTCGCGACCGCGCTGGCCGGTCTCGCTTCGTAGTCCCGGGCCAGGCGGCGGTGCAGCATCAACGTGCCGAAGGTCTGCTCGACTCGCCACCGCTTGGGCAGCGGGGTGAACCCCCGCCCCCGAGGCCCGTGGCCGACGACCTCGACGTCGATGCCCAGAGCGGCGCCGTGTTCGGCGACGGTGTTCTTGAACCCGGCGTCCACCCACGCCGTACGCACCGACGGCGCGGCGAGCGCGACCGCGTCCAACAGGGCGGTGCCGATGAGGTTGTCGTGCACGGACGCGGCGACGACCGTGACGGCGATGAGCAGGCCAAGGGTGTCGGTCGCGATCCCGCGTTTTCGGCCCCGGCTTTTCTTTCCCGGATCCAGCCCCGTGGTGTCGGCCGGGGCGTTGGTGGAGGACCGGACCGTCTGGGAGTCCAGCACGACCGCGCTCGGATCAGCCGGGCGGCGGTGATGCTCCCGGACCTGCCAGCGCAGTAGGTCGTGGATCGTCTCGGTGGTCCCGTCATCCCGCCAGGCGCCGAAGTAGTAGTACACCGCGGACACCGGTGGCAGGTCGTGGGGAAGATAGCGCCACTGGCAGCCGGTCCGGGTCTGGTACAGGACCGCGTTCACGATCTCCCGCATGTCGTAACGACCCGCATGCCCGGACACCGATGGGTGCGCCGCCTTCCACGCGGTGAGGACCGGGCGGATCAGCTCCCACGCTTCGTCCGACAGATCACTCGGGTACGGTTTGCGTTCGCTCACGCCTTCCAGCAGAACGCACCCACCACCAGGCGCAACCCGACCAGCCCCGAAACCGCCACCAGGCACGCAAACCAGACATCAACTCAGACCCAGACCCGGCAAGAGCTCACAGAACACCCACTCAGAAGATCGCGTCTCGCCCGTAGCGCGGGCCGCGATCCTCCGATGACGACGGGTCAGCGTGTCTGCGCGCCCCCTGGCCGCGCGCACCGCCAGCCTCCGCCACCGGCTTCCCGGCAGCCCCGTGTGCCCGAGTCCCTGCGAGACCTGGCCTTCACAACCCTTCAGGCCGTCTTCGGTGACCCCCTCGCCAAGCCGGCCGAGGGTACACAGTGCCCCCGCGATCCTGCTCTTGCTTGACAGCCGATTCCGGCATTGGCGAGACGCCGGAGCCGTGACGGCGAGCGTCTATTCCGAGCTGCCCGGGCCAGGTTCTGCCATGGTCGAGTCGCCCGGCCTGAGCATGGCCGGCAGCACTCCCGCCCTACAGCGAGAACTGGCCCTCCTGCCGGAGCACTTCCAGCACCTCGTCCGCCAGCGCCGCCACCGGTAACTTGCCGTCGAGGATGACCGTGTCACTGGGCAGGGTGTCCTCGGCGGCGGCACACCGATCGACCTGGGCGAGGCGCCATCGCCGGACCTCGGCATCCCGCTGCGGGTCGCCGGGGTGGATGACCTGCCCGGTGATCCGCTCCCGCAGCCGTGCGGGCGGCACCTTGAGGAAGAAGTGCCGCACCGCGATCCCGTATGCGGCCAGCCCGCCGAAGATCTCCCGCGCGTATCCCGGATCGACCACGGTCATCGGCGCGAGGACGAGCCCGTCGTGCTGCTAAACCAGCACCCGCCCGGTCTCCACGACCAGAAGCCTCCACGCGGGCAGGTCCTGGAAGTCACCCGACGGGGCCGGGGGGAGCATGTCGCGCAGCATGAACCCGACCTCCTCCGGGTCGAACACCACCGCGTCCGGGCACCGCCGTCTCAGCTCCTCGGTGAACGTCGTCTTACCCGCCCCGAACGATCCGTTGATCCAGCAGATCATGCGTGCTCCCTGCACCCGATGAAGAGCCTGGGGAGAGACCATAGGTGACCATAGCGTGACCGCAGCGACCTAACCGTCGCAATGCCAGGAGACTGGCCCAGCGAATCAGACAGCGCGGCGACGCTGGCTGTCCCCGCTGCTCAGCGCAGAAAGACTGCCGCCGATCGCTACCGCCTGCCCCGCCTGCGCGTTTCGCTGCTCCCGATCGTGAAGGCCGGCCTCCCAGCGACTGCCGCGCCTCCAGTCACGCGATGCCGCCCTGCGAAGCGGACCGGCGACCGCTACCGGGGACGACGACGCCCGAGAACGGTCAACCTCGTCATCGCGCTGACGAACGCGACGAGGAGCAGCAGACTCCCGCCGAGAGCCGCCTGCATCCCCAGACGGGCCCGCAAGTCCAGTGCACCGGCGGCGCTCGATCTCCCGGCAAGAATCACCAAGACGACTTCGAGGATGACAACGAGTACCACCATGCCCATCAGCGCGCTGGGGTCCCGGAGCCGACGCTGGAGCTGGCGCGCTGCGGCCCTGTCCTGGTCTGCTGCGGCCTGCTGGGCAGCGTCTTCCCGGCCATGGCGCCGCAGGTAGCAGATGAAGTCATGTTCTTGCAGGTAGCGCGGCCTGGCGGCGGAGTCCCATTCGCCCGCGGCGGACAGGAGCCGCAGCGCGGTCCCGATCGTATCGAGTGCCTCCGAGAGCAGGCCGCACATCCGCTGCCCCTGCGCCAGGCAGTACCGGATTTTATGATCATCGGGATAGATGCTGGCCGCCTCGGCAGCATGGCGGCGCAGCAATTCCCCCCGCCCCTCGAACGGCGGTGCCACACGCAGCCCGTCCAGGCAGACGTCCACGACCTGCCGTGATCGCAGGGCAGCGTCCCACGCCTGGGTGAACAGACCGGTGGCGTACTCGACGGTCCGCCGACGGCTGCCGAACGCGGCGAACGCACGGAACGCCGCGAGCAGAGGACCGTGTGCCTGGTCCCGGCCGGTGGCGATCAGCGGCGAGGATTCCAGGAAGAGGTCCAGCTCATCGAACCAGTAGTTCGCCCGCAACTTGGCGGCGTGGTAAAGCACGACAAAGCTGCGGACGTCGGCGGGCTCGTCGGCGAGCCTGCCCNNGGGCTCGTCGGCGAGCCTGCCCGTGGCCGCGGCGACGTCGTAGCGCGAGTCGACTGTGTCCCTGGTCGCCTCCGCGAACCCGAGCGACCACACCTCGACGATCACGTCCCGCTGCTGGGCTGTCAGGTCGTTGGTATGTGCGGCCAGCCAGCGGGCGCACTGGGCCGCGACCTGCATAGTCGGCTCAGTGAGCAGGCGGCGCCCCCAGTAGAGCCGCGAGCAGGTTAGCCACGGGTCGGCGATCGCGTCAGCGGCGCGGACCTGGAACGGCGGCTCGACGCCGGCCGCGGCCAAGGCCGCCGCAGTGGCGTCGCAGACGCGACGCAGATCCCGCGGGTCGGTCGGATCGACCTGGCCGAGCCTCGTGAGGATGGCGGCGATGTCGGTGTCCACGGGCCCCCTCGCATCACGGTGATGGCACCGATATATCACACGGTCGACAGTTTTCGACACAAAGAGCAACATTACGACCGATCTGCCGTCGGGCCGGTACCCCTACCCGGCCACTCGATGATCTATCCAGATCGCGACTCCCGCATCGTCTTACTGCGGACCCGAGACGGTGAAGTTCCGCGATGATCCGCGCCGGTCGTCGGCCCGTAGTCCGCGGCCACGATCCCGCGTCCACCGAGATCAGATGCTCTCGTGGTGAGCGTGGCGTGGTCCTAAGCCGCCGCAGCGTAGGGCGGTCTTTAGCCGGATGCTGACTGTGTCGCAAGGGTCTTGGCGTGATTGTCAGACCTGTACGGCAGACTATCGCCCGTGGGGATCACGATTCGCGAGTTGCCGGGGGATCCTCGTGCCGCGTCGCTGGACGAGCGGGACAAAGGTGACAAGTTCGAGCTGCTGATCAAGGTGTACCTGGAGGCCGACCCGGGGTGGACCGAGAGGTTCTCCGAGGTCTGGCAGTGGACGGCCTGGCCTGGCCGTGCCGGGGTGACCGACGTCGGGATCGACCTGGTCACCGCGAACCGTGGCCAGAGCGGCTTCACCGTCTGCTCGCCGACGACGAGGTGCTGGTCCTCGCCGTCGTCGACAGCGGTACGTCGCCGAGAACTTCCAGCAGGCCATGCCTCGAGTCGGGTGAGATCAGAATCGACGAGCCCGCCAGACTGCTCGGTTGCTGGAACGGACTGGTCAGGAACTTCGGCCGCCGAACACGGCGGCGCCGGTGGCCCATGGCCCGGGCGTCCGGCACTCCGTCTTCGCGTGAGATTCCCTCAAGGAGCCCTGTGAGCACCCTCGGTAGTTTCATCTGGTCGATCGCCGACCAGCTTCGGGGTCCCTACCGCCCCAACCAGTACGGCAACGTGATCCTCCCGCTCACGATCCTGCGCCGGCTCGACTGCATCCTCGAACCCGACCGGGAGACGGTCCGCGAGCTCGCGCGGACGTTCGACAATCCGAACCGGCTGAAGATCGAGGTGAAGAAGGCGACCGGCAGGCCGTTCTACAACACCTCCCACTACGGATTCAGCAACCTCCTGGCCGACGCCGACGGGCTGGCGGACAACCTGGCCGACTACATCGACCGGTTCTCGGCGGACGTGGACGTGTTCGAGTACTTCGACTTCAAGAAAGAGATCCTCGCTCTGGAGAAGGCCGGGCTCCTACGCGAGATCGTCACCTCGTTCAAGGCAATCGACCTGCACCCCGATGTGGTGTCGAATGCCGACATGGGCGATGCGTTCGAGTACATCATCCGTAAGTTCAACGAGGCCGCGAACGAGACCTCCGGCGACCACTACACCCCGCGCGACGCGATCCGCCTGCTGGTCGACCTGCTCTTCGCGGAGAAGGACGTCGACCTGACCGAGGCCGGCATCGTCCGCACCCTCTACGACCCGACCGCGGGCACCGGCGGCATGCTCGCCCTGGCCGAGGAGCACCTGCTCGCGGAGAACCCGGACGCGAAGCTGAGCCTGTACGGCCAGGAGTACAACCCGCAGTCGTACGCGATCTGCAAGTCGGACCTGCTCGCCAAGGGCCACGACGCGACCAACATCGCCTTCGGCAACACGCTCACCGACGACGCCTTCAAGGGCAAGAAGTTCGACTTCTGCATGTCCAACCCGCCGTACGGCGTCGACTGGAAGCAGTACGCCAAGAAGGTCACCAAGGAGCGCGACGAGGCCGGCCCGTACGGCCGGTTCGCCCCCGGCCTGCCGGCGACCTCGGACGGGCAGATGCTCTTCCTGCTTCACCTGGCCCACAAGATGCGGGCACCCGCGGACGGCGGCGGCCGGGTCGGGATCGTCATGAACGGCTCGCCGCTGTTCAACGGCGCCGCCGAGTCCGGGCCTTCCAACATCCGCAAGTGGCTGCTGGAGAACGACCTGGTCGACGCGATCGTCGCACTGCCAACCAACATGTTCTTCAACACCGGCATCGCCACGTACATCTGGATCCTCGACAACACCAAGCACCCCGACCGCAGGGGCCTGGTCCAACTCATCGACGGCACCTCGTTCTGGACCAAGATGCGCAAGAACCTCGGCTCCAAAGGTCGCGAGATCTCCGACGCCGACCGCAAGAAGGTCGCCCGCCTGTACGCCGGCTTCCTCGACGCCGACCCCGACTACTCCAAGGTGCTGCGCAACGACGAGTTCGGCTACTGGACCATCACCGTCGAACGGCCGCTCCTCGGCGAGGACGGCAAGCCGGTCGTCGACCGCAAGGGCCAGCCCAAGCCCGACCCGAAGAAGCGCGACACCGAGAACGTCCCCTTCACCTACGGCGACTCGACCGCCGGCCGGGCCGGCAAGATCGAGGTCATCAACGCCTACTTCGCCGCCGAGGTGAAGCCGCACGTCCCCGACGCCTGGATAGACTGGGCCAAGGTCAAGACCGGCTACGAGATCCCCTTCACCCGTCACTTCTACAAGTACGTCCCACCCCGCCCCCTCGCCGAGATCGACGCGGACTTGGAGAAGCAGGTCGCCAAGATCCTCGACCTGCTGCGAGAGGTTGAGAAGTGACCCGATTCGGACACGCAATGGAGAAGATCGACGAACGCATCCCGGGCGTGGATCTTCCGCTCATGTCGGTATCCCAGACGCGGGGCGTGATTCGGCGAAGTGAGTTGACGGACGCCCCTCAGCGGGCAGAGTCACTCGACAACTACAAGGTGTGCCGGACCAACGACATCGTCTTCAACAAGATGAGCATTCGCTCTGGCGCAATGGGCGTGGCGGCCGAAGACGGGCTCGTCACCTACCACTACGAGGTCATGCGACCTCGCGAAGGAACGGACCCGCGTTTCATCGCCTACTTGATGAAGTCGTCGTGGTTCACCGAGGAACTCATCAAGCGGGAGCGCGGCATCGGCGCGGGCGACCAGGCCAACGTTCGCACCACGGAGGTGCCGTTCTCAGCCCTGAAGACGATCGATGTCTACATACCGAACCAATCTGAGCAACGCGCTATCGCCAACTACCTCGACCGCGAAACCGTCCGCATCGACACGCTCATTGAGGAGCAGCGGCGCCTGATCGAGATGCTCCGCGAGCGGCGTACGGCAGTTATTGCCCATGCGACCTCGAAGGGCACAGAGGTCGAGTTCCGCCGCGTTATCACGGCACTACGTCAGGGGTGGAGCCCCAATTGTGAGAATTGGCCCGCAGACGGAGTGACGGAATGGGGAGTGCTGAAGGTCGGATGCGCGAACACCGGCCGGTTCCAACCCGCCGAGAACAAGCGGCTCCCTGATGACGAGAATCCCCGGCCGGAGTTCGCGCTGCGTCGGGGCGAACTCGTCATGTCACGCTCGAACACGAAGGACCTGGTCGGTGCGGCTGCCGTAGTGGACGACGACTACCCGCGGCTGCTCCTTTCCGACCTAACCTACGGAATATCACTCGCGTCCGACGCCGATCCGGTGTTCGTTGCTTTTGCACTTGGCTCCCCTGCCATACGTGTGCAGATCAGCGCGGCGTCCAAAGGCATGAGCCACACGATGCAGAAGATCTCTCAGAGGGACATTCGGGAACTTCGCATTCGGCTGCCTGACCCGGATGAGCAGCACCGGATCGCGACGTACCTTGATGAGCAAACCGCGAAGATCGACACGCTCATCGCCGAGGCTGAGCGGTTCATCGAACTCTCAAAGGAGCGGCGGGCGGCGCTGGTCACGGCGGCGGTGACGGGGCAGGTCGATGTGCGGGAGTTGGTCTGATGGCCGACCACAACGAGGTCGTCTTCGAGTCCGAGGTCTGTGCATACCTGGAGGCTCGCGGGTGGTTGTACTCGGTGGACGACTCCGGGTATGACCGTGAGCGGGCGCTCTTCCCCGAGGATGTGTTTGCCTGGTTGGAGGAGACCCAGCCGGCGGCGTACGGGAAGGCGTTGAAGGCTGCCGGGTCGGAGGCGAAGTTCCTCGACGTGCTGACCACGGCGCTCGACAAGCCGCTGGAGCATGGCGGCGGGACATTGAACATCCTGCGCAACGGGGTCGTCTACATCGGTGGTGGCCGGTTGAAGCTGGCGCAGTTCCGGCCGGAGACCAGCCTGAATGTGACGACGGTGGCGCAGTATGCGGCGATGCGGGTGCGGGTGATGCGGCAGGTGCGTTTCTCCACCGCGGATCAGCGCAGTCTGGACCTGGTGTTCTTCGTCAACGGGCTGCCGGTGGCGACGGTGGAGTTGAAGACGGACTTCACGCAGTCGCTGGACGAGGCGATCAGCCAGTACCGCAAGGACCGGCGCCCGGTCACGAACGGCCGGCCGGAGCCGTTGCTGTCGTTCGGGCATCGGGCGCTGGTGCACTTCGCGGTCTCCAACGACCTGGCGGCGATGACCACCAGGTTGGAGGGCGAGAAGACCCATTTCCTGCCGTTCAACATCGGCCACGACGGCGGGGCAGGGAACCCGCCAGGTGCCGAGGGTCGGTCGGCGACGGCGTACCTGTGGGAGCGGGTCTGGGAGAAGGACACCTGGCTCACCATCATCGGACGGCTGATGATCGTGGAGACCAGGCAGGAGTGGGACGTCGCGACGGGGACGTCGGTACGGCGCACCAGCATGCTCTTCCCGCGGTTCCACCAGTGGGAGGCCGTGACGAACATCGTCGATGCCGTCCGCGAGGAGGGCGCCGGCCACCGGTACCTGATCGAGCACTCGGC
>NZ_JWIO01000034.1:0-14769 GCF_001017755.1 Protofrankia coriariae
CACCGATCTTGAAACAGTCCCCCGGTTCGAAAACGGTCTGGGTCTGCGGTTGTCAGGGTGACGTAGTGGCCGAGCCGCTGCGTGCGGCCAGTCGGTGCCCCCGGTGCCCGGTTGCCGGCTCAGTGCTCGCGGTCAAGGAGGATGTGTGGGTAGCCGCGGTTGATCGGCTCACCCAGAGCCACCCCGAGGGAGTCGATGAAGTCTTCCAGCCGGACGGTGGCGTCCTCGACGTCGTTGGCGTCGCCTTTGAATTCGAACTCGACGAAGTGTCCGGCGCCCTCCACGTGGTCGAAGACGACCTCGACCTCGGGCAGCTTCCACTCTTCGCGGGTCTTGTCGACGGTCACCAGCGGCGTGAAGTCGAGTGCTTCGAGGAGCCGGCGGATGGCCTCGACGTCGTCGACCTTGGACTCGTACTCGTCAGCGTGCGTCTTGACGGCGGCTTCGACGGGGTGCCAGCGCTTGAAGTTGACGGACGAGCCACGCCCTTCGGTTCTGATGCGCAACCACTCCGACACCACTGTTGGCGCGAGGAAGTCGCGGTGCGGGGCGTTGTAGTAGACGTCGACCTGCCGAGTCGGCTCGCTGGGCTTGGCGCCGAGCCTTTCGAGCGCAGCCTTGAGGACGGCCGGGTCGGGCAGCGTGAACTTCTTCTCGACCTCGATGTACTGCACGGGTGTCCTTTCCGGGTTACAGGGTGGGTTGGTGGAGCCGAGGAATCCGGCAACTGGCACCTACGGGCCAAGGTGCTCTCGACGATGGCTCGCCAGGCCATCTGGCGCGGCGACCCCGACATGGGCCTGACATTGATCGACATCGGCTTCATCCGTAGCGAGCGACTCACGCCGACCGAGCGGGCCATGCTCTACACCGGCCGGGCACGTGCGAATGCCAAGCTGGGCCGGGTAGCGGAGGCGCTTCGGGCCGTCGGGATGGCCGATGCCGAGTTCGCCCACGCCAACCCGACCAACGACCCAGCGTGGATGGTGTACTACGACACCGCCCAGCACGTCGGCGATACCGGCCACGCGCTGTTCGACCTCGCCATACTGGACAGGCGGTACGCCCCCGAAGCAGTCACGCGCCTCAGCGGAGCAGCGAAGGGCCACGCGGCAACCTATGCACGGTCGCAGGCACTCAGTCAGATCAAGTTGGCGTCGTTGACGATGACGACCGGCGACCCCCAAGAAGCGGCCCTGATCGGCGGGGGCGCGCTGGATACGGTGGGCAGGATTCACTCCCGGCGGCTGGCCGATGAGGTACGTGAGTTGAGCCGCTTCGCCAGCAGACACCGTCGTGTCGATCAGGTCGCTCACCTGCGGCGGCGGATCGACACCGTTGTGCAGCCCGCGTGACAACCGCAGAGGGCGCGTCGCCTCCTGAGTTGAGTACCGACGCCAGCCACGCATTGCAGGTCGCCGTCGACGCGGCTGGGCTGCCGGTCGCCGGTGCCGTGCTGGTCCGTGCTGGCGAAAACACGATCTACCGGCTTGCGGTCGGCGTCATCGCCCGAGTCAGCCATACGGGCCACGAGCTCGGCCCGCTGCTGCCGTTCACCCGGTTGCGCGAACGGATCGACCTGGCCGAATGGCTTGCCGAGGATGATCGTGACTGGCTCCGTCAGCACCTTGCGGATCTGGAAACACGGTGGCCCGACCTGCCGCCGGGCCTGCCCCACCGCGTGGTGCACGGCGATGCCTGGCTGGGCAATGTTGTGGCTACCGAGGAGCGGACAGGAATACTGCTCGACCTGGAGCGGTGCTCGGTCGGGCCACCGGAATGGGATCTGGTGTCGACCGCGATCAAGGTGGGCTCGACTGGAACGATCAGCCAAGCGGAGTACGCCGAGTTCGTCGATGCCTACGGCCACGACGTGACGGCCTGGCCGGGCTACGAGCTGTTGAGAGGCATCCGAGAACTAAGAATTACTTGCTACGGGGTGCAGCAAGCAGCCATGAGAACGGACTTCCGAACGGAAGCGCAGGGGCGTGTGGACTGTCTGCGGGGAAGGCGGGGAGAGCGGCCGTGGGGATGGGCAGCAATCGGATAGGAAACTCAGGGCCAAAGCGCGAAGCGAGGATTCGGACACGAATGCCGTCATTGGTGCTGAGGAGACCATCCGGCGGTTATGGGGTCGCCAGTCGAGCGGGGGAGCGGCCGTCGGCTATGCCGGCCGCCGGCCGAGGGGGAACAGGGCTGTGGGAAACATCGTGTCGGGTAGGCGTAGTAGTTGTGTGATCAGGTGGTCGTCGAAGCCTGTTACCGCGCAGCCGGCCAGGTCGAGGGCGGTCGCGACCAGGTAGAGGTTCTGGACGGCGATGCCCGAGTCGACGTGCAGCGTCCGGTAGTGGCGGATCGGGTATTTCACGAGCGTGGTGTCCAGCCGGGCGACCAGAAGGAGAGTGATCGGCGCCCGTTCGGCGAAGTCGGGCTGGGCCAGCACCGAGCGCAGCGCCGCCGTCGGGTCGCCGGACCACAGCGTCTCCAGATGCTGGACGTCCGGATCGTCGTCGGCCTCGTGGCGGAACACCCCGCCGGGTAGGTCGCCGCCGGGTCTGACCGCGACGTACACCGCCAGCGACGGCAGCCCGCCCGCGGACGGGGCCATCCGCATCCGGTGCTCGGCGCCGGTGGGCAGCCGGACCGTCCGCTGTGGTCCGAGAGCCCACCGCAACAGCGACGACAGCTCCCGCGCGTCTGGTGGGTCGGCATGAAACCGATAACGGGACTTGCGGGCGGCAAGGATCTGGCCGAGGCCGACCGGGATGTCCGGCCGCGCTCGGGGTAACGCGATCCGCCCGGTGCCCGCGGACAGCCCGTCAAGGACGGCCTCCCGGTTCGGCGGGCCGTTGAGGAGATCCTGGATCCGCTGGATACGGCTGATCGCGTCCGCGGTGTCACTCATGTTCGTCCTCGCCGGCCCGCCGAAACGACCCGGTCAGGCCGTCCGGCCGGCGGTGTGGCCGGACGCCGCGTGGCTGGGCACGCTGAGGCTGGGCGTACCGCGGTCGGGCGTCGTGCGGTCGGGCGCGGTGCGGGCCGCTGGTACCAGCCCGGGGGTGGGCCGGAAGCCGGGCTCGATCTGGTCGGCCAGGTCCACGCCGGTCGCGTCGTTGGCCCAGGCCACGGCGTTGCGCAGGTGGATGTCGTGCATCTGGGCGACGAAGCGGTCCCAGTCCCGGACGGTGCTGTCGACCGCGCGCTGGATCTCGGCCAGCGCGGCCAGGTTCGCCGGCTCCAGGTCGCCGATGCCGAACGGCCGGCCCTGTTCCATCGCGCGTACCGGCGCCGACTGGGTGAGACAGACCAGCAGGTCGTCACCGACCTCCCGGCGCAGGAACGCGACGTCCTCGTCGTCTGTGACCTTGTTCCCGATCACGGAGAGGGTGACGTCGAAGTCGGCGGCGTACCGGCGGTACTGCCGGTGCACCGCAACTGCCTTGCGAGTGGGTTCGCAGACCAGGAAGGTGTGGTCGAAACGGGTGAACAGGCCGGAGGCGAACGCGTCGGCGCCGGCGGTCATGTCGACCACCACGTATTCGCCCGCGGTGTCGAGCAGATGGTTGAGCAGCAGCTCGACGGCTCCGAGCTTGGAGTGGAAGCAGGCCACGCCGAGGTCGTCCTCGGTGAACGCGCCGGTGGCCAGCAGTCGCATGCCGGCGACGTCGACACCGAAGCGTGCCCACAGCGGGTTGTGGCCGATCACCGACAGCAGCCGTGATCCGGAGCCGGGCGGGGTCGTCTTCACCATCACCGACGCGGACGGGATGCGCGGGTTGTCTCCCCTCAGGTAGTCCTTGATCGCGTCGAGGTGTTCGCCCATCGGGGGTGGCGTGGTGTCGTCGTCGAGGCCGAGGGCGGCGCCGAGGTGCTGGTTGATGTCGGCGTCGATGGCCAGGACGGGGTGGCCGTGGGCGGCCAGATGCCGGCAGAACAGCGCGGACAGCGTGGTCTTGCCGCTGCCGCCCTTGCCGACGAACGCGATCTTCATGCTGGGCTCCGATGTCGTGGCGACACTGCTACGATCAGCACAGCATACTGTAATAGTAATCGTTTTCGTTAATGGTGGTGTGCCGGGCGGGCCTGGCGGGCGGCCGACCGGCGGCGCGCCGAGCGGCCGAGCGACGGCCGGGAACGCCCCGAGGCGCCGCGGGGAGCGCGGTTCGCCGCTACGAACGGCCGGGGCTCGCGCGATAGGTCAACGGCTGGGTGTCGGCGGGGTGGCCGGCGGCGACAGCGCCATCCGCGTTAGACGGGGATGACGCGGCTGAGCCGGAGCCGGGATGTCGGGCGCGACCGGTGACGGCGGCACCATCCGTGTCGGGCGGGGCCGCGCCCGTGCCCGCGTCCGCCGGCCGGCGGCGGGAGACGACGAGGGCGGCGATGGCGGTGGTGAGCGGCACGGAGGCGACGAGGCCGACGGTGCCGGCCGCGGTACGGACGATCTCGGTGGCGACGAGTTCGGAGGTGGCGACGTCCGCGCTGGCGCGGTCGGCGAGGGTGAACAGGAGCAGGGTGGGCAGGGCGGCACCGGCGTAGGCGAGGGCGAGGGTGTAGACGCTGGAGGCGATGTGGTCACGTCCGACCCGCATCCCGGCCCGGTAGAGGTGGCGCACCGGGGTGTCGGGGGCGGCGTCGGAGACCTCCCAGACGGCCGCGGCCTGGGTGACGGTCATGTCGTTGATCAGCCCGAGCGAGCCGATGATGACGCTGGCGAGCACGAGACCGGGCAGGCTGAGCTCGCCGGCGAAGGCCTTGAGGGTGACGTCCTCGTCGGAACCGAGGCCGGTGATGTGGGCGAGGTCGATGGCCGCGGCACCGAGCGCGGCGGTCAGGGCGAGGCTGGCGAGGGTGTCCAGCAGCGCGACCGTGGTGCGGGCGGAGACACCGTGGGCGAGATAGAGCAGGCCGACCATCAGCGCCGCGCCGGTGGTCAGCGCCACCGAGACGGGGGAGTGCCCGTCGAGCAGGGACGGCAACGTGAACCTGACGATTACGAGATAGGTCAGGACGAGGCCGGCGAGCGCGGCGAGCCCACGCCAGCGGGCGACGGCCACGACCATGACGGCGGTGAGCGCGGCGATCCAGCCCAGCGGCGCCGCGCGCTGGAAGTCCACGATGTAGTAGGTGGGCTGGCCGCTGGTGTCGACCGTCGGGGCGAGACGGATCCGGTCGCCCGGCTCGTACGCGGGACGGGTCGGATCCACGGGGACGTCCAGATGGATCTGGTTGCCGGGCGCGGGCCGGCCGGTCAGGACGATGTCGAGCTGGTCGCAGGCGGCGGGGGAGGGGCCCGCGCCGCTGGGGTCCGGGCAGGGGCCCTGCCCGGCGCGTCCGATCGTCGCGTCGACGAGGTCGGGGGCGCCGCCGGTGAGGTCGCGCAGCTGGCTCGGGGCGTGGCGGGGGGTGGTGTTCGGCCACAGCAGGACGGCGCCCGCGACGGTGAGGACGAGGATCACCGCGATGGCCGCGGCCATCGCGGTCGCGGCCCTGCGTGACGTTCTGCCGGGCGCCGCGTGACCATGCGCGGGGGTGGAACGGCCGTGGTTGTGCCCCATGCCACCTGAGTGTGGTTGATGCCGGGTGGGCACGGTTGTCTCGAGGGTCTCGTGCCACGGCCGGGGGAGCGGGCCCGCGTGAGCTCGCGCCGGTGGCCGCTCCAGGTATTCATGATCATTAAGCTTTGCGCTCGTCGCACCGCCGGCGAAGCTTTTCCGGCCGTTACGATTTCAGCTGGAGCCACCTCGCCGGAGCCGTCCAAAAACATGGAATCTGGCGCACACCGGTCATTGGGGTGTGTCTCCGACGGGGACCGACAGGGGACACCGGGGACGAGGACCGGGGACGAGGACCGAGCGGGCAGGAAAGGCGGGGACGGGCATGGCCGTGGTCACGTCGGGACCGGTTGCGCAGGCCCGGCCCGATGCCGCCGCGACGGTCGAGCGGCTGCGCCGGACGTTCGCGACGGGCCGCACCCGCGATGTCGCGTGGCGGCTGCGGCAGCTCGGCGCGATCGAACGCCTGCTCACCCAACGGGAGGACGACATTGTCGCCGCGCTCGGCGCCGACCTCGGGCGTGACGCCCACAACGCCTGGTTCGGGGACATCGCCAGCACCCGCGCCGAAGCCGCCCACGCCCGCAGGCACCTGCGGGGATGGGCGCGCCCACGGCGGACGTCGCTGCCGGTGAACATGCTGCCGGGCAGGGGTTTCTACCAGTACGAACCGCTGGGCGTGGTGCTCGTCGTCGGCCCGTGGAACTACCCGGTCTACCTGACGCTGTCCCCGCTCGTCGGGGCGCTCGCCGCGGGCAACGCCGTCGTGGTCAAGCCGTCCGAGCACGCGCCCGCGACCTCCGCGCTGCTCGCCCGCCTGCTGCCGGAGTACCTGGACGCGGACGCGGTCGCCGTGTGCGAGGGGGATGCCACCGTCACCCGGCAGCTGGTGGCGCAGGGGCTCGACCACGTCTTCTTCACCGGTGGAACAGAGACCGGTAAGCAGGTGATGGAGGCCGCGGCGCGGCACCTCACCCCGGTGACCCTGGAGCTGGGCGGCAAGAGCCCGGTCATTGTCACGCCAGACGCCGACCTGGACGTCGCCGCCCAGCGGATCGTCTCGGTGAAGCTGCTGAACGCCGGCCAGACCTGTATCGCCCCCGACTACGTTCTCGTCGACAGCTCGGTCCGGGACGAGTTCGTTGCCAGGGTCCGGGCCACGCTGGAGCGGTTCGAGCGGGACGAGCCCGTGCAGCGGATCGTGAACGCACGGCAGTTCGACCGGCTGCGCCGCGTGCTCGACGGACACCGCGGGCAGGTCGTGGTCGGCGGCGGCGGCGATCCCGACACGATCACCGTCGAGGCGACGGTCGTGCTCGATCCGGACCCGGCCTCGGAGCTGATGACCCAGGAGATATTCGGGCCGATTCTGCCCGTTCTGACGGTCGGCTCCCTCGACGAGGCGATCGCTTTTGTCAACGCACGGCCGAAGCCGCTCGCCCTGTATCTTTTCACCGGTTCGAAAACGGTGGTGCGGCGGGTGCTGCGCGAAACAAGCTCCGGCGGTGTCGTCGTCAACCACCTGGCGGTGCACGTCCTCGTCCCGCAGCTGCCCTTCGGGGGAGTCGGTGACAGCGGGATCGGTGCCTACCACGGCCGGTGGGGATTCGAGGCGCTCAGTCACCGCCGAGCGGTCGTCACGAAACCGGCCCGGCCTGATCCGCCACTGCTCTACCCGCCGCGCACGGCATGGAAGAAGAAGCTGTTGCGCCGCCTTTTCTGATTTTTCTGAGCTTTTCTGACGCTGGCTGTCCGGCCCGCCCCGGCCACGGGTGCTGCCCGAACCCGGGGCGGGTCTGGCGGCGCCCGGGAGAAGGCGCACCGGCGGGATCCGTCATCGGTGCCGGTCCCGCCGGTGCGATCGAGCTGTATTTCGATAATGCTGGCTCAACGTCCGCTCACCACTTGTTGTCGGCGAGTTGCTGTCGGAGTCGCGCCGTCACACCGTGTTGGTGCCAGTCAGGTGTTGGTGCTGGTCAGACGATCGGGCCGACGATCGGGCCGACGCCGACCGGACCGACGATCGGACCAACCGGGCCGACGATCGGGCCGACACCAACAGGGCCGACGGGGCCGACGGGGCCGACCGGCCCGACGGGGCCGACAGGACCCACGGGGCCGATGGGGCCAACCGGGCCGACGATCGGGCCGACACCGACACCCGCGTCAGCACCCACGACGGTGGTGGCACCGGCGTCTACGCTGCTTGCGGTTGCGACAGAGGTGCCCAGACCGATGAAGGCCGCGGCACCGAGCGCCACGGTCGCGCCGGCGAGGACCCTCCGGACTATCGAATTCTTGTCGTTCTGCACGGGTAACACCTACCTCCCAACGCATTCATCCGATAGAACCTGCAGCAACGCGAACTCCCGAAAAACGAAATGGTAGCCGCGTCTCGTTCACGTTAGGCCATGTGCCGGGCCGGGCGGGGACTATTCCCGGCGCAGTACGTGTATGTCACAGGAACCGACCCGGGCCGGATGGCGGTCCGGGCCCACAGTGCTCCGGGCAACGGTATTTGCTGTACCACGGTCACCGTCGGCGTCGACGGTATGCGTTGTCCCACTCCGAAACGGACACTGTCACGGTGGCCGACGACCGGCCGTCACGAATTCTGCCTCCGCCGGCCAGGCCACGCCCGGTTGTCGACATCACCTGAGGACCATCGCGGAAAATGCCGGGACCATTGCGAAGAACGCCGGGACCACCGGTGGTGGAGCAGTGCCACACGTCCCGCCGTGGACGGGACCACCGGTGGTGGAGCGGCAGCGGGCCGCCACCGCGCGGCAACGGGTCGCCACCGCCCTGGCGGCGGACCGTGTCATCGGTGCCCACCGCCGGACAGTCCCGCGGCCACCCGGCGGCCGGCCGCCCGTCCGATGCCGAGAGGCCCGGTGCGGGAGAAGCATCCGGCGCGGTGGGCGCGGCCCGTTCCGCCCCGCCCGGTGCCGGCGCCGTGGGCTCGCTCAGCCCCTGTGGGGTGTCCCGGTAGGCCGAACAGAGAAGTTGCACAGGTATTTGTTCGTGCGGTGTGCTTACTGTCCGGCAGGAACCCCGTCCTCGACTCCACGGAGGCTCGGTCATGAGCGGCAGCGAGACCTCCACCAGCCGGCAGTGGTCGATGGAACCCGACCTCGACCAGATGCGCCGCCTCGTCGGGCTGGTGGAGCACGACACGGCCGCCGACCCCTTCCCGGTCTCGGGCTGGGACGCTGTCGTGTGGTCGGTCGGCAACGCCACCCAGGCCGCGCTGTTCTACCAGACCGTGTTCGGCATGGAACTGATCGCCTACAGCGGGCCCGAGACCGGCAACCGTGACCACAAGGCGTACGTGCTGCGCTCCGGAGCGGTCCGGTTCGTCCTCAAGGGCGGGGTCGACTCGGCGTCCCCCCTGCTGCGCCACCACCGCCGGCACGGGGAAGGGGTGATCGACATCGCCCTGGAGGTCCCCGACGTCGACCGCTGCGTCGCCCACGCCCGCGCGCGGGGGGCGACGGTCGTCGAGGAGCCCCACGACCTGCGCGACGAGCACGGCACCGTCCGCGTCGCCGCCATCGCCACCTACGGCGAGACCCGGCACAGCCTCGTCGACCGCAGCCGGTACACCGGCCCCTACCTGCCCGGCTACGTCAGCCGTACCGGCGACACCAGCCGTACCGGCGACACCAGCGACACGTCCGGCCAGGCGCGGCCAGCAGGCGGGCCCGGCCGGCTGTTCCAAGCGCTCGACCACGTGGTGGGCAACGTGGAGCTGGGCCGGCTGGACGAGTGGGTCGCCTTCTACAACCGGGTGATGGGCTTCACCACCATGGCGGAGTTCGTCGGCGGGGACGTCGCCACCAGGTACTCGGCGCTGATGAGCAAGGTGGTCACCAACGGCAACCACCGGGTGAAGCTCCCCCTCAA
Source organism: Protofrankia coriariae (assembly GCF_001017755.1). GTDB lineage: Bacteria > Actinomycetota > Actinomycetes > Frankiales > Frankiaceae > Protofrankia > Protofrankia coriariae. The sequence goes on from NZ_JWIO01000034.1 coordinate 9,462, forward strand.
CGAGCCGGCCGTCAGCGCCCGGCGCTCCCAGATCGACGAGTACCTCGACTTCTACGACGGTCCCGGCGTCCAGCACCTGGCGCTGGCCACCAGCGACATCATCACCACCGTGGACGTCCTGCGGGCCCGGGGCGTGGAGTTCCTCGACACCCCGGACGCCTACTATCGCGACCCCGGGCTGCGCGCCCGCGTCGGCGAGGTGCGGGTACCGGTCGAGGAGCTGCGCGCCCGCGGCATCCTGGTCGACCGCGACGAGGACGGCTATCTGCTGCAGATCTTCACCAGGCCGATCGGCGACCGGCCGACGGTGTTCCTCGAGTTCATCGAGCGGCACGGGGCGCTCGGTTTCGGCGTCGGAAACTTCCGGGCGCTGTTCGAGGCCATCGAGCGTGAGCAGGCCAGACGCGGCAACCTCTGACGCCGGGGCCGCCCGGGACACGGTAAGACGCCAGGGGTGCCGGGCGGGAAGGACGGGAAGGACATGCCATGCCCCACTACCGGGCCGTGGGCGACGTTCCGCCCAAACGGCACACCCAGCACCGCCGCCCCGACGGAGGTCTCTACCGCGAGGAGCTGATGGGCGCGGAAGGCTTCGCCGGGGACAGCGCGCTGCTCTACCACACCGGAGTGCCCGCCGCGATCGTCGACGCCACGCCCTGGAGGCCCGCGGACCTGACCACCCACCCGAACATCCCGCTGCTGCCCCGGCACTTCCGGCTGCCGGCACTGTTCGACGGGACACAACCCGGGACACAGCCCGGGGACATCGACGTGGTCACGGGACGGCGGCTGATCCTCGGCAACGCCGACGTGCGCATCTGCTACGTCGTCGCGGGCGCGGCCAGCCCGCTGTACCGCAACACCACCGGCGACGAGTGCGGGTACGTCGAAGCCGGCGCGGCAACCGTGGAGACGGTCTTCGGCACGCTCGACGCCCGCCAGGGCGACTACGTGATCATACCCCGGGGCGTCACCCACCGCTGGGTCCCGGACCCGGCCACGCCGCTGCGCGTGTACGTCATCGAGGCGAACTCCCACCTCGCCCCGCCGCCGCGCTACCTGTCCCGGCACGGGCAGTTCCTGGAGCACGCACCGTACTGCGAGCGGGACCTGCGCCCGCCCGCCGGGCCGCTGCTGGTGACCGGAACCGACGTGGAGGTGCTCGTCAAGCACCACCACTCACGCGGTGCCAACGGCGGTGTCGCCGGGACCCGCTACCGCTGCCCCAGCCATCCGTTCGACGTGGTGGGCTGGGACGGCTGCCTGTACCCCTACACGTTCAACATCGCCGACTTCGAGCCGGTCACCGGACGGGTGCACCAGCCGCCGCCCGTCCACCAGGTCTTCGCCGGCCGCAACGTCATGATCTGCAACTTCGTCCCCCGCAAGGTCGACTACCACCCGCTGGCCGTGCCGGTGCCCTACTACCATTCCAACGTCGACTCCGACGAGGTGATGTTCTACTGCGGCGGGGACTATGCGGCGCGCGGGGGCTCCGGCATCGGGCCGGGCTCGGTCAGCCTGCATCCGGGCGGGCACACGCACGGCCCGCAGCCGGGCGCGGTGGAGCGTTCACTCGGGGTGGAGTCCGTCGACGAGCTCGCGGTCATGGTCGACACCTTCCGCCCACTCGAGCTCGGTGAGGGTGCCCTTGCCTGCGACGACGGCCGCTACGCCTGGACCTGGGCGGACGGGGACAGCCGACGACACCGAGCACCCAATAACACCGGACAGCCGATGACGCCGGACACCCCGCCGCCGGCCGGGCCGCTCGACGCCGCCGCGTCCCGCGCGTCCTGGGTCGAGGTGGAGCACGACCATCCCTTTGGGATACGCACGCTGCCCTACGGGAGCTTCACCACGCCGGACGCGCCGGGCGCGCGCGTCGGCGTCGCGATCGGCGAGCACATCCTGGACCTGACCACGGCCGCCGGCACGCTCCTGCCGGAGCAGGCCGGGCTGTTCACCACCGGCAGCCTCGACCGGCTGCTGGCCGCCGGCCCCACGACGTGGTCACAGGTCCGGTCCCAGGTGACGCGCTGGCTCGTCGACGAACGGTACCGGCGCGCCGTCGAGCCGCTGCTGGTACCGGCCGCCGCGGCGACACCGCGCCTGCCGTTCACGGTCGCCGAATACGTGGACTTCTACGCCAGTGAACACCACGCCACCAACCTGGGCCGCATCCTGCGCCCGGACGGCAACCCCCTCACCCCCAACTGGAAGCACCTGCCGATCGGCTACCACGGCCGGTCCGGCACCGTTGTCGTCTCCGGGACGCCGGTCGTGCGCCCGCGCGGGCAGCTGCACGCCCCGGACGGCGAGATCACGTTCGCGCCGACGGCGCGGCTGGACATCGAGGCCGAGGTCGGCTTCGTCGTCGGCACCCCCTCGCGGCCGGGGAGTCCCGTCCCGCTGGCGGCGGCGGAGCGGCACGTCTTCGGTGTCTGCCTGGTCAACGACTGGTCCGCCCGCGACATCCAGGCGTGGGAGTACGTCCCGCTCGGCCCGTTCCTCGGCAAGGCGTTCGCCACCTCCGTGTCCGCCTGGATCGTGCCGCTCGACGCGCTGCGGCACGCCCGGGTGCCCGCACCGCCGCGCGACCCGCGTCCGCTGCCCCACCTCGACGACACCGGCGCGCCGCCGGGGGGCTTCGACATCGAGCTTGAGATCTCCCTCAACGGGCATCCGCTCTCCCGGCCGCCGTTCGCCGGCATGTACTGGACGCTGGCCCAGCAGCTCGCCCACCTGTCGACGCTGTATCACGACGACGTCATGGACGNCTGCGCACCGGTGACCTGCTTGCCTCCGGCACGGTCAGTGGCCCCACCCGCGCGCAGTACGGGTCGCTCATCGAGCTCACCTGGAACGGGACCCAGCCCCTGACCCTCCCCGACGGCTCGACCCGCACCTTCCTCGAGGACGGCGACGAGATCGTCATCACCGGCACCGCTCCCGGCCCGAACGCGACCGCCATCGGCCTCGGCGAGGTACGCGCCCGCATCCTGCCTCCCAAAGCCGTCGGTCAAGGGGAATGAGTACGAAAGTGGCTGCCATGGCAGCCACTTGTCTCCTCGTTGTCATGATCCGGTGATCGAGGGCGGCACGACGTCGACGGCTGACCGCTGGCGGCGGAGGCGCGCCGGTGTCCTGATGCGGTAGATCGNCCGCCGGCCTGCGCCGGCCCGGGATCGACTACATGATCCCGGCGGCGCCACGGCTGCCGGCGGCACCCGGCCTTATCGATCAGGAGGGCTACTTCGTCGTCCACGCCCCCCGGCAGACGGGTAAGACCACCACCCCGCATGCGCTCGCCAACGAGCTGACCGCCGCTGGCCGGTACGCTGCGCTGCACTTCTCCTGCGAGCTGGGTGAGGCCGTCGGCGACGACTACGGCGCGGCGCAGCTCGGCATCCTCGGTGAGATCCGCCGGCGTGCGGAGCTCGCTCTGCCAGCGGAGCTGCGTCCGCCGGTGTGGCCGCGGGCGTCCGAGGCGGACCTGCTGGCGGCCGCGCTCACGGCGTGGGCGCGGACCTGCCCGCGGCCACTGGTGCTGTTCTTCATCGACACCGTCACCAGTCCCGCCGGCCGCACCATCACCGTCCTACGAGCGTGACGAAGGCCCTCCCAAGAAGCTCTGACGAGAACAGATCGCCCGGTATTCACGCGGCTTCGTGGTTGTAGCCCGCCCACGGTTCCATGCAGGGGGTCACTTCCCGAACCGGAGGTGGAAGGGATCGGTGTCCGTGTAGTGCGAGAAGCTGTTGTCGATGCCGCTCACGTCCGCCACCCGGCCGACGTCGCGCGCGACGAGCATGAGGCGCCGCCAGGGTTTCCGAGGCCCGTCCACGAGGGTGCGCACGATGCGGCCGTCGTGAGTCGTCACGACGAGGTACTCGGGCGGGCGGGTTGTCGGGAACTCCTCGTCCGCCTCCAGTTGGTAGGTCGCGTAGCGGGCGAGGCTCTTCACCTCGCCCCAGGCGAACCGCGCCGGCCCGCCGCCGGGGGGGAGATCACCCTCGATGTCGGTGGCGAGGGTGAGCCCGCGTTCGTCCGCGGCCGCCAGCAGGGCGTTGCGCGCGGCCCGCATGACGAGCTGCGTCACGGAGGCGGTCAGCAGCAGGGTGAGGAACCCGGCGGTGATGGCTCCGGCCACGCCTGCGAGGCTCGCCAGGAACGCGCCTCCGAAGCCGTAGTGGAGGATCCCGGCTAACCCGATGCGACCGAGGTACACCGCGCCGATCCCCAGCGCGATCGCCAGCGGCGTGCGCCGGACGATCCGCCCGGTGGCACGCCCGAACGTCTCCCGGATCTCGATGGCGGTCGTGCCGTCGCGCAGCCGATCCTGCCTGGCGGCGTGCTGCTGCCTGCCACGCTCCTCCCCCTCAGCGTACGCGCGGTTGCTCACAGCCCACGCCTCGCGCCACGCACTTCTGAACCGACCGCTTTTCTCGGTGCTCGATCCTTCCTCATCCACCATGATGCCGATTGTCCCTGCCTCTCGGCGGCGGGGGTGCGTTGCGAGCGTGTTCCAGATATGCAGCCGGGGAGGTTACAGCGGCGCGGGCGGGAAAGAGGGACAGGGAAGTATGTCTGCCATCAGCGCGGCCGTGCTTCCCGGCGGCCGTCGACGNGGCGGGGATCCACGGCCGCCGTTCCCGGCGCTTCCCGGTGGGCGGGGAGATCCCGGCCGGTCCGCTGGCGTTCCGCAGCGGCCGGCAGCCACAGCCGCTGAGCGAACTCGAACGCGCCCTGGTGCTGGCCACCGTGACCGGCGTGACCGGCTGGCACTTCGGCATCAGCCACCATCCCGGCTACGCGCCCGCGTTCCCCAACTACAGCGGGTCGGCGAGTGGGCGCGCCTTCCCGTCGGCCGCCGGGTTCCACACGGCCGAGTTCTTCTTCACCGACGACACGGGCACCTACTTCCTGCCCACCCGGGACGCGCCGCCCGACGTCGCGGTCGTCGACGGCCAGGTCGACATCGACGACTGGCTCGCGGCCACCGTCGCCCGCTACCGGCAGCTGTCACCCGAGCGGATCCACCTGCCGCGCGAGGAGCCCTACCTCGAAGGCCACAACACCTGGATCGTCAACCATCCCGGCTCGCTGCTCGTGATCCCGGTCGCCGACCTCGCCCAGCACCTGCTCGCCAACCTCGCGTTCTTCCTGCAGAACGGGTACGCCGTCTACGACGACGTCAACCATCGGGCCATCCCCGGCGTGAAGGAGTTCGGCGAGCTGCGCCACGCCGACGAGCCGTTCCCACTGTCGTTCGTCGAGCAGTACACCCTCGCCGAGGCCAGCGCCG
>NZ_JWIO01000034.1:14777-22544 GCF_001017755.1 Protofrankia coriariae
CCCTCGCCGAGGCCAGCGCCGAGCTGATCACCAGCGTCTACAACGGCCACCTGCTGCTCGGCGCGCTCGGCCTCGGCGGCTGGACCTTCGACGGTGTCGACCGGCTGAGCATCCTCGGCGCCTCCGGCAACCCGCACGTCCCCGGCCTCGGCTTCCACGTCCAGACCGACGAGCGGTGGGCCCTGCCCAACCCCACCGGCCTGCCCGGCGTCTTCGAGACGCTCTCGCGCCCCCACGTTCCCGACATCGCCACCGCCGTCCGCCTGTTCGCCGAACGCAAGTACGCCGCCGGCGGGCCGTTCCACCCCGACACCCCGGGGCCGTGGCGGGACACCCCCGCGGTGCGCTCCGCCGCCGCGCCCCACGACCAGCGCTTCCTCGACCTGCTCACCGTCGAGGCCAGCTACATCGACGACACCTTCGGCAAGCTGCCCGGCACCGTCCCGACCGTCCACATCCTCAACTACCTACAGGCCCAGCACCTCGACACCGACTTCTACGACCGGCACTTCACCCCCGGCGCCTACCTGCCCACCCACGCCCACCACCAGGACACCTGGCACTGAGCGACATCCCCGCGGCCAGCCCCTGCCCGAGCCAGAGGGGCGGGGCTATTGAAGCTGTTGGTCACGCTGGCGACTCGCGGTCCGCGCGCCTGCGCGAAAGCAGCACCTGAAAACGACGTCGAATGATCTTTCGTCATCCTGATCGTGGGAGTGGGCCGTCGCTGGGAGATCCGTCGGACGATGTGACGCGGGCAGCCGGCGCGGCGGTCCACCGGATCTTCTTCCAGTCCCAGGAATTTGTCACATTCTGTCACGTGAGGCGCTCCCGCCCGGCATTCCGGCGCGCCGACGGTGGCTGCGACACTCGGCACCACCGGGCGCAGAGCGGGGCAGGACGGTGAACTGGGCCTTAACGCGCAACAGCTGAGGCCTGATTGGGCCCGCCGCCATCCGGATTCTCGGCTAGGGTCGGCTGGCGTGGGATGCGTCGGGGCCCGATGACAGCGGGCGCGATCGCCGGATGACGCGATCGGATGGGGGCAGACACAGCCCCGCGCTCTACGTGGTGGCCGCCTTCGCGGGGGCGATCGTGGTCGGGACGCTCGTGCTGATGATCCCTTACGCCCGTGCGGGGCATGGCAGCGCGCCCCCGCTCGTGGCCCTGTTCACCGCGACGTCGGCGGTGTGCCTGACCGGCCATGTCGTGGTCGACACCTCCAGTTACTGGACCCCGTTCGGCCAGGCCATGATCATATTACTGGTCCAGGTCGGTGGTTTGGGGATCATGACCGCGGCGTCCCTGCTCGCGCTGCTCGTCAGCCGCCGGCTCGGTCTGCGTGGCAGGCTCCTGGCCGCCAGCGAGACCAGGACGCTGGGTCTGGGGTCCGTGCGCCGGGTCGTGGTCGGCGTCGTCGCGCTCAGCATGATCGTGGAGGCGGCGGCCGCGGTCGCGCTCACCCTCCGGTTCTGGACGGCGTATGACACCGCGTTACGTTCGGCGGTCTGGCAGGGGATCTTCCATGCGGTGTCGGCGTTCAACAACGCCGGGATCGCCCTGTTCCCGAACAACCTGGCATCGTTTGCCACGGATCCTGTGATCAGCCTGGTTGTGCTGGTGGCCTTCGTGCTGGGCGGCCTTGGTTTCCCGGTTCTGTTCGAGCTGCGCCGCACCTGGCGGCGACCACGACGGCTCTCCCTGCACTCGAAAATCACCCTTTGGACGACCGCGGTGCTGGCTGCCGTCGGCGTGGGCGCCCAGCTGGCGCTCGAGTGGACGAATCCGGCAACGCTCGGGCCACTGGCGGTACCGCAGAAAGCGCTGGCCGGTCTCTTCCAGGGTGTGAGCCCGCGCAGCGCCGGGTTCAACACGCTCGACTTCGGGGCGATGAACGAGACGACGTGGCTGGTGACCGATGCCCTGATGTTCATCGGCGCCGGGTCGGCGGGCACCGGCGGCGGTATCAAGGTGACCACGTTCGCGATTCTCGGTTTCATGATCATTGCGGAGGCGCGTGGCGCGAACGACGTGAGTGTTGCCGGGCGGCGGGTGGCGCCGGCCGCGCAGCGCCAGGCGCTGGCGGTGGCCCTGCTCGGCGTCGGAGTCTCCTTCCTCGGTGCCCTGGTACTGCTCGAGACCAGCGGCATCGTCCTCGACCAGGTGCTGTTCGAGGCGGTGTCCGCGTTCGGCACGGTCGGCCTGTCCACCGGGATCACCGCTGGGCTGCCCGGCCCGGCTCAGGCCGCGCTGATCGTGTTGATGTTCATCGGCCGGATCGGGCCGGTCACCGCGGCCTCGGCGCTGGCCCTGCGCCAGCAGGTCCGGTTCTACCGCCTACCAGAGGAGCGACCCATCGTTGGCTAGGTTTCAACCGGACGCCGTCCTCGTCATCGGGCTGGGCCGGTTCGGCAGCGCACTCGCTGGCACGCTTGTCGGGTTGGGCCATCAGGTCCTCGGTGTCGACACCGACCGGAAGATCGTTCAGGAGATGAGCTCGCAGCTCACCCACGTGGTCGAGGCCGACACCACCAGCGAGGAGGCGCTGCGCCAGATCGGTGCGGGTGACTTCAACCGGGCGGTTGTCGCGATCGGCAGCGACGTCGAGGCGAGCATCCTCACCACCTCGTTACTCGTGGACTTCGGCATCGCCCAGATCTGGGCGAAGGCCGTCAGCCGGGCGCACGGCCGGATCCTCGACCGGGTCGGTGCCCACCGCGTCGTCTACCCGGAACACGACATGGGCGAGCGGGTCGCCCACATGGTCACCGGGCGGATGGTCGACTACGTCGAACTGTCCGACAACTACGCGCTCGTCGAGACCCGTCCGCCGGCCGACATCGTGGGAAAGCCACTCGGCCAGACCGGAATCCGCAGCCGTCACGGCGTCACGGTCGTCTGTATAAAACACGTCGGCGCGGACTTCGACTACGCCCACCCCGACACGGTCGTCAAAGCCGACGATCTCATCGTCGTTCTCGGGCCGATCCAGAAGGCGGTCCGCTTTGCCCAGACCCGGAACGGATGACACAGCCCGCGGCGGTGGGACAGACGGCTGGGCGTCCACAGTCGTCGGCCACCCGTCACATCGTCCGGTAGATCTCCCGGCGGTGGCCCACTCCTACGACCAGGATGATGAGCTGCCCGTCCAGGACGTCGTAGATGATCCGGTAGTCGCCGACCCGCAGCCGATAGCGGTCCTCGTATCCGGCGAGCTTCTTCACGTGTGCGTCCGGGCGGCGCGGATCGTCCCCGAGCGGGCTGAGGGCCCGCAGGATTGTCAGCGCGACCGGTTGTGGGATGGCTCGTAGTTGCCTGACCGCCCGTTCGCGCCATCGGAACGCGTACTTCATGCGACGCCCTGGTCGGGCTCGTCCTCGAATATCGCGGCGATGGCCTCGGCCATGCTGTAGGTGGGGGCGTCGGGGTTCTCCGCCAGGTCGCGGTCGGCATCCCGGGCGAAATATCGGTCTATGGCGTCTTCAAGGGCGTTGAAGTCCTCGATGGGGACGACCGCGGCCACGGCCTGGCCGTTGCGCGTGATGATGGTGGGCGTTCCACCCTGGGCGCGCGTGATGACTTCGGCGAAGTGGGCGCGGGCATCCCTCGCGCTCAGCTCGTTCTGACTGTCGTCCACACCAGAAGTGTACCCAGAATTGTGTACGCAGAGACTCTCCGGATGGGGCGGCCCGCCCGCCGCTCGCGCACCGTCCGTGATCGCGAGGTTGCCCGGCCCGGCCGGCACATGTCCGAGGTGGGGCAGGGCCCGGCCTGTCCCACCTCGTCAAGGACGACACCCTCACGGGCGGTATCGGCGTTGTCCGCTGGGATGCTCTGTCCGTGGGCAGGCAACGCGTCGCGGACGGGGCTGGTCCCAGCGGCCCGGCCGACGGATCCGCGTGCCGATCGGATCACCAAGGGATATCAGGGGATCTGAATCAGCTACTATGAATCTTCATGCGGGTGATGACGGCTTCCGAGGCGTCCCGAAACTTCAGCGCGCTTCTCGACGACGCCGAACACGGTGAGACGATCATGGTCACCCGTAGCGGTCGGCGCGTCGCTGTGATCATGCCGGCGCCGCAGGGCAACGGGGAGGCGTTGGCGCGTCCCGGGTGGGCAGGAAGTAGGTGCCCGTGTCGTCGGTGAAGAAGAACTCGGCCGTGTGGAACCCGGCGGCCGACGGGAAGGCGCGCCCACTCGCCGACCCGCTGTAGTTGGGGAACGCGGGCGCGTAGNGGCGGCCGTGGATCCCCGCCAGCAGCGGGAAGGCGGCCAGGTCCCGCAGGGCGGCCCGCTGCCGGTCGGTGATCGTCAACTGGCTCACGGCGGTGGCTCCTTCGGATCGTGCTGCCCGTCGACGGCCGCCGGGAAGCACGGCCGCGCTGATGGCAGACATACTTCCCTGTCCCTCTTTCCCGCCCGCGCCGCTGTAACCTCCCCGGCTGCATATCTGGAACACGCTCGCAACGCACCGGATACATCTCCTCACGAGGACGGCACGCGGGTACGGCACGCGGGCGACCCGGCCCGCATCCGACCGGTGGCGGTGGGCGGACAGGACGCGGCGCTGGCGCGCTGTGCCCGGCGTGGAACTCCGGCTGGCCGGCCGTGGCGCGGCGAGCCGTGATCCACGGCGGTGCCCGTGGGACGCGGACCGGAAGCCGTGCGTCCGCACGTCTCGCGCCGCCGCGGCGGGCGGAGCGCCGATGGACAGGTCATGTACGGCGGGTAGTTCAACCTGCCCGGAGCGGCGCCGGAACCTTCAAGTTCTGCTACACGGTTCCCGTAGCGGATATCGCTTAAAAATCCGCGAACGGAGAGGTAGATTCACCGGCATACGGCGGGATTGTGTACTGGTTGTCCGGCGATCTTTCCCGGAGGTCTTGTTCGGTGAACGTATCCTCTGTTGACTGTATGTGAGACGTTGATTGTACGTGAGACCTCCGGCGGTGAGGGAGAAACATGGTGACCACTGTCCCCGTCGATGTGAGGCATGCTGTTGTCACCGCCGAGAAAGTGCGGGAGAAACTTTCGCCCGGACGTGGTGTCGTGTTGCTTGAGGTGCACCGCGACACGCCCACAGGCGTTACTGGACGTATCCCGAACGCGCGCGTCGTCTCGCTGGCGACACAGCTTGCCGGGCCGCGCTCCGAGGATTCCGGCGCTATCTGCACGGCGGCGGGCTGAACACACCGACCGTGGTCACGGAGCGGATATCACGATCCGTGACCACGGCCAGTCGCGGCCCGCAGCCGCGCAATGACCTCTCCCGGTCTGCCACGACATTTTCCGGTTCGCTGCGAGGCGCTGTGACGCGCATCGACAGCCCACGGGTTCAGATAGGTTGAAAAATGGGTCTCGGACTGTCCGGTAAGCGTGCCATCGTCACCGGTGGCGGAACCGGGATCGGATATGCGATCGCGCTTGAGCTGGCGCGCCAGGAGGTGTCGGTCGCCATCACGTCCCGCCGTGGCGAGGTGCTGGAGAATGCCGCCAGGCTGATCCGGGACGAGACGGGCGCGCGCGTTCTGGCCGTCACGGCCGACACCGGCGACGACGATTCCGTGCGGGCTCTCGTGGAAACGGTGCGAGGTGAGTTCGGCGGTGTCGACATTCTGGTCAACAACGCGGCCGAACAGCCCGCGCAGCACGGCCCCAGCTACGTCGACGCCACCGACGACTGGTTCCAGCGGCAGATCAACGTCAAGGTCATCGGGTATCTGCGCACCATTCGCGCGGTCGCTCCGCTGCTGATCGAGAACGGGTGGGGTCGCATCATCAACATCAGCGGAACCGGTGCGCGACAGACGGTCTCCGTCATCGGTTCGGTGCGCAACGCCTCGGTCGTCGCGCTCACCAAGAACGTCGCGGACGAACTCGGGCCGCACGGGATCAACGTGACCGTCGTGCATCCCGGGGCGACCCGCACCGAGCGCTACCTCGAACTCCAGGAGAGCGGGGCTTTCGGGGCAGGCGATCGCGCGCGTCTGGTCAACAACGTCATCGGGCGTGTCGTCGAGCCGGAGGAGGTCGCGTGGGTCGTGGCCTTTCTCGCGTCGCCGCGCAGTGTGGCCATCACCGGTGACGCCATCGTCGCCGGTGGCGGGGTCCCCGGGTTCATCTACTACTGATCGTTGATCTCCGGTGGCCGCTGGCCTCCGGCCTCGCCGCCTACCAGCCCCATTCCTTATCCAGACCGTGACCAGGGAGTTCGACGTTGACCGCTATCCCAGTCCCGACAATTTCGGCGAAGGATCTGCATGATCTGCTGGGCGGATCGGCGGAGTTCGCGCTGATCGACGTCCGGGAGGCACGCGTCACGGCCGAGCAGGGCTCCATCCTGCTCGCGGTCTCGGTTCCGCTGAGCAGGCTGGAACTGCGGGTCGACGCCCTCATCCCGCGGCGCTCGACCCCGGTGGTCGTCTACGACAGCGGTACGGAGGGCCTCGCCGAACGCGGCGCCCGCCGGCTCGGCGAACTCGGCTACACCGACGTGTCCGTCCTGGACGGCGGTGTGCGGGCGTGGGCCGAGGCCGGCCACAAGGTGCAGACCGGCGGTGACCACGTCATCGGGCAGGCCTTCGGGGAGTGGATCGAGGAGATCTACCAGACACCGCACATCAGCGTCCCCGAGTTCCTCAGCCGGCTCGATGCCGGCGAGGACGTGGTCCTGCTCGACAGCCGCCCGCTGGCGGAGTTCGAGAACCACAGCCTGCCGGGCGGCACGTCGATTCCCGGCGCCGAACTCGTCTACCGCGCCGGTGAGATCGTGAAGTCGCCGGACTCCCTCGTGGTCGTCAACTGCGCGGGGCGCACCCGCAGCATCCTCGGTGCCCAGGTGCTCATCAACGCCGGCCTGCCGAACCGGGTGGTCTCGCTGGAGGGCGGGACCCAGTCCTGGGTCCTGGAAGGCCACGAACTCGACCACGGCAGGCGCGCCACCGCCCCGCTCCCCACCGGCGAGGCGCTCGACGCCGCGCGCGCCTCGGCCGCGCGCATCGCCGAGCGGTTCGGCGTCAGGCGCATCGACCGGGAGGCGCTGCGGCGCTTCCGCGACGCCGCCGACGAGCGTTCGCTGTACGTCCTGGACGTGCGAACTCCGGAGGAGTTCGAAACCGGGCATCTGCCGGGCTCGCACTCCGCGCCGAGCTGGGACGTAGCGCCATGGGTGTTCCGGCACATAGCGACGCACAACGCGCGGATCGTCCTGGTCGACAACGACCTGGTCCGCGCCACCGTAGTGGCCTCGTGGATCATCCAGTTCGGTTGGGGTGAGGTCTTCGTCCTCGAGGACGCGCTGTCGGACGAGGCGCTCGTGGCCGGCCCGGTGGCACGGCGGGTGCTCGGCATGCCCGAGGACGGCTACGAGCTCGTCACCCCGGCGCGGCTGCGCGCCGAGCTCGACGCGTCGGCCGGCCCACAGGTGATCGACCTGCAGCCGAGCCCGGGCTACCGGACGGGGCACATTCCGGGCGCCAGCTTCGCGATCCGTGCCCGTCTCGCCGACACGGTGGACGAGATCCCAGGGGCCGGACCGATCGTGCTGACCTCCGAGGACGGTGTCCTGGCGCGTTTCGCGGCCGTCGAACTGGGGCGGGCCACGACCCGCCCGGTGCTTGCATTCGACGGGGGCACGAGCGCGTGGCACGCCCTCGGACACCCGTTGGAAAGCGGTGACGGGACATTCCTGCATCCCGCGGACGACGTCGTCTTCCTGGGCTGGCAGCAGCCCGATCCGCAGCTGCGGAAGGCCGGCTTCCGCCG
>NZ_JWIO01000034.1:22558-30897 GCF_001017755.1 Protofrankia coriariae
GCGGAAGGCCGGCTTCCGCCGTTATCTGTCCTGGGAGCTCGGGCTTGTCGCCGAGCTGCGCGACGACGACACCGTTCCGTTCAAGACGTTCTCCTGACCTACGAAGGAATTTTCCTGGCACGAGAAGAAACACGCCTTTTCCAGAAGAACTTCGCCTGCCTGAGCAGACATTTGTCTGAGGTGAGGATTTCCGGTGTGGGCTGGGTTGGCTGCGGGCATGGCTGATCACGCCGGTAGTCGGCCCGACGTTACGGGTGGCTGTTCGGTTGCGGCTATTCCTCCCGTGTGGTCAAGCGGCTGGCTGTTCGGGTTCGACGGTTACCTTCAGGCCGAGTTTTTCTAGTTGGGCAACGAGGCGTTTCTGCTGGGCTTCCGTGTTGTGCCGGCGACGCATCCATTCAGGGCCAAGGTCCCGGTAGACGGTGTCGTCATGGACGATGTGCCAGTAGGCGATCAGAATGTCGTGACGGATCGCACCCACGGCCTTCTGGACACCACGACGGCCCCGGATCTGGGCGTAGTGCGCGGCCAGGTAGGTCTCCCGGGTCTGAGCGGCCGCGTGCGCGGCCTCGGTGAGGCCACGTCGATCCCTGACGGCTACGACCCGACCGCGAGGTTCCGGCGGAGGCGTGGTTACCCGGGCAGATCCCCGCCCAGGAGGCCAGATGCGCCGCGGTCGGGAACCGGCTCATGTCCATCACGACCGCGCACCGGGCGGACGTCGAGAAGATGTTCCTGCGCGCGATGATCGAGCTCGGCTTCTACCGTCCGGGCGAGTCCGTGTCGTCGGTCATCGACGAGCTGCTGCTGGTGTCGGGCCGGCTGATCCTCGCCGCGACCGGTGACGACAACCGGGCGAAGGAGGCCGTGGCACTGGCGGCGGTGGTGGCGCACCTGCGCCGTCGCGGTGAACTCGAGAACACGGTCATCATCCCCGTCGACGCCCATCCGGAGCTTTTCGGCGCCCGCGCCCGGCGCCAGCCCGGCCAGCGGGCCCGACGGTGCGATCTGCTCCTGGTCCGTTTTCCCACCACGCGCCGGGTGAGCATGGAGGCCGTCGAGGTGAAGTCGCGTGGCATGCTCGGCAGCGAAGATCTCGCCCGTGACATCGCGGGGCAGGTGGATGCGACGATCGATGTCATCAACCGGCTGTTCTTCACCGAACCCGTCCGGATCGACCGCCCGCTCCAGCGGGCCCGGTTCGCGGCGCTGCTGCGCTACTACCTGCGCCGGTCCGCCCGCCGGGGCCTGATCACGGAGGCGGTGGAGTTCGGCCGCATCCAGGAGACCATCGACCGGCTGGAGACGAGCGGTCTGGCGGTCGGCTACCAGCGCAGCGGCTACATCGTGGTCCTGCACGAGGACGGAACGGCCGACTTCGAGGTCAACGGCACCCGCATCCGCACCATCACGGCCAGAAACCTCGGGGCGGACGAGGACGTCGACACCCGCCGCCCCGCCTACATCCCGCCGCCGCGCGCGTTCGACCCGATCGTGGTGTCGGGTGCCGCGGACCCGGGTCCGGCCGGGCACGGCACGAGCGCCCATGCGGACACGGACACGGACACGGACGTCTCGCCAACCGTCGGCACGCTCCCGTCGTCCGCCGTCGTCGGCGCGGACGGCGGCGAAGCCGGTGGACGTCCCCCTGAGCCTGCGGGCACCTCGGCAGATGTCCCGTCGCAGCCTCCGGCCGAGTCGCCGCCGACGCCGCCGAGGACGGCTCCGGCCGCGGAGCACAGCCGACGACGACGCCGAGCCCGCCGGATGAACCGCCGGCCCGGGAACTCGCGTACCCGCGGGCCGTGCAGGTGCCGGTAGGCCGCACGCTGCCTCCGGAGGAGGACATCGTCTGGGAGGCGAGCACGACCGGCAGCCCCCACCTGTTCATTCTCGGTATCCCGGGACAGGGCAAGTCGGAGACGACGATCCGGTTGCTTCAGGGCGCGGTGGCGCAGGGCCTGCCCGCACTGGTGATCGATTTCCACGGTCAGTTCGGGAACGACCCGCGGCGGCCGGAGTCCCCGCATGTGCGGGACGCCGCGGCAGGCATGCCCTTCTCACCGTTCGAGCTGGCGGCGGACGCCGGCCGGCACGCCTACAGGATGAACGCACTGTCCGTCTCGGAGATCTTCGCCTACGTGTGCGGGCTTGGTGACATCCAGCGGGACGTCGTCTACCAGGCGCTGGTGGGCGGTTACGAGGCGCATGGCCATGGTGCTCTCNGTCAGGGCGGGCCGTGACCTCACGGAGGAGATCGAGCAGCTTCCGGTCGGCAACGCCTACGTCCAGACACCCGACATGGCATCCGCCCGCCGAACCCGCATGCTTCGTCCGGGCAGCCAGTATGGACGTCGACCAGCCGCATCCGACCAGTTCCCCCTGGATCATCGCTCGTCCGTGGCTCCGCCCGCCGTGCCCGNCGCCCGCCGTGCCCGTGGCTCCTTGGTCTGCCGCGTGCTTTTCCTCGCGTCACGTTCGCGCCATGCGCTGGAGAGTCACTGGCGGGCCGGTCAGTGAGCGGTCTTTCTTCGCAGGAATTTCCTGTGGCATTGTTGCGACGGGAGAAAGTGCGTTCGGCAGACGCCCGGACGCCGCCGGCCGACAATGCGTGACCGTTTCAGGGTCGGACGGCACCCACCTCTTCCCGTCCGTGCGGGGTGTCCCATTCCGCCGTCGTCCAGGTGGTCAGGGACGTGCGGGGGACGACCCGCTCCGGGTGCAGCTGGTCGAAGTTGTCGGCGAAGTTCCGGCGGATCACGGCGAAGTCCGTCGCGTCCCTGAAAGCGGGCAGCGCGTACAGGTCGCGGGCATAGGCCCACAGCGCGGGGAAGCCCTCCGGACGGGCGATGTTGGTGGCCAGCAGCCCAGGGTAGGCGACGTCCAGCCGGGCCAGCGACAGCCACAGCCGCACGTCGGGCTCGGTGATGATCGGCCCGAACAGGTAGCGCCGGGTGCGCAGCCGCTCCTCCAGGGTGTCGAAGCGTTCGAAGAGCACCCGCAGGATCCGGGCGTGCTCGACCGGGTCCGCCGCGTGCCCGACCCGGTGCAGGGCGTTGTTGACGTCCTGGTGCAGCCAGGTGTTGAAGGCGTCGATCCGCCAGCGCAGCGCCCACGGGTAGAGGTCGACGTCCGGGTCGGCCCAGGCGTCGAACTGCGTGCTGAGGTCGAGGCTGATCGTGCCCGACTCGTTGCTGATGATCCTTCCGTGTTCCCGGTCCCACAGCGCGGGCACGGAGGCGCGGCCTGGCCAGCCCGGCACCGTCGCCTCGTACGCCTCCCGCAGCTGGGAGAAGCCGTTGACCGGGTCGGGCCCGGACCGGCCGTCGAAGATCCAGCCACGCTCGTCGGTGGAGTCGTCGACGTACGACAGCGAGACCACGTTCTGGAGGCCCTTGAGCGCGCGGACGACCGCGGCGCGCGACGACCACGAGCAGCCCCAGGAGACGTAGACGTGGTAGCGGCCGGGTTCGGCGCGGTAGCCGCTGGAGCCGTCGGCGGTGATCCGCCCGCGCAGCCGCTCCACGTCGCGGGCCGGGGTCACCGGGGCCTGGTCGCAGGACTCGGTCTCGGGCGCGCAGGCGGTGTCAACCACGGCCGGGGGCTGCCCGGTGAAGTGCACCTGAGTCATGGGTAACTCCGTAAGGGACGTCGGAAAAGGCGGGAAAGGTACCCGGACGGACGGGAGGAAGAGCGGGAGAGCGGACGGGGCGTCACCGCCGGCCACCGGGGGAGAGGGCGCGGGCGATCCGGTTGACCGCCACGGTGACGGCGGCGATGGTCAGGCCGGGCAGCACGGTCAGCCACCAGGCGGTGCCGAGGTAGTCACGACCCTCGGAGACCATCGCGCCCCACTCCGGCGTGGGTGGCTGCGCCCCGAGACCGAGGAAGCTCAGCGCGGACACCGCGAGCACCGCGGTGCCCAGCTCGAGTGCCGCCAGCGCCAGCACCGGCCCGCACACGTGCGGCAGCACATGGGTCAGCAGCACCACGGGGCCCCGCACACCCGCGGCGGACGCGGCCTCCACATACGGCTCCTGCCGGGCCCTGAGCACCTGGGCGCGCACGATCCGGGAGAAGCCCGCGATGCCCGCCAGGCCCACGGCGATCGCCGCGTGCGCGGTGCCGGGACCCAGCGCGGTGACCACGGTCAGCGACAGCATGATCGCCGGAACGGCCAGCACCGTGTCGACCATCCGCATCAGCAGGGCGTCGACCCAGCCGCGCAGGCTGCCCGCAACCAGGCCGATCGTGACCCCGCCGGCCAGTGCGAGCCCGACCGCGATCACCGGGGCGCGCAGTGAAAGCGATGAAGCATGTACTACCCGTGACCAGACGTCCCGGCCCAGGTAGTCGGTGCCGAACCAGGCCGCGCCGCTCGGCGGGAGCAGCGCGCGGTCGGGCGCGGTGGCCAACGGCGCGTGCGCGCAGAACACCGTGGGCACGAACGCCCAGGCCAGGACGAGCACCAGCACCAGCACCGCCAGCGTGAGCCCCGGGCTGCGCCACGCGCCCCGCAGCACCGCGTGCGAAGCCGCCCACAGCGACGCCCGCGGCGCCACGGGGAAAGGGGTGTCGCTGTGGGCCGTACCGCGGACGGCGTCGTGCGCGGCATCACCGACGCTCCCATGAGGGGTTCCACGGGGAGTCCCATGGGCGGCATTGTGGGTGGCGTCGCGGGTGGCGTCACGGGTGGTGTCGGGGGGGGTCAGGCCGACTGTGGTCTCAGCCATCCGCGGCTGCCCCTTCCCGTTGCGGGCCGCTCGGCCAGGCGCGGGTCGAGCAGTGGCGTCACCAGGTCGACGGCAAGGCTGACGGCGGCGAAGACCAGGGCGCTGACGACCACCGCGCCCTGCACCACCGGGATGTCCTGCGCCTCGACCGCGGCTGCGGTGATGCGGCCGAAACCGTCGCGGGAGAATACCGTCTCCACCACCACCGAGCCGGCCAGCAGACTGCCGATGATCAGCCCCAGCAGGGACAGCAGCGGCAGCGCCGCGTTGCGGGTGGCGTGCAGCAGCAGCACCCTGGCCCGCCCGGCCCCCTTGGCCCGGGCGGTGGCGACGTAGGGCGACAGCAGGACGTCGGCCAGGCTGCGGGCAAAGACCTGCGCGATCACCGAGGCCGTCGGGATGGCCAGGGTGATCGCGGGCAGCACCAGCCCGCTGCCGCCGGTGTGCCCGAAGGCGGGCAGCAGCTTCCAGCGGAAGGAGACCACTTCCAGCAGCACCAGGCCCACCACGAACTGCGGGAACGAAACCCCCAGCGAGGGCGCCGACAGCAGCAGCCGCGACAGCCGCCGCGACCGGGTGGCAACCGCGGCCAGCGCTGTGCCCACCCCGAGCAGCACGGCCAGCGCCAGACCCACCCCCGCGAGGGCCAGGGTCTGCGGCAGCGCGGTGGCAAAGGTGTGGACGACGGTGTCGCCGCTGCCCACCGACCGGCCCAGGTCGCCGTGGAGGGCGGCCCACAGCCGGTCGGCGTACTGCTCCGGCAGCGGGCGCTCGAAGCCGTAGGCGGCCCGCAGCTGGCGCACCTGCTCGGGGGTGGTGTTGGCGACACCGCCCTGGCCGCTGAGCATGATGGCGACCGGATCTCCGGGCAGCAGGTAGAGCAGGGCGAAGGAGAGCGTGAACGTCGCCCACACGGTGACCACCGCATGCAGCAGCCGCAGCAGCAGGTGACGTACCGTCATCTTCCGCGTCTCCCCTGTTCATGCTCTGTCGCGTTCTGATCCGTGCCATCCTGAACCGTTCTGTCCTGATTCGTGCCGCCAGGTCCGCGCTGCCAGGTCCGCGCTGCCCGGCTGGTGCCTTCTGGCCGGTCAGTTCGCCAGCCAGGCGTCGAAGAACGCCGGCTGCGCGGAGCCGTCCAGCGCCACTGCCTGCACCCGCCCGGCGAACGCCACGGACTGGGCCTGCTCGTAGACGGGCAGCGAGTACGCCTCCTGGACGATCTGCCGCTGCGCCTGCCCGACCAGGGCTGCGCGCTCGGCGGCGTCGAGCGTCTCGGACTGTTTCGCCAGCAGCGTGTCCAACGGGTTGCCGGCGGGCAGATGGGCGCGGTTCTTGGTGGTGGTGGCGAAGACGGTCGACAACACGTCGGGGTCGGCGCGGGTCAGGCCGAACCACAGCAGGTCGTACCGGCCGGCGTCCTGGTCGGGCGCGAGCTGGTTCAGTGGCAGCCCGGAGAGCTGGACGTCCACGCCGATCTCGCGCAGCTGGGACTGGACCAGCTGGAGCACGTTGCGGCTGGCGGTGTCGACCCCCGGGTAGATCAGCGTCGGTGCCAGCCGCACGCCGTCCCTGGTGCGGATGCCGTCACCGCCCGGCCGCCAGCCGGCCGCGTCCAGCAGGGCGCGGGCACCTGCCGGGTCGTGGGCCAGGTCGGCCGACAGGTCGGTGTATGCGGGCGTGCTGGAGGTCAGGATGCTGGTGGCCGGCCGGTAGTGGTCGCTGAGCAGGGTCCGGACGATGGTGGCGCGGTCGATGCCCTTGGTCAGGGCCTTACGGACGGAGGCGTCGGCCAGCAGCGGCCGCTCGGTGTTGGCCGTCAGGTTGTACGTGATGCCCGGCACCGGCCGGGACAGCTCGGTGGCGCCGCCGGCGGCGAGCCGCCGTTCGTCCCGCGCGTCGACCCCGATGACCGTGTCGACCTGACCGGAGAGCAGGCTGCCGACGCGCACCCCGGACTCGGGCACCACCTTGTAGTCGATGCCGTCGAGGTAGGCCGCGCCCTGGTGCTTCCACACCGGCGAGCCCCACGCGTAGTCCGCGCGCCGCGTAAGCCGGATCTCCGTGCCCTGCACGGCCTCCTTCAGCACGAACGGGCCCGCGCCGGCGAGGCCGCGGCCCTGGCAGCGCTCTTCCGGGGCGAGGGCCAGCGAGGCGGGGGAGAGCAGCCCGAGCGCGGCCGTCGAGGTGGCCTGGAGGAACTGCGCGTTGGGACGGGAGAACGTGACCTTCGCGGTGTGGCTGTCGACCACGGTGGTGCCCTGGTAGCTGGTCAGGTAGCTGGCTGCGACCGCGTCCACGGCGCCGAGTCTGACGATGGTGTCGAAGTTCGCCCTGACCGCGGCCGCGTCCACCGGCGCACCGTCGCTGAAGGTCGCCCCGGGGCGCAGGGTGAAGGTGAACTCGGTGGCCGACGCGCCGACCTCGAACTTCGAGGCCAACCACGGGACGATCTTTCCGGTGGCCGGGTCCTGGTCGGTGAGCGAGGAGACCAGCTGGCGGCTGATCGCGGTGTTGCCGTTGGAGCTGTTGTTCTGCGGATCCAGGCACAGCGGCTTGCTCGCCACCGCGACCGTCAGCGTTCCGCCGCCGCGCGCGGCACCCAGGCCGGGCGCCGCCGTCCCGCCGCCGCCGTCGTCCGACGAGGAGCAGGCGGCCAGTCCCAGCCCCAGGCACAGCACCACCGCCATTCCGGGCAGAATTCGGCGGCCCGGCCCTCCGACATGTCTGCGGCGCGCGGGAACGGGTGGGCTCGACTGGCGGAACATGGACACTCCTGAAGCGGATTGTTGCGGAGCGGAAATCAGCGGTGCCGCCTTGCGACGGACGTCGACCGGTACGCGCGCGGACGGAATGCGGACACGGAAATCGCCAGCCCGCGGCGTGGTGACTGGTGATATGGGGTGTGTACGCAGGTCGCTCAGGGACAGAGCGCACTTGCCTGCCGGACGAGGTCGACGTCCAGACGGCGCATCAGAATTACGGCTCCCGCGGGCACGTCGGGAGACTACCGTGGCTATTCGGGGCAGGGCCAGAGACAATTGACGCCGCCAGCCGGGGGCTGTTGACTTAACGGCCCGGTACCGCCAGGAATAGGAACGGAGAACCGAATATGGAGCTGAGCGGCACGACGGGCCCCGACGTGGGTGACTCGCTTGCCGACCGCATCGCCGTCGCCATGCTCACCAGGGCTTTTCCCGCCGACGTCGTCGACGCCGTGCTCGCCGACACCGGTCGGATCCAGATGCGTACCCGGCTGCTGCCGTCCCGGGTGGTGGTGTACTTCGTACTGGCGCTGTGCCTGTTTCCCGGTCTTTAAGTACGAGCGGGTGGCGCGGCTGCTGGCCCAGGGGCTGATCTGGAGCCTGGGTCGGCCGACCACCTGCCCGGTGCCCACGGCCGCCGCGCTGTCGCGGGCCCGGGCCCGGCTCGGCGCCGAGNCCGCTGGAGGCGCTCTTTCGTGCCACGGCCGCACGGGTGGGTGGTCCGCCTACCTACCGGGGGCTGCGCGTGCTGTCCCTGGACACGCTGCGTATCGAGACGCCGGACTCCGAGGAGAACCTGGCCGCCTTCGGCCGCGACCCGGCCACCGGCGAGGGCCCGCCG
>NZ_JWIO01000034.1:30902-31270 GCF_001017755.1 Protofrankia coriariae
GCCGTGCCTGCGGGTCGCGGCCCTCGCCGACGAGACGACCCGGGCCGTCGTCGACGCCCGACTGGGCCCGGACGCAGGCGCCCGGGCCGTGCTGACCTGGCCGCTGCTGAGGGCCCTGACCAGGCACGTCCTGCTGCTCGCCGACTTCGGCACGCTCGGCGTCCGGGCCTGGTGCGTGGCCCGCGAGCACGGCGCGGAACTGCTGTGGGCCGCGCCCGCCGACACCGCGCTGACCCCCCACGCCATGCTGCCCGACGGCTCGTACCGCTGCGTGCTCGACGGCGCCGGCGACTGCCCGGAGGACGAGGACGAGACGGGCGTCGCGGTGCCCGTCCGGGTCGTGGAGGGCGCCGTCGCGGGCCGGCCGG
>NZ_JWIO01000034.1:31360-38968 GCF_001017755.1 Protofrankia coriariae
GCATGGGCGGCCCGAGCCGGTGCCGGTGCCGGTGCCGGTGCTGCGGTCCCGCTCGGCGAGCGGGGTCCGCCAGGAGATGTGGGGCTACCTGCTCGTCCACCAGGCGATCACCGTGCTGCTGCGCGGGGACCTGCCGGGCCGCCGTGACACCACCGCCACGGTGGGCAGGGATGCCGCCGCGGCCGTGCCCCGCTTCGCCACCCACGGCCCCGGCCCGCGGCCGGTCCGCCGGATCGTCTGACGTCCGGCGTGCGTCCTGCCTGTCTCGCCTGGACTTTTCGCCCTGCCTGGACTTTTCGCCCCGCCCGGACTTTCCGTCCAGCCTGGACTTTCCGTTCCGCTCGAACCTTTCACCCTGCGGTGGAGGATCGCTGGAACTCGGTTGGAGCCAGCCGCGCGGACCGGCGCCTACCGCCGCCGGGCAGCTGCCAGCCGTCGGTCGGTCAGCCCTCCGGCACCGCCGCCGGCTTCGGCTTCGGCCTCGGCGGCCAGGGCAACAGCAGTGTGATCAGTACGCAGCCCACCAGGATCGCCGCGGAGGTGATGAAGGCCAGGTCATAGCCGGAGGTGAGAGCCGCGCCACTCGGATGCGGCCCGGAGCCGTCGGGACGGGAGCTGGTGTGCGCGGCGGCCAGCGAGGTCAGCACCACCAGGCCGAACGAACCGCCCACCTGCCGGGCCGCGTTGGCCAGACCGGAGGCGACACCCGCGTCCTGCGGCTGCACGCCTGCCATGGCCGTCACGGCGATCGGGGTCAGCGCGACACCGATACCGAGGAAGACCAGCGCACCCGGGCCGATCACGCCCAGCGCCACGAGCGTGTCCGTCCGCAGCGCGGCCTGCCAGCCGAAGCCCGCCGCCGAGATCAGCAGCCCCGCCGAGATCAGCACCGGCGGCCGGCGGCCGGCGGNCCGGCGGCCGGCGGCCGGCGGCCAGCAGGCGTGCCGCCGTCCGTGCGCCGACGACCGTGGCCACCGCGTGCGGCACGAAGACCAGTCCCGCCTCCACCGGGCTGTAGCCGCGGACGTTCTGCAGGTAGAGCGAGACGAAGTAGAGCAGCCCGAAGAACCCGGCCCCCAGCAGGAACATCACCACGTTCGCCCCGCTGCGCAGGGCCGACCGCAGCAGCCGCAGCGGCAGCAGGGGCACCGTCGCCAACCGCTGCTCCACCACGACGAACAGCGCGAGCAGCAGCACGCCGACGACGATCGGCAGCCAGCTTCCCACCGGGCTCCAGCCGTCCTTGCCCGCCTGGACGATGCCGTACGCGACCGCGGTGAGCCCGGCGGAGACCGTGACGGCGCCCGGGACGTCCAGGCTGCGCCCGCCCAGCCCCGGCAGGTCGGCCAGCCACAGCAGCGAGCCGGCCACGACGGCGACCCCCACCGGGAGGTTGACCAGCAGGATCCACCGCCAACCGAGGTAGTCCGTGAGCAGGCCGCCGAGGATCGCCCCCGCGGCGCCGCCGACCGCGCCGACCATGGTCCACGCGGCGATCGCCCGGGCGCGCCGGGCTCCCTCGGGGAAGGTCGTGGTCAGGATGGTCAGCGTGCAGGGGGCCAGGATCGCCGCGCCCAGGCCCTGCAGCGCCCGCGCCGCGACCAGGACCCCGGCCGAGGGCGCGGCGCCGCCCAGCACGCTGGCCACGGTGAACAGGGCGACACCCGCGACGAAGACACGCTTGCGGCCGTACAGGTCGGCGGCCCGCCCGCCGAGCAGCATGAAGCCGGCAAAGGTCAGGGTGTAGGCGTTGACGACCCACGGCAGGTCGGCGGTGGAGAAGCCGAGCGCGTCGCGGATCGACGGCAGTGCCACGTTCACGATGGACACGTCGAGTACGACCATGAACTGGCCCAGGCAGGCCAGCGCCGTGATCACGCCGTCGGGCGCGCGGCGCGGCAGCGGGACGGAGGTGGGCGCGGGCGTCGGGGCAGGGACCGCGGGCTCGGGGAGGGCGGCCCGGTCCAGGCCGCGCTCCACGCTCATCAGGCACCTGTCCGGTGCGCCCGGGCGTCGATGCTCTCGGCGAGGCTCACCAGGCTCGCGGTCAGCCGGTGTACGTCCTCGGCTGCCCAGCCCGCGACGAGTTCCGCCAGTGCCCGGGACCGGGCCGCCCACAGCCGTTCGAGCACCTCGTGGCCCTGCTCGGTGACCTCCACCAGTTGGGCGCGATGGTCCAGCGGGTCCGGCAGCCGCAGGATCAGCCCCGCGCTCGCCAGCCGTTGTGTCTGCGGGCTGAGCGAGGAGCGGTCCACCTCCAGCCGCTCGGCGATCGTGGACAGTCGCACCGGCTGCCAGCGGTCGATCTGTGTCAGCAGCGTGTAGTCGCCCGCGGGAAGGGTCAGCCCCGCCTCGGCTGCGATGCGGCGCTTGGTAGCCGGTGACAACAGCCAGCACCCGGCGGTGTTGAGCGCCACCGCCGCGCCAGCGATGGCCTGATCGGTCTGAGGAGCCGTACTGGTCATACGGCCACGCTATCTCGATTGGTTGAATAAAACCAACTGATAGATCGGACATGGCCTCAAGACGGCTTTCTCCAGCGCCGTGTTGGCTTCAGCCAATAGTTGATCTTTCTTGGCGACCGGAGACCCGGTGCCGTCTGCCCGAATGCCCATTCGATGGCGAACAGCGGCAGCTGGGACCCACCGTCGGTGGAACTTCCCGGCCGGTAGGCCCCGCGCTACCGGGGCGTGTGGTCAGCCGTCGATGTCGCGCAGGCCCTGGATCACGGGTAGTTCCTCGGGGTCGGGCTCGGTCTGCTCCAGGAAGGCGCGTACACACTCGACGGCGACGTCGGGGGCCAGGCGTTTGAGACTCAGAGCCAGGACGTTGGCGTCGTTCCACAGCCGCGCGCCGCGGGCCGTCCACGCGTCGGCGGCCGTGGCCGCCCGCACGCCACGTACCTTGTTGGCCGCTATCGCGGTGCCGGTGCCCGTCCAGCACATCAGCACCCCGTAGTCGACCTCGCCAGCGACGACCGCTTCAGCTACGGTACGTGACATGTCGGTCCACACCGTGGACTCGCTCGGGAACACCAGCTCATGTTCGGTACGGATGAACTCGCGCACGGCGTGGACGCACTCGTTCTCGCTGTCGGCTGCGAACCCGATCCGTGCCATCGCCTCGTCCTCCATCCGTCTCGTCCTCCAGCCCCACCGCCGACCGACGTATCATCGATGACCTCTTCCCCGTCTTCAACGTCCCTTTCCCCGGCGTCCTTCGACGTTCCGTTCCAGGTCGAAACGACAGGCCGACGCGCCGCCGTCCGCTTCCTCGACCGTGACCCGATGGATGGCCCGCGGACGAGCCGCTCGCGCCACGCAACAGGTGTTCCTCGCCGACGTGCTCTCCGTGACTCCTGCCGATACATCGGCACCGAACACATCCTGCTCGCCCTGCTGGAGCGGGAGGACGGCGACGGTGCGCTGTCCGGGCTCGGCGTCGACAGGGCCGCCGTGGAGGTACAGCTCGCCACCGCCCTCGCCGTGATCGTCGCCGGCGGGAAGGCATGACCGCGGCGGCATACCGGCATACCGGCATACCGGCATGCCTGCGCGCCGGTCCTGTCAGTGGTTCACGCGGGAACGGCCGGATTCGGGGCGCACGCGTATGCGGGTCACGCGCCCCGGTGGGGTGGTCAGTCGGCTCCGGGGACGGTGACGTTCTTCTCGTTGAAGCCGAAACCATCCTGGGTGGCCTGCTGGCGGAGCGCGTCGAAGGAGCTCTGGCTGGCGTTGACGTCAGCCTCGGTCGCGCTGCCGTTCTTGAGCTTGTCGACGAGAGCCGTGAAATTGTTGCTGATCGACTGTGCGGCGTTGCACAGCGTCGGATTGGCCACCGCGAACCCCTTGGCGACCTTGAGCTCGTGGGCGGTGAACAGACCGGCCACCGCCGCCTTGGCGAGCGTGCGCCCCCGGTTGTCCGCGTTCGCTCTGAACTTCCCTTCCCGTGCCGGCTTGTAGATGTACCGCTGGAAGGCACCCAGCTCCAGGCCGGCGTGCAGCGCGAAACGGGTCTTGGCCAGCGGCCTGCTGTTCTCACCGCTCGGACAGGTGCCTTCGTAGGGGGTTTCGGCGTCTGCCGGCTCGGACGCGGCGGCGGCTGGCGCCGCGCTCCCGCCGCCGGTCGTCCTGGAACCGCACGCACCGACAAGTACGACAGAGAGCAGTACCGCCAGCAGGACTGCCCCGCATTGTGTCGCACGGGTAACTGGTTTACGTGATACCGGAACCATCATCACCTGACCTCGCACAGAGTTCGGCCTCGTCGACAGCCTGGGTGTTCGTCATTGCCGACGGCTTACCGCGTCGTGAGTCGCGACGGGGACGGCTCGCTTACCGGGCCCCACGGAAATGCCCGCGGGAATGATGGTGCCCAGGGAACAGCCGGGCGGAACACGAACCTGCCCGCCGGCTTTGCCAGCCGTCCCGCCGGCTGTTTTTCCGATTGCCCTTTTGGTTGTCCTTGTGGCCACCCTGACGGCTTGACTGCCTTTTAGCTGACCTGGCGGGGGATTGCTGTCCCCGGCGGGTTGGCTGTTCCTGGCGGGGCCGGGCGGGTCGTACGGCGCTGGTGGTGACGGTGGCGCTCAGGCGCGGCCGCGGATGCGGTCCGTGAGCCGCTCGTACTGCTCGGGGTCGTTCAGGGCGGCCATGACGATCTGGTAGCAGGTGCGTTCGCACAGGTTGACGAGGTCGGCCCGGTCCATGGCCGGCTGGTCGAGCCAGGTGAGGACGACCTCCTCCATGTACGCCAGCCAGCCGGCCACGGCCATGGTGAGGGCGGGGGTGGCCGGCGCGCCCGCGGTGGTGAGGCCCTCGGTGAGCCAGCCCGCCAGGGTGGCGCGGGTCGAGCGGTGCAGGGTGCGCATGTCGCTGCCGCCGTCGAGCCGGGTGATGGCCAGGTAGACGTCGGGGTGGCGGCAGACGTACTCGACGAAGGTCTCGACCCCGGCGCGCAGCTGCTCGCCGGGAGCCAGGGACGGGTCGGGGCGCAGGTGGTCGAGGAGTTCCTCGGCGGCTGCCCGCAGGACGGCGTGCCGGAACCCGCGCTGCGAGCCGAAGTAGTGGAAGAGCAGCCCGGGGGAGACGCCCGCCTCGGCGGCCACGGTCTCGATGCGGACGTCGTCGATCGTCCCTCGTTCCAGGAAGTGGCGGGCGGCGGCCAGCAACTGGCCGCGGCGGTCGGAAGGGAGGAGCCGGGTGCCGCGTACACCGGGAGGGCGGACCATGCGCCCATCTTATTGACCGAAACTCAACAGTGCTATTGACTCTGGCTCAACAGGGCCTACTGTTGAGCCAGTCTCAACAAGGACGCCGTCCCCGAGCCGGAGCCGACGCCCCGCGCCTTCTTCAGCCCCCGCCACGTGATGGAGGAGCGCTCCGATGCCCCCTGCCACCGCATCCACTTCCCCCACCCCCACCGCTACCGCCACCACCACGGTCTTCGCCGCCGAGCCCGACGCCCTCGCCGAGCCCGACGCCCTGGTCCTGCAGCCGCGTGACGTCCGTTTCGACTGGTCACGGCTGCCGGACCCCTGGATTCCGGGCGAGCCCGTCGCCAGCCACACCATCAACGTGCTGCATCTGCTGCTGCCCGAGGGCGAGCGTTGGTTCGTGCGCGTCTTCCAGCGCGCCCTGCCAATGATCACGGACGGCCGGGTGCGGGAGGACGTGCTGGGGTTCATCGGTCAGGAAGCCCTCCACGCGCAGGCCCACCAGGGGGCGCTCGAGCACCTGCGCGCGACCGGGCTGGATCCGGACCCGTACCTACGGCAGCTTGAGTGGCTCTTCCACCAGGTGCTGGGGGATCGTCCGGGGCTGTCGCCGCGGCGCGCCCGGGAACACGTCGTCGAGCAGGTGGCGATCATCGCCGCGGTCGAGCACTTCACCGCCTTCCTCGGCGACTGGGTGCTGGGCGCGGACGCCCTGGACCGGGCCGGCGCCGACCCGGTGATGCTGGACCTGCTGCGCTGGCACGGCGCGGAGGAGGTCGAGCACCGCAGCGTCGCGTACGACCTGCTCAGGCATCTGGACCCGGGCTATCCACGGCGGATCCGCGCCATGGCGCTCACCGGTCCCATCCTGTACTGGTTATGGATCCGTGGAGCGCGTTTCCTGATGGCCGCCGATCCACAGCTGGCCGGATCACGGCTGGGCGGGCCGCGGCGGGCGGAGAGCTGGCGTGCCTTCCTCGCGGCGTCCCGGCGGGGGCTGCTGCCAGCCCCCGGCCAGGCCGTGCGCTCCGGGCTGCGCTACCTCAGGCGTGACTACCACCCCACGCAGGAGGGCTCGACCCGGCAGGCGGTCGCCTACCTCGCCACCTCCCCGGCCGCCCGCGCCGCGGCCGCCCGCTGATGTCCGGGCAGGGCCCGCAACCGGGGGGCCGGTATGTTCCCCCCGACCTGTACGGCAGGCCCCGTGCCGACCGCGGGATGAGGGTGCTGGCCGCTGTCGGTGACGTGCTGTTCCCGCTGGCCACCCGGTCGGGCAGCCGTCAGCATCGGCCCACACCGCTGCCCGCGCCCGCGTCCACGCTGAACCTCGTGGTGGCCGACCGCCGGTACGTGGCCGACGGCGTCGTCCGCCTGAGCCTGGCCGCCTCCGACGGGGCCGCGCTGCCCGCCTGGTGGCCCGGCGCCCATCTCGAGCTGCACCTGCCCTCCGGCCGCCGACGCCGGTACTCCCTGTGCGGCGACCCCGCCGACCGGGGCACCTACCAGATCGCGGTCCGCCGTCTCGACACCGGCGGCGGCGGGNCCGGCGGCGGCGGGTCGGTCGAGGTGCACGACGCCCTGCCGGCGGGCAGCCGGCTCACCGTGGGCCGGCCGCGCAACGCCTTCCCGTTCGCAGCCGAGCCCCGCGTGCTGTTCATCGCGGGCGGCATCGGCATCACCCCGATCCTGCCGATGGTCCGCGAGGCCGCCCGGCGCGGCCTGGACTGGCGGCTGGTGTACAGCGGCCGCACCCGCGCGTCACTGCCGTTCACCGACGAGCTGCGCCGGTTCCACGGCCGGGTGGAGATCCTCTCCGACGAGGAGCACGGCAGACCCGACACCACCGGCCTGCTGCGCCGCGCCCCGGCCGGGGCCGCTGTCTACGTCTGCGGCCCGTCCCCCGTGCTCGACGGCATCCAGGCGGCCTTCGACGCGAGCCCGGCCAGCGGCCTGCACGTCGAGCGGTTCGCCTCCGCCCCGATCCGGGACGACCGGCCCTTCGAGCTGCGGCTGGCCCGCAGCGGGCGCGTGCTGCCCGTGCCCGCCGACCGGTCCGTCCTGGACGTGCTCGCCGAGGCCGTCCCCACGACCGCCTACTCCTGCCGACGGGGCTTCTGCGGGATCTGCCGCCAGCGCGTCCTCGCCGGAGCCGTCGAGCACCGTGACCACCGGCTCACCGACACCGAGCGTGCCGACGGCGCGATGCTCGTCTGCGTCTCCCGCGCCCGCGCGGGCGAACGCCTCGTCCTGGACCTGTGATCTCTCATCCACCCCGAGCGACCGAACCGTGCAGTCGTGCGAAGCGCCCGCCCGAACCGGGAGGGCATCCGACCCGGAGGCGACATCCATGCCCACTCTGGTCCAGACACCGGCCCGAGCGTCGGCCCGCCAGC
>NZ_JWIO01000034.1:38977-51138 GCF_001017755.1 Protofrankia coriariae
TCGGCCCGCCAGCGGCCCCAGGCCGCGACGGTCTTCCCATACGACAGCGGCGACCTCAGGCGTTTCCGTGAGCTGCAGCAGCTCGCCTACGCCTGCGCCGAGCGGGTCGGGGCCTGGCTGGAGCCCGGCGTGACCGAACGCCAGGCCAGCGCGCGGCTGGGCCGGGAGCTGGCCGCCGCCGGCGTCCAGGACTTCTTCCACGTCCCCTTCGCCTGGTTCGGCGACCGGACCGCCTTCCGGCACTTCCACACGCCGCTGCAGTTCTTCCCGAGCCGGCGCAGGCTCGAGGAGGGCATGCCGTACATCCTCGACTGCGCTCCCGTCATCGACGGCTACACCGCCGACATCGGGTACGCCGGCCGGGTCGCAGCCAGCCCCGTCTGGGACAGGATCGACCGTGACCTGCGCGAATACCGCGATCTGATCGTCGTCGAGGCGCGCCGGCGCACACCGTTCAACGAGATCTACGCACGGGTGGACGCGCTCATCGCCCGTCACGGCTACGACAACCGGCACCGGGTCTACCCGGGGCGGGTCATCGGCCACCAGGTCACCCGCACGATCGCCCGTGGGCCCGCCGGAGTCAGCGTCCTCGGCTTCGGCATACGGACGTTGCAGACCCTCGGGCGCGAGTTCCTCGGCGAGCGCCGGTACGGCCGGTCACCGCTGTGGGCCGACGGCCGTGCCTCCCGGCACGCGCCCACACCCGGGCTGTGGGCGGTCGAGCCGCACGTCGCGTTCCGCGATGTGGGCCTGAAGTTCGAGGAGCTGCTGGTGGTCACCGACGACGACGCCTACTGGCTCGACNACGTACGCCGCTGGCAGCGGGCCGCGGACACCTCGTCGGGCACCTCGTCGGGCATCGCGACGGATACTGCGGTGGCGGACATCGCGACGGATGTTGCGGTGGAGGCGCGATGAGGCGGCGGACGGTCGTCTCCGCCGGTGTGCCGCTGGCCGTGTACGAGCAGGGCAACCCGGCCGGGCCGACGGTACTGCTCGTGCACGGCTACCCCGACACCCACTGGGTCTGGGACGACGTCGCCGCGGCCCTCGCCGCCGACGGCCACCACGTGGTGCGCTACGACGTGCGTGGCGCCGGAGCCTCCGGGGCTGCGAAGGGGGTGCGCGGCTACCGTCTGCCTCAGCTTGCGGACGATCTGTTCGCGGTGGCCGACGCGGTCAGCCCGCACCGGGCGGTGCATCTCGCTGCCCACGACTGGGGGTCCATCCAGGCCTGGGAGGCCGTGACCGACCCCCGGGCGGCGGGCCGCATCGCCTCCTACACCTCCCTGTCCGGGCCCTGCCTGGACCACGTCGGCCACTGGGCGCGGCGACGGCTCGCCCGTCCCACCCCGCGTCACCTCGGCCAGCTGCTCACCCAGGCCGCGCACTCCTGGTACATCGGCGTCTTCCACCTGCCGCTGCTCGCCCCTGCGGTCTGGCGGCTCGGCCTGGCCGCGCGGTGGGGGTACGTGCTGGCGTCCACCGAAGGGGTCATCCCGCGGACCAGCCACCCGCAGCCCACCCTCGCCACCGACGCCGTACACGGGATCGCGCTGTACCGGGCCAACATGCTGCCCCACCTGCTGCGGCCACGGCAGCGTCCGACCGCCGTGCCGGTACAGCTGATCACCCTCGTCCGGGACCGCTACGTCAGCCCCGCGCTGGGCGACGACCTCGACCGCTGGGTGCCCCACCTGTGGCGACGCACCCTGACCGCCGGGCACTGGTCCGCACTGCTCGAGAAAGGCCCCACCGTGGCACAGATGATCAAAGAAATCGCCGCGCACGCCGACGGCGCGCCCGCCTCGCCCGCCCTCGAGCGAGCCGCCGTCTCGAGCCGGGAACGGGCCGCCGGCCCGCGCCGGCCCCAGCGCCCACGCCTGCGTTGGGGCCGGGGCCGGGGTCCCGGCCTGGAGCGGGCGGCTTTCGCCGGGAAACTGGCCGTCGTCACCGGCGGCGGCAGCGGCATCGGACGAGCCACCGCGCTGGCCTTCGCCGAGCACGGCGCCGCCGTCGTGGTCTGCGACCTCGACCTGGCCACCGCCGAGCGCACCGTCGAACTCGCCCGCCTGCTCGGCGCCCCCGCGGCCCACGCCCACCGGGTGGACGTCGCCGACAGCGCCGCCGTCGACACCTTCGCCAGGGAGGTGGCCGCGGCCCACGGCGTCCCCGACATCGTGGTCAACAACGCCGGTGTCGGCCACGGCGGCACCTTCCTGCAGACCACCGAGAAGGAGTGGCAGCACATCCTGGAGGTCAACCTCGGCGGCGTCGTTCACGGCTGCCGCGCCTTCGCCACCCTGATGGTCGAGCGCGGGGAGGGCGGCCACATCGTCAACGTCTCCTCCGCCGCCGCGTACCTGCCCAGCAAGGTCCTTGCCGCCTACGCCACCAGCAAGGCCGCCGTCTACATGCTGTCGGACTGCCTGCGCGCCGAGCTCGCTCCCGCCGGCATCGGCGTCAGCACCATCTGCCCCGGCCTCGTCAACACCAACATCACCCGGACCAGCACCTTCTCCGGCCGTTCCGCCGACGGGCTCGACGCCACCCGCGACCGCTTCGCCGCGCTCTACGCCAGGCGCAACTTCCCCCCGGAGAAGGTCGCCTGGCAGATCCTGCGCGCCGTCCGGGAGAACAGGGCCGTCGTCCCGGTCACCGTCGAGGCCAGGGCCGGCCGCGTTCTCAGCCGGCTCTCCCCGGCTCTGACGCGCGTCGCCGCCCGCATCGACATCGACTGACGACCGGGGCCCTGTCGCCCCCATCCGATCTCTCAGCCGACGCCCATCCGCCCGTGTGCTCCCGTCACCGCCGGCTCGTCCTGCCGCGGGCCCGAACGAAGAGGCCTGAACGGAGAAGCCTGAACGGAGAGGACAGCCATGACGCTCGTCCAGGCTCTGCTGCGGTCGCCGGTGGTGGCGGCCCTCACCTCGCCGCACGGCGTGGACCGTTACCTCGAGCTGGTCAACCCGATGTGGGCCGTGAACGAGATCCGGGCCCGGGTCGTCCGCGTCGAGCCCGAGACCCACGCCGGCGCCCCGGTCGCCACGCTCACCCTCCAGCCCACCGGGAGCTGGCCCGGCCATCTCGCCGGCCAGTACGTCCAGCTCGGCGTCGAGATCGACGGTGTCCGTCACATCCGGTGCTTCTCGGTCTCCTCG
This sequence comes from Protofrankia coriariae, assembly GCF_001017755.1. GTDB lineage: Bacteria > Actinomycetota > Actinomycetes > Frankiales > Frankiaceae > Protofrankia > Protofrankia coriariae. The sequence continues at coordinate 42,142 of NZ_JWIO01000034.1, forward strand.
CCCGCCTCCGGCCGCGGCGGCCGCATCACGATCACGGTGCGTGCCAACCCGGACGGGGTCGTTTCCAGCTACCTCGTCGGCCGTGCCCGGCCGGGCCTGGTCGTCCACCTGTCGCGGGCGGCCGGCGCGTTCACCGTGCCCGAGCCGCCGCCGCGCCAGCTGCTGTTCATCTCCGGCGGCTCGGGCATCACCCCGGTGATGTCGATGGTCCGCACGCTGCTGCGGCGCGGCTACGGCGGCACCATCACGTTTCTGCACTACTCACGGTCGCCGGCACACCAGATCTTCGCCGGCGAGCTCGCCGCGCTGCCCCCGAACGTCCACGTCCACCTGGTCCACCCGCGGCAGGGCGGTCGCCGCCTCACCCCGGCCGAGTTGTCCCGGCTGATGCCGGGCTACCGGGACGTCGACACCTGGGCCTGCGGCCCGGCGGGCCTGATCGAGAGGATCCAGGACGCCTACGCCGGCAGCGACCGGCTGCGCGTGGAGTACTTCCGGCCGCCTGCCGTACGCGGCCCGGCCGGCGGTGAGGTGATCTTCACCAGGGCCGGCGCCACCGTGGCCACCGTGCCCAACAGCGGGGCCACCCTGCTCGAGCAGGCCGAGGCCGCCGGGCTTGCGCCCACGTTCGGCTGCCGCATGGGCATCTGCCTGTCCTGCACGTCCCACAAGACCGAGGGGGTCGTCCGCAACGTGCGTACCGGTGAGGAGTCGCGCCAGCCCGACGAGGACATCCGCATCTGCGTGTCCGCGCCCGTCGGCACCTGCGCCGTCGAGATACCTGTGCCGTCGAGATAGAGGCCGCCCACCGGCACCCGGAAGACCGGAAGACCGGAAGAAAGGAAGAACCGTGACCACCTCGCCCGTCACATCTGCCCGGCCCGCCGCACCCAGCCGTTTCACCACACGCGCCCGGCCGCCCGCGCCCGCCCGGTCCACCCCGCCCACCCGGCCTGTCATGCTCACCGCCGAACAACTTGCGGCGTTCGGCGCCGAGCTGGACGCGATCCGGCAGCGGATCATCGACGATCTCGGTGAGAAGGACGCCGCGTACATCCGCAGGGTCGTCAGGGCCCAGCGTGCCTTCGAGGCCGCCGGCCGCGCGCTGTTCTACCTGCCGCCGGCCTGGCCGCTCGCGGTTGCCTCACTCAGCGTGAGCAAGATCCTCGACAACATGGAGATCGGCCACAACGTCCTGCACGGCCAGTACGACTGGATGGGTGACCCGGATCTGAACTCCCGTGGGTACGAGTGGGACACCGTCTGCCCCAGCGGGCAGTGGAAATACTCCCACAACTACATCCACCACACCTACACCAACATCGTCGGTCGGGACCGCGATCTCGGCTACGGCCTCCTGCGGATGGGGGAGGAGCAGCGGTGGGAGCCGAGATGTCTCGGTAACCCGCTCTACGCCTTCCTGCTGATGCTCCTGTTCGAGTGGGGTGTGCTGCTCCACGACCTGGAGGTCGACAGGATCGTCACCGGTGAGCGGACCTGGGCCGACACCAGACCCCTGCACCGGGGCATGCTGCGCAAGGTCCGCAACCAGACGCTCAAGGACTACGTCCTCTTCCCGCTGCTCACCGGGCCTCGGCTGCTGCCCACTCTGGCCGGTGACGCGCTGGCGAACCTCGTCCGCAACGTCTGGGCGTTCACCATCATCTTCTGCGGCCATTTCCCGACGGGTGTCGCCACGTTCTGCGAGGAGGAGACACGAGACGAGAGCCGCGCCCACTGGTACTACCGCCAACTGCTCGGCTCCGCCAACATCACCGGCGGCCGGCTCTTCCACGTCATGACGGGCAACCTGTCCCACCAGATCGAGCACCACCTGTTCCCCGACGTCCCGGCCCGCCGTTACCCCGAAATCGCCGCCGAGGTCCGGGAGATATGCCGGCGTTACGGCCTGCCGTACAACACCGGTCGGCTGTCCAGGCAGTTCTTCTCCGTCGAGAAGAAGATTTTCAGGTTCGCGCTGCCGCCCGCGGAGAAAACCACCGGGCCCACCAGGACCGCCGCCGCGCACCGCATGGCTGATCGCGTACGCGGGATCCGCCGCCAGCGGGAGAAGTTCGTCGGGACGGCTACGGTTTCCCGCCGCGTGGTCTGAGCGGTCGCGGTCCAGACCACCCCCGACAGCCCCGAGGGAGACCGTCTTCACGGAGGCCCGGTTTTTCAGGGCTACCACTGATGCCGGCCGCCTTCGGGCGAAGCAGACTCGCCACTGTGAGCAGTCACGTCCAGTGACGTGGCGCGACGACAGCAGGCGCGCATCGGCCCGGGGCGCGCCCGCTTCCCGCCGAGAGGTGGCTCCCCACGGTCCCACCGGCATGGCGAGAAGTTTTCCGCCGGGCTTTGCCAAGAAAGGGGTGGTTGCGATGCCGCAACACATTCGAAAATACTGGGGGAAGCAGCACGGACGTCAACTGCTGAACTTCAACTGGGGGGCGATAAACGCCAACTCGATCGTGCACGTCGCGGCCAGCGAGTATCTTCCGGTGACCGACCCGGACGCGCACGGCGGGTTCGTCGACCAGAACCACCAGCGGTTCATCGGGGCGGCGAACGTGACGGTGTCCAATATCGCCCCGCACGGCGCGCCCTGGGATCCGAACAACGGGGTGACGTTCGTCGTCAACGTCGACTGGCCCAGCCCGATATACATCGTCACGGACATCACGGTCTTCGACGAGGGGCCAGTCGAGATCCAGAACTAGAGAGTGGCTTTCGGCAGCTCCACCCCCGGCCAGTGGGGGAGCTACCGAAAGCTGTCCGAGGTTGCGGATGGACGGCCTGGAAGGCTCAGACGAGCTGGCGGATGATGCCCTGCTCGACGATGCCGAAGCCGGTGTCGCCGCGGTCGGTGCGGATCTCGACGAACTCGTCGTAGGCGCTCAGCGTCGGCGCCGTGCGCTCCCAGCCCATCGGTACCCAGAAGCCGGCGGTCCGGCGGGTACGGCGCAGGCGCAGCCGCTGCCCGTCGGCGAGAGTGACGTCGACCGCGGCGAACAGCCCGGACGCGTCCCGCGTGATCGGCGCGACCGCGGACACCGCGAGCGCGGTGTCGTCGTCCAGCCGGAACCCGGCGGTGCGCTCGCCACCGTCGGGCTGGGCGAAGCGCAGCCCGACCAGCCCGTGGCCGGGGAAGACCGCCATGAGCGCGAAGTACTCCGGCATCGACACGGACTCGTCCCGGTAGCCCCAGGTGCGGTCGCGGAAGCCGACGCCGTCGACGGTGGTGGTCTCACCGGCCACCTCGGCCTCACCGGCGACGCGGGCGAACTGTTCGACGTGCTGCAACGGCGCGTCCCGAACGAGGTCGGCGACTATGTCCGTGGCACGGTAGTCGCCGATCGTGAACAGCGGGGCGAGCTCCAGCTTCGCCCGCAGCCCGGGCGCGTCGACGGTGATCCTGCCCGCCAGGTCGAACGCGATCGACGGGCTGGTGAAGCTGGCGGGCGCGAGTTCCTCGGCCACCTCGGCGGTGCGCCCGCGCACCGACAGGCTCGCCCGAGCCAGGGTGTCCCTGGAGTTCGGCGACGTGGAGACGTGGATCGTCCCGTAGACGTCGTGTTCGGGGTCCCAGAATCCCAGGTACGCGTTGTCCTTCCACGGCGCTGATTCCGCCGGTGGGTGTTCGCGAATCGGATGTGCCAACGCCCCCCACGCGTCAACTGACAGACCGGCCATGTTCACCTCTTTGTATGGAACGTCTGTATGGAACGATCGTTCACGGAACGAGGCCGAATACTATCGCGTGCGACACGGTGCGAACTTCGGGGCTGCCACTCTCCAGAAGGGTGCTTCGAATCTTCGGTCGTCCGTCGGCTCTGCTGCGCAACCGTCGGTGACGGACGCGGTGGCCGGGCCGGGCCCGTCGCCCCGCAGGCCCCGAAGTGCGCTGGCCCGGGCAGGACGGCGGCCGCCGTTATGAGGAACCGGCCAGGTGGTCCCGCGACTACCGTGCCCACGGCGCGCCGGCCCGGGGCCCGGCCGGATCCTCGACAGCGGACTACGAGCGATCAGTGAAACTACGAGTGGTCCGTGAAACTACGAGTGGTCAATGAACAGCGCGTTCACGGGACAGTTGTACACGCCCTGATCGGCGTTGTCCTCTAACCCCTCGGGTACTGGTTTGTCCTTGCCGATGTTGCTGTAACCCTGGTCGTCGAGGGTGAATATCTGTTCGTCGATCATGTTGCACTGGCCATGTGCCTCACATTTGCTGTTGTCGACGCTGACCTTCACGGTCGTCACCATCCATCATTCGTTCAGAGGCCTGTGGTGTTCGTGCGGCCAACCGTCAGCGGTTCTCGCGGCCGGAGACCGCGGACCATGCCCGGGACAGTCGTGACCCACGGGGATAGGGCGGGCACGGTGACGAAACGGCGTTGATCTGTGCCCGCTGCCCGGTGGCACCGTACGGTCCCGACTATGCGCCGCGCTGCGCCGGGAACTCCAGGTGAAGCTTCTTCATGCTGCGGAGGATCCCGGTCTCGTACTCGGGCCGGGTGCCGGGCTTCAGGTTGAAATCGGGGATACGGCGGAGGAACTCCTCGAGGGCGACCTTGATCTCCAGGCGCGCCAGGTGGGCGCCGATGCAGCGGTGGACACCGACACCGAAGGCCGAGTGGGGGACGCGCTCCCGGAAGATGTTGCACTCCCTGGGGCTGTCCAGGGCCTTCGGGTCCCGTGACGCCGCCGCGTAGTTCAGGAGAACGAAGTCACCCTCCTTGAAATGGTGCCCGCCTATCTCGACATCCGTGGTCACGGAACGGCCGAGCGCGACCACCGGTGGGAAGTACCGGACGAACTCCTCGGCCGCCTGGGGGATCAGGCTCGGATCGTTCACCAGCGCCTTGCGGTCCTCGGGGTGGGTGGCGAGGTGGGACATGGCACCCGACATGACGAACGTCGCGGTCACGATGCCGCCGAGCGCGAGGTCGGTGATGATGGAGACCCGGTCCTGCCAGGGAGCCGGCTCGTCGTTCTCGTATTCGACACCTGCCGCGATCACGTCCACCACGTCGCCGCGCGGCGGCTCCTTGGCCCGGCGGCCCAGGTACTCGCCGAGATGGACGAATGCCCTGGTCAGGTTCTCGGTGCGTTCCTCCTTGGGCCCGTAGAAGCCCGCGTCCATGTGCTTGATGAGCATGGGGACGTCGTCGGTGGGCAGGCCCAGCAGGTTCTTGAACATCGCCGAGCCGGGCAGCACCGACGAGAACTCCTTGATGTACTCGCATTCACCCCTGTCGATGAAAGCGTCGATGAGGGTGACGGCCTCCGTCCGGATGGAGTCCTCGAAGGCGCTGATCGCGTCCGGGGAGAAGTAGGGGTTCAGCGCGTTCCGCCAGAGGTTGTGACGGGGCGGATCCGACTCCTCCGGCATCAGGTAGGGGCGTTCCGGGTCGCGGTTGGGCTCGAAGCCCTTGGCGCTGCTGAAGGTCCGCCAGTCCTGGCCGGCGCGCTTGACGTCCTGATACCGGTTGATCAGCCAGTACCCGTTCCCGACATTGCTGCGGGTGACCGGGCATCTGTCCACAAACTCGTCGAGGACCTCGTAGAAGCGGTCGTTGAACTCCGGGTCCTCGATGTCGAAGTCGGAGAAGATGTCCCTTCGGAATCCTTCGCTCGTGGTCACAAGAGCACCTCCATTGAACGTGCGGTTCGGGTCGCGCGGTAGCTGGCTGGTTTCCCGTGGCCGAGGAACGGCATGCTGGTGGGCGCCGGTCGGCGCCAACTGCGACCGATATGCGGTCGTGGGCCAGGCCGCTGACGGCCGGAATACGTCACTGCACCGTCGCGGCGGCGGTGAGGATTCGGGTCGGACGCCCCGCGGTCCGACCTGTTGCGTGCGACTGTGCTGCCCGAGTGTCGGTGTTCGGTGCCAGGATTGCTGTTGGCGCACCATCCTGCGTCCGTACGGGCTAACGTACCGTCCGGGTACCTCCTGTCTTTTGGTACAGTTTCCCTTCGGTGCAATACAAACATACGTTTGTTTTTATGAACATAACAGGCGCTACTTGATCTGTCAAGTAGGTCACAGTCGAGCGTCACCCGGAGTTCGCGATGAGGCATAGTCCCAGGTCAGGAGCCTAATCTGGATCGCACCCCGGGCTTTGGCCATCGGTACCGGGGTCGCGGGAAACCGCGTGGCCGGCCGTGCGCGGGTGTGCTGGCGCAATGTCCTGCCACCCTGTTGCCGGGCGGGCCGCCGTGGCTCTCCGGATCGACGCGTGCCGCTGTCGTGGCAGGTGCCGATCCGCGTTCCCCGTCCGGGAAAAGGAGTGAAACAAACCGTTGTTTTTTTCCCTGGGCGGGCCTAGTATCGGGGCGAATGATCGTTCGATCGAATGGATCTTGGAAAGGGGAGCGACGTGGCTGGGCGACTCGAAGGGAAAGTTGCTGTCGTCACCGGGGCGGGCTCGGGAATCGGCACCGGCATTGCCGAGGAGTTCGTGAAAGAAGGGGCCAGGGTCGTCGCCGTCGATATCTCGGGCCAGCAGGAGGAGGTCGCCAAGCGACTCGGGAGCGACTGCTACGCGGTGCACGCCGATGTGTCGAGGGGTGCGGACGTCCGGAGCATGCTGGACGCGGCCGTCTCCCATTTCGGAAAGCTCGACGTCCTTTGTAACAACGCGGGTATCGACGGTGCGGTCGCCCATACCGGTGAATATCCGGAGGAAGAGTTCGACCGGGTCTTCGGTGTGAACGGGCGAGGGGTGTTCCTCGGTATGCGCTACGCCATCCCGAAGTTACTCGAGAACGGCGGGGGAACAATCGTCAACACGGCGTCGATGGCCGCGATGGTCGCTTTCCCGGGAATGCCCGCCTACTGCGCGGCAAAGGGCGCCGTGGCCATGCTGACGAAGACCGCGGCGGCGGAGTACGCGAGCCGGAACATCCGTGTCAACGCGATCTGCCCGGGGCCGATCCGGACACAGATCACCGACAGCCTCCCGCCGGAGCTCATCGAGGGCGTGGTCAGGGCGACACCGCTGGGACGATACGGGACCCCCACCGAGGTGGGCCGGCTGGCCGTCTTCCTGGCGAGTGACGAGTCGTCGTTCATCACCGGTGACACGATCCTGATCGACGGTGGTTACACCACCCTCTGATCGCCTCTGATCGCCGCGTCGGGACATCACGTCGATACGTCCGCCGGGCGTATCCGCCGACCCCCGGCACCACCCGGACCAGGCATGGTCCAGTGGCGCCGGGGGTCGGTGCTGCCAGGAGTGGCCGGCATCGCATGTGCGGCCGGCATCATGAGTTCAGCGTCGGATCGGTTCTGGCCCGTATCCGATATCCGCCGGACGCGGTTCCTATGATCGGTCGGCCACCGGATCCCCTGATCCGAGGTAACTGTTGACGAGCGCGTTGTGATCCAGCGTGTCCGGCGTCCCGTTGAACACCACTTTCCCGCGCCGCAACACGACGACAGCGTCCGCGAACTCGACCGCGCGTTCCACGTACTGCTCGACAATGACCAGCGACACCCCGCTCGCGGCCAGCTGCCGCAGCGACGCGAAGATCTCGTCGATGATCCGTGGTGCCAGGCCCATGGAGACCTCGTCCACCAGGATGACCTGTGGATTCGACAGGTAGGCCCGGCACAGCGCGAGCATCTGTTGCTGCCCCCCGGAAAGAGTGCCGGCAACGTCGTCGAGCCGTTGCCGCAGTGCGGGGAAGGCTTCCAGCGCCCGGTCGGATCTGATCTCCGGAAGCCACGGTGGCCGCAGCAGACGAAGGTTCTGCCGCACGGACAGGGATCGGAAGATTCCCCGGCCCTCGGGGATGAGGCACAGGCCGGCACGGGTACGCGCATACGGCGGAGTGTCCGAATGGTCGGCGCCGCCGATCGAGATGTGGCCGTGCTGCAGTTTGTTCAGACCCGCCGCGGTGCGCAGGAGCGTCGTCTTGCCCGCGCCGTTGGCGCCGAGGAGGGCAACCACGCCGCCTGCCGGCACGTCGAGGTCGACCGCTCGCAACACCGTCGACCGGCCGTAACCCGACTGCGTTCCCCGCAGCGAGAGGGCATACGGTTTCGTGTCGCCCGCGATGGCGGCACCATTTGCTGCTGTCATGACATCACTTCCCCGACGGGCTGCCGCGTGACGGTTTCGACGGCGTCGCCCCCGAGATAGGCGGCCCGCACGAGCGGGGACGCCATCACCTCGTCGGGCGTTCCGTCGAAGACCGGTTTACCGAAGTCCAGGACATGGATGTGGTCGCATATCTCGTTGACGAGCGCCATGTCGTGTTCCACGAGCACGATGCCGATTCCCCGGTCCCGCACGACGCGCTGGAGGGTCTCGCCGAACCGGCTGGTTTCCGCCCGATCGAGGCCGGACGACGGTTCGTCGAGCAGGAGGACGCGGAACGGTCCGGCGAGGCCGCGGGCCAACTCGACCCGCCGGCGCAGCCCCGTCGACAGGGTTCCGACGAGTGATTCCGCGACATCATCCAGCTCGCAGAGCCGGATGGCTTCTTCGGCGCTCTGCCTGATGAGGTTCCGTTGCCCGCTCGAACTCAGGAAGTGGCTGAGCGGATTGGCCCCGGCGAAGTTGCCCTCCGCTCCCAGCGCCACGTTCTCACGTACGGTCATCGAGTCGAACAGTTCCATCTGCTGGAACGTGCGGCCGATACCGAGCCGGGCCCGAACGGCCTGGCCCCGCCGGGAGATGTCGTGGCCGTCGAAGGAGATCTTCCCGCTCGTCGGTCGGAGCACCCCTGAGCAGGCGTTTAAGGTCGTGGTCTTTCCGGCCCCGTTCGGACCGATCAGACCGGTGATCTGTCCGGTCCGGGCTTCGAAGGAGACGCCGTCCACGGCCACCAGGCCGCCGAACCTCACCCCGAGCCCGCGTACCGCGAGCGTGCCGACAGCGACCTTGGGGCGGGTGCTGGCAGCGGCGCTGGCACTGCTCCTGGCGTCGGCGCCGGTGCGGGCGCCGTGCGCGCGCGGCCTGCGTGTGAGCGGCTGGCGACCGAGCC
>NZ_JWIO01000034.1:51145-76525 GCF_001017755.1 Protofrankia coriariae
GCGACCGAGCCGTTCGGCGGTGCGCTGGACCACCGCGGGGACGGACCGCAGCGACGGCGGCGTGACCGCGAGAAGGAGCGCTGCCACACCGAAGACGAGCTGAAGATAGGTGGCGATGTTGTCGCCGCTTACGTACGACGGAATCAGGGTGAGGCCCGCGGCGGCCAGCAGCGCGTACCAGGGCTCACCGCCCAGACTGATGACGATCAGGGAGAAATAGAGCAACGACGTCAACGGCTGGTAGGAGTCGGCTGTCACCGTGCTGACCGCGCTGCCGGCGAGCGCGCCCGATGCCGCGGCGAGAAAGGCCGAGATGCAGAAGACCAGCACACGGGTGACGTTGGTCGACGTGCCGCTGGAGGCGAGTCCTGTCGGACTGTCGGCCAACGCCCGCAGCAGCCGGCCGAGCCGGCTGTGTACCAGTACCACGGTTATGGCCGTGACTATGACGGTGAATACCAGTACCAGATAGTAGTAGCCGCGGTCGCTTTCGAGGTCGAGCCCGCCAAGATGGGGCCGTGGCTCGGTCAGCCCGGCACCTATACTGCCGAACATGTAGTCCTGTGTGTAGAACATGTAGGCGAGGAGGATGCCGAATCCCAGCGTCGCCAGGGCGAGGTACAGTCCGGACAGCCTGATCGCCGGAATCGCGAGAATGGCGCCGATCGGCACCGCGACGAGAGCCGACAGCAGCAGCGCGAAGAACCACGGCAGTCCGTGGCCGACGGTCAGGTGCGAGAAAGCGGCCGCGCCGATCGCGGTGAAACCCACGTGGCAGAGCGACACCTGTCCCGAACTGCGTACCAGCAGGCCCAGGGAGAGGAAGAGGATCGTCGAGGTCAGAAACAGGGTCCAGTCGGTCAGGTGCAGCCCGGCAAATTCGGGAACGAGCAGGAGGAGGACCAGGAAGCCTGCTCCCCCTGCCAGCTGGAACGGGAGGGGGAAACGCCACTGCGCCGCGGACCGTGACAACGGCATGGCCCGTTCCCCGAGCCGGCTGCGAGGGGAGACCAGCAGAACGACGAACAGGACGAGGAAGGGCAGCGCGGTCGGTATTCCCGCCAGCAGACCGGTGGTGAAGTACTTCGAGCACAGAGCGCCGCCCACACCGATGAGCAGACCGCCCAGATAGGTGGCGGGAAGATTCGAGAACCTGCCGATGGCAGCCGCGCCGAAAGCCTGGACCACCAGCAGCGTCAGCGTCACCCCGTCAAGGGTGATGAGCGGTGCCAGCAGCACACCTGACAGCGCGGCGAACGAGACACCGATGACCCACGCCAACCGCCGGACGCGCACGGGGCTGGTGCCGGCGCAGTTGAGCAGGTCGACGTCGTCGACGACAGCCTGCATCGCAAGGCCCTGCCGGGTGTACCTGAAGACGAGGAAGAGCGCGAGTGTCGCCGCGGCGCCGATAATCCAGATGATGATTTTGTCCTGGGTGATGCTCGTGTTCGCCACGCGGAGGACATGCGTTCCCAGGAACGGCGGTACCTTGCGGGTCTCCGCCGTGCCGTAGACGAGCGATATCACCGCCTGCACCACGAGCAGAATGCCGACCGTGCCGGCGACCCGCACCGGCAGGGAACGATCGCTGATCATTCGGCCGACCAGCTCGAAAACAAGCCCGAGGACCGGGCCTGCGACGAGAACGCAGATCAACGCGGCCAGCGGCCAGGGTACCTCGTGCTGGACGTGCAGGGTGTAGAAAAGAAAGGCCGCGATGGTGGCGAGCGCGCCGTGCGCGAAATTGAACAGACGCGACGTCTTGTAGGTCAGCACGAGGCCCAGCCCGGCGATCCCGTAGACAGAGCCCGTGGTCAGCCCGGCGACCAGGAACGGAAGTAGGGTCGTCACTCTGGAACTCCCAAACGGTCAGAGAGCCGGGCTGGGACGGAAACCACGACAGGATGCCGGCCCAGCCCGGGGACTGGTCAGCCGAGGGTCGCAACCACGGGATCAACGACGGACGCGGGGGCGCACTCCGTCTCCAGGCCCTTCGGCCCGACGAACCTGCCGTCCTCGATGCCCAGCGTGAACCAGCACTTGATGGAGGTCGGCTTTCCCTCCACGAAGTTCAACGGGGCGGTGAAGCCGCCGAGCGTCTCGTCCCTGAGGTTGTAGAGGCCTTTCTTCACCGCGGCGGCCGTGAGATCCCCGGCGGGCGCGGCCCTGACCGCGGCCTCGAAGAGCTTTCCGCTGGCCCAGACGTCGGCCGACTGCTCGGACAGCACCGCCTCGATACCCGGCGCATACTGCTGGATGGCGTCGTGGAACTCCTGGGTCGCCGGTATGGACCTGTCATAGAAGGGCGCGACGTATCCGACGGCCCGCATTCCGTTGAGCGACGGCTCTTTCAGCCAGGTGGTCGTGACGGTGCCGTCCTGGGCCACCTCCGGGACGTTGATTCCCTGGTCCGCGCATGCCCGGTGCACGCGGACGACGGTGTCGGACGGCGCCAGCACGCTCACGGACTGGACGCCCGCCTCCTTCAGGCCCTGGCACTGCGAGGTGTAGTCGGGCGCCGAAGCCGCCACCTTCGCGTTGTAGGGAATGCTGAGGTCGAGTGCCCTGGCCAGCGTCGAGTACAGCGGCACCGCGCTGGCACACTGCGGCGCCTCCGCGCAGTAGAGCAGGCCCATCTTCGGGCCTGTCGACTTCGCTATCTGCAGCACTCCGTACAGCCCCGCGATGACGGACGGCCCGACCGGGAAGAAGGACGCGTTCGTCACGAAGGGCAGGTCCAGGGAGGTGCCGCCGATGACGGGCACGTCCGTGCCGCTGATGTAGGACGCCCAGTTCACGTCCGAGTTCGAGTGGTTTCCTATGATCGCGACGACGTGTTCCTGCTCGACGAGTTTCTTGACCTGGGACAGCGCGGTCGTCGCGTTCCCCCCGTCATCCATGACGATCAGTTTGACGCGGCGCCCGTTGATCCCGCCGTGGGCGTTCACCCACGATGCCCAGGCCTTTGCCATGTCCTGCGCCTGCGCCTGGGAGGACGCGGTGGGGCCGGTGTACGTCCCGATGTTGCCCACGACGATTTCGGGCGCTCCCGAACCGTTCGCCGTGTTGCCGCTGCCGTTGTCATCCGACGAACAGGCGGCAAGGCCTGTCACCGCAGCGATCATCGCGGCGATGGCAACGATTCCGCGCCGCCGTGCGAGGAGCCGGGGGCGCGGGCGTCCGGACAGCGACCAGGGGTGTCGGTGTGGGCGCCGGTGCTGGCTGGTGCATAAAGCCGGTGTGCTTTCCGTCTCTGTCTCACCGGACCGGATACGGATGAGCCGCTCGCCGACCGAACGCCCCCTTCTCGGCTGTTCCGGGCGTGGGGCCGCGTTCCCGGCGGGTTTTGTGTGTGCCTGGCTCTCGCGTCTTCTCGGCGACGGTTCGTAATCGTCAGTCATCTGGCATCCTCCGTTGCGCTGGCACATTGCATGATCAGATGGTTTTCGCGGGCCGGTCGGGTTCCGGGTCGTCGAGCCGGGGCGCTGCGGGTCGGGCCAGGGCGCGGGGCGGCTTGTCGGCTCCACCGGCGCGGGCAGTCGACGGCTGTGGCGTCTACGGGTTTCTGGAGATATAAACCGTTTTGTCCATGACGGCCTCTGTCGCTCTCTGGAAGAAACTGATCTCGTAGGGTTGTGTGGCCGGGAGTCCGAGCGGTCTTCCGTCCTCGGCCTTCGGGTCGCGGCGTACCCGTGGGGGGAGGTGGCTGATGGTGATGTAGATTACAAACAACTGTTCGTTCGGACACCGTAGAGGACCCCGGATGACAGGTCAATGCGGAATTTTCACGCCAACGCCAGTTCGGCCCGTCCGTCGACGTCGTCAGCCTTTCACTGACGGACCGTGACATCTTCCGCCGTGGCATCCTCATGGAAAATCGAATCCGGCCTGTCAGGCGTCACGGAGCGTGTAGGCGAACCGGCCCGCGCCGAAGCGGCGACCGTCGCCCCGGTTGTAGTGCCATCCCGCCGACAACGGTGTGACCGAGGGCCGGCGACCCGGCGGGAGTGGTAAGAACGTACTTGTCGGCGGTGTCGCCCGGGCTCGGACAGCGACCTACCCGCCGACCTACCGGCTCCCCNNCCCGCCGACCTACCGGCTCGGCAGGCAGTTGCGGGGACGGGTGCCGCGGGCGCTGGCCTGGCCACCCGTCAACGGCTGCCGCCACATGCCTGCTCGCAATCAAGGTAGCGGAGAAGATCAAGACATAACCTTGATAAGGATACGAAGCAGACGTGAAGCGGAGCATCGGTGACTGATTCGACCATCATCTACACGCACACTGACGAGGCCCCGGCCCTGGCGACGTACTCGCTCCTGCCCGTGGTCCAGGCGTACGCCCGCACGGCCGGTGTCAGCGTCGAAAGCCGTGACATCTCCCTGGCCGGGCGGATCATCGCCAGCTTCCCCGAACGTCTCACCGCGGACCAGCGCATCGACGACGCGCTCGCCGAGCTCGGTGAGCTGGCCCGCCGCCCCGAGGCGAACATCATCAAGCTGCCGAACATCTCGGCGTCGATCCCGCAGCTGAAGGCGGCCGTCGCCGAGCTGCAGCAGAAGGGCTACGCCCTGCCGGACTACCCGGACGACCCGCGCACCGACGAGGAGCGGGAGGTCCGCACCCGGTACGACAAGATCAAGGGTAGTGCCGTCAACCCGGTGCTGCGCGAGGGCAACTCCGACCGGCGTGCCCCCGCGTCGGTGAAGAGCTACGCCAGGACGCACCCGCACCGGATGGGCGCGTGGAGCCCCGAGTCGAAGACGAACGTCGCCACCCTGGACGCCGACGACTTCCGCGCCACCGAGAAGTCGGCGGTCATCGCCACGGACGGCTCGCTGCGCATCGAACTGGCCGGCGCCGACGGGAGCACCACCGTGCTGCGCGCCACCCTGCCGGTGCTCGCCGGCGAGGTCGTGGACGCCGCCGTGCTGCGGGTGGCCGCGCTGCGGGAGTTCCTCACCGCGCAGATCGCCCGGGCCAGGGCCGAGGGTGTGCTGTTCTCGGTGCACCTGAAGGCCACGATGATGAAGGTCTCCGACCCGATCATCTTCGGCCACGTGGTGCGGGCGTTCTTCCCGAAGACCTTCGCCACCTACGGTGAGCCGCTGGCCGCGGCGGGCCTGAGCCCCAACGACGGGCTCGGCGCCATCCTGAGGGGCCTGGACGCGCTGCCCGACGGCGCGGCGATCAGGGCGTCCTTCGAGGCCGAGCTGGCCGACGGCCCCGCGCTGGCCGCGGTCGACTCCGACCGCGGCATCACCAACCTGCACGTGCCCAGCGACGTCATCGTCGACGCCTCCATGCCGGCGATGATCCGCAACTCCGGCCACATGTGGGGCCCGGACGGCCAGGAGGCGGACACCCTCGCCGTCCTGCCCGACAGCAGCTACGCCGGCATCTACCAGGTCGTCATCGACGACTGCCGCGCGCACGGCGCCTTCGACCCGACGACGATGGGCTCGGTGCCCAACGTCGGCCTGATGGCGCAGGCGGCTGAGGAGTACGGCAGCCACGACAAGACCTTCGAGATCCCCACCGCGGGCACGGTGCGCCTTGTCGACGAGGCCGGCACCGTGGTGCTTCAGCAGCCGGTTGCCGCTGGCGACATCTTCCGCGCCTGCCAGACCAAGGACGCGCCGATCAGGGACTGGGTGAAGCTCGCCGTCACCCGCGCCCGGGCCACCGGCGACCCGGCGGTGTTCTGGCTCGACCCCGGCCGCGCGCACGACGCGACGCTGATCGAGAAGGTCAGAGCGTACCTGCCCGAGCACGACACCGAGGGTCTCCAGATCGAGATCAGGTCGCCGGTCGAGGCGATCGCGTTCTCCCTGGAGCGGATCCGCCGCGGCGAGAACACGATCTCGGTCACCGGCAACGTGCTGCGCGACTACCTCACCGACCTGTTCCCGATCCTGGAGCTCGGCACCAGCGCCAAGATGCTCTCGGTCGTCCCGTTGATCAACGGTGGCGGCCTGTTCGAGACCGGCGCCGGTGGGTCCGCGCCCAAACACGTCCAGCAGCTGCTCAAGGAGAACTACCTGCGCTGGGACAGCCTGGGCGAGTTCCTCGCGCTGGCGGTCAGCTTCGAGCACTTCGCGCAGACGACGGGCAACACGCGCGCCAAGGTGCTCGCCGACACCCTCGACCGGGCGACCGCCACCTTCCTCAACGAGGACAGGTCGCCCAGCCGGCGCCTCGGCGGCATCGACAACCGTGGCAGCCACTTCTACCTGGCCCTCTACTGGGCGCAGGAGTTGGCCGCGCAGACCGACGACACGCAGCTCGCGGACGCGTTCGCCGGCCTCGCCAAGACGCTCACCGCGCAGGAGCGGACCATCGTCGACGAGCTGGTCGGGGTCCAGGGCTCGCCGGTCGACATCGGCGGCTACTACCAGCCGGACCCGGCCAGGGCCGCGGCGGTCCTGCGCCCTTCGACGACCTTCAACGAGGCCCTGGCGATCCTCGGCTGACGGGATCCGCCTCCCGCCGGGCCGGCGGNCCTCCCGCCGGGCCGGCGGTTTCCTTTCCAGTCCAGGCCACCGCCGGCCCGGGGGAGAGCGCTGTCCCAGCCCGGACGCGAGGCCGCCGGTTACGACTGGTCGCCCGGGCGGGCAGTCGTCCGTGCCGGGGGACAGCCGGCCGTCCGCTCCACTTCGGAGCAGGCGCGGTTCCGTTGGAAGCGGATCGACCCGCGGTTCGTCATCCCGGGTGCGGGGGCTGTGTCCCGGACGGGCCTGGCCGCGCCCGGGACAGCCTTGTCAGTTCCTGCCGCTAGCTGTCGGTGACTGCTGGTACTTCTTGGTAGCTGTCGGTGGCCGCACGCGGTTCGGGAGCTCTACCGTGTGAGGCGGTGGCCGATAGCAGGGGCAGGCGCGGGGCGGCCTGCAGCAGCGCGTTGGTGTAAGGATGTTGCGGGTTGTCGAACACGGCCGTGGTGAGCCCCTCCTCCACGACCTCGCCGTTGTTCATGATCAGTAGGCGGTCGCTGATCTGCTCCACGACGGTGAGGTCGTGGGTGATGAACAGCAGGGCGATGCCCAGGCGCTGCTGCAGCTCGGACAGCAGGTCCAACACCTGGGCCTGCACCGACACGTCCAGCGCGGAGACCGGCTCGTCACAGATCAGTACCTCGGGTTGCGGGGCGATCGCCCGGGCGATCGCCACCCGTTGCCGTTGCCCGCCGGAGAGCTGGTGCGGACGGCGGTGGGCGAAGTGCGCGTCGAGCCCGACCGTGGCCAGCAGTTCGGTGATCTGGGCCCGGCGGCGGGCGCCGCGCTGGCCGGGCAGTGCCTCGGCGATGATGCGCCCGACGGTGTGGCGGGGGTCGAACGCCGCCTGCGGATCCTGCTGGATCAGCTGGATGTGCTGCCGCTGCACCCGCCTGGCACGTTCCGGCGTGCCCGACCAGGGCTGCCCGCGCAGGAGGATCCGCCCCTCGTCGGGTTCGGTCAGGCCCATCACCATCCGTGCCAGCGTGCTCTTGCCGGAGCCGGACTCGCCAACCAGGCCCACCGTCTCGCCCGCCCGCAGAGTCAGTGACACCCCGGCCACGGCACGGCGTTCGCCGAAGTTCTTGGTCACCGCGTCGACGTCGAGCAGGGTCTGCCCGCCGGTGTGGGGCGGGCGNGGGGCGGGCGCTGCGCGCGCCGGCCACGGGCGATGTCCAGCAGCGACCTGGTGTAGGGATGCTCGGGGCTGCCCACGATGCGCTCGGTGGGCCCGGTCTCGACGATGCGGCCGTCGAGCATCACCGCGATCCGGTCGGCCAGCCTCGCGACCACCGCCAGGTCATGGCTGATCAGCAGCAGGCCCCGGCCCTGCTCCTTGATCTCTTCGAGCAGCTGCAGGATCTGGTGCTGCACGATCACGTCCAGCGCCGTGGTCGGCTCGTCCGCGATGACCAGATCGGGCCGTGTCGCCACGGCGGAGGCGATCAGGGCGCGCTGGCGCAGCCCGCCGGAGAGCTGGTGGGGGTACTGCTGGCTGCGCAGCTCCGGCTCTGGGACGCCGACCTCGGCGAGCACCTCCAGGACGCGCCGGTGCCGCTCGGTACGGGTACTGTCCCGCTGGTGCAGCCGGATGGACTCGGCCACCTCGTCCTCGATCCGGCGCAGCGGATCCAGGGACACCAGCGCGTCCTGCAGCACCATGCCGACCGACTTGCCGCGCAGCCGCTGCCAGTCACGCTGGGAGAAGCTCCTGACGTCGGCGCCGCCGACGCGCAGGGTGCGCGCCCGGACCCGGGCGCGTTCGCCGGCCAGGCCGAGCAGCGTCCGGGCGGTGACGCTCTTGCCCGAGCCGGACTCCCCGACCAGTGCCAGGCACTCACCGTCCTCGATGGTGAACGAGATGTCGCGTACCACGGGGGGCTCGTGGCCGAAGGAGACCTCCAGCCCGGCAACCTCGACCAGGGTCACCGCGGGCCCCCTGCCTGCCGGTTGGTCCTCAGCGGGCTCCCCGCCCGCCGGCCGCTCACCGCAGGCTCCTTGCCTGCAGGCTGCGGCCGAGCGTGGTGGAGACGAGGACGACCACGACGATGGCCAGCCCCGGGAACACCGCGATCCACCAGGCGTTCGCCAGATAGGTCTGTCCCTCGGCGAGCATCACGCCCCATTCCGGAGTCGGTGGCAGCGGGCCGAGGCCGAGCAGGCTCAGCCCTGCCGCCGCGGCGATGGCGCTCCCGGTCCCCAGCGAGGCGAGCACCACGACCGGCCCGCCCACGTTGGGCAGCACGTGGCGCAGCACATACCGCCACGCGGGTACGCCCAGGATCTTCGCCGCCTCGACGTATTCGGCTTTTGTCACGGCGAGTGCCTGCCCGCGCACGAGACGGCCGTAGTACGGCACGGCGGCCACCCCGATCGCCACCGCGATCTGCGTCGAGCCCGTCCCGATGAGCGCGATGACCAGCAGCGCCAGCAGCACCTCGGGGAACGCCATCCAGACGTCGGTCAACCGCATGATCAGCGCGTCGGCCAGCCGGCTGCCGGCCGCCNGCCAGCCGGCTGCCGGCCGCCGCGGTCAGGCCGACCAGCGAGCCCGCCACGACCGCGATCGCGGTGGCCACCAGGCCGGTGGTCACCGAGTACCGGGCGCCGTAGACCAGCCGCGAGAAGACGTCCCGTCCGAGCTGGTCGGTGCCGAGGTAGTGCGTCGAGCTCGGCGGGGAGAAGGTGTGCTGCACGTCGTTGGTGTCCGGCGCGTAGGGCGCGAAGACGCCGGGGAACAGCAGCAACGCGACGATCAGGGCCACGGCCAGCGTGCTGATCGCGAGCAGTATGTGCGAGCCGCGGGTGGCCCGCCACCGGGGCCGGGCCGTGTCGAAGGCCGCTGTCGTCGCGCTCATGCCCGGCTCGTTTCCCGCAGCCGCGCGTCGATCACCGGGTAGAGCGTGTCGGCCAGGGTGTTGGCCACGACGAAGATGAGTGCGGCCAGGATCACCACGGCCGACACCACCGGCGTGTCGCGGTGCTGCACGGCGTTCACCAGCACGGTGCCGAGACCGGGCCGGGAGAAGACCTTCTCCACCAGCACGGCGCCGCCGACGAGCGTGCCGAGCACCCAGGCGGACATCGTCGTGGCCGGCAGCAGCGCGTGCCGCAGGGTGTGCCGCAGCAGCAGGCCGAGCCGGCTCTGGCCGCGGGCACGGGCACTGAGCACGAACGGTCTGCCCTCGACCAGCTCAAGCTCCTGGCGCATCACCTGCGCGAGGACACCGGAGAGCGGGATCGCCAGCGCCAGCGTGGGCAGCACCAGGCCGGAGATGCCATGGGAGCCGAAGGCGGGGAACCAGCGCAGGTTGAACGAGAAGAGCGACAGCAGCAGGATGCCGAGCCAGAACGGCGGGACCGCCACCGCGAGCACCTCGAACACCGACGTGCCCGTCCGTACGATCCGGCCCCGGCCCGCCGTGATGACGGTGGCGATGAGCGCGAGCAGCAGGCCGACCAGGGCCGCGCTCAGCGCCAGCTGAAGGGTCGGCAGGATCTGGCTGCCAAGCAGCCTGGTCACCGGCTGGCTGCGCTGGTAGGAGCGGCCGAAGTCGCCGGTGGCCAGCGATGCCAGGCGGTCGAGGTACTGCACCGGCAGCGGTCGGTCGAGCCCGTACTCCGCGGCGACCCGCTCGCGCAGGCCCGGGAGGTTCGCCGCCTGCGGGCCGAGGATCGCGTCCACCTGGTCGCCGGCCGCGCTCACCGCGAAGAAGGTCACCGTCACCGCGCCCCACAGGACCAGGATCCCGGTGAGGAGCCGACGTAGCAGGAACCGGGGCAACGAAGCGTACACGTGTCAGCTCACCGGGTCAGCGGCCGGGGAAGCCGCCCAGAGGGCAGGAGAGTCCCTGCGAGTGCGCATGGATGAGAGCTCCGATTTTCTTGATCACATTTTTTGGTCGGCTGGGACGGCACACCCGTCACGCCGTGCTCCTGGCCGGTGGAGCCGCCGCGTCCACCGGTCAGGGGGTTCGCTCGCTCAGCGGCTCACCGGCGCCGGACACAGCCCGACGGCCACGGCCAGCCGCCGGACGGACTCCCGGCGATCCTCCGGGCTGTGGATATTGGAGATGGCCATCACTTCGTCCACCCCGCTCGCCTCGACGAGTTCGGCGAGCCGGCCGGCGACCCGGTCGATGCCGCCCACCACGTCCCCCCGGAGGTCCACCTTGTCGCGGGCGACGAGCTGGGCGTCGGTGAGCCGGCTGGTGCGGGCCAGCGCCTGCTCGACGGACTCGAGCGGGCGCGGGTCGCCGCTGAGGTAGTCGAGCACGGCGAGCCGTTCGGGGGCGGCCAGTGCCTCCCCGTGCTCGTCGTCCTCCCCGACCCAGATCCGGGTGGCCAGGATCGCCAGCGGCCGGTCGCCCTCCGCCACCGGGGTGAACAGCACGCGATAGCGGCGCAGCGCCTGGACGGCCACGTCCGGATCCTGGTTGACGCAGAGGAACGCGTAGCTCAGCCCGGCGCGCGCCGCGAGCTCGGCGCTGTTGACGCTGGAGCCGAGCAGGAACACCGCCGGCAACGGCACACCGGCCGGTGACGCGACGAGCTCCCGGTACGGGTCGTCCGGGTCCAGCGGCACCCGGCCGCCGACGCCGAGCAGCTGCCGCAGATGCTCGCCGAACTTCTCGAGCGCGTCGGGGGTGCGCAGCAGCGCGTCGCGGGTGGGGTCGTCACCGGTGCCGGTGGAGCGGCCCAGACCCAGGTCGATCCGGCCCGGATGCAGCGCCTCGAGGGTCCGGAACTGCTCCGCGACGTGCAGCGGCGTGTGATTGGGCAGCATGATGCCGCCGGAGCCCACCCGCAGCCGGCTGGTGCGGTCCGCGATGTGGCCGATGAGGATCTCCGGGGCGGCGAAGGCCATGTTGCGTACCCCGTGGTGCTCGGCCACCCAGAACCTCGTGTAACCGAGCTCCTCGGCCAGCTGGGCGAGCTCGACCGAGTGGCCGATGGTCCGCGCCGGGCTGGTCTGCGCGGAGACCGGGCCCTGGTCGACGAGGGAGAGGGCGACCATCACAGGGCCTTCGCCAGCGGCCGGCGGGTGGCGACGTCCGGTATCGGCAGCCCGTAGTGCTCGCGCAGCGTCCTGCCCCGGTACTCCGAGCGGAACAGGCCGCGGCGGCGCAGGACCGGCACGACGTGGTCCACGAAGGCCGGCAGGCCGTCGAAGGTGACGTCCGGCATGAGAGTGAAGCCGTCCACGACGCCGGAGGTGAACCAGGTCTGGATCAGGTCGGCGATCTGCTCGGGGTCGCCCACGGCCACGACGTGGCCGCCACCGCCACCGCGCCGGATGATGTCCCGTACCGTCTGCCCCTCCAGGGCGCGGTGTGCGGCCGGGCGGGCGTGGCCGCGGATGGCGTGCAGCCTGCCCCGCAGGGCGGGTGGCACCGGCCGGTCNGGTGGCACCGGCCGGTCCAGCTCCAGATCGTCGGGGTTCAGCCCGAGCTGCGCGGCCAGCCCGCGCACCGCGCCGCGGGTGCCGGACAGCTCGTCGAGGGCCTGGCGTCGTTCGAGGGCTTCCCGCTCGGTGCCGCCGACCGAGGTGACCAGCCCGGGCAGGAAGCGCACCGCGTCCGCCGGACGGCCGAAGGCCACCGCCCGGGACCGCACGACGTCCAGCTCGGCGCGGGCCGTGTCGATATCGACCACGGCCGTGAACATCGCCTCGCCGGTGCGCGCGGTCAGCGTGCGCACGTCGTCGGAGACGCCCGCGTGGTACAGCACCGGGTAGCCCTGCTCGGACGGCGGGAGGCTCAGCGGCCCCCGCACGCTGAAGAACTCACTGTGGTGGTCGATCGGCCGGATCCTCGACATGTCGGCGTAGAGCCCGGATGCCACGTCGGCGACCAGCGCGTCCGGCGCCCAGCTGCGCCACAGGTCGAGCACGATCGCGACGAACTCCTCGGCCTTGGCGTAGCGGGCGCGGCTGCTCGGCTCGTCCGCTACGAAGTTGCCGGCGACGCGGGGGCCCGAGGTGGTCACCGCGTTCCAGCCGGCCCGGCCGTGGCTGATCAGGTCCAGCGCCCGGAACCGGCGGGCGATGTTGAACGGCTCGTTGAACGTGGTCGAGGCGGTGCCGACCAGCCCGATCCGTTCGGTGACCACCGCCATCGCGGTCAGGATCAGTGTCGGCTCGAGGCCGTTGAGCTGCGGATAGTCATCAATGTCGGCGTGCAGGCCCGGGACGTCCGCCAGGAAGATGGAGTCGAGCCGCCCACGCTCGGCCACCTGCGCCACCTCGAGGTAGCCCTCGATGCGGGAGAACGCCAGCGGGTCCGCGCCCGGCCATCGCCACGCCCCCGGATGGTGCCCGGCTGCCACCGGGTGAACGCTGAGGTGCAGTTCGCGTCCACCCAGATCTGACGACATTCGCTCCTCCGTCTCTTCCGGGACACGCCGCAGGCCCCGGAGGGATACTGGCATCCGGTTCTAAAGCGATCCTTGAGTCAGGCCGGTCAGGCCTGTGGATACTCACGCTCGGTATCAGCATGAACGGCCACCGGCCGGCCGGCCAGGCATTCCCGTTCCCGGACGGCGGTGCCGACCAGGTCGGGCAGTTCGTCGTCGACCAGCGTCGGCCGGCGTCCGGGCCCCGCCCAGCAGATCTTCGATCGCGTGGACGGAGCCCGGGACGAGGGCTACGCGAGGGCTAGCTCACCCAGACGTCCGACAGCGTCGGCAGGTTCCCCGCTCCCAGCGCAAAGCCCTGCACCCGCTCCTGCACGCCGTAGGTGCGCTTCGACACGAAGGTCGGCAGCACGTACGCCTCGGCGAGGACCTTGTGCTGCACCTTGCCGTACAGCACGTTCTGGCCCGCCACGTCGCGCGTGCGCAGCGCCTCGTCCAACCAGCCGTCGACCTCCGGGTCGTTGACCCTGGCGGCGTTCGCCCCGCCGACGCCCGGCAACTGGCTGGAGTAGAACAGCGTGCGCAGTATCGAGCCGTCGATCGCCGACGGCGAGCCGGATCCCAGGTGGTAGTCGCCCGTGGCAAACGCCTGCACGATCGACGGAGTGTCCAGCGGGCGCAGGACGACCTCGAAACCGACCTGCTTGACCGCGTCCTTCAACGCTGTGTGGTAGTTCCGCTGCTCCTCGCTGGTGAAGGAGGCGGCGAAGGCCAGCGTCACACTCAGTCGCTCTCCGTTGCGGGTCCGATAGCCATCGCCGTCGGTCGTGGTGAAGCCGGCCTTCTCCAGCAGGCTGATCGCGCGGTTCTTGTCGTAGCCCCAGATCCCCTCCACGGACTTGTCGTAGCCCGGGGTGGAGGAGGTCAGGACGGACCGGCTGTTGGAGTAGGTGCCCTGGAAGAGGCCCTGTGTGATCGCCTCGGCGTTGACGGCGGACTGGAACGCGATACGCACATCCCGTTCGGTGAACGGTGCCTTGGTGACGTTCAGTGAATAGGTGAACGGCGATCCGACGCTCTCGCGGCTGACCAGCTTGATGCCCGGCTGGCCGCGCAACTGCGCGAGCCTGGTGGCGGGGATCTGGTCGGCCACGTCGAGCTGCCCCGAGGTCAGCGCGCCGACCCGGGCGGCGTCGTCGGCGAGGAACTGCACGACGTACTGGTCGAGGTAAGCCTCCCCGGGGTGCCCCGCCGAGGCCGGCGCCCAACGGTAGCCCGGGCGGCGGGTGAACACGGCGTTCTGCCCCGAGGTGAGCGACGAGGACACGAACGGTCCGGTGCCCACCAGGAACTTGCCGCCCGAGGCGATGTCGGCGGGATTGGCACGCAGCACGGCGGGCGAGTGGAAGCTCAGATACGTGCTGCTCAGCACGCCGAGCAGCGGTGAATAGGGTGACTTCAGGTGCACGACCGCAGTGAAGTCGCCGGTGACCTCGGTCCGGTCGTAGGGACCGAGCAGGGTCTTGGAGTTCCTGGACTGCGTCGCCGGATCCACGATGTGGTCGAAGTTGGCCTTCACCGCCTCGGCGTTGAACGGGGTCCCGTCGTGGAAGGTGACGTCGTCGCGCAGCTGGAACGTGTACCGCAGGCCGTCGTCGGAGATCTCCCAGGATTTCGCCAGCCACGGCTCGAAGGNGCCACGGCTCGAAGGTGCCGTCCGTCTTCTGGTGCACCAGCGAGTCGTACACGGCGCGCAGGATCAACGACGACAGCGTGGAGACCGAGACGTGCAGGTCCCAGCTGTCGGGCTCGGCGGTGGTGGCGAAAGTGATGCTGCCGCCGCTCTTCGGCGTCCCGCCGGTCTCGCTCGGCGAGGAGTCCTCCCCGCAGGCCACCAGGCCTGAGCCCAGGCCGAACAGGGCCACTGAGCCCACCGAAAGGGTGAGAAAACTCCTGCGGGAATGCATAAGGACTCCGTTTCGTCAGTTATTCGTCGACAAAATATGTGGAAGTTCTTCCGGAGCGTGCGTTCGCGGGGAGCGCGGTGCCCGGAAATCCTGTGTCCGGCAATGCCGGGCCCGGAAGTCCAGGCGGCGGTCCGGTGGCTTTGTGGGTATGGCCCGGTCGGTGCCGGGCGGAGTTTCTCGACACGGTGGGTGTGGGCCACCGGCGCGGATTCTCGTGGTCCTCGCCAGGCAGCGGGAGGCGAGTTCTACCTCGCCCGCACCCCGCCTGTGCCGCCGGCCGTCAGGAGCTCACCCGGCCGTGCGACGACCCGCTCCCTGACAATGCTTCATGCCGCTCGGGCATCCGTTCAATGTCGCCAACAACATCCGGCCGGACGCGCACGCCCGGCCGTGCGGACGACGTCGGGACAACTCCCGGTGCGGGAGGGTCGGGAGGACCGGGCGGACCCGGAGGGCCGAGAGGGCCGAGAGGGCCGAGATGACGCGGTGGATCCGTGCCGGATCACCGGTCATGCTCCCCGGTGGTGACCGGTGGTCACCGGCTGTGCGCCAAGACGCGGTTCCCGGGCGCTGTTCTCAGCCGTATGCCCATGCGGCCCCACCGACACAATCGCGCTCCCTCACGCTTCCACCAGCCAAGAGGCTCGGACGGAATGGATTGTGACAGCAGAGCTCTAAAGCGAACCTTGGATCGAAACAGGATCATTCGGGGCGATCCGTCCGGCACTGTCCGTGACGGTAGCGTTCAGCAACAGGTCCAGCATCCGGGTGCTGCCGTCCCGATCGGCGGGCGAGCACTCCCGCACCCAGGCCGCGGCGCTGATGATTTCGAACAGATCATCGGCGGTGAAGTCCGGCCGTACCCGCCCGGCGGCCTGCGCCGCGTGCAGCAGCGCGGCGCCGCACCGGTACATGTCGATGCACGAGCCGGACAGGGCGCCCTTGCCGTGCCGGCTGCGCGTCAGCAGCCCCATCAGCCCACGGAACGTGCTGCAGTACCGCACCGCCTGCATCGTCCAGCCCCGCAGGGCGGACAGCGGCTCGTCGGTCACGGCCACCTCGTCGGCGAACGCGATCAGAGCGTCGAGGCCGTCCCTGGTCGCGGCCTCGATCAACGACTCCCGGGTGGGGAAGTGCCCGTACAGGGTGCCGATGGCGACCCCTGCCCGGGCGGCGATCTCTTCCAGGGGTGCCGCGGAGCCCCTGGTTTCGAAGGCCTCGCGCGCCGTCCGCAGGATCGCGTCGTGGTTGCGCCGGGCGTCCGCCCGGCGAGCCCTGCTGGCGGAAGCGGGCTGCTCCTCCAGGAGCTGCTCCCCGACAGGCTGCTCGCTCACAGGCTCTTCCCCCACAGGCTCTTCCCTCACGGGCTGCTCCCTCATCGGAGACCTCCTGCTTGACAGGTCGAGGCCAGCTCATATTATCAACCCGAACTCGTAAGGTGAGCCACCCTCAAAATAATCTCCGTCGCTCTAGGAGGCATCGTGAGCACCGAAACCGGTTCCAGCACGACCACGACGGGTGGTGGTCCGCCCAGGGCGTGGGGGCTCGTGCTCGCCGCGATCGTCGGTGCCGAGTACCTGCTGCAGCTGGACGGCACGATCGTGAACGTGGCGTTGCCGGAGATCCAGGCCCGCTTCGACGCCAGCATCACCACCGGCTCCTGGATCCTCAACGGGTTCTACCTTGCCTTCGGCGCGCTGCTCCTCGTCACCGGACGGCTCGGTGACGTGTTCGGTTACCGCCGGGTGTTCCTCTTCGGCATCGGCCTGGTGGCCGTCGCCTCGCTGGTCGCCGGTCTCGCCCAGAACATCGAGGTGCTGCTCGTCGGCCGGGTGCTGCAGGGAGCCGGGGCAGCGCTGGCCGGCCCCAGCGCGCTGGCGCTGCTGACCATCCTGTCCGAGGGGGAGCGCAGACAGCGGGCGTTCGGCCTCTACTCCACCGTCACCGCGCTCGGCTCGGCTTCCGGCATGGTGTTCGGCGGGCTGCTGACCTCGGCCGGCAGCTGGCGATGGAGCATCCTGGTGAACGTCCCGATAGCCGCACTGATCTTTGTCGTCGCCCTGCGCGTACTCGGGACCCGGGACGCCGCCCGCAGCCAGCGTTCGCTGGGTATCCCCAGCGCGGCCCTGGCGACCGGGGCACTGACCGCCGGTGTGTACGGCCTGGTCCACGCTGCCGACGCGGGCTGGCAGGACGCGGGGACGATCGTCCCGCTGGTGGCCGCCGTCGTGCTGTTCACACTCCTGCCGGTGGTGGACTCCCGTTCCCCCGAGCCGCTGCTACCGGGCCGGATCTTCGCCCACCGGGACCGGCTCGGCGGCTTTCTCAACCTCACGCTGCTGGCCTCGGTGCTGGGCAGTTTCCTGTTCTTCCTGGCCCAGTACCTGCATGCCGTGCTCGATCTGAGCCCGGTGCGAACCGGCCTCGCACTGCTGCCCTTCGCCATCGCGATCCTGTTCAGCGCCTCACTGATCACCAAGTGGGCCAGCTCGATCAGCCTCAAGGCCCGGGGTGTGGCGGGGCTCGCGGTGGTCACGCTCGGCGTGGCCTGGCTCAGCCGGGTGGACGATGGCGCCGGCTACGCCTCCTCGGTACTGCCACAGATCATCATCATTGGGATCGGCGTCGGCCTGGCCATCGTCCCGTTCAACGTCGTCATCCTCTCCAGCGCTGACCCGCAGGACACCGGTATCACCGCCGGGATCGTGCAGGTGGCCATCACCGTCGGCGGCCTGATCGGCATCGGTGTGTTCCTGCTGCCGTTCACCCATGGCGCCGGCAGCGAGGTGGAGCACTTCGCCCGGGTCTTCACCTGGCTCACCGTGCCGGCGATCATCGGCATCCTGGTATCCCTGGGGCTCTGGTTCGGCCCCGGCCGCGGCAAGGCTCCAGCGGCCGTTGACGCGGCCCAGGCCACCCCGGCCCAGGCCACCCCGGCGACCGCCGACACGGCCAGCTAGACCGGATGACCGGCCCCGGCCGCACGGGAAGCGGTCGGGGCCGGTCAGCATGACCGTCACCTCGGTCGCCCGGCACCATGCCTACCGGAGCACCATGTGTGCCTGTCGGCGGAGCAGCATGCGTGCCGGGCGGGAACGGCCGTCCGGTCGGTACGACGCCCTGACCCGGTCAGATCGGATGGTCCGGGCATCCGGTGCCCTGGATGAAGGCCTTCCTGGGAAGCTTCTCGGGGAGATTGTCACTGTGGCCGCCAGGACCAGGTGCCCCTTCTCCGGGGGAGCACCGCCGGCGGCTGGTCGGATACCGCGGCAGGCTCTCGGCACTCAGGCCGGCCTGCGTCCTCGCAGGCCGGCCTGAGTGCCGTCATCGCTGTCTGTGAGTACCGGTACAGCGTGGCAGCGACGGTCTGCCACACTCCGGTCTGTTGTTGCCCCGGGTCTGTTGTTGCCCCCGGTCTCAGGTGTGCTGGACGGCGCTCGGCTCGCCGCTTTCGTCCTCACTGCTGGTCCTGGGCGCCACGATGTTTCCGGCGTACCCCGGGCTCGCGGTGGCGGTGGCGGTGGCGGTGGCCCTGCCGGTGCCGCGGCGGCGGCCTCTTGCCAGCCTGGTTACTGGCATTTCCACCAGCGTGTACAGCAGCCAGGCGGCCAGCAGAGTGAGCGGCAGAGCTATGAGCAGGACGACCGCCAGCTCCACGATCACGGGTTCGGACCAGTTCGGGCCCAGCCGTTCGCGCAGCGGGTTGAGCACCAGGTAATGCACCATGTAAAAGGCATAGGAGAGTTCACCCAGCCGGACCCAGACGCGACCGCGGATCACCGATCGGGCGGACGTGACGTCGGACACCGCCGCGCTGGCGATCAGCGGTGCCACGAAAATCGATGCCAGCCCGCTGACTCCCCAGAGATAAGGCAGATTGAGCGCTGTCACGTAGCCGAGGATGGCGAAGGCAGCGGCGGGCAGCACGCCCAGCCGGATCCAGCGGCCCGCGATGACCAGGCGTGCCAGGAAAATGCCCATCAGGAAGTCAAGAAAACGCACCGGAGGTGCGAAGTACACGAACCACAGCTGGTTGAACGACATGCTCTCGAAACCTGGGTAGGGCAGTCGGGGCTGATCGGTGACGACGAACTGTCCGATGAGGACAGCCCCCAGGATCAGCGCTCCGACTGTCCCGACCGCGGCCCACAGGAATCGTTCGGGGACGCGCTTGGCCGGCCCGATGACCAGCGGGAACAGCAGATAGAAGAGCAGTTCCGCGGAGAGCGACCAGCTGATCGAGTTGCCCGAGGTGACAAGGCCGAACTCCGGCCGCCAGTCCTGGAGCAGCAGGATGTTCCAGGGAAGCCAGTGCCCCAGGGCCGCCGCGGTGGTACCCCCGACCGTCACGCCGAGCGGAATGGCCAGGGCGAGGGTGACCAGATGATTGGGAAAGAGTTTCGCGAGCCGTCGGCGTACGAACGCAGACCTTGAGGGCCTGGAACTGTGCACCCAGTTCCAGGCCAGTACAAACCCGCTGAGAATGAAGAAGAAGTTCAGTACGTAGCCGCCACGGCCGAATATCGAGTGCAGGGCATCACCAAGACCGCCGGTGACGAAACGGAGCTCAAAGAAGGCGTGTCCGCTGAAGACGAGTATCGCAGCGAAAACGCGGAGCGAGGTGAGCGTCGGCAGCGTCTCCAGTGACGTCCGAGATTTTTCGGATGATAATGTGGCAGTCATCGTATCCTCTTGTGTGGATCAAGTTTGGAATAGTGCTTCCCTGAGAGCGGCCGGCACTGTTTCGGTGATCCGCTGGCGTAGCCCGGGCCCGATGTCGCCGGCAAGGCCGTGCGTGACGCCTGGAAAGTGATGCAGTTCGACCGGAACGCCGGCCTGGATCAGGCGGAAAGCGAACTGCAGGGCTTCGTCGCGGACCGCGTCGAGCTCGGCGACCGCGATGAAGGTGGGCGGCAGGCCGGTGAGGTCGGCTGCCCGGGCCGGAGCGGCGATCGCCGGCACATTGTCCGCGACATCGCGCAGATAGGCGTCCCAGCATTCCCGTGCCAGCCGTGAACCGAGGTACTCAGGCCCCCACTGCTTGAGCATGGAGGAGGTCTCCGCCCGATCGTCCAGTGAGGGTGAGACCATGTGCAACAGGCGGATCGCGGGGCCGCCCTGGTCGCGTGCCGCGAGAGCCACCCCGGTGGCCAGCGTCCCGCCCGCGCTTACTCCGGTCAGCGCGATCCGAGTGGGATCAATGCCGAGTTCGGCTGATTCGGCGACCATCCAGCGCAGGGCGGCGAAGCAGTCGTCGAACGCGGCGGGAAACGGATGCTCGGGCGCGAGACGGTAACCTACCGAAATCACGACCGAGTTCAGCCTGACGGCCAGCGGTGCGACCAGGAAATGCACCATGTCAATGCTGCCGATCGCCCAGCCACCGCCATGGATGTAGAGCACCGCAGGCAACGCGGACGTCTGGTTGCGGGGCCCGTAGCGGCGGACCCGCACCCGCAGCCCCGACACCGGATCGTGTGCTTCCAGGTTTTGCATGTCCAGTGCCTCGGTGCCGGGAAGCGGGTCCGGTTCCGCCAGCGGTAGGCGGCTTAGCGCGCCTCTGTTGGCGAGCAGTTCGGCTAGTGTGCTCTCCACCGGCTCAACCGAGGCGCGTGTCATTGGCTCTCCTTCTCCGTTGGTGTTCCGTTGATGCCGGAACGGCTTGGTCGAGACCGTGTCCACCATCCAGGCCGAGGGCGTACTCGGTCAGGTGGTCGCAGGCGTTGCCAGCCAGAAAGGACGCGGGCGAGGCGAGCTCACTGGTCTGTCCGATCCGATCCGGCGGGATCCTGGAAGCCACCTGTTTGTGCAGCCGCTCCGACTGTGTGAACGCGGTACCTATGCTGGCGCCGAAGAATCCCGGCGCAATCGCGTTGACCAGGATACCGTCGGTCGCCCGGTCCACCGCCAGCGCCCTGGCGAGACCTTCGATGTCGGCTTCGACGCAGCGTAGACGCTCGGCCCGTGGCATGGCGCGCGAGCCACGCCGGAGGAGATGAATGCCACTCTTCCACGGCTGCTCACGGCCAGCCGCTCGTATACCGCTCGTGCGGTCAGGAAAATACCGGTGAGGTTCACCTCCACCACTTCCTGCCGGATGTCCACCGGCAGGTGCTGTGCCCGATGAGTGGCCGGTGCGATCCCGGCATCGGTGTCAATTCGGCCGAACAGGTTGGCGATCCGCTTGGACGTGGGTCAGCCCTTCCCGGCCACCGACTCGGAGTGCTTCGGCACGATGATGGTCGAGATCGCTGCCCATGCCGTCACCAGCGAACCGGCAGCTCTGCCACCGTCCGGACCATGGTGTCGCTCACGCTCGGTGTCTGCGTCGGGTCGAGCGCCAGTGTCAGTCCCGGCAGCCGGGTGGTCAGGGTGGACAGCGCCACCTCCAGCTCGAGGCGTGCCACTCCCGCGCCGAGGCAGAAATGCGGGCCGTGGCCGAAGGACAGGTGGTCACGGGCGGCGATGGGATCGCGGTCGAGGATGAACTCGTACGGCTCACCGAACACGGCGGAGTCCACGTTGGCCCCGGAGAGGCTGGCCAGCACCGCCTGCCCGCGCCTGACCTGGCCCAAGGGGAGCTCCACGTCCTCGGTGGCGACCCGCAGCAGCGCCGTCTCGATCGGCGGGTTCACCCGCAGGATCTCCTCCACGACCGAGGGGATCAGCTCCGGTTCGGCGATCAGTCGTTCGTAGCGGCGGCGGTCGCGCAGCAGCGTCAGCACACCTCGGGAGATCGCGGACGCGGTGGTCTCGTGGCCGGCGACGATCATCGCCAGCACCATGCGGATGAGCTCCGGCTCGGTGAGCCTGTCCGCGCCGTCGCGGGCCGCGATCAACGAGTCGATGAGGTCGTTGCCCGGCTCCGCCCGGCGCCGCGCCAGCAGGTCCTGGACGTAGGCGATGAACTCCGCGCCGGAGGCGGCGAAGGTCGCCGTCGTCCAGGTGCGGAACCGCTTCTGGTCCTCACCGGTGATGCCGATGATCTCGCAGATCACCCGGATCGGGAACTGGAAGGCGAAGTTGGCCACGAAGTCCGTGGGCTGCTCGCTGGCGAGCAGATCGTCCACGAGCTCGTCGGCGATCCGTTGCGCGGTGGAACGCCAGCCGTTCACCCGGCGCACGGTGAACGAGCCGGACACGAGCCGACGGACCAGATGGTGCCGATCCGGTGGCATGTTCGCCAGAAAGTCCGGGTCGGCTGTGGTGGCGTCCTCGCCAGGGAAGAACGTCGGCGCGCCCGCGTAGGCAAGCTGCCGGCTGAACCGGGGGTCGGAGAGGATCGTCTTGGCATCCGCGTGGGTGACGCCGAGCAGCGCTGTCTGCCCGCTCGGCATCGTCACCTCGGCGAGTTCCTTGGACTGCAGCCAGGCGACCAGTTCCGGCGCCGGACTGCCGTCGATGCCCGGCTCAAGGGGCAGGGAGGGGCGTTCCCCAGCGGTGGTCATGAGGCTTCCTCCAGTGTCGTCTGAGAACTATGGCAGCAGGCTCTGCGGGATCCGGGGGATGGCGCGCGAGGGTGTCACTGCGCTGTTTCGGCGACAGCTTCCGGGACAGCCACGCCCGGTCCCTGCCGCTGTGCCGGGACCTTGTCGGACCGTGACGGCCGGGGGTTGCTCCACCGGCGTACCAGGGGACGTTCGACCAGGCTGTAGAGCAGCCAGGACACCAGCAGCGCGGGAAGCAGAAGCAGCAGGGAGATCAGGAAGGACGTGGTGGCGGAGTGGCCGGAGCCGAAGCCGACGCTCTCCTGCAGGAAGTACAGCGTGGGGTAGTGCACGATGTAGAGGGCGAAGGAGACCTCTCCCAGCCACGTCCAGACGCGGTTGTCGAAGATCGTGCCACGGCCGGACCGGTCCGCGGTCGCCACGGCCGCGATCACCAGCGCGGTGGGCAGCGCCGTGGGCGCGACCGCCGTGAGCGCGGTCACCGGCAGGAGCAGTTGGAGTACCAGGGCGGCGGCCAGCAGCAGTGTCGCGGCCGGCACCCCGAGCCTGATCCACCGGCCGGTGAGCACGATCCGGGCGGTGACGATGCCGAGGGCGAACTCCAGCAGGCGCGACGGCGGGAACGGGTAGACCAGCCAGTTCTGCCAGAGCGACATGTGCATCCCTGGCAGCTGCGGCTGCCCCGGCAGCGCGGTATGAGAGATCACGGCCAGCGTCAGGGTCCCCAGCGCGAAACCGCCGAACCACCACCACAGCCGTTCCGGCCTGATGCGGGAAATCCCGAGGTACAGGGCGGGAAAAGCGAGATAGAAGATTAGCTCCACACTCAGCGACCAGCTCGGCACGTTGATACCGCGCATGATCAGAATATCGGCGAACCAGGCGTTGGCCAGGAACAGGCTGGGCACCACCTGCCCAGTGGTGATCGACGCGCCGGCCCACAGAGTGACCAGCAGTGCGAGCGTCCAGGCGACCAGATGGTTGGGGACAATCTTGACCAGCCGGCGGCGCAGGAAGCGCAGGCTGGTGTCCTGCGCCCGGGCGGACACGGTGAGTACGAACCCGCTGAGCACGAAGAAGAAGCCGACTCCGGCGAACCCGAAGGTGATGGGCCAGTTCTGGGACTCGACGGGCGACCCGTTCAGCGTCACCGTGAGATAGGCGTGGCCGATGAAGACGGCAAATGCCGCGATGAATCGGAGGCCGGTCAGCGAAGGTAACCGCGTGTTGGTGGCAGTGGTCTCCGTAGCGAGCGCCATGGGTAGCTCGTTTCTGTTGTGGACCGGCGCGCGGTCTGTTGGGATCACAGACAGCCTGTGGGGATGATCGAGAATTTGCGGCCGGCGAGTCTCAGCCGGCGAGCTCGATCGCCTGGGCGGGGCAGAGCTGCTGGGCCTCCCACACCTTTGCGCTCAGCTCCGCGTCCGGTTCGGGATCGAGTAACGAAACCAGGCCCTCGTCCTCGTCGTGTTCAAACACCTCCGGGGCGGTGAGCACGCAGAGCCCGGCGCCGATGCACCGGTCCCGATGAGTACTGATCCGAACGGTCCGGCTCATCCGGTCCTCGGTTCCCGACCTGCCCGGCCCGTCACCTCGGTGGGGCTGGCCGGGACCGGCAGGTGGTACGGACAGCTTCGGCGCTCCGGGAACAGGAACGCGTCGGCCAGATCGATGGACAACGTGGCCTCCACGGATAGAAGATCAGCCAGGCTGGGGAAAGACGGGTAGGACAGACCCGGCAGCAGGTTGGACCCAGCAGACAGTTAAAGGTGTGGCGGTGCGGCACGCAATGGTGCCAATGCCGGATCCGTCCTTCTCTTAACAGGCGCTTTAGCGGCACACTGGCGTGTGGACATGGGTGCGGGCGGGCTTCAGCGCGGGGCAAGGACCGCGTCAGCCGGTGACTTCAGAATCAGCGGGTCCGACATTTTTGCGGCGCGGAAGGCGAGCGGGCGGGAATTTACATTCCGGGCCCGGTGAACTGTTCGGCGCCGAATGGACGGTCCCGACGGACCGTCAAATGTAAGGGCCACCGGGCGCTCCCTCCCACACGGCCCGGGATGGGTGGGAGCGGGCGGGGGCCGCGCACACCGGCGCCCGCAAATCGGGCCGGCGTCGGCCGGGGAGCTTGTGCCCGGACAAATCCGTGTGATCGGGGAGAGGTTGGTAGTGGTCCGATGGTTGGGAACACGACTGGGAATACGGAGAGGTGGCTCCGGCAGTTTCACCCGGGGCCGCCGGACGGGCCGTTGCTGGTCTGTTTTCCGCACGCGGGCGGCGCGGCGAGCTTCTACCTCCCGATGGCCAGGGCGCTGTCGGCGACCACACGGGTGCGGGCCGTGCAGTACCCGGGGCGTCAGGACCGCCGGTCGGAGCCGCCGCTGACGACCATCGTGGCCCTCGCGGACGCCCTTGCCGAGGTGCTGGACGCGTTCACCGGCCAACAGGTGGCGTTCTTCGGCCACAGCATGGGGGCGATCATCGCGTTCGAGGTGATCCGGCGGCTGGAGACTGCGGGCCGCCCGGGCCCGCGGGTGCTGTTCGCCTCCGGCCGCCGCGCGCCGTCGGTACGTCGCGGGGACCGCGTCCACCTGCTCGACGACGCCGGGTTCCTCCGCGAGATCCGCGCCCTCGGCGGCACCGACCCGCGTGTCCTCGACGACCCGGAGATGCTGGCGCTGGTGCTGCCGCCCGCCCGGGCCGACTACCGGGCGATCGAGACCTACGTGGGCCCGCCCGACGCGACGGTGCGCACCCCCGTGACCGTGCTCGTCGGCGACACGGACCCGCACGCCACGGCGGCCGACGCCCAGCGGTGGCGCGACCACACCAGCGGGGACTTCGACGTGCGGGTGTTCCCCGGCGGGCACTTCTACCTTGTCGACCAGCAGCCGGCGGTGACCGCGACGATCGTCGCCGTGCTGCGGGACGGGCCGGGGGCGGGCCAGCGGCCGGCGACCGGCCCGGCGCCGCGGCTGCCCGGCCCGCGGCCGTCGGACAGCGGCAGCCTGACCCGGTCACTGCGCACGGGGAGTACGGGCCGGCCCGAGAACGGCCCCGAAAAGAAATGAAAGAGCCTGAAAAGAAAAACTTCCTCGTGTCCCGCGTCAAGATCTTGG
>NZ_JWIO01000033.1:0-10117 GCF_001017755.1 Protofrankia coriariae
ACTGATCACGAGACACTCCCGCTGGCCGGGCGACCGTGGACTCGAGCGCAGAAGCTTCCACGACCGGATCATCGAAAAGCTGAGCGCGGACCCCGCGTGGGAATGAGGCACGCACTGCTTGAGGCACGCACTGCTTGACGTGGCCTCGTCGCGGTCGCCACCCGCGTTTGGCGTAGGCGAACTACCGCGCATGCGGGGCCTGCGTGTGGCTGGGCCGGCATACGGTCGACCATGACAGGCGGAGACATGGTGGTGACGGACCGGAGACGGGCCAGCGACGGACCAGTGCCGCGCGGACCGGGAGGGTGTACGTGCCTTGACGAGTTGGCCGAACGATCCCCGGCGTCACGGCCGCCCGGCGACGGTGATGCGGACAGTCCCCGCGTGGGCCGCCCGCCTGCGGCCATCGGACGCCGGACGGTGTGGCGCGGTGGAACCCGGCCTGGTGAAATCT
The DNA here is from genome assembly GCF_001017755.1 of Protofrankia coriariae. Lineage (GTDB taxonomy): Bacteria > Actinomycetota > Actinomycetes > Frankiales > Frankiaceae > Protofrankia > Protofrankia coriariae. Next base: position 455 of record NZ_JWIO01000033.1, read on the forward strand.
GGTGCGACAGCGCCCGGCAGGCCGGAAACGGCGGTCGCCGTAGCCGCCACCGTCGGCGCCGTGCTCGTCGGTGCCACCATGGCCGAACGGGTGTGGGTGGGGCTGGCGCTGCTCGTGTTCGTGCTGTATGTCGCCCTGGCCGTCGTGGATCTACGGCTCGGTATCGCCCTGTGGACGCCAACGCTGTTCCTCGAGGCCGTCCCGGCCTTCAACCTTGCCGCGAAAGCGGCCGGTCTGGTCCTCATCCTGCGTTGGCTCGTGGCACTGCGCGGACCGGCAGGACCAGCAGGGCCGGCACCGCGGACGGCGGGGTGTGGCAGCGTCGACCTCTCCGCGCTTCGGCAGCGGCCGGGGCTCGTCACCGTGGGCATGCTGTTGCTGACGTCGCTGTCGCTGTCGCTGCTGTGGGCCGTCGACATCGGGGCCGCCGCCACCGACCTGTGGCACTGGTGGGCACTGGTAATGATCTTCGTCGTGGTGGGTACGGCAATGGCCGACATGCGGGCCGTCCGCCTGGCCGCCGGCGCGTTTCTCGCCGGTGCGGTGCTCTCGGTCGCCGTCGGCCTGGCCGGCGCCGGCCCGTGGCCGAGCAACCCCGCGGGCCTGGCTGGAGCCCCCCGGTTGCAGGGCGGGGCGGGTGATCCCAACTTTCTCGCCTCGTGGCTGGTGGCGGGGCTGATCCTGGCGGTTGGTCTCATCGCGGCGAGCGAGAACAGGGCGCTGCGCCGGCTCCTGCTCGCGGCCAGCGGCCTCGCCGCCGTCGGGCTCGCCGCGACCCTCTCCCGTGGGGCGTTCGTCGCCGCCGGTGCCAGCGCCCTTGCCGCGCTCGTCCTGCTGCGGCGCCACCGTCGGCGGGTGGCCGGGCTGATCCTGCTTGTCACGGCCGCGGCCACCGCCTGGCTGGCGACGTCGCCCGCGGCCTGGGAGCGCATCACGACGAACGACCGCGGGGACGGCCGGGTGGACCTGTGGAAGGTCGCCTGGAGCGTCGTGCGGGACCATCCGGTCCTGGGGGTCGGGCTGAACAACTACACGGCGGTGGAGAGCGACTACGTGCGCCGGGTCGGGCCCGTACCCTGGCTCGACATCATCATCAGCCGCGCGCACGAGGTGCACAACGCCTATCTCCAACTGCTCGCGGAGAACGGGATCGTCGGGGTAGCGCTGTTCCTGGCTTTTCTCGTCCTCTGCCTGCGGTCGATGTTCCTCGCCGCCCGGCGTTTCGAGGCGCTCGGTGACCGGCGGAACGCGGCGGTGGCGAGCGCGGTTCTGCTGGCCACGTTCAGCATGGCCGTTTCGGGTGTCTTCCTGTCCAACGCCATAGACAAGCGCCTGTGGTTCCTGCTCGCGCTGGGGCCGGCGCTGCTGCGGGCGGCAACCGACAGTCCGCGCCCACCCGTGGAGCACGCGTCACCGCCGGGTGTCTTTCTCTCACCAGCAGCCTGTGCGGTGGAAGAAGGACGCCCGGCGGGAAAGGAAGACCGGAGACCCGGAGACAAGCCCGGTGTCCGGGACGGGATCAGCCGGCCGGATCCAGGTCGAGGGTCATGGCGCGGTCGGCGATGAGCCGGCCCAGCTTCTCGATCAGTTCTGGGACGGGCCGTGAGCCCAGGTTGCGCCGCCCGCGGGCGCGGACGGACACCGAGTCGTTCTCCAGCTCACGGTCACCGATGACTGCGACGTAGGGCACCTTCTGCTGCTCGGCCCTGCGGATCTTCGCCTGCATCGTGTTGTCGCTGTCGTCGAGTTCCGCGCGGATTCCCGCGTCGACCAGGCGGCGCCAGACGGCGGCGGCGCCGTCGGCCTGCCGGTCGCTGATCGGGACGACCCGCACCTGCACCGGGGCGAGCCACACCGGGAACGCCCCGGCGAAGTGCTCGATGAGGAACGCGACGAAACGTTCGTGCGAGCCGAGCGGCGCCCGGTGCAGGACAACCGCCTGCTCCGCCTCACCGTGCCGGTTGGTGAAGGTCAGGCCGAACTGTTCGGGCATGTAGAGGTCGACCTGGTTCGTCGACGCGGCGAACTCCCGGCCGGTGACCGAGGTGAGGATGAAGTCGACTTTCGGCCCGTAGTGCGCCGCGCCGCCGATGTCCTCGATGTAGGGAATGCCGGACCGTTCCATGGCGTCGCGGGTGATGCGTTCGGCCTCCTGCCACATCAGCTCGTCGCCGTGGTATTTCTCGGTGTTCTTCGGATCCCGCAGCGCGAGGACCATGTGGTAGTCCTCGATGCCGAGCTTGTCGTAGTAGAGGGCGTGCAGCCGCATGACGGCGAGGAACTCGTCGATGGCCTGTTCCCGCGTGCAGTAGATGTGCGCGTCGTTCTGGGAGAAACCGCGCACCCGCATCATCCCGAACAGCTGACCGGACCGCTCGTAGCGGTAGACCGTCCCGTATTCGGCGAGCCGCAGCGGCAGTTCCCGGTAGCTGCGCGGGCGTGCCTTGTACACCATGTGGTGGTGCGGGCAGTTCATCGGCTTGAGGTAGTACTCCTCGCCATCGATGTCGATGGGCGAGTAGAGGTCGTCCGCATAGTACGGAAGATGCCCGGAGATGTAGTACAGGTCGCTCTTGGTGATGTGCGGGGTGACGATGCGCTGGTAGCCGTGGGCGCGTTCGACCTCCCGCGCCCAGGTTTCCAGCTCGTCGCGGACGATGGTGCCGTTCGGCAGCCACAGCGGCAGCCCCTTGCCGACCGCCGGGCTGAAGGCGAACAGGTCCAGCGCCTCACCGATGACCCGGTGGTCCCGCTTCTTCGCCTCCTCCAGCTGCCACAGGTAGTGACGCAGCTCTTTGGGGGAGTCCATCACGGTCCCGTAGATCCGCTGGAGCTGCTGGCGTTTCTCGTCGCCTCGCCAGTAGGCGCCGCTGACCCGCAGCAGCGCCACCGCGTCGGGATGGATCGCGCTGCTGTCCTCGATGTGCGGCCCGCGGCAGAGGTCCTCGAAGTCGCCGCTTTCGTAGACCGACAGCTCGACCGGCCCCTCGATCGGCTCGCCGTTGTCGTCGACGCCGCCGGCGACGATGTCGCGGATGAGTTCCAGCTTCAACGGCTGATCGGCGAACTTGGTGACGGCCTCGTCCGCGGTCAGCTCGTGCCGCTCGAAGTGCACGCCGCCGCGGATGAGGGCGCGTACCCGCTCCTGGAGCTCGGCGAGGTCCTCCGGGGTGAGGGGGCGCGGGAGCGCGAAGTCGTAGTAGAAGCCGTCCCGGGTCGGCGGGCCGACGCCCAGCTTGGCGTCCGGGAACTTCTCCAGCACCGCGTGGGCGAGCAGGTGCGCCACCGAATGGCGTTTGGCGTAGAGCGTGGATGCCCGGTACTCGGCGTCCGTCTGGGGGACCTTGCTCATGACCGCCCCCCGCTCTGGCTACCGTGGGCGCCGGTCAGCGATGACCGGCCGCCGGGCCTTCTCTCACACATCACGTCGTCCTTGCCCTGTCTGCCCTGTCCGTGTCTGCTGCCCTGCCCGCCGGGTCCGCATGCCGACCCCCACGGGCGTGGGGAGCGGTCGGCTCACCGGTTCGGCGGCGTCACCGCCGTGGCACCGTCCGGCATGATCGGACACACCCGTGGTTGGATGCGCCGGTGTCCCGCCGCCGACACGCCCTGTTCCCAGCAGACCTTACTCGATACGGGAGTCGCCGATATCGACCCGCTGGCGGGGCGGGCGGGGCCGCCGCAGTCACCCGCGGCGGTCATCTCGAGTATTCACCGACGCGGAACCGGCTCATGTTCGACTTGATCCATCCGATTGTCGCCGTGAGCCCGGCGTCGAGGTCGACCCGGGGGGCCCAGCCGAGCAGCTCGCGGGCCAGCGCCGGATTCGACACCAGCCGTGCGACCTCGCTGTGCGGCGGCCGCAGCCGGGTCTCGTCGACGTTGACGGTCAGTTTCCGGCCCAGCAGGTCGCCGACCGCGGTGACGAGTTCCGCCACCGAGACGTCGTGCCCGGTCCCCAGGTGGACGGTCCGGCCGACGGCGGCGTCGGACTCCGCCGCGGCGAGGAAACCGGCGACGGTGTCCGAGACGAAGGTGAGGTCCCGGCGGGTGTCGAGCTCCCCGAGGCGCAGCGTCCCACCGGCCAGCGCCTGCGTGATGACGGTGGTCGTGACCGCGCGGGCCGACTGGTGCGGGCCGTAGGTGTTGAACGGCCTGAGCACGGTCACCGGCAGCTGGTGCGAGCGGTGGAACGCGCCCATCAGCTGGTCGCCGCCTGTCTTGCTGGCGGCGTAGGGGGACTGCGCCGTCAGGGGATGCTCCTCGGTCATGGGGATGGTGCGGGCGGTGCCGTACACCTCGCTCGTCGAGGTGTGCACGACCCGGCCCACCCCCGCGCGCAGCGCGGCCTCGGCGACGTTCAGCGTCCCGAGCACGTTCGTCTCGAAGAAGTCCCGGGCGTTGACGTAGGAGTACGGGATGGCGATCTGCGCCCCGAGGTGGAAGACGACGTCCGCGCCGCTGACCGCCCGCTGCACCGACTCGACGTCGCGCAGGTCACCGAAGAGGACCTCCATGTCACGTACGACGTGCTGGTCGTGCCATTCCAGGCTGCCCCTCTCGCCCCGGGAGTTGTACCGGAGAAAGGCACGGACGCGGCTGCCACCGCGTACGAGCGCGGCGGCGAGATGCCCGCCGATGAACCCGCCCGCCCCCGTGACGAGCGCTGTCCGCGCCATTACCGGGCGGGCCCGGTCGGCTGGCCATCCAGCGCCCGCACCGTGGGGGCCACACCGGCCTGTGTGTCCACCGTGGACGCCTGCGGTCCGGGCGACGGGGACGCGCCGTCGGCCGCCGCCGTGTCCGCTGCCGGTACCGTGCCTGCCGATCCCGTACCCGCCGGCATCACGCCCGCGGATGTCGTGCCTGCCGATACCGTGCGGGCGGACCCGTCGTCCCAGGCGGAGCCCTGCCGGCCACGCCGTGCGCGGGCGAGCCGTTCGGCCGTGATCGCCGCTGCCGCCCCGAGGACGAGGCCGGCCAGCGTACTGATCGTCAGCACCAGCCAGGCCGGGGCGCCCGCGGCCGAGCGCGGGACCGCGGCGTCCTGCAGCAGCGACATGGTGGGATCACCGCTGTCGCGGACCTGGCCCAGTTCGACCAGCCGCTGCTCGAGGCCGGCGGCGGTGACGCTCTGCTGGCCGGCGGCGTCGCCGCTCTGCTGGCCGGCGCCGCCGGGCTGGCTGCGCAGCGCGTCGAGCCTGGCCTGGGCCGCGCGGGCCGAGGAGTCGGCCAGCCGTCGCAGCGTGGCCTGCCGGGTGTCGATCAGGGAGTGCGCGTACGTGTTCGCGACATCCGCCGCGGTCCTCGCCACAGAAGCGCTGGCCACGACCTCGAGAATGTTGGTCTGCCCCTTCGGCGCCACGTCGACGGTCCGCTGGACGCGTTCCGCCGTCCAGGGCGCGCCGAGCCGGGTGGCCGCGACCTGTGCGATGTCACGGTTGTCCGCGGCGGCGGCGGCGGTCTGGATCGTCCTGATCGGGTCCCCCAGGTCGCGGACGAGCGGCAGCCCGAGCAGGCTGTCGTCGTCCTGCGCCAGCGGTGTCACGAGAACGTCCGCCCTGGCGTGGTAGGTGGTCGGCCGCAGGGCGAGCGCCAGCAGACCGCCGCCGAGCGCGGCGAGCGTGACCAGGGTCACCAGCAGCCGGTGTGCCCGAAGAGCCCGCAGGTCGCCGGCGGGACGCTCGTCGTCCCACCCCCGCGCGGGGCCGTCCCGCCACGGCGCCGGAGACGACGGTGTGGGCCTCTCCGTCGGCGGCTCCATCGATGGCTCCACGTCGTCACCTCGCAGCCGTCTCGTCGCTGGTGTCCCGGCGCCGGGAGCTCGTTCTGGCGAGCGCCAGGGCCTTCCCCGTCGCGCTCACCACCTGTTCCTGCTGGTCGTCGCGCATGTGGGCGAACATGGGCAGGGTGACCGTCCGCGCCGCGTACCCGTCCGTCAGCGGGAGTTCCCGCCGGGGCGACCCCGGCGGGGCGGCGTGGACGGTGCTGCGGTGGACCGGCGGATAGTGGACGCTGGTCTGGACTCCCCGCTCGGACAGGTGGCCGCGGAACGCGTCGCGGTCGACGTCCGCGGGCAGGACGACGGCGAACAGATGATGCGAGCGGGCGCATCCGTCATCCACGGGTTGCCCCGGGACCGCGTCCACGGGGTGGCCCGGGATCACGACGTCGAGGTCGCCCAGCGCCTCCCGGTAGCGGGCGTCCAGCCGGGCCCGCCGCTGGTTCTCCGCGGCCAGCCGCCGCAGTCGGCAGGCGGCCAGCGTGGCCCGCGGTTCGTCGATGCGGTAGTTGTAACCGAGCGCGACGACGTCGTACGTGTGCGCGTGGCCCTGGTGACGGTCCCAGGCGAGTGTGGTCATGCCGTGGGAGCGCAGCAGCCGCACCCGGTCGGCGATGTCCGGGTCCGCGGTCACCACGACACCGCCCTCGCCGACCGCCAGGTTCTTGTTCGCGAACATGCTGAAGGCGCCGGCGGTGCCGAAGGTGCCCAGGTGGCGGCCGTGCCACCACGAGCCGGCGGCGTGCGCCGCGTCCTCGAGAAGGATCAGGCCGCGGCGGGCGCACAGGTCGCGCAGCGCCCCGATCTCCCCGGCGTGCCCGCCGTAGGCGACGTACAGGACGGCCTTCGTCCGACTGGTGATCACCTGTTCGCAGCTGGCCGCGGACAGCCACGGCCGCGCAGGCCCGGCGATGTCGGCGAAGACCGGGGTCGCGCCCGTGTAGCGCACGGCGTTGGCGGTCGCCACGAACGTCAGCGACGGGACGATCACCTCGTCGCCGGTGGTCAGCCCGACCGCCAGGCACATCAGGTGCAGCGCCGCGGTCCCGTTCGTGACCGCGACCGCGTGCCGGGTACCGACGAAGCGTGCGAAGAGGTCCTCGAACTGACGGGTCCGCGGGCCCATGCTGAGCCATCCGGACCGGTAGGTGTCGGTCACCGCCCGTAGATCGTCGTCCTCGACGACGAGATCCGACAGCGGCACGGCCCAGTCCATCACTGTCACTGTTCCGTGAGCAGGGCGACGTCCTGGACCGCCCGCTCGTATTCCTGCGGTGTGCCGATGTCGTACCAGGGGGCGTCGCTGGAATATGCCGCGACCTTCTCACCGGCCGTGAGCAGGCGCTGGACCAGCTCCGGGAACTGGCACTCACCGTCCGGGAGGTGTTTCAGCGCCCGCGGCTCGTAGATGTAGACGCCCATGCTCACGTCGTAGTGCAGCGTCGGTTTCTCCCGGTAGGAGCTGACATAGCCGTCCGTGGTCTCGAGCACGCCGAGGTCGATGTCGACCGGGTTCTTGTGGGTGGCGATGGTCAGGGCGGCGCCGGTCTCGACGTGGAAGTCGACCAGCTCGCGGTAGTCGAGGCCGGTCAGCACGTCGCCGTTCATGGCGATGAACGTCTGGTCGAGGTCGGGGACGGCCCGCAGTGCCCCGGCCGTGCCCAGCGGTCTTTCCTCCCAGTGCCAGTGCAGCTCCAGACCCGGTTCGAGTCGGGCCTGGGAGAAATAGGCCGCGATGAGCCCTCCGAGATAGTTCACACAGAGATCTATCCTGGTCACCCCGACGGCCCGCAGCCGGTCGATGATGTGCTGCAGGATCGGGCGTTCACCGACCGGCACGAGTGGTTTGGGGATGATTGTCGTGTACGGGCGCAGCCTGGTGCCGAGCCCGCCGGCAAGAACAACCGCCCTGATGTGCGACAGACCGCTCATCCCGTTCATCGACATCCCCGTCCTCGGCCCTCCGGTGCGGAACCCGCCTGCTTCGGCAGACGGCCCGTCCGGCTCGCGTGGAAGAATTCCGGACCAGCCGGAAGAGCTCTCCTCGCCCGTCACGTCCGACAGTTTTTCCGTCGTGTTCGGGCTTTCTGCGAAGCTCGGTTCTCCTGTCCCGTTCTGTTTTCCCGTCATATTCGACGTCGAAACGGCAGAACAGCACGAGTGGGGTCCACAGCAGCAGTTTGCAGTCGGTGGTGAGCCGCCGGTCAGCGGCGTACAGGCGGTCGAGCCGCACCTTCTCCGGCAGCAGGTCGTCGACGTAACGGCGCACCGGATCCCCGTCCTGCCCGGCACCGATCAGGTCGCCCTCGTCCCGGAAGACGAGCTGGGTCCATCCCGACAGGCCGGGACGGACCGTCAGGATCTCCTGGTAGGCCCGCGGGTGCAGGGCCACGAACCGGGGATCCTCCGGTCGCGGGCCGACCAGGCTCATCTGCCCGCGCAGGACGTGCCACAGCTGGGGGATCTCGTCGATGCGCCGGCGCGCGAGAAAGGCGCCGATACGGGTGAACCGTTCGTCGCCAGCCGCCGTCACCGGCGGCCCCGACATTCCCATCCGCATCTTCCGGAACTTCAGGACGGCCAGTGGCCTGCCCCGATGGCCCACCCGCAGCGCCCGGTAACACACCGGCCCTCTTGATTCGATCTTGATGGCAAGTGCGATCAGGAGTAGCGCCGGCAGGGCCAGCAGCAACAGAAGGGCCGCCAGCAGCATCTCGGCGGCCAGCTTCGTCCCGGCGAGAAACACCTCCCCACGGGTCCGCCCTGTCGTGCCCGCCGTGGTGGGCCTTCCGCCGAGGACGGGTCCTTCGTTGAACGGGCGTCCCGCGGCCGAATCCGGGCGCTGCGCCACCGGGTGTTCCGTTGCCGCGGTTTCTGCCGCCGGGTGTTCCGCCACCGACGTTTCCGTCACCGATATTGTGGTGAGAGCCCGCCGGATGTGCCCGGTCGTCCCGGCCACGGCGGTCGTACGACGGACCACGTCCTCCCCCTGCTTTCCCCGTCGACCGGTGGCGTACCGCCGGCCGGGCCGGGCCCGGGATTCCCACCGGATCCGGCGTCCGGAAGCCGGACTGGACGGTCCCGGGGCCAGGCACTCCACCGGTCGCCAGCGGGCCTGGAAACCGCATCGCCACCGTACGTCCGCCCCCGCCGCCACCGGCTCCCCCATCGGCACCAACTCCCCTACGCCGTATGTGGGTGGCGGGAGTCGTCCGGGTCACGCCTTCTCCCCTGCCTCCCCGGCGATGAAGCGGGCGACCCGGCTCGCCTCGGCTTCCAGGGTCACCGCCCGGGCGGTGACCAGGCCGTGGGCGACCAGACGATCCCGCAGGTCGGCGTCGTCGACGAGACGGTTGATCGCGGTCACCAGCCGGCCGACGTCCGAGGGCGGCACGAGCAGGCCGGCGCGCCCCCCGTCGAGCGCGGCGCGCACACCGCCGACGTCGGTCGCCACGACGGGCGTCCCGCAGGCAAGGCCCTCGATCAGCACCTGCGGCACACCCTCGGTGAACGAGACGTGCACGAGGATGTGTGCCTGCCGATAGAACCGCAGCAGGGCCGGGCCGAAGGGGACGTACCCCTCGAACACGACGCGTCCGTCGACGCCGAGCCGGCGGGCGNCCGTCGACGCCGAGCCGGCGGGCGTGCCGCCGGACCGCGTCCTCCAACGGCCCGCGGCCGAGCAGCCGCAGCACATGGCGCCCCGGCCGCTGCCGCTCCAGGTGGGCGAGCGCGTCGACGAGCAGCAGGGGGTTCTTCTCCCGGTCGATACGGCCGACGGCGAGCAGTTCGACCGGTCCCGTCCAGTCACGCCGTGGCACGGCCGCGGCGATGTCCCGGGCGGGGACCAGGCTGACCGTCATCGGCAGGACCGCCGGCCG
>NZ_JWIO01000033.1:10164-15597 GCF_001017755.1 Protofrankia coriariae
CGGGAGCCGTACCCGCGGGCGAGTTCCGTTCCGACGACCGTTGTCGGCAGCCACCGCGCCAGCAGACGGTAGCCGCTGTCGAGCGCCCGGACCGGCACGAGCGCCGGCGCCCACCGGCGGCCGGGCAGGCGGCTGCGGAAGTACGCGGGGGTGTCCTGACGGACCCCGAGGACGACCCGTCTGCGCCGCAGGAGAGCAAGCGCGATCAGGACCATCGCGAACGGGTTCGGCCCGAGCACCCACACGACGTCCACCCGCGCCAGCCCCCGCCACATCCCGGTGACGGTGCCGGCCGCCGCGCGCGCCAGCGCGCCCAGCCGGCGCAGGCTGGCGTAGTACGGCAGCGCGACGAGTTCGGTGCCGGGCGGCAGGACGTGGTCCGCGGGCCGGTCCGCGCGGAGCGTGCGGCCGAAGAGGACCAGCCGGTCGAAGTGCTGCCCGACCGCGCAGGTGAAGAGGAGGAACGCCTGGTCGGCGGAGATCCGCGGACCGGCGGCGGTCCGCTCGAGCTGGAAGACGTCGTCGGAGTAGACGCCCAGACGGCCGTGCATGTTCGGTCATCCTGACCCGGCTCCCGGCAGCGGGCCAGTCGCGGCACGCCGGCCGCGGCGGAGACGGCGGCAGAGACGGCAACCGCAGGACCGCGAGCCGCTGGCCTGCCGTCCGCCGGGCTGGCGGGCCAGCGGGAGCGCGCGGGAGAACGCACGGCTGTAAGCGGATCGCGAGCGGCAAACAGCGGACGGTGAATATATGCTGCCCAGGATGGCCGCGCCTTGGTGGGGGGATGGTGACGGCGGCCCCCGGCATCCCAACTTCGTCTCGTCGGCGCTCGCGACCTGGGGCACACAGCTTGCGGTCGCTGTCCTCTCGCTCGCCAACGTCCTGGTCGTCGCGCGGTCGCTGGGTGCCACGGGCCGGGGCGACGTCGCCTTCCTCACGGTGATCGCCTACGTCGTCTCCCAGCTCTCCCTGCTGGGCGTGGAACAGGCGAACGTCAACTTCGCCTCGGCCGAGCCCGGGCTGCGACCGGCGCTGGCGACCAACTCGGTCCTGCTCGCCCTCCTGCTGGGGACGGTCGCCGCCGGTGCGGTCGGCGGTCTGATCGCGCTCTTCCCCCAGGTCGGCGGGCATTCGTCGGCCGGGTTGCGCTGGCTGGTACTCGCCTCGGTCCCAATGCTGATCCTGCAGGTCTATCTGCTGTTCCTGGCGCAGGCCGACTACGCCTTCGGGTTCGCGAACGCGGCGTACCTGCTCGCCCCGCTGGTGAACGTCAGCGTCAACGGTCTGCTCGCCGCGCTCGGCGCGCTCAGCGTCGGCGTCGCGGTCGCCGCCTGCATCGGCGGCCAGCTGCTGGGCACCGCGCTGATGGCCTGGTACGTGGGACGCCGCGCGGCCGGGTTCGGCCGTCCCGACCTGCGCCTGGCGCGACGGTCGCTCGGCTTCGGGATGAAGGCACACGCCGGGCAGACGATGCTGCTCGCCAACTACAAACTCGACCAGTGGCTGGTGGGCGCCATCGCCGGCGCCCACCAGCTGGGTGTCTACAGCGTGGCGGTCGCCTGGGCCGAGGCGCTGTTCTACCTGCCGACGGCGCTGGCCGCCGTGCAGCGGCCGGACCTGGTGCGTTCCAGCGGGGGTGATGCCGGCCAGGAGGCCGCGGCCGTGTTCCGGGTCGCGGTCCTGACCACGCTCCTGATCGGCGCCGGTCTGGTCCTTGCCGCGCCTTTTCTCTGCGTGACCGTCTTCGGTGTCGAGTTCCAGGACTCGGTCGTCCAGCTGCGTGTTCTGACGGCCGGCGCGTTCGGGGTCGTCGCGCTCAAGCTGCTGGGCAATGCGCTGACCGCGCGGGGGAAACCGCTGCTGGAGACCGCCGCGGTGGGCATCGCGTTCGTTGCCACGGTGGCGCTCGACATCGTGCTCATCCCCGGGCACGGCGGTGTCGGGGCGTCGGTCGCCTCGGTGCTGGCGTATTCGGCCGGTGGGATCGCGGTCGCGATCATCTTCGCGCGGGCGTTGGGGGCAAGTTGGGGCAGTCTTGTCCCGCGCTGGCATGACGCGCGTGTGCTCGGGCGCGTCGGCCTGCGCTTCTCGGCGCGGCTGGTGCCGTCCCGGGCGGCAACGGCGAACACGTTCCGCGGCGACGGGTAACCCGTTCTCCGCCTGCCGGAAAACCAGGGTGGGACGTCGCGGAAATCTGCCGCGTCCGCCCCGGTTTTCTGGTTTTCTGGACCCTGTCAGGATCTGCCGGGGCGGGACGCGGCGGATTTCGCTTCAGCCGTTTTTTGTCTCAGCCGGGTCGCCGTGGCCGGTCGAGAACTCCTCGCAGGGTACCGAGAGCGTAACCCGCGTGCAGCGCCCCGAAACAGGCCGTGACCCTGGCGGTCATCGCCGGAAATCCGTCCGGGCGGCCCCCGACGACGGTCGTGTCGGGAACGGGCCCGTCTCGGCGCGCGCGTCTGACCGCCATGGCCGCCGACAGCGACGCGGCGGCAGAATATGCCAGCACAGCAACGGCAAGGGCCGTCCGTGTCCCGGTGGCGTCGGCCGCCCGACGTGTTCTGGACGCGCAGGCCGACGCCCCCGCCAGCCCCACCAGCGCGAGCAGAAAGGACGCCGGCGCCAGATGCCGGGGCCGGAGCATGCCGTGGTGTGCCCGGCACACCCGTACTCGGGCACGGCCATATCGGTAGTACTGGCGGAACACGGCCCGCCAGGAGGGACGGGCCAGGTAGTGGAACCCGATCGAGGTGTCGAGCACTATTCGGTAACCGGCCCGCCGCAGCCGCCAGTTCAGCTCCTCGTCCTCGCCGTAGACCATGTCGGGGTCGAAAAGGCCGACGCGTTCGAGCGCCGCGCGCCGGTAGACCCCGCACTGGACGGTGTCGACGAACGCGTGTTCCGTCCGGCCCGCGTACCCGCTGTCCCCGACACCGAAGTGGGACGTGCGGGCGAGCGCGGCAGCCGCCCCGAAGCGGGTGTCACCGTGCTGCCGTGGCCGCCCGCCCACACAGGCGACGTCGGACGGGCCGTCCCGCAGCGCGGCGACGGCGCGGCGCAGGAAGTCACACTCCGGGTAGCCGTGCGCGTCCACCTTCGCGACCAGGTCGTTGGTGGAGAGCCTGATGGCGAGGTTCAACGCCGTGGGCAGGACGCGGCGCTGCCCGTCAGCGATCACTGTCAGGCGCTGGTCGGCGGCTGCCCGCTCGTCGGCGATCGCGACGGTGCGGTCCCGCGAGCCGCCGTCGACCAGCCAGATCCGCACCAGTTCCGCCGGGTAGTCCTGGGCCAGTACCGCGTCCAGGCAGCGGCCGACGTGGCGTTCCTCGTCATATGTCGAGATGACGACGTCCACCGTTTCCGCGCCTGTCGTCTCCCGGTCCGCCGCCTCCTGGCCGGTTGTTTCTCGTCCGGTTGTTTCTCGGCCCGTGCTGTTCTGGTCTGTGGTGTCGCGCTTACCGGCCGGCGGTGCGGCACCCGCCGTTCCCGTGTTCTCGGCCGTCATGTCAGGACGCCGGGTGACAGGCCGTGTCCGGCGCGCCGATCTCCTCGGGAGGCTCTTTCTCGGAACGCTCGTCCCCGGCGTGTTCCGCGCCGTTCCCGTGGTCGTTCCTGCGGGCGACACCGGTGATGATGTACCGCCAGTTCTGTGGTGTGACCCGTTCGCACAGAGCCCGGTCGACGGCGCCGAGCGCCCGTCGCTGCCGTTCGGAGCGGCCGAATCCGCCGAGTATCCCCAGCGTCGTGTAGTCGACCGTCCCGAACGCGGACAACAGCCCAACGGCCTCCGTGGCCGACAGATAACCGCATCCCTTCCGACCCCAGCCGAAGTGCGTGCGGAAGAAACCGTGGATCCGCGTCCCGGCCGCGTTCTCCGCGAACCACAGCTCGCCGCCCGGTTTCAGCGCCCGGTACATGTTCGCGATCGCCTTCCGTTGCGGGACGGGCCAACTGTCGCCGCCGGTGGTCATTCCCGGGAGCAGGGACTTGAAGGCGACGATGTCGAAGGCGGCCACGTACGGCATGTTCAGCACGTCGATCCGCTCGTAGGTGACCGCGTCGCCGATGCCGTACGCGGCGTGCAGCCGCCGGGCGGCCGGTGACGGTTCCTGAAGGCCGGAGCACACGACCTGGAATCCCTTCGTGGCCAGCCACAGCGAGAGACCACCGTGCGTCCCACCGAAACCGATTTCCAGAACGCTGGGGGTGGCCGCGGCCACCCTGCTGTGCTCCTCCCAGAAGGACAGGCACCTCGACCAGTTCGTCACGTCCCAACCGATGCTGTCACGGACGAGGCTTGCTCGGTTCATGTTCGCTCCCCTGCCCGCGCGCGTGCGTGAAGTAACCGGATCCGGCCCCTACCGTCGATATTCAGTTACAGAAAGTGATATTTGTGGCGGTCTGGTCTGTGGCTCGCCCGCGACCCGGACCTTGTCCGACAAATGATCACCGGTTTTGTCCCAGCGTGGGTTCGCGGAGCCGGCGGCTGGGTGGTCGGCCCGTTACGGCAGGCGGGCGTGTTCGGCGCGGCTGGCGGCGATGCGCGCGGCCGCGAGCGCGCGGGCCCGCCCGGCGTCGCCGGTGAGCCGGGCGAGGATCGTCGCGAGCGGCCTGATCTGCCCGTGCCCGCCCCAGCGGCCCTCCGGAATCTCGGTGGGGAACACCCAGACCCGGCCGGGATCGCGTGGCCAGGCGCCGTTCTCCGCGTCCAGGAGCGCCTCGGTGACCTCGGCGATGACGCCCGCGCGCGCCCGCTCGTCCAGCTGCCCCTCGGGTACGGACGGCACGACCTTGTAACGCGGCGCCTGCGCGGGCGCCCCGCCGACGTAGACGGCGGCCGGTCGGTGCACGAACACCCAGGAGACGGACCGGGTCACCGGATCGGCGGGGTCGAGTCCCTCATGGCGGATCAGGATCTCGGTGATCCGGTTCACCAGCGCCGCCTCGGCCTCGGGCTGGAGCGTGCTGTCAGGGATGTACACGTCGAGCATGGGCATGGTCTCGTCTCCTGACTTTATTTTGTCAACTCAGAGCGGACCATAGGGAAGCTGGATGGAGATTGTCAACTCAGGTGCGGTAGGATCCGCCCATGGGGGCGCGGCGGATCGACCCGGTGAACTGTTCGGTGGCGCGCGCCTTGGCGGTGGTGGGCGAGCGCTGGTCGCTGCTGATCGTCCGTGAGGCGCTGGACGGCGCACGCCGGTTCAGGGAGTTCCAGACCCGCCTTGGCATCGCCAGCAACCTGCTGGCCACCCGGCTCGACACCCTGGTGGCGGCAGGAGTGGTGCGGCGCGTCCCCTACCAGGAGCCCGGCGATCGGCAGCGCTTCGAGTACCAGCTCACCGAGCAGGGGCTGGATCTGCGACCCACACTGGTCGCGCTGCTGGAATGGGGCGACAAGTACCTCGCCGACCCGCGGGGGCCGTCGGACGTCGT
>NZ_JWIO01000033.1:15605-20086 GCF_001017755.1 Protofrankia coriariae
GGGGGCCGTCGGTCGTCGTCCGGCACCGGCCCGCCACCGACGAGGACGCCTGCGACGAGCCGGTCAGGGTTGTTCTCGCATGCGCCGCGGGGCACACCCATCTGCCGCCGCACGCCGTCCACCGTGCGCCCGGACCAGGTGCACGCTTCCTGGACACCACCTGACCGCCTGACCGCGCATCCCCTGACAGGACCCCCGCCCAGACCAGCAGCGTCACCGAACAATCACTCGTCGAACATGCCTAGCGCAGGGTGGCGCAGGGGGTGGGCTCGATGGAGGTGGCGTTGTCGTGCGGTTCACCGAGGGTGAGTACCCGCATGTGGGTGAGCAGGCTCTGCGGCAGGTCGACATATGTCTGGTCCCCCCAGGGATAGGGCACCGTGGTCGACAGCGGGTTCTGCGCGACGAGGCCGACGCCGCCGCCGGTGTCGCCGAGGATCATCCCGTACCGCTGGAGCGCGCGAGCAATGATCATTTCGTACTGGTTGAGGCCGAGGGTGGACAGGTCCACGCCGGGGTCGAGTTGGAGGCGTGCGCCCTCGGGGATCGCGCCGACGTTCGTGCTCGTACCGTCGGCTTCGGTGGCCGGCAGGACGGGAGCACCCGCCCTCGTCTGCGGGTAGGCGAAGAACAGGGCGTGCCTGATCTCGCCGTCCCGCAGTTCCTCGGGCCGGATCACCCCCGCGGCGCCGGCCGCGCCCGAACCGGTCGCCGACAGGCCGCGGGGGTACCAGCCCGGCCCGGCCGTGGAGGTCGCGTTCGCCCAGGATGCCGACCATCCGCCGTCGGCGTTGCGTACCGCCTGCCAGAAGTCGTACTCGCACCCGGTCGAACGGTCGATGATCACCATGTGGCCGTCGCCGGCCGGGTCGGGCACGGCGTGCGCGGGGATCGGGACGCCGGAGATCGTCGATGCCGGCGCCCACGGGGCGGTCAGCGTGACGGTGTGGCGTGGGGTGGTTGCGTCGGCGTAGTGCAGCGGCCTCGACCACTCCCTGACCGCGATCACGAAGCCCTGTGCCCGCGCGGCCTCGACGACCGTGCGCAGCATCGTGGCCGAGTTCGCGTCGGCTCCCGCGTCCGGTGGGACCAGGGTGTTCCACAGGCTCGTCGGCGAGTAGAGCGCCGGTGCCGGTGTGGTGGCCGAGGGGGACGGCGGAGTGGGCGTCGGCAGCTGCGGCTGCTGGCAGGCCTGGAGACCGGCGCCTGCCAGCAGTGCCAGCAGGACCGGCATCAGCGCGGCGGGCCGCCGCCGCGGCCTGGGCCGTAGGTCGGGCGGCCTGACCGGCACAGAACCGACCGGCACAGGATCCACCGGTACGGGATCCACCGGCACGGGATCGGCCGGCATGAACAGGTGATTATTGGGCATGTTACTTCCTTATGGGTACGACCACCCCCCCGGGCGGAGGCACCGTAACAGTTCGCTCCCGGTAGTCCAAAATCCGAACAAGACCGTTACGGTGCCCATATCGGTGTTATCGCGGTAACGACCCGGCGAAGCACGTGGAGTCAGTACAAATGGTTGCTCCACAACTGCGGGAACCACCCTTTTCACCGTCCGCCGGGATATGTCGGAACGCGTTCGGGGGCCGATGCCGATGGTGATGCCCGCCGGATCCCGGCTGATTCCGCCGCCGTGCCCGACGGACACCGGCCTGGGACGGGGCGTGCCGCGTCGGTGCGGTCACCACCAGCAGCGGTTCCTGATGGTCCCGTCCGCGCGTCACGTCGCCGACGCCGTGTGATGTGCCGCGGCGTGTATGCGGAATACCGTCGCCGTGGCCGGGTACGAGTCAGTCGGTCCTCGTTGCCGGGCGAGGACACCGGCTGCCGAGGAGGAGACGCCGGTCGCCGAAGAAAGATGCCGAAGGAAGTCAGCTGACGACAATGCCGGACGAAACGGCGTCGGACGAACGTGTCAGAGATACGGGGGAATCATGACGGCGATGTCGGCCGGCCCGGCCCGGAGTACCTGTCGGGGCATGCCGTGAGGGTGGTTCTCTGCGACGACCACCGCATGTTCGCCGAGGGCATGGCGACGGTGCTGGCCACGCGTGGCTGGACGGTGTGCGCCGTGGCTTTCACCACCGCCGACGCCGAAAGCGCGATCCGACGTCATCGGCCCGACCTGGGGATGATCGACCTCGGTTTCCCGGACGGCGACGGCCTGGATCTGATCCGTTCCCTCGCCGGACTGGCACCGGCGACAAACCTGTTGCTGCTCACCGGTTCCACCGACGCCGCGGCAGTCGGTGCCGCCATTCGGGCCGGCGCCGGCGGGGTCGCGTCCAAGACGCAGGGCATCGAACGGGTCATCGCGATCGCGGAACGTGTCGGCCGTGGAAAGACGATGACCGATGTGTGCGCTGTTACGCAAGGTGCGCGCATCCCCCGCCGCCCTGCCGCGCGGGCAACCGTCGCCACCCTGCTGACCAGCCGGGAACGGGACGTGCTCGGCCGGCTCGGCCGAGGGCAGAGCACCGCCGTTCTCGCGGCGGATCTTGGCATCACGGTGAACACGGCGCGTTCGCACATCCAGAATGTGCTCACCAAACTCGGCGTGCACAGCCGGCTGGAGGCCGCCGCGCTGGCGGCCAGGTCCGGTCTGCTGGACCGCGCCGGCTGACTCTCGGAGGGTGACTCCCGGGGGCTGATCCGAGGTGCGTCGGAGGTGTACTCAAAGTACCTGGACGGTACATGTCCAGCATGCGACCGAGCCGGCTACTGATCGCCGATTCCCAACGCGCCTTCAGTGATGTCATCGCCGCCGCCATACGTGTCGAGAACGATTTCACGGTGGTGGACACGGTGCCCAGCACAGAGATGGCGAGCAGGATTCTGGACCTGCGTCAGGTGGACGTTCTCCTACTTGACGTGGAACTTCTCATGGCGGATACTGCCGAACTTGTCAGGTGGCTGCGGCGGCTGTGTGAACGGCTGCCAACAGTCATTGTGACCGATATGGAAGACCCATCTCTGGCCATCGCCGCGGTACGCGCCGGAGTACGTTCGTGGGTGCCGAAAAGGCTGGATCTGCACCATCTGATATCCGTGGTGCGAGGTATCCGTGACGGTGAGAGCTGGTTTCCGCCGCCCCTGTTGGGGGCCGTTCTCACCGAGCTGGCACGGTCGGCGCAGCCGTCCCCCGCGCAGCGGAAACTCGCCACTCTCACCCGCCGTGAACGGCAGATCCTGCAGTGCATGGTGAACGGGCTCGACCGCGGCGCCATCGCCGCCCAGCTGTTCCTGTCCTCGAACACCGTGCGCACCCACGTCCAGAATCTGCTCGGCAAGCTTGAGGTCCATTCCGGGCTGGAGGCGGTCGCGCTGGCCGCCCGCGCCGGTATCGTTCCTGGCGGAACACCGGGCGAGGCAGCGGCCTTCGCCGGCGCGGCCGGAACCTGGCCGGCAACGAATCTCAACCAACACTGACGGACGCGGTGCCGCTGGCCGTGGCGGTGGGCGCGCTCTGCCCGGGTGCGGCGGCGGTCCCGTGCCCGGGGCGGGACAGCGCCAGCGCGAGCAGCCCGCCAGCCAGGGAGATCGCGGCGATGACGTACCAGCCGTGCTGAAAGCCGGCCAGCCGCGCCCACGGCCCGTCCGGGGTGCCCAGCACGGCGACGAGCATGGTGACGAGCACGGCGACACCGACAGCGATACCGATCTGACGGATCATGCTGACCACGGCGGATCCGGTGGCGAACCGCGCGGACGACCGTTGGGCTGTGCCTCCCGCGGGCCCGCCCGTCCAGCTCGTGCACGAGGCCTGCGGCCAGGTGGCCGAGGCGATCCCAACCTGCTCGCGGTGCGGCACCACCCTCCGCGTGGGAGACGTACGGGTAATTGCGGTACAGGCGCGGCCGACAGCAGAACCCTGCCGCCTCCCGTACGTCACTGACCGCCGCCGACATCAGGGCTGCCCGCTGCCCGATGTCCGTTGCCGGGCTTGTGCGGCAACGCCGCGGACGGGTGTGACGGCAGGCCCGGACACCGGGCGTCGCCACTCGGTCGCATGGCTGTACGTAACCGTATGTTCACTCTGTTGCCGCCGGTCGTCCGCGGACGGCCGGCAATGTTGTCGTCATGACAGAGCCGCCGGTGGTCATATTCGGTCAAAGTGCCGATGGTGACAGATGGTGGGCGCTCCTGCCCTCCGCCGAGGTCCTGCGCGCGTCACGTTTCGACGATCTCCTCACCCGTGTCGAGCGCGCGATGGCCGGGCAGGCGCCCGGCCGCCCGTTCGCGTTCATGCTCGACCATCGCGGCATCCGCGAACCGGGCGTCACACCACGCCCGCGCCGACGCGGCCGCCGCCCGACACGCCCGTCCCAGCCGTCCACGGGATGAAGCCGTCCATGGGATGAAAAGGGTGAACAAAACATGGCGCCGGTTGCCCAGGCGCTCGCCGAGTGGCGCCACACGGCCGAGGCCCACGCCGACCCGGGACCGCGCGCCGTTTGGCTGGTGGCGGGCCGCCG
>NZ_JWIO01000033.1:20095-21983 GCF_001017755.1 Protofrankia coriariae
CCGCCGTATTGGCTGGTGCTTTCACGGGGAACCGGCGCCGCCGGTTCCCCGATTGCTCCCGAAAGCGTTCGCCGTGACGGGCGGGACGGGAATGCTAACGGCTGGCCGGTGGAACCGCATCCGCCACCGTCACGCCCCGTCAGAAAATCGGGTGAAGATGGCAATGTTTACCGTCACACGACGGCCGGGCATCCTGGGACAGGGCGCCGGTCCTTGAGTCATCGGCTTACCGGCCGACCATGAAGGGAAACGAAATGACGCTCGTGAAAAAGCCCCTGTACCTGCTGCCCGCGGTGGGCGTGGCCCTCTCGGCCGTCCTGTTCGCCCCGGCGGCCGCCCAGGCGGCTCCGTCAACGGGCCACTTCGACAAGTCGTACGGGAGTGGGTACGACCACGGCAAATACGGCCATGTGAAGTATGACTTCAAGAACTACGACTATAAGAGCTACGACCACGGCTCGTACGACGACCACGGCTGGTACGACCATGGCAAATGGTACGACGGCCATGGCTGGTACGACGGCCACGGCAAGTTCCACCAGGACAAGTCCTACAAGTAGGTGGAAGCCGCCGGCCCCCACGGTGCTGGGAGCCTGGTGAAGGACCCCGTTCGTCCGCCGGGAAGGCCGGTGGGATAGTCAGCCGTCGGCTGGCTCGTGCCGGCCACAACGGCGCCCGCAGGAATCCCACGGCCGGGACATCGCGCATGAGACCGCCGACGCGCACCGGCACTTTTCCGGCGGATGGCGGGGAGAGAAAACCGCGGGCCGCCCACGACACCGGGCGGCCCGCGGACCCGTGCGCCAGCGGCATCAACCATCCGTTCAGGATCCAGGACGCGACCAGGACGATCCGCTGAAGGACCCGGTTCAGCTCCGGCCCGACCAGGGTGCTCAACCGACCCGCGGGAAGGCGACCTGGAACCGGGCGGAGTACAGATCGTCACCGTACGGGGGACGTGCGCCGGGCGCGTCCGGATCGGATTTCACCGTAACGGTCCGCTCCGAGCAGGCCCGCGGAGTCAACTGTTCCATCGAGTTGTTCTGCCGGCGGGCGGGCGGGTGCGGCGGCCGGCCAGGCGTCCGGTCCGGAGCGGAGCCCGGTTACCGGCCGCGCTTTCCCGGTCGGCGGCAGAGCACGTCAGAGGCTGGGATCTTCGCCGGGGCCCTCGAGGTCGCCTTCGAGGTCGAGGTAGGTCTGGCGGAGGCCATCGAGGGTGGCGGGGTCCGGTTTCTCCCACAGGCCGCGGTCGGCGGCCTCCAGCAGGCGTTCGGCGATGCCGCGCAGCGCCCACGGGTTGGACGCCCGCATGAAGTCGCGGGTTTCCGGGTCGAAGACGTAGGAGGCGGCCAGCGACTCGTACATCCAGTCCTGGACGACACCGGCGGTGGCGTCGTAGCCGAACAGGTAGTCCACGGTCGCGGCCAGCTCGAACGCGCCCTTGTAGCCGTGCCGGCGCATCGCCGCGATCCACCGCGGGTTGACCACCCGGGCGCGGAAGACCCGGTGGGTCTCCTCCCGCAGGGTGCGGGTGCGCACCGCGTCCGGTACGGCACTGTCCCCGATGTAGGCGGCCGGGGACGCGCCGGTGAGCGCCCGTACCGCCGCCACCATCCCGCCGTGGTACTGGAAGTAGTCGTCGGAGTCGACCAGGTCGTGCTCGCGGGTGTCGGCGTTCTTCACCGCCACCTGGATGCGGCGGAACGCCTGTTCCATGTCGGCGCGCGCCTGACGGCCGTCGAGGTCGCGGCCGTAGGCGTAGCCGCCCCAGACCGCGTACACCTCGGCGAGGTCGGCGTCCGAGCGCCACTCCCGTGAGTCGATCAGGGGCAGCAGCCCGGCGCCGTACGCCCCCGGCTTCGAGCCGAAGATCCGGCTGGTCGCCCGC
>NZ_JWIO01000033.1:21992-23594 GCF_001017755.1 Protofrankia coriariae
GCTGGTCGCCCGCCGCCGGTCGCCGTGGGCGGCGCCGTCGCGGGCGAGGTCGGCGCGGACGTGCGCGGCGAGCAGGTTGTCGGCGTCGGCCTCGTCGTCGAGCCCGGCGACGGTGGTGATCGCGTCGTCGAGCAGGGCGATCACGTGCGGGAAGGCGTCCCGGAAGAAACCGGAGATCCGCACCACCACGTCCACCCGGGGCCGGCCGAGCTCCGCCAGCGGCACCACCTCGAAACCGGTCACCCGCCGGGAGGCGTCGTCCCAGGTCGGACGGCAGCCGAGCAGCGCCAGTACCTCCGCGATGTCGTCACCCTGCGTGCGCATGGCGGAGGTGCCCCAGACGGTCAGGCCCACCGAGGCCGGGTAGGAGCCGGTGTCGGCGAGATGGCGGGCCAGCAGCGAGTCGGCGAGCGCCCGGCCGGTCTCCCAGGCCAGCCGGGACGGGATCGCCTTCGGGTCGACCGAGTAGAAGTTCCGCCCGGTCGGCAGCACGCCCACCAGCCCCCGGGTGGGCGAGCCGGACGGCCCGGGCGGCACGAACCCGCCGCCCAGCGCCCGCAGCACGTTGGTGATCTCGTCGGAGGTCCGGTTCAGGCGCGGCACCACCTCGGTGGCGGCGAACGCGAGCACCCGCTCGACCTCGGTGTAGCCGGGACCGGCGGCGCCACCGCTGGCCTCGCCGTCCGTAAGGACGTCCGCGCGCACCCCGGCCGCCGCGGCCGGGTCCCAGCCCGCGGCCTCCATGCCGGCGACGAGCGCGCGGGCGGCCGCCTCGAAACCGTCGACCTCCACCCGCGCGGCACCGCCGCCCTCGACCAGGCCGAGCGCGGCCCGCAGGCCCGGCAGCGCCCCCGCCGTGCCGCCCCACACCTGCGACGCCCGCAGGATCGCCAGCACCAGGTTCACCCGCGCGTCACCGGCCGGGGCGGCGCCGAGGATGTGCAGGCCGTCGCGGATCTGGGTGTCCTTCACCTCGCAGAGGTATCCGTCGACGTGCAGCAGGAAGTCGTCGAAGTCGTCGTCGCCGGGACGCTCGTCCAGCCCGAGATCGTGGTGGAGCTGGGCGGCCTGGATCAGCGTCCAGATCTGGGCGCGGACCGCCGGCAGCTTCGCCGGGTCGAGCGCGGCCAGGGTGGCGTGCTCGTCCAGGAGCTGTTCCAGCCGGGCCATGTCACCGTAGGTGTCGGCGCGGGCCATCGGTGGCACCAGATGGTCGACGATGACCGCGTGCGCCCGGCGTTTGGCCTGCGTGCCCTCCCCGGGGTCGTTGACCAGGAAGGGGTAGACCAGCGGCAGGTCGCCGAGGACCGCGTCCGGCGCGCATCCCGCCGACAGGCCGAGGCCCTTGCCGGGCAGCCACTCCAGCGTGCCGTGCTTGCCCAGGTGCACGACCGCGTCCGCGCCGAACTCCTCGTCCAGCCAGCGGTAGGCGGCCAGGTAGTGGTGGGACGGCGGCAGGTCCGGATCGTGGTAGATCGCCACCGGGTTCTCCCCGAACCCCCGCGGCGGCTGGATCATGAGCAGGATGTTGCCGAACCGCAGCGCGGCCAGCACGATCGCGGGCTCCCGCCCGTCCCCGTCCGCGGGCCGCGGCAGGCCGCC
>NZ_JWIO01000033.1:23601-30986 GCF_001017755.1 Protofrankia coriariae
GGGCCGCGGCAGGCCGCCGCCAGCGCTGCCGGGAATGTCACCGGGAGTGACCGTTGGAGGGTCGACGTAGAGGCTGCCGGGCGGCTCACCCCAGTGTCGGAGCATCCCCTCGCGCAGGGACGCCGGCAACGCGTCGAACCAGCGCCGGTACACGCTCGCCGGCACCCGTGCCGGGGCGGCCGCGAGCTGCTGTTCGGTCAGCCACTCGACGTCGTGCCCGCCGGCGGCGATGAGCGTGTGGATGAGCGTGTCCCCGTCGGTGGGGACCGGCCGTCCGCCCGGCCCGTTCTCGCCCAGGTCGTAGCCGGCCGCCCGCAGCGCGGCCAGCAGCCGGACGGCGGAGGCCGGGGTGTCCAGGCCCACGGCGTTGCCGACCCGGGCGTGCTTGGTCGGGTACGACGACAGCACCAGCGCGATCTTCTTCTCGGCGTTCGGGACGTGCCGCAGCCGGGCCAGCCGGGCGGCGGTCCCGGCCAGCCGGGCGGCGCGCTCGGGGTCGGCCACATAGCCGGGCACCCCGTCCGGCCCGGACTCCTTGAACGAGAACGGCACGGTGATGATCCGGCCGTCGAACTCGGGGATCGCGACCTGCATGGCCGCGTCCATCGGCGACAGCCCCGCGTCGCTGCCCGCCCACTGCGCCCGCGACGACGTCAGGCACAGGCCCTGGAGCACGGGTATGTCGAGTGCGGCGAGCGCGCCGATGTCCCACGCCTCCTCGTCCCCGCCGGCGGACGCGTCGGCCGGGCGGGTGCCGCCGGCCGCGAGCATCGTCACGATCAGCGCGTCCACCCCGGCCAGCAGTGGTAGGACGTCGTCGGATGCCGAGCCCAGCCCGCGCAGGGAGGCGGCGAACACCGGCCGGGCATTGACCCCGCGCGCCTCCAGCGCGTCGCACAGCACGTCCACGAAGGCGGTGTTCCCGGACGTCGCGTGCGCCCGGTAGAACACGACACCGACGGTGGGGCGGTCCGTCTTCGCCGTGCGCGCGCCGTGCACCCCGGCGGCGGGCATCGGCGTGGGCGGGGCGAACCCGAAGCCGGTCAGCAGCAGCGTGTCGGCGAGGAAGCGGTACAGCTCGGCGAGGTTCGCCGCGCCGCCCTCCACCAGGTAGGCGAGCGCCTCGGTGGTGACACCGGCCGGCACGGTGGAGCGGCGCATCAGGTCGGCGTCGGGTACCGCCTCCCCGCCGAGGACGACCGTGGGCAGCCCGGCGGCGAGTGCCGCGGCCAGCCCGTCGGGCCACGCCCGCTGCCCCCCGAGCAGCCGGACGACCACCGCGTCCGCGCCCTGGAGCAGGCCGGGGACGCCCTCGGCAGCGAGCCGGGCCGGGTTCGCCACCCGCCACGGCATCCCGCTGGCCCGGGCCGCCAACAGTTCGGTGTCGGCGGTGGACAGCAGAACGATCATCGGCTCGCTGCCAGGACGTGTCACGTCGATACTCCCGAGGAGAAGAAAGGATCAGCAGGCGAAGGGGTGCGGCACGCGAACGCGGATGGTCGACACGCCCTGGCCCCGGACCGCATGCTGACCCTCGCAATCCGGTCGACCAACGGCATACCAACGGCATACTGTAATCGGCTGGGACGGCTCGGGGGCTGTTCCGCCGGACCTGGGCCTCGGCGGTCGCCGGCCACCCTGACTGGCCGGCGACCGGTGGCCGGGACCCGGAAAACAACGGAAAAACAGGCCGGACACCAGGACGGGAAACGCGCAGCGCGGGCAGGGGATCCAGGTCGCGCCGCGCGTTCAGTATTTTCCGCGATCAGCAGCTTGTGAGCAGGCAGGCGTTCTTGTCCCACCAGGAGGCCGCGGAGACGGCTGACTGATCTTCACGGACCACCACGACACGTTCCGTGTTGAACGCCCAGTTGATCTGGAACTTGCCGTTACTGAGAAAAATACACACCTTGCGGCCCAGCGTCCCGCTGGAGGACGTGTGCCAGGTGGTGTTCGACTCCTGGCCGTCCTTGCAGTTGCCGAGGCCGTTGACGGAGCCGGCGGCGCGGTCCAGATACGCGTTCATGTCCGCGACGGTTCGGTACCGCAGGAGCTGGACCTTGGTGGAGTCCGCGGCGGTCTCACACGTGATCGCGCTCAGGGCGTTCCAGGGAGCCACCGACTCCAGATCGGGACGGCTGTGGCAGGAGCGGCGATCGATCAGGCTGCTGCGCAGCAGGGTGCAGATGGCCGCCTGATCGGTGTCGAGGGACGGTGACGCCGTACCCACCGTGCACGGCGGACGGGCCGTCGCCGTCGTGCGGACCGGGCTCGGGCTCGGGCTCGGGGTGCGGGTCCTGGTCGGCGTGGGCGTGCTGGTGTACGGCGCGGTCGAGGTCGGGGGCTGCGGCGGGGGCTTCACCGTCGCGCTGCCGGTGAGGGCCACGGCCACCAGCGGCCCTATCACCGCCGTCAGCAGGCCCACGAGTGAGGGAACGACGATATTGGGATTGCGCCACCACGGGTCGTTCGACAAGCTCAGTACCCCCTTGAGAGCCTGTTCCGAGCCTTTCGTCCACCCGGATGGCCATTACCCGGACAGGCCTGACCGCCCCCGCGGATCCTGCTTGTTCCCGGCCAGACCGGTATACAACGTTTGACGCTGTGACGGGAAACAGATGGCGGGGACCCTACCGACGGATCACCGACAGATCAGGAGGCGGCCGATCGCCGGCCGGCGGCCCGGCCTGGAAGAAGCGCGGTCTCCTCAGGTCATGTCGACCCGACCGCAACGGTCATCGGCCGCCATTTCTCCGGACGGGCGGTGAGCGGGCACCCGCGGCACCATCCGGTGACCGGAGGCGATGGCCGCTGTCACCCCGGTGCCCCCGGCGGGACGAAGGGCAGGCCGGCCGGGGGACCGCCCTCGAGCAGCCGGCGGACGGCCCCGGTGTCGAGATGGTCCGCGACCAGGTCGCCGAGGACGTCCAGACGGCGGCGGCGGACGTCGGCGAAACAGGTGCGGGCCGGGATGAACGAGCGTCCGGCGCGGGCCGCCACGTCGACGAGGAACTCCCGGCGGAACTCGTCGTTCTCCAGCAGCCCGTGCCAGCTCGTGCCGGCGACCGCGCCGGCGCGCACCCCGTCCGCGGCGAACGGTTCGACGGCCGGCCCCCCGGCGTTCCCCCTCACCGGCCCACCCGCGGGCCTCGCGAGCGGCCCGGCGTCGTGGACGGTGAGCCGGCCGTGACGGATCTCGTAGCCGGTCACGGTCAGACCGTCGGGGGTGGTTCCGGTACGGCGGCCGAGCAGCTTGTCGGGGGCGAAGGCGGTGGTCACCGGCAGCAGGCCGAGGCCGTCGACCGTACCGGCGCCGGATTCGACCGGGTCGTCGATGCGCCGGCCGAGCATCTGGTAGCCGCCGCAGATCCCCAGCAGCGGCCGGCCCCGCGCGGCCCGGGCGCGCAGGGCGGCGTCCAGGCCGCGCCGGCGCAGCCAGCCGAGGTCGTCGACGGTCGCCCTGGTCCCGGGAACGACCACCAGATCGGCGTCGGTGAGATCGTCGGGGCGGGTCGCGAAGCCCACCAGCACCCCGGGCTCGGCCCGCAGCGCGTCGATGTCGGTGACGTTGGACAGCCGCGGCAGCCGGATCACAGCCACCCGCAGGACGTCCCCCGTGTGGCTGTTGGCACCAGTACCGCCACCATGGGTATCGGCGCCACGGGTATCGGCGGCGTTGTGTGTGTCGGCGTCGTCGGCGTCGCCGGCGTCCGGGTAGGCCGGATAGGAGGCGAGGTCCAGGGAGTCCTCGACGTCCAGCCACAGCCCGGAGCGCCACGGCAGCACCCCGTGTACTGGACGGCCGGTGAGCTGCTCGAGCTGGCGCAGCCCGGGCTCGAGCAGCCGGGGGTCGCCGCGGAACTTGTTGACGATCCAGCCGGCGACCAGCGCCTGATCGTCGGCGTCGAGCAGCGCGAGGGTGCCGAACAGTGCGGCGAACACCCCGCCGCGGTCGATGTCGCCGACGACGAGCACCGGCAGGTTCGCGGCCCGGGCCAGGCCCATGTTCGCGATGTCGGTGTCCCGCAGGTTGATCTCCGCGGGCGAGCCGGCGCCCTCGCAGATCACCGCGTCGAATCGGCCGCGCAGGTCGGCCAGGCAGTCCGTGACGATGCCGGCCAGCCGCGCCTTGTACGGGCGGTAGCCCAGCGCGTCGACCTCGGCGACGGGCCGGCCGAGAACGACGAGCTGGCTGTGCCGGTCGCTTCCGGGTTTGAGCAGCACCGGGTTCATCGCCGCCTCCGGTTCGACCCCGGCTGCGGCGGCCTGCATCGCCTGGGCGCGGCCGATCTCCGCGCCGTCCGCGGTCACCACCGAGTTCAGCGCCATGTTCTGCGCCTTGAACGGCGCGACCCGCACGCCTTCGCGGGCGAGCCAGCGGCACAGCCCGGCGGTGACCACGCTCTTGCCCGCGTCCGACGTCGTCCCGGCGACCAGCAGCGCTCCCCCGCTCACCGCCGGCCTCGCCGGCGGGGCCGGGCGGTGGCCCATGTGGAGGCCCGCGCGGAAGTGTGTCTGGAGCCCCGTGCCGAGCCCAGCGCCGACCGGGCCGCCGCCGTGGCCACGGCGACGCCGGCGGACAGCACCAGCGCGCAGCCGCTGACCGAGGCGGAGAGGAGCGCGGCCCGTTCCAGGTCGGCAGGTACGGCCGGCCGGCCATAGCCCATCACCGGCCGGTGCTCCACCCCGTGGTGGTAGCGCAGCGTCCCGCCGAGGCGCAGCCCGAGCGCGCCGGCGAACGCCGCCTCCACCTGGCCGGCGTTCGGGCTGGGATGGCTGCAGCCGTCCCGGCGCATCACCCAGAAGGCGTCGACGGCCGAGCCGCCGACGATCGGCGCGCACGCGCAGGCCAGCAGTCCGGCGACGCGGGACGGCAGCAGGTTCGCGAGATCGTCCAGGCGGGCCGAGGCCCAGCCGAAGCGGGCGTGCCGGGTGCTGCGGTAGCCGACCAGCGCGTCCAGGGTGTTGACCGCCCGGTAGCCGAGCAGCCCCGGGACACCGCCGAGCGCCCCCCACAGCAGCGGCCCGACGACCGCGTCCGAGGTGTTCTCGGCCAGCGACTCCACCCCCGCCCGGGACAGCCCGGCGCGGTCGAGGACGGCCGGGTCCCGGCCGCACAGCGACGGCAGGCGGCCACGGGCGGCGATCAGGTCGTCGCGCAGGAGCTCGCCGCCGAGGTGACGGCCGTGGCGGCGCAGGGATGCCCCGCCCAGCACCGTCCACGTCGCCGCCGTGGTCAGCGCCACCGGGGCGGCCCGCGGGCAGCCNGGCCGGCCCTGGTCACCCCGGAGCGCGCCAGGGCGCCGACGGCGACGGTGCCGCCGGCGAGCGCGCAGGTGTAGGCCAGCCCGGCGGCCCGGCTGTCGCGGTAGAGCAGCCGTTCGGTGTGGTTGGCGACGGTCCCGAAGGCCGCCACCGGGTGCCCCCGCGCCGGGTCGGCGAGGGCGGCGTCGAGCGCGGCGCCGGCGAGCAGCCCGACGGCACGGAACCATCCGGACACGGGAGTTCTCCCTGACACGAGGAGGAGGCCACGCCAGCCGGTACCGACTGGCGGCATGATGGACTATGTGACGTGATCAGCAGCTCGGCGTGATCGGATACGCGGCGTGAGCGACGGCTTAGTGTGAGCGACGGCTCAGCGTGACCGGGTGCTCAGCGTGCGGGGCTGTGATGCCATGGCCGGCCCCCGCAGGGCGCCGGCCGCCGAGCCCGGGCCGCCGGGGCGACCGGCCGATGTCAGGGGAGACTCCCACCGGCTTCCTCCGCGTCCATCATGCGTCCATCGACTGGGCCCGGTGCATCGGCTGGGCATGACGAGCAGAACAGATCCCCCAACTCCCGGTCAAGTCGCCACCCTCGGCTCCCACCCTCGGCGGCCATCCCGTCAGGCGTGCGCTGAACCGGCCGCACGGTGCGGGTCAGGTGTCAGGTGTCAGGTGGTAGCGCGGCAGCGGCCACACGAGCTGTCGCAGGACGTTCAGCCCGGCCGCCACGAGGAGGTAGACCCACCGCGGCGCTCACCGGGACCGCCGAAGCAGACGCACCGTTTTCATACAGCCGTGTCATAAAAATAATTTAGCACGGCCGTGCCATTATGGGTCCGTGCCGAAGGTTGTCGATCACGAGGCCCGCCGTGAGGAGCTCGCCGGCGCGGTGTGGCGGGTGGCGCTGCGCGACGGCTTCCCCGCCGTGTCGGTCCGGACGGTGGCGCGGGAGGCGGGCTGGTCGCCCGGGGCGCTACGGCACTACTTCGCCACCAGCGGCGACATGATCGTATTCGCGGTCGAGTGGGCGGTCGGTCAGGTCCGGCGGCGGTTCGACGCGCTCGACGCAGCCCGCGGCGGCGCTGTCACGCCGGCCGCGCCCATGGGGATTCTCGAGCAGTTGCTGCCCCTCGACGCGAACCGGCGGGTCGAGTCCGAGGCATGGCTCGCGATGGTCGGTAACGCGCACCTCGGAGCGGACCTGCGCGAACAGCGGCGCGAGATCGACAGGCTGATCCGCCATGTCGTGCGGACTGTCGTCCGCCAGCTCGGCGACCTCGGCCGCCTCGCCACCCGCCGGGATCCCGAGGTGGAGACGGCCCGGCTGCACGCGCTCCTGGACGGCCTGGCCGTGCAGGGCATCGCCGACCCGCCCGGCATCACACCAGCCGGCATCCGCGCCGTCCTGCGCCAGCACCTCGACGATCTGGCCCACTGATCCGACCAAACGGATCGTCCGGCCGCCCGAGGAACAACCGCTGGGCGCGTTGGGTCGCTGGTTTGACAGTGGTTGTCCTCCGGGTAAGGGTCCCTGCGCTTGCCCGAGCTCACCCCTCCCCTTGGTTCTGCCTTGATCTTCAAGATCACTTTATGATCATCCAGCTTCACTAGTTACACTTAGTAACCAGCAAGGGCGTCGGACGCTCATCGGAATGACCGTCGCCGTGAAGCGCCGGGACGCCGGCGGGTCGGTCGGGCGGCGTGGACGCCATTCACGGCCGTCCATTGGTTGCTGTTTTGTAAATTTTACAAATACCGCTGTCCGGGCTCGCGGGATCTCGCTGTTCGACGGTGACGGCTACGCTCGGCCGCTCGTTCCGCACTGGCGAGGATCACCCGCGATCTGACTGTCCAGACTCAAGAATCTCTTTAGAAGCCGACGTCAGAGTGTGTGTCGTCCGGACGGCCGATGATCATTAAAACTGGGGCGGCACTCTGCGGACCTGGCCGGACGGATCTTCCCATAATTATTACAGCTCTGTAAGCATCGGAGTTCTGTGAGTATTGAAACCGAGCCCGGCCACGACGGGGCCGCAGCTGTCCAGCCATATCACGCCCGGTTACGGGGGCGGACCTTCAGCGGCGAGCGGAACCGGACGACGACGCCCGCCGATCGGCTCC
>NZ_JWIO01000033.1:30991-51368 GCF_001017755.1 Protofrankia coriariae
CCCCGCCGATCGGCTCGGTGCCGTGCGCCCGCTGACGAACGCGGGCCCGCGGACACCGACCGGACACCGCAGCCGAGATTGAGGCGCCTCTCAGGGCGCCGTCACAGCACCCGGTCGTGTCGACCTGGTCGTATCGCGGACCGGCCTGGCATGTGCCGGAGGAAGGGTTCCCCATGGCTGCGGCGGGCGTGACCGTCCCGGTGCTGGCAGGTGATGATCCGGCGGCGATCCTGGCCGCCGCGGACGCGGTCGCGCAGGTGATCGCCCCGGAGGCGGCAGCGGCCGACCGTGACGGCCGCTTTCGCCCGGCCAGCGTCGAGGCCCTGTGGCGGGCGGGACTTGGCAACCTGACGCTCGCATCGCGGCTCGGCGGCTCCGGGGCCACGCTGCCCACGGTCACCGAGGCGGTGGCGCGGATCGGTGCCGTCGACCCGTCCACGGCGTTGGTGTGGGTCATGCACCTGCTGCAGTTGCAGCTCGTGTCGGAGCCGGTCGACGTGTGGCCGGACGAGCTGCGCGACGAGATCGTCGCCGAGACGCTCGCCGGGCCAGCTCTGATCAACGCGCTGTCCGTCGAGCCGGACCTGGGCTCCGCGGCGCGCGGTGGCCGGCCCGCGACCACGGCCGTCCGTGTCACAGGCGCCGACGGCACGCCGGCCTGGCGCCTGTCGGGCCACAAGACGTTCTGCACCGGCAGTGTCGGGCTGCGCTGGCTCGTCGTCTGGGCGTCGGCGCAGGGCGAGAGCGGGCCGCTCACCGGGGCGTTCTTCGTGCGCGCCGACACGCCCGGGATCGAGATCCGCGAGACCTGGGACCACGTCGGCCTGCGCGCCACCGCCAGCCACGACGTCATCCTGCACGACGTCGTGGTCCCACCGCATCGTGTCGTCGGGCTCGCTCCGGCCGACCGTGAGCAGCCGTTTCGCAGCGGCACGTTCGTCGTGTGGGGCGTGGCGCTGCTGGCGGCGATCTACGTGGGCGTCGGTCGTGCCACCCGCACGGCGCTGACGACATACCTGCGCGAGCACGTGCCGGCCAGTCTCGGCGTCTCGTTGGCGACGCTGCCGCGGGTGCAGGCCATCGTCGGCGAGATCGAGGCGGAGCTGCTGATCGCCGAGACACTGACACGCGAGCTGGCCGCCGCGGGCGAGCACGGCGGCACCGAGGCCGAGCGCGCGTCCGCCCGGGCCACTCTGGTCAAGGCCGTCGTCACGCGCGCGGTGCTGGCAGCGACCGACCGTGCGCTCGATGCCGTCGGTGACGCCGGCCTGGCCCGCCACCACCCGTTACAACGTCACCACCGTGACGCGCTGTGCGGCCCGGTGCACACGCCTCAGACCGATTCCGTTCTCACCGCGGCCGGTCGCGCCGCACTCACCCCTGTCACCCCGACCGAGAGATCCCACGATGCCCGTTGAGCTGATCGGAGTGTTGTCCATCCAGGACCACTCCGCGGCTGGCGGCGATCGCCCCCGCGCGCAGCCTGACGCGGTGCGACGCCTTGCCCACGCCCATGAGGACGCCGGTTTCGACCGTGTGCTGGTGCCGACCGGCCCGTCGGTGCCGGACAGTCACCAGGTCGCCGCCTACGCGGCGTTGCAGACCGAGCGGCTCGGCCTGCTGATCGCGCACCAGCCAGGCCTGACACAGCCGACGGTGGCCGCGCGCGCCCTGTCCACGCTCGACCGGTTCAGCGACGGGCGCGTCGCGGTTCTCGCGCTCGTCGGCACATCAGAGCACGAACGACGTCGTGACGGCGACTTCGTGCCCGAACAGGACGCGCTCGCCCGCGACCGCGAGTACCTCCAGCTCCTCAAGCAGGCCTGGGCGGCACATGAGCCCGTCGACGTCGACGGACGCTTCTATCGCGTCCAGCACTACGTCAACCACATCTCCCCGCTGCGTCATCACATCCCGCTCTACATCGGCGGGTCGGGGGCGGACGTCGCCCAGCTCGCCGAGCAGGAAGCCGACGTCCATCTGCTGCCCGCGCCGCCCCGGCACGCGGGTGCCGGGAGCGCTGACACACATCCGGCCGTCGAGCACGGTCACGATGCGACCGGTGTGACCGGTGTGACAGAGGGGCATCGGCACACCGCGACCGGCGTGACCGTCACGGTGACACCCGACACGAACGTCCAGACCCTGCTCGATCATGTCGACGCCGGCGCGAGCGCGCTGGTACTCGACGGCTACGAGCTCGACCAGCGCGTACGCGACCTGATCACCCAGGTACGCGAGCACGCCGGCGCGGGCGCGGGCGAGCGCGTGACCCACGGAGCCGGGGCATGAGCGCCGCGGTTCGTTCGTGGCGCCGCGTCGCCCTGGTCATCCTGCTCGGCCTGGCGCTCGCGGCCACCGGCGCCGGCTGCGGCTCGGGCGACGACGACACCACCGGCACCCCCGCAAACGGTCCCGCCGTCGGGGGGACGCTGCGCTGGGCGGTGTATGCCAACCTCGGCTGGGATCCGGTGACGTCGGGGGCGGCGATCGAGACCCCGATCCTGGGCCTCGTCTACGACTCCCTGATCCGGCTCGACGAGCAGGGCCAGCCCACGCCGGGCCTGGCCACCGCCTGGAACTACTCCGAGGACGGCCGCACGCTCACGCTGAAGTTGCGTGACCACGTCACCTTCACCGACGGCGCGGCGTTCGACGCGCAGGCCGTGAAGGTGAACCTGGAACGCGGGAAGACGCAGAAGGACTCCGTGCTGGTGCCGCTGCTGACGGGCATCGCGTCGGTCGACGTCGTCGACCCGTTGACCGTGCGGCTGCAGCTCACCCGCCCGGACTACCAGCTCGTGCTGGTCCTCGGCGGCAAGGCCGGAATGATCGTCAGCCCGACGGCGCTGGCGGGCGACATCGCCCGGCTGGCGACCACGCCGGTCGGCTCCGGGGCGTTCCGGCTGACGAAGTTCGTGCCCGACGGATCGTCGTCACTGGTGCGCAACCCCGACTACTGGAACGCGGCGAACATCCATCTCGCCGGCGTGGAGCTGAAGTACCTCACCGACGCGCAGGTGATCCTGGCCGGTCTGCAGAGCGGCGAGCTCGACCTGGCCAACATCACCGGTGGCGGAGTCAAGGCCGTGGAGCGCGCGGGGCTGAAGGTCACGCAGTTCCCGAGCCTGGCGGCGAGCTCGCTTCTGATCAACGACTCGATCCCGCCGTTCGACAACCACACCCTGATCGAGGCGATCAACACCGCGATCGACCGCAGAGCGCTGATCGCCGCGCAGAGCGGAGGCATCGGCGAGCCCACCTTCCAGCCCTTCCCCAAGGGCACCGTCGGCTACAGCGAGGAGGTGGCCAACCTCTATCCTTACGATCCAGCGAAGGCTAGGAGCCTGCTGGCGCAGGCGGGCTACCCCAACGGCATCACGCTGCCGCCGATCACCTACGTCGACCTCATCGGCTACAAGGGCCTGACCGAGCAGCTTCAGGCCCAGCTCGCCGCCGTCGGCATCAGGGCCGAGCTGCAGGTGCTGCCGGTGACGCAGTTCGCCGACCGCGTGGTCATCAAACACGAGCTTCCGTTCACACCCGCCGTCCAACTCGGCCGTGAGTCGCCCCTGCAGCTGCTCGTCCAGCAGTACAGCAAGGACGGCCAGCTCAACGTCGGCCACAAGGCGAGCCCCCGGCTCACGCAGTTGCTCGCCGAGGCGGCCAGCTATCCGCTCGACAGCCCGCAGTACCCCGGGGCGCTGCAGGCGGCGACGGCGCTGGCCGCGCGCGAGAG
This sequence comes from Protofrankia coriariae, assembly GCF_001017755.1. Classification (GTDB taxonomy): domain Bacteria; phylum Actinomycetota; class Actinomycetes; order Frankiales; family Frankiaceae; genus Protofrankia; species Protofrankia coriariae. The sequence continues at coordinate 34,731 of NZ_JWIO01000033.1, forward strand.
CGCGATCACCTATCTGTTCACCCGTCCGACGGTCCTGGCCCACACCGCGAACGTCAGCGGTCTGCGGCCCTACGTCGTCTTCACCCGTCTGGAGGGCGTGCGGCTCGCGAGCTGAGGCCGCACCGGCGCTCTCGATGACAACGACGACAACAACGACGACGCCGTCCACGGCCGACACGGGCCGTGGACGGCAGACGCGGCGACGACACGTCGCGGGTGTGCGGGCCCGGCGCTGGGCCCGCACACTCCTGCTCGGCGCGCTGCCGGTGGCGCTGATCAGCACGTTCCTCGTCTTCCTCATGACGTACCTGGCCAGCGGTAACCCTGCCGCCCAGAAGCTGGGCGATCGTGCCACGCCCGAGGAGGTAACACGGCTCAACGCCTCCTGGGGCCTGGACAGGTCCTTTCCCGAGCAGTACCTCTCCTGGTTGGGCCATGCGGTGCGGGGCGATCTCGGGAAGTCGTACTTCAGCGGCCTGTCGGTGACGAAGAGCATCGGCGAACGGCTGCCGGTCGATGCCTCTATCACCCTGGTGGCGGTCGTCGTCGCGGTTCTCGCGGGCTTCGCCGCGGGCATTCTTGCCGCGCTCCGCCAGGGCGGCATCACCGACCGGGCGATCACCGTGCTGGCGGCGGCGGCGACCACGATCCCCGAGTTCTGGCTGGCGATCATGTTCGTCTCGCTCTTCTCGCTGACGCTCGGCTGGCTGCCCTCCGGCGGCTACGTGCCGCTGACCGAGGATCCAGGCCAGTGGCTGCTGCACGTGCTGCTGCCCGGCGGCTCGCTCGGCCTGGCCGTGGCCGCCCAGGTCGCCCGCCAGCTGCGCACCTCGCTGCTTGCCGCGTTCGGTGCGCACTACGTCCTGGGCGCGCGGGTCCGCGGCCTGTCCACGCCGCGGATCCTGTTCGGGCACATCCTGCGCAACGCCGCCGCCCCGGCCATCGCAACGCTCGGGCTGGCGATCCCGACGCTGCTCGGCGGGGCGGTCATCGCCGAGGCGATCTTCGGGCTGCCCGGCCTGGGGCAGTACGCGCTCAGCGGCGCGCAAAGCCATGACATTCCCGTCATCCAGGGGGTTCTCGTCGTCTCGATCGTCCTCGTCCTGTCGTGCAACCTCGCCGTCGACGCGTTCCTCGGCTGGCTGCGGCCCGCGACGCGGGGCACGCGATGACGGCGACGGCAACGGCCGCGCGTGTGTTCGCCGCCGTGCCCGCCCGCGTCGCGGGGGCGATACTCATCGTGCTCGCGGCCGTCACGGTGCTCGGCGAAACGCTGGCCCCGCACGACCCGCGCGCGCAGCAGGCGAAGCTGTTCGCGCCGCCGGGCACCGGTGGGTATCCGCTGGGCACCGACTACCTCGGCCGTGACGTGCTCAGCCGCCTGCTCGCCGGCACGGCGCCGTCGATACGCGACGCGCTCGCGATGGTCGGGGTCGGCCTCGCGCTCGGCGCGCTGCCGGGGATCCTCTCCCCCTTTGCCGGACGTGGCGCGCAGTTCGGGCTGCTGCGCCTCACCGACGCCCTGATGACGCTTCCTCCGATCGTCTTCGCGATCGCGGTCGCGGGCCTGTTCACCGACGGTGAGCTGGGCGTAGTGATCGCGATCGGTGTGCTGCTCGCCCCGCGCTTCTTCCGCGTCATGCGCGCGGAGACGCTCGGCTTCGCCGGCGAGCAGTACGTCGAGGCCGCGCTGCTCGCCGGCGCCTCGCGCGGCTGGATCCTGCGCCGCCACATCGCCCGCAAGGTGCTGCCGACGCTCACCGTGGCGGCCACCACCTCCGCCGGCTTCGCCGTTCTGGCCATCGCCAGCCTCGGCTTCCTCGGCCTGGGCGTCCAGGCTCCCGACCCGACCTGGGGCGGGATGCTCGCCGACAGTGTCGAGCACCTTGCCGACGACCCGCTCGCGCCGGTCTGGCCCGGGCTGACGATCGGCCTGACGGTCTGGGCGCTCAGCGCGCTGGCCGACGGGCTGACCGACGGCCTCGCGCGCCACGCGCACCGCCCCGGCGAGGCCGGCAACACCGATGGAGCAGCCGAAACAGCCGAAACAGCCGGAGCAGCCGGAGCAGCCGGAGCAGTCGCGGCCGACAGCTTCGACGACCGGGACGGCGCATTGCCCGCTTCCGCGGCTGAGGACCCCGCGCGGATCGTGCCAGCCCAACCGCTCGCGCCTCACACCGAGCGCGTGGCGGCGGACGGCCCGTCCCCCGGCCGCGGGCCCGTCCGGCCGCAGGAGATCACCACGCGGCGGCCGGCCGCTCCCTCGCTGCTGACCGTCACCGGCCTGCGCATCACGGTCCCCGGCGCCGACGGGCCACGGGAGGCGGTCCACGGTGTGGACCTCACGCTGGGCAGCGGCGAGGCGCTCGGACTCGTGGGCGAATCGGGCAGCGGCAAGACCCTGACCTGCCGCGCGCTGCTCGGCGCGCTGCCACCCGGCTGCACGATCGGGGGCGGCCGCCTCGTGCTCGACCACAACGATCTGACCACCTACACGGCGCGTGACTGGCGCGCGCTGTACGGCACGCGCATCGGAGCCGTCTTCCAGGACCCGGCGGCCTACCTCAACCCGTCCCTGAGCGTCGGCCGCCAACTGACCGAGGTGCTGCGCGTCAGGGGCGGCCACTCACGGCCCGCCGCGCGTCGCCGCGCGCTCGAGCTGCTGCGCGCTGTCGAGCTACGCGATCCCGAACGCGTCTACGGCCAGATCCCCACCCAGCTCTCCGGCGGCATGCAGCAGCGCGTCATGCTCGCGCTCGCGATCAGCTGCGAGCCGGATCTGCTGATCGCCGACGAGCCCACCAGCGGTCTTGACGTCAGGACCCAGGCGGAGATCGTCGCGCTCCTGCGCTCGCTGCGCGAGCGGACCGGGCTCTCCCTGCTGTTCGTCAGCCACGACATCGCCGTCGTCTGCGAGCTCTGCGAGCGCCTTGCCGTCTTCCGCGACGGGCGGATCGTCGAACAGATCACCACCGCCGGCCTGCTGGCAGGCGAAGCACGCCACCCCTACACGCGCGCGCTGGCGGACGCCTCCAACATCCAGCGCGCCGTTGCCTGACCGTCCGTCACGACCTGGGAGCTCCCGACCATCATGCCTATTGAGATCATCGGCCCGCTGCTTACCAACCAGGCAACGGAGATACACCCGGGCGGCCCGCCGATCGACCGCGCCTTCCTGCGCCGCCTCGTCCGCGCCACCGAGAAGGCCGACTACGATCGCGTCCTCGTCACACTGACCTCGGTGATACCCGACCCGCTCTACGTGACCACCTACGCGGCCGCCCACACCGAACGGCTCGGCTTCCTGATCGCCCATCGGCCCGGCTTCACCCAGCCGACCGTTACCGCGCGGCAGTTCGCGACGCTCGACGAGATCACCGGCGGGCGTATCGCGCTGCACACCATCTCCGGCGGTATCGAGGCCGAACAGCGCCGCGACGGGGACTTCCTCGACAAGCCCAGCCGCTACGACCGCAGCGGCGAGTACCTGCGGGTCCTCAAACAAGCGTGGACCGCCGAGCGGCCCTTCGACCATGACGGCCGCTTCTACCGCATACGCGGCGGCGAGCCGGCGCCGACGTACCAGCGGCCACGCATCCCGATCTTCTTCACCGGCTCCTCACCGGACGCGTACCGGGTCGGTGGCGCCGAGACCGACGTCTACGCGTTCTTCGGCCAGCCGCTTGACCAGATCGCCGAGGAGATCCAAAACGTGCGGGCGGCTGCCGACGCCGCCGGCCGCAGCCAGAGCCCGCGCATCAGCGTGTCGTTCCGTGTGATCATCGGTGCGACCGAGAAGCTCGCGTGGGAGCAGGCGGAGCGGATCCTGCTCACCGTCAGGCAACGGCTGGCGCGCTTCGGAGGGCCCAAGGAGCTCGACGGACAGCCGAAGGAGGCGCCCCCGGTCAGCTTCCAACGCCAACTGGAGGCGGCTCGGCGCGGCGAGCGCCACGGCAAGGTGCTGTGGACAGCGCTGGCCGCCGCGACCGGCTACGGTGGCAACAAGATCACACTGGTCGGCACGCCGGACACGATCGTCGAGGCGCTGCTGGAGTACATCGACATCGGAGTCAGCACGCTGCTGCTCACCGGCTTCGACGTCTACGACGACACCGTCGCGATCGGCCGTGAACTCATCCCGCTGCTGCGCCAGGAGGTCGCCCGACGCGACCGGCAACGGATCGCGGACGGCGAGNATCGCGGACGGCGAGCCGCCGCTGGGCGCGGCACCCGTGGGCGCCGCCGGCTGGCGGGCCGCGCCGGCTCCGGCAACCGCCTGACGACAGCCGAGAGATCACCAGCCTTCGTCGATGAGCGACACGCCGGCCGTGCGGCCGGCCGGGTCCCGTCATCGCCGTGGCCGTCGGAGCGTGCTCCGCCCATCAGGCGGAACTGACACACTGGCGGTCTCAGGCCGCGCCACCTGGCACGGACACCACCTGGCACGGCACGGAAGGGCGGGTGGTCCGGGCCGCGCCCGCCAGGTGGCGGCGGAGGTCTTTCCCCTCTTGTCGGGAGGTCGGGTGGATCCGCACGGGCAGCACCGCTACCAGGCCCGCTGCCGCTGGGAGGGCTCGACGGCCGCCGGCTACGAGGGGTACGACCGGGGGCATCACGGCGAATGCCCGCCCGCGCCCGCGGGCGTCCCGCTCAGCGCGGACCCCGCCTTCCGCGGCTCACCCGAGCATCCCAACCCCGAACAGCTCCTGCTGCTCGCGGCGGCGTCCTGCCAGCTGCTGTCCTTCCTGGCGGTGGCGGCCCGGGCGCGGGTGGACGTCCGTGACTACTCCGACGACGCGGAGGCGGTCATGCCGCACGGGCGGCGGACGGGCCTGAGCCGCATCCTGCTGCGGCCACGGATCGTGGTTGCCGGGGACGTCCCGCTCGAGCGGCTGCACCGCCTGGTGGAGCTGGCCCACCAGGAGTGCTACATCGCGAACAGCCTGCGCTGCGAGGTCGACATACAGCCCACCTTCGTCCGGATGCCGGTGTATGCGCCCGGCCCGGTGAACCGATCGGACGTGACGACGCCGCTGTCGTAACAGCAGAAATGTTACAGTACCCATATGAGTATCCATGAATACCCGCTGGGTGAAGGCCCTTCTACTCGGTTGAGCCTGTCCCTTCCTCAGGGGACCGCTGACGCCGTACGTGAGCTGATCGGTAAACGCGAGTTCTCCGGCTTCGTCGCAAAGATGATCGAGGACCGTATTCGCCGCGAACTCCTCGCCGAGGACATCCGTGTCTACCAGGAAGAGCACGGCGCGTTCACGGACGACGAGCGGGCCTGGGCGCATGAAGCGCTCACCGGCACGGTTGCGCAGGAGCACGACGCTGCGTGAAAGTCTCAGCTACACAGGGGACCCTTGTTCTTGACTGCGCGGGACTGTCCGGCTTCGTCGAGGGGCGGCGAAGGGTCATGGTCGTCCTGGACGAGGCACAGCGCATGGAATGGAGGGTCAGGACCTGCGCCGCAACCATCATCGAAGCGACACACCCCAAGACAGACGCGGCGCGCATGACCTGGATCCTCTCTCGCGTCCAGGTGGAATCCCTCACCAGGGATGCCGCACGAGCCGCGTCGGCACTGCTGCGGGCCGCGAATCTACATGGGCACAAGTACGCCATCGACGCCATGGTCGCAGAAATGGCGCTGCGTCAGCGAGGGCCAGTAGCCATGATCACATCCGATCTGGATGACATGGCCCGACTATGCGGCCCCGGCGTCCGCCTGATTCCGCTCTGACGGTTGAGAAATAGTTTTCACCGTTATTTTCGTCGCGCTCATCGTCGACGGGCGCAGGCGGCTCCGGTCTCATACTGTCGATGCTGTGACGTGCGCGCGTGCGTCGAACACGGCCGAATCACGCGACCGAGGGACTGAACGGTCGTGACAGCAGCCGTTTTCGCCCTCGATTTCACGGGTGGAAGCATCCAGCAGAAGGAATCCAGTATGAGTGAAGTCACGCAGGCGGTTCCCGCGGCCGAGCTTTTCACCCCGGAGTTCCGTCTCGACCCGTATCCGACGTACGCCCGGCTGCGGGAGAACGCGCCGGTCTGCCGGGTGCGGACGCCCAGGTTCGAGACCTGGATGGTCACCCGGTACGCCGACGCGAGGGCAGTGCTCTCCGATCCGCGGCTGAGCAAGGACATCGACCGGGCCGGGGATCTCTACCTGCAGGTCTTCGGGGAGAAGTCGGTCGCGTTGAACCGGAACATGCTCAACGCGGACCCGCCGGAACACAGCCGGCTGCGCCGCCTGGTCTCCCAGGCGTTCACCCCGCGCCGTATCGATGCGCTGGCCCCGCGCGTCCAACAGGTCGTGGACGACCTGCTGGACCCGATCGTGCCCGCCGGCCGGGCCGAGCTGATCAGCGAGTTCGCCCTGCCGCTGCCGATGAACGTCATCTGTGAGCTGCTCGGCGTCCCGGTCGAGGACCGTGAGCAGTTCTTCAGCGGCACGCAGGTCATCCGCACCCAGGGCACGGCCGGGCGCAGCAACGAGGAGGACCGGGCCGCCATCCAGGAGGCGCAGCAGAATCTGTACGCCTATCTGACCAAGCTGGTCGGGAACAAGCGCGACCGGCCCGGCGACGACCTGATCAGCGCGTTGATCGCGGCCCGTGACGGCGGCGGGAAACTCTCCGAGGAGGAGCTGGTTTCGACCGCCTTCCTGCTGTTGTTCGCCGGCCACCAGACAACGGCCGACTTCATCGGGAACGCGGTCACCGCGCTGCTGACGAACCCGGACCAGCTCGACCTGGTGACGAGGAACCCGGACCTCCTGCCGGGCGCGATCGAGGAGCTTCTCCGGTTCAACGGATCGGTCCCGGTGGCGAGCTTCCGGCTGGCGACGGAGGATGTCGAGTACAGCGGGGTGCGTATTCCGAAGGGCTCGATCGTCACCGTCGTCCTCAACGCGGCGAACCATGACCCGGCGCATTTCACCGACCCCGACGGTCTGCACGTCGACCGGACGGACAATCCGCACATGGCCTTCGGGTACGGCGTCCACTACTGTCTGGGTGTGTCGCTGGCCCGGATGGAGGCGCGGACCGCCCTCGGCACACTGTTGCGCAGGTTGCCCAACCTGGCGCTCGAGGTGGCGCCGGAGAACCTTCGGTGGCTGCCCGCGGCGTCGTCCTTCCGCGGTCTCCTCGAGCTCCCGGTCCGCTTCGGTGACACATGAAATGAAACATGAAAAATGACATGTGAAATGACACGTGAAAACGGCGTCTGAAAGCGGCGTGTGCGGCTGGTTCCTGAAAGCGACGACGGGGATTCCGCCCCGCCGCGGGAAGTTATATCGACATGGCGTAGGCGACGACGCCGCGGCGGACGGCGTCGANNGGACGGCGTCGAGCCCCGCTCGGGCGGTACCCCGCACGGTCGAACCCTCCGGGGCGACCTGGACGATCTGGTCGAGCAGGTCGATGAGCTGACGCATCCAGCGGACGAAGTCACCGGCGGTGAGGTCCAGACCGGAGTCGGTCAGGACCTTCTCCAGTGACTGTCCGGACGCCCAGCCGAACGCCACCCAGGCGAACCCGGGCTCGGGCGGGCGCAGGAAGTCCAGCCCGTGGGCGGCCTCGACGTCGCGCAGCCGGCCTGCGATGCGGGCCGTGGCCGTAAGCGCGTCCCGCAGCCCGGGGTCGCCGGGTGTCTTCGTCGCCGCCGTCTCCTCGCCGCGGGGCTCGTAGACGAGCGTGGAGACCGCCGCGGCGAGCGCGGCCGGTGACAGCCCCTCCCACACGCCGTCGCGCAGGCATTCGGCGACGAGCAGGTCCTGCTCGGTGTAGACGCGGCTGAGCAGGGCGCCGACGTCGGTGACGGTGTCACCTCGCAGGTAGTCCAACGTTTCCAGGGCCGCGCACACCCGGTCGAAGATCTTCGCGACGGTGTTCGTGCGGTTCTCGATGCGTCGCTGCAGGGTGTCGGTCTCCCGGCGCAGCTTCGCGTGGCGGTCCATGACGCGCAGGTGCGCGTCCCGGTCCGGGCAGCCGTGCACGGGATGGGCGCGCAGCACGCGGCGCAGCCGGGCGAGTTCGGCGTCGTCCGCGGCGGCGGCCCGGGCGCGGGCCCGCNCCCTGCTCGGGCGGGACGTCGATCTGACGCAGCGACGATGCCAGGTCACGGCGCGACTGCGGTGAGCGCGGGTTGAACGTCCGCGGCACCCGCACGCGGCCCAGCGCCTCGACGGCCACCGGGAAGTCGACCGTGGACAGCCGGCGGACCTGCCTGTCCACCGTCAGGACGACCGGGCGCGGACCGTCGTCGCCGTAGCCGTTCACCCCGGGGTCGAGCACGACTGCCAGGCCGCTGCGCCGGCCGGCCGGGACGCGCACGACATCCCCGACCCGTAGCCGGGACAGCGCCTCGAGCGCTTCGGCGCGGCGACGGTTGGCGCCCTCCCGGGACAGCTCCGCCTCGCGGGCGCGGATCTCCTCGCGCAGGCGCGCGTACTCGCTGACCGGGCCCTGCTCGCAGGTCAGCTCGGCGGCCAGCTCGGCGAGCGCGCCGTTGTTGCGGCGGACCTGCCGGGCCAGGCCGACGACCGCGCGGTCGGCCTGGAACTGTGCGAAGGACGACTCAAGAACACTCCGGGCCTCGGTCCGCCCGAGTCGCCCGACGAGATTGACCGCCATGTTGTACGACGGCCGGAACGACGATCGGAGCGGATAGGTGCGGGCCGACGCCAGCCCCGCCAGGGCCACCGGGTCGAGACCGGGCTGCCACAGCACGACCGCGTGCCCCTCGATGTCGATGCCGCGCCGCCCGGCCCGCCCGGTGAACTGGGTGTACTCACCCGGGGTGATGTCGGCGCGGGTCTCGCCGTTGAACTTGTTCAGCCGCTCCAGGACGACCGTGCGCGCCGGCATGTTGATGCCGAGTGCCAGGGTCTCGGTGGCGAACACGGCACGCACGAGGCCGCGGACGAACAGCTCCTCGACCACTTCCTTGAACGTGGGCAGCATCCCGGCGTGGTGCGCGGCGATGCCGCACTCAAGACCGTCCAGCCACTCCCAGTAGCCGAGTACGCGCAGGTCGTCCGCGGGGATGCTCGCGGTACGGGCGCGTACGTGCTCGCGGATGGTCTGCCGCTCCTCCGTCGTGGTCAGCCGCAGGCCGGCGCGCACGCAGGCGAGCACCGCGGCCTCACAGCCCGCCCGGCTGAACACGAAGGTGATCGCCGGGAGCAGCCCGGCGCGGTCGAGATGGCGGACGACCTCGGGCCGGCTGGGCACCCAGGGCCGCTCGCGCGGTGCGGCGACGGCCCCGCCCCGGCCACGCGGCCGCGGTGGGCGGCGGCTGTCCTGCCGGGACAGGCGGATCAGATCCGGGTTGATCCGGGGACGCGCGGCGGCGGGCGTCTCGGGGGTCGCCGCGTCCCGCTGGGTGTGCGGGGCGCCGTCGGGGGCGAGCGGGCCGGCGACGAACAGGTCGTGCAGCTGCCGGTCGGCCAGCACGTGCTGCCACAGCGGCACCGGGCGGTGCTCGGAGACGACGACCCGGGTGTGGCCGCGGACGGTGATCAGCCATTCCGCGAACTCCTCCGCGTTGCTCACCGTCGCCGACAGCGACACCAGCTGGACATACGCCGGCAGGTGAATGATCACCTCTTCCCAGACGGCTCCGCGCTGCCGGTCGGCGAGGTAGTGCACCTCGTCCATGACGACGAAGGCGAGCAGGTCGAGCCGTTCCCGCCCGGCGGGCTGCGCGTAGAGCATGTTGCGCAGGACCTCGGTGGTCATGACGATCACCGGCGCGTCCGGGTTGCGGGTGGTGTCGCCGGTGAGCAGGCCGACCGCGTCAGCGCCGTGGCGGGCGACGAGATCGGTGTACTTCTGGTTCGACAGCGCCTTGATCGGGGTCGTGTAGAAGCAGCGCTGCCCGCGGGCGAGCGCGAGATGGGCGGCGAACTCGCCGACGACCGTCTTACCGGCCCCGGTGGGCGCCGCGACCAGGACGCCCTCACCGGCGTCGAGCGCGGTGCACGCCTCGATCTGGAAGGGGTCGAGACCGAAGGGATAACCGCCCATGAAGTCGGTCAGAGCCGTGGGTATGGCCGCGGGAAAAGCCCCGGGCCCGGACGGCGGGCCCGCCGGCGCGGTGGACACTTCGTCAGCCTACGCCCACGCCGCCGGGCCGTTGCCGGGCGGATGTTCACCGAGCCTGGTCGGCTTTGACATGGCCGGCGGACCGAGCTGGACGCCCGCTCGGATGGACTGAATGATCATGTCGGGTGATGCCGTCAGGTGCCGTCAGGCGATGCCGGACGGCATTAAGTTACGCTAAGTGATATCAGAGATGCCAGGCGATGTCAGGTGATGTCGATGTGGGTGGCGTTCGGCGAGGAGCCCGGAGCGCCGGTCGCGCCGACGGCGGTACCCACCGGGTCGGCGGACGCCGTGGGCCTTGCTGGTTCTCCCGCCACCGGATGCGGCAGGTCGAGGTCCAGCGGTGACGCCTCGTCGTCGTCGAGGCCGGCGTAGGGCGAGGTGTCGCCGTGGCGGGCCTTGCGCCTGTCGTTGGCCCATCCGATCACGAGGGCGACCTCGTACAGCACGACCATCGGCAGGCCGAGGGCGATCATGGTGAACGGGTCCTGGCTCGGTGTCACGATCGCGGCGAAGACGAAGACGAGGAAGATCTCGGCGCGCCGCCACGAGCGCAGTTTGGCGGTACTGACCACGCCCGCCAGGTTGAGCATCGCCACCAGCAGCGGGATCTCGAAGGACAGCCCGAACACGAGCAGCATGGCGATGACGTAGCTGAGGTACTTGTTGACGTCGAGGACGCTGACGAGCCCGTCCCCGCTGAATCCGAGCAGGAGCTCCAGCCCCGTGCTCAGGGTCAGGTAGGCGAAGAAGGCGCCGAGGGTGAACAGGACCAGCGAACAGCCGACGAACGTCAGTGACCAGCGGCGTTCGTGCCGGTGCAGGCCCGGCGTGATGAACGACCAGAGCTGGTAGAGCCAGACGGGCGAGGAGAAGACCGCCCCTGCGATCATCGAGATCTTCAGCCGGATCATGAAGGCGTCGAGGATGCCGAAGAATGCCAGCTGACACTGCCCGTCGACACCGGAGCGGACGTCCGCGGGCAGGGAGCAGTAGGGCTCCTTGAGGAAGTTGAAGATGTGCGGCTCGAAGTAGAAACAGACCGCCGCGGCGACGGCGAGCGCGACGAGTGCTTTCACCAGCCGGTCACGCAGCTCCCGCAGGTGCTCGGTGAGCGACATCCGGCTGTCCTCGACCGTCCTGGTACGGCGGAACTGCATCGCCTGCGCTATCCGCCGTGGCGTGGGAAACGCGGGCACGGACCGGCTACTCCTGCTCGTGGGAAAGGCGGTTGATGGTCTTCGACCCGGTCAGCCCCGGGTGCTGTCGCCCGCGACGCCGTTGACGCCGCTCGACGCCGGCTGCGAGGCGACGGACGGCTGGCCGGCCTCGATGGGCCGCGGTGCCGGCTGCGCCTGGGGCTGCTGGGGCTGCGGCTGCGGCACGGCGGCCGAGGGAGCGGCGGCCTGGGCCTGCTCGTCCTGGCTGAGCCCCTTGGTCTCCGCCTTGAAGATCCGCAGTGAGCGCCCGAGCGAACGCGCGGCGTCGGGCAGCTTCCTGGAACCGAACAGCAGGATGACGACGAACGCAATAATCAGAAGCTCGGGGGTACCGAGGTTGGGCATGGCATGCGTCCTTTGCTCCGGTGCCCGGCCCGTCGACCGGGGCGTGTTTGATGCTACGTCGGCCAGCCTTGCCCCGTCAGACGGCGGTCACATGTACACCGCATGACAGGCGGGCGACGCCTCAGGCCACGACGTGGCACCCGATGCCGCCGGCGGAGCCGCCCTCACCTGCTGGAACGCCGTACGACGCCACGGTACCGGCCGCGGTCTGGCGCGCATCAACCTGGTGCGACCGTCGGGCCACCCGGCCGGTGTGGAACACGGCGTTGAACCGGGCGACGCGCCATTCCCGGACGTTGCCAACACCATTCTAGAGACCGCTGCCAGCGGGCCGTGAGCGCTTCCGCCGAGGCGGTGCCGATGTGCCCGTCACCGGTTACTCGTCACCGGTACTCGTCATGGTGGCCGACAGCGCCGAGAAGAACTCCGGCGGAGACGCCGAACCCTCGCCAGCAGGGCTGGAGTACCGCCCGTAACGTCGGGATTCCGGTGGGTGTCAGGCCGGGATCCGTTCGTTCAGCCGCGCGGTCACCTCGACGGCGTCCAGCCGGGCCGCGAGCGCGGCGGTCTCCTCGGTGAGTGTGGACAGCCGGCCGCGCAGCTCGGCGGCCTCCTGGTTGACCTGCCCGACCTTCCCCCACAGCCGCCACGCCAACGTGGCGAGCAGAACGAACGTCAGCAGAACCAGACCAAGATCGATGAGCAACCAGCGCATACGATCAACCTACCCGCCCACCGCCCCCGGCACCGGTGAGCTCCGCCCGGACCAGCCGCCGCGCCCGGCCGAGGCGCCGCCGGGCCCATCGTCCAGATGATTTGTGACGGGGTTGACGGGCGCACGTCGGGGGCGACCGGAATACGGCCGGAAGCCGCCATGGCGATCATGCGGCGGAGTGTTACTCATCGGTGATGAGGTGGTCGAGGGCGCGGATCTTGTCGTCTTCGGTGGGTTGGGTGTAGATCCGGACGGTTTCGAGGCGGGTGTGGCCGAGGAGTTCGGCGACGGTGACGAGGTCGGTGCCGCCGCGGACGAGGCTGGTGGCGAAGGTGTGGCGTAGGACGTGGGCGGTGGTCTTCTCATCGAGGCCGGCGGCTGCGGCGATGGTGGTGATGATGGTGTGGGCGCCGGCGGTGGACAGCCGGCCGCCCTGCTGGTTGAGGAACAGTGCGGGGCCCTCGGCGCCGGGCCAGTCCGCGCGTTCGCTGAGCCAGCCGGTGAACGCGGCGCGCAGCGGCGGGTGGATGGGGACCTGGCGGACCTGGTCGCCTTTGCCGTGGATACGCACGCTGCCTCTGCGGGCGGACAGGGCGACGTCGTCGATGTCGAGGCCGACGGTTTCGGCGATGCGGGTGCCGGCATAGAACGGGGTGAGGGCGAGGGCGGCGTCGCGGGGCGAGGGCCAGCGCTCGACTTCGCGTAGGAACCGCACCGCGGCCTTGCGGGTCAGCGCGCGGGGTGCGGTGCGGGGTAGAGGGGCGCGGGCCGCGGTGGCGGGACCGAGTCCGGTGCGGGTGTAGAAGTCGTCGACGGCGGCGAGGGCGTTGTTCACCGTGCGCGGGGCGCGCTTGGTGACGTTCTGCAGGTGGGCGCGGTAGTCGCGGACGGCCCAGTCGCGGGCGGCCTTCTCCGTCAGCGGGTCGCCATCAAGCGTGGTGTCGGCGAGCCAGGCCAGGTACTGGCGGACCTTGGAGGCGTAGGTGCGCCGGGTCTGCGCGGAGACCGGCGCACGGGCCAGCGCCGTCGTGTAGGCGGTGAGGACCACGGTGTAGGACTCGGAGAGCGCGACCGCGCGGCGGCCGGGCCGGCTCGACTCCGGAACCGTCTCCCTGTTCTCTAAAGCCGATCCGGTGGGCTCCGCGCCGCTCGGGTGCGCGTTCTCTAGGGGTCGCCGTAGTTTCCGCCGAAAATCGGGCGGATATCGATGTGACCGGCCCTGGTAGATGGCAGGGTGGGTCAGGAGGTCAGCCACGACCAGACTGGCTATGGAGGCATCGCCGGTGGTCTCAGGTCATCCCCCATCGACGGGGGCTGGACAGCGTCTCGGTGGCCTGATGGCTGATCAGGCAGGAGAGCCAGTCGCCGGTACCACCAGTCGCTCGACGTCGGTGATGAGTTCGGCGACTCGCTGGTAACGCTGCGACGTGTCGTTCGCCGCGCACTTCTGGACGATCCTGCCCACCTCATCGTTGGTGGTCTTCAATGCTTCCCTGCCGGTGAAGATGTAGGAGAGCACGAAGCCGAGGGAGTAGACCTCGTTGGGAACGCCATAGTCCTTGAAGCTGCTCAGCGACGGGTCCCGGATCGTGCCGCGCATCTGCGTGCTCGTCCGCGTGAAATCCGAGGCGTGGTCCTTGACCAGGCCGAAGTCGGAGAGCTTCACCAGCACCGCGCCGTCGCCGTACACCTTGAGCATGACGTTCTGGAGGCTGACGTCCCGGTGGAGCAGGTTCTTGTAGTGGATGTAGTTGATGCCGTAGAGGAACTGAAGAGCGATCCTCTTGCGCGCGTCGGGCCGTAGCTCGCCGTTGCGCCTGGCGATGTAAGAGCGGAGCGTCTCGTCGCAGTACTCCATCATGTACTCGTTGCGGTCCTCGTCGTACCGGTAGACCTCGACGATGTACGGGTGCTTCAGCCCCTTCAGGACCTCGAACTCCCACTTGAACCGGTGGAGGTCGCGCTCGTCGAGGTCCTTCTTCGCGCGCTTGACCGCGAACCGGATGCCGTAGTCGGGGTCGGTGAAGGAGTACACGATGGCGTACGACCCTTCGCCGACCATCTTCAGCGGGGGCGTCGCACGGCGGGCCTTGAGCCTGGCAGTCGTCTCCGGCCTGGCGAAGACCGGCTCGAACTTGATGAGTCGGATCTGTTCGAAGTCCTCGGGCACGGCGCTGCCGCCGCTCGGGGAGAGCCACGGGGTGCAGCGGTCGATGGCCGTGCGGTAGCCGTCGGCGAAAACCACCTCGAAGCCGGCGGTCTTCAAGCAGCCGAGCGCGTCGTCTAGCTCTTCGATCAGCGCCAGCATTTGCCGGCTCGACTCGGCCCAGTAGTGCCTTGTGCTCTTCGCCCTGTCGTTGATCGAGCTGAAGTGCTCGTTCAGCCGCTGGTGAAGGCTGGCGAAGACATGACCGAACCGGGCATCGTCGGCGTAGAGCCTAGTGAAAGCCTCCGGGGCAGGCGTCCCGGCGTAGCGACCTGTCAGGTCGGCAAGCATCAGTTCCACAGGGTCGGCCACCGCCGCCGTCACTCCCGCCAACTCACCTGATTAATAGCGCAGCCGGACCTCGGTTCATCCGGTTGCGGTGCCCCCCGCTTACAGCGACCGGGCGGTCCTGGTCTGGGGTACTTCTCACTTCGCCGGTGTCTTCGGCGTCAGGGTCCGGTAGATCGTGGGCCGGGTGACCCCGAACTCATCGGCGATCTGCTGCACTGTGTAGCGGCGCTTTCCGTCGTCGCCTTTCTCCGCGTACATCGACCGGGCCAGGTCCACCTGGCGGGGCCGCAGCTTCGGCTTCTGGCCGCCGGTCCGGCCGCGGGCCCGGGCGGCCTCCAGGCCCTCGCGGGTGCCCTCCACGATGAGTTCCCGCTGGAACTCGTCGATTGCGGCGAGCAGGTGGAACACCAGCCGTCCCTGCGGGGTGGTGGTGTCGATCTGCTGCTTGAGCACAACCATCCCGACGCCGCGGGCCGCCAGCTCGGCCGCCAGCTCGATCATGTGCCGCAGCGACCGCATCGCGCGGGACAGGCGGGTGATGATGAGCACGTCGCCCTCGCGGAGGTAGGCGAGGGCCTTGTCCAGCTCAGGGCGCTCGGCGAGCTTCCCGGAGACGCCGCGGTCGATGAACAGCTTGTCGCACCCGTAGGCGGTGAGTTCATCGACCTGGGTGTCGTCGCTCTGGCCGCGCGTACTAACGCGGGCGTAGCCGATCCTTGCCACCCCAAGATCGTAGCGGAAACGGTAAAGCGCTTTACATAGGCGCGTACGCGAGTTCCGTTACGCCGGCCCCCTGGGGAAACGAACCGTCCGGCTCCGTGTCCGCGAACGTTCACTTCCCGTGCGCCAGAACCCGGACAAAACCCACCTCAAAAGATCTTGAAAAAGTAGGCGACCGCTCACTGGCTTAGGTCGAGGATGCGCACCGGCTGACCGGCCCACCGGTCCGGCGCCGCCGTCGCGACGACCGCCCCGTCAGGACGCTCCGGGGTGGGAGCGGCGGCATAGCGGGTGTGCGCCACCGCCCACCCGGTGTCGCGGGCGACCGCGAGCGCGGCCACCAGGTCCAGCTCGAGCACGGTGACCGCGGGCAGGGCGGCGATGTGCTCGGCGGTCCCGGGCCGGGTCCGGTCCGCCTCCACCAGGGCGCACGCCGGCGCGTAGAGGAACCAGTCCGGTTCGGTGTGGGCCCGGTGGATCAACCGGGACGCCAGCCGGTTGCCGTAGCCGGCGGCGACCATCGCCGCGTCGTCGAAGACGACGTGCAGCGCGTCCGTCACCGCGCCGCCGCCCGGCCCAGCCGCCGGTCCAACTCGGCATCCAGCCGCGCGGCCTCCTCCTCGGTCGGGTCATAGCCGTTCCACGCCTGCAACGCCACCCGCGCCCGCTCGGCCCGGGCCGCCCGCTCGGCCGGGGTCAGCACCGTGGCGGCCAGCCGGGCCAGATAGGCACGCAGGGACAGCCCCTCGGCCGCCGCCACCGCGGCCAGCCGATCCCGGGCATCCACGGGAATCCGCACGTTGGCATCGGCCACCGGGCTCCTCCTTCACGCTTCACGACTTCCCCCAGGGTACGGGTACGTAGACGTACCCGTACACCATCGTGCGTCCCACGCAGACGATCGTGAACCATCGACACATCAACACATCGACGCTTTGAGACATCTACGCCGCCGACGCCGGCATCACCGACCCGGGGGTCGAGGAAGATCCGCGCGGATTGGGGAGTGTCTCGTGATCAGTG
>NZ_JWIO01000032.1:0-41010 GCF_001017755.1 Protofrankia coriariae
CTGCCGTCGTCCGTGCGGACCCGGGCGGTGAGGGTGTGTTTGCCCGGGCTCGGATTGCCCAGCGGGACGCTGAACGGCGTGTCCCGGTCGTCGAGCACCGTGTCACCGTCGAGGGAGAACTTGACCCGTTCGACCTTGTCCAGGGTGTCCGTGCCCGCGGTCAGGTTGATCTCGGTACCGCCCTGGATGGACTGTCCCTCGAGGGGGCTCGTACCGACGGTGAGAACCCAGCGGCCGAGGGGGCGGGCCGGGGTGGACGCTTCGGCGAGCGCGGTCGGGGGCGTGGCGGCCGCGGCTATCTGGGTGGGCACCGGCCTCCGCCCGCCCCGGGCGAGGAGGATGCCAACGATGATGACAAGCACAAGCCCGGCGGCGCCGATTCCCAGCCACGGCCGGTGCCGTGGGTCCGTCAGCGCACGCAGGTTCAGCCTGCGCCCTTCGGACCGGGTGTCGGTGCTTTCGCCGTGGAGGTCCGTGTCGGTGCGGGTGTGGCCGTCCACGGGTGTGGGCCTCATCCGCTTCTCCTTGCTTTCCGGCGTCCGAGTTCGGTCAGCATCGGAGCATACCCGGATCTTTCTGGGCAATCTGCCAGGCTGTAGGCGCCCAGTTGATCGGACACCGAACTGATCGGACCTGATGGTGTCGGCATGTTTGCCAAGTCTGCGCCTGCGGGCTGTCGCCGATGATGCCGGGTCCGACGCCGGGGCGGCGCCGGCCGGCCGCGCCCGCTGCCGCCCGGCGCCCATGTCCCGAGCCCTGCCCCGAGCCCTGTCATGCGCGTGTGTGGTGGCGGGTCGGGGCGATCCGGCGGGCGGCGGACGCCNNGCGGGCGGCGGACGCCGCCGTCGAGGCCGGGGCATCATGGTGCCACCGGATGGTGCCACCGGCCGGTCCGTCGGTGTTGGCCGCGGGCCGCCACGGTTCCTTTTCCATTACCGCGAAAACGCTGTTCATTCGGCCCGGGACGGGCTGTGTCATCCCGGCTTTCCAGGCTGGCGGGCCGGGACCACCGGACGCAGGAACGGCCACTGCCGACAAGGCAGCCGCGGCCGGCCGGCCGGCGGGCGAACTGTTCCGGATGGCTTTTCCGGGGCTGTCGCCATACCGTGTGGCCGACCTCGGCCCGGATTTCCCGGACCGGCTGCCGCACGCACTGGACCTGCTGGTCCGCGCGGCGGCCGATCGTACCGGGAAATGATTGTTCCGGGGGCTTTCCGAGCCTTTCCGGAAAGCGGGGTGAGCCGGGAGCCGCCCCGCGCCGGCGGCCCGCGGCGGCCAGCCTCGCGACGGGCTGCCCGCGTACCGGCCGGCGGGGATTCGGGGTACGGGCCAGGGCCGCGCCGCGGGCTTTGCCGGCCCCGCGGCCGACCTCGCCGCGGGTGCGTCACCGCATGGCTGGGCGAAGATCTGACCGTCATCCGTTGTGAAACATAAACGTAACCTGATGTAGGTCTGCCTGCGGATATGCGGCGCCGGCATCCGGGGCCCAGTGCGGGGGCGGGTGCCGCTCGAGGGTGAGCGACTCGCCGACCTGCGTCTGGATGAGCTCGACGAAGGTCGGATCGTGTGCTTAATGTTGCTGGCTGTCACCACGACGTTGATATCGTGCCCCGGGCCCCGGACACACGCTAGAAAGATGTAGTCATGGCCGCTTGCCCGCGTCCAACGCCCATCCGACTCTATAGCTTTGGCGGTGGGCGTCACTTCTGGTTGGTTGGTTATGTGTCAGGTTGTCGCCTCGGGGGATCGCCGGGTAGACGATGGGGAGGCTTGTGTGCGTGAGGTTAAGGTCAAGTTCCACGTGTGGGACCGGGAGGCGCTCTTCCTGAGCCTCAAGGCGCGAGACATCGAGTTGGGTGAGCCGTTCTTTCAGGACGACCAGGCGTACGCCCCTGATCGTTGGACCTTCGAGGACAGTCGGCTGGGGGTGTCCTTCCCGCGGCTGCGTACCATAAACAACCGTCATTTTTTCACATTGAAACAGCCCACGGTCAACGCCCAGGCGTACGTCTCGTTCGAGACCGAGGTCGCCGATCGTGATCAGATGCATCAGGCCATTCTGAACATGGGTTTCTGTCCCACGGTACGGGTGGCCAAGATCCGGCGAACGGCGCGCCTGGGCAACATGTCGCTCTATGTGGACGAACTCGACGGGCTGGGTATGTTCCTGGAGCTCGACTGCCCGGTGCCCGCGCACGAGTCGGCGGTCGCCGTACAGGAGACGTTGAATGCCTTTGTGGCATCCCTGGGAGTTGATGTGACGCGTACCGAGGAAACATGTGACGCGCTGGTGCGGACCGCCCAGTTGCGTGCCGCCTGAGATCCCTTGAGTGCTTTTTCGGATCTGCTGTCCGGGTGGTCCACGCCCAGGCGGTCCCTGGTGCGCGTCGTCGCCCGCATGCCGCCGCCGCCCCTGGCGGACGTCGCGGCCCGGACCGCGACGGCACCGGGACCCCGGCCGGTCGAAACGGTCCCAGTCGGCCGATACCAGTCGAATAGTGCCAGTCGGGCGGCGCCAGCCGTCCGGTACTAGTCGTCCGGTACCAGCCGGCCGGCGCCGGTAGCCCGGTGCCAGTTGTTCGGTGCCAGCCATGTGGTACCAGTTGTCCTGTATTAGCCCCTTTCGGGACTTGTTGCCTGGCCGTTGACAGAGGAGAGTTCGTTTCCTGTTGGCTGGGTGTCCGGATGCGGTTTGGCCTCCCGCCGCACGGTCCGCGTCGGGCTGTGGGCCTCTGGCGACCGCGGCGGCGTGAGCCCGGTGGCGCACGATCACTGGTATCTGGCCGGGGCGAGGTCGGGTGGTCGCGGCGGCGGGGTGGACGGGCGGCGGCGCGGCCGGGACGGGCCGTGCGCGATCCGCGCCAGCATGAATACGCCAGGTTCATACTGAGGGGGCGGCCACAAAGGTTTCCGGCCGGTTCGGCGCACCCGGTCCCGCCGCTCGCGGATAAAATCTTTCCCGGGTGGCAGGATGCTCGCGCCTGGTAATCATTTGTCGACGTAACCGTGGATTCCGGCCGGAATGGTGACGTGGCGTACCAGCGAGGTGTGAGGTTCTCCACCAGATTTTCCCGCGGATGACGCGGGCAGCCACGGGCGACTACATATGTCACACGACCACATATGACCCGGCTACCCGGGCGATGCAACCGACTACAGACGGGTGGGCCACGGCACATGGTGCAAAGCTGTGCCCGGGCAGATGGCCCGGCCGCGCTTTCACGGGTGTCGGCCACGGCCAGGCGGCCCGGACGGCGGGCCGGCGTGCTGTGCGCCGCTGCTGCCGGTCGTGCCCGAGCGCTCGTCGTCCGCATCGTTCACGCCGTGCTGTCGATCCTGCTCCCGGCGGCGCTGCCCGGCCGGAGCGTCTCTGCCGGCCACGGTGTGCGCCTGGCCCAGCCACGCGGTTCCTCCGTGGTGTCTTCAGCGGCCGGGACTCTCAGGTATGCGATGGCCCGCCGGGGCCCGCCGGGAGCCGTCCACCGGCCGTGAGATGAGCGTTGGCCGGTCCGGCGGTTAGCCCGGCCCGTGGCGGTGTGGCCGTCACGGCGGGGGCCGGCGGCACCACACCCGACAGAGCAGATCGTTTTTCGGGTGCTCGGGGCCGGCACAGCCGCCGCCGGCACGTTGATCCGTCGACGTCGTCTTCCGTCGAGGAGGCTGATCCGACGACCGGATGACGCCGCCACCCACGGCCGCGCCCGCTGCTCGCGTCCGTCTGCCAGCTCACTGTCCATATGCCACGCGCCGGCAGGCTCCTCAATGCCGGCGCTTTCCCTCGATGCCTCCGGGCTGCGCGGTGTGGCGCATCGGTGCGTGCCTGTCACGACCGACACACCGGCCATTCGCGCCCGCCACTGTCACTTCGGCGGATCATGCCGCCGACACGCCCTTCACCATCCAAGGACGGTCCGTGTTGACTACTCTGGGCCCTGAACCCGCCCCACGAGGTGACGCTCCGCGAGGCGACGCCTCACAGGATGACACCCCACGAGATGACGCCTCACGAGATGGCGGCGAGCACCAGCCGCCAGCTGCCGATGGTCCGGTGGCCCGGCGCCAGCCCGGTCAGTTGGAGGCGGCGGTCCTCGCGGTTGTCTGGGCGGCGCGCGCACCGGTGAGCACCGGCGACATCCAGCGGGAGCTGGGTGGGGAACTCGCGCACAGCACCATAGCCACCACGCTCGCCCGCCTCATCGGCAAGGGGCATGTCGAGCGGGTCCGAGTCCGTCGGCTCTGGATGTATCACCCGACCCGGCGCCAGGAGGAACACGCCGCCGCCCAGATGCTCGCGGCACTTCAGCGGGCGGGCGACCCCGACGCGGCACTGGGCCATTTCGCCGCGGCTCTGCCGCCCGGGCAGGCACGCCTGCTGCGCAGGCTGCTGGAGCCCGCGGCCACGGACACCCCTGCGACCACAGATGCTCCCGGAGGCGGGGATCCGGACGCGGGGTGAGGTGACGATCCGAGCACCGGGCGCGGTACCGAGGGGACCGACGGCGATCGTGGCGCGAAATGCGGGATGAGACGGTGCAGGCTGGGACGAGGCACGGACGGGACGTGGACGGGACACAGCCTCGGGCCTCGGCTCGGCATCTGCCGGGCGGCCTTCCTCACGGGAGCGGCGCGTTCCCACGAGGCGTGCCACAGCCGGCACACAGGCCGCGAAAGATGATCTGTGCCTCGTCCAGGGTGGCGATACCGGCATGGGCACCGGCGTCCGGATGCAGACAAGGGGGTGTGCCGAGGACGCAGGCGATGTCCTGGATCGACCCGCAGGAGCGGCAGACGAAGTGGTGGTGGAAGGTACCGCCCGCTTCGTAGAGGGTCACGCCCGAGCCGACGTCCGCCAGCAGCGCGAGCCCGGCGGTGGTGAGGTCGCGCAGGACGTTGTAGACACTGGCCCGGACAAGATCGTAACCCTGGCCCGTCAGGTGGTTGTGCACCTCGTCGGCACGCCGGTGGCCACCGAGACGTACCAGGGCGTCCAGCACCGCGAGCCGGGGGCCGGTGGCCCGCAGGCCCGCGGTGCGTAGCCGGGCGCTCAGTTCAACTGTGCGCCAAACATCCATGTGTGCTTGTCCAGGGTCGCGGTGAGGCCGATCAGAAGGTCCTGGGATACCGGGTCGAGTTCGTCGAGCTGGTCCACCCGCGTACGGAGGGCGTCGGTGACCTTCCGTAGCCGGTCGGCGATCGCGCGAAGCACGTCGGCGTCACCGATCGGCCCCGCGGGCAGTTCACTCAGCGGTGTCTCCTTGGCCACGGTAGCGCTGCGCCCGTCCGGATGGTAGCCAATGGCCACCGCGCGTTCCGCCACCTCGTCCGCGCCCAGCCGCACGTCGTTGACCAGTGTGTCGAGCTGTTGGTGCACCGGGAGGAAGCGGGGGCCGACGACGTTCCAGTGGGCCTGTTTGCCCTGCTGGGCAAGATCGATGAACTCTACCAGTGTGGCTTGGAGCAGACTACCCACGCGATCAACCTTGTTGATCATATTCGCGTCTCCTCTTCTTTGGACTATGTCCAATCTACCCGCTGTCCGTGATGTGATCACGATGTTTTTCCGGGTGGCCGAAGACGCCGGAGATGCCGTCGCGAAGCGGCGTCGCGGTGTCGCGGGGCCCCGTGCGGGTGAGGGTGTGGCCGTCGGGAGTCGGGACGGTCCACCCGGCCGGGCCCGACCGAGGCGGGCGGGGCGGTCCATACCCCCTCGCGGGCGGGCCGACACCAGGCCGATCGCGACGGCGAGCGCCGTGCGCTCGAGAGGACGAGTGCCGCGTACCCGCGAAAAAGGACCGTCGCGGCGATGGCGAATCCGCCGCCGCCGAGCGCGTTCGACGTCACCGACAGTGGTGGTGTGACTCGTGCGCGCCGGTTCTGGGTGGGAAAGGGATGGCTTTGGCGGGTAGGGGGCCTGGGCGGTTGTGCCGCCGTCGGCCCGTCGGGTATCGGATCAGCGCTGGTGATGGGCGTCCCCGCGGGTCTCATGCCTGGCCTGGCTTGACGAGATGTGGTTGAGCCGCGTTCTCAAATACAGGCAAATGATTGTCATGTTTCTGTCCAGTTGGCCCGCATGGTCGACCGTCGAAGCCACCTGGAAGTCCGGTGTGACAGGGAAGGCGATCTGGTTGTCTTCGGCTGTCCGGGTGACGCCGCGGGCCCGCTGTATCCCGTCATTCCGTGGATTTGAGGTCGTTGCGGATGACGTCGACAACAGCGACCAATGGGGCGCTCGTGCCTGGTGGATGTCACTGGACAGGGCCGCTGAACAGGGCATTCGTCAGTACGGTGCGGTATCCGGGCCGGGGTGCGGCCTCCGGTGGTGGCCGTTGTCCCCCACGGTTGTCTTCCGTGGTCTGAAGGCGGGCGTTCACCGCCGAGAGGGCTCGGGCTGGCGGACGGAAAGGCCCCGGGGCATCCGCCGGACAGTGGTCAGTCAGATCCGCTGCGGTTGCACGCCCGGGCATCGGAAGCCCGTCGATGTGGGTACGTCGATTGTGTGTCACACGGTGTTGTCCAGGGGCCTCTCCGGGGGCTCCCGTCCGCGCGCTCCCTGCCCGCCGGCTTGTCCGATTGCTCACGAAGAGTGACGATCGAATCGTCTTCGTTCGGTCAGATCTTTCGCCGTCGGTAGTACTCGACGATCCACGCGTCGATGTCGCGCTTGCGCCAGACCCGGGTCCCTTTGGAGCCCTCGGTCGGCGCGTTGACAACCTGCAGGGGAGGAGGGAACTGCGGGTCTTTGCGCGTCCAGTAGTCAACCGCCTGGCGCGTGATCTTCAGTTGGAACGCTATGTCCCCGATGCCAACCAATCGCTCACCGTCGTCCACGCGGAACATCGTAGCCTCTTTGCTAACCGTCAAGGTTGCCGCTATGGTTTGTTTTGCTAAACAGCAAATACTTTGGGAGGACGTCGATGGTGACACCGGTGACCCGTCGTGCCGGCGTTCGAGCGATGCTCGACCGCGACGAAGCATATGATCAAGATCCGAAAGGGGAGCCTCCGATCTCGGTACCCCGGTACCGCCGGGCCCTGCGGGCAGCGATCGATGTCGGCCCCGAGCTCGTGGCAGAGCAGGGAATGCCCAGGTCAGGAGCGGAAGCCAAGGCATACTCGGCAGGCGTGCGCGACGCGCTGGACACGGTTGTGGGCGCTATCGCACAGGAAATCGAGTATGTCCCGGCCACGAGCCCCTCGGCCGACGAGCCCCCGCGGACCGAGAGGTGACCGGTACGACACCCCAGGAGCGGGGCATGCGTGCTCAGGAGGAAGGCCGGCTGGCACCGGACGGGCCGGGCGGGCCGGACAGGCCGGACAGGCTTGTCGGACGCTTCCAGCAGGTCGGATGCTTCCAGCAGGGAGGAGGAGCGCTCGTGTGGGACGGGGAACGGTCCGACGACGACCGTGACATCGGTTGGGGTGACGATCAGGACTGGTTGGAGGAGGAGCCGGACGCCGACCTCGAGCGGTTGCGTGCCGAGCGCCCCCCGCACCACATCGAACGGGACGTCCGCTGACGTGCGCGAGGACGGGACCAAGACGTCGCTGCGCGCACGCCTGCTCGCGGCGCGAGCAGGTCGCATCACCGGTACGGACCACCCCGTCGCCGTAGGGGCGACCGAGACGGACGGCGCCGCGACGACGGCTCGGCGGATTCTCGATCTCCCGGAGGTCGCCTCGGCCCGCTGGGTGGCGGCCTATGCGAGCCTGCCCGGTGAGCCCGAGACCGGTCGTCTGCTCAGACGGCTCAGGGGGCGAGGGATACGGGTGCTGCTGCCCTCCATGCGGCCCGATCTTGATCTGGATTTCCGGGAGTACACGGGCGCGCTGATCGCCGGCGCGTTCGGTACCCGTGAGCCGCCTCTCGGTGCGGCCATCTTCGAACTCGTCCAGGCAGATGTGATCGTTGTCCCGGCGCTGGCGGTCGACGTGCACGGCCGCCGGCTCGGTCGTGGCGGGGGGTCCTACGACCGGGCGTTGCGCCGGGCGAGGCCGGACGCCCTGATCGTGGCTGTCGTGCACGACAACGAGCTGGTTGATCGTGTTCCCACCGAGGCGCATGACGTCGCCGTTCATGTCGTTGTCACACCAAGAGTCACGCTGCGTTGCGGAACGTCCGATGGTGCACAGGATTCATACTCGCGGTGACGTTGTGGGTGCGTGATGTTGTTCGTGTCACTCCACCGGGCAGAGATCGAAGATCATGTTTTTGCCGGCGGAGCTCGCGGGCCGACTCGGAGAAGGGTGTCCGGAGCGTAGGGCGCCGGGCCGTTCGCGGCTGTCAGGGTGCTCTTGGAACGCGCGAGGTGTGTCTCGGGTTAGAGTTAGCAGTCGTCGAAGTCGAGTGCTAACTCCGGGGAGGAGTCCGTGCCGCGCTACGAGTACCGCTGCACCGCATGCGATCGTGACCTCGAGGTTGTGCAGAGTTTCAATGACGCGGCGCTGACCGAGTGCCCCACCTGCAGCGGCAGACTGCGCCGGGTGTTCAGTTCGGTCGGGGTCGTGTTCAAGGGCTCCGGTTTCTACAAGACCGACAGCCGGTCCGGCGGTAGCAGCGGCGTCCGGGACAGGGCGAAGGACAAGACCGGCAAGGATGCCGGCGCTGGTACGTCGGGCAAGGAGGCAGTGGGTGCTGGTGCCGCTGCCGGCGGTTCGACGGAGGGCTCGTCGAGCACGTCCAGCTCTTCGACCTCCACGAACTCGTCGTCATCCCCGTCGTCCACGTCATCTACGGGATCGTCCACTTCGGGTACCGCCGCGGCCTGAGCCCCGGCTGCCACGATGTACGTCTTCGTGCATCACACGTCCACCGTCATGGCCTGATATTCACAGGCCATGACGGTGGACGGCACTTGGCCGCGAGTTGTCCACAGCGCGCGGTCGAGCGATGACGCCGGTTCGCCGGACGGCTAACGTGATCTTCGTTCTGTCGAACGATGATCACGGAGGTCACGATGTCGCTCGTCGAACGCCGGGTGGCCCGTTCCGGGTATACGCGTGCCTGGCGAATCGCGGTCGGCGCACGACGTCGGGTGCTGGCGGCCGTTCTTGCCGCTTCGGCCATGCTCTTTGCCGTCGCGGCGGCGCGCCCGGCACGGCCGCCGTCCCCGACGCCGGTGGTGGTCGCGGCTGCTGATCTGGCCGGTGGGGCCACCATGGCGGCGACCGACGTCCGGATGGTGTCGTTGCCGACGGATGTCGTACCGGCCGGCGCCGTACGCAGCCCGCAGGATGCGGTCGGACGTACACTGACGGCCGCGGTCCGGCAGGGCGAACCGATCACCGATGCGCGCGTCCTCGGCCCCGGGCTGATCACGCGGAGGCAGGCGGCGGCTGGCCTGGTGGCCGCACCGGTCCGTATCACGGACGCCGGTTCGGTCCTGTTCCTGCGTGTCGGTGACCATGTGAACGTGCTCGCGGCTGCCACCGACGTCGGTGGCATGTCGCTACCACAGCCGCGGGACGGGGCAGCATCCGTGGGCCAGCCCGCGGGCCAGTCCACGGATCACGCCGGGCCCGCCGATATCGAGGGGTCGGTGACGCCGCCGGCGGAGGTCCCGCGCGCGAAGGTCCCGCGCGCGGAGGTGGTTGCCTCGGACGTCGTCGTTCTCGCGCTTCCCGGAATCGGGGAAACCGCGCAACGCGGTCTCGGTACGGAAGAAGGCGCACTGGTCATCGTTGCCGCGACCGCCGGGGTGGCCGCGGCGCTCGCGGGCGCGGCAGTGCACGCCAGGCTGTCGGTGACCGTGCTGGGCGAGACGTCCGTGGCCGTTACATCGTGATTGCTAAGTTGTGATCGTTACGTCGTGATTGCTACGTTGTGGTTGGTGCATCGTGACTGGATCCGTGGACGCCGGCATCCACCCGTGTCCGTCCATCCCGTGCGTCCGTTCGCCCCGCACGCCGGGGCCAGCCTGTCCGATCAGCTGGTTGCGCACTGTCCAGTCGCACTCCCGCGCAGCCCCTCCGCTGTGGTGGCCGGTCGTCGATGCCCGCGGTTCGTTACGCTAAGAAGTCAAGACAAAACGGAAAGTTTTAACCCGGTGTACGGGCTTCGGGCTGTGCGTGCTTGTATCGGGCTTGTCGGCCGAGCGGACTTTGGCCGTCCCCGGCACGGGACTGTTCACAGCGACTGATCCGTGCCACTGGTAACTGGGCTGCGACGAGGCAGCTCAGACACACGCAGGAGGGAACGACGATGGGTGTCTCCATCGACGATGGTGCCTGTGGCACGTGGCAGCGTGTGCCCGAGGAGGTCATCGGCCGGTTCGACGGCCTTCCGGGCGCGGCGTACGAAGTACCGGACGAGGTCACGTGCGCCCTGGAGAGCGGGCACCCCGACAAACACATGGCCGTTCTCCAGGGCTGGGGGAATCGGGAAGCGTGGCTGGTCTGGAGCACACCCGCGACGGTCACCGCCCCTGGATGCCGCGCCGAGGGCCTGACCTGCCTGCTGTCGGCGGGACACGCCGGCCGACATCATGTGATCATGGCGGACGTGGTGGAGGACGAGGGCCCCTACTGGTGCGACAGCCGTGCCGACCTTGAAATGCAGCGTGCGCGTACCTGAAGGCCGGCCAGCATGGATCGCCGTCCTCACCCGTGGTCGGCGGCTGCGTCTGCGCCGTCCGCGCTGAAGATCAGGACGACGTCGGTGTCGCTGGCGAAGTCGACAAGACGGGCACTGGCGGGCAGCCCGCCGAGCAGCCAGGAAAGATCGAAAACGGTGGTTCCTTCGCAGACCGTGACGGCATGCTCGTGCGACGTGGCGTTGTCCGGGTGTGGGCGTGGCGGGTCGTCGCTCGCTGTCCGTAGCTGATCGCCGGGTTCGCGGGCAGCGCGCGCGGCGGCGGTGAGGGCTTCGGCAAGGCGGTGGGCCTCCGGCGCCGCCAGGTAGGTGGCGTGGTCGGTGTCGGGCAGCGATGGCCGGATGCGGAGCAGGATCGCTGCCGGCCCGATGCCGGCGCCGGGCTGGACGCCGATGCTGATCTGAGTGCCGTCGGCCCGGCTGACGAGGGTGGACACTCGGTCGTTCCCCGATCGGGACTGTGCTGCTGCGTTGGTCATGCGACCAGCGTCGTTGGTGATGGTTGTCGGATCCATCCCGTTAGGCGGGGAGTTTTACTGGTTTGTCTGGTTTGGGAATGATATATTCGCCTGCTGGGAAGCCGTCTGTCGCCAGTGGCCCGTCCAGGGGTGGGCCGTTCGTCGAGCTGGTCGGAGGGCCGGTCACTGAGCCGGCCACGGTTGGCTGCGGAGAGCCATGGTTGTTCGTAGTGGTTGTCCGCAAGGGGCCGTGGTTGTTCGTAAGGAGACAGTGTGGGTTTTCGCGGTTCGGGGTAGAGCCGGGGTTGTCACGTCCGATCAGGGGCGGACAGCGACGCGGGAGCGCACCGGCCAGCTCTCGCACCGCTGGGAACGTCCGGTCGGTGCGGGAGCCATGTATCCCAGCGTTCGTGTCGAGGTGAGCGGCCGGCAGGCCGTGGTCGTCCGTCCCATCGGTGACGTCGACTACTCTTCGCTGGAACCTCTGCGCGAAGCGCTGCTGGACGCGCGGATCGCCGGGGCCAGGGACATCGTCGTGGACCTTGCCGAGGTCAGCTTCATGGACTCGCAGGGTCTCGCTGTGATTCTTTTTGCGCACCAGCGCCAGCGTTCCGTCGGTGGTCGCCTCATCCTGCGCAGCCCCAGCGAGGAGATCACTCGGTTGCTGTGCGTCACCAATGTTGCCCATGTCATCGACGTCGAGAGCGGGAACAGCCAGCGTGACCCCGCTGTTCCGCGTGCCGGGGGAGAGGCTCCCCGACGTTCCCAGTGGCGCGGACAGCGCGGATAGGATCGTGGGCGCGCGGCTCGGCGCATCCCGCGGTCCCAACGTAGACGGCCGGGCACACCACAGAACGTCTCGGCGTCCAGTCCCGGTGGCAGGGCTGTCCCACCGTCGGTGGTGACCGGCCGTCCGCGCCACCGTCGCCGACATTTCTCCGGCCTCGCCCGGCAAACGCCGGCGGTCGTCGGTGCGGACAGCGGACGGACAGCAGGCGGACAGCGGACATCAATGGGCCAGGGGAGGTCCATATCGCCGGACGGCCGGGGTCGCTGTGGCACGGGCGCGTCCATGCCGGTCGGGGGGCGTACCACCGTGACCTCCGTGGCCACTTTTTTCGATCCCGGATGTGTTCTGATCAGTGTTCGTTTCGTGTCCGCTTCCATTCATCTTTCGTTCATGCTGAATCGCTTCGATTCTCGCCGGCACCCCAGTCCGGGGGCGGACGGAGCAGCGCTGTTGCGCTGAAGTCGAAGGGTCGCTTTGTGAACATAGGGAAGCGTCGGGTTGCGGTCGTGGGCCTTGCGATGTCGGCGGTGCTGGGGGCGGCCGCCTGTGGTTCCGACAACGAGGAGGTGACGCCGCCGGGAGGTGGCGGCACCACGTCCGCGATCTCCTGCGCGACAGGGTCGATCACCGCGTCGGGCTCCTCGGCGCAGAAGAACGCGATAGACGAGTGGGTGAAGAAGTACCAGCAGGCATGCGCCGGTGCGTCGATCAACTACCAGTCGGTCGGCTCCGCCGCGGGCAGGCAGGCGTTCATCGACGGCCAGACGGCGTTCGCCGGCTCGGATTCGGCGATCAGCGGTGACCCGGCGGCCAACGCGGCCAAGCGCTGCACCGGCGGCCAGCTCGTCGACCTGCCCGTGGTCGCAGGGCCGGTCGCGGTTATCTACAACCTCGCCGAGGTGAAGGATCTGCAGCTCAGTGCCCCGGCGCTGGCGAAGATCTACACTGGTGTGGTCACCAGGTGGAACGACCCCGTGATCGCGGCCGACAACCCCGGGGTCTCCCTGCCGGACAAGGCGATCGTCTCGGTGCACCGTTCCGACGGCTCGGGTACCACGGACAACTTCACCAAGTATCTCGGTGGTGTCGCCAAGGCCGACTGGACGCACGGATCCGGCTCCGACTGGAAGGCTCCGGGCGGCCAGGGCTCCAAGGGCAGTGACGGGGTGACCCAGACCGTCAAGTCGACCGCCGGTGCCATCGGCTACGTCGAGCTGTCCTACGCGGAGAACGCCGCCCTGTCGACAGCAAAGATCAAAAATGGTGCCGGTGAGTACGTCGCGATCAGCACGCAGGCCGCGTCCAAGGGCCTGGGCACAGCCAAGATCGCCGAAGGTAACGACCTGAAACTGACCTTCGACTACACCGCGACGACGTCCGGCGCGTACCCGATCTACCTGGTCACCTACGAGATCACCTGCACCAAGGGTCTGCCCGCGGACCAGGCCGCGCTGGTGAAGTCCTTCCTGGCCTACACCTCCTCCCCGGACGGTCAGACCGCTATCGCCGATCTCGGTTACGCTCCGCTCCCGAGCGAGCTCGCGGCCAGAGTGAACTCGGTTGTAGCGACAATTTCATGATCCTGAAACGGCGATCAGGTACCCAGTCCGGTACCCACAAGTCCTGACCGGACGATCCATCGCTGTGCCCGCCCGCCGCGTGAGGCGGGCGGGCACACTGCCTGACACAACCTGTTGAGAGGCATGATGAGCAGTGAGCCGGACGGCCCCCGGAAAGGCTCGTCGAGAAACGACACCACCGTGGCCGCGGCGAAGTCCGCCAGCAGCAGTGACGGCGCCCGGGTCAAACCCGCGGACGCCCTGTTCAAGAATCTGACCCGGTCTGCCGGTCTCGGCCTTCTCGCGCTCATCGCCGCGATCGCGGCCTTCCTGGTGCTGGAGGCGACGGACGCTCTCAGCGCCAACACCGGCAACTTCCTGACCACCACGGAGTGGTTCCCGAACGGCTCGCCGCCGGTCTTCGGGGTCGCGGCCCTGCTGTTCGGCACGCTGCTCACAGCCGTAATAGCGATGGTCATCGCCGTGCCGGTGGCGGTCGGCATCGCGCTGTTCATCACGGTGTACGCGCCTCGCCGGCTCGCGACCCCGCTGGCGTTCGTCGTGGACCTGCTCGCCGCCGTCCCCAGCGTCATCTTCGGGCTGTGGGGCCTGATCGTGCTCGTCCCACGGATGGAGGGCGTCCAGAAGTTCCTCACCGACTATTTCGGCTGGATTCCGCTGTTCGCCACCGACAACGGCGTTGTCGGACGCTCGATCTTCGTCGCGTCGGTCGTCCTGGCCATCATGATTCTGCCGATCGTCGCAGCCCTCTCCCGGGAGGTCTTCCTCCAGGTGCCGACCGCGCACCGGGAGGCCGCTCTCGCTCTCGGCGCGACCCGGTGGGAAATGATCCGTACAGCGGTGCTTCCGTATGGCCGGCCGGGAGTCATCAGCGCGTCGATGCTCGGGCTCGGGCGCGCGATGGGGGAGACGATCGCGGTCGCCCTGGTGCTGCCCGCGTCCTTCGACATCTCCTGGCAGGTCCTGTCGCCGGCCGGCAACACCATCGCCGCGAACGTGGCGAACGGCTTCGCCGAGGCCAACGACGTCGGTCGCGGGGCGCTCATCGCCTCCGGTCTCGTCCTGTTCGTCGTCACCATGATCGTCAATATGATCGCCCGGGCCATCATCGCCCGCCGACGTGAATTCTCGGGTGCCGCCGCATGAGTACATCGACTGCCACCGTGGCCGCCGCCCCCGGTGGCCTGAACCTGGTCGGCCGACAACTGCCGCGGGCGGCGTTCCCCGCGATCGGCGCCGGTGCCGTCGCCGTCACCGTCGTGCTGTACGTGCTGGCCCCGATAACGAGCCGGATCCAGTTCGTGCTGATCGCCGGGGCGCTTTACCTGATCGGCCAGACGGTGGCGTCGATCGCCGTCGAGGGCTCCCGGCGGGCCACCGACCGAGGCGTCACCACCCTGGTGTATCTCGCCTTCCTGCTCGCGGTCATCCCGCTGGTCGCGGTGCTGGCGAGCGTGATCTCCAAGGGCGCGCAACGTGTCGACGTCGATTTCCTCACCCACTCCATGCGGAACATCGGGGCGCGTGACGCCGGTGGCGGCATCTACCACGCCCTGATCGGGACCCTGGAGCAGATCGCCCTGGCCAGCCTTTTCGCCGTCCCGTTCAGCCTGCTGGTAGCGATCTACCTGGTCGAGTACGGCCGGGGACGGATCAGCCGGACCATCAGTTTCTTCGTGGACGTGCTGACCGGCCTGCCCTCGGTCATCGCCGGCCTGTTCATCCTGGCGTTCTACATCCTCGCGCTCGAGCGGAAGCCGACCGGTTTCGCCGGTGCGCTCGCCCTGACGATCCTGATGATCCCCGTTGTCGTGCGCTCCGCCGAGGAGATGCTCAAACTCGTCCCGAACGATCTTCGGGAGGCCAGCTACGCGCTCGGTGTCAGCCGGTGGCGCACGATCGTCAAGGTCGTGATCCCGACCGCGCTGCCGGGAATCATCACCGGGGTGATGCTCGCGGTGGCCAGGGTCGCCGGTGAGACCGCGCCGCTGCTGCTCACCATCTTCGGGACCGACTCCATCAACTTCAACCCGTTCTCCGGCCCGCAGTCGGCGCTGCCGCTGTACATCTACTCGCAGGCCGGCCAGCCCCAGCAGGTCGCCATCGACCGGGCCTGGGGCGCCGCGCTGACGCTCATCGTCCTGGTGATGCTGCTCAACGCGGCCGCGCGGCTGGTCGCCCGGCTGACCAGGGTCCGGTGATGCCCTCCTCTCCCGCGTCCCCTGCCCCGTTCATGTCGTCCGCACCGTCCACACCGTCCGTCGAACGACCGAAGCGCGAGAAGCCGAGGTAACCCATGGCCACCCGTATCGACGTCTCCGGGCTGACCGCCTACTACGGAAAGTTCAAGGCCGTCTCCGACATCCACTTCAGTATCGAGCCGAAGAGCGTCACCGCTTTCATCGGACCGTCCGGCTGCGGCAAGTCCACGGTGCTGCGCACGCTCAACCGCATGCACGAGGTGCTGCCCGCGGCCCGGGTCGAGGGCCGGGTGCTCCTCGACGGCGAGGACCTCTACGGGCCGGGGGTCGACCCGGTGAACGTGCGCCGCGCCGTCGGGATGGTCTTCCAGCGGCCGAACCCCTTCCCCACGATGTCCATCTACGACAACGTCGTCGCCGGCCTGCGGCTCAACGGCGTCCGCAAGAAGTCGCTGCTCGACGAAAGGGTCGAGGAGTCGCTGCGTGGCGCGAACCTGTGGGAGGAGGTCAAGGACCGGCTCGGCCGGCCCGGCGCGGGCCTGTCCGGCGGCCAGCAGCAGCGCCTGTGCATCGCCCGGGCCATCGCCGTCGAACCGCAGGTACTGCTCATGGACGAGCCGTGCTCCGCCCTCGATCCGATCTCCACCCTGGCCATCGAGGACCTGATCAGCAAGCTCAAGTCGAGCTACACGATCGTCATAGTGACCCACAACATGCAGCAGGCCGCCCGGGTCAGCGACACCACGGCGTTCTTCACCCTGGACCGGACCGGCGATCCCGGCCGGCTGGTGGAGATGGACCGGACCGAGAAGATCTTCTCCAATCCGACGGAGAAGCGTACGGAGGAGTACATCACCGGACGCTTCGGCTGAGCCGGTCCTGTCGTGTCCGTGAGCCACTGTGGAGCCATCACGATTCCTCGGATGCGTCTTGTGCGGCCATCTGATGACGGGTCCGGGCCGGTGGGGCGGCACCGTCCGGCCGACGAGCCCATGACGTCCGGTTCGCCGCGTCCACCGGTGCCGGTGCCGGTATCGGGCCCGCTGCTACCCGGTCCGGTGCTGTCACCGGGCCCGGCGGCGCTGACAGGCCCGGTGAGGTCGGGCCTGTCAGCGCCGCCGGGCCCGACGCTGCTGGTCGCCGACGCCGCCGCGGACACCGAATTGCTCACTGCCCTCGCCGACGAGGGCATGGGGGTCAGCGTCGCCCCCGACGGCGCCCGGGCGCTGCTGGAGATCGGCCGTCTCGCGCCGGCGGTGGTGCTGATCTCCGCCCGGCTGCCGATCGTGGACGGGGTGACGGTCATACGGACCGTCCGTACCCGGGACGACATGCCGATCCTGCTCGGGGTCGGCCCGCAGGACCGGCGACAGGCCGCGGCGGGGCTCGCGGCCGGCGCGAGCGCCTGTGTCGCCAAGCCCTACCGGGTCAACGAGGTGCTGGCGCTGGCCCGGTCCATGTGGGGAAGCGACCTGGAGCGCGCCTGGCCCACGGTGCTGCGAGCCGGAGCGATCACACTGAATCTCGCCGCCTACGACGTGTGGGTGGACGGTATTCCGGTGCGGCTGCCGCCGCGGGAGTTCAGGCTCCTGCGGATCCTGCTGGAGCAGGCCGGATCCGTGGTCACCCACCAGACGCTGCTCGAGCGTGTCTGGGGCACGAGCAGCCACGAGACGAACACGCTCGCCGTGCACATCCGCCGGTTGCGCGGCCGCCTGGGGGACACGGGGAAGCCGGGAAAGCCCCGGCTGATCGAGAGCGTCCGCGGAGTGGGCTACCGTCTCCGGCTCGCGGACAGCCCGACGCCCGGCCCCTGATCCTGATGCCCGGCTCCACCCGGCGGCCGTGGGCCGGCGGGACGTCACGTGGCTGGCGGGGACTAGGCCGCCGGCCGCGTGACCGGATGGCGAGCGTGATCATGCGCCCGTCGGCTGGGCGGATCAGGGCCGGTCGGAGCCGGACTCGGGCTGGACCCTGGGCCTGCGCAGGTAGGAGATGTCGCAGCGGTAACGGCTGAAGCCGAGGGTCTCGTAGAGACGTACTGCCGGGCGGTTGGTGTCGTCGACGTAGAGCATCACCGTGGCCAGGCCACGGTCGCGCAGGTGGTGGAGGCCGATCAGGGTCAGTACCCGGCCGAGCCCGCGTCCGGCGGCGGTGGGCGCGACCCCGACGACGTACACCTCGCCGATGCCCGCCTCCACCTTCGTCCAGTGGAAGCCGACGAGCTGGCCCGCCGCTTCGGCGAGGAAGAAGCCCGCCGGGTCGAACCACGGCTCGGCCTCGCGCAGCCGGAGATCCTCCACCGTCCAGCGTCCCTGTTCCGGGTGGGTCGCGAAGGCGGCGCTGTTGACCACCACCCACGCGTCCTCGTCCTGCCCTGGGACGAAGGTCCGGATGGCCACCCCGGGTGGCGGCGTCACGTCCGGAAGAGGGGGGACATCGGGACCGGAGAAGTGGCCAGGGCGGGGGCCGGGAGGGTGACCGACGGGGTTGTCGGGGTGCGCCGTCCCACGCTCGTCGGGGGAGCCCGGGGTGGGCAGCGGGCGGCGCATCTGCCACAGCACCCGCTGCCGGGCGAAGCCGTACCTGTCTGCCAGGGTCGCCGCCGCGGGTGTGTCGCCGTGCGCCCAGACGTGCAGGTCCGCGCCGGCCTGGTCGGCGGCCGTGGTCAGGGCGGCCAGCAGGTGCCCGCCGACACCCTGACGGCGGTGGGCGGGGTGCACGACGACCTCCGCCTGCCAGTCGTGGTCGTCAGGGGCGGCCAGATGGGCGTATCCGGCGATCGTTCCCGCGTCTGTTCCCGCGTCGTGGTCCCGGGCGGTCCCCGCGTCGTTCCGGGAGGCCGCCGCCTCGCCGTCCTGGGAGGCTGCGCTGGCCGGGACGTCCGCGGGCGCCGCGGGGCTCGGAACGGTGACGATCAGGTGCTGCGCGGCGGTCAGCGGCTGCGTCGTCAGCCGTAACGCGGCGTCGTCGGACAGCGGGCCGACTCCGTCGGTCTCCGCGGCCGCGGCTACCAGGTGCCGCAGGTCGTCCACTGTTCGGGGAGCCAGGTGCCGCGTCCAGCGCAGTTTCATTCCCGCGACATTATGGTGTTCCGTACCGACTTTCATCCGGGCGGGCCTGACGTGGCCGGAGATTTCCCGGTTCGGTCACGAATCTTTCTTGATCACATCGCTGGCCGGATATCGGACGATGCCGTGGCGGCGGGAGCCCCGGCGCGCGAACACCTGCTGGTCACAGCGTCAGACGGGCGTGTCGTGCCCGTCCGGAGATGACACCGTACGTTTTCTCGCGCCGAGGTTCCCGCCATGTCGCGAAACGGCCCGGAGGTCCGGGTAAAGCGACATGACCGGTCCGGCGGACCCGGACTCCGGCTGGAACCACCCGGACCCTGACGGGCACTACACGCGTTCGGGAGTACGTATTACTTCCCGACTGTCGGAGCCGGACACCGCCTCGCCGCCGGGAAGCGGGGCGATCGGAGGAGCGACGAACTTGTAACCGACGTGCCGCACGGTGCCGATCATCGATTCGTGCTCCGGGCCGAGCTTGGCCCGCAGGCGACGCACGTGGACGTCGACGGTCCGGGTGCCACCGTAGTAGTCGTAACCCCAGACCTCCTGCAGGAGTTGGGCGCGGGTGAAGACCCGGCCCGGGTGCTGCGCGAGGTACTTCAGCAGCTCGAACTCCTTGAAGGTGAGCTCAAGCGGACGGCCACGCAGCTTGGCCGAGTAGGTGGTCTCGTCCACCGACAGGTCGCCGGAGCGGATGACACCGGCTTCGGCGGTGCCACCGGCGGCCGCCACCCGGCCGATCNGCGGCCGCCACCCGGCCGATCGCGAGCCGCAGCCGCGCCTCGACCTCGGCCGGCCCGGCGCTGTCGAGCACGACGTCGTCGACGCCCCAGTCGGCCGACACAGCGGCCAGCCCACCTTCGGTGACAAGGGCAAGCAGCGCGGTGGTGAGCCCGGTCGTGCGCAGCAGGCGGCACAGGCCACGGGCGACAACCAGTTCCCGGCGCCCGTCCACCACCACGACATCCACCGGGGGAGCGTCGAGGAGGGCGCTGGCCTCAAGCGGAGCGACACGAACGGTGTGGGTCAGGAGCCCGAGCGAGGGAAAGGACTCCGCGGACGGTCCGGGGGCGTTGGTGAGCAACAGGACGACGCTCAAGTTGACTCCTCCAGGGTTCGGTTGCGATGTTGGGGCAGCGTCGACCCACGGATACGTTGCGGTCGGTTCGCGTTCCACGGCCGTCATGGGCGCGAAACGAAGACCGGCCTGTGGGGAGGATAGCGGAGTGTCGTACTCCACTCCTACCGCATGAGGAGTTCTCCCCGCTGTGGGCGCTGAGATTCTCGCCACGGTCCATCGTTACCGTGATCGTTCCGTAACCAGCCAAGATTTTGATCTTGACAGGGTCGCCGCTCGTGGCTTTTCCGGATTTCGTGACAAGCTCCCGGTAGAGGTCGGCGCCGACACCCTCGGGCGTTGCGTCGACGCGCTCGCGGCCGGCCAGCGCGACCCTGGCCGGCCCTGGATCGGACGCGCTCTCGGTGACCACGACGCCCCTCGGGAGGTCGGGGATGCCGGGGCGGACAACAGCGGGAGGATGGGTCGATGGCCCGCGTGACGGTCCACTACTGGGCCGCTGCCCGGCACGCGGCCGGCGTGCCCGAGGAGCGGCAGGACGCCGAGACCCTTGCCCACCTGCTGGCAACCGTGGCGAAACGCCACCCGGGCACCCTCGCGGAACTGCTGACCCGCTGCGCGTTCCTGGTGGACGACCTGCCGGTCGGTCACCGTGACCATGCCGATGTGACGCTCACGGACGGCGCTGTCGTGGAGGTGCTGCCGCCGTTCGCCGGCGGGTGAGCCGTCCTGCCCCGAGGCCGCCCCGCTCGGTGTGGCCTCGGGATGGCCACGGCCACGAGGAGCCACGAGGAGTCGCGAGGAGCCGAGGGGAGTTCCGGCCGGCGTCGGAGTGTGGCGGTGATACCCGTCTGGGCGTCCACCTGGGTGTTTCACCCGGTTCGTCGCTGTCGTCCACGGCCGTCCACGACAGCCGTGGGAATATGGGGGCGTGTGCGCCCGCGGAGGCAGGACGGCCCTCAGGACGAAGCCGGCCGGCACGCCGGCGGACAGCCCCCCGCGGCGACCGGACGGCCTCCGCACGGCCCTCGTCGGCTTCTGCGTCGCCGTCGCCACTGTCGTACCGGTGCTCGCCGCGGCCGTGGGGCGGCTTCCGCTCGCCGCCGTCATTGCCGTCGAAGGGGTCCTGCTCGGCCGGGCCTGGGTGCGTGCGCTCGGAGCGTCGACCGGGACGCTCGCGATCGTGCTGGTGGCGGCGCTGGCCGCGGACGCCACCGCCGCGCTGACCGATTCCGACGGGATCGGGAACCTGGCCGGGGTCATCGGTCCCGCCGTGGTGGCGGTCATCCTCGTCCAGTTGACCAGACGGCGCGGGCGGGCGGAGGCCGCCGGCGCTCCGCCGCGGGCCGGGCTGCCCGCGGTGGCCCGGGTCCGGCAGTGGAGTGATCATGTTCTTTCCGTGACGCCGGTCGGGCGGCTGCTCGGGGCGGGCGGGCCGCGGGCCGCTGCCCNNGGCCGCGGGCCGCTGCCCGCCGTCACGGTTCCCCCGCGGGACGGTCGGCGACGGTCACGGTCGACATGGCCGCGGGCCTGAGCGGGGTGGTCCTGGTCGCTCTGCTGGCCGGCTGTCTGAACGTGGCCGCCATCCGGACGCCGGACGGCCGGGTGGTCGGCCCCACGGTGCTGGCCGCCGGTCTGCTGGGCGCGGGTACGGCCGTTCTCGTCACACGGCTGTGTGCCGTGAGGCTGCGCGCGGGGGCGTCCGCCGGACCCGTGGGAGCGGTGGGACTCGCCGGGCGGGGCAGCGTTCGCCCTGGTCGGCGGGCCGGCGGGCCGGCCGTCGCACTGGCTGTCGTGCCAGCCGTCGGGCTTGCCGCGGGTATCGGCGCGGGTGCTCTCCTCGGCGGGTTCGCGGACGATTCGGCGGCCTGGGAGGCGGCGCTGATCGCGGCTGCCGCTGCCGTGGCGGCGGTTGTCGCCGACCGTGCCGTCGCCCGCGCGGCCACCGGGATCCGCACCGAGCCGGTGGCCGGGCCAGGCGGCGCGGCGGTGCCCNGGTGCCCGCCGGCGTCCCCGGGCAGGTGCCCCACCATGACGGCCACCCCGCTGGATGGCCGCTGGTAGCGATCCTCCCGCTGGCCGCGGCCGCCGCGTTCGTGTATGCGGTGGGCCACCTGCTGCTGGGATGACCGACACCCGACGCGCAGCCCAGGCCGTGCCGAAAGGATCCGGACCGCGGTGAAACAGTCCAGCCGGTGTTGGGGTAAGCGGGCTGGGGGAGTGTGGGTGGGCGGGAAGATGTGGATGGGCGGGGGCGCTGGTCAGTGGTGTGACCGGTTTGTGGGTGCTGGTGGCCGCTGTTGGATGTGCCGTCGGGTTGGCGGTGCTCGTCCGGCTGCGGGACGGGCGGTTTCGGGTGGCCCCTCCGGGCCCGCCGGCGCCTGCGGTGGTGCTCGGCAGGGCCGCGGCGGATGCCACCGGGGCTGCTCCGGCCCGGCCGGTCGGTAACGACGTGAGCGCCGGCAGCGACGGGAAAAACAACAACGTGAAAAGCAAGGTGACGGACGGCGACGAAGCGCCGGCCCACCATGACGGGACTCGTCCCGACGATGCAGGTCCGGACGGTGCAGGTCCGGACGAGGCAGGTTCGCTGCCCGCGGTGGACGCCGAACTCGTCGCGCTCGGGGTGACTCCCGGGACGCGGGCCACGCTGGTGCAGTTCTCCACCGCGTTCTGCGCGCCCTGCCGGGCGACCCGGCGGATTCTCGCGGACGTCGCCGGCAGCGTCCCGGGCGTGCGGCATGTGGAGGTCGATGCCGAATCCCATCTTGAACTGGTCAGACGGCTGCGGATCCGGCGCACGCCGACCGTCCTGGTCCTTGACTCGCGGGCCCGTGAGGTCTGTCGGGCCAGTGGTGCCCCACCAGGGCGGGCGGCTGTTCTCGCGGCGCTGGAGCTGGCGGTTGGTGGGTCGCGCGGGCGGGATCCGGGGGCGCCGCCGGACAGTACCATGATCGATTTGTCCGATCGACCCGATTGGCCGTCGGATCAATAACACATCCGTCATGTTCGCTGCTACGGTCAGGGGGTTATGTTCTCCACCGAGCTCGTCCGGCGCCGCACGGTCGATCTGTGCCGTGTGCGTAGCTCGCTGTGTCCATTTTCCTGAACCGTGCGTTGATGCCGTCCGCCGTCGGCGGGCCTGCCCGTCAGGAGATGAGCTCGTGGTCGACCCAAGAGGTCCCAGGTTCAGCGCGGCTGTCACCAGCGTCGTCCTCGCGGTCGTGTTGCTGACCGCGAATGGCTGGTTGCTCCTCGCGCAGACCGTGGTATTTCTGACAGGTGCGGTGATCGGCGTCCGTCGTGCTCCGTACGGGGTGCTGTACCGGACGCTGGTTCAGCCTCGGCTGGGGCCGCCGGCCGAGCTGGAGGACGACCAGCCACCGCGTTTCGCGCAGGCGGTCGGGGCGGTGTTCGGCGTGCTGGGTACGGTCGGCTTTCTCGCCGACGTCCCCGCGTTGGGGTACGTGGCCACGGCGTTCGCGTTTGTCGCGGCGTTCCTGAATGCCACGATCGGTTTTTGCCTCGGTTGCCAGATATATCTCGTCGTACGTTCTGTGAAAGGAGCGCAAGCATGAGTCGCGCCAACGCGCTTGTCGATGCCGCCTGGGTCGAGGCACATCTGAACGATCCCAAGGTTGTCCTGGTCGAGGTCGACGAGGATGTCTCCGCATACGACAAGGGGCACATCCGCGGCGCGGTCCGGCTCGACTGGAAGTCGGAGCTGCAGGACCCGGTGATCCGTGACTTCGTCAACAAGGAGCAGTTCGAGAAGCTGCTGTCCGGCAAGGGCATCTCGAACGACGAGACCGTCGTTCTCTACGGTGGCAACAACAACTGGTTCGCCGCCTACGCCTACTGGTATTTCAAGCTCTACGGGCACGCCGAGGTCCGGCTGCTCGACGGTGGCCGGAAGAAGTGGGAGCTCGACAGCCGTGAGCTGACCGAGGAGCTCCCGAACCGGCCGGCGACCCAGTACGTCGCCAAGGACGCCCGCACCGACATTCGGGCCTTCCGGGACGAGGTCGTCTCCGCGATCGGCTCGAGGAACCTTGTCGACGTCCGTTCGCCCGACGAGTTCGCCGGCCGGCTGCTCGCCCCGGCCCACCTTCCCCAGGAGCAGTCGCAGCGCGCCGGGCACATCCCCACCGCGAAGAACATCCCCTGGGCGAAGGCCGCGAACGAGGACGGCACCTTCAAGTCGAACGAGGAGCTGACCGCCCTGTACGCGGAGGCCGGGGTGGACCTGAGCCAGGACACCATCGCCTACTGCCGCATCGGCGAGCGCTCGGCCCACACCTGGTTCGCCCTGCACGAGCTGCTGGACCTGCCGAACGTCAAGAACTACGACGGGTCCTGGACCGAGTACGGTTCACTGGTCGGCGTCCCGATCGAGAAGGACGCATAGGACCGTGTGTGGCGCGACCCGTGGCGGACCCTCGCTGGAAGGAATTGACGTGGCAAAGGAAACTGTCATCCAGGGCGTCGTACTGAAGGACGGTTCGCCGGTCGCTTCAGGTTATGCCCGCCTGCTCGACGAGGGTGGCGACTTCACCGCCGAGGTTCCGCTGTCGGCGACCGGGCAGTTCCGTTTCTTCGCCCGGCCGGGCTCGTGGACCGTCCGGGCACTCGTCCCGGGAGCGTCCGGCGAGCGGAAGGTCGTCGCCCGCCAGGGCGAGCCCGTCGACGCCGAGATCGAGGTCGCGGCATAGGGAGCCCCTTGAGACGGGTATCCCGGGACCGGGCCGGATAGTTCCGGTCGGTTCCAGGTGGGCCTTTTCGGGGGTCCGGAGAACTTCCGGGCATCCTGAAAAGGCCCATCTTCGTGTTTTGTGGGGGCTGTCCCGGCGCGGGGCGGATTTCGTGGGGCTCAGGAACTGCCGGCCCGGGGCGCGGGAACACCGTGGTACACGGGTGCCACCCGAGTGGGCACGGCAAACGACATCGGGCCGACGGAGTAGTTGTGCAGATCGTTGTCGGTCGCGAACAGCGCGGCGGAGCTCCGGTCCGGAAATGGTGCGACGACGCGCCGGACTGTCCGCTGCGCGGTGCCGTCGAACTGGACAACTGCGTACAGAACCTCGGGTTCGTGCATCACACAACCACCAAACCGCATCCTCTCGGTGCCGTGAAGGAGCCGCATCGTGTGCCGTGCGTGGTCTGCTGTCGCAGGAGCGGTTGCGGAGCTTGCGTACGACACTACCTACAGTCCTGTTGACTGGCTACTCACAGTTCCTCGGGTGTCCCGCGGGAGACCCGCGGAACACCCGAGGGACACGGAATGGACCGAATGACCGCCCGCCGTGACGGCCGTCGCCCGCGGGCGGGTCGTTGCCTGCCGTCGGTGGCCGTCTTCAGACTGGGGCCGTCCCGCGGCTGGCGGGTACGGCCATCGGCGGCGGACGGCCGTCAGCAGATGGCCGTCAGTAGACGAGAGCCCGCGCCCCGTCGGCGAGCACCTCGGAGACGAAGACCGCCGCGCCGGCGATGCGTATCCCGGGGAGCACGTCGTCGGGGCCGATGGCCCGTCGTGCCGCGCACTGGGTGCACAGCGTCACGCGTCCGCCGGCCAGGATGGCGTCCAGCAGTTCGGTCAGCGGGGCCGACTCGGGCAGCGCGAACCCGGCGGCACGCCCGGGCAGAGCGAACCAGGCCGACTCGCCGGTGAGCCACAGGGAGACGTCCGCGCCGCTGGCGAGCCCGACCGCGGCGACCGTGAACGCCTGTGAGCACCGCTCTGGCGCGTCCGCGCCCGCGGTGGCCTTGATGACCAGTGAAGCTGTCATGGCTGTCAGTCTGCACTGGGCGGTTCGTACCGGTCGTCCGGCCCGGGCCCGTACGGTTGCCCTGGCAGGGCTCGGCGTCCGCCGTCGCAGGGCCCCGTGCCCGGCGCCGGAAGGCCCGGCTTCGCAGGGGCCGGACGGCTTGGCCGATGTCACACAGCTACCGCCAGCGGGGCGGGAAGAGGGCGGTCAAGGCTAAGCTGGTCCCGTGCTGGAAATATTTTTCACCGCTTTGTTGATCCTTGTAGCGGTGCTCATCGGGTGGTTCTCCGTCTACGCGGTGTACAAGCTGTACTCGGGCCAGCGTTGAGCGTCCCGGCCGTACCCGCACCCGTACCCGTGCGCACCGCTGGCGCGTGGACGTGACCGTGCGGCCCGGGCCGGTGGTCGACCTGCACCCGAGCCTGCTGCCGATCGCCTTCCTGCTGGGCACCTGGCGGGGCGAGGGCGTCGGCGGCTACGAGGGGATGGACGCCTTCCGTTACGGCCAGGAGGTCGTCTTTTTCAGCACCGGGCGTCCCGCCCTGTCCTACACGTCCCATACCTGGTGGATCGGTGAGCCCCGGGACGGGCGCAGCGAGGGCAGCCCGCTGGCGACCGAGACCGGTTTCTGGCGGGTGCAGCCCGGGGAGGGCGACGGGCCGCCCACGGTCGAGGTCATGCTCGCCCATCCCTTCGGGATCAGCGAGATCTACGTCGGGGACGTCGTCGGGACGCGGGTGGAACTGCGTTCCAACGTCGTGATCCGGACCGCCACCGCACGTCGGGTGGACCGCTCCCAACGGCTGTACGGCCTTGTCGAGGGTGATCTTGCCTATGCCATCGACATGGCGGCCGAGGGCAAGCCGTTGCAGTCACACCTGTCCGCCCGGCTCCAGCGGGTATCGGCTGCTGACCGACCGTAGCCTGATCGGTCCGCTCGGCGTGTCCGACCGGTTCCAGCTCGGCGCTGACCGGCTCGGCCGAGGCTGGCCCGGCAGAGCCGGTCAGCGGCCGGGCCTGGCCCGGGCCGCCAGCCAGCTGCCGGGGCCGGCTCAGGCGCGCATCCGGGAGCCGTTTTCGGCGGCGACCCGGGCGCGCCAGGCCTTCTCCCGCGCGATGGCGCCGGCGAACCCGAGAGCGACCGCCGGATCGAAGTTCTCGTCCGAATAGGTGCGGGTGCATCCGAGCACTCGGTCGATCTCGTCGGCGGTGACCGCCGCCAGCGGAAGCTGGCCGGTGAGGTAGACATCGCCGGCGAGATCCACCGAGAAGTGCACACCGTAGGTCTTCGCGTTGCGCCCGAGCAGGAAAGCGTATGTACCCGCCTCGTTCTCGGCGGGCCNNCCCGCCTC
The DNA here is from genome assembly GCF_001017755.1 of Protofrankia coriariae. Classification (GTDB taxonomy): domain Bacteria; phylum Actinomycetota; class Actinomycetes; order Frankiales; family Frankiaceae; genus Protofrankia; species Protofrankia coriariae. The sequence continues at coordinate 26,886 of NZ_JWIO01000032.1, forward strand.
GTTCTCGGCGGGCCTGCGCATGAAGAACGCCTCGATGAGCAGCGTGTGGTCCCCAACCACCAGCCAGGTCATCGTCCTCAGCCGGTGCTCGCCCTCCAGGGTGGCGAGGAACGATCCCTCGCTCACCCGTTCGTAGGGCAGGCCCAGCTCCGCCAGGGCGTCGTCGATCAGGCGGTCGAGGCGTGCCCGTTCGGCGCTGTCGACAGGTACTGACACCGGTTCCCACCTCCACCATGATCCTCATGGGTCGGACGGCTGGATCACTGCCGTGGCCACCGGAGACTTTCCAGGCCGCGGCCGACGGCGGCCGGACGCGCGGGCGTCAGGCCGTTGCCGGGACGGTAACCGGTGTCGCAGCGTTACGGTAACCGGTGAGAACGCCGCGTGCTGTCGCGGACCAGCCGAACTCCGCCGCCCGCGCGACCGCCCCGGCGGCCAGGCGCCGGCGCCGGCACGGCTGGCCGATCACCTGGGCCAGGGCGTCGGCGTAGGCGGCCGGGTCGCGCTCCGCCACCAGGATGCCGGAGACGTCGTGCTGGACCGCCGTCCGCAGCCCGCCGACCGCGGCCGCGACGACCGGTGTCCCGCAGGACTGGGCCTCCAGCGCGACCAGGCCGAAACTCTCGCTGTGGCTGGGCACCACGACCAGGTTCGCGGCCCGGTACCAGTCAGCGAGTTCCGGCTGTGGCACTGGCGGCTGTAACCGGACGATGTCGGAGATGCCGAGCTCGGCCGCGAGCTTCACCAGCGCGTCCGGACGGTCCAGGCCGGACCCGCTGGGACCGCCGACCACCGCGACGACCAGGCGGTCACGCAGCGCCGGTTCACGCGCCAGCAGGTGCGCGGTGGCGTGCAGCAGCATGTCGGGCGCCTTCAGCGGCTGGATACGCCCCACGAACAACAGCACCAGCGCGTCCGGCGGGACACCGACGCGGCTGCGGGCCGCCNACGCGGCTGCGGGCCGCCGCCACGTCCCCGGGGCGGAACACCTCCAGGTCGACGCCGGGTGCCACCACGTCGACCAGTTCGGGGGCGGCACCGTAGAGATCGACCAGGTGGCGCCGCTCGTCCTCGGTGGACGCGATCAGTCGGTTCGAGCCGTCGACGACGTCCTGCTCGCCGGCGATGCGGTGCGGTGGATCGGGGCGGTCGCCGTCGGCGAGCGCGCTGTTCTTCACCTTCGCCAGCGTGTGGGCGGTGTGTACCAGCGGGACGGCCCACCTGCGCGCGACCGCGAGCCCGACCTGGCCGGAAAGCCAGTAGTGCGAGTGGATGACGTCGAACCAGCCGGGTTCGTGCGCGGCCTCGACCCGCAGCACGGCCGCGGTGAAGGCGCACAGCCAGGTGGGCAGGTCCTCCCGGCCGACGTCCTCGAACGGCCCGGCGGCGACATGGCGCACCACGACCCCCGGCGCGAGGGCGACCTTCGGCGGCATCCTGCTGCTGGTGGCCCGGGTGAAGATCTCCACTTCGGTGCCGAGCAGGGCCAGCTGCCGGGACAGCTCCACCACGTACACGTTCATGCCGCCGGCATCGCCGGTACCCGGCTGCTCCAGCGGCGACGTGTGCATCGACAGCATGGCGACCCGACGAGGGAAGCCCGACCGGACCCGACGCACCAACCACCTCCACACCGATCCGGACTCACCGACCACTGGATGGCCCGGTCCTGCGAACAACCGATCCGAGGGCCGCATGCCCGGCGCCGACTGCCCCGGATCCAGCCGCCTGGCGCCGGCCGGCCGCGCCCGCGCCTGCCTGCCGACCGCGCTGGGTAACCGCGGTCGCGGCCCGTCACCGGATGCCACCATCCGGATCCGCTGGCCCTGTCCTGCCGACATCCGCCATTACGTTCCGTTATGGACTCTTTCCCGGCGGACGCCCGGACTCATCCTGCCAGTGGCGCGGCGAACCGGCGATTGGGTGACAGGTGAGATTCACCTGTTTTTCTGCCTCCGGCCCTGGACATCGAACCGGGAACGCCTGACACGGCCAGCCGCCCGGCGTGTACTTCATGATCGTTGTTGGTGTTCCGTACCGGCCCGGTAACCCGCCAGTCCTGGCGAGCCGGCCGCCAGAGCCCTCCGGGGCGGATCGTCGATCGCGCGGATCGGTGCCGCTCGGGACACGATGCCCGCGGGGAGAGGCGGCCGGGCCGGTTCTGCGATCGTGGATGCGTGTCAGGTACCTCCCCCGCCCGCCGCCGCGAGCCGCGGCTGGCCGCGGGNNNCTGGCCGCGGGCCGCGCCAGAACGCTGGGGCTCGCCACCCGTGGGACGACCGCTCCCAACCGCCTGCGCCGGGTCGATCGTTGGATCGTCGGGACACAGGCGGCCCGGTTACGCGCCGCCGCCAGCCCGCTTGTCGTCGACCTCGGATACGGCTCGTCGCCGGTCACCACGGTGGAGCTCTACCAGCGGCTGAGCCGCCTGCGGCCCGACGTCCGGGTCGTCGGCCTGGAGATCGACCGGGATCGGGTCGCCGCGGCGGCCCCGGCCGCGCGTCCACCAGGGCTGGTTTTCGCCCGTGGCGGCTTCGAACTCGCCGGGCTGCGCCCGGTGCTGGTCCGCGCGATGAACGTGCTGCGCCAGTACGAGGAGGCGGCTGTCGCCCCGGCCTGGGCGGCGCTGCTCGAGCGCATCGCGCCCGGCGGCCTGCTGGTCGAGGGCACCTGCGACGAGATCGGCCGGCGTGCCTGCTGGTTCGCCGTCGACCGCCCGCCCGAGGCGTCGTCGGAAGTGCCCGGGGCGCCCGGCGGACCTGTCGGGACGCCGCGGCCGCGGCGCCAGGGCCGCACGCTCACCCTGGCCGCGCACCTGCCGAGCCTCGCGCGTCCGTCTGAGCTGGCCGAGCGGCTGCCCAAGTCGTTGATCGCCCACAACGTTCCCGGCGAGGACGTGCACACGCTGCTGGCCGCGTTCGACGACGCCTGGCGGCGCGGCGCGCCGCGGGCCGTGTTCGGGCCGCGGCAGCGCTGGACAGCCGCGGTCGAGTCCCTGCGGGCGGACGGGTGGCCCGTGCGGGGCACCCGTCCGCGATGGCGGCTGGGTGAGGTCACCTTCGCCTGGCCGCCGGTACGGGCGGACGCGGACGTCACCGTCACCGCCCCCGGCGGCAGGGGCGGACACGACGGGTGAGGTCCGGGACGGCCCGCCGCTCAGGCGCCCGGCCGCCGGGACGGCGCGATCTTGTCGAGGACGGCGAGGTCGTCGGCGCGCGGCTGCCACTCGCTGGCCGCGACGTTCGCCCGGACCTGCTCCGCCGTCGTCGCCCCGGCGATCACGGACGCGACCGCGGGCTGCGCGGCCAGGCCACCGATCGCCACGTCCAGCAGCGAGCGGCCGCGTTCCCGGCCAAAGGTCTCCAGGGCTTCGACCTGGTCGAAGACCTCGTCGGTGAGTTCGTCCTGGCGGCCGGCCAGCCGGGTGCCAGGCGGGGGCTGCTCGTCCCGGAAGTACTTGCCGGTGAGGATGCCGTTCGCGAGGGGGAAGTACGGCAGAATGCCGATGCCGTACTTCTGCGCGGCCGGGACGAGTTCGGCCTCGATGCCACGCTCCAGCAGGTTGTAGTGGTTCTGGGCCGAGATGAAGCGGGTCGTGCTGGAGGCGCGCGCGGTCCATTCGGCGTCGGCGACCTGCCAGGCCGCGAGATTCGACGAACCCACGTAGCGCACCTTGCCCTCGCGCACTATCTCGTCGAGAGCGGCCAGCGTCTCCTCGATCGGGGTGAACGCGTCCGGGCTGTGCAGCTGGAAAAGATCTATGTAGTCGGTCTGCAGCCGGCGCAGCGATCCTTCCACGGCTTTACGGATGTACCGGCGCGAGGCGCGGGCGTTGAAGTCGGGCCCATACACCCCACCCATGTCGTTGCCGAACTTGGTGGCGAGAACCACCTCGTCGCGCCGGGTCCGCAGGATATGGCCGAGCAGGGTCTCCGAACCACCCTTGTTGCCATATGTGTCCGCTGTGTCGAACAGGGTGATGCCGTTGTCGAGCGCGGCCGTGACGACGGCCCGGGTGCCCTCGAGGTCGACCCGTGAGCCGAAGTTGTTGCAGCCGAGACCGACGACGGATACCAGTAGGCCGGAAGATCCCAGTGGGCGATATCTCATATCATCAGTACAACACGACATACCATGAACCCCGGGCGCCAGGTACCGGGATTCTCCACAGGCCATGATCACAGGGCTGGGTCGGTGGTGTCTGGTTGTTCTTTTCGAGTGGCGGCGAAGTTGCCGTCGTGAGACGGAACGGCCAGGGTGCGCCCGGCCGTTCGGTCAGTCGGACTGCGCGGTGCCGCTCTTCTTCTCGGCGCTGTCCGCGGACTTCGTCGTGGCCGAGGAGCGCACCGCCCGGGCCCGGTTGACCACGTTGCGGGTCCGGGTCACGGCCTCCTCGGTCGTCGGGTTCTGGCGGATACGGGCAACGCGCTTCTCACCGCGGTCGGCGAAGTTGCTGTAGAGCGAGCTCGCGCGTCCCTGAAGGTCGGAAAGCTGGGAACTCACCGACGTGGGCAGGGAGGTGACAGCGGTCTGCACGTTGGCCGGAAGCCGCTGGGCGTGGACGGAGAGGCCGTTGACCCGGCTGGAGAACTTCTTGATCTCGTCGGCGTAGACGGTGGGGATGCTCCGGATCTTCTCCACCGCGGCGTCCGCGGCACCCACATAGGCGTACAGGGGCTTGCGGACCTCCGACAGCGGGATCTTGACGTCGGCCGAGGCCTCGACGGTGTCGCCCGACTTGTCGGCGCTGGTTCGGATGGTGGCCATTGCTACCTCCAGTTTTGTGACTCAGTTTTGAGGCTCAGTTTTGTGACTCAGTTGCTGGCTCGATCTGTGGCTGTGACACGCCCGTCGAATGTTGTTCCGTTGTTACTTTGTTGATGATGAGGTGTCGTCCGACGAGTCGTGGGCGGCGGCTCCGTTGGTAGCCGCGGTGGTGCGGGTGGAGCGGCCGGTGGCTCGGCCGGCTTTCGGGGCAGCATCCCCGCTGCCTCCGTCGGCCTTGCCGGTACCGCCGGTGGCCGCTGTCGTGCGTGGCCGCCGGGTCGCCGTTGCCCGCTTCGGGGCGGCGTCGGAGGCGCCGGGGGCGCGCGGGGTGGGCGTGGCCGCCGCTCGGGTGGCCCCGGTGGCCCGGCGGGTGGTGCCAGCAGGCTTTACCTCGGTGGCCGTGGTCGCGGTAGCCGACGCGAGGCCGGTGGGCGCGGTGGATCCGGTGGGCGCGGAGCCGGTGAGGGCCGTCTTCGTCGCGGGCGGGGAGGCGGACACGGGCGGGGAGGCGGATATGCCCTGCCGCAGGCCGTCCGGCAGGGTGGGGCGGCCGGTCAGCCCGTATACGGCGTTCTCCTTCCGGAACGCGTCGTAGATCTCGACGATGACCTGCTTCTGCCGTTCGGTGAGCGTCGAGTCGGCGAGAACCGCCGCGGTCACATCGCTGTCCGACGCCCGTTCGTCGAGAATGCCGGCCTGCACGTACAGCACTTCCGCGGAGATCCGGAGCGCCTTGGCGATCTGTTGCAGAATCTCCGCGGACGGCTTGCGCAGGCCGCGCTCGATCTGACTCAGATAGGGATTGCTGACGCCGGCCTGCCGGGCGAGCTGACGAACCGAGATATGTGCGGCCTTGCGCTGGTCCCGGATGAAGTCTCCGAGATCGCGTACGTTCAGGGGCGGCACGTTCAGTGTCGGCCTCCTCTCCTTGGGGGTATGCGCCGGTGCGCTGGGTGGATCATGTTTGCCGGATGGACTTCACCGGGTGAGCCATGCGCACGGTCACGGGACCCGCTGTGTCGCTGAACCGATGGTTCGCAGCGTACGTCCAGATGCTAGCTGTGGCAAGCGTTTGGCAAGCATCCTGGAATGCTTGGGACGCCTTCGCCCGGGCCGACCCTGGCGGTTTCTGTGCGTCCGTCGCGTACGGATACGCGCACGCGGAAATTCAATGTGTATTCGCTGTATTAACGATGTTGCAGATGCGCTAAACGCGGTGAACACTGTGAGTATTGATGTATGTATCAAGCGTTACGAAACGCTTTGCGTAGCCATATTTCAGTCACTGAAAGTAGTCAAAATGACCCGTATGGTCATACGTCGGCGAGTTGTTGATCGGAGCTGCTGATCGGCAGCCGGCCGATGGTGGTCAGTCGGTTGCCTGCCGGTCCCGCTGGTCAGCGGGTCGCGTGTGCTAGCCACTCGCGCTGTGTTGCTAGCGCCGACTCGGTCTCGGCCACCTCGTCCGTGCGTCCGTGAGCTCGAGCACGTTCCAGCCGCGCCTCCAGCTTGGCGACCGACTCCCGCAGCGTCGCCACAAACGGGGACTCGACGGCCTCCTGCCGGCGCCACCGGGCATCGGACGCGGACCGGATGCGGTCACTGACGGCGGACAGCCGTCGTTCGAGGTCGCTGACGGCGTCCCGGGGCACCTTCCCGATGAGGTCCCACTGTTCCTCGATCTGTCGCAGCCTGCGCAGTGCCTGGTCGGGCCGGGCGAGGTCGAGCGCGGCAACCTCGGCGAGCAGTTGCTCCTTGGCGGCCTGGTTCACCCGCAGATGCGCGTCCCGCTCGGCGTTGGCGGCGTTGCGCCGGGCGAAGAAGGTGTCCTGCGCGGCGCGGAAACGGGCCCACAGCGCGTCCTCGACGTCCCTGGGCGCACGTCCGGCCGACTTCCACTGGTTCATCAGCGTTCGGTACTGGGCGCTGGTGGCCGACCATTCGGTGGAGTCGACGAGCGCCTCGGCCTCGGTCACGATCGCTTCCTTGCGCTGCCTGGACTGGGCTCGCTGCTGGTCGAGCGCGGCGAAGTGAGCGGTCCGGCGCTGGTTGAACTCCTCGCGCGCGGCGGTGACCCGCTTCCACAGGTCGGCGTCGGTGCGGCGGTCCACCCCCGTGATCGCCCGGAAGTCGACGGCGATCGAACGGAACCGCTCTCCGACGGCCTTCCAGTCGGAGCTGCGGGCGAGGCGCTCGCTCTCGGCGACGAGCGCCTCCTTCGCCTCCACCGCGGCGGCGGCCCGCTGGGCGCGCTCGGCCTCGCGCTGCGCGGTACGTTCGCCGACCGCGTCCAGCACCGATCCCAGACGTCCGGTGAGCGCGTCCAGATCACCGACCACCGCCGCGGTGCCGAGGGAGGCCAGCAGCCGCCGCGCGCTCGCGGCAAGACCCGTCAGGTCGGCGCTGGGGACGGTCAACCGCTGTTCCAGCAGCGTGACTTCGGCGGCCAGATCGTCGTAGCGCCGGGCGAAGTGGGCAAGGCCCTCCGCCGGGGAGCCTGCCCGCCAGGAGCCGACGGGGCGTTCACCCGCGGTCGTGCGTACGTACACGGTGCCGTCGTCGCCGACACGCCCCCATTCGGAGCTGTTGCGCTCGCTCATCGTGGTCCCGAAGATCGGCGTCAGGTCAGGTGCCATTCTTACAGGGATCGCGCGGATGGGGCACATTCTGCTGGCCGCCGGCAAGCCGAGGAGGCGCTGGCGGGCGTCGGGGCCGGGCGTCGGGCATCGTCCTGGTGGGAGCGCCGGACGACCGGGTCCTCTCCGGTCGCCCCGGTGCCCGTCCCCGGTGTCGGGCCGTGGCGCGCGCCCACAGCGCCCACCGCGCTGTTTCCGGTACCGCCTCGATGGCGGGCGGAACGCTTCCACGGCGGAAATCGCACCCCGGACGGAATCGCGGCTGGCGGATTTCTGATGTGCGTTCCCCAACATTGTCGGAAATATGACAGCAGGCTGCTGGCCGGAAATCCCGTGTCAACCACGGTTTTTCTGAGCGGGCCGTCACGCGTGTGGCCGCGGTGACATGCCCCGGTCGTACACAGATGTTCTCCTGACCGCCAGGATTCCAGCCGTGTACCGAGCAGATGGGACCCGCCCGGGGACGCCGGCAGGAGCGCCTGCCGGCGGTCGCGCCCATGGGCGGTCGGCGGCCGGCGAGCCTTNACCGGCGTCAGAACCGGCGGCGTCGGGGCGTGAAAGCCTGAAAGGAAGAAAATTGAACCGGATTCCGCGGGCGACGCGGTTCGTCGCCGTCGCCGCCGCCGTATGCACGATCGCCGCGTGTGGGGTGGGCGGTTCCGGCGGCTCGTCGCCGACGGCCNCGGCCGGCCTCCGACCGCCGGTCCGCCCGGCCACCGTGGCCGTGACCGACGCGAACGGGGCCACGGCGTCGCTCCAGTGCGCCACAAGTGTCAGGACGCTGCGGATGATCGTCAGTGGCCCGCTCGCCGACACCGCGAAGGCGGCCAGGGCGCACATGGAAAAGGCCCATCCCGGCCTGACCGTCGACATCACGTCCACCGCGACCAGCTATTCCCAGATCGTCCAGCAGATCGGCGCCGACGCGGCCGCCGGGCGCAGCACGGACCTCGCGGTGGCCGGGCTCGACCTGCTGGCCACCTTCGTCGAACGGCTCGACGCCCAGGAGGTGTCGCCGCGGTCGCTGCGCGCCTCCTACGACCAGCGGTTCGCCACGCTGGGCACGGTGGGAGGCAGGCAGCTGTTCGTCGTCCCGCAGCAGGTCTCCGTGCCCGTCCTGCTCTACAACGCCGACATGCTCGCCCAGGCCGGGGTGGACCCGGGGTCGCTGAAGGACACCACCGGTCTCCTTGCCGCCGCCGAAAAGATCAGACAGGCCCTGCCCGGCGTCCAGCCGGTCGACCTGCCGACTTCGGACCAGTTCGGGCAGTGGTTCTTCAACACCATCGCGGGGTCGAAGGGCGCGAGCATCCAGAACGCCGTGGGGCAGCCGGACTTCACCAGCGCCGCGGCGCGTGACACCGCAAGCTTCCTGGCCAGGGTGGGCGGTTACGGGCCCCAGTCGAACACGCCGGCCGACGCCATGGTCCGCTTCGCCCTCAACCGGAAGTCCGCGATCGTGGGCGCGAGCATCAGCTCGGTGGTGCCGGGGCTGCAGACCATCGAACGCCAGGGCAAGGGCGCGTTCCCGCTCGGCGTGGCGCCGCTTCCCGTCCTGCCGGGTGGGACGCAGCATCCGGTGGCCAGCGGGAACGGTCTCGTGATGCTGGCCACCGACCGTTGCCAGTACGAGATGGCCACCGAGCTGATGATGGCGATGCTCGCGCCGGACGTGGTGGCCGCCGAGGTGACGACGCTGAGCTATCTGCCGGTCGACATCGAGGCCGCGAACCGGCTGGTGCCGTTGTACCAGCGGTATCCGCAGGTCGTGCCCTTCAACGCGCTGATCGATTCGATCGTCCGCGCGCCGTACTGGTCCGGGCCGCGCGGCGGTGAGGTGCCTGTCCTCGCGTCCGAGGCGGTCGCGAGGATCATGATGGGCGCGAATCCGACGACCACGCTGACCGAACTGCAGAAGCAGGCGGAGGCGCTCCTTATGTGATCACCGATCATCTGATCGGTGATCATCGGGTCGGCGGTCGCTCGGTCTGCGGCCGCCGTGAGGCCGTTGTTCGTCGGGGGTGCTCGCCTTTGCCGCCGCTTTGCTCCCGTTCTGTTCGCGGTTCTATTTCTTTCTATATTCATTAAATTCTTTTATAAGATTGAAAGCGGAGAGTAGGCAACCTGGAACGCTCCGTGTGATCTCGCTGTGGTACGGCCTCTTGTGGGACGCGCGACCGGCGGTAGCATGATGGCAGGATCTTGCTGAACAGCAAGCAGATGAGCAGTCAATGACCTGTGCGGGATTTTGTGCGGTGCATTCGCGGCCATCGTGTGAGCACGCGTGCAATCGGTGTTAAACGGTGCGTGTTGTTGTCCTCCTGTGGTCTTTTGCGCACGCATCGCTTCCTGTTTGTCACTGTGTCGCGAAGATGTCACCACATAGCGTCGTTAGCTGCTCACCAGATGCGACTCGAAGGAGACAGATGATGTCGACCGAGGGCGCCGGCGCCTGCGCTCACCCGCTCGCGTTCGTCCGGGCGCAGCGTGGCTGGTCCTATCAGCGACTGGCCCGGGTGGTGGCGCGCCGCGCACGCGACCTGGGCGTGGCCAACATGGCGGCGGAACGTCAGAAGGTCTGGCGCTGGGAACACCGGGGTGTCGTGCCCGACCGGGTCTCCCAGCTCGCCCTTGCCGCTGAGCTGGGAGTCTCGGCCGAGAAGGTCGAGTCCCATCCCTGGCCAGCCTGGCTGCCGACCGGTGACGTCGTACGTACCGACTACCCGTGGAACAGCGCAGGCAGTGTGACATCCATGATCGATGTTGTCGAAGGCGCCCTCACCGACCGTCGAGGGTTTCTCACCATCACCGGAGCGGGTGTGGCGAGCCTGGCCAACGAGTGGCTCAACCTGGAGCCCACCCGGCTCGTCGCCGCCCTGGACGGCGGTCGGGTGGACGAACAGGTGGTCCACCGCATCGAGCACAACATCCCGGGGTTACGGCTGATGGACGACCGGCTCGGCGGGGAGGGCGTCCGGCGGCTTGTCGACGCCGAGCTGCGAGTGGTCACCGAACTGCTCGCCAAGGGCTCGTACACGGAAAAGATCGGGGCGAGCCTCCAACTGCTCGCAGCCGAACTCGCCCGGATCGCCGGGTGGGCATCGTTCGACGCCGGCTACCACACGAGCGCGCAACGTTACTGGATCGCGGCCCTGCACGCCGCCCACGCCGCCGGGGACCGGCTGGTCGGCGCGAACATCATGAAGAACATGTCATTGCAGTGCGTCGACTTCGCCCGTCCCAAGGAAGCCCTCGACCTGGCGGAAGCGGCCGTGGCGAGCGGCGGCGGCATCAGCGGACGCGTCGGCGCGATGCTCCAGATGAGGCTGGCCCGGGCGCACGCGGCCCTGGGCGATCAGGCCGGATGCTTCCGCGCGCTGGCCCAGGCCGAAACGGCGGCCGACCGCTCCAGCCCGCAGGATCCGGCCTGGGCGGGCATCTTCGACGAGGGGTTCCACGCGGCCCAGCTCGGGATCTGCTACATCGATCTCGGTCAGTTGCCGCAGGCGGACCGGTGGCTGACGCACGCCCTCAAGGTGCACCCGGTCGCCCGCGCCCGTGACCACGCGACATACCTGCTCCGTCGCGCGGCCGTGCAGATCGACCTGGGCAACATCGACCACGGGTGTGCGCTCGTCCGTCAGGCGGTGCCGTTCCTGGAGGCCACCCGCTCGCAGCGCAACGCGCGGCGGGCGGAGGAGCTCCGGCGCTCCCTGCGCCGGCACGCGGCGCATCCGGAGGTCCGCGAGGTGGATCAGCTCCTCGCTCGTCCCACCTGATCGTGTCCTGTCGTCTCGTCCCAGCTGGGTGGTGGCCGCCCCCCGCCGGAGCGGCCGCCACGGGGCGACACGCGGAGGCGACGTATGGGGGCGACGTATGGGGGCGGACTGTCCGGCTCGGGTCAGTCGACGAGACGGCCGGCCGGGCGAGTCGGCTGGTCGGGCCCGCTCGCCGGCTCCACGGATGCCGCGACATCACCCGTCTCCGGGTCGACGACGACCAGGGCGGTGTCGTCGGGCACGGTCCGTTTGACGATTGCCAACGCGATCGGGCCGAGTTCCGCGTGCACGACGGACGTGCCCACGAACCCGACCGTCCGGCCACCGCCGCTCACCGGGGCGCCCCGGGCGACCGTCGTGCCGTCCAGATGCAGCAGGACCATGCGTCGGGGTGGGCGGCCCAGATTGTGCACGCGGGCAACCGTCTCCTGACCGCGGTAGCAGCCCTTGTCGAGGTGGACGGCGGTGGTCAGCCAGCCGACCTCGTGCGGGATCGTCCGATGGTCGGTCTCCGCGCCCAGGCGAGGGCGGCGGTCAGCGACCCGTGCCGCCTCGAACGCGCCGACACCGGCGAGGGACGCGCCTGCGGCGACGAGCCGTTCGACCGTCCCGCGCAGCGCCCGGCGCGGGACGAGCAGGTCGAGGCCGTCGGGCATCGCCCGGACGAGGATGTCGTACCCGTCCGGATCCTCCTGGCCGCCCGCACCGCCGCCGGCCACCGGGCCGCCCGTCGCGGGGGCGCCGGCCACGGGACTGTTGGCCACGGGACTGTCGGTTATGGGGCTGTCGGTTATGGCTGGTGATGCGGCGGCCGGCCGGACGAGCGCCCGGGCAAGCGGGTACGGGCCCCGGGCCAGCAGGTCACCGTCGTAACCCACCGTCACATCGCGGCGGGCAGGCCGGTGGAGCGGAGGGTCGAGCGGAGCGAACGCGCTGGTCACGACGTCCACGGCGGTCGGGCCGAGGACCGACAGCACGGCGTGGTCGGCGTGGACGTCGACCGGTTCGACCCGCAGCAGGAAACGCATCGACTCCAGGTAGGCGAGCAACGCGGCGCTGGTGCCCGGTTCGACGTCGAGCCAGGTGGCCGTCCCGTCGTCGGAGATCATCAGATGGTGTTCGACATGGCCGTGCGGGGAGAGCACCAGCGCCTCGCTGCCCCGCATGGCCGGCAGCGCGGCGAGATGTTGGGAGGTGATGCTGTGCAGCCAGGACAGCCGGTCCACACCGGTGATGCGCAGCACTCCGCGGTGCGAACGGTCGACGACCACCGCGCCGCGCTCGCCGGCGCGTTGCTCGCGCAGCGGATCCCCGTAGTGGTCGGCGACCCCGAGGTCGGCTCCGGTGGCGGGCACGGCACCGGCGATGTCCAGCAGCGGTGAGCGGTAGCGGGAGCCGTCGTCCGGGCTGCCGGGGCCGCCGGGCGCGGGCGGCCGGGTGCCGGTTGCGGGCGGGGCGATGGAGTCGGCGGTCATGGCCTGTTCAACCGGAACCCGGGCCCGCGCAGTCCCCGCACCGGCCGGCAAGCGCGACATGGCTGACGTCCACGGAGAAGTCGAAGTCGTCGCGCAGCCGGGTGACGATGTCGGCCAGTACGTCCGAGGGGATCTCCTGTACCGCGCCGCAGCCGCCGCACACCAGGTGGGCGTGCTCGGCGAGGCCGGCCGCGTGATAGGTCGGCGCGCCGTGGCTGAGGTGCGCGTGCGAGACGAGATCGAGCTCCTCGAGAAGGTCCAGGGTGCGGTACACCGTTGAGATGTTGACCCCGCCCGCGGTACGGCGGACCTCCGTGACGATCTCCTCAGGGGTGGCGTGGCCGAGCCGGGTGACCGCTTCGAGAACAAGCTGACGTTGTGGGGTGAGACGGTAGCCGCGGGAACGCAGCTGTGTCTGCCAGGTGTCGTCCCCCGCCGGCCCCGCGGCCGGTGAGCCTGGGGCCTGGACCTTCGGCGGCACAGCGGAAACCGGCGCGGTGCCGGGCGCGGCGTCGCGCCGCTGCCGGCTCTCCCGGCCTCCCGCGACGTCCACCGCCATGGAAACGAGTTTAGGCCGTGCTCGATGGATCTTCGATCGCGCGGACGGTGGTCTTGCCGTGCCACTGTCACGACCGACCAGGACCGTAGCTGAAAGTTATGTATATGTTACTTTTTGCTGTCGTGAAGTCGCCGGCGACGCCCCGAAGGTTGGTGGGGAAAAGCGGTTGCCGAGCCCACCCCGTCCCCGTAGCGTTGTCCGTACACGGGAAGGGAGGTGGTCCAGTTTTGTGTGATAAACGGACTCGTGAGGTGACTGTCCGCTAGCCGGTCTCGTGGTCCTCACCCCTGCCGGGTGACCTACGGGCACCGGCACCGGCGAGAACCAGACAGGCACCGGACCTCCGGGCGTCGTCGCTGGTCCCGACGGCCCGTCGTCCCTTCTATGGGCGATGGAAACGCCCGGAGGTCTCTTTTGTTTCCAGCCGTTTTGTCTCTAGCCGGGCAAGCGAGAACGTCACCTAGTGGCCGCGGTGGCAGTACGCGGTGGCAGTACGCGGTCACCGGCGGTGGACGCGTCTGGTATCTGATCGACGACTCGAACCAGAGCGCCTGGGTGATCTATGCCGGTACCGGCCATCCCAGGGTCACCGACTGACACCCAGGTTGACAGCCAGGACGGCGGACGAGGGCGGACGCCAGCGGGCCGGGCGGCCAGGGCCGGGGGTACCGGTGTGGGGCGGTGAAGGGCCGGGCGTCGCGGTCGGAGCGGCCCTGAAAAGTGTCCCGGGCGGGTGCGCCACGGCCGATCCAGCCGCATCGCGGCGGCGGGTTGCGGCAGGATCGAAGTCATGCCGACGCTCGTTCTGCTCCGCCACGGCGAGAGCACGTGGAACCGAGAAAACCTGTTCACCGGCTGGGTGGATGTCGACCTTTCCGACAAGGGCCGCCAGGAGGCGGCCCGCGGCGG
>NZ_JWIO01000032.1:41023-48899 GCF_001017755.1 Protofrankia coriariae
GGCCCGCGGCGGTGAACTGCTGCGTGACGCGGGTGTGCTCCCGGACGTGGTGCACACGTCGTTGCTGCTGCGCGCGATCCGCACCGCCTGGATCGCGCTCGACACGGCCGGCCGGACATGGATCCCCGTGCACCGCTCCTGGCGCCTGAACGAACGGCACTACGGCGGCCTGCAGGGGCTGAACAAGGCCGAGACCCTCGCCGAGTACGGCGAGGAGAAGTTCACGCTGTGGCGCCGTTCCTATGACACCCCACCGCCGCCCATCGGCCCCAACCAGGTCAGTGGTGTGGACGAGCGCTACGCCGACCTGCCGCCGGACCTCGTCCCGACGACCGAGTGCCTCAAGGACGTGGTGACCCGGATACTGCCGTACTGGTACGACGCGATCGTGCCGGACCTGCGGCGCGGGAGGACCGTGCTCGTCGCCGCCCACGGCAACTCGCTGCGTGCCCTGGCCAAGCACCTGGATGGCATCAGCGACAGCGACATCGCCGCCCTGAACATCCCCACCGGCATCCCCCTGCGCTACGAACTGGACGACGACCTGCGCGTCCTGGCCTCGTCCTACCTGGACCCGGAGGAAGCGGCCAGAGCCGCCGCCGCCGTAGCCGCCCAGGGCAGGAAGAAGTAACGAACGCCGCCCCCGGGCGAGCCGCCGCGGTGCCGAACGGAGCGGTGACGTGGGGAACGTGGGCCCAGTCGGGGGCGCAAACCACGCCACCGCTCCATTCGCGCAGCCGTCGGGCTTTGCGGGAAGGCGGGTGGTCAGACGCGTTTGCCGGTGACCAGGTAGATCACACGATGGGCTACTGAAACGGCGTGGTCGGCGTAGCGCTCGTAGTAGCGGCCACACAGGGTGATGTCGATCGCGGCCTCCATGCCGTAGGTCCACTCCGTTTCCAGCAGCACATGGAAGAGCCTGCGGTGCAGGGCGTCCATGGAGTCGTCGTCGCTTTCCAGCTCCTTGGCCAGGGCCGCGTCGTGGCCGGCGATGACCGACCCCGCCTTGGCGACGATGCGCTGCGCGACCTGGCCCATCTCCAGCAGGGTCGAGTGCAGCTCCGGTGGGACGGCGCGGCCGGGGTAGCGCCGGCGGGCCACCTTGGCGACGTGCAGCGCGAGATCGCCCATGCGTTCGAGGTCAGCCACGATACGCAGCGTGGTGACCATTGTCCGCAGGTCGGTGGCGACCGGTTGCTGGCGCGCCATTATGTCGAAGGATCGCTCCTCGATTTCGTTACGTAGCAGGTCCACGGTCTCGTCGGCCGTGATCACACCCTCGGCGAGTTGTAGATCGGCGTCGAGAAGCGCGGTTGTCGCTCGCGCCATTGCTGAAGCGACCAGGTTGGTCATCTCGACGAGTGAGGAGTTGATGCTCTCGAGCTCGTCGTGGAAGGCGTCCCGCACGGACGGCTCCTTCGTGTCTGTAGCGGTTGTCAGCCCATCGGATCACAACAGGGTGAGACGGGGACGGCCGGCAGGATGCGATCATGTTTCTTTCGCACTGCCGGAAGCCGCGGATCCCCGTGGTCACTGGAACAGCGGCCGCATCCCCGGCCTGCCGGGGTGGCGACCATGCGCGGGCCGGCTCCCGGCGTTGCGAGCCGGCGTCGGCTGTCCGTGGGAAAGCCGCCGTTTCGACCTTCGGCGCGTCACACGGTGCGGGCGAACAGCGATTGCTCCTGGACATATGACCCCGAACGCCGCACATACCCTGTCGCGATCAACGATGGTCGGCGGTGCTCGCCCCACGGTGAACACATTCTGTTGGCCGGGTGAACTCCTGACGACTATCGGCGCGGGTTGGGCGGATACATCCACAGTCCACCTACCATTCGGCCGTGGGCGAGGGTGAGTGCGAGCGGGATGCAGGCTTCGGTCTTCCCGGTTTCGGGCCCTCCGGTTTCGGCCGTTCCGGCTTCTCCGGCTTCGGGCTCTTCGGTGGCGGAGCCAACCCGGATGCCGCCGGTCCCACGCCGCGCACCGGCCGGGAGCGTTCCGCGGCCCGTCCCGGCCCGCGACCGATCTCGGCCCAGGCACCGCCGGCCCAGACGCCGTCGGGTTCTGTGCCGTCGGGTTCTGCATCGTCGGGTTCGGCGGGCTCGGTACCGCCGGCGCAGATACCGCCGGGCCGAGGTGCGTCCACGATCCGGGCAGGTGACAGTACCGTTGTGTCCCCGCGGCGGCGGATCCGCGATGCCGCGGCCGCGAACCCGCCGACCGCCGCGCGCGCGGCGCTGCCCTCGCGGCTCGTCCGGCACCTTGTCGACGGCCTGCCCTCCGGGCTGATCGTTCTGGACGCCGACGGCGTGGTGGTCCTGGCCAACCCGGCGGCCCACGCCATGGGGGTGATCGTCGACAGCCGTCTGGACCTGGTCGAGCTCAGCGACCTGGCCGCCCGCACCCGCGGCGACGGCGTCGACCGTGACCGGCAGCTCGACCTGCCACCCCGCCCCGAACCGCCGCTGACCCGGCCCCGTCCCGACCAGGAGGCGTTCGCCGTACGCGCCCGCACCTCGCGGCTGGACTCGGACGGCCATGTCGCCGTGATCCTCGACGATCTCACCGAGGCCCGCCGGGTGGAGGCGGTCCGCCGGGACTTCGTGGCGAACGTCAGTCACGAGCTGAAGACCCCGGTTGGCGCGCTGCACGTGTTGGCCGAAGCCGTCGCCGCGGCCAGTGATGATCCGGCGGCCGTTCGCCGGTTCGCCTCCCGGATGACGCACGAGTCCGCCCGGCTGGCCCGTCTCGTGCAGGAGATCATCGATCTGTCCCGGCTGCAGGGCGCGGACCCGCAGCCGGATCCCCAGCCGGTGCAGGTGTCGGTGGTGCTGGCCGAGGCGCTCGACCGCACCCGGCTGGCCGCCGCCGCCCAGGAGATCACCGTCGCGGTGATCGGCGACAGCGACTTCGTGGTCAGCGGGGACGAGGGGCAGCTGGTCACCGCGCTGGCGAACCTGCTGGACAACGCGGTCACCTACTCCCCGCCGGGGACCCGCGTCGTCGTCGGGGTCCGACGCGCCGGCGACACCGTGGAGCTCTCGGTCGCCGACGAGGGCATCGGCATCGCCGAGAAGGACCTGGAGCGGGTCTTCGAGCGCTTCTACCGGGCGGACCCGGCGCGTTCCCGCACGACCGGCGGCACCGGGCTGGGCCTGGCGATCGTGAAGCATGTCGCGACGAACCACGGGGGAAGTGTGAGCGTGTGGAGCTCCGAGGGGGCCGGATCGACGTTCACGATCAGGCTGCCGCTGCTGCTGGCCGACGCCGATACCGATATCGATACCGACGTCGAGATCGATACTGGCGCCGAGATCGATACTGACGTCGAGCGCGGACGTGACAACGACGATGGACGACTGACGGATGACGACTGACCGACGGACGACTGACGACTGACTGACGGACGGATGACGGACGGATGACGAAGGAGTGTGACGCGTGACCCGCCTGCTGGTCGTGGAGGACGAGGAGTCGTTCTCGGACGCGTTGTCGTTCATGCTGGAACGGGAGGGTTTCGACGTCGCGGTGGCCGCCGACGGGCTGGCCGCGCTGACCGAGTTCGAGCGGCACGGCGCCGATCTCGTCCTGCTGGACCTGATGCTGCCGGGTCTGTCCGGTACGGAGGTCTGCCGGGCGCTGCGGCAGCGGTCGACCGTCCCGGTGATCATGTTAACGGCTCGCGACAGCGAGATAGACAAGGTCGTCGGCCTGGAACTCGGCGCGGACGACTACGTCACCAAGCCGTTCTCCGCCCGTGAGCTGGTCGCCCGTATCCGCGCGGTGCTGCGCCGCCGCGGCGAGATCGACGAACGCGTCACGGCGACGCTGGAGGCCGGTCCGGTGCGGATGGACGTCGAACGCCATGTCGTCACGGTCGCCGGCGCCTCCGTCCCGCTGCCGCTGAAGGAGTTCGAGCTGTTGGAGATGTTCCTGCGCAACGCCGGCCGGGTCCTCACCCGCGGCCAGCTGATCGACCGCGTCTGGGGGTCGGACTACGTCGGGGACACCAAGACCCTCGACGTCCACGTCAAGCGTCTGCGTACCAAGATCGAGGACGAGCCCGGAAACCCGCGCCACCTGGTGACCGTCCGAGGTCTGGGGTACAAGT
This sequence comes from Protofrankia coriariae, assembly GCF_001017755.1. Lineage (GTDB taxonomy): Bacteria > Actinomycetota > Actinomycetes > Frankiales > Frankiaceae > Protofrankia > Protofrankia coriariae. Next base: position 45,135 of record NZ_JWIO01000032.1, read on the forward strand.
TCGAGCCCTGACACCGGTGGCCTCTCCGCATCCTCCGCATCCTCGCCTCTCCGGTGATACGGCTTGATCTTTCCGTGACGATTCCGATCCTCTGATCGGCGTTCCGGCCTGACAGCGGCGATCACTTGTGTACGTTGGTCGGGTGAGGGCTCCGCCCGGCCGGGTCGCTGTGCGTACCTGATCACTGTCATGGTGGTTCGCCGTCGCTGTCATGGTGGTCCGCCGGGCGCGTTGTCCGCCGGCTGCCGGTACTGGTCTGGTTCGCTGGATGCCGGTGCCGGCCGGCCGTGGCCGGCTCGATGCACGACCGGGAGTGGATGCGTGAAGTTTGGCCGCGCGACGAGGGGGACGCACACCCTCCGCCCGTTGTCCGATTTTCCCGATGTTTCCGTCCTGCTCGATCTGACCGATCTGGATGATCTGTCTGGTCCGGCTGGTCCGGTCGGGCTGCCGGTTGCCGTGCGGGTGAGCTGCCAGTGTGTCCGATGTCACTGAAGCCCGTGTCCGAGGCCGCCGCCGCCGAGATCTCCGCCGCCACCCGGCCCGGGGCCGGTGAGCCGCCCGTGACGCTGCCCGCGCCGGCCTCCTTCGACGGTGGCCAACAGCCCCCGCCCCATCATGATCATGCCGTCCCGCACGTCGCCGTCCCGCCGGTCACCGGCCGGATGCGCCTCGGCGTGATCGACATCGGCTCGAACACCGTGCACCTGCTGGTGGTGGACGCCCATGTCGGTGGCCAGCCGCTGCCGGCCGCCAGCGCGAAGGTCCCGCTGCGGCTGGTCGAACTTCTCGACGGCGACGGAGCGCTCTCCGCCGAGGGCGAGCGGATCCTGACCGACTGTATCATCGACATGAGCGCGCGCGCCGACGAGCTCGGCGTGGACGATCTTGTGGCGTTCGCCACTTCTGCGCTGCGAGACGCTACCAACAGTGAGGACGTCCTGGCTCGCCTGCGGGCCGCCAGCGGGGTCGCGCTCGCGGTCCTGCCAGGGCAGGACGAGGCCCGGCTGACCTTCCTGGCGGTGCGGCGCTGGTTCGGCTGGAGTGCCGGCCGGCTGCTCGCGCTCGACATCGGCGGCGGCTCCCTGGAGATCGCGGCCGGGATGCACGAGGACCCCGACGTCGTGTCCTCCCTGCCGTTGGGGGCCAGCCGGCTCACCCGGGACTGGTTCGCCAACGACCCGCCGAAACGCTCCGAGGTGACGGCCCTGCGGCGCTATGTCCGGGCGCACATCGCCCCGGTCGTCTCCAGGCTGTACGTGGTCGGCGAGCCCACCAGGGCGGTGGCGACGTCGAAGACCTTCAGGTCGCTGGCCCGGATCGCCGGCGCGGAGCCCTACAGCCGCGGCCCGTACGTCCGCCGGATCCTGCGTCGGGACGCGCTGCGCGAGATATCCGCGCGGCTGTGCCGGATGTCCGCCGCCGAACGATGCGACCTGCCCGGGGTGTCGGCCGACCGCGCGGGCCAGCTGGCCGCCGGGTCCGTGGTCGCAGCCGAAGCCCTCGACCTGCTGAACCTGGACGAGGTCGAGATCTGCCCGTGGGCGCTGCGGGAAGGCGTCATCCTGCGCAGGCTGGACTGGCTGACCTCCGCATGATCTTCATGTGATCTCCGCGTGGCCCCCGCATGGCCCCCGCGTGATTTCGCTCGGTAGCCGAGCTGGTACTTCGGCGTTCTGGCCCGGGCGTCGATTGTCGCGCACAGGCACTACTCTGGAAGGATGTCCGAGGCGCAGACCCCAGCGCCGCGGCTCGGGGACGCCGAGGTCGCGGACAACCGTGGCCCAGGTTTGTGGCAGCCGACAGCGGATTCCGCTGGTCCGCCCCCTGGCACCGGGTACCGGACCTTGCTCACGCCGCGTGGCGGTGGGCGTGCCATCGCACGGGTCCCCTCGGCCAGGGTGGCGCTGTCGACCGCGTCGACGTATCCGGAGTCGACGGCGGCAGCTTTCGAAATGGCTGCCCGGCTTGGCTACGACGGCGTAGAGATCATGGTGTGGACGGATCCGGTGAGTCAGGATCCGGAAGCCCTGCGGCGGCTTTCCGACTATCACGGCATCCCGATCCTGGCGATCCACTCCCCGTGCCTGCTGCTCACCCAGCGCGTCTGGGGGGTCGAGCCGTGGGCGAAGCTGCAACGGGCCCGCACCGTCGCGGAGACGCTGCGGGCACCGACCGTCGTCGTCCACCCGCCGTTTCGTTGGCAGCGTGACTACGCCCGCGACTTCGTCGAGGGCATCGAACGGATGGCGAACGAGACGGACATCCGCTTCGCCGTCGAGAACATGTTCCCGCTGCGGGCCCGCGGGCGGGAGGTGTCCGCGTACGCGCCGGACTGGTCGCCCGTGGGTGACGACTACCGGCACGTCACCCTGGACCTGTCGCACACCAGCGTGTCCCGCTCCGACGCGCTCGCCATGGCCGACGAGCTGGGCGACCGGCTGGTCCACGTGCACATGGCCGACGGGATCGGCCTGGCCAAGGACGAGCACCTGGTGCCCGGCCGCGGCAACCAGCCATGCGCCGACCTGCTGGAACGGCTCGCGGCCCGGGGCTTCGACGGGACAGTCGTCGTGGAGATCAACACTCGCCGCGCGGAATCCCGGGCGCAGCGGGAGGCCGACCTCGCCGAGGCTCTGGCGTTCACCCGCCTCAACCTCGCGGCCGCCCCCGTCACCGCGGCCGGCCGCCTGCCCTGACGTTACGGGCTACGGTCCGGGCGCCGCTGGTCCGGGTGCTGTCGTCGGGTCGGTCGGTGATACCGGCGAAATACCGGAGGGAAGTACCGGAGCCAGGAAGTACCGGAGACAAACAGCGGCGAACAGCCGTATCCATCCTGCGCGACGATGTCACCATGCGGTAATGAGCGCCAGATCGCTTTTCGACCCGATGGTGGACGCCTACGACGCCGCCCGACCATCCTATCCCGATCAGCTGTTCAAGGATCTGGAATGGCTGGCCGGACGTGAGCTGGCCGGCGCGGACATCCTCGAGGTCGGCGCCGGAACGGGTATAGCCACCCGGGACCTGCTCGCGCGCGGCGCCCGGGTGATCCCGGTGGACCACAGCTCGGGCATGCTCGGCCGGCTGCGGGAACGCACCCCCGAGATCGGCGTGGTACGCGCCGACGGTGAGGCGCTGCCGTTCTCCGGCGCCGTGGCGGACCTCGTCTGCTACGCCCAGGCGTGGCACTGGGTACGGGTGCCGGTGGCTGCGGCCGAGGCGGCCCGGGTGCTGCGTCCCGGCGGCGCGCTCGCGGTCTGGTGGAACGACGTCGACGGCGAGGACCTACGCTGGTGGGAGCGTCAACAGCGGCGTCTGGAGGCGATGAGCCCCGGCTACCGGCGCGACTACCGCACCCGCCCCTGGGCGGACGAACTGCGCTGGACGGGCCTGTTCACCGAGGTCGTGACGGTCTCCGGCCGCTGGAGCCGGACGCTCCCGCTGGACCGGTACGAGCTGTGGCTGCGCTCGAAGTCGTACATCCAGGCGATCGGGGACCGGCTGGAGGACTTCCTGGACGCCGAGCGGCGCTCCCTGCTGAAGGCTTTCCCCGACGGCCTGATCACCGAGCCCTTCCACACGATCCTGACCGTGGCCCGCCTACCACCCCTCACCCCGTCATAAGCGGAACCCCCCGCCAGGCCCCCAGAACCCACGAAGGTACCGATCTTCCCCTTCGTCGGAACGAGTGCGTAAGTGGCTGCTACGGCAACCACTTGTTCCCTCGTTGTCATGATCGAAGGGACTGTTTCAAGATCGGTG
>NZ_JWIO01000036.1:0-643 GCF_001017755.1 Protofrankia coriariae
GCCGCGGCCCGGCAGGCGCTCGTCGCCGACCTCGCGGCGCTCACCGCGGCCGGTTTCCACGCCGTGCGGGCGCTGCCGCATCCGGACGGCACCGACGTGCTCGTGCTCGCGTCCGTCTCGACGCTGCCCGGCGGGTCGAACCGGCCGGGCGAGCCCGCGCCCGCCGCGTACCGCTGGTACGTCACCCCGTTCCCCCCGCCGGACTCGTCAGCGCCCAGGCCACCGCTCCTCGCGCGGCCGGTCGACGCCCTCGGTGGCGGGATCCTCGGGCCGTCGCGGCTCGACCCGGAGGCGTTCGACTGGTCGTTCCGCCAGGGCGGGCCGCGGCTGCGCCGGCCNGGCCGCGGCTGCGCCGGCCGTTGCGCTGGGCCCCCGCGCCGCTGGAGATCCGCCGCGGGCTCGGCGGCCGGGCGGAGCTCGTCGGCACCCGGCCGGGCGTCGCGCTCGTCGTGTGTGTCGCGTACGTCCGGCGCGGCGCGGCCGACCCGTACGAGGTCCGGGTCGAGCTGCCCGACGGCGCGGTCCTCGACCTCGACCAGTACGGCTACGTGATGAACCTCCTCGAGGAGCTGTGCCCGCTCGGAGTGGAGATCAACACCTTCCAGCTCCGGCGCGGCCACGTCTCGCCGGACGGCGGGCCGCC
>NZ_JWIO01000036.1:650-4482 GCF_001017755.1 Protofrankia coriariae
GCCGGACGGCGGGCCGCCGCAGTTCCTCTCCGGCCGGGTCTCCCGCGGGTACACCCGGTTCCGCCGCCGCCGCGCCGTCGGCACCGAGCGGTACGGGCCGCCCGGCTGAGCCGGGCTGGACGATCACGCACCGACCGCCGTCCGCACCCGAGAAGAACGTCGTCCGCCGCCCGGAGCCGTCCGCCCTCCGGGCCCGTCCGACGCAGAGCCAGGAGGCCCGCCGTGCCGCAACCGATCTCGTTCCTCGACAGGGACATTCTCGTCAACGGCGTCTCGACCCAGCAGGTCGCCGGGACGCTCAAGTCCGCCGGGCTCGCCGAGTCGAAGATCGGCGAGATCCTCGGCTGGTGGATCGTCGGGGCGACCGGCAACTCCCGGCCCACGCCGTTCGACTTCGCGACCGACGTGCAGACCGTCGACCCGGACACCGTCGTCACGTACGCGCGCACCTTCGCGCACACCGACTGGGTCGACGGCGAGGACCGGGTGCAGGCCTCCGCGACCCCCGAGGAGCTCGGTTTCAACGCGCGCTTCCACGCGATCGAGAACGAGTTCGACGCCGTCCACGACCAGTTCGTCCGGCTCGCGGCGGCGGTGACGGAACTGCGCTCCGACCTCGTCGGCGTCGTCCACGAGCTGGAGAGCAAGCTCACGGCGCTGCAGAACGACCTGTTCGACCTGCGCTCCCAGACGGCCCCGCGCCCGCAGGTACCGGGCAACCTCGGCGTCCTCGGCACGGTCAAGATCGCCGACAGGACGGCCTTCATCGCCCAGACCGGCAACGACTTCCAGCTTGTCGAGTTCGCCGGCACCACCCTCGGGGAAGCAGTCAAGATCAAGCCGCAGATCGGCAACACCGGCATCGTGTTCCGGCCCCAGGACGCGAGGCCCGACGAGGTGGTCCGGACCGTGGCCGGCCTGGAGGACCTGATGACCGTGCCGACGGTCAGGGAGATCGTCGAGCGCCCGGGCGCCACCGTCGCCGACCTGCGCGCCGTCGTCGGCGGCGCGGTGCTGTCGAACGGGGTCACCGCGGCGTCCGTGCTCGCCGCGCTCCCGGCGGACCAGCAGCTCGGCGGCGTCGCCTCGACCGTCCAGCTCGTGACCGGTGACGTCGTCTCGCGGCTACCGCGGGAGACGGCGACGGCGGTGCTCGGTCAGGTCGTCGTCGACCCGACGGTCGCGAACACCCCGGCCGGTGACCTCGGGACGGCGTCCGGCGCGGTCGTCGGGCTCGGGTCCGGGATCGTCGGCGCGCTCGCGGGCGCCGGGGTCGACACGACGGTCGCAGGCCTCGCCCGCCTCGGCACGACGGACATCGCCCGGCAGCTCGCCACGACCGGGGTGGCGGTGAACAACGACGCGCTGCGGGACGCCGTGGCGCGTAGCCGGATCGTCGCCGCCTTCGGCGCGCCGCGCTGACCATGGCCGGCGCAGCGGCCGCCCGGCCAGCCGATGTCTCGGCAACGGCCGGCTCGTCGCCGTACACCGGGGCGACGAGCGGGACCTGGACCGCGGGCACCCCACAGCTCACAACGTCCGACGTGCTGTCGAGCGACGGCCAGGCGATCGTTGTCGGGGCCAGCTGCTCGTTCACGTTCTCCGGGACGAACGGGCAGACGAACGTGAACGGCAGCTCGACAGTGACCCTCGAGCCCGGCGGCCGAGCGCTCACGGCCGCCGGGGTGTGTCCGCTCGTGGACGGTGACTCTGCCAGGGATTCCTTCGGCAACACGGTCTCCGTGGCATCGAGCGCCTCGCTGGTGACGGACTGACCCGCCACTCACCCCGATGCCGGGACGCCCGGTTCGGGTCGCGTCGTCGCGCGGGTGGCCACCGGTGCGCTCCGCTGGAACCGAGCACCGCCCGCCCGCGATGTCGATCTTGTTGGGGGTCGTCGGGACCGCTGTGTCCAGCAACGGCCGTGCCTGCCGTTGGAACACGGGCCCTACCCAATATGGATCAAGATAACGTGCCTTCTGGATTCTTGACTGATTCCAGAAAACGGGCCAGGGTCGGGGACGTGACTACGGCCTTGGACTTCCGGCAGGCACTGCGCGGGGCCGTCCCGCGTGCGACCCGTCCTCGGATGGCGGTGCTGAGCGCGGTGCACGCGCATCCGTATGCCGGCACGGACTCGCTCGTCGGCGCCGCGCGCGGGCATCTGCCCGGGGTGTCCCACCAGGCCGCGTACGACTCGCTGCGTGCGCTGACGGCCACGAGCCCGGTTCGGCGCGTCCAACCGTCCGGCTCCGTGGCCCGCTACGAGTCGCGGGCAGGAGACAACCACCACCACGTCGGATGCCGGTCGTGCGGTGCCGTCGCTGGCGTCGACTGTGCCGTCGACCGCGCCGTCGGTGAGGCACCCTGCCTGGCCGCGTCCGGCGACCGCGGCTTCTCGATCGACGAGGCCGAGGTCATCTGCTGGGGCCTGTGTACCGGCTGTTCCCCGCACGCAGTTGCTGACCGCCCCTGATCCGCCTAGGCCCGGGAGGAATCTCAATGTCCGAGAACCACGATGCGGTCATACCCGACACGAATACGGAGAGTGGTGGCCAGCGTCCGGTCGCGAACGGGCGTGCCCCGCACCCCACCCAGGGCGGCGGGAACCGCGGCTGGTGGCCGAACCGGCTCAACCTCAGGATCCTTGCCAAGAACCCCGACGTGGCCAACCCCCTCGGCAAGGAGTTCAACTACGCCGAGGCGTTCAGGACCCTCGACCTCGCCGCCGTGAAGCGGGACATCGAGCAGGTCCTGACGACCTCGCAGGACTGGTGGCCGGCTGACTACGGCCACTACGGCCCGCTCATAATCCGGCTGGCGTGGCACAGCGCGGGCACGTACCGCATCAGCGACGGTCGCGGTGGTGCCGGTGCCGGCCAGCAGCGCTTCGCGCCCCTCAACAGCTGGCCGGACAACGCGAACCTCGACAAGGGCCGCCGTCTGCTGTGGCCGGTCAAGAAGAAGTACGGCCAGCAGCTCTCCTGGGCCGACCTGTTCGTCCTCGCCGGCAACGTCGCCCTGGAGTCGCTGGGCTTCACGACCTTCGGCTTCGCCGGTGGCCGTGAGGACGTCTGGGAGCCTGACGAGGACGTCTACTGGGGCCCCGAGGGCGTCTGGCTCGGCGACGAGCGCTACACCGGCGAACGGGAGCTCGAGAACCCCCTCGCCGCGGTCCAGATGGGCCTCATCTACGTCAACCCGGAGGGCCCGAACGGTGCCCCGGACCCGATCGCCGCTGCACGGGACATCCGCGAGACGTTCCGCCGGATGGCGATGAACGACGAGGAGACGGTCGCCCTGATCGCCGGCGGCCACACCTTCGGCAAGACCCACGGCGCGGCCGACGCGGACCGGTACGTCGGCCCGGAGCCCGAGGCCGCCCCCATCGAGGAGCAGGGCCTCGGCTGGAAGAACACCTTCGGCACCGGCAAGGGCGGCGACACGATCACCAGCGGGCTCGAGGGCGCGTGGACGCCCACCCCGGTGACCTGGGACAACAGCTTCCTCGAGACCCTGTTCGGCTACGAGTGGGAGCTGACCAGGAGCCCCGCCGGCGCGTACCAGTGGAAGCCGAAGGACGGCGCCGGCGCCGGCACCGTCCCCGACGCCCACGACCCGTCGAAGCGCCACGCCCCGACGGCGCTGACGACGGACCTCTCCCTCCGGTTCGACCCGATCTACGAGCCCATCGCGCGGCGCTTCCTGGAACACCCGGACCAGTTCGCGGACGCGTTCGCCCGGGCCTGGTTCAAGCTGACGCACCGCGACCTGGGGCCGATCTCGCGTTACCTTGGTCCGGAGGTCCCGACCGAGCCGCTGCTGTGGCAGG
>NZ_JWIO01000036.1:4490-10162 GCF_001017755.1 Protofrankia coriariae
GGCAGGACCCGGTCCCGCCGGTGACCCACGAGCTCGTCGACGCTGGGGACATCGCCACCCTCAAGAGCCAGATCCTCGCCTCGGACCTGTCGGTCTCACAGCTGGTCAGGACCACGTGGGCGGCGGCCGCGTCGTTCCGCGGCAGCGACAAGCGCGGCGGCGCCAACGGCGCGCGCATCCGCCTCGAGCCGCAGCGCAACTGGGAGGTCAACGAGCCCGACCAGCTGGCGACGGTCCTGCGCACCCTGACAGGGATCCAGGAGGCCTTCAACGCGGCCCAGACCGGTGGCAAGCGGGTCTCACTTGCCGACCTGATCGTGCTTGCCGGTGACGCGGCGGTCGAGCGGGCCGCCAAGAACGCCGGCTTCGATGTCGAGGTCCCCTTCACGCCAGGACGGACCGACGCGTCGCAGGAGCAGACCGACGTGGAGTCGTTCGCCGTGCTCGAGCCGACCGCGGACGGATTCCGCAACTACCTCGGGAAGGGGCACCGGCTGCCGGCCGAGTTCCTTCTGATCGATCGGGCGAACCTGCTGACCCTGAGCGCCCCCGAGCTGACGGTCCTCATCGGTGGTCTGCGTGTCCTGGGTGCGAACTACAGGCAGTCGCCGCTCGGCGTCCTCACCACGACCCCCGAGACGCTGTCCAACGACTTCTTCGTCAACCTGCTCGACCTGGGCACGACGTGGCAGCCGACGTCCGAGGACGCGAACACCTTCGAGGGCCGCGACAGTGCCACGGGCGAGGTCAGGTGGACTGCCAGCCGTGTCGACCTCATCTTCGGCTCGAACTCCGAACTGCGCGCGCTCGCGGAGGTCTACGCGAGCGACGACGCGCGGGAGAAGTTCGTGCACGACTTCGTCGCGGCATGGACCAAGGTGACGAACCTCGACCGGTTCGACCTCGTCTGATCCTGTTCTGCTCCTGACCTGACCCTGGCATCCCGGTCGGTCGGCCGGTCGGCTCGCGCCGGCCCCGTCCGACCGGGATGTTTCCGTTCATGTTCGGCTCGGTCGGCCGCGGCCGCGGCCGTCACCGTGCCGCGGCCTGGCCGTGTCCGGCCGGCGTTCGGGCGGGGCGGTCCTCTGATTCGGGTCCAGGGAGGCGAATTCTGTCGTCGTTGCGGGCCCGGTTTCTGGATACAGTATGTGCGGCTACACATGGCTATGTGTGCCACAGTCGCGACCTGGAGGGCGAGCTCGGGCCCGGCTGCCTCAGGCGCGGTTCGTCCATGGAGGGCTCGGGTCGTCATGCGTCTTCACGTGGGATGCGCGATGTGGACGCACAAGTCGTGGCAGGGACGTTTTCTGGCGCATCCGCTCCCGTCTCACGAACGCCTGCGGCACTATGCCGGCTGGTGCAACGCGGTCGAAGGAAACACGACGTTCTATGCGACCCCGGCCAGGGACACCGTGGCCTCGTGGGCGCGGCAGACCAGCGCCGACTTCCGGTTCGTGATCAAACTGCCAAAGGTCATCACACACGAACGCCGTCTCACGGACGCCGACGAGGCGCTGCACGCCTTCCTGACGGCGATCGAGCCGCTCGGCCCGCGGGCCCACGCCCTCTGGATACAGCTGCCAGGATCGTTCACCCCCGCCGACGTCCCCGCGCTCGCCCGTTTTCTCCACCGGCTCACCAGGTCCCACCGGTACGCCGTGGAGGTCCGTCACCCCGCCTTCTTCAACGACCCCCGCGCGGCACGGCTTCTCGAAGGAGCGCTTGCCACCGTGGCCGCCGAATGGATTCCATTCGACACCACCGCGTTCTTTCGGAGCCCGCCAAGCAGCGACGCCGAACGGGAGGCGTGGACGAAGAAACCACGCCTGCCACTGCGATCGCTCGCGTTGACCGACCGGCCGATCGTCCGCTACCTCGGCCGCGACGCCGCGGAGCGGACGATCGAAGGCTGGCAGCACTGGACTGACACTGTCGTCGAGTGGCTGCGCGAGGGCCGGTCACCCACCGTTTTTGTGCACACCCCGGACAACGCCGACGCGCCGCTGCTCGCCCGCCGTTTCCACGACGAGGTTCGGGTACGCGTACCCGAACTCGACGCGCTGCCCCAGCCGATACCAACCGAGCCCCTGACCCTCTTCTGACGCGACACAAGGAGGGGTTCGGGTCGTTTCCCGTGGCTCCCTCGCGAGCTGGGGATCGTCCAGATGAAAGCTGTCCCTTTCGGGAACGAGGCAGGTACTGTCCTCGTCCCCGAAAGGGTTGGCCATGGGTTTTCAGCTTTCCGGGACGGGACTGCGACGGATGCTTTCTTCGAGCGCTGCGGCCAGAATCGGTCCGAGCTGGGCCAGCGCTTCGGGCTGCATCATGTGATGGTGCGTGCTGGCGACAGCGTGGATGGTGATCGTGCCGTCGACATACGGCTGCCATGCCTGTGGTGTCGGGCGGGCGTCAGGCGGGCTGTCGGGGCTGGGCTGAGCCGCGGTGAACAGAGCAGCAGGTCCCCGTCGAACCGGCCGGGGGTGAATCCCCGTAGCAGCCGGACGTTGTTGCTGGAAACATCGATGACGGCTGCCAGCGCGCGCTCTTCCAGGAGTTCCGCCGGAATGGTGCCCTTGCGGCGCAGAAGGTCCATCACGCGGTCGCGGTCCAGCTCTTCGTCGAGTGGCTCCTCTTCACCGAGGCCGGCGGCGTCGAGGAGAAGGGTGAGAACGTCCTGTTCGCTGAGCGCCGCTTCCTGCAGGGATTCCTCCCCGAGGGGGTAGGCGTCGAGCAGGGCCAGGAGCGCGACCCGCTCACCGTCGCGTTGGAGTTCGGTGGCCAGGGCATGGGCCACCACGCCGCCGAAGGACCAGCCGAGCAGGTGGTAGGGCCCGGCCGGTTGGACTGTGCGGATCTGTCTGAGATAGTCGGCGACCATCTCCTCCAGGGTGGCCGGAAGTTCTTCTGGTTCGGCCAGGCCCCGTGCCTGCAGGCCGTAGAGCGGATAGTCCGGGCCGAGATAGCGCGTCAGCCCGATATAGGGCCAGCTGATCCCGCCAGCCGGGTGGACGCAGAACAGCGGGGGGCGGCTGCCGTCGGAACGCAGGGGCAGCAGGACCTCCCGTCGGGAGGGGCGCCTTCCCGATGATCGAATGAGGTCTCGAGCAGGCCGACGGTAGCGCGTCGGTTGAGACAGTACAACCCGTGTTCAGGGTAATCGAAGATGGGCGAAGCCGCCGATGATGTCATCGCTGGTCCCGGAGCCGCTGTGGTCCGTACGCTGCGCTGGCCGGGTTCGTTCGTGACGGTGTGGTCGGCGGGCTATCGTCGGGGTGCGTGGGCGAACTGCCGGTACTTGTGGGGTCTGCCGACATCGCAGCCGTTCTGGGGGTGACGCGGCAGGCCGTCGATCATCGGCTGCGGACCGATCCCCGCGCGCCGGCTCCGGCCGCGGTGGTCAACCGCACCTCGCGCTGGGGCGGCACCCGGGTGTGGTGGCGAGCGGACATCGACCGCTGGCTCGGCGGTGGCGACCCCGACCGCTGGGCCTCCCTGCCCTGAAGCCCCGTTGCCTGCTCTGGAAGCCCCGTTGCCTGCCCTGAAGCGTGCCCGTTGCCTGCCCTGAGCCCGTTGCACCCGGCAGGGCGACCAGGGCCGCCGGGCCACAAGATGGGCGGATCGCGCGCGTCCGAACAGCCGAGCATGGAAAGCCGCCCGAAGTGGGGCCGGACTGGGATGTGTGGTTGCGTGGCCGGCCTGTCGCCGTGTCGCTGTGCCGCCGTGTCCGTGTGGCGACAGTAGCCAGCCGGTTGCTTCTCGTTGGGGAATGCTCGTGACGGAGGAAACACGCTCAGGACGCGGTCGACAGCCTCCGGGAGGACGCATGAACCACTGCGAACCCGCGAGCCGGATCCGGGCATCCACCTGCGTCGCCGGGCCGGAAGCAGGCGGACGCATGCCCGGCATCCTGCCGTCCCGTGGACGGCGGCGTCGCAGGAATCCGATCCACGCCGGCTGACCGGGCGCCGCCAGGCGGTATGACTGGTGTTCGTGGCAACACGGCGCCCGTTGTGGGGCCGCTGTTCCGGCAGCGGCCGGTGAAATGACGGCCGTACGCGGTTTTTCAGCGGGGTTCGTGGTTTTTCGGAGAGACCGGCGAAGACCGCGAGCACGGTCGGATCAATATCCTCTCATGCTGGGAGACACACGTGAGAAAGAGTGAGCTGGCACCACTGGCCCAGCCGCGGTCGGTGCTCGAGAGTTTGCGGAGATATCGACGTCCGCGACCCGATGAGCACGATCACCACACGCTTGAGAGCATTCGTGAGACGACGTACAAAGGCCACCATATTGTGGTACGGACCACCTATTCGATCGAGGTCGACGGAAACGTGATCAAAGGGCACGTTGGCGTGACCAACGACGGGCAGGTGCACTACCACGCCATTCCCAACATTGCTTTCGCGTCCGCGGTCGAGATGGCCGAGAAACTGGTCGACGCCTTCCCGGACGATTTCGGGTCGCCGGGGGAGCCCGGCGGCAGCCAGCCCGACGGCAGCCACGGGCCCGCGCACCAGCACCATGACTGAGGAGGCTCGAACATGGCCGTCGTCCGTCGCAACATCCTGCACGACGCCGCATCGCGCGATCTGTACATACGGGGCGTCCGGCTGCTGAAGGCCGAGTTCCTCGGGCCGACCACCGCCGACCTGGGGATAGGAGGCCAACAACAGCAGGTCAGTACATACGATCTTTTCGTCGCCTGGCACCACATCGCGATGAACACCTTCACGCCCCCGTCACAGGGCGACCGCAACGCCGCTCACCGGGGGCCGGTGTTCCTCCCCTGGCATCGTTTCATGCTGGTGCTGTTGGAGCTCCAGCTGCAGCGGGTGCTCGACGACGAGAACTTCGGCCTGCCCTACTGGGACTGGTCGTCGGACGGCGATCTGCCCGTGGCACAGCAGCCCGACGCGCCGTTGTGGGCCGGCGACGTCCTGGGCGGGCAGGGGGATCCCGTCACCACCGGCCCGTTCGCGTTCGACCCGTCCGACCCCGACTCCTGGCGGGTGCTGATCGACACGGACGTGCAGGGGCGGCTGCGCGGCACGAACCGCGGCCTGCGGCGCCAGTTCGCGGCCAACGCCCCGGACCTGCCGACGAACGCGGACGTCGACGCCGCGCTGGATCTCGACGCCTACGACCGGTCGCCCTGGTCGACGACCTCGAACGGATTCCGTAACCGGCTTGAGGGCTGGCGTCCGTTGAACACGGCACCGGGGCTGCACAACCGCGTGCACGTGTGGGTCGGGGGCGACATGTTGCCTTCTTCGTCACCCAACGATCCGGTCTTCTATCTCAACCACTGCAATGTCGACCGCATCTGGGCGTCCTGGCAGGTTCGTTATCCCGAAAGTGCCTACGTACCGACCGGCACGGCTTCGGCGGCGCTGACCGGGCATCGTGTCGACGATGCCATGTTCTCGCTGCTCTCGACACCGGCGACGCCTCGGCAGATGTTGGACGTCGGCGACGTATACGAATACGACGCTCTGTTCGTCACGGCCGAGCCCGCCGGTGTCGGTGCTGGCGGGCTCGGCGCCGTCCGCACAGTCTGACTGATTCGCACGACCTGGTTTGGATGATCTGTCCGACGTCCGAAAAATCCGCCGCCGGCGCACGCGAGCGCGTGAACACCATGGACACGTGAACACGCGAGCGGCCGGCGGCGG
>NZ_JWIO01000036.1:10176-11524 GCF_001017755.1 Protofrankia coriariae
GGCCGGCGGCGGCTGTCCTCACCGCAGCGTCTTGAGCGCGTCGTTGTGGAAGGGGGCCAACGCCTCGACGCGTCCGTTCAGGATTTTCGTGGCCCATTCGGGGTCGGCCAGCAGGGCGCGGCCGACCGCGACGAGGTCGAACTCGTCCCGCTCGAGCCGTTCCAGCAGGGCGTCGATGGTGTCGACACCGGACCGGCTGTCCGGAATGAAGGCCTGCCCGAACTCGGTGTCCAGGCCGACCGAGCCGACCGTCACCGTGGCCCTGCCGGTGAGTTTCCTGACCCAGCCGGCCAGGTTGAGCGGTGAGCCGGTGAACTCCGGCAGCCAGTACCGGCGCGTTGACGCGTGAAAGACGTCCACGCCGGCGTCGACCAGCGGGGTCAGCAGGCGGTCGAGGTCCTCGGGGTGCTGCGCGAGCCTGGCGTCGTAGTTGCCGGACTTCCACTGGGACAGACGGAAGAAGACGGGGAAGCCCGGTGACACCGCGTGGCGGCAGGCCGCCANGCGTGGCGGCAGGCCGCCACGATCTCCGCGGCGAACCTGGTCCGGGAGACGATGTCCCCGCCGTAGGCGTCGTCGCGCCGGTTGGTGGTGTCCCAGAGGAACTGGTCGATGAGGTACCCGTGGGCGCCGTGCAGCTCGATGCCGTCGAAGCCGAGGCGTTCGGCGTCCGCTGCCGCGTCGGCGAAGGCCCGTACCACGTCGTCGAGATCCGCCTGGGTCATCGCGCGGCCGGTGGGCGTCCCGTCCAGTGCCAGGCCGGACGGGCCGACCGGCGGGGCGTCGGGGACGGGTGGGGCACCCGCGGCGCGGGTCGCGCCGACGTGCCACAGCTGCGGGATGATCCGGCCGCCGGCCCGGTGCACAGCCTCCGCCACTCGGGCCCAGCCGGCGAGCTGGTCCGCGCCGTGGAACCGGGGGACCCGTTCGCTGCTGCCGGCCGAGGCGTGGTTGACGTAGGTGCCCTCGGTGATGATCAGCCCTACGTCGCTGGCCGCCCGGCGGGCGTAGTAGGCCGCGACATCGTCACCGGGCACGCCGTCCGGGGAGAACTGGCGGGTCATGGGCGCCATGACGATCCGGTTCGCCACAGTCAGATCACCGACCGTGAACGGCCGTCCCAGGGCCTGCGCCACCCGGGTCGTATCCTGCGTCGACGTCACGCACAGTCTCCTCTCGCACTCCGATGGTCCCGCTCCACGCACCCGATCCCGACTCAGGTGATCCAGGTCACGGGTATGGGTACGCCTGTGGCGCGGGCAGGTCCGATGTTTGAACGGGTTTTCGCGGCGTCCACATTCCGCGGGCGCTCAGCGGGCCCCCGCGGGACCGCCGCGCCGATCGGCTC
>NZ_JWIO01000036.1:11535-12325 GCF_001017755.1 Protofrankia coriariae
CCGCCGCGCCGATCGGCTCGGACGCGTGGCAGCGCGCGATGCCCGATGGGCTGATCTTCTCGGGGCGCTAGTCGAGGCGTCGTTCGAAGGTCACGAGGACCCCGTCGACGCCCCCGGGGCCGATGCGTCCCTTGACCTCCGTCGTGGTGATCGCCTTGAGCTGCCACCCCTGTTTTGCATGCTCGTTGAGGATCTTCTCCAGCCGGTCGCCGGACATCTTGCCGCCGATCAGGCCCTCCCGCAGTTCGATGACCTTGTACTCGAATCGCTCCGCCATGAGCTCATCGTCCCCCGCGGCCAGCCGGCCCCGGCATCCCGCCTCCCGGACATCCGACAGTAGAAGCTTCCTTGACAAATTTTTCTTTCGGTTGTCATGATGAGGCCATGCTCGATGTCGCAGTGATCGAGGACCCGGCCGCCGCCGAGGTCTCGCTCGACCCGGTGCGCGCCCGTCTGCTGGCCGCGCTGGCCGAGCCCGGCTCGGCCACCACACTGGCCGCCCGCACCGGGCTGACCAGGCAGAAGGTCAACTACCATCTGCGCGCGCTGGAGCAGCACGGCCTCGTCGAGCTGGTCGAGGAACGACGCAGGGGCAACTGCACCGAACGGGTACTGCGGGCCACCGCAAGCTCCTACGTCATCTCCCCTGCCGCGCTGGCGGACGTCGCCCCGGACCCCGACCGGGCCCGGGACGAGACCTCGGCGCGCTGGATGCTCGCCCTCGCCTCCCGCCTGATCAGGGAGGTGGGCGAACTGCTCGCCGGCGCCACCGCGGCCCGCCAGCGGCTGG
>NZ_JWIO01000036.1:12333-15350 GCF_001017755.1 Protofrankia coriariae
CCCGCCAGCGGCTGGCGACGTTCGCCGTCGACAGCGAGATCCGCTTCGCCACCGCGGCCGACCGGGCGGCCTTCGCGGCGGAGCTGTCCGACGCCGTCACCGCGCTGGTCGCCAGATACCACGACGAGAAGGCGCCGGGCGGGCGCAGGCACCGCCTGGTGATCGCCCTGCATCCCAGCCTGAAGATCCCGAATGCGAATCCGAACCCACGCCCGAGCCCGGCCGGGCCCGGTCACACCGAGGGGAACTGACCATGTCGAACGAGCAGCCGAACCAGTCCGGGCGCAAGTTCGCGATCGAGCGCGAGACGCTGCTGCCGACCACACCCGAGGAGTACTGGGACGCGGTCACCACCGGCAACGCCGGCTGGCTGTGGCCGACGCAGGCCCCGCAGCCACAGGTGGGCGGTTCCTGGGACGGCGGCACGCTGCTGGCCTGGGAGCCGCCGCACCACCTCATCGTCCGCTCCGAGGGGCCGGACGGCTGGTTCAACCAGCTCGAACACCTCGTCGAGGCCCGCGACGGCGGGACGACCTGGGTCCGCTACGTGCACAGCGGGGTGTTCGCCGACGACTGGGACAACCAGTATGACGGTGCCTCCAGGCACACCGACTTCTACCTGCACACGCTCGGCCAGTACCTGCGCTACTTCAGCCGCCGCCCGGCGAGCTACGTGTCGGTCGACGCGCCGGCCTCCTCGATCACCCCGGACGGGTTCGACGCGCTGCGCCGTGCCCTCGGGCTCGGCGCAGCCGGGCAGGGTGACCAGGTCCGTGTCACGCTGCCCGGTCTTCGGCCGCTGGACGCTGCCGTCGACTATCTGGCCCCGCACTTCCTCGGCCTGCGCACCGAGGATGCGCTGTACCGCGTCTTCGGCCGTAACGCCTTCGGGGCGCCGGTCTCCGTCGCCGCCCACCTGTTCGCGTCCGACGCGGATCAGCAGGGCACGGAGAAGGCGCTGCAGGCATGGCTTGAGGAGGTCTACGCCTGACGGGGTCCGTGCCGGTGCCGTTTCCCGCGGTCCGGCCAGTGCCCGTCAGCGCAGGCCGGACCGCACGAAGGCGTCGACGACCTGACGCTGCATGGCCATGTAGAGGGCGAAGACGGGCAGGCAGGCAAGGCCGGACGCGGCCATCAGCGCGCCCCAGTTGTCGCCCTCCTCAGTCAGGAAACCGCGGATGCCGAGCTGTACGACGGAGTTCGCCCGTTGCAGGACCAGCGCGGGCCAGAAGTAGTCGTTCCAGGCGGAGATGAACAGCAGGATCGACAGCGACGCCAGCACCGGCCGCAGGTTCGGCACGACCACCGTCCACAGGATCGTCCACGAGCCCCGCCCGTCGATCCGGGCCGCGTCGAGCAGTTCCCGGGGGAAGGCCTGCATGTGCTGGCGAAGCATGAGCACGGCAAGCGCCGAGCACAGGTTCGGGATGATGACGCCGGCCAGGGTGTTCAACAGCCCGAGATTCGACAGTACGAGATAGTTGGAGATCATCGTCACCTGGAACGGGATGAGCCAGGTGGCGACGAACATCAGGAACAGGATGTTCCTGCCGCGGAACTCCCAGGCGGCGAAGGCGTAGGCGGCCAGCAGGCACACCATGAGCTGACCGGCGGCGGTCACGACGGCGATCACGAGGGTGTTGGCGAGCAGCGCGCTCATGTCGAGGTTGTCGAAGACGAAGCGGTAGCTTTCGAGGCTCAACGGCCAGGGCAGCAGCGACTGCCGGAAGATGTGCCCCGGCTGGCGCAGCGAGCTCGCGAACATCCAGTACACCGGAAACAGGCTGATCAGGCTCAGCAGGGCCAGCAGCAGATGGCCGGCCGCGGTTCGCCGGCGGGGTACCCGTGCGCCGCCCGTCGTCCCGCCGGCTGTTGTCCTGCCTCTTGTCGTCCCGCCGCCTGTTGTCCTGCCGGTCATTGTCCGCGTCCTTCGGTCGAGGTCAGTTGTCGGCGAAGCTGTAGTGGTCGGCCAGTTTCACCAGCGCCGCCGCCACCACGGCGAAGGCGAGGAAGAAGACGACGCCCGCGGCGGAGGCGAGTCCCGAGTCCAGGCTGCGGAAGCCGAACTCCCAGAGCAGGTAGTACACGTTTGTCGTGCTGTCCACGGGACCGCCCTGGGTCAGCACGTCGATCAGCGGGAACGTCCACTGCGCGGACAGCAGCACCGTCATGAGCAGCATGAACAGCAGCGTCGAGCGCAGCATCGGCAGCGTCACCCAGCGGGTGGTCTGCCAGCGCGAGGCGCCGTCCATCTCGGCGGCCTCGGTGTAGTCGGCGCTGATCCCGGTGAGCCCGGCCGAGATGACGAGTACGGCGAAACCGAGGATCTGCCATGCGCAGATCATGAGAATGGAGAACAGCGCGGTCGACTCCTCCCGCAGCCAGTTGAACGCGCCGAGCCCGAGAGCGTGGTTCACCAGCCCCGAGGGATCCAGCAGCCACCGCCACACCGCGGCGGCCGCGACCGGCGCGACCAGCACCGGCAGGAAGAGCAGCGCCCGGTAGACGGTGCGCGACCGGCCGCTGAGATCACGGACGACCAGCGCGACGGCGGTGGGCAGGATGATGGCGAACGGCACCAGGCCAAGGACGTACCACAGCGTGTTCATCGCGGCGTCCCGTAGCTGCGGGATGGTGAACAGCCGCTGGTAGTTCTCCAGGCCGACGTAGATCCGTGGCGAGGTCGGCAGCAGGTTCCAGCGGTAGAAGGACAGCTGGACGGCTTCGATGATCGGTTTGTAGGTCCACAGCGCCAGACTGATCATCCCTGGCAGCAGGTACAGGTACGGCGGTACGGCGGCGAGCATCCGGCGGGCCAGCGGCGGCCGGACGGCGCTGACGCGCGGGCGGGAGACGGCACCGTCGACAAGGGCCGCGCCGGCGGTGCCGGCCGGGATGGCGGTGCCGGTGGCTGCCGTGGGGACGGCGACTTCGACGAACACGGCTGGGAACGTCCTCTCCGGGTGTCCGGGACGAAAAAGCCCGCGACCGGACGAAAAACCGCCGGCCGGCCGGCG
>NZ_JWIO01000036.1:15369-16386 GCF_001017755.1 Protofrankia coriariae
CCGGCCGGCGTCCGCTCCGGGCGCACGGGAGGACGGGACGCCGGGTCGCCCGTCCCGGCGACGCGCCGGGACGGGCGTGAACGGGCGCCGGATACGGGCTGCGTACGTCTCGGGCGCAGTCAGAGATCAGGCGTGGACAGAGACGATCTTTGCCATCTCCTCGATGTTCCTGTCATAGATCACTTCGGTGTCGGCGATCGGGATCGCGGTGGCGACGGCTCCCGCCGGATACACGTCGACGCGGGTGTACTCGCCGCCGGCCAGGCCGGTGAACCGGTCGGTCGGGCCGATCGTGCCTGCCCGGTAGGCGCTGGAGCCCGCCACCCAGACCGGCACCGCGCCGATGGCGCCCGCGGACGAGTGGTGCGCGTGCCCGGCCAGGACGATCTTCACGTCGCTGCCGGCCAGAACGTCGGTCAGCTTCTCCGGCTCGGCGAGCAGCAGCGCGTTCACCAGCGGGATGGGCGAGGGCACGGGCGGATGGTGCAGAGCGAGGACGGTGCCGGCCGCCGCCGGGGTGGCCAGCTCGTCCGCGAGCCAGCGCAGCTGGGCGGCGCTCAGCGCACCGCTGTGCCTGCCCGGCCGGGTGGTGTCGAGCACGATGACCCGCAGGTCGTCGATCCAGTGCACGTGGTCGTACGGCTCCGCCGTCGGTTCCGCGCCGAGCAGCCCGGCCCGGAACGGCCCGCGGGAGTCGTGGTTGCCGACGGCGTAGAGCACCGGTGCGCCCAGGCGGGCCGCCACCGGCTCGACCAGGTCGCGCAGCCGCTGGTAGGCGACCAGGTCGCCGCTGTCGGCGAGGTCGCCGGTGAGCAGCAGGGCGTCGATCGTCGTCCCGGCGGCCTCGATCTGCTCGAGGACGGTACGCAGCGTGGCGTACGAGTCGACCTTGCCGTGCAGCAGCTCGTCCTCGCGGACGATGTGGGTGTCGCTGATCTGGATCAGGGTGTGGGTGGGGGTGTACGCGGCCAGGTCCGGGGATGCGGGCACGGAAGGCCTTTCGAGCCGTGAGGCGGG
>NZ_JWIO01000036.1:16399-39243 GCF_001017755.1 Protofrankia coriariae
CCTTTCGAGCCGTGAGGCGGGTGTGTCCGCCGGGACGAGCAGGGCTTCGACCAGGCGGTCCAGCGCGTGCCCGGTCGCCCCGTGCGCGAGCAGGTACGCGCGGGTGCCGCCGTGGCTGGCGTGGATGCGGGCCAACGAGCGCAGGATGAGCTCCGGCGGGCTGTCGAGCAGGGCGGGTGGCAGCGGCGTGCCTTCGGCCGAGAGCCAGCTGGACATCCGCTGGACGGTGGCGGCGGCCTCGTCACGCAGGAAGTACGACGTCAGCGCGAAATCCTGCGCGATCACCTCCGCCGGCACCCCGACCAGGTCGAGGACCAGGGCGATGACCAGGCCGGTGCGGTCCTTGCCGGCGCTGCAGTGCACGATCGCCGGCAGCGCGTCCGGGGCGGCCAATGCCAGCACGGCCGCGGTGAGGCGGGCACCCAGGTGGTCGACGATGTGATCGTAGATGCTCCCCAGGTCGCCGGAGGCACTCGCGGCGCGGATGGCCTCCGTCGCGGTGAAGGAGCCCACGGACGCGGATCCACCGGCCACGTCGTCGGCAGTCCGCTGCCGGGTCACCGGCAGCGTGTAGACGGGAATCCGCCGGTGCTCCACGGCGAGCCGGCCGAGCTGGTCCGGGGCGCGTGTCACCTCGGCGTCCTCGCGGAGGTCGACGACGGTGCGCAGGCCGATCTGGGCGAGGACGGCCCGGCCGCGACCGTCGAGCCCGTGCAGGGAGCCCGAGCGCAGCAGCGTCCGCCAGCGCACCGTACGACCGTCCGCGGTCGGATACCCGCCGACGTCCCGGAGGTTGATCGGGCCCGAAGGGAGCGGGACGCGCCGTGGTTCCACCGCCGCGGCAACAGTCGAGGCAATGGTCGCGGCGACGGGCCCGGCAGTGGGCCCGGCGGGCCGCCCTGTCGTGTCGGTCAGGTCGGCACCGTTGGTCGGCGGGGTCTGCCCGGTCACCGGGTCACCGCGCCGGCATGAGGGTGGCGGCCTGCTTCTGCGCGTCGGCCAGGGTGGACGCGGGGTCCTTGCCGCTGAAGACGGCGCCTTCCACCGCGGTCATCATCGCGTCCCCGATCTGGAGGTAGTTGTCACCCGGGAAGGACTCCCAGGGCTGGAGCCGGGTGAGCTGGTCGAGGTTCGGCCTGATGAGCGGGTTGGCCTTCGCCCATCCCTGCAGGCCGTTCGGGTCGTCCACGAGCCCGGTCCGCAGCGGCAGATAGCCGATCCTGGAGGAGATCTGGGTGTAGGCGTGGTCGCTGGTGAGGAATTTGATCAGCTCCCACGCGGCGCGCTGCTTGGCCGGGTCCCTGCTGAAGACGGCCAGCCCCGATCCCGAATTGGTGGGGACGACGGGCTTCGATCCGAACGAGGGCTCGCTGGTGGCGTCGAGTTCCCAGCCGTTCGCTTTGGCGCCGGTCATGAACTGTCCCTGCAGGGCGCTGGTCTCGAGAATCATCCCGAGCTGGCCGCTGCTGAACGCCTTGAACGCCTGCTGCTGGTCGAGGTTCGGCATCACGCCGCTGCGCACCAGGTCGGCGGCCATCGACACCGCTTCGACGGCGGGCGCGTCGGCGAAGGACAGCCTGCTGCCGTCGGCGGAGAGCACCCGGCCGCCGGCCGAGCGGACGAGGCTCTGGAAACACCAGTCGCCGGCCGCCTTCGTCAGGCAGTCCACGACGATCCCGTCCGTGCCGGTCCTCTCCCTGATCGCGAGAGCGGCCGTCCTCACCTCCGCCCAGGTCTTCGGCGGGTTGGCCGGGTCCAGGCCGGCCCTGGCGAACAGCGTCCTGTTGAACCAGAGGATCGGGGTGGAGAAGACGTAGGGGACGGCGTAGGTCCTACCGTCGACGTCGCCGAGCGTGCGCGCGGTCGGGGCGAACGGATGGTCGCCGCCGAAGTTCGCCTGGACGGCATCCCGTCCGACCAGGGTGTCGAACGGCTGGGCGCCCAGGCTGCCGGCGGCGAACCGCAGCGCGTTGAAGGTGATCTGGGCGACGTCCGGCGGGTTGCCGGCCAGGATCTGGTTCTTGACGCTGCTGACGTAGTCGGTGCTGGTGCCGGTCACCCCCTGCGGCGGCTGGCCCTTCACCGTGATGTTCGGGTGCGCGGTGTGGAAGTCGGCGAGCAGGCCCTCGATCACCGGCTTCCACGTCCCGGTGCTCGTGAGGTTGTAGCTCTCGAAGACGATCGAGACCTTCTGGTCCGGGGAGAGTTCGGGAATCGTGCCGGATGTGCCGGCGGCCGTACCCGCGGGTGCGGACGAGGACGTCGCGCACGCGGTGGCCAGCGCCGCGACCAGTGTGAGGCCGGCTGTGGCACGCAGTGTGGCACGCAGCGTGACGCGCAGCGGGCGTGATCGAGGTAGGCGTGATCGAGCCACGGGCATGCTCCTTGGAGATCGTGGCGGGAGGTGGCCCGGGTCGCGGCGACCCGGGTGACTCAGACCGTCGCTGAGGTGGCCGTGCGCGCGGTCGTGTCCGAGGCCGCTTTCGAGGCCGTTGTCGAGGCCGCTTCCGTCGGTGCCGTGCTGGCGGGGGAGGGCGTCGGGATCACGGGTGTGGGATCGGCGGGCGTGGGAGCGGCGGAGAGCACCTGGTCCCGGGCGGCTGATGGCCGCCACTCGAGGCGGCGTCCGCTGGCCCGGTCGAACAGGTGCACACGCGAGACGTTGACGGTGAGGTGGGCATGCTCACCGACGGTGAGACCGAGCGGACGCGGACCGCGTAGCGCGACGGCCTGTCCGCCCACGTCGCACCAGGCGACCTCCTCGCTGCCGAGGTTCTCGACCGTGGTGACCACGCCGTGGATGCCGGGGGCCGGTCCGGCGGCCGAGGTCCGCGCGCCCGCCCCGGCGGGGGAGGCGGTGCCGACCGGTGCGCCGGCCCCGGCCGCGGTGAGCTGGAACGCGTTCTCGGGCCGCAGCCCCACGATGACGTCGCGGGGCTCGCTGGCGCCCGGCCACAGGGGGATGCGCAGTCCCTCCGCGACGGCCGTCAGCGTGCCACCGTGGTTTTCGATCCGGGCCGGGAGCAGGTTCATCGGCGGGGCACCGAGGAAGCCGGCGACGAACACCGAGGCCGGCGAGTCGTACACCTCGGTCGGGGTGCCGGCCTGTTCGACACGCCCACCGTTGAGCAGGACCACGCGGGTCGCCATGGACATGGCTTCCACCTGGTCGTGGGTGACGTAGACGAAGGTGCGTCGCAGCGTGCGGTGCAGCGCGGTGAGCTCGGTACGGGTCGCCGTGCGCAGCTTCGCGTCGAGGTTCGACAGCGGTTCGTCCATGAGGAAGGCCGCCGGGTCACGCACCAGCGCGCGGCCGAGTGCCACCCGCTGGCGTTGCCCGCCGGAGAGCTCTCTGGGGCGCCGTCCGAGCAGCTCGCCGAGTTCGAGCTGGTCGGCGACATCTCGGACCTGCCGGGCGATCTCCGCTCTGGGTCGTCGCGCGGCTCGCAGCGGAAAGCCGATGTTGCGCTCGACCGTGAGGTGCGGGTACAGCGCGTAACTCTGGAAGACCATCGCCAGGTCACGCTGGCGGGCGGGGAGATGGGTGATGTCGCGGTCGCCGAGCATGATGCGCCCCCCGCTCGGCTCCAGCAGGCCGGCGATCATGCGGAGCAGCGTGGTCTTCCCGCAGCCGCTCGGTCCCAGCAGGACGAGGAAGTCGCCGTCCGCTATGTCGAGGGAGACGTCATCCACCGCGCGGACGCCCCCGAAGTACCTCGTGAGGCCCTCGATCCGGATCTCTGCCACCAGCCGCTCCATGTACGTTCGTTCCAGAAGATCAAGTTATCCCGGTTCGTCGTTACATGGCAGGGTCGGCGGCGCAGATGAATGGCCCTCGACGGGCTGGAAACGGATAGCGGTCACTTATCGTAATAAATCTTCGGGCTGTCTCATGCCGCCGCGGCCTTGTCCCTGGTGGGACGGTGGTACGAGGAGGCCGATTGATCACTCTGAGTCAGGATGGCTCTGGGCTCTCCGGCTCCGCGCGTACCCCGAAGATGTTGGCGGTGATCGTCCCAGTGCGCTGTGGGTTGTTCTCCCGGCGCAGGCTTACCGCGAGCTGCAGGGCGTTGAGCAGCAGCAGCGAGGCCAGCCGGCTTGCGATCATGTCGCTGCCGATGGGCCAGTCGGGGGTCCCCACGACGAGGATGATGTCGGCGATGTCGGCCAGCGGGCCGGCCGTGTAGCTGGTGATCCCGATGACGGGGGCTCCCGCGGTGTGCGCCGCCTCGGCGGCCCGCAGCGTGGGCTCGTTCGCCCCGCTGCTCGTGACGACCAGACAGACGTCCGAGGCGGCCAGCAGCCGGGCGGAGATCTCCTGGACGAGCGAGTCGCTCGGCGCCTCCGCCGGGCGGCCGATGCTGAGGAACCGCAGGGCCGCGTCCTGGGCGATCGGTGCCGACCCGCCGTTACCGACGACGAGCAGCCGACCGGCCTGGTCCAGCAGGTCCACGGCGGGTGCGAGGCTGGCGCGGTCCAGCGGGCCCAGCGCGTCGCCGAGCACCTTGGCCGCCGCGCCGAAGACGGTGTCCACCAGGCGCTCGACGGGATTGGCACCGCCCGCCCAGCCGACCTCGCCGCGCAGCGCCACGGCGCCGCTCTCCCGGGCGAGCTCGACGCGAAAATGCTGGAAACCGCGGAAACCGAGATGCTGGCAGGCGCGCACCACGGTGGCGGTGGACGTCCCCGCGGCGTCAGCGAGCTGGGCGACCGACCACTCGACCACCTTCCCCGGCTGGGCCAGGCACACCTCGACCACCCGTTGCTCGCTCGGGACAAGGCTCGGCAGCGCCGCTCGGATGGCGGCGAAGAGCCCGCCTGGGCGAGAGCCGGACCGTCCGGGGGAGGGGATCACCATGAGATGGTTCATACACGCCGAAGCTGACGGCGGGGTGTGGCCGTACCGCGGCCCCGTGTGGTGAGGCGGCGATCCGGGATGCGCTCTCGGCGAGGACGTCGCCCCGGTGAGAACGCGGGACCGGGCCGAGCGCTCATCTGGTCCTGATCACGACGGATTTCATGATTTTGTCAGCGAAGGTCTGCCTTTTGGCGTCCCAGAGCGGCCACAGGAAGCCCACGTAGAACGGCAGGGCGTCCAGGAAGTGGCACAGCCGGCGGACGAACGCCCGGCCGAAGCCGAGCGGCCGGCTGTCGAGTTCGCGGACCAGCCTGATACGCGCGATGCGTTTGCCTGGCGTCTGACCGGTGACGCCCTCGAGACAGCACATGATGATCATAGACGCGAAAAAGATGAGACCGCTGATTCCGTCGGCCGAGGAGGAAGGCGCAGCGGCGGCCGGGACCGCGGAGACACCCCAGACGATCAGCAGATCGATGAGAGTGCCCCCGACCCGGGCGCCCCAACCGGCGTAGTACGACCGTACGGGGGCGCCGTACGGGGCTGGTGGCTGAGGGCCGTAGCCGTAGGGGTTCCCGTAACCAGGTGGCTGTGGATATCCGCCGCCGGGCTGTTGCCCCCGTGGCCCGCTGCCGCCCGGGCCACCGGGGGCCACCGGCGGGTACGNGGGGCCACCGGCGGGTACGAGCCAGGCGGAGCCGCGTACGGGGCCGGCGGGGAGTACGGGGTCGGCGGGGGCCCGTACGCGGCCGGTGGAGGCGGCGGGACACGCTGCGCGCCGCCGCCGAGCGGAGGCGGATATCCCGGAAACGACATCTCGGCTCCGCGGCCGGGAGGGCCGGGCGGGAGGAAGGGCGGGGCGGGCGGCTGGCCGATGTTGGCGGTCGGCGCGACGCCCGGGCGGGCCTGGCCGCTCGGGAACGGCGGCCGCGCGGAGGCCGGCTGCTGGACGACAGCCTGCAGGTCGTCGTCGAGGCGGAGGGCGATGCCGGCGCGGGCGGTCCAGCCCGGGCCGTACACGGCGGCCGCGCGGGCCAGCTCCAGGGCGAAGGCGTGGGCGGACGGCTGGCGGTCGGCCGGATCCTTGGCCAGCGCCCGCATGATCACCGCGGCCACCGGCGCGGGCACACCGGCCGGCGGTGCGGGAACGGTGTAGATGTGCTGCTGGGCGAGCACGGTCGGCGGCAGGGTGGGGTCGAACGGCGGCGCGCCGCTGAGCAGCTCGTAGAGCATCACCCCCAGGGCGTACAGGTCGGTGGCCGGGCCCAGCCGTCTGGCGAGGAGCTGCTCGGGGGCCATGTACCGGGGGGTGCCGACGATCGCGCTGGCGGTGGTCGCGGACCCTTCCACCAGCTTCGCGATACCGAAGTCGGTGACCTTGAGCAGCCCGGCCGCGTCGAACAGGATGTTGTCGGGTTTGATGTCGCGGTGCAGGACGCCCCGCTGGTGCGCGCTGCCCAGCGCCGCGGCCACCGCCAGCCCGACCGCGCAGGCGGCCTCGGGCGGTATGCCGGCCCGGCGGCGGGTCAGGGTGCCGCCGCTGAGCAGCTCCATGACGATCAGATGGAGGTCGCCGGCGGGGATGGAGTCGTAGACCCGCACCACGTGCGGATGGTCGAGGGCGGCGAGCAGCCGCGCCTCGGCCCGGCTGCTCGCCGCGGTCTCGTCGGTGCCCGCGGGCAGAATCTTGATGGCCACCGGACGGTCCAGCTCGCGGTGCCGGCCCTTCACCACCAGCCCGAAAGCTCCCCGGCCGAGGACCTCGCCGAGTTCGTAGGCGGGCAGCGCCGCAGCGATCTGCGCCTCGTTGATAATCACGATGTGGGAGCTGTCATGTGTCGACCACGGCGTCCACCGTTCATCATGCCGAATCCCCCGATATCCCTGTACGACGCGTGATCCTAGCGCCGTCCGCCACATCCGCCCGGCCCACCCGACGCAGCGCATGCCCGTCGGGTGTTTCGGGTGCGCGGGCTGCGGCGTGGCTGGCGGTCTCCGACACGCGGCGGGTGGGGCTAGCCTTCGATCACATGGACGTCCCGCCGCTCTCTACCGGGCCGGCCCCGCGACCGTCCTGCTACCCCCGATGATGCAGGCCCGCTCCACCGCATCCTGAGCGAGATCCTGACCAGGAGCCGGTCTCTCTCCGTGCCACCCGACTGGGTGTGGACGTGGCCTCGCGCTATCCGTGATGGAGCAACCGGCGTACGACGACGGCAACCTGATCGATGTCGGTAGGTGCCAGCGTGCCGAGACGCCGGCTGACGCGACGGGACGAGATGGTCCTGGGCTGTTCGCACATCACCCAGGACGGACGGAGCCGGTGGGTCGGAGCACGGGTCACGGGCACGTGGTGGGCAAGCGCGCGGTACGAGAGCTCGGCGAGGAGACGGAGGTGATGATCGACAAGCCGATTTTTTCGATCATGGATTGGGCTGTGCGGTGAGGGTGCCGAGCGTTCCGCTGGTCTCGGGTACGTCGGCTGCGGCGTACGTTGCCGGCCATGCCCACAGGGAGCCGGTCCGGGTCTGGGAAGCAGCGGCGGCGCCGGAGACCCTCACCGCCGCCGGTGCCGGGCGGCGGGCACGACGAGGCCACTGGTTCCCGCCGGCCCCGCATGCCGCACGTCATCGCTGCCGTGGCGGGCCTTCTGCTGACGGCGCTCGTGGCCGCGGTCGCAGGCCGGCACGGCACCCCGTTCCCGCTGGATGCCGACGTCCACCGCTGGGCGCTCGACCACCGCAGCCCCGCGGTGACGGACGCCGCGATCGTGATCACTGCTACCGGGAGCGGCGTCTGTGCCTACGCCCTGGCCGCGGTTGCGGGTGCCCTCGCGGTACCCGGGCGAAGGTGGTGGCGCGGTGCGGTGGTCGGGATCGCGGCCCTGGCCGTGGGGCAGCTGCTCCGGGCCTCGCTGGCCATCGCCGTGGACCGCGCACGCCCACCCGCGTCGGACTGGGCCTGGCACGCGTCCGGCCCCGCGCTGCCGTCGGGGCACACCAGCACCTCTGCCCTCGTCGCCGTCGGCCTCGCCGTAGCCCTCACCTACCGTAGTCGACGGCGTTTCACCCGGGTCGTGGCCGCCGCGGTACCCGCGACGTGGGCGCTTGCCGTCGCGACCAGCCGGGTCTACCTCGGGATGCACTGGCTCACCGACGTCGTCGCCGGATGGCTCCTGGTCACCGTCCTTGCCTGCACGGCCCTGCCCCCGCTCGGCGCGCTCCGCACCGAGACGGGCCCCGATGGCCGCGGCGGTCAGGAGAAGACCACCGTGGAGTTACCCTGACGCAGGACCCTGTCCTCGCAGTGCCAGAGCACCGCCCGGCTCAGTACCAACCGCTCGACATCGGCGCCGCGCCGCTTGAGAGCCGCGATGTTGTCACTGTGCCGGACCCGCACGACGTCCTGCTCGATGATCGGGCCTTCGTCGAGATCCTCGGTCGCGTAGTGCGCGGTCGCGCCGATGAGCTTCACGCCACGTTCCTTGGCCCGTTCGTAGGGGCCCGCGCCGGCGAACGGGGGAAGGAAGGAATGGTGGATGTTGATGACGGGACAGCCGACGCTGGCGAGGAAGTCGGCCGAGAGGATCTGCATGTAGCGGGCGAGCACGACGAGGTCGAAGTTGCCCTGCAGCAGTTGCAGCTGCCTGGCCTCGGCTTCCGGCTTCGTGTCGCGGGTCACCGGCATGTGGACGAACGGCACGCCGAACGTCCGGACCTCGCTCGCGAGGTCGGCGTGGTTGGAGATGACCAGACCGATGTCGACCGGCAGCTCACCTCGCCGGGCACGCCAGAGCAGGTCCAGCAGGCAGTGGTCGTACTTCGACACCATGATCGCTACGCGCTTCGGGGTGGACGCGTCGCGGAGGGACCACTCGGTCACCTCGAACTTCTCGACCAGCGCTTTCGTGAAGTTCTTGGTCATGTCGTCGAGGTGGGCCTGCAGGCCGGGCCGGTGGAAGGTCATCCGCAGAAAGAACTGGCCGTCCACCGGGTCGGTCGTCGCCTGGTCCGACTCGACGATGTTCGCCCCGTGATCGGTGAGGAACTGGGACACCGCGGCGACGATGCCGGGGCGGTCCGCGCACTGGACCGTGAGCCGACCGAGATCCGATCGGACCGGATCAGCGCCCTGGCGCGGCCGTACCGGTGACGGCTGTCGGCGCTTTTCCGCGTCGATCAGGGTCCTGTCCGACACAAGGTCCTCCCGAAAAGATCGCTGGGTGAGGCGGCCGGCGGTCTTCCCGGATGAAGCTGTCGCGGGCCATGGGCTCATGCTAGGGACACGACCTCGTCGGCACGGCGGCGCGGACGACCTCGTCGACGCGCGCGACGCTCCACTCAACCTGGGAAAAAGCCGGCTGTCGGGCGGAGGATCGGCATGTCGCATGCGGTGGTGACCGGTCGGAGAACGTCACACGGTTTCGCGTGGGAGAACGGCATACGGACAAAGGCATCCTGATGGATGATCGCTGTCGGTATCTTCCTCGTCCGCCTGGGAAATACGGGTGATCACGGGGTGGGCGTTCTCACGGGAGCCGAGATGAGCGATGGGCGTACGTGCCGCGTGCTTCCGGACGGTGGCCCTCCCTCTGACGAGACCGTGGAGTGGACCGCACGCGTTGAGCGGATCGCTCCGCTGCTTGTCCGGCACCGGGACCAGGCTGAGCGGGAGCGGGCGACACCGGTCGCGGTCATTGACGCGCTGCGCGAGGAGAACATCCATCGAATGTGGGTCGCACGCGACTTCGGTGGTGGGCAGGTCAGCGTACGGACCGGTTCGGCCGTCCTGCAGGCGCTCGCCCGCGTCGACGCGTCCGTCGCCTGGCAGATGGGGGTTCAGGGCGCCATCGGCAGAATGTCGGACTATCTGCCGGAGCCGGTGGCGCACCGGCTCTTCAGGGAAAGCACGGGGCTGGTGGTCGGCGGGATCAATCCGACCGGCCGGGCCGAACCCGTGTCCGGTGGATATCGGCTGAACGGTACGTGGGCGTTCGCGAGCGGCGCGGTGCACGCCGACTGGCTGGTGTGCGCCGCGACTCTCCCGCGGGACGATGTTCTCCCGCGCGACGACGTTCTCCCGCGGGACGACGTTCTCCCGCGGGACGGTGCGCCGCTTCCCGGGGGGCCGCGGACGCTCATGGCCTTCGTGCCGAAGGGCGCCGCCCGGTTTGTCGATGACTGGTTCGTCGGAGGGCTGCGCGGTACAGGAAGCGCGACGTTCCGCGTCGACGGTCTGGTCGTCCCCGACGGGCACACGGTCGACGGTTCGCTGCTGCGCGGTGCCCCCGCCGACCGTCCCTCGCGGGCCTATGGCATCGCCTACTACGACTTCGCTCCGTTCACGACGGCGTCGACGGCGCTGGGAATCGCCCAGGACGCCCTTACCGCCTTCCGGTCGCTGGCCCGGGAGAAGACTCCCGCCAGGGCGACGAGCCCGCTGGCCGCGAGCCACACCGTGCAGGCGGGGNCGTGCAGGCGGGGCTGGCCCGCGCGGAGGCCCTGGTGCGGGCGAGCGCTCTGTTGCTTGCCGATGCCGCCGATCGTGTGACGGCATGCGGTGGGTACGGCGGGGAGGATCTCAGCGCCCTGATCCGCCTGGCGGCCGCGGCCGTGGGCGAGAACACCGTGTCCGCCGTGGACGTGCTCTACGACCTGGCCGGAACGAGTTCCCTGTACACCGCCAGCCGGCTGGACCGCTGCTTCCGCGATATCAACGCGGCGGTCAAACACATCACTCTCGCGCGGACGAATTTCGAGATGGTCGGGCAGTACCTTCTGGGCGGATCGCTTCTGATGCGACGGTGACCCGGCAGCGGGAAACCGATATCGGCGCCGGGCGGCAACCCACCCTTCCCGCGATCGGTTGGGCTGCCGCTCCGGATGGCGGGGCGGCTCCTGGTCGCCGGAGGGCTCCGCCGACGCCGCCTTCCCGGCGGAAAAAGTGTCGGTGCCGGCCCGTACGATGCCCCGCACCGACACCGACGGAAGGAACAGAGAGAACTGTCATGACCCGGACTGGTACGACCGTGACCGGTGAGCGCGCCGACCTGCTGGAGACGCTGGCCAAGCACCGGTATTTCCTGCGCCACACCGCCCGCGACCTCACCGACGGGCAGGCCGCGCAGCGCACCACCGTCAGTGAGCTGACCCTGGGCGGTCTGATCAAGCACGTCACGTTCACCGAGCGGGACTGGGCCACCTTCATCACCGAGGGCCCGGCCGTGATGGAGCAGTCACCCGAGAGGTGGCGTGCCTGGTCCGACGCGTTCCGCGTGCTGCCCGGGGAGACGCTGGCCGGGCTGCTCGACGAGTACGAGCAGGTCGCGCGCCGGACGGACGAGCTCGTGGCGGCGCTGCCCGATCTCGACGTCTCCCAGCCGCTGCCCGAGGCTCCCTGGTTCGAGCCGGGCGTGCGCTGGTCGGCCCGCCGGGTGCTGCTGCACCTGATCGCGGAGACCGCTCAGCACGCCGGTCACGCCGACATCATCCGCGAGTCCCTGGACGGCGCCAAGTCGATGGGATGATGCCATGTCGACAGCGGGTGGTCGGTGAGGCGGTGCTCCGGCTCCCACGGATCGGCGGCCGGTCCGGGCGGAGCATGCCGAACGAGTCCTGTCTCGTCGCCGTAGGTGAGTATTCGTTGCCGGGAGCGGCCGGGCGGGTGCCGTCCGCCCGCCGCTCGCTCGCGACACGCATCCGGGTTGTACGTATCTGTACATATAGTATTTTTCTGCATATATAAATATATTTATGTGTACAAATTAACGTTTTGTCGTATGAAGACGCTTCACCGTCGGACGTTCCTCGTCGGGGGCATCGCAGCGGCCGGGGGACTCGCCCTGCCCGTACGGGCGCTCTCCTCGGTCCCGGCCGCGCAGGCGGCGGCCAGCACCACCCCGTACCCGTTCACCCTCGGCGTGGCCTCCGGTGAGCCGGCGCCGGACAGCGTCGTGCTCTGGACCCGGCTGGCCCCGTCCCCGCTGAACGCGGACGGGCACGGCGGCATGGCGAACACGGACGTCGTGGTCGACTGGCAGGTGTCCACGAGCCCCGCGTTCGCTCCGCTCGTCGCGTCCGGCTCGGTCACCGCGGGCTACGCGCAGGCGCACTCGGTGCACGTCGTCGCCGGCGGGCTCGCGCCCGACGCCGAGTACTACTACCGGTTCCGCGCGCAGAGGCACATCTCGGCGGTGGGCCGCACCCGGACCGCCCCGGTGTTCACCGCCGTGGGGCGGGACCTGACGATGGCGTTCGCGTCGTGCGCGCACTACGAGTCCGGCTACTACACGGCGTACCGGCGGATGGCGGACGACCGCCCGGACCTGATCCTGCACCTCGGCGACTACATCTACGAGGACGCCACCACGACCGGGTCGATCCGGGAGCACCTGGGCAGCGAGATCGTCTCGCTGGCCGACTACCGCCGCCGCTACGCGCAGTACAAGTCCGACCCCGACCTGCAGGCAGCGCACGCGGTCGCGCCGTGGCTGGTGGTGCCGGACGACCACGAGGTGGAGAACAACTACGCCAACATGGTCCGGGCCGACAACAGCCCGGCGCTGACGGCCGCCGAGTGGACGGCCCGGCGGACAGCGGCCTACCAGGCCTACTACGAGAACATGCCGCTGCGCCCGT
The DNA here is from genome assembly GCF_001017755.1 of Protofrankia coriariae. Classification (GTDB taxonomy): domain Bacteria; phylum Actinomycetota; class Actinomycetes; order Frankiales; family Frankiaceae; genus Protofrankia; species Protofrankia coriariae. Next base: position 28,895 of record NZ_JWIO01000036.1, read on the forward strand.
CGGCGGCGCCGGCCGGGAACAGCATCCCGCTGTACCGGCGGGTGCGCTGGGGCACGCTGGCCACGTTCCACATGCTCGACACCCGGCAGTTCCGCGACGACCAGGCGTGCGGCGACGGCTGGAAGGTGTGCGCGGACGCCGACCTGGCCAGCCGTTCACTGCCCGGCACCGCCCAGGAGGCCTGGCTGCTCGACGGCTTCGCCCAACACCTCGGCACCTGGGACATCATCGGCCAGCAGGTCTTCTTCGCGCGGCGGTTCGACGCGTCGGGCGCGGGGAGCATGGACGCCTGGGACGGCTACCGCGCGTCCCGGGCCCGTATCCAGCAGGGCTGGGTCGACCGGGCGGTACGCAACCCGGTGGTGCTCACCGGAGACGTGCACGCGTCGTGGGCCAGCAACCTCAAGGCCGACTACGCCAACACCTCGTCACCGACGATCGGTACCGAACTGGTCGGCACCTCGATCTCCTCCGGCGGCAACGGGTCCGCCACGACGACCATCCCCAACGGCGCGACCAACCCGCACATCAGGTTCTACTCCGACCGCCGCGGATACGTCCGCACCACCATCACCCCCGCCCACATCGCCGCCGACTTCCGCGGGGTGGCGACGGTGACCGAGCACGGGGCGGCCGCGACCACCGTGCGTTCGTTCGTCATCCAGGACGGCCAGCCCGGGCTCGTCGACGCGTGAGGGGATCCGAAATGCGTGGTGTGCATGGTTTCGTCCTGTCGAGATTCATCCTGCCGGAGTCCTTTTTGTGGAGCATGCCGAGGATTCTCCTGTCGAGGATCGCGGTCGTCTCGTCGCTGTCGGCACTGGTCGTCATCGCGACCTTCGTCGCGCCGGGCGGGTTCGCCGTGGCTGCGGGGCCGTCGACCTGGCTGACCGCGAACAGCGTGGCCACCGGGGACCAGGACGCCCCGGCCGTGGCCACGAACCGCATCGGCGACGTGGCCGTCGTCTGGGAGGACGACCGGGACACCACCAGCCCCGGCGACAACACACACAGCGAGATCTACCTGCGCCTGTTCCGCAACGGGGTGTCGAGCTATGAGATCAGGCTGTCCGCGGGCGGCACGTCCGGCGTGAGCTGGAAGCACGTCACCCCGGACGTGGGGCTGGACGACCGCGGCAACGCGGTCGTGGTGTGGGCCGACGACCCCGACGGCAACGGCTTCTACAACATCCCCTACCGGGTCGTCTCCCCGGCCGGCACGGTCATCGGCTCCGGCTACGCCAACGGTAGTTCGACCGGCCAGCAGGTGGTCCCGAAGGTGTCCGTCGATCCCGACGGCGCGCCGGGCAGCACCACGGCGGTGGCCTTCACCGTGGTGTGGGAGGACATCCAGGGCACGGCCGCGGCGACGGTGAAGGCCGCCGGATTCACCGGTACGACCACCAAGGCGTACGAGGTGACGGTGAACGCCACCGGCGGATCGCACCACAGCCCGGACGTCGCGGTGTCCGCCGCCGGGGAGGCGACCGTGGTGTGGGACGAGGACACCGACGCCAACGGCTACTTCAACATCGGGCTGACCCGGCTGGCCAGGGCGAACGGGGCGGTGGTCCTTTCCCGGCGCTCGGCCAACACCCTCGGCGGTGGGCAGCAGCGGCACGCCGCCGTCGCCGCGAACGCCAACGGTGACCTCGTCGTCGTGTGGGAGTCCGACCACACCGGCACACCCGGGGTCTGGGCCCGCTCGTTCGGCGCGGACGGGACCGGCCGGGACGCCGAGGTGCAGGTGTCGACCGGGACGGGCGCGGGCTCTCCCGCCGCCGGCATCGACGACCAGGGCAACGCCGTGGTCGGCTGGTCGGTGGGCGGCGGCGACCCGGCGGTCTGGGCCGGTGGCCTCAACCCGGACGGCACCACCGCCGGTCGGCTGCCGGCACAGTCGCTCAGCCAGGCGACCGCCGGCCGCCAGGAGCAGATGGCGGTGGCCGTGTCGCCGTGGGGCCAGCTGGCCCTCGCGTACACCGACGACAACGACGGCAACTCGTTCGACCAGGTGATCCTCGGCCTCGGCGCCAGCAACTCCGACTGGTAGCGGGCCCGACTGGTAGCGGGCGGCCCCGGCCGGCTCCCACCCCCCGGTCTGTCGCGGGCAGGCCGGAGCGGGCCGGGCAGCGTCCGCGGAGACGGGACAACGGGACAGGCGAAGAGCGGATCAGGTGTGGGGTCTGCCGCTCGTCGGCCCGTGCGAGAGTGGACGGATGTGGGTGGGAGTGCTCGGTGCCCTCGAGGTGCGAGGTGACGACGATCGGGAGATCGACATCCCGGGCTCCCGGCGGCGCGCCCTGCTGGTCCGCCTGGCGCTGGACGCAGGCCGTCCGGTCAGCGTCGCCGCACTCGTGGCCGCCGTGTGGGCGGACGAGCAGCCGGTCGGGGAGGCCAACGCCTTACAGACCCTCGTGTCACGGCTGCGTCGCTCGCTCGGTGACGGGGCGCTGGTCGCCAGGTCGGCGGGCGGTTACCGCCTTGCCGTCGACGCGGACGACGTCGACGCGTCCCGCTTCGAGCGGCTGGCCGCCGCCGGGGCGGCCGCGCTGCGGGCCGGTGACCCGCAGGGTGCGTCCACCCAGCTGAGCGCCGCTCTCGCGCTGTGGCGCGGGCCCACGCTCGCCGAGGCCGACGTCTCGCCGGCGGTCGCGGCCCACGCGGCCCGGCTGCGCGAGGTGTACCTGAAAGCCGTGCTCGACCGGGCGGAGGCCAACCTTGCCGCGGGCCGGGAGCTGGAGGTCGTCGCCGCGCTCGAGGCGCTGGCAGCCGAACATCCGCTGCACGAACGGCTGGCGGGCCAGCTGATGACCGCGCTGACGGCCACCGGCCGGCAGGCCGACGCGTTACGCACCTACGAGCAGCTGCGGGCCCGGCTGGCCGATGAGCTCGGCGTCGACCCGTCCGCCGAGCTGCAGGCGGTTCGGCTGGCCGTCCTGCGTGGTGGGCCGGCGGACTCCCCGGGGCACTGGCCGGCGCGGCGCGCGGCCCCGCAGGCTCGCACCAACCTGCGGGCCCCGTTGACGACCTTCGTCGGCCGTGACACCGAGATGGCGGGTATCGCCAAGTCGCTTGCGGGCAACCGGCTGGTCACGCTGGTCGGCCCCGGTGGCGCCGGCAAGACACGGCTGGCGGGCGAGGCGATGGCCCGCGTCGTCGACAGCGTGCCGGACGGTGTGTGGTTCGTTGAGCTGGCGTCGGTTACCGACCCGGCGGACCTGCCCCAGACCGTCCTGGGCGTCCTCGGCCTGCGGGAGGCCCAGATACTGGACCGGCCCACGAAGCGCACCACCCGCGACGCCGTCAGCCGGCTGCTCGAGGGGCTCGCGAACAGGCAGGCCGTCGTCGTCCTGGACAACTGTGAGCATCTGCTCGACGCCGTGGCGCGGCTGGCCGACCTGCTGCTCGCGCGGTGCCCCCGGCTGCGCGTTCTCACCACCAGCCGCGAACCGCTGGGCATCTTCGGCGAGGTGCTGCTCGTCGTGCCTCCGCTGGCCCAGCCCGCCCCGGACGCGCCCGCCGCCGATGTGCTCGGATTCCCCGCGGCACGCCTGTTCGCCGACCGGGCGGCCGCGGTCCGGCCCGGCTTCGTCGTCGACGAGGTCTCCGCCCCCGCGGTCATCGAGATCGTGCGCCGGCTGGACGGGCTGCCACTGGCGATCGAACTGGCTGCGGCACGGCTGCGCACGCTCCCGCTCGCCGAGATCGCCGGACGGCTGTCCGACCGGTTCCGGCTGCTCACCGGCGGCAGTCGCACCGCCCTGCCCCGGCACCGCACCCTGCGGGCGGTGGTCGAATGGAGCTGGGACCTGCTGACCGAGCCCGAACGGCTGCTCGCGGAACGCCTCGCGGTGTTCCCGTCGGGTACCACGACGCGCAGCGCGGCCGCCGTCTGCTCCGGCGGGGCTGTCCGCGCGGACGACGTCGGCGACCTGGTGGCCGCACTGATCGACAAGTCGCTGCTCCAGCCGGCCGTGGGCGGCACCCGGCAGCGGATGCTGGAGACGATCCGCGAGTACGGCCTGGAGCGGCTGGCCGAACGCGGCGAGCTGGCGTGGCTGCGCGAACGGCATGCCACGTACTTCGAGGAGCTGGTGCGTACGGCGCAGCCGCACCTGACCCGGGCCGACCAGCTCGAGTGGTTGGAGGCGCTCAAGGCCGAGCGTGACAACATCCTCGGCGCGCTGCGGCTGCGCTGCGACCGTGGCAACGCGGACGCGGCGCTGCGCATCGCGCTCGGAATCGGCAGCCTGGCGATGCTGCTGGGAAACCACACCGACGTCCCGGGATGGGTGGCCGAGGCGCTCGCCGTGCCCGGGGGAGACGACACGGACCTTCGCGTGATCGGCGAGGCGTTCCACGCCGTGAGCTCGGCCGCCATGGCGGCGACGTCGTCCCCCGCCGAGGTGGAGACCAACCTGGCGCGTTTCGGCGAGCTTGCCGGGCGTCTCGGCTCCGTCGACATCAGCGGATGGCCGCTGATCGGCCTGCTGCGGCCGGGAATGGCGATGCTCAGCGGCGACATGGCGATGATGGAGCGTTACATCGAGGAGGCACGCGCAGGCGACGACCCCTGGCTGTCGGCCGCCGTGCTGATGCTGCGCGCCGGCCTTGCCGAGAACGACGGCGATGTCGAACGGATGCGGGCCGATGCCATCACCGCCCTGGCGGAGTTCCGCGCGCTCGGTGAACGCTGGGGCACCGCCGGCGCGCTGCGGGCCGTGGCGATGCTGCACACCCTCGACGGTGAGCTCGACGCCGCCGCGGCGGCGTACGAGGAGGCGCTGGCCCTGATGGGGGAGATGGGGTCGCGCGACGACGAGTCGATGCTGCGGATACGTCTGGCCGACCTGGCCATGCGCCGCGGCGACCTGCGGGCCGCCCGCGGCCAGCTCGCGGCGGCGCGCGCCGGCTGCGAGGCCAGTGGAACGCCGCTGGAGACTGTGATCACTCTGAGTATTCAGGCCCGTCTGGAAAGGCAGGCGGGTGACCTGGCCGCGGCCAGGGCGCTGCACACCGAGGCGCTCCGGCGTTTCGACGCGATCTCCCCCACCCATCCGATTCACGGTCACGGTGATTCCTTCGTGCTGGCGTCCGCCGCCCGCATGCACGCCCTGGATGGTGACCTCGCCGGGGCCCGGGCCAGGCTGCGACGCGCGTACCCGACGGCTGTCGGCACGAAGGACCTGCCGGTCCTGGCCGCGGTCGGGGTGGTGGTGGCCGACGTCGCCGCCCGGGTGGGCGAGCCTGTCGTCGCGGCCGAGATCCTCGGCGCGTGCGAGGCGCTGCGCGGCAGTGACGACTCCACCGCGCTGGACGTCGCCGAGCTGTCCGCGCGGCTACGCGGTGAGCTCGGCGATGGCTTCGCCGCCGCGTACGGCCGGGGCCGGGCGCTGGACCGCGCCGCGGCCACCGCCCGCCTCGACCCGGACCGGCTGCCCCACACCACCGGATTCGAGGTGACGCGGGGCAGCCGGTGACCGGCCCGAGGGGCGGCCCGTGAGCCCCACGGCAGTGCGCGTTCGTCAGGTCCGGCGGCCATACGCCCGCAGGGCCAGCGGTACGAAGACCGCCAGCAGCGCCACCATCCACCCCGCCGTCCACGCCAGATTCGACGCGACCGGGCCGCCCAGCATCAGCGCGCGCACGGCGCCGACCAGGTGCGAGATCGGGTTCACCCGGACGAACGCCTGCAGCCAGCCCGGCATCGTCGCGACGTCGACGAACGTGTTGCTGCCGAACGACAGCGGCAGGACGAGCAGGAACATGATGCCCTGCACGGAGCCGGAGGTACGCGCCTTCATGCCGATCCACACCGAGATCCAGCAGAAGCACAGTGCGAACGCGACCGACAGCGCCAGCGCGGCGGCCAGCGACAGCGGGCCGGCGGCGACGCGGAACCCGATGAGATACCCGAACCCGACGAGGATGACGCACAGCAGCAGGTAGCGCACCACGTCCGCGAGGACCGCCCCGACCAGGGGCGCCGACCGGGAGATCGGCAGTGACCGGAACCGGTCGAACACGCCCTTCTCGATGTCCGCGTTGAGGTTCTGCCCCAGCGCGATGCTGCCCATCGCGACGGACTGGCCGAGCAGGCCCGGCAGCAGGAACTCAAGGTAGTCATGCTGGGAGCCACCGCCGATCGCGCCACCGAAGATGTAGACGAACAGCAGCAGGAAGATGACCGGCTGCAGCGTCACGTCGATGAGCTGTTCCGGCGTCCGGAGGGTCTTGACCAGGTTTCGGCGTGCGATCACCAGCGCGTGGCGCAGGGCCCGCAGGCGCGCCGGCGGGACGGCCGGTCGCGACGCGGGCATGCCGGGTGGCCGGCGGCGCGGCGCGGGGGCTGTGGTCGTGACCGTCATGCGGCCGGTTCCTCCTCGATCTCGGCGCGGCTGCCGGTGTGGCCGCCGGTGAGGGTGAAGAACACCTCGTCCAGGCTTGGCAGGTGCAGGGACAGCTCGGTGACGCGGACACCCGCCGACCGCAGCCGGGCGATCACCTCCGCCAGCACCTCGTCGCCGTCGACGGCGACGGTCAGGTGGTCGCGGCCCGCGGGCTCCGGCCGCGACGCGGTGATCTCGGCGAGCAGCTGGCGCACCGTGTCGAGCTGCCCCGGGTCGGCCGGCCGGACGCTCAGGCGCTGGCCGCCGACCACGCTCTTGAGGCCGTCAGGGGTGTCGTGGGCGATCACCCGGCCACGGTCGATGACGGTGATCTCGTCGGCGAGCGCGTCGGCCTCCTCGAGGTACTGGGTGGTCAGCAGCACCGTCGAGCCGTCGTGGACGAGGCTGCGCACGACGTCCCACATCTGTTCTCTGCGTACCGGGTCCAGGCCGGTGGTCGGCTCGTCCAGGAAGATCACGGATGGCCGGCCGACGAGCGACGCGGCCAGGTCGAGACGGCGGCGCATGCCACCGGAGTAGGTTCTGGCCACCCGGCCGGCGGCCTCGACGAGGTCGAACCACTCGATCAGCTCGACCGCCCGCCGCCGGGCCTCGGCGGCGCGCATGTCGAGCAGCTGACCGATCATGACCAGGTTCTCCAGGCCGGTCAGGTCCTCGTCCACGGAGGCGTACTGGCCGGTCAGGCCGATGTGCTGGCGGACCTGCTGCGGACTGCGCGCCACGTCGAAGCCGGCCACCGTGGCATGCCCGGAGTCGGCACGCAGCAGGGTGGCGAGGATGCGCACGGCCGTGGTCTTGCCGGCACCGTTGGGGCCCAGCACGCCGAGCACGCTGCCCTCCCGCGCCGCCAGATCGATGCCGGTGAGCGCCTGGGTGTCGCCGAACCGCTTGGTGAGCGCCTCGGCGTGGATGGCGAAGGTCATGCGGCACAGGCTGCCGGGCCGCGCTGGCACGGCACGTACATTCCGCTGGCACGGCACGTGCGTCCCGCTGGCACCCAGGCGAAGCCCGCTGGCACCCAGGCGGAGGCAGAGCGGAATCAGGGGAGACGAGTCAGGGGAAACGGGTCGGGGGAACGCGGCAGAGCCCGGCGGAACTTCGGAGAACGGAAGCGGTGTCCCGGGCGGGCCGCGACGGTATGCGGCGGCTCCGGGGGAAGATCCCCGCGCGGGCAGTGCCCCGGGTGGGATGCTGCGCGGTGTGTCGAGCTGGTCAGCGGCCGCTGGCCGCGGCGCGGCGGGCGAACTCCTCGCGGGTGACGTGCTCGGGGCAGTCGACCCTGATGTCGGACGGTCCAAGGCGGTAGTCGAAGAAGGTACATCGGTGGACGGCGGTTCTCGCCCGGCGGACCGCGGGTCTGAAGTGGTGACAGGTGGTACATGCCCGGGTCACGCTGATCAGATGCTCGGAGTGCATGCGTTCCAGCACGTCCAGCAGGGTCGCGAGCAACTGCTCGCCGTCCACGCGGTCGATCCGCGACGTGGCGACCTCGACGGGGGCGGTCCAGCGCGACACCGCACGCGCGGTCCACTGGCCGTCGGCGGTCAGGTGGAGCCGGTAGTGGCGCCGGTCGTCGGGGTCCCGCTCGCGTTCGACGAGCCCCTTGCGGCGCAGGGCCTGCAGGGCGTCACTGACGGTCGGGTCGGCGACGTCGAGCTCACGCGCCAACGCGCTGGTCCGGGCCGGTGGGGGCGGCCCGGCGTGCAGGTGGACGAGGACCCGCAGCTGGGTGGGGGAGAGCTCGTGCGCCTCGGCCGCGCGGCGGGCCAGCACCTGGAGAGCCTCGCCGATCCGGTCGAGGGCGGCGACGATCTTCGCGTCGAGCCCTGGGTGACGCTCCTCGGGGGTGCCTGGCGGTCTCACGCGCGCGGCCCGGGTAACCGGGGCGGCGTGGCCCGGCCGGCGCCGACGGCGGGGAACGCCGCGCGTCCNNGCGGGGAACGCCGCGCGTCCCGCCGCTGTGCGGGCTCCGCCTGTCGTTGGCACAGCCGTCTCCCGTCATCGTGATCTGTAGCTGTCGACGCACCGCGGGTCGCCCCCGGCGCCAGGGCCACGGCGGGGGACGCCGATGCCCACCAACGGACCTTAGCAAGCGAATTGTACACCTAATGATTAGGAGTCCTTTGCATGATGGACGGGGGTGCGGGATCGTCCGCATTGTCGATGAGAACAGGTGAAGCGCATCCGCGTCAGGGCTGGATTGGTCGCTTTTTGTGAATGTGTGAGTGGCGGCAGACCTCGATGCGTGTCAGTCGCAACGATCACAGCGCCGCCGGGAGAGGCCCGGTAACAGGCATGCGGCCACCGTGCTGGCTGTCCGGATGCCTCGACCGGAGCCCGGGGGGACGCTGTCCGGCGTCCGCATCCGGTGTCCGCGCTACGCGGTCGCCGGACAGCTCGCCGGGGGCCCTCGACCCAGGCGGGGTCACGCCCGGTAGCGTGCGGATGGTGGTGGTTGCGCGGTTCCCGGGTCTGGCGCGGGTGGTGTCACGCCTCGCCGCACGCATGTGTGGCGCCATGTCCGTATGTCCGGTGCGTTCGGAATTCACACGTCCGGGACATGTCACGTTCATGCGTCCGGGCGGTCGTTGACGTGGGCCTGGTATTCCACGTACGCCGTATCACGCCCGGTGACGCCGAGCGGTTACGCGATGTCCGCCTGGCCGCGCTGGCCGACGCGCCCGGATCCTTCTGGCAGACCCTGGCGGCCGAGAGCGCCCGTCCCGACGCGGACTGGCGGGCTCGCGCGTCGCGGAACTCGGCGGGTGACGCGCACGCCACGTTCCTGCTGGAACAGGACGACACCACGGCGGGCGGCAGCGTTCCCGCGAGTGACAGCACTCCCACGGGCGACAGTGCTTCGACGGGTGACAGCGCTTCGACGGGCATGGTGGACGTCTACCGGCCGTCGCGGGCACCGGAGTTCCGGGAGCTGGCCGCGATGTGGGTCGCGCCGGCCGCGCGCGGCACGGGAGCGGCCGACGCCCTCCTCGACGCCGCCGTGAACTGGGCGCGGGCAGTCGGCGCGATCGGCCTCCGGCTGTGGGTCGTGCCGACCAACACGGCCGCGGTGCGCCTCTACGCCCGTCACGGCTTCGAGCGGGCCGGCGACCCGGAGCTCGACACGGACGACGGCGCGGGCAAAAGCTACATGCCGATGCTGCTCGCCCTGGACGAGAAGGCGGCGGCCTCACCCACGTTCGTGACCCGCGCCCTGGCCCCCTGGACCGACGAGTCCACCTGAACAACCGTCGTGGCAGTACCGAAAGACCGGCCCAGCAACGGCCCCGTCCCGCGCCTCCGCCTCGCAGTCGATCAGAGATCGATGATCAAATATGGTCGAACCAGGAACGAGGGAACAAGCGGTCGCCATGGCAGCCGTTTTCGTTTCGTAATCCACCTGTGTCGCCGGCGCACCGGCCTGGACAGGCGCGCTCCGGCTTCGGATGTCGGCTACGGGAGCGCGATGGTCGTCGTAGTCACAGATCCAAGAAGATTAGTAATTGTCTCGCGTGGTTGGGCGTGCGGTCAGGTCGCCGGTTCGCGGGTCGACCGTGATCCCCGCCAGGTCGGCCGCGGGGGACCAGCGGACGTACGAAGCGATCATTCCGAGCGCGTGATACGAGTCCGACCGCGCTGCCGCCTGGAGCCACCGCGTCCAGACCAGGAGGGCCTCGTCCGGCGGGAGCAGCTCCGCCACCGCCTGGCACAACCGTTCGAACGGGGCGAGCTCGCCTCGCCGGGCCATGGTCATGCTGGACTTGACCGCCAGTCCCAGCATCTCCATCGCCGCGTCCGACTGCCCGGCGCGGTGCAGCCCGATCGCGATCCGGGCAAGATATTCGGCCCGTTCGGCGAAAGCGAGCGACGACAGGCCCCGCAACGCGTCCAGGTCGAGCGTGCCGGCGGGCTGTCCCACCAGCTCCCGGCCGCCGC
>NZ_JWIO01000036.1:39270-46496 GCF_001017755.1 Protofrankia coriariae
GGCGCGGGCGGCGTCGTCCGCCTGCGCGTCGTGCAGGAACTCCTCCGCGTCGAAGATGATCCGTCCGTCGTCGCGTCCACCGACCAGCATGTCGAGCGGGCCGGCGAGATGGTCGAGTACTTCGCGGGCATATCGGACGGCCGCCGGACGGTGGCCGCGGTCCCACAGGTACCAGGCGACCGAGGCGGCCAGGCCCGCGTCGTCGGGGTGCGTTTTCGGGTCGAGCGCGGCCCGCGCCGCCCACAGGTACCGCGCCACCGCCGCGGGCACGCCGGTGGCGCCCGGCGACAACCGCTCCGCTCCCGCCACGAATCCCTCGGCGACCCGTAACCATTTACGAGCGGCTCGCCCGCGCCCGGCGCGTACCGCGACCAGCACCATCGCCGCCGCGCCCACCGCCCGGACCGCCGCGGCGGCGGCGATCTCCTGGGTCGAGATCTCCAGCGGCCATTCCACCACCTTGCTGGACGGCAGTGTGTCGGCGATCTCCGCGACCGGCCCGGCCGGTGTGGACCTGGCGAGCCCGGCGGCGGCATCCAGGGAGTCATACCGGCCGTACAGGTCGATGACCTCGGCGACGACATCGAGCGTGCCCGCCGCCACCCGGACCTGGGCCAGCAGCCCGGCGGCGGCGGCGAGTTCCGGGGAAGGAGCACCCCGGCGGGCCGCGGCAGCGGTCAGGACCATCGCCCGCGCACCGGCGTCGGGCACCGTCAACGCACGATCCGTCAGGACCCGGCGGACCAGCGCCCGGATCTGCTCCCCCCATATGCCCCATCGTCGCAGCCTGACCGACGAGCCGTCCCAGACCCGACGGCGGCGAGGGTGTCGTCTACACGGCTGGAAAATTTGCAAGTTTACACTTATAAGCCTAGGCTGATTGAATGACCGGGGAGTTGGATATCGATCAGGTTGCGGCCACGCTTCGGCTGAGCATCGGGCTGCTGCTGCGGCGGCTGCGCCAGGCGCAGCCCACGGGCGAGCTGACAATGCCCGAGTCCTCGGCGCTGGTGCGCCTCGAGCGCGGTGGCCCGACCACGGCGGCCGCGCTCGCCAAGATCGAACAGATCAGCCCGCAGTCGATGGGGGCGACGCTGGGCGCGCTCGAGGCCCGCGGTCTTGTCGAGCGCAGTCCCGACCCACGGGACGGCAGGCGGGTGATCTTATCGGCGACCGAAGCCGGCCTACAGGCGCTGCGCGACAGGCGCAACGCGCGCACCGAACAGTTGGCGAAGGCGCTGTCGAGCGGCTTCACGCCCGCGGAACTCGAACAGCTGATGGCGGCGGCGCCGTTGCTGGAGCGACTGGCGCAGAGCATATGACGCCGGCGAGCGGGCCACGGCGCGGCGGCGGGCGGCCGTCTGTCGGGCAGGCGGTGGGGCCGGCCGGCCACGGCGGGGACGACCGTTACAGGTGGGTGGCCCTGGCGAACACGACCGCTGCCATGTTCATGGCGGGGCTCGACGGATCCATTGTCATCATCGCCATGCCGTCGATCTTCCGTGGCATCAACCTGGATCCGCTGGCGCTGGGCAACGTCGGCTACCTGCTGTGGATGATCATGGGGTACAGCCTCGTCCAGGCCGTGCTCGTCGTCACCCTCGGCCGCCTCGGTGACATGTTCGGCCGGATCAGGATCTACAACGCCGGTTTCGTGGTGTTCACCATCGCCTCCATCCTGCTGTCGTTCGATCCCTTCGACGGCGGCCACGGGGCGCTGTGGCTGATCGGCTGGCGGATGCTGCAGGCGGTCGGCGGGTCCATGCTGATGGCGAACTCGGCCGCGATCCTCACCGACGCGTTCCCCGTCGACCGGCGTGGTTTCGCGCTGGGCATCAACCAGGTCGCCTTCCTGGCCGGCCAGTTCGTCGGCCTGGTCGCGGGAGGTGTGCTGGCGGCCCTGGACTGGCGGGCGGTGTTCTGGGTCAACGTGCCGGTCGGCGTCTTCGGGACGCTGTGGGCGTACCGCAAGCTTCGGGAGACCGGCCATCGGGGGGAAGGTGGGCGTCTCGACTGGTGGGGCAACATCACGTTCGCGGTGGGCCTGGGTATGATCCTGGTCGCCATCACCAAGGGCATCCAGCCGTATCGGGACCACACCATGGGCTGGCTGAACCCCACGGTCATCGCCATGATCACCAGTGGTGTCCTGCTGCTCGTGGCGTTCGTCGTCATCGAGCGCCGGGCCGCCGAGCCGATGTTCGAGCTCGCCCTGTTCCGGGTCCGGGCCTTCATCGCGGGCAGCATGGCGGGTCTCGCCGTCTCCGTCGCCCGCGGCGGGCTGCAGTTCATGCTGATCATCTGGTTGCAGGGGATCTGGCTGCCGCTGCACGGCTTCGACTACCACGACACGCCCTTCTGGGCCGGGATCTACCTGCTTCCGCTGACCGTCGGCGTCATCGTCGCGGGCCCGGTGTCCGGGTTCCTCTCCGACCGGGTCGGCGCCCGCGGCCTCGCCAGCGCCGGGATGCTGGTGTTCGCCAGCAGCTTCGTCGGCCTGACGCTGCTGCCCGTGGACTTCCCCTACTGGGCCTTCGCGCTGCTGATCGCCGCGAACGGGGTCGGCGGCGGCATGTTCAGCGCTCCCAACTCGTCGTCCATCATGGGCAGCGTGCCCGCGAGCCAGCGCGGTGCCGCCTCGGGGATGCGCTCGACCTTCCAGAACGCCGGCACGACGTTGTCGATCGGGGTGTTCTTCTCACTCATGATCGTCGGATTGGCGAGCAGCCTTCCGGAGGCGCTGACCAGCGGCCTGCAACAGCAGGGCGTGCCGCCCGACACCGCACGTGGGATCGCCGACCTACCGCCCGTGTCGTCGTTGTTCGCGACCGTTCTCGGTGCCAACCCGATCGAGCACCTGCTGACGTCCACCGGCGGGCTGTCCACGCTCTCGCCCGAGCACCAGCAGACCCTCACCGGCAGGGAGTTCTTCCCGAACCTGATATCGGAGCCCTTCCACCGTGGTCTCGTGGTGGTGTTCGTGACGGCCGCGGTCCTGGCGCTGCTCGCCGCGTGCGCGTCGTTGCTGCGCGGGGGTCGTCCCCCTCAGCCGGTGCCTGCCGGGCAGATACCGCTGCCCTCCACCGAGCCGTCACCGAGCGGGGCGTCAGCGGCAGGCGGGGGGCTGCCGGTCGGCGTGCCGTCGGCGCCGTCGACGTCCTCGGCTTCGTCGAAATCGCAGGCTTCGTCGAAATCGTCGGCTCGGTCGGCTCCACCGACCCGGCCGGCTTCGCCGGTCCCCGGGGAGTGCGGGCCTGGCGCGGACGGCGGCTGACCTCAGCGGGTCACCGCCCGGGCAGCCCGCTGTGCCCGGACGCGTACCGCGACAATCACCGTCATGAACACAGCGGGGGTTGACAGCGTCATCGTGGCCCACTGGCAGTGGTCCGTGGCCGCGGAGAAGGCGAAACAGCGGATTCGCCGGGGCCGACGGGCCACCCTCGGGCTGGGCGTGGCCGGGACAGTCCTGGTGACCGCCGCCGCGCAGGCCGACGGGAGCGCGGGCCGGGTACTGGCCGCGCTGGCCGCCGCCGCCCTGGCCAGCGCGCCGATCGTGGCCGGTTTCTTCACCGGCCCCAACCACATCAGGACCTGGACGCAGTTACGTTCGGTGTCCGAAGCGGTGAAGGCCGAGATCTACACCTACCTGGCCGGTGTCGGCTCCTACCATGGCTCGCCGGCCGAACGGAGCCGCCAGCTGCTGGAGCGCTGCGAGGCGATCCAGCAGGCCGCCGACGTCCTCCCGCCCGCGGTGCCGGCCGGCGACCTGTCGTCACCCCAGCGGTGGCCGCGGGCGGGCGACATCGCCTCCTACGTGACCCACCGGGTCGACGACCAGATCGGCTACTACGAGTCGCAGGCCGCCGTCGCCGAACGGCGCACCACCCAGTTCCAGTGGGCCGGGCTGGTCGCGAGCCTCGCCGCGGCGGTGCTCGGCGCGCTGGAGGCGGCCACGGGCGGGGCGGCGGTCACCGCCTGGGCGCCGGCGATCACCATGGTGGGGGCGTCGGTGGGCTCGTACGCGGCCGCTTCGCGGTACGAGGACGACGCCCGCGCCTACAAACAGACCGCCCGCCGGCTGCGCTTTCTGCGCGACCGGTGGCGGCTGCCCGCCCCGGCCACCGTCTCCGCCGCCGAACGGACCCGGCTGGACACCGCCTTCGTCACCGAATGCGAAGATGCGATTGCCGTCGAGAACCAGACGTGGACGGCCCGCTGGAACGCCGACGTCCCCACCCCACCTGCCAGCCCGGCCGAACAGCCCGCCTGACCGGCTGGGACCGAGGGCGCTGATCTCCGGTGTCACCGCTGCATACCTGCTTCGGAGCCCGGAGAACGCCCGTCGACTACTGACGGCCATCGACCGGCTCGAAAGCGGTGGCGGCGTGGTACGAGACCTTGCCGAGTGAAGATCGTCTGGGATGAGAACGCCTGGGAGGACTACCTGTGGTGGCAGGCCCAGGATCGTAAGCTACTGCGGCGGATCAACGCCCTGATTCAGGACATCGCCCGCAACGGGAACGAGGGCATCGGCAAGCCGGAGCCCCTGAGACACGGGTTCCAGGGCTACTGGTCACGACGTGTCAACGACGAACACCGGCTCGTCTACAAGATCAGTGAAGGTGAGATTCGCATAGCCCAATGCTGTTATCACTATAAGTAATCATCGCTACGGGTGAAGCGCCGGAGCTGTCGGGCCGGCGGCATGGCCGCGGTGGGGGAGGCGCGCGTCCGGTTGTGGTCAGGCGCCGAAGGAAGCGCTGGCGGACGACCGTCGCGTGCCGGACGACCGGGTGAGCCGGGCCATCACCGACACGACGACGCGTCCGGCCGCCGCCGTGTCACGACAAGGCCGCGCCGCCCGGGCCACCGGCCGACATCCCGGTTCCCGTGCCGGCTGAGTCTGCTTGCCGACGCGGTTCTACAGTCAGCGGGTATGGCGGTGGTACAGAACGTGAACGCGCCGACGGACGGTTCGTCGGGAACGGGCGGGCCGACCGTTCGCCCGAGGGCGAGGGAGGCGACTGCCGACGTGCTCACCGTCCTGCGGCTGTGCGCGGCCGGCAGGCTGCGGTGCAGCGAGAAGACGCAGCGGCCGGCAGCCGCGACCNCCGGCAGCCGCGACCGTCGCCACCGTCGCCGGCGTCCTCACCGGCGGTGACTTCTACCGGGAGGAGCCGATCGCCGCGTTCGCGTGGCCGCTGCTGCTGCAGGCCGGTGGCCTGGCCGAGGTCGTCGGCGGGCGGCTGCAGCTGACCGCTCGGGGTCGCGGCGCGCTGGCCAGGCCCGCGGCGGAAACGATCCGTCATCTCTGGCGGCGCTGGGCCGGCCATGCCGTGATCGACGAGATGAGCCGGATCGAAGCAATCAAGGGCCAGCGGTCGGCCCGGGCCCTGACCGCGGCCGGCCCGCGGCGCAGGGCCGTCACCGCGGCGCTCGCGATCTGTCCGCCCGGGGAGTGGATCGCGGTGGACGAGTTGTTCACCCGGATGCGGCGCGACGGCTCCTCGTTCACGGTGGCGCGTGACACCTGGAAGCTGTACCTCGAGGATCCGCAGTACGGCAGCCTGGGATACGACGGCTTCCACGACTGGCCGCTGCTGGAGGGCCGATACACCCTGTGCCTGCTGTTCGAGTACGCGGGGGCGCTCGGCCTGTTCGACCTCGAATACGGCGATCCGGTCGATGCCCGCGACGACTTCCACGCGAACTGGGGCGCCGACGGCCTGGGTTATCTCAGCCGCTATGACGGCCTGTACGCCGTCCGGCTGAACACGCTCGGCGCATACGTCCTCGGACTGGCCGAACAGTACGAGCCGGAGCCGGAAAGCGGCGGCGGAGCAGGCCCGGAGCTCAAGGTCCTGCCGAATCTGGATATCGTGGCAACCGGTGCGGTGAAGCCCGCCGACGAGCTTCTCCTGGACGCCTACGGGCAGCGTTCATCCGACCGTGTCTGGTCGCTGAACCTCACGTCGTTGCTGGCCGCGGTCGACGCCGGCCGCCCACTGGAGGAACTGCGGCGCTTTCTCGACGACCACGCCGACCATGCCGTACCGGCCACCGTGACCAGGCTTTTCGAGGATGCCACGGCCCGGGTCGGCCAGTTGCGTGACCTCGGGCTCGCGCGGGTGGTCGAATGCACCGACCCGGCGGTGGCCGCTCTCATCACCGCCGACCGCAGGCTCCGCCGATTCTGCCAGTCGGTGGGGGATCGCCATATCGCCGTACCGGTCCAGCACGAGGCCGATTTCCGCACCGCTCTCCGGAAACTGGGCTACGTCATCCCCACCGGCCCCACGGAGTAGCCGCCGACGCCTACCGTCCCACCCCGAGACGCATGGCCACCCGTGGCCATCGGCCCAGGCCGTGCTCGGTCTCCCGGTTGCGGATCTCCCGCAGCCCTGGTGTCAGCTCGGCCTCGGTGAGGCAGCGGAACCCGCATCGCGCATAGTAGGGGGCATTCCACGGTACGTGCACGAATGTGGTGAGGGTCAGCGCTGGTATGGCCTCGGCAGCTGCGTGATCAGCGATGTGTTCGATCAGTGCCCGCCCCACCCCGCGGCGGGCGCTGNNNNCCCCGCGGCGGGCGCTGTCCGGCCGCACCGATACCTGCTCGATGTGCATGTTGCCGTCGACGAGGTCCGTGATCAGGTAGGCGACCAGACGGCCGGTCCCGTCTGCGGTACCCCAGGCATGGCCGGCCCGCTGATAGAGCGCGAGTTCGTCGACGGTGAGCGGCTCGTCATCGGCGATCTCGGGCATGCCGATGTCGCGGAACCACCGGCCAGCGGCACGCTCGATGTCCTGGAGCACTGACAGTTCCTCGAACCGGACCGGTCGGATGCGCACGGATTCATTGTCACCACCGTGGAAGATCCCTGCGCGGGCGGAGTCATGCCCTCCGGGTGCGGGAACCGGTGCCACGACCGGTGCCGCGACCGGTGCCGCGACCGGTGCGGGGATGGCGGTGGCGCTGGGATAAAGTCCGGCGCCGTATGCGTGCGCCGTGTAGTTGATGGGCCGGCTGCCGGCGCGGGTGGCATCTCCCCGCCGTGATCCGACCATGATCCGGAACGGCGCCCGGCGTGGCCGTGATTCGGTGCATGGTGCATGGTGCGGAAGGCGGGTCAGCGGTGTCCGAAGAAGCCAGCGGACGATCCAGGGGAGAAGGCTCCGGGAAGGGCAGGGATTCCCGGGAAATCGAGGAAGCCGGGGAAACCGGGGAA
>NZ_JWIO01000035.1:0-4752 GCF_001017755.1 Protofrankia coriariae
GCATGTATCCTCCCTACCCGCGGCACGGGTAGCGGACAGCCTCGATCGTCGCGGTGAAAGGGGGCGCGTCAGCGGCTGGGGCACGCGCCGCCGCCTCCCACACGGCAGCCGCGGCCAGCCCTGCCGTGCGGGTCAGCGCCCTTTTCCGGCAGGCCGGGATCATCGCCGGCGACGGTCTCGGGGAGCTGTTCGACGTAGTGACCCTGCTCGCCCACCAACGCCTGCCCGCGGGCCGGCGGCTCGCGATCGTCGGGAACGCGGGCGGCCCGCTCATCCTCGCCGCCGACGCCGCCGCGGCCGCCGGCCTCGAACTGCCCGAGCTGGCCGAACCGACCCGCCGCGCCCTCACGGGCCTGCTGCCGCCCGGCGCCGCCGTCGCCAATCCGGTGGACACCATCGCGTCGGTATCCGGCGACGCCTTCGAGCAGGCGCTGCGGACCGTGTCCGCCGACGGCGGCATCGACGCCGTGCTGGCCGTGATCGCACCGACGCCGCTGACCGGCCGCGACGACCTCACCGTCGCGGCCGCGGCGGTCACGGCGGTGAGCACGACCCCGCTGGCCGCGGTCGTGCTCGGGCAGGCCCCCCGGGTGCGGACCCTCACCGCGCCCGCACAACCGGGCGAACCCGCGCCGGGCGCCGTCCCCGCGTTCGCCGTCCCCGAGGACGCCGGCCGCGCACTGTCGCTCGCAGCCGAGCACGCACAGTGGCTACGGCGTCCCCGGGGCTCCGTGCCCGCCTTCGACGACGTCACCCCCGCGGGTGCCCGCGACATCATCGAGGCGGCACTGGCCGACCGGTCCGAAGGGTGCTGGTTGCGGCCGACGGTGGCGGCGGACCTCCTGGCCGCCGGTGGCATTCCGGTCGCCCGGCCCGAACACGCGGTCTCGGCCCAGATGGCCGCCGACATCGCCGGGCGCATCGGTGGACCGGTCGCCCTCAAGGCCGCCAACCCCGATCTGGTGCACAAGAGCGACCGGGGCGGCGTCCGGTTGGATCTGGCCACGCCGGCCGACGCCGCGCAGGCCTACCGGTCCATGTGGGCCGCGCTGGGCGAGGCGATGGGAGGAGCAACCGTACAGCCCATGATCGCCCCCGGCGTCGAAACCCTGGTCGGGATCGTGCAGGATCCCGCCTTCGGCCCGCTCATCGGATTCGGGCTCGGCGGCGTCCTCACCGACCTGCTCGCCGACCGGTCCTACCGGCTGCTACCGCTCACCGACCGGGACGCGGCGGAACTGATCCGTTCCCTCCGCGGTTCGGCGCTGCTGTTCGGGTACCGGGGAAGTCCACCGGCGGACGTTGCCGCGCTCGAGGACGTCCTGCTGCGCGTCGCCCAGCTTGCCGACGACCTGCCCGAAATCACCGAAATGGACGTCAATCCGCTCATCGTCCATGAGCACGGGGCGGTCGCGGTCGACGTGAAGATCCGGGTAGCGCGGGTGCCACGGACCCCTGATCCGATACTGCGCCGACTACGCTGACCGACCTCGTACAGTCCGCGGCGATGATCCGTTTCCCTGCGCTGGGTGGCCACGAGACCGCTCTGGCCGCTGTCCGCTTGTCGCCGCCGCGGACAGCGGCCAGCAGGCTCTCGTCGGCCAGGTATCACTGATCACTGCAAACGATCAGTGATACCTGGCCGACGCGTGCAGCGAGGCTGGGACGGAGTCGATCCGTTCCCGAGGCGGGAGGCGATCTGTATCGCCCGCCATGCCGAGGAGCCGCCGGCGGCGAGTTTCGTGACGTCCCGAGCGTTCACGACTTTCTACTTTCTACGCCTGGTCGCCGTCAGGCCAGCCCCTCTGCCCCGGAAACAACCGACAGTACGGACCTGCCCGTCCAGCCCCGATCCAGAATCTGCCGTCAGAACCTCGTCGCCAGCAGGCCGCCGTCGACGGGGAGCGTGACTCCGGTGATGTAGGAGGACCGGTCGCTGAGCAACCAGGCAACCGTTTCGGCGACCTCGCGCGGCGTGCCGGCGCGGCCGAGCGGGGTGTGGGTCTCAAAGCGTTCACGCACCTGCGGATACTGCTCGAACGTGGCTGCCACGCCGTCGGTCAGAATGGCGCCGGGAGCGACGACGTTCACCCGAATTCCCTGTGCCGCATATTCCTGGGCCGCCGCCCGCGCGAGCCCGGTGACACCGATCTTCGCCGCCTGATAGGCCGCGTCTCCGATTCCGGCGACCAGTCCGGACACGCTGCCAGCGATCACGATCGAACCGCCACCAGCCTTTATCAGCTCGGGTATCTGGGCACGGAGGTTCAGCCAGATGCCACGAAGCGTCAGGGCCTGTATGGAGTCCCAGGTCTCCTCGGTGATATCGGCCAGTCTCCTACCGAGTTCGTCTCCGACGGCCGCGTTGAGATACGCCCCGTTCAGCCTTCCATACCGTTCCAGCGCCGTCTGGACGAGTGACTCCACCCCGGCCGTCGTGCTGGCGTCGGCGGTCACGGCGACTGCGTCGAAGCCGTCAGCGGTCAGCTGGCCAGCCAGTTTCTCAAGCTCATCGCTGCCGCGTGCGCCCAGGACGACCCGGGCGCCCTCCTCAGCGAACAGCCGGGCCGCCGCGGCACCGATCCCCCGGCTGGCGCCCGTAACGATGATCACTTTGTCTGAGAGAAGTCCCATGGGAGAAATGGTACGAAAGTTGAATTAAGTATGCCTTAAGCGCGCGTCTCACGCGAGGAACTGCCTTCAGAAAGTGAGCACGGCAACGAAAAGAGAAAACCAGGGGAGTTGCGACCGTTGCGTTCGTGACGGACGGTCAGCCAGTGGTAGCAATGAGCGCGGCAGTGAAAGAGGGGAGGCTCGGGAAGCTGGACCGTTGCCTTCGCGGTGGCCGGCCAGATCGCGGTAACCATCCGCCCGGCCGGGAAAGTACCGGCAGCCGCCCAAGGACTACGAGTATCTGACAGATACCACCGAGAACGTCAGCTACCCGGCGATAACCATGATCCCGGCCCACCATACTACCGGCCGGCCACCCTGACTTTCGGACACCCTTCGGTAACTGTCCGGCAACAACTATCCGACAGCCCCGGCCCCGCGCTCCTCCCCCGACAGCCATTCCCGCGAACGGGGCCGCGGCGTGGCAGCGGTGGGACGAAAAGAGGGCAGAAAGTACGTCAGCGCTCCGTCCGCGCCCGCCGCCTTTCTGGTCAGGTCAGGGAGGGGGCCAGGCCGCCGGGGAGCGGGATGTCGCAGGCCGGTTGGGGCGTGCCGGCTGTGAGACGGACGGGAACGACTCCGGTCCAGTAGTCCAGGGTGAGGTCGGCCTCGTCGTCGGACGGAGGGCCGGTGCGGCGTTTCAGCGCGACGTCGGTGCTCTCGTCGTCCAGGCTCAGGGCGAGCACGGCTGTCGCGGCCAGCTCCCTGCTGGTGGGTGGCCTGCACTGCTGGGAACGCCCGACCCCGACGCGGTCCACCAGCGCGGCCAGCACCTGTGTCTTTTCCTCCACGGTGTCGACGAGACGGGCGTCGCCGTGGATCACGACAGAACGGTAGTTCAGCGAATGGTGGAAAGCCGACCGCGCGAGCACGAGACCGTCGAGCAGGGAGACGGTCACGCACAGCGGCAGCGGTGCCGGTCGCGCCGACACGAGCAGCCGCGCCGCGGTGGATCCGTGGATGTACAGGGAATCTCGCACCCGCACGTGCAGAGTGGGTATCACGTGCGGTCGGCCGGCGACGACGAGGCCGACGTGGCAGACGAGCGCCTCGTCGAGGACGGCATGAATGGCGGCACGGTCGTCGTTGACGCGCTCGGCGTAACGAGATGGTCTCAGCACGTGGCCATACTGCCCCGCCGGCAGGTAATGCGTCCAGCGAACCGCGTGACCGTCACTGCTGTACGTTCCAGGAGCCGGGAGATCTCTAGGATCTGGCGGACGCGGTGATGAATCCTATCCACATCGCGCCCCACCAGCATCCCTGAGAGACGATGGTCGTTATGGCGCCCCAGGCGAGCAGGCGCATGTTCAAAACGCCCGCCGCCGCTTTCATGCGCTTGCTGAGAAGCATCGCCTGCAGCCCGTTGAGGGTGAGAACCAACACGAGCCCGAGCTTCACGCGGGCCGTCACGGTGGCCAGATCCGGCTCCAACAGTGTGCCGCTGCCCATCAGGCCGATGAGTCCCGTCCAGATCAGCAGGTGCAGCCGATCGATTCCGGCGACGGCCTCGGCGAACGTGGAACGCCCGACCAGCCAGACAGCTATCAGGTAGTCGGCGACGAGCACGGCGCCGAATCCGAGGACGAGAGACGACAGATGGACGAACAGGGCGACAGTGTGCAGAGCTGGATCGGGGTGTATGTGGGCTGACATCCATACCGTTGCGCACCACACCGCGCACGCGGCGCACACGACAGCGGCGCGGGCTCCCCACGGGCCGGTCACCCTGCCGGGACGGACCGCTTCGTTCTGCGGTGTTCGCGGCGCTCGGGCGGGATCCTCCCGGGTCTCGAGTGACCGTTCAGGATTCGGGCCGGGTGTTCCAGGTACTTCGGTCAGATCTTTATGGTCCAGATCCTGGATCTTCATCCCACCGTCTTCGCCTTCGTGCTGTTACGCCGGTCGAACAGGTCGTCGACGATATCCTGCGAGCGATAGGTATCCTGCGGGCGGTGAGCAGGTACACTGACCGGCGGATCGCCGGTTCCGTTGACGAGACCGTGACAATACGAACCGCGGCGATACGAACCGTGGCAATACGGACCGTGGCAATACGGTTTGTCACCGCCGGCGGGA
>NZ_JWIO01000035.1:4765-13054 GCF_001017755.1 Protofrankia coriariae
TCACCGCCGGCGGGAGCCACAGCCCGGCTGACAGTTGTACCGGCGGTTGTGCTGGTAGTGGTTGTACTGATAGTGGTTGTGCTGGTGGTTGTACCGTCACCTGTACGTCGCGGTTCGACGACAGTCTCGTTCCAAGCCCCGTGGCGAGTACCCGCGTGCTTCGGAGAACCGGCGACCCGCCGCTGGCAGTCCGATGGTTTCCAGGTGTTCTCAGCCAGCCCACGCGGACCGGATTTCCCGACAGCGGCCGCGAGCGATTTCTCGATGGTGGCCGCGAGTGCCGGGTCTGTTGCCGGCCCCGCTCCGACCGTCGGTACGCCAACCTCCTGGTCGGTCATCTTCCCCCCTGATGATTTCGGTCGGGCCGGTCGCGATTCGGATACGTCGGGATCGCTGGTCGACACCGGTGGTCGGGCGGAGGCCACAATGCAAGACAACCATGCAAGACGGCGATGCAAGACGAGCCATACAAGACGGCAGTACAAGACGGCAATCTGCGGAGTGATTCAGCTAGGAGACCGTGACGCTCTGCAGGTCCAGCTCACGGAACTGGGTGGGGACGACATTGTGCAGCCGTGCGGACCAGGCGGCCGTGGCGCTCTGGTACCAGATCGGAATCGTCGGCATGTCCCGCAGCACGAGCCGTTCGGCCTCCTGGTAGAGCTTCTCGCCCTCCCGCTCCGACGGCGCCCCGTCGGCGCGGGTGAGCAGCGCGTCGACGGCGGGGTTGGAGTACTGGCCGACGTTGGACGAGCCACCGGTCCTGAACAGCGGGTTGAGGAAGTTCTCGATCGACGGGTAGTCGGCGACCCAGGCGCTGCGATAGATCGCGCCTATCGTCCCGTCGTCGAGCTTCCGGCGGAACTCACCGAGCGTCGGTACCGGCTCGAACCGGCATTCCCGGCCGAGCGTCCTCTGGATCGACTCGCAGGTCACCTCCATCCACTGCTGGTTGGCGGAGTCGACGTTGGAGGTCAGCACGACCGGCCCCTGGAACCCGCTCTCCTCGAACAGCTTCCTGGCCTTCTCGGGCTGATAGGTGCACAGTTCCCCACACTGGTTGCCGACGTAGCCCTGCACGTTCGGCGCCACGATGCCGTCGGCCGGCGTCCGAGCCCCGTTGAAGACCTTCCTGATCAGGTCGACCCGGTCGATGGCCATCGAGATGGCCTGCCGCAGCCGCACGTCGGCAAAGCGCCCGTCATAGAGGGGAAAAGCGATCGCCTGGTGTCCGAGGTATGTGTAGGAGGCACGCCGGGAGTCCGGCAGATCCGTCTTGATCTTGCTGTTGACCGTCGACGACCACGGCGTGAACGAGAGATAGTCGAGTTTGTTCGCCAACACGTCCGCGTAGGCGTCGTCCAGGTTCGCGTAGAAACGGAAGTCGATGCCGTCGACGTGCGCTTTCTCGCCGGCGAAGCCGTCGTAGCGCTTCACGAGGAGGCTCTTCCCCTCCGTGTACGACACGAACTGGAACGGACCGTTGCCGACCGGATGCGCCTCGTAGGCCTTTCGGTCGGCGAAGAAACTCGCCGGCAGCGGGAAGAAGGCCGCATAGCCGAGCTGGGTGGCAAACGTGGAGAACGGCGCGGACAGGGTCACGACGAAGGTGCTGTCGTCGACGACTTTCAGGCCCGACAGTTCCTTCGCGGGCGGCAGGGCGTCCGGCTGCCCGCCGTCCGGCGTCGCGTTGTTCACCTGGCCGAAACCCTCGACGTGCGAGAAGTAGTTCGCGCCCTGCATCCCGTTCGGGGAGTAGGCGGTGTAGTTCCAGGCGTCGACGAAACTCTTCGCCGTGACCGGCGTGCCGTCATGGAAGGTCCACCCGGACTTCAGTTTGATTGTATAGACCTTTGCGTCGGTGGTCTGAATGGACTCGGCAACGGCGTTGCGTGGTGCGGCGGTTTTCGCGTCGTACTCCACGAGCCCCTTGAACAGGGCGCCGAGAACTCCGATGCCGCCAACCTCCGTCGTGTCGCCGGGGATCAGTGGGTTTTCCGGTTCGGTCTCACTGTAGCTGATGATCGACTGCCTGTTCGGGCTGGTACCGCTCGCATCTCCCTTACCACTCGTGGTGTTCGTGCCACACGCGCCGAGCAGCACGGTGAGCGCTATCACTGAGCAGACAGCGGATCGAAATGGTCTCATGTTCTTTCCATTCACGATGATAATGCCGAAGACGTCGATGATGCCGAAGCAGCGTTCGACGGGACCGCGGACGGTCATCGTCCGCGACCGGTCCGGACACCTGCTTTTCCGTCGGCCCACCCCTGAAAACGCGCCGACAACACGAATGCCGAATCACACGGTCACGGACGGGACAACTGCCTGCGAGAACGTCATACAATGCCGAGGCAGAGCGGGAAACCGGGCCTGCCGCCCAGCAGATGGGCACCGGCCGACTGCAGGATGCGGTCCTGGGCGACGATGTGCTGGCACATCGTGTTCGTGTCACGCAGCCACCGGTCCAGCGGGGACGGCCGGTAGATCGAACCGGTCTGCAGCAGGTCGTAGAGCCGGCTCACGATCGACCGCGCCGTTCGGAAGGCGTGCAGGCGCGACAGCGGCAACGCGGCCCGCTCGTCCGGAGTGAGATCGTCGAAGGTGCCCCCGGCGGCCAGGACGTCGTGCTGGCGCCGCATGCTGCCGTACACCCCGTTGCGGGTGGCGACGAAGTCGGCCTCGCAGCCGGCGATGACGACCTGCATGCGGTAGTCGTCGGCCGCGGCGGCGCCCGTCGGACGTGCCCGGCTGGCGATGATCTCGCGGGTGTGGTCGAGCGCGGCGCGCGCGATGCCCAGCGGCACGCCGGGCATGTTGCGCATGTGCACCTCCGGCTGGGCGAGCGCGCCGGTGCCGTTGCGCACGGCCCCGAAGACAAGGGTGTGCTCCTCGGGGACGAACACGTCCGTGATCGTGTAGTCGCAGCTTCCGCTGCCGGCCAGACCGGTGGTGTACCAGGTGTCGACGATCTCGACCTGCTCGCGCGGCACCATCATCAGCCGCGAGTCGTGCGGATCCCCGTCCGGGCCCGGCTCCGGCCGGCCGTCACGGTAGATGAACGCCCCGGAGATCACCCAGTCGCTGTGGGTGATCCCGCTGCCGAACTGCCAGCGGCCGGTGAGCCGGTAGCCGCCGGGGACGCGCTCGGCGTGCCCGGTCGGGAACAGCAGCCCAGCCGTGATCATGTCCAGGCTGGGGAACATCTCCTTGGCCACCGGCTCGTCCAGGAACGCGGCGTAGAGCCCGGTGTCCGAACCGATCATCGCGCACCAGCCGGCGGACGCGTCGCCGTAGGAGAGCGCCTCGATGACCTCGGTCTGTTCCACCGAGGTGAGCTCGGGGCCGCCCCACCGGCGCCCGAAGCCCATCCGGAACACCCCGGTGGCACGCAGTATCTCCACCACGTCCGTGGGCAGCCGCCGCGCGCGTTCGATGTCCTCGGAGCGCTCCCGCAGCCGCGGGGCGGCCGCCCGGGCGCGCTCGAGGATCTCCCTGCCGGTCCGGGGTGGCGCCTGCGCGGCCAGGCCGGCCGGACCGGGGCCGGCCGCGGCGGGCTCACGGTAGGTCTGTGTCTCGGTCATGTGATCGCTCCCCTTGGATGCGGTGGGTGCGCTGGTGCCGCGTCAGCCAACGCCTGCCCCGGGCGCGGCGGACGGGACGAACGCCGGCTCACGCAGCGCTAGATCGCCTGGGCGAAGCGGAAGACGCGGTCGGGGTCGTAGCGGTGTTTGACCTCGTTCAGCCGCGCCAGGTTCGGGCCGTAGTAGGCCGACCGCCAGTCAGGAAGATCAGGATCGGGAAAGTTGACGTAGGCCGCGTCGGAGGCGAACGCGCCCATCTCCTGGTGCAGGCCGGTCAGCCACTCCAGGTTGTCCCGCGCCACCTCGGCGGGATCGTCGGTGTTCCACGAGGTGTCCATGCTGATCAGGAACAGCACATCCCGGTGCGGGAACGCGGTGTCGGCCACCGGCACCCGGTTGATCGCGCCGCCCCAGGTGAACAGGGCGACGCCGGCACCGTCCGGATTGCCGCTGCCCGGCCACTTCTCCAGGGCCGCCAGCACGGTCGCCACGCCCGCCTCGGGCAGCGGCTGCGGTACGCACCGGGTGCGTACCGCGAACGCGCCGCCCGAGGTGGTGTGGTGCAGGTAGTCCACGGCCTCCCAGTAGGTCCGGTCGGCGATGTCCGCCCGGTACGGCGTGGCGGCCGCCAGCGCGGGCTCGAGCAGCTCCCGCAGTTCCTCGGCCGGGCCGAGATGCTGCCCGATCATCGAGACCGTGCCGTCCTGGCCCGGGGCGCGGCTCGCGCCGATACGGGCGGCGAACGCCTCCGGCGCGCGTCGCATGACCTCCTGCGCGGTGCTCAGCACCTCGGGCGCGTGCTCCCAGGACCACAGCAGCAGGCAGGTGGAGCTGGCGGGCGGCACCGGCCGGGCCTGGAAGGTGAAGGAGGTGTTCACCCCGAAGTTCCCGCCGCCGCCACCTCGGCAGGCCCAGAACAGGTCGGCGTTCTCGGTCCCGTCGCAGGTGAGCGTCGTGCCGTCGGCGAGGACGACGTCAGTGCGCACCAGCGCGTCGCAGGTCAGCCCGAAGGCGCGTGACACCGCCGCGACGCCGCCGCCGAGCACCAGCCCGCCGATCCCGACATCGTCGGAGTTGCCCAGCGGGAACGCCAGGTCGTGCGGGCGCAGCGCGGCGTAGATCGCCTTCATCCGGGCGCCGCCGCCGACGGTGACCAGTCCGCTCGACGGGTCGACACGCACCTCGTCCAGCCCGCGCAGGTCGAGCACCAGCCCAGTGTTGACCGAGCTGCCCGTATAGCTGTGGCCGCCGCCCCGGACGGTGAACGGTGTGCCGTGCTCGCGGGCCCAGCCGATCGCCCGGCCGACGTCGGCGGCGTTCGCCGCCGTCAGCGCCGCGGCAGGCCGGACGTGGTGGTAGCGCTCGTTGAACGCCCTGCTCGCCTCGGTGAAACCGGCGTCGCCCGGCAGCCGCAGGCGGCCGTCGACCAGGCTGCGCAGGCCCTGCCAGCCGGCCACCCCGGCCACCCCGGCCACCCCGGCAGACCCGGCGGTTCCAGCCACTCCGGCGGCCTCGGACGCCCTGGTCGCGCCGGGCATCTCAGCTCACCTCCTCGAGGTAGGAGACGCCGGCCTCGGCGTGCGCGCCGTAGCGCTCCCACTCCTCGCGCAGCACCAGCCGTCCGCCGTCGTCCCGCTGCGGGGTGTTCACGGTGTGCCCGGAGATCACCCGGCCGTCGACGAGCGCCATGGTGTAGGACAGCCGCAGGGTGCCCTCCGGCCCGCAGGTACCGATGATCGCCCCGCGGCGCACCTGCCCACCGGCGAAGTCCGCCCACACCAGATCGCCGTCCTGGTGGTAGCGGGCGACCGTGCCGTCACCGCCGCCGGCCCTGCGGAACAGCCGCCCGTCGTAGTTGATCGTCATTCGTCCACGTCCAGGAGGCCGGCGGGCATTTCCAGGGCCGTGCCGGGCGGGGGCGGCGCGACCGGGTCGGCGTCCACCGTGACCAGCGCGCTCGCCACGTCCAGCCGCTCGACGCAGGTCGGTGTGTCGTCGGCCTGGCACACCACGAAGGAGTGGCGGGCGATGTAGCCACCCGGCGGCAGCCGCAGCGTGGTCCCGGGCTCGACCATCCGGGACGCGGTGACCAGCCCGGGCGCCGCCTGTGGCACGCGGACCGACCGCACCCGGCAGTCCCGCTCCGGGTAGCCGAACCGGATGCCGGCGACGCCGCGCCTGACCGGCACGATGTCCGGTCGCTGCCCGACGGCGACGTCGACGAGCACCTCACCCGGGTCGATGCCGGTGGCGAGCCTGCCGAGGAACGGGATCAGGTCGCCGCCGAGCCTGCCGTTGATCTCGATGATCAGCGGGCCCCGCTCGGTGAGCCGCACCTCGGCGTGGGTGATGCCGTTCTCGATCCCGAGGACCCGGTGTGCCCTCGCCAGGGTGTCGATCAGCACGGAGTCGTGCAGGAGCGGGTCGGCCGCGTCGACGACATGGCCGATCTCCTCGAAGTAGGGATGCGCTCCGGTACGCTTGCGGGCCACGAACATCGGCAGGTACTCGCCCTTGTGCACGGCGGCGTCGACGCTGATCTCGGGGCCCACGGCGTAGCCCTCGACGATGGCGCCGCCCTGGTACGACCTGTCGCCGATCAGGCTGGCCTGGTCCGCGACGCGGAAGGCCTCGTCCAGCTCGGCCTCGTCGGCGGCGAGGACGACGCCCATGCTGGCGCCGAGCGCTCGGGGCTTCACCACGACCGGGTAGCCGATCCGCTCCGCCGCCGCCCGGGCCTGCTCGGCGGTGGCCGTCATCTCGAACCCGGGCTGCAGCAGCCCGGCGGCGGTGAGCCGGGAGCGGGTGTCGTACTTGTCGCGGCACCCGTGCACGCCGGGGATGCTGAGGCCCGGCACGCCGAACTCGGCGGCGAGCTCGGCGGCGGACATCACCAGCGGCTCGTCCCAGCACAGCACGCCGACGACCGTGTGCCTGGCCGCCACCTCGCGGGCCGCGCCGGCCAGCAGGTCGTGGTCGAAGACGTTGACCACGGTGATCTCGTCGAAGTAGCCGCGCTGCCAGGTGGGCCGGAGGTTGTTGATCAGTACCAGTTCGAGGCCTGCTTCCCGGGCCCGCGCGGCGGCCGATCGGACCAGGTACTCGCGGTAGAGCTTCAGCCCACTGCCGATCACCAGCAGTACGTTCCTGGAGCTGTTCATGCGTACTCCTTCCAAGTCGGCGCTGAGCCCACGGCGTTCTCAGCGGTGGTCTCGGTGATCTGTGCGGCGATCCGCGCGGCGACCAGGGGCGCGGTGCGGAATCCGTCGCCGCCGGCGGCCGCGCACGCCCACACCGCCGGACCGGGACGGACGAGACGGGCGCCACCGGTGCCCGCGTCGACCAGGTAGTGGCACTGCCTGACCCGCCGCACGGTGTAGCGCTCCGGGCCGGTCAGGATCGACGCCACCAACCGGTCGACGTCGACCGGCCAGGAGCCGACACCGTCGGAGCCGTCAGCGAAGCCGTCCACGGAGCCGTCAGCGGCCCTGTCCCCGGGGCCGGCCACCGCGTCGACCTCCCGGCACACCGCGCTGGAACTGACCTTCAGCAGCGTTCCCTCGCCCGGCGGCAGCAGCCAGGACCGCCCGTCGGCGCCGACACGCCCCGCGCTGGGCGCGCGCTCCCACCAGCGCGCCAGCTCCGCGGGCGGACTGAGGTACACCATGGCCTGGCGGTAGAGCACCATCGGCAGGTCGACCAGCTCGCGCGACCACGGCCCCGCGGCGACGAAGACCAGGTCCGCGCCCAGCCGCCGGCCGCCGGCCAGCACGACCCGTCCCGCGTCGGCGTCGACCGAGACGACGTCCTGCCACGGCAGCACCGTCACCGCGGCGTGCGCGTCCAGCCACCGGGCCACGGCTGTCAGGACCCGCCGCGCCAGCAGCACGCCGGCGTCGTGCTCGAGCACCCCCACCGAACCCGCGGGGAACCTCATGTGCGGCAGCTTGTCCGGCTCGACGAGCTCGACGGGCAGGCCGGCGTCGGCGCCGGCCGCGGCCACCGCGTCGGCCTCGCCGGCGGGCCAGGCGGTCACCACGCCGACGCGGCGGTAGAGCCTGGCGCCCAGCAGCCGCTCCAGCGCCAGCCACTCGTGGTGGGCGGCCGCGACCCGCCGGGTGGCGGCCCGGTCGGCGGGGTCGAGCGCCCGGATCGCCCGGTGCTGGTCGAACGAGCTGGACACCGGATTGGGGACGGGGCCCCGGTCCACCACGGTGACCCGGTGGCCGGCGAGCGCGCACCGCAGCGCGGTCAGCAGGCCGACGACACCCGCCCCCACGACGAGCACGTGCCGCGTGTCAGGCGGCATCGCGCGCCACCCTTTCGCTGAGCCTGGGCATGCTCCTGGGCACGATCTCGGTCACCGCGCGGCCGGCGGGGAGGATCGCAAGGTCCGGCAGCGCCCGCTCGGCCAGGTCGATCAGGATGGGTGCCGCGCAGCGCAGCACCGCCTCGGTCTCGTGGCAGAAGTCGCCGCCCTCGCCCGGGCCCACGGCCCACCCGTCCAGCCGGGCCAGCTGCTCGACGAGCGTCTCGGCCGCCCGGTTGAGGCTGAAGTAGGGCATGTCGTAGGCCGCGACGAAGCGTTCGGTGATGAGCGCGACGGCTGCCCGGGAGCGTTCGGACACCACCAGCGGCCCTCGGCCGACCCACCTGTCGATCTCGGCCGCCACCCGGTTCCACGGCTCGACGAGACGCGAGCGGG
>NZ_JWIO01000035.1:13063-45200 GCF_001017755.1 Protofrankia coriariae
GCTCGACGAGACGCGAGCGGGTGATCCGGGCCAGTGCCTCGCGGCTGAAGTTGGTGCGCTGGAACTCCGGGCTGGTCGTGGCCAGGTGGAACCGGATCAGGTCCCTCGGCACCTCGGCCGCCAGGTCCCGTCCCCCCACCACATGGCCGCGGCTGGTGGAGAACTTCGCGTTGTCCAGCTCGTAGAACTCGTTGGTGAGGAACAGCTCCGGCAGGTCGTAGCGGCCGTCGTGCGCCAGCAGCATCGCGATCCCGGCGACCGCGAACGGGTAGATGTTGTCGAAGCCGAGGAAGTAGACCACGGTCGAGCCGGCCCCGGCCAGCCACAGCTCGTCCTCGGCGGCCAGGGGTGTGCCCCGGCGCTCGGCCGACAGCGCGGAGCAGTACATGCTCCACGCCATCGGCTCGGCGTTCGGATTGATCACCTGTCCGGTGACCTCGGGGAAGAGCGCGGGGATGCCCCAGGAGCCCGGATAGGTGACCGGATAGTCCGGCAGCGGCCGGGAGAGCATCTGCTGGACGGCCTGCGCCATGTGCGGGCGCATCATCGCGGCGTGGCCGGCGAAGTAGTCGCGCAGCCCGTCCCGGTACTCCTCCATCGGCAGCACCAGGACCCGCGCCTGGCGCGACCGCACCGGCTCGTCCGGGTACATGGTCGAACGCGGGTTGAGCAGTTCCCCGGCGGGGACCGGATGGGCGCAGCTCTCGCACAGCCCGGCGCACCCGTCGGCCAGGCAGACCGGGCAGCTTCCGCGCACGTACCCGTCCACCAGGTACTGCCCGGTGCGCGGCAGGTACGGGAACGTCATCGTCCGCAGCCGGAGCTTCCCGGCGGCGTACAGCCGCTCCAGGAAACCCCAGACCATCTTGGTGAACCGTTCGTCGACGCTGGTGAAGCCGTCGACCCCGATCCCCGCCGCCGCCAGGGACGCCTCCACCTGACGGGCGGAGCGGGCCACCAGCCGCGTCGGCGTCGTGCCCAACCGGTGGGCCGTGGTCACCACGTAGCTCGGGGTGTCCTGGATGCCGGTGCCGAAGATCACTTCACGGCCGGTCGCGCGCGCGTACCGGGTGTACACGTCGGCCGCCAGGAACGGGCCCGCCAGATGCCCCAGGTGCAGGTCGCCGTTTGCGGTGGGAGCCGGCGAGATCACCACTGTCCGCCCGGTCATGACGCCTTCCTCCCGAGCGCCCCGGGACGGTTCTCCCCGGGCTTCTCAAGACGGCGCAGGAAGTTGACCGCCATCTCGCCGTCCCACCAGAGGCCGTAGTACTCGAAGGCCTCGGTGCTGTCGTTGACAACCTGGTGGGTGCTGCCGGGCGGCAGGTGCGCGATGTCGCCCGCGGCGAACTCGTACCGCTCGCCGTCGACCAGCAGCGTCGAGCTGCCCGCCATGGCGATGAAGATCTCGTGCTCGTGGTGGGCGTGCGCGGTCGAGACGCCGCCTGGCCGCAGCACACACCAGGCGCCCTCGAACGGCGCGTTCAGCGCCGGCCAGGGCAGCAGCCGCTGCGAGTCGAGACCGTAGGCACGGGTCAGGTTCGCCCGGTCCAGTCTGCGGATCTCCATCACGCGCTCCAGGCCACCGATGTCGCCACCGATGCCGCACGCCGGTCGAGCAGGTCGGCGAGGATGTCCTGGGAGCGGTGGGCGAGCACGCTGATCAGTGAGTCCGAGATGCCGTGGGTCCGCTCGTTGACGCCCTGCAGGTACACCGCGCCCCATGCCGAGTCGTCCAGGTCGACGCGGTAGCGCCGGTTGACCGTGATGTCGGCCAGGCCCAGCCGCCCGGCAAGGTCCCGCACCAGCGCGGGCATTCTCGGCTCGTACCCGGTCCCCAGCAGCACCAGGTCGCAGCGCAGCGGCTCGACCTTGCCGCTGCGGCGGTCCCGCAGTTCCAGCACGACGTCGTCGCCGTCGACCCGGGCGCTGATGATCTCGGTCATCGCCCGTACCGCGGATCGCTGCTTTCCCAGCATCTTCTGCTGGTAGAGCATCGAGTACAGCTCGTCGAGGAAAGGCTCGGCCAGGCCGGCGTAGTTCGTCAGATGCATTTCGTGGAGAATCTCCGCGCGGATCTCGGGTGCGCTGTCGAAGAAGTCGTCGACGAAGGAGGGGAAGAACAGCTCGTTGACGAACTTGCTCGTCTGGTAGTTCTGCAGGCCGACGGAGCGCACCAGCAGGGTCGGCCGGCTCAGCGGAAGGTCCTGGTGCAGCGCCATGAACATCTCCGCCGCGCTCTGCGCGCCGCCCACCACCACGGTCCGCAGCGGCCGGTCGGCCGGCACCTGCGCGATACGGGTGCAGTACCTGGTGCTGTGGATCAGCCGGTCGGCGGGCAGCTCGCGGAAGACGTCGGGGACGTGGGGATCGCGGCCGGCGCCGATGACGAGGTCACGGCACCGTATGGTGCCGCCGTCGCTCAGGGTGACCGTCCATCCGACTACCGTGCTGTCGGCGGCCCGCCGGGGCTCNGGCGGCCCGCCGGGGCTCGATCCGCTCGACCCGGGCGCCGTAGCGGATGCCGACGTGCTCCAGGGAGTCCGCAACCCACTGCTGGTAGTTCGACAGCTCCCAGCGGAACGGGTTGAACGTGCCCAGGTTCACGAACTCGTCCAGCCGGCCCTGCTCGTGCAGGAAGTTCAGAAAGGTGAACCGGCTCCGCGGGTTGTGCAGGGTCACCAGGTCCTTCAGGAACGACACCTGGCTGCGCGCCCAGGGCAGCAGCAGGTTGCGTTGCCATTTGACGTCCGGATACTGCTCCAGCAGCAGGGTGTTCTCCGCCAGCTCCCGTACGCCGGACTCCTCGATGCCGATCGCCAGCGCCAGGTTCGCCGGCCCGGCACCGACAGCCAGTATGTCAACCTCTTGGTCGGTCAAAATCCCACTCCGATCACCGTGGTCCTGTTCGTCTCAGCCGGTCTCGGTTCACCGGTACGTGTCGGTTCACCGGCACAACACAATTCAATACGACAGGATCATTGATCGAAAGGATTGGTCGACGAAGACAATCAAATGCGCGGGACGGCGAGGCACGAAATAACGCCGCCCGACGCGGGCGGCGTTATCCGGCGTACCATCTTCTCGACGTGCCACGTTCTTTTCAGCGGGCCATGTTCCGTTCCGAACGTCAGGTTCCGCTCAGCACCATGTTCTGTTCAGCACTGTGCCCTGTTCAGTGCGCCGCTGCTTTCTGTTGCGCCGTTACTTTCCGTTCGGCGCGTCCCACGTTCTCCCGCATGCCCACCAGCGCGCACAGCGCGGCGATGACGCCGACGACACCGCACAACAGCCAGACTCCGTTGGCCAGCCGCTCCCACGCGAGTACGCCGAGAACCGGCCCGAGCGCGAGGCCGAGCCCGAACGTCGCCTGGTGCACGCCGATGTAGCGGGCCTTCACCGCGGCCGGGAACCTGGCCGGATGCGCGAACATCGTGGGCCCGTTGATCATCACGCCGGTCACGAACACCACCGTGCTGACGATGATCAGCGCGGCCGAGTCGGTGGCGAGGCCGTACGTGGCGAGGCCGACCCCCATGACCACGGTGCCGAGCGCGCCCACGAGATTCGGCCGCCAGCTCCTGACGTACGAGGTGATCTTCAGCTCGCACAGGATCAGGGTGACGGATGACGTGGCGAGCGCAGCGCTGTACAGCGCGGCCGGATGGCCGTCATCGGAGATCTTCAGTGGCAGCGCGACCACGTACTGCATATAGATCATGGAACCGAGCAGCACCGAGGCCAGGAAGAACAGGTAGTTGCTGTCCCGCAGCGGCACACCGTACCCGGACCGTCCGCCCCCGGCCGGTTTCGTCTCCTCCGGTGTGGCCGGCGTGTCGGGCAGGAAGGTGTGCGCGACCACCGCGTACACGAGCGCGGTGAGCGCGTCGAGCCAGAAGAGCAGGTTCCAGTCGAGCAGGATCAGCCCGGCGGCGATCAGCGGGCCCAGCGCGGCGCCGATGTTCAGCGCGGTCCGCATCATCGAGAACCCCATGACCTGGTGTTCTTCCGGCATGAGATCGCTGAGCAGCATCGCCGCCGCGGGCCGGTAGGACTGGGTGGCCAGACCGGCCAGCCCGACGGCGACGAATATGAGGCTGAACGCCGACAGGCCGCTCAGCCACGGGACGAGCCCCACGATCACGGCCGAGGTCACCATCGAGCCGGTGATGGTCGCCCGCGGGCCGATCCGCTGGGTCAGCTCCCCACCGAGCAGCGTGCCGAACACCGCGCCCACGCTGTATGCCGTCAGCGCGAGGCCGGCCTGGCCGACAGAGAATCCGCGAACCGTCAGATACAACACCAGGAATGTCTGCACAAACGCGCCCAGCTGGTTGACGAGCACGCCGCCCAGCAGGTACCTGACCGATGGCGGTGTCGCCCGCAGGGTCGCCAGCACTCCTGCCGAGGAATCCGCTTCCGCTGAATTCTTTGTTTTAGTCATCTGCGCCATGACTCGATCTCAGCAGAAGCGTTCGTTGACCGACAGGGTTGACCGGACCGGACAATCAATCGCCGGCCGCGCCGGCCGCGCCGACCATCGGCCGAACACGCCGACCGATCAGCTGAACAAACCGTTGATGCCGCCGAAGTCGAGGGCTCCCTCGAGCTCGGTGTAGGTACCCTTGACGAGCAGTTCGATGGCCGCGCGCTGGGCGACCGAGTACGCCGCCTGGCTGATGCCGGTACCGACGCTCACCCGACGCACGCCCACCGATTCGAACTCGGCGACGGTCGGGGCGCCCGGCCCGGCCATCACGTTGATCGGCAACGGTGACGCCGTCACCAGTGAGGCCACGACGTCCAGGTCGAGAAGACCCGGCACGAAGAGGCTGTCGGCGCCCGCCTCGGCGTAGGCCGACGAGCGGGCGAGCACGTCCGCCAGCCGCCCTTCGGGCTCGCCGATACCGAACAGGAAGACGTCGGTCCGTGCGTTGACCAGCAGCTCTGGCAGCCCTGCCCGCACCGCCGCGGACCTGGCGGCGCGAAGCCGCTCGGCCTGCGCGGCGACGTCGAACAGCGGGCCACCGGGGGCCCGCGAATCCTCGATGTTCACCCCGACCGCGCCGGCTGCGACAACCGCTTCGATGGTCGCCGCGACATCCTCGGACCCGGGGCCGTATCCCCCTTCCACGTCGGCCGTGACCGGGACGTCCACGGCGGCCACGATCCGCCGGACCTGCTCGACCGCTTCGGCCCGGGTCAGGTGCTGCCCGTCAGACCTGCCGACCGACCAGGCGACCCCCGCGCTCGTCGTGGCGATCACCTTCGCGCCCGCCCGCGCGATCAGCGCGGCGCTGGCGGCGTCCCACGCGTTCGGCAGCACCAGCACCCCGCTGGCGTGCAGCGAGCGCAACAGCTCCGCCCTGGTCCGCTGAACTGTCTCCACCATGATCTCTCACCCCTCGGTCATGTCGAGTCAGCCGTATCGAGCTACCCGACCGTTCATATAGACGAATGTGTCCCGGCGGGCCCGCGGGCAGAATCGACACGACATATCGACACGGCGGGGCAACACGACAGAGCGGTTCGGCGGAGCCGTCCGATACAGTCGTTCTGTATAGCCGTCGTCCGGTATAGCCATCACCCGGTATAGCCGTCGTTCGGTACAGCCGTTCGATCTCGGTGCCGAGCGCACCGGGCAACAACTGGCCAGCGTTTCGAGCATATACCCGGCCGGGTTGGCCGCGACCGATCGGGTCGTGCTGTCGACGGTCGCGCCAACCCGTGAATGCCAACAGGCAAACAGATCCTGACAACCGGTGGATCCGGCCGGCTCACCGGCCGCGCCGCGGTCCTTCGGTTTGTCCGGCGCGCAGCTCCAGGGTGCAGCACTTGACGCTGCCGCCGGCCTTGAGCAGTTCCGACAGGTCCGCGCCGATCGGCTCGAAGCCGCGCTCGCGCAGCTGGCTGATCAGCCCGGTGGCGGCCTGCGGCAGCACGACATGCCGTCCGTCGGACACGGCGTTGAGGCCGAACGCCGCGGCGTCGTCGTCGGACGCCGTGATGGCGTCGGGGTAGAGCTCCTCGAGCAGCCGGCGGCTGCCCGCGGAAAAGGCCTTCGGATAGTACATGACCGTGTCGTGGTCCAGTACGGCGAGCGCTGTGTCCAGGTGGTAGTAGCGCGGATCGACGAGGGTCAGCCCGACCACCGGCATACCGAAGAACTCCTGGGATTCCAGGTGCGCCTCGGTGTTGGTCCGGAAACCCGATCCGGCCAGCAGCCGCGGCCCGGCGAGAAGATAGTCGCCCTCGCCCTCGTTGATCCACCGTGCCTGCCGGACGTTGCGGTAACCGTGTTCCCGGAACCAGCGCAGGTAGGCGGCGGACTCCGGGCAGCGGTGCGTGTGCCGGAAGCGCGCGACAAGCGCCTGGCCGTTCACCACGGTCGCGCCGTTGGCCGCGAACACCATGTCCGGCAGACCGGACCGCGGCTGAAGCTGTTCCACCCGGTGCCCCAGCTCGAGATAGAGATTGCGAAGCCATTCCCACTGGGCGACGGCGACCTCGGTGAAGGTGGGTTTCTTGGGATCCATCCACGGGTTGATCGAGTACTCGACGTCGAAATACGTCGGCCTGACCATGAGATAGTGCCGCCTGGTGGCTGTACGTCGCACGCCGTCCTCCATACCGCCTGTGAGCGCTGTTCTGTCACCGTGCCACACCGGATGGCACGGCTGGCCGCAAAAATGGGACCGGTGTCCTGTGGGGGGCTTTGTCCAGACCGCCTGGAACCGGGCGTTCGGGTCATGGCGGGCGTCTCGTGGTATCGCGGGCAGCAGGGTGCGTGGCCCGATCCGTCGATGCCGTGCGCGTATGGCCGTGGCCGGGCTGTCCCAGGTGTGGCATCCGTATGACGCGACGGGACCCGGCCTGTCGGCCAGCAGCACCCTGACGCCGGCCAGCGGCGCGCCGCCGCCACCGCTGGCCATCTGTCGCGATCCGCATGGCACACCTCTTGCGGGTGAATACAGCATGTTGTACACAACACGAACTTCCGATATCCGGTGACGCGCATGTGCCGGCACCCGGCGACCTCCGTCGCCGGCGAGGCCGGTCCGTGCTTCATGCCGGACCATTACGCGTCGGCGACAACCGTTCGACTGGTTCGTGCACCATTCAAACCACACGTGACGTTGACCGGAAGGACCGCCGAATCCGAACAATCAACGTCGGACCTGGTGGCCGGCAGGGCTGGCAGCGCCGGCCCGACGTCGCGGCGGAGCGGTTCGAGCGACACCCTCCGCGCCCCACCCTCCACCAGCGAGACCGACAGCGGCTCGGCGTCCCGTTGCACGTTCCCGGCGAACGCGCTGAACAGCCTTGACACACTGTAACGGCCGGCGACACTGGCCCGCCGCAGCAGGCCGGCGTCCACCATCGACTCCAGCAGTTCGTCCGCCGACTCGATCGGTACGCCCATGTCAGCGGCGACACCGATCGCGGTCGCCCATCCCGCCCTGTTCCGGCCGAGCTGGTGGACGAGCGCCTGCCCGGCCGGCGACAGCAGCTGGTATGCCAGGGCGAACCGGTCCCGCACGTTCACGTCGCCGACGCTGAGGATGTCCAGATGGATGTCATGATCAGCGAGCTGGCTGGCGGTGTACGCGATCGTCAGCTCCGGCCGGGCCGCTATCTTCCTGGCGACGATGCTGACGGCGAGTGGCAGGTCCTCGCACAGCTCGGCGACGGCGTCGGCGGCTTCGTGTTCCGCCCACACCCGTTCCGCGCCGGCCAGCCGGCCGATCAGTGTCATCGACTCCTCCCGGGTGAACGTGTCCAGATCGATCCGGTGCGTGCCGTCCAGCCCGAGCAGCCGCGCCCTGCTGGTCATCACGACCTGGCTGCGCGCGGTCTGCCCCAGCAGCGGCCGGACCCGCTGTTCGTCACGGACGTTCGCCAGCAGCACGAACAACCTGCGCTGAGCGAGCAGCGAGCGGTACAGACCGATCTGCTGCGCCGGATCGTCCGGCACGAGATGGGTGGGCACCCCCAGCGCGTGCAGGAAACCGCGCACAATGCTGTTCACGGGGCGGCTGGCCGTACCGCAGCCGCCGAGATCCGCGTAGAGACGGCCGTCCGGGAAGT
The DNA here is from genome assembly GCF_001017755.1 of Protofrankia coriariae. Classification (GTDB taxonomy): domain Bacteria; phylum Actinomycetota; class Actinomycetes; order Frankiales; family Frankiaceae; genus Protofrankia; species Protofrankia coriariae. The sequence continues at coordinate 21,152 of NZ_JWIO01000035.1, forward strand.
CGGCGGACACCTCGTGGGCCAGCCGGAGCGCGAATGCCGTCTTGCCGATCCCGATCGGCCCGCTGACCAGCAGCGGCATCCTGGCCGGCCCGGCAAGGCCGATCAGCCGGGCCGCGGCAGCCAGTTCCCGCGCGCGGCCGACGAACGTGCTCGACCCCATGGGCAGTTGGGCGGGACGGACGAGACTGGTCACCGTACTGGTCGCCACATGCGTGACGGCCTGCACCCCGGCCAGGCCGAACAGGCTGTCGGCCGACAGGACGGACGGCTCCCGGTCGTCCTGGGAGCTGACCGCCACACCTACCTGGCCCACCTGGCCCAACTGGCCCAACTGGCCTGGTGGTTGACCTGCCTGGCCCGGTGGCTGGCCTGGCTGTCCGGCGATCTCCCGCCAGCGCCGCTCCCAGGCCACGGGGTCTCCCCCGCATGCGGACACGAACGCCAGCGTCACCGCGAGGGTGGGCAGCCGGTGGCCGCTGGCCGCGCTGGACAGCACGGACGGCGCGAACAATGCGGTACGGGCGAGTTGCCGGTAACTTGGACTGCCTGCGCGCTTCCGTAGCGCGCGCAGATCGCGAGCGAATTCGGCGATCGGGCCGTTGGCCGCGTCCAACGGCCTCTCGGGCCTGCCCATGTCCATCCCTCTCCTGGCGTCACATAATTTCCGGTCCGCTACTTCGGGTCTCCGGTGAGCCGCTTCCTGAAATCCTGGTACGACACCTCCACCGTCATGGAAATCCCGTCCGGACAGCTCACGTCAGTGACTCGTGACCCCGGCCCCGACACACGTAGGGCGAACATTTTTCAGCATCGTCCCAACAAGGCTCGCAACAGCGTGTCGGCCCACGACGAAACATGTTCCGTATCACCTGGCCCAGAGTTCCGAAAATCCTTGCACAGCCGTTTTTCATATCGCCGGAACAGCGTACGTGGCTGAGAGCGGTTCGGGGCTTCCTGTTTAGCGGTGACGGCGGGGCGGCGCTCGACCAAACCTGCCAGGAAACTACCGGACAGAGTGAAATTGGAGGTGACGGCCGGATATCTGACCAGCCATTTCTCCATGTCCCGAGCGCCGCGGGTGGGCAAACTACCCAGGTCGGTGCGAGGCTGCTGGCCGGCGCACCGGACAGCGATCTCGTCAATGAACATCATGGCATCTCCGTGCGATGCCGGAGCAAACACCACCAACAACCTCCCCCGTTCGGCTCCCAGCGTGGCAAAGGGGTTTGCCGCGCCGCTCCGGGCGTGACCCCGGGTACACCGTAAGGTACCGGTCACCGGAACACGGTCGGCCGCGGAACACCTGGTTGCTCGGCCGCCGCACGTGCCGGCATGCCATTTCCCCAACGGTGGGCCCGGCCAGCCCGGCCTGGCGCCCTCGACCGGTTCCCGGAACAACTTCCTGGATCAACGCCATCAGCTCGAACTTCTTTTCCCCGGACGGCACATGACACGTGGCTGCCATGAGCTCGGTAACACCGGACCCGAAATGATAAAAGGGCCTCTGCCAGGAGAGGCCGGACAGGTGGATCACGTATGTTCAGTCCCGGCTGTTCGCGGCGGTGACGGCATCCCGTTCTCCGACACCGGCCCCGTGGAACGGCCCGGAGAATTCGACCGCCCAGCTGCCGGCCCTGGCGTACCCGGCCGCGCCGGTCAGCCCGACAGGTGTTCCGACCATCGAGCGCAGGCTGGTCGTGGTCACGGGACGCACCAGTCCTGCCGTCATGATCGTTCTCCTTTCCCGTCCGGACGCTCGCGCGTATGCGGTGGGAGCCGGGGTTCGCTCTCGCCCCGCCGAGGACGCCGGGCCAGGATGAACCGGGCCAGGAGGACACCGGCCAAACGGCATGGACGACGGACGGCGGCGCCGACCCGTAACGGAACCACCATTATCGAAACTACTACCATTGGTGCACCGATTATTAATACTTCGACGGAGCGTGACAACCCGTCAGTCGGCTATCCGACACAGATCACGCGGACGACTGACAAGAAATCCCGAAAGAAAATATGATCAATGCTGCAACCTGCGACGACGCGCGCCGTCCATGATCAGGAGAGGAATTTTCGACCGGCCCCTGATTCCTCGCCGGCCGCTCTCTCCTTCAGCGTATTTTCAGTATCATCTTCACCCTGACATGATCAGGACTAGATTAGCGAGACGACAACACGCACGAACGCCCGGGGCGCAGCCGGCCCGGCTTCGTGCCGGGGCACTCCTCGAACAGCGCTTCCGGCCCGATACGCCGAGCTCGAACCCGGCGGGACAGGCGCTACAAGTGATGACATCGGGTGATATGATCCCTCACGACGAGGATCCCGGTTCGGGATGATTCCTTGGTTCGGGGTGGTGCCTGTTGCCGGCGCAGGCCACAACAACGACTTCTTTTCCGTGGTGTTGTCTGCAACTCGGGAAAAAGGCCGGCCCGGCGAGTTGATGGTCGAATGATCAGGGGCGTGTGGACGCGGGACAGCCACTCCGGGCCAGCGTGCTCCCAGCCGTCCCGGCAGCCTCCCGGCGCAGTGCCGCCGACGAAGGCCCGACTGCCGCACTCGACCAGCCCCGGTGCCTGAATCCTCGGGCAGACAAATCCTCGGGCCGACGCCGCCCTTCGACCCGTCACCGTATTTCTGAACGCCGCCCGACCGGCGGCGGTGTCAAGGATGTCGACACCGTACCCACCGCTCCCGATGGCTGTTGCCACGGCTGGAGCAGTAATGTGGCGGACCCGGGCCGCAGGAGGGCGAAAAACCACGCCACCGCGCCGTTCACGCCCGCGTTCGCCCACCTCCCGACGGTGTTCGGGACACGCGTGGGGTCGCGCGGCGGGACGAATCAGACAGGCGTGCCAACCGGGTTTCACCGATTGGTAGCAGCATTCACACGACGGTGTGTTGTTTGTTCAGAGGCGGGATTTCGGGTCAGCAGCGTTCGATGGCGATGGGCTGCCAGTCGAGGGGGGCCGGCAGGTCGGGTTGCGGGCTGGCGAGGAGACGGCCCTGGACGAGGTCGCAGCGCAGCGTCTGGAGCGCGGCGAGCTGTTCGGGTGTTTCCACGCCGTTGGCGACGGCGGTGAGGCCGAGGGTGTGCGCGAGGCCGATGACGGCGGCGACGACGGCGTGCTCGGCGGGGTCCTCGGTCATCCGCGCGACACACCTTTTGTCGATCTTGAGGCCGTCGAGGGGTGCGCGGTGCAGGCAGCTCAGTGACGAGTAGCCGGCACCGAAGTCGTCGACGTACAGGCTGACCCCGCGGGCGCACAGGTCGCGCAGAGCGGCGGTGACGGCGGGGACGTCGTCGGCGAAGGCGCTCTCGGTGATCTCCAGGCCGAGCTCGTAGCGGTCGTCGGCGTTGGTGGCCTCCAGCAGCGCGATGATCTCGGACAGGAAACGGGGATCGGCGAGCTGACAGGCCGAGACGTCGACGGCGATCCGCGGCGCCACACCGGCCGGCAGCTTCGGCGCCCACCTGCCGGCCGTCCGGCAGGCCATCTCCAGGACGCGGCGGCCGAGCGGAACGATCAGCCCGGTCTCCTCCGCCACGGCCAGGAACGCGTCGGGCTCGAGCAGGCCGCGTTCGGGATGCTGCCACCTCAGCAGGGCCTCCACGCCGGTGAGCTCGCCGGCCATGTTCACCACCGGCTGGTAGAACAGCCGCAACTCGTCGGTGACGAGCGCACGGCGCAGGTCGTTCCCGGTCCGCATGCGGCGCCGGGCCCGGGCCCGCATGGTCTCGTCGAAAACCATGTGGCAGCTGCGGCCCTGCCGTTTGGCGGCGTACATGGCGATGTCCGCAGCGCGCAGGATGTCCTCGGGGTCGGACAGCTCCGGGCCGGAGACGGCGATGCCGACGCTGGCAGTCACGGTGATGGTCCGCTCACATGCCGTCCTGGGGATGGCCAGCGTGCTGACGAGGCGTTCGGCGACCGCCTCGACGCAGGACGCGGACGTGATGTCCTCACACAGGATGGCGAACTCGTCGCCGGAGAACCGGGCGACGGTGTCGCCGGGGCGGACGGCCCGGCGCAGCCGCCCCGCCACCTCGCGGAGCAGGTCGTCACCGGCATGATGACCCAGCGAGTCGTTCACCGTCTTGAAGCCGTCGAGGTCGACGAACAGGACGGCGACCCGACGCGGCCGGTCGCCCCGGGCGCCGGTGAGCGCCTGGTGGAGCCGGTCGAGCAGGGCGGTGCGGTTGGGCAGCCCGGTCAGCCCGTCGTGCAGGGCCCGGTAGCGAGCGTCGGCGGCGCGGGCCCGCTCCACCTCACCGGCCCGCGCGACCACCACCGCGGTCGAGATCTGACCGGCCAGCAGCTCGACGAAGTCACGGTAGTCGTCGTCGGGGGCGAGCCGGTCGTTGACCCCGACGAGCAGCAGGCCGATGGCCAGCCCGTCGCAGCCCTCGGCGAGCGGCGCGGCGATCGCCGAGGCCGGTGGCCGGCAGCCGCTGGCCAGCCGGATCGGGAACCGGCCGGGCAGTCCCCGGACAGGACGCGCCTGGCCGGAGAACAGCGCGTCGGCCAGCTCGGGGAGGGGGGCCTCGGCACCGAGCGCGCCGAGACGGTCGATGTCCCGCGGGTCACCGGCCAGGCCGCAGGACGCCGCCGGCCGCAGCACCGGCTGCTGCGCGTCCGGGTCGCGCATCAGCAGGACGCTGTAGGAGACGTCCGCGGGATACCGGCCGAGCACCTCGATGACGCGGGTGCACACCTCCCACGGGTCGTACGAGTCCGCGGTGGCGGTGGCGAGCTCGCGCAGGCAGGCAAGCCGCCGGGTGGCGAACACCTGGCGGGTCGTCTCCCGCCCCGTCGCCATGACAGCGGCCACGCCGCCGTCGCCCATGACGTCCCGGACCGGGCTCAGGGAGAGAGTGAAGTGGCACTCCTCCTGATATCCGCGGCGGTCGAGCAGGAGGAGCTGGTCGTCCGTGCTGACGGCGGCGCCGCCGGCGAGCACCCGCTCGAGCGCCGGACCCATGATCTCCCAGGTCTCCGGCCAGACCTGCCGGAACGGCCGGCCCAGGGAGCGTGGATGTTTGTGGCCGAGGATCGGCAGGTAGGCGTCATTGTAGATCATGATGAGCTCGGGCCCCCACAGGAGCGCCTCGGGAAAGGCCGAGTCCAGGCAGATGCTCACTGCCATCCGCAGGGTGGAGTTCCACTCCTCGGCCGGGCCGAGCGCGGTGCCGGCCCAGTCCGTGGCCGCTGCCAGCCGTCCCATCACGCCTCGGGTGGCGAACATCCGGCCGTCCGCGCCGCCGGTACCGTCCACGCCGATGCCGTTCAGGCCAGTGTCCAGACCGGTATCCAGAGCGGTGCCGTCCAGCCCTGCGCTGCTCTGGCGAACGCCGGCCAGAGCGGCGCTGCTCGGGCAGAGACCGTCCGAGCCGGCGGTGTGCGGGCCGACGGCACGCAGGTCGACGCCGTCCGGGTTGGCACCGTCCGGGTTGTCCCTGGCAGCATCCACCGTGTCCATGGTGTCTGCCGAGAGCACCGTGTCCACCGGAGCCACGGCGTCCACTGGAACCATGGCGCCCGGGCCCCGGCCCCGGCCGATGTGTGGCCGCGCGGTCACCGTGACGCCTCCGGTATTAACGGAATATGGTGGATTCGAGCGTCCTGAACCTCCCCCCGCCGCGCGGCTGACACGGATGGGGCTGCCGGGCTTGCGGCGTCGCGGGCCGGCACAGACACGCGCGAACTACAATAAGTAACAAATATGCTACCGATAGTCATAGTGTCCTTTGCGTCGAAGCTACGGACACCGCGGGGCGTCTGCCTGCTGCGGCACCCGCGAGCCGGCCGTAGTGGGTCCATCGAAGAACCCGACCGGGGCGCCAGCCACCATTCCCGGCCGAGGGTAGTGACGGGAACATCGACGTGGCGCAAGCGTGTGCGCTCGGCTAGGCTCTTCGCCCGAAAATCGGGGCGTCTTGCCGAGGCTACTCCTTCTTCTGGCCGTCGGCAGTTCCTTCTTCCGGCCCTGGCGGTGCGTCCCGGCCCGTCTCCAGCGGTCCATCCGGCCCCCGCCCCGGGCTGCCGGCCATCGGACGGCCACCAGCCGGCTACCAGGGCAGTGCGGTCCGTTCACGCTTTCGCCGGCTTCGGCCGGTTTGTCCCGGGGATCTGGTTCCCGGCTGTCGAGGCGGGGCCGGTGGCACGATCGGCCTGGTCGTGCTCGCCTCCTGGCAGCCCTCTCCCGGCGGCCCTCTCCCGGCGGTGGGCGCGGAGCGTCGGGGTGAATCCGGCGTCGTAACGGGTCGTCCTGTGCCTGGCTCTGCCCCCGCCCGGCCGGGTAAACCCGCTCCGGGCCCGCTCCGCGCCCGCCCAGCTCGGGTTTACCCGGCTCAGACGTGCAGGATCACCGGGAGGTCCGCGCGCCCGCTGACCCGCAGCTTGCGGTAGGCGCGGGTGAGGTGCTGCTCGACGGTGCTGACCGTGATGTAGAGCTTCTTGGCGATCTCACGGTTCGTCCGGCCGGAGGCGGCGAGCATCGCGACCTGCAGTTCGGCGGCCGACAGCGTCGCGACGGCCCCGCCGTAACCGGAGGCGTCCTCCCCGCCGCGGTCGGTCAGCCGCAGCCGCAGCGGCTCGGCGCCGCACTCCTGCGCGAGCTGCACGGCCCGACGGGTGATCATTCGGGCCTTGGTCAGCTCGCCGGCGCGCCGGTGGGCGTCACTGAGATCCGCCAGCGCATAGGCCAGTTGCAGCCGGTCACCGCGTTCCTGGAGGATGTCGACGGCTGTCAGCAGCACCGCGGGGCGTTCCCGGGGCTCCAGGGTGGCGGCCAGCGCGCGCAGCCCCATCCCGCGCATCCGGGCGCCGCCGGGACGGGTCAGATGCTCCTCGGCGAGCGCCCGGCCCTCGGCGGCCCGGCCCAGGCGCGCCAGGGTGAGCGCCGCCTCGACCCGCCACGGCACGAACGACGGCAGGTCGATCTCCCAGGCGGTCATCAGACGCCCGCAGGTCAGCAGGTCGTCGAGCGCGGCGTGCAGCCGTCCGGACGCCAGTCGTTGCTGGCCACGCGCGTAGAGGTACTGCAGGCCGAAACGGGTCTGGAACATCGCGTCCGGGATCGGCGCGGCGACCTGGTCGGCGATGTGGTCGCCGGCCTGATCATGGGAGTGATCGCAGGACTGGTCGCGGGCCTGGTCGACGAGGTTGCAGCCGGTGACCGTCGAGGCCATGATCAACGCCGACAGCGGCCGGCCGACGCCGACCCCCCACGTCCACGCGGGGATGAGCGTCAGCGCCTCCCGGGCGTGACGCTGCGCCGCCGGCGCGTCGCCCTGGTGCACCGCGATCTCCGCGCGGATGCCCGAGAGCATCGCCTGCCACGTCGGCGCCCGCCGCAGCGCGGCATCGCGCAGGAACTGGTCGCACCAGGGCGCGGCGATGTCGGCACGTTCGGCGTAGACCAGCACGAGCAGCGCCCACTCCAGCGAGCCCAGGGTCATGTCGTCGAGAGGGGTGGCCTGCAGCACCCACTCGGCGGTACGGACCGTGTCCTGGTTGGAGCCGGCGCGCAGGACGTCGGTCAGCGTCGTCACGGACGGCAGCTGGGGGCCGTCGGTGACGGTTGTGGCCACGCTCGGCTCGGCCGTCTTCGGGCACCAGCCGTCCGCGCCGTCGAACGAAGCGACCCTGGCAGACAGCGGCGGATGGTTCGCCTGCAGGTACTCGCGGATGAGGTCGAGGCCGGCCAGCGACTGCGCGTCGAGCCGGTCGCGCCGTGCCTCCATCTGACGCAGGCCCGCGGTCGCGTCGTCCTCACGGCCGTGCCACAGCAGGAGCCTGACCAGTGGGATGGCGTGCTGGTCCGGCAGTTCCCCGGTGAGCAGTGCCGGGACCAGCGGCTCCACGTGCCGCAACGCCGCCCCGGGGTTGATCCGCCACTCGACGCGGGCCCGCAGCAGCGCGACCGTCGCGCGCTGGTCGTCGTCCTGGCAGGCCAGGCCGGCCAGCCGCAGGCACTCCAGGGCACGCCCCGCCTCGTCGCGGCCGAGGGCGGTCACGGCCGCCCGGCACAGGACGTCGAGCCCCCAGGACTCACCGGCGTGCTCCGCCGCGACGAGGTGGACCGCGACATCCTCCGCCGGGGCGCCGCTGCTGTACAACAGCGCGGCGGCACGGCGGTGCAGCGTCGTGTGGGCCGGGCCGTCCAGGTCGGCCAGGACGGCGGCGCGCGCCGCGGCATGCCGGAAACGGCCGGCGCGTAGCACACCGGCGTCCTCAAGGGTGTCGAGGACGCGGGTGGGAATCGGGCCGGCCACCGTCGGGTCGGTGCCGGTCGGACGGGCGCCGGTCGGATAAGTGCCGGTCGGGTCGGTGCCGGTCGGACGGGCGCCGGTCGGACGGGTACCGGTCGGATAGGTGCCGGCCGGGTCGGCGTCGAGCAGCCGTGGGAGCAGGTCTGCCGAACCGGCCTCCTCCAGCACCGCAAGCCCCCGGGCCACCCGCAGCAATGGCTCCCCCCCNCGCCGCCGCGGCGCAGGCAGGTCAGCACCGCCTTGCCGAACGCCTCACCGGGGGCCGGTCGGGCCGGCTGCCCCGCCGGCACCGGCGTCGGGGCGGAGGTGGCCGGCAGATCCTCGAGCAGCGCCCGCAGCAGGAGCGGGTTACCGCCGGTGAGCTCCCACCAGCCCGGTGCAGCCACACCCGCGGCGGTGGCACCCAGCCGCGGGGTGAGTACCTCGGCCACCCCGCGCACCGACAGCGCGCCGACCCGCAGCCGGTGGCACCGCGGCTGGCGCAGCAGGTCGGTCTGCCAGGTGTTGCGCAGCCGGTCCCCGGCCGGGTCCGCCAGCTCGGTGGCGATCAGCAGCACCCGCTGGGAGCCCAGCCGCCGGCCCAGGTAGATCAGCCCGCGCAGCGAGGCCGTGTCGACGAGGTGGGTGTCGTCGACGGCGAGCACCACCGGGGCGCGCTCGGAGAGCGTTTGCAACGCGGCCCACAGGTCCTGCAACAGGTGGGGGGACGGGTGGTTGGCGGGGGTGGCATCCCCGGCCGGGCCGTCGGGCAGGCCGGGTGGCACGGCAAAGGCCGTGTCGGGCAACAGGCCGCGTGCGGCGGGGCCGGCGGGCTCAGCGGGCTCGGCGAGGCCGGCGGGCGTGCCGGTGCCGTCCGGCAGGCCGGCCCGTAGGCCGCCGCGGGAGAGCTGGCGCAGGACCCCGAGCGGGAGATCACGCTCCACGCACGATCCGAAGGCCTCCAGCACGGTCGCGCCCGCCCGCGCGGCCCGCGCCATGAAGGTGTGCAGCAGCGCCGTCTTCCCGCTACCCGCTCCCCCGGCGATGACGACCGTCGCGCCCCGGGAGGCGGCACACTCCGCAAACAGCGCATCCAGGCATCGCAGGGCGTCGTCCCGTTCCACCAGGGCGGGAACGGACTCGGTGGAGTGCGCGTCCGGCCATCGCGGCATGATGGCGGACAGAGCTGCGGTACCCATGGTGCTGCGTTTCCTCCGGCTGCGCCGACTTGGCACGCGAGCGACTGCGCTCGTCGCTGACCACTGATCACCGTTGCTGATGTCGTCCGATGGTCCTCAAACTTTCCAACTATTATCACCAAGATAGTGGTTTTGCTCCCCTACCTCGAGATACACCTGTCGGGACATCTCTGCGGAGAGCACGGGCGCCAGGGCCGACAACACCCTCGACAGCGCCGGTCCGGACATCGACAGGCCGGACATCGCCGCGCCGGGTACCGCCGGACGGCCGTCATCATGACACCACGCTCAGGCTGCCCGCGGCCGGCGCCGCGCCCGGGGTGGGCCCGGCGTCCGCTGGGCCGGGCGGCGCGGCGCGCCCGCCGACCGGTCGTGGCACGGCGGCCAGCAGCTGCCTGGTGTAGGCGTGCGCGGGCCGGGCGAACACCGTGGCGACGTCACCGGTCTCCAGCACCTGACCGTCCTTCATCACGATGATCCGGTCGCTGGCGTGGTGGATGACCCCCAGGTCGTGGGAGATGAACAGCAGCGCGACCCCCAGGTCGTGCTGCAGCCCGGCGAGCAGGTCGAGGATCTGCGCCTGGATCGACACGTCGAGGGCGGACACCGGCTCGTCGCAGACGATCAGGTCGGGCCCGGGGGCCAGCGCGCGAGCGATCGCCACCCGCTGCCGCTGCCCGCCCGAGAGCTCCAGCGGGCGGCGGCGCAGCACGTCCGCGGGCAGCCCGACCTGGTCGAGCAGTTCCACGACCCGGGCTCGGCGGGCCGCGCCCCTCGGGGCGCTGGCTCTGGCCGGATCGGCGTCCCTGGTGGGGACGCCACCGATAGCTGGATCGGCGTCCCTCGGGACGCCACCAATGGCTACCGCCTCGCCGATGATGCGCTCGACGCGGTAGCGGGGATCGAACGAGCCCAGCGGATCCTGATAGATCGCCTGAATGCGGCGGCGGCGGGCGCGGCGGGCACGCTCTCGCAGCCCGCTCCACGGCTGCCCGGCGAAGTGGACCGTCCCGCTGTCCGGCTCAAGCTGGCCGAGGACGATACGGGCCACGGTCGTCTTCCCCGAGCCGGACTCGCCGACGACACCCAGCGTCTCGCCGGCATGCAGCCGCAACGACACGTCCCGTACGGCGTCCCGCCAAGTGCCGTCCGGGGAGCGAAAACGCCTGGAGACGCCCTCGACCTCCAGCAGCGCCTCGCCGGTGGCTGCCGCGCCCACCCGCGCCCTGGGCGGGATGCCCACCCCGGTCGCGTCACCCGGGGCCGCCGGCCGGGGTGACGCGACCGCGGGACCGAGAGCGGCAGTGGGGACGACGCCGGCGGCACCGGCCGTACCGGAAGTGGCAGCGGCGCCCTCCGTACCAGAAGTGTTCGCCCAGGCCTCCACCGTTGCCGTGGCGTCCGTTGCCGGCCCCGGGGACGGTGCGCCGAACGGCGGCACCTCGACGGACAGGGCCCTGGCCGGCGGCACCTCGGCCGCCAGCCCCTCGACGGACAGCGCCTCGAACGGGTGCCAGCACAGCGCGTCGTGCCGGTGGTGCGCGCCCGCGGGCACGGCACGGGCCGGCAGGCGTTCGCGGCAGCGGTCGTCCGCCCGCGGGCAGCGGTCCGCGTACGGGCATCCCGCCGGCCCCGGCAGCGGGCCGCGGGAGGCGGCGGGAGCGAGCCGGGTGCCCTTGGTATGGGTGACGGGCACGGCGTCGAGCAGCGCCCGGGTGTAGGGATGGCGGGGGTCACCGAGGATCTGTTCGGCCGGGCCGTGTTCGACGATGCGACCGGCGTACATCACCGCGATGTCGTCGGCGAGCCCGCCGACGACGGCGAGGTCGTGACTGATCAGCAGCAGTGCGGCGCCGTCGATCTTGTGTTGCCGCAGCAGGTCGAGCACCTGCGCCTGCACCGTCACGTCCAGCGCCGTGGTCGGCTCGTCGGCCAGCACCAGGGCGGGGCCGGCGGCTATCGCCGAGGCGATGAGCGCCCGCTGGCGCAGCCCGCCGGAGAGCTGGTGGGGGTACTGCCGGGCGCGCCGGGCCGGCTCGGGCACGCCGACGTCGTCGAGCAGCTTCAGCACCCGGGCGTCGATCTCGGCACGGGGAACGACCCGGTGGGTGCGCAGCGCCTCCGCGATCTCGGCGCCGACCGTGCGCAGCGGGTCCAGCGACACCAGCGCGTCCTGGAGCACCAGGCCGATCCGCCGGCCGCGCACGGCCCGCCACCGCGCCTCGGTGAACGCGGCCAGGTCCTCCCCGGCGAAGCGCAGCCGGCGCGCGCCGAGGACGGCGTTCTCACCGGTGAGGCCGACGAGGGTGCGCGCGGTGACGCTCTTGCCCGAGCCGGACTCCCCCACCAGCGCCAGGCAGCGGCCCGCGTCCAGGGTGAACGAGACGTCGCGGACGGCGTGCACCGCCGCGCCGCCGGTGGTGAAGGTGACGTCGAGCCCGTCCACGACCAGCAGGGGCTCCGCCAGCGCCGAATCCACCCTGCCCACCCTGTCCGTCTTATCTGCCTTATTCGTTTTGCGTTCCTTACCCTCTTTGCCCTCCTTGCCTGCCAGGCTGGTACTGTCCGCCGGGCTGATGTCGCCCGCCGGGCCGGTCACGACGTCCTCCCCGCGAAGCGCCGCTGGGCGAACCGGCCGACGATGTTGACCGCGACCACCGTCACGGTGATCGCGAGGCCGGGGAACACCCCGATCCACCACGCGGTCGCCAGGAAGGAACGGCCTTCGGAGAGCATCGCGCCCCATTCCGGTGACGGCGGCCCGGCGCCCAGGCCGAGGAAGCTCAGCCCGGACGCGTAGATCACCGACGTGCCGAAGCCGACGGCGCCGAGGACCAGCAGCGGGCCGAGGGCGTTCGGCAGGACGTGGCGGGCGACGAGCACCGGCCGGGGCAACCCGAGCCCGACCGCCGCCTCGACATACCCGGAGCGGCGGACCACCAGCGCCTCCGCCCGCACGATCCGGGCGTAGCCGGGCACGAAGGCGATCGCGACCGCGAGCATGACGTTCACCGTCCCCGTGCCGAGCACCGTCACCGCCAGCAGGGCCAGCAGCAGGGACGGCAGCGACAGCAGGACGTCGGCGAACCGCATCAGCACCTGGTCGCCCACCCGGCCGGACAGTGCCGCGGCCAGCCCCAGCACCGTGCCGCCGAGCAGCGCGAACGCCGTGGAGCCGACGCCGACCAGCAGCGAGGTGCGGGCGCCGTGCAGCACCCGGGCGAAGACGTCCCGGCCGAGCTGGTCGGTGCCGAACCAGTGCGCGCCGCTGGGTGAGGCCATCGTCTGGGCGAGGTCGGTCTCGTTCGGGGCCCGGCCGGTGAACAGGCCCGGGGCGATCGCGACCAGCGCGAGCAGGACGAGCAGCGCCCCGGCCAGGGCGACGCCGACGCGCGAGAGCCGTCTGCGCCGCCGCGACCGGTTGGCGGCCCGACCGGCCGCGGTCAGGGCCGGGGCCGGACCGGTGAGCAGGCCGGGCTGGGTGGTGGTCACCGTCGGTTCACCCCTTCCTCAGTCGCGGGTCGATGGCGAGGTAGGCGAGGTCCACCACGGTCGAGATCAGCACGAAGACGGAGGCGGAGATCAACACGACACCGATCACCACCGGCATGTCCTTGTTCGACACCGCCTGCAGGGTCAGCGTCCCGATGCCGGGACGGGCGAAGACGACCTCGACCAGCACTGCGCCGCCGAGCAGCGTGCCGGTCAGCCAGCCGGTCAGCGTCACCAGCGACACCGCCGCGTGGCGCAGCGCGTGCCGGAAGCGCACCGCCGTGCGGGTCAGCCCGCGGGCCCGGGCGGTGACCACGAACGGCTGGGCCAGCGCCGTCTCCAGGCCTTCGCGCAGCACCTGCGCGAGCACTCCGGCGACCGGCAGCGCCAGGGTGATCGCGGGCAGGACCAGGGAGGCGAAGCCCTCCGCCCCGGCGACCGGGAAGATCGTCAGCCGGAACGAGAAGAACGTGAGCAGGACGATGCCGAGCCAGTACGACGGCGTGGACACCGCCAGCAGTTCCCAGGCGGAGGCCAGCGCGCGCGGCAGCGGCCGCCCGGCCGTCGTCACCGCGGAGAGCACCGCGACGACGACGGCCAGCACGGCCGCTGCCAGGGCGAGCTGGACGGTCGGCCAGAGCTGACTGTCGATCAGCTCGGCCACGGGACGCTGGAGCTGGTAGGACTCACCGAGGTCCCCCCGCAGCAGATGGCCGAGGTAGGAGGCGTACTGCACCACGACGGGCCGGTCGAACCCGAAGTCCTCGCGGATCTGCGCCCGCACCTCGGCGGAGGCGGTGGTGGACGGCCCGAGCAGCACCGTCACCGGGTCGCCCGGGACGAGCTGCAGCGCCGCGAAGGCGAGCGTCGCCGCCCCGAACAGCACCGCCAGCGCCGCCGCGAGCCGTACCGCTATCCCTCTGACCAGGCTCCCCTTGACCAGGCGCCCTCTGACCAGGCGTCCCCTGGCCAGGCGCCGCCCGGCCAGGGCCTGCCCGGCCGGGTCACCCCCGGCCGGGCCCGCGCTGGCCGGGAGTGTCCCGACCGGCCCCGCGTCCGTCACTTCTCGTCCGTCACTTCTTGTCGGTCCAGACGCCGTGGAACAGCGGCCACGAGCTCGCGTCGAAGGTCACCCCGTGCAGCTGCCTGGAGACCCCGACGACCGTGGTGGGGACGTAGACCGGGACCGACGCGGCAAGGTCGATGACCCGCTTCTGGGTCTTGCCGTAGACGTCGTCACGAATCTTGGTGTCGAGCGTGGCGGCACCGGCGTTGGTCCACTCGTCCAGCTGCGGGTCGCTGATGAACGAGGCGTTCTGGCCACCGGTGGCCGCCGAGCTGGTGCTGTTGAAGAACAGCCGCAGGATGTCGGGCTCGGGCCGCGCCCAGCTGGAGTCCAGGATGTCGAACTCGCCCGCGTAGCCCTTGGTGACGAAGGTGCCGATGTCGAAGGTCGGACGCTGGAGGTCGATACCGATCTTCTTCAGGTCGGCCTGGATCGCCTGGCCGAGGACCTGCCGCTGGTCCTTGATGTACTCGGCGGGCATGAGCGGCCAGACGACGGCCAGCCGCCTGCCGTCCTTGGTGCGGTAGCCCTCGGCGTCCCGCCCGGTCCAGCCCGCCTCGTCGAGCAGCCGGTTGGACAGTGCCTGGTCGAACGGCCAGGTGTTCTCCAGCGACTTGTCATAGGACGGGGTGCTGGGCGCCAACGGGCCCCAGGCCCGCTGGTACTGGCCGAAGTACACGGCCTGGACGTCCTTGCCGAGGTCGATGCCGCGCTGGATCGCGGTACGCACCCGCTGGTCGGTCAGGGGCTCCCGGGTCACGTTGAGGTAGATCTGATAGGTGCCGCCGGCGGCCTGCAGGCGCACCGTGCCCAGCTCCTTGTTCGCCTCGACGGTGGCGACGTTGGCCGGCGGGATCGCGCGGGCGCCGTCGACCTGTCCGCTGGTGAGCACACCCACCCTGGTGGAGTCCTCCGGCAGGACGCGGATGGTCAGCGCGTCCAGGTAGGCCGCCCCCTTGTTCGCGGCGCCGTCGGGTGCCCACCTGTAGTTAGGGTTACGGACGAACTTGACGCTCTGCCCCTTGGTGTACTCGGCCACGGTGAACGGCCCGGTACCGACCTGGGCCGGACCCTCCGTGCACAGTTTGTCCGCATTTTCCTGCAACGTCTTCGGTGAATAGAAACCGAGGTAGGGGGTACTCGCCGCCTGCAGGAACGGCGCCGACGGGGCGGAGAAGCTGATCCTTACGGTGTGCGGGTCGACGACCTCGGTGCCGGTGTAGGTCTTGATGAGCGTCGAGGCGTACCGCGACTTCGTCTTCGGGTCGGCTATGTGGTCGAAGTTGGCCTTCACCGCGTTCGCGTCGAAGGGTGTGCCGTCGGTGAACGTCACGTCGTCGCGGAGCTTGAAGGTGAAGGTCCTGAAGTCGCTGGAGGTCTCCCAGGAGGTGGCCAGCCAGGGGTGGATCTTCTGGTCGGCGTCGAAGAAGAGCAGCGAGTCGACGACGTTGCGCTGGACCTCGGCGGTGATGTCCTGCTGGCTGACGTGGACGTTGTAGCAGACCGGCTCGGTGTCGATGGCGTAGGTCACCGAACCGCCGGCGCTGGGCACGGCCTCACCGGGACTGGACGATCCCCCGCCGGACGACCCGCAGGCGCCCAGCACGAGCGCCGCGGCGACGGTGACGCCGGTGAGGGCGTACGTGGGCCTGACAAAACGCATGGAGCCACTCCGATGTTCTGGGCGGGAGAGAATGCGGCGGGACGGCTGGCATTCCGCGCGGCGGGCCGGTTACGGCGCACGCGGGGCATTTACCGGGACGATGACTTCGTGCTGGGACGACGACTTCGCCGGAAAACGAGGTGGCCACCGGGCCGGCGGCGGCACCGAGCCGCGTGGCCGAACGAAAAAGACGACCGCGTACGGGTCAGTGTGAACAGGTGGCGCTGGAGACGCGCAACAGGTCGATGTGACGCCGCGACGTCAGACGCGACGTCAGAACAGCCATGCCCCGACTGCTGTGACGATGCCCCCGCGACCTCATGCCGGGGACATTAGCCGAGCCCAAACCCGACCGGCGAAAAAGGTCGATGTGATGCTCGCCATATAGGCGTGCCCGACATCCGCCGTCCTGGCAGGCGGCGGTTTCGATAGTTGGTATTCGGATGAATATCGGGGTGCCAGTAGGGGTCGGCTCGGGTTGACTTCAAATCCGGCGCGTGTTAGCTGCGTCCAGCAGAACACGGATGCTGACCCGGTGTTACCGGCCCTGGTGACGCCGGCCCGATGACCGCCGCCGGAATACCGGTACCGGAATACCCACCGGCCGGACTGCCCCGTGGCCGCACAGATACGCGGCGTGCCGGGCGCGCCGGGTACCGGTGGCGGGAGTACCACAGGTGACGCTCCCGCCCAGGTGGCCCTCCCGCCCACGGAACACCGCTCACGCGGCGGCCCGGGCGGCCGTACCGGACAGGCCGGAGCTGTCCCGGAAAAGAACGGCGCTCCGGGAAGAACAAGGCCACGGAAAGAACGAGGCTCCAGGAAACCGTACCGGGGATATCGGCGGCCGTACCGGTATCTCGATACCCGCTGTCCCGTCATCTCGGCGACAGCCCGGCCAGGCGGGGGAAGGGGCACGGGGCCGGTGAACACACCGTCCCGACTGCCACACCGTCCCGACTGCCAGGCAGCGACCGCCGACCATCGACCATCGACCGCCGAGCGGCGCCACCGGCGGGCCGGCCAGCGGCCAGGGCCGGGGCGGGAGAACCGGGCGGAAAAACGAAGCCGTCCCCGCGGGCCAGCCCAGGAGGGCCCGCGGGGACGACAGCTGGGACAGGTCCGGTCGCGGCCCCGTCACCTTGTGTGGGTTGGTGTCACACGGGCTGGTGCTGGGGGTCGGCCGGCTCGCCCGGGGCGGATGCCGGCTGCCCGGCCGGTTGCGCGGCCGGCTGCCCGGCCGGCCGGGGCGTGCGGGCCAGCGCGAGAGCCACCACGGTCCCGGCGGCGCAGATGGCGGCCGACACCCAGCCACCCACCCGCAGCGCGTCCACGACCCCGGTCGCGGTGGCGTCCAGCGATGCCGGCCCGTGCGGACGGGCCGTCACGACCGCGACGATCACGGCCAGCCCCAGCGCGGTGCCGATCTGCTGGAAGGTCGAGGCCAGGGCGTTGGCGACGCCCTGCTCGGCCGGTGCCACCCCGGCGGACGCGGCGACGAACACCGCGGTGAAGGCGACCCCACCGCCGATGCCCCACAGCACCAGGCCGGGCAGCAGGGCCGGGTACGAGCCGTCCACCGACACCCCGGCGGTGACGGCCGCGATGCCGACGCCGCCGACGAACAGGCCCGCGGCCATCGTGGTGCGCAGCCCGTAGCGGGTGAGCAGGGTGACGGCCGCCGCGCCGCCCACCATCGAGATCACGGTGAGCGGGAGGAACGCCAGCCCGGCCTGGAGCGGGCTGAAGTCAAGCACGTTCTGCAGGTATGTCGTGAACAGGTAGTACTCGCCGGCAAGGCTGCCGACGAGCAGCAGCACCGCGAGCATCGCGATCACCAGCGTGCGCTGCCGGAACAGTCGCGGCGGGGCCAGCGGATCCCGGGTACGCAGTTCGACCAGGACGAACCCGGCCAGCAGGACCGCCCCGACGATGATCGAGGAGGTGGTGCGGGCGGCCGTCCAGCCGACCTCCGAGCCGGAGGCCAGGCCGAAGACGACAAGCGCCACACCGGCGGTGGCGATCAGCGCGCCGGGCAGGTCGAAGCCCTTCAGGCCGTGCGCCCGCGGCGGGTCCGCGGGCAGCAGGCGCGAGACGCCCAGCAGGGCCACGGCCGTGAGCGGGACGTTGACGAAGAAGACCGACTCCCAGCCGAACCAGTCGGTGAGCAGCCCGCCGAGCAGGGCCCCGGCGGCGAGCCCGCCGCTGGCCGCCACGCTCCACACCGCCAGGGCCTGGGTGCGTTCGGTTCCCTCCTCGTAGATGGTGTTGATGAGCTTGAGGATCGCCGGGAACAGCAGCGCGCCGCCGATTCCCTGCACCGTCCGCGCGGTGACGAGCACGCCGGGTGTCGACGCCAGCCCGCCGGCCAGGGACGACAGGCCGTATACGAGAAGCGCGACGCTGAAGACGCGGCGCGCCCCGAGCCGGTCGGAGGCACGTCCGCCGAGCAGCAGCAGGCCACCGAAGGCGACGGCGTAGGCGCTGACCACCCACTGTATCGACTGCGAGGTGAAGCCGAGCTCGACGCCGATGTCGGGCAGCGCGACATAAACGATGTTGTAGTCGACGGCGACGATGAACTGCGCGAACGCCAGCAGCGCGAGGGTGAGCCGGGCGCGCTGATAGGGCAGCCCGGGGGCTGCGGGGACAGTCATGGGGCGAGCCCCTTCCTCTTCTTCGGGTTCTTCGGTTCTTCGGGTTCCTCGAGGCGACGGCTGACACGGGGGACCAGCCCGGACGGACGACGTGACGCGGGCGGCGCAGGGTGCGGCGACGTGGGGCGACGTGGGGCGAGGACCGTCCGGGCCAACTGACGCGACAGTACGATGTTCAAAGACTACACGGCTATCAAAGTTTGGCCGCAGTGCAGGAGACAGGCGCTGTAAACTGCCAACGGTGGAAGATCGCATGCTTCGGCGCCGTGACCGGCTACGCGCCGAGACGGTCCGCGAGATCAAGGCGATCGCACTGCGCCATATGGCCGACGGTGGCGCGGCAGCGCTGTCGCTGCGGGCGATCGCCCGCGAGATGGGCATGACCGCGGGCGCGCTGTACAGCTACTACGACACCCGCGACGACATGATCACCGCGCTGGTGACCGACATCTACACCTCGGTGGCGCGGCGCCTGGAGGCCGTCCGGGCCGCGGCGCCCGCCGACGATCCCGGCGCCGCCCTGGTCGCGGTGGCGATGGCCTACCGCGAGTGGGCCGTCACCAACCCGCAGGAGTACCAGCTCCTCTACGGTAGCCCCATCCCGGGCTACCGCTTCCCGACCGAGGGTGACGCGTCCTCGGCGGAGCAGCAGGCGTGCGGCGTGCTGCTGCGCCTGGTGGAGACCGCCTGGCCGGGCCTGCGGGAGCGGATGTCCGCGCCCGGGGCGGACCTGGACGGCACGGGCGCTGGCACGGACGACTACGACTGGTCCGACTTCACCCCGCCGTTCGCCGCGCTGGCCCGCGCGGCGGTCCCGGGCCTGCCGCCGGCGGCCGTCGCGCTGTCGCTACGGATCTGGGGTCGGCTGCACGGGCTACTGGCACTCGAGATCAACGGGCACCTGCGGCCCCACGTGGCGGACCCGGCGACGCTCTACCGCGCCGAGGTGCGCGAGCTCGCCGCCTGGCTGGGGGGCTCCGGCACAGCGGGAGCCGGCACAGCAGGCCCTGGCACGGCGGACGCCGGTACCGCGGGGGCCCGCGCCGCCAGCTCGGCGCGGATGGCCGCGATGACCGGCCCGGGGTCCTCGGCCAGGTAGAAATGCCCGCCGGGGAAGACCCGCAGGTCGAACCCGGCGGTGGTGTGCTCCCGCCAGGCCTGTGCCTCGTCGAGGGTGACCTGTGGGTCGGCGTCGCCGGTGAACACCGTGACCGGGCAGGGGAGCACCGCGCCCGGCTGCGACCGGTAGGTCTCGACCGCGGTGTAGTCGGCGCGGATCGCCGGCAGGATCATCCGCAGGATCTCCTCGTCGCCGAGCAGCCGGGGGTCGGTGCCGGCGAGCTGGCGCAGCTCGGCGACGATGCCGGCGTCGTCCCGGCGGTGGACGTCCTGCCGCTGGCGGTACCTCGACGGCGCGCGGCGGCCGGAGGCGATCAGGCACACCGGGCCGTCCTGCCCGCGGGCCCGCAGGCGCAGGGCGACCTCGAAGGCCACGACGGCGCCCATGCTGTGCCCGAAGAACGTCAGCGGCTCGCCGGCCCACGGCCGCAGGGCCGTGGCGATCCCCTCGGCGAGCCCGGCGATGCTGGTGACCGCCGGCTCGCCGAGGCGGNCGAGGCGGTCCTGGCGGCCGGGGTACTGGACGGCGAGCACGTCGACGCCGCGCCGGCCCGGGCCGGCCGGCGCGGACAGCTCCTGGGACAGCGGGAAGAAAAAGGGCGCCGAGCCGCCCGCGTGCGGGAAGCAGACCAGCCGCCCGGCGGGATCCGCCACCGGATGAAACCGCCGTATCCACAGATCGGCACCGGTACCGCTGCCGGTACCGTCGCCGGCACTCACCCCGGGTCGCGTCATGACGACTGGTGTCCTTTCCTGCCGGCGGCCGGCCGGGCCGGCGGATGACGCCCGAAAATACCCGGCCTGGTTTCCGTCATCCCTATCAGGGCCGCCATCGGGAAGCAAGACCGGCATCCGAGGAAAAGCCTCACAGAGGCCAACGTTTTATTCTCCGGGGCAGCTGGCACATAATATGGGCCGCACATCCCGTGTGAGCTGTACCACAATGACGGTAAGGGTCGACTAGGGGTATCGATAGGGGTTATCGCCGCGCGCTTTTCTGCGGACCATCTACATACTGGCCCTCCTGACGGACCGGCGGGTACCCGAGTACGGTTCGTCGCACGCCCGTAGGGCGGGCGCGGGCGCGGCCGGCAGCAGGCCGTGTCCGGGCGCCCCGGTCAGGTGTGCGTGGACGGGACGTGTGAACGCGGAACACATAGGCGCGGACGAAGACGAAAGGGTGTGATACAGCGTGCTACCGCACCGCTCCAGCCGCCGCCGCGCCGCACGCTGTCCCCACCACGGTCTCCCCTGCGCCGAGCGTTGTTGTCGCCTCGGGAACCCGCAACCGCGCTGACAGCCCCGGTGCCCGGGGCCGGCCTGACCGCGCGGCGGGGCAGGGCCGGCTGACCGCGCGGCCGGCCGGCCCGCCGCTCGAACGGCACCCCCGCCGTCACCCGTTCATCGAGATCCACACCGTGCGGCTCGTCCCCGAGNGCCCCTCCGCGGTCCCCGGCAGCCACACCAGATCTTCCCGAAATCCGGGTCCCGTCTCCGCGCGAAACAACGAACGTGATCGCGCCGCCTTCGGCCGGCGCGGCCAGCCNGCCGCCACCCCGGCATCCGGCCGCGCCGGCCGTTTACGAGAGGAAATGGACACCCAAGATGTCGCATGCCGAGACGCCGTCCGACATCGCCGTCGTCGGGCTGGCCGCCCGACTGCCCCAGGCGGTCGGCCCCGGGGAGTTCTGGCAGCTGCTGGAGAATGCGCGCAGCGCCGTCACGGATGTTCCCGCCGGCCGTTGGGAGGGAATCCCGGACGATATCCGCCCGCTGCGCGGCGGTTTTCTCGACGGCGTCGCGGACTTCGACCCGGAGTTCTTCGGCATCTCGCCGCGCGAGGCGGACGCGATGGATCCGCAGCAGCGTCTCGTGCTCGAGCTCGGCTGGGAGGCGCTGGAGGACGCCCGCGTCGTCCCGGCCGCGCTGGCGGACACCCGCACCGGCGTCTTCGTGGGCGCCATCGCCAGCGACTACGCCGGGCTGGTCCACCGTTACGGCCTGAACGCCGTCACCCGGCACACTCTGACCGGGCTGGCCCGCGGCATCATCGCCAACCGGCTGTCCTACCTGCTGGGCCTGCGCGGCCCGAGCCTGACGGTGGACACCGCCCAGTCGTCGTCGCTGGTGGCGGTGCACCTGGCCTGCGAGAGCCTGCGCTCGGGCGAGTCGGAGCTGGCGCTGGCCGCCGGCGTCCACCTCAATCTCACCGCCGAGACGGCTGTCAGCGCGCAGCGCTTCGGCGGGCTGTCCCCGGACGGGCAGTGCTTCACCTTCGACGCGCGGGCGAACGGCTTCGTGCGCGGCGAGGGCGGCGCGGTCGTCGTGCTCAAGCCGCTCGCGGCCGCGCTCGCCGACGGCGACCGGATCCACGCGGTGATCCGCGGCAGCGCGGTCAACAGCGGCGGCGCCACGGCGGGCCTGACCGTCCCGAGCGCACAGGCCCAGCGGGACGTGGTGCGCGCGGCGGCCAGCCGCGCCGGCGTCGACCCGCGCGACGTGCGCTACGTCGAGCTGCACGGCACCGGGACCGCGGTCGGGGACCCGATCGAGGCGTCCGCGCTGGGCGCCGCCTACGGTGTCGGCCGGCCCGCCGACNGACGACCCCCTGCTGGTCGGGTCGGTGAAGACGAACATCGGCCATCTCGAGGGCGCCGGGGGGATCGTCGGCCTGGTCAAGACGGTCCTCGCGATCACGCACCGGGTGCTCCCGCCGAGCCTGAACTTCGTCACGCCCAACCCCCGGATCCCGTTCGAGGAGCTGCGGCTGCGCGTGGTGACCGCCCGGCGGCCCTGGCCGCACGACGACCGGCCGCTGCTGGCCGGGGTGAGCTCGTGGGGAGTCGGCGGGACGAACTGCCACGTCGTGCTGGGCGAGGCGCCCAGCGCACGGCCCACGGCGGCCGGGGCAGCTGGAGCGGCCGGAGGATCCGGGGCGGCCGAAGCGTCGTCGGCCCCGCCGGCGCGCGCCGGCGGCGATCGTGAGCCCGCGGCACACGCCGACGGTGGCCGTGAGCCCGCGGTACGCGGCGTCGCGCCGTGGGTGCTGTCCGGGCGTGGCGTGGACGCGGTGGACACCCAGGCCGGCCGTCTGCTGGCGCTGCTCACCGACCCCCCCGCCGGCGGCACCGGCAGCAGCGTTGAGAACGCTGAAAGCGGAGACGGCGGCGCCGACGGTAACAGCACCGGCGGCGGGGGCGATCCCGCGGACATCGCGCTGTCGCTGGCGACGACCCGGGCACGTTTCGAGGACCGGGCGGTGGTGATCGGCGCCGACCGGGCCGAGCTGTCCGTCGGGCTGCGCGCGCTCGTCGCCGTCGAACCGGCCGCGGGCGTGGTGCGCGGGTCGGTGGGTGAGCGCGGCAGGACCGTCTTCGTCTTCCCCGGCCAGGGCTCCCAGTGGGCCGGCATGGCCGCGGAGCTGCTGGACACCTCCCCGGTGTTCGCCCGCTCGATCGAGGCGTGCGCGGCGGCTCTCACACCCCATGTCGACTGGTCGCTGCCGGACGTCCTGCGTGACGCCCCGGGCGCCCCGTCGCTGGAGCGGGTCGACGTGGTGCAGCCGGCGCTGTTCGCGGTGATGGTCTCCCTCGCCGCGGTGTGGCGGGCCTTCGGTGTCGAGCCCGACGCGGTGATCGGCAGCTCCCAGGGTGAGATCGCCGCGGCGCACGTGGCGGGCGCGCTCACCCTGGAACAGGCCGCGGCCGTGGTGGCGCTGCGCAGCCGCGCCCTGGTCGATATCACCGGCCGCGGCGGGCTGGNGGCTGGTGTCGGTCCCGCTGCCCGCGGCCGAGGTCGCCACGCTGCTCACGCCGTGGGCCGACCGCGCGGGCATCGGCGTGATCAACGGTCCGGACGCCACGGTCGTCTCCGGCGAGACCGGCGCCCTCGACGAGTTCGTGGCGACACTGACCGCGGCCGGTGTCGACGTCCGCCGGATCCCGGTGGAATACGCCTCGCACTCGCCGCAGGTCATCCCGGTGCGCGAGCGGCTGCTCGAGCTGCTCGACGGCATCACCCCGGTGGCGGCAGACGTCGCGTTCTACTCGACCGTCACCGCCGGCAGGTTGCCCACCACCGAGCTGACCCCCGCCTACTGGTACCGCAACCTGCGGGAGACCGTGGACGTCGACCGGGCGGTGCGGGCGGCGCTCGCGGCCGGGCACGGCACGTTCGTCGAGATGACACCGCACCCGGTCCTCACCGGCGCGATCCAGCGGATCGCGGCGGACGCCGGCCCCGGGCACGCCGACACCCTCGTCACGGGTACGCTGCGCCGCCACGACGGGGGCCCCCGCCGGCTGCTGGCGTCGCTGGCCGAGGCGTACGTGCGCGGGGTCGACGTCGACTGGGCCGCGGCGATCGACCCGGCGGCGCGCGTGACGGACCTGCCCACCTATCCATTCCAGCGGCGGCGGTTCTGGCTCGGGGGCGCGGCGGCCCGCCCGGCGTCGCCCACGGCGACACCGGCCACCGATCTACCTGACGTATCCATACCGGCGCAGATCGTTCCGGATCATGACACGGCGACCCACGGCACGGACGTGGCGGTACCCGCAGCGCCAAGAACGTCGTCCCCCGCCGGCCCGTCGCGGCTGGCCC
>NZ_JWIO01000037.1:0-13253 GCF_001017755.1 Protofrankia coriariae
TTCTTATCTTAGCGGCATTGTGGCCAATACACCCAGAAGGAGGCGGTGTCAATTATCGACCGCTGTTCCATTCCTAACCGTCCGCCAGGACGCAACGCCCCACCGGCACGCACGCACCCCTTCAAATCCCCTGCCAGCACCCCGACAACCGGACGGGAGAAGAAGATCGAACCAGGTCTTCAAGTTTTCCATTCAAAATCTTTGACCGGATCGCGATCTGAATCATGCGTACGGCAGTTCTGAGAACATCCAGGGAAAGGAGAGCCATCAATGGAGCTACCAGACGGCTCCGCCGTACCATTCCTCCAACAGGAACGGGTACCAGTGACTCGGACCGCACGACATGGATACTGCGAAGAGCACACCTCGCACTCACCGCGGAGACCGGCCAGATCCGACCTCGAGCGCCGGATTTCCGGGGGGGTGACAGCAGGCCCATCTGCGTCAGGACTGCCCGGCCGAGTGGTGTTTCCGGGTCCCCGAGGACGAGAGGGAGATCGAAGTGGTTCCGGGCGGGCACCACAAGATCGGCAACTGGCGTGCCCGCTCGGGTCAGGGATGATACGAACTGTCTGTGCTGGGCGGCGAAGGCGGCCGTCTCGTTGTCGCCGCGGGCGACGATCAGCGGTGGGGCGTCGCCGTGGACATGACGAATCGGGCTGTTGCGGGCCGCTTCGGCTGCGGTGAGCCCGATCTGTTCTCCGACATAGGTGTGCCGCAGCGGCTCGAGATCGTAGATACCGCTGAGCAGGCAGGCACCGCGGATCACGTCGAAGGGGCGCAGCGCGGGAGAGAGCCAACCGTCCATCACACACATCGCGGCGAGATGAGCCCCGGCGGAGGAACCGCTCAGGAAGATCCGCTGGGGGTCGACGCCCAGCTCGGCGGCGTGCCGAAAAATCCACAGTATGGCGTTGCGGACCATGGCGACGATCTCGTCCAGTCGGTGAGCGGGCGCGAGCCCGTACCCCAACGCGGCGAAGGACGCTCCTCTCGTGACGAAGTCCGGCGCGGCGAAGGACGACTCCTCCTTGCTCAGTTCCTGCCAGTAGCCGCCGTGGATGAAGACCTGTAGCGGCGCGTCGGGACCAGCGGCGGGGAAGAAGTGGAGCCGCTGGGCGGAGGTGTCTCCGTAGGAGATTTCTTTCCATGGCAGGGTTGCGCGGGCATCAGCCGACCTGTCCGCGTACATGCGTAGGTAAGTTCTCATGTCGGCTACGGTCAGGCTGGGCGAGTACGCCTGGTCGCGTAGTTCCCGGCTGGTCTCCCACGGGGGCGGTGACGTCCCACCGGCCGTGGTCCTGCCGTCTCCCGTGCCGTCGTTTCCCGTGCCGTCGTGGGTTCTCGCCGGCCTAGCCATCGGATTCCTGTCGAAGGGATTCGGGGGCGTGAACCCGCGGAAGGCTTCCGTCGTTCGGCGGGCCGAAACGACTCCTTGCCTCCCAGAGTTCCGGATAGAATTTCATCGGAACCCGTTCCGCCAGGTAGCCGCCACCTGTGCTGCCACCTGTCCCAGGTTTTCCACCGAGCTGGCGCACCACCGTCATCTGGTGCCGCAGGCGCCAGGTCGACCACATCTGGTCGTGGTCGATCAGCGCTTCGGAGAGCTCCCACAGCTCGTTGTACCGATCGTCGCCGACCGCTATTTCGTAGAAGATCGCGGCTCGCTGCTGTGGGGTGCCGACGGCGAAACCAGCGACGGCCAGAAGCGTGATGAAAGAGTCCCACAGGTCCGGTTCGGTCAGTCGCCGGGACAGCCGCTGGTGGTCCTCGGTGCTCAGCCAGACGGCCCTGTCCAGCCAACCGCTGTCGTCGGCACCGGACAGGAATTCTATTTCTCGGAACTGCGTCGACTGAAGCCCGCTGGACGACCCCAGCGTTCCACGGAACTCCAGGAATCCGTGCGGCGTCATGGTGTCGACGACGTCGATCTGGTTCACCAGCACGCGCTCGATCTCGTGGCAGCGGCGCAGCCGGAGGCGGGCCCGGTAGGCGTCGCCGTCAAGCATCCGGTCCCTGGCGTTGGAAAGCTCGAACAGCAGCACCTTGAACCACAGCTCATACACCTGGTGGACAGTGATGAAGAGCAGTTCGTCATGGGCAGGGGGTGAGCTTCTGCACCGCTGCTGGTCGAGCACGTGGGGAAGGCGAAGGTAGGTCGCGTAGGTGAGTCCGCTGTCATGATCGGCGGAAGGCTGCATGGTGTCCTCACTCGATGCCGTGGGCGGCGAAGGTCTCCCTCGCTCCAGGAAGATCGAGGACGCCGGCGGACTCGCACATCCGCCGGGTGGCCTGGGCGACCTCGCGGATTCGTCGGGTCGCGGCGGTACCCCCGTAGACGTCCCGGAGCACGGTGTCGGCAGTGGGCTCGTCGAGGCCTGCGAGCAGGAGAGAGGAGCGGACCGGCGCGGTGTCCCAGACGAGACATGCCCTGATCAGAGGCGGGATGGCGTGCGCCACGCGGGCCCGGAGCGAGGGTTCCAGATGTCCCCACAGAAGGTGGAAGAACGCGACGAAGAACCGGTGGTGGTGTCCCTCGTCACGGGCATGGTCCCGGGTCACCTCCCGGACCGCGGTGACGACCGTGGGATCGTTGGGGACCTCGTTGAGGACCGCGGTTATCAACGTCTCGAACACGATCACCTGCAGCAGATGAGCGAGCACCGGTTCGCCGGGGAGAATGGCGCGCCCGGTCTCCTCGAGACGTTCGACGAACCCGCCGTAGTCCCACCGGGGTATTGGGATCCCCGTGGCGGTGGCGATCTGGTCGGCCAGATCGAGACTGTACAGCGAGTGATACCCCTCGTCACAGTATATTTTGTAGGCGTCCAGACGACACGAACGAGGCAGGTCGAAGCCCACCCGATTCCCGGCGATCCGCTCCGCCCCACGGTTGACGATCCTGGTCTCCAGGTGCGTTGCCGACAGCAGAAACTGGTACAGGTGACGCACGGTGAGTTCCCGTGTCAGGGCGGCCGGGAGAACACGGACGGCTTCGTGGGCAAGATAAGGAACCAGCTCGGAGGGAAAGAACACCCGTCCTTCCTCCATGTCCCGGTGAAATGTCCGCCGACTCCCACCGCGGACTCCCGCCGAGCTGTACCAGTCGTTCATCGGTTGAGCCGCTCCCGGCCTGCTCGGTTTCTTCTCCATCGTCAGCCCTCGACGTTTTCGTACCGCGTAGCACCGACCGGACGGGAGGAGACAGCGGCTCTTTCGTCACCCCGCGGCTCGGACGTGCCAAGGAGCCGAACAACACGGCTGATGCCCTCCGTTACCACGGCCAGGTCGGTGGCATAGCAGATCCGGAACCATCCGGGATCCGGGCTGGCGAAGAACTGGCCCGGCAGGACGTTGACACAGGCCTGTTCAAGAATTCTTTCCCACAGGGCGTGTTCGGCCGCGAAGGTGGGGGCGGTCAGCCACGCCCCCAGGTCGACCCACAGCGAAAATCCCGCCCCCACCGGCACGAAGGGAATACCAGCGGCGGTGAGGAGATCGACCGACGAAGCATAGGAAAGGGCAAGCCGTCGACGACTCTCCGCGAGGAAACGAGCAACCCATGCCCGGTCGGCGAGCACATCCCGCAGAAGTGCCTGGGTGTCGGTCGATGTCGCGGCGAAGTAGGCGAGTGCCCGGGCCGCGGCACAGACCTCGGGATCGGGACTGCACAGAACACCGATCTTGAAGCCGGGTAGTCCGAAGTCCTTCGCGAATCCCCACACGATGTGGACCCGTCCGGTCCCGGCCGCCCTCACCTCGGGATCGAGAAAGCTGACGAACGGTGTCTCGCCGAAGACCGAATTGGCGTAGATCTCGTCCACGATGACGTCCACCCCGTGCTGACCGGCGACCTCGGCGATCTCCCGGAGGACCTGCGGCGGGTGGACGTGACCGACCGGGTTCCCCGGTGAGGCCAGTGCCACGGCACGGACGGTGACACCCCGCTCGCGAGCACGGGTCAGCGCGTGGCCTATCTCCGAGGTCGTCACCTGGAAGTTCCTGCCAGCGCTCAGGGGCACGGGCAGCAGGCGGGCGCCGGAACGCCCGAGCAGGTCGACGTCGAAAGCCCCGTAGTAGGGAGCGGGCACGACGACCGCCTCCCCCGGATCGCACAGGACGGAGGCGATGACGTCCAGAGCGCTCGTCACCCCGCTGACCACGACAAGGTGTTCCGGGTCCACCTCCGTCCGGCAGACTCCGCCGAGGAAACGAGCGAGCTGTTCCCGGAAGGCGTCGGTGCCGTGCAGCGGGGCGTAGTGGGTGTCCGCGGCGCTCAGTGGACGCGGGCCGGTCAGCCGGGGCGCCAGCAGGTCCCACACCAGTCGGTTCTCCGCCGTACCAAGATTGATGTACCCGTCCGGGCGCAGCCGGGGATGGTACGGATGCGCCTCCGCTCGGAAGTGCGCCGCGGCGATCGCCGGCGGCTGGGCGGCCAACGCCGCCGCACGCCTCGACACCATCAGCGACCCCCCGGACGGCCGCCACGCACCCGGTCGGATTCCGCGGAGTGCTCGGCAAGCAGGCCGGGACGTACTCCCAGGCCCATCGACGCGTCCACGACCGCCCCGTGCAGCACGCCGGATCCGTTGCCGCACAACCACCACACCAGCTCCGCGATCTCCTCCGGCCGGATCAGCCTGCCCTTCGGCAGATTCGCCTCGAAGTCGAGCCGGGCCTGCGGCGCCAGCCGGTCGAGCGTGCTCTCCCGCAGCATGGGCGTGTCGACCGCCCCCGGGCACACCGCCATGACATCGACCGGAGAATGCGCCGTCTCCGCCGCGAGATGGCGGGTCAGGTAGGCGAGCGCCGCTTTGCTCATGCCGTCCACGACGTCGAATCCCGGGAACTGCGCCACCCCGCCGCCGACGCTGCAGATATTGACGATCTTCCCGTAGCCGCGGTCCAGCATGCCCGGCAGGAGGCGCCGGATCAGCCACAGCGGGCCGATGCTGTTGATCCGCAGGAACGCCTCGTCCCGGTCGCGCGAATCCTCGACATACCGGTCGATACTCCGCGTGCCCACGGCGGCGTTGTTGACGAGCACGTCCACCGGGCCGGGAAGCGCCGCCAGCAGAGCGTCATGGCTGCCCCGCTCCCCCTGCCTGAACTCGAAGGCGCGCACCCGGGCGCCGTCAGTCGTGCGCAGGTCCGACACAACCGACTCGGCGACGTCCCGTCGGGAGTGGTAGGTGAACCACACATTGTCATCATTACGGGCGAACCGTGTCACGGTGGCCAGACCCACACCACTGGAGCCACCAGTGATCAGGACGTTTCGCGGCATCGTGTCCTTTCCTGTGATCCTGTGGAGAGCGGCTCCTGTGCGGAGCGGCGCGCCGGGGCCTGCGCTGGCCCGCCACGAGACGCCCGGAGCAACCATGAGGAGGGCGCGCCGAACTACCCGGCCCAGACGATCCGTCGATCACGCTGTCCAGCTCCGGCAGCTTGATCGGCAGTCATGTGGTCGGGATGGTCAGGTCGTTCCTCATGGCCGGGACCGTGCTGTCAGCGACGACAGCACACGCCTCAGCCTGCGCCGGATGGTTACGGAAATCTCATGACGCGGACTCTGCCCGCAGCGCCTGCGGTCCGGGACGATAGCGAGTCGCGGTCAGCAGGTACGGACTCTAGCAGCACTTTCACCCCGTATCCACGGACTCCTCCCCGTTTTTCCGCAGTAGGTTCGGATCGAATGCGAGCAGCCTCCAGGCTTGTCCGCGACGTCAGCCGGATCTGGCGCGGATTCCGCACACCCAGCTTGCAATGCATGCAGTGCTAGCATTGGATGGCTGGAAGGGGTGGTATGTCATGGCGACGTTGACGATCAGGGATCTGGATGACGAGGTGAAGGCGCGGCTACGGGTCCGCGCGGCGCACAACGGCCGGTCCATGGAGGCGGAGGCCCGGGCGATCCTCCGGGCCGCCCTGACCGGGCCGGCCCCGCGACGCGGGCTGGGCAGCCAGATCCACCAGTACTTCGCGGACCTCGACGAGGACGTGGAGCTTGCGCTGCCGCCACGCACGGAGCCACCGAGAGCGGCAGACCTCTCCTCATGATCACGCTGGACACGAACGTCGTCTCGGAGCTGATGCGCGCCCGGGCTGATCCAGGGGTCGTTGCCTGGATCGACAGCCAGCCCGCCGACGAGATCTACCTGACCGCGGTGACCATGGCCGAGCTGCGCTACGGCGTCGCCCGGGTGCCCGAGGGGCGACGCCGCACCGACCTGGCCGACCGGCTGCAACGTGCCGTCGAGGCGGGTTTCGCCGGCCGCGTCCTGCCCTTCGACGACGACGCGGCGGCCCACTACGCGGACATCGTCATGGGACGCGAGCGGCGGGGCCTGCCCATCGCCATGGCCGACGCCCAGATCGCGGCCATCTGCCGCTCACACTCCGCTGGCCTCGCCACCCGCAACACCGGGGACTTCGTCCACACCGGCATCGACCTGACAAACCCCTGGCAGACAACACCAGCCAACTGACCGGGCCGAGCATCATGGGACGATCCGACGCTGTGAGCTCCCCGTTACTTCAACCGTCGACCATCGCAGCCGCCTATCCCCACCGCTATGTGGTGGTGGACGTGGAGACCGCCGGACTGATAGCACAGCGTAGCCGAATCCTCTCGGTAGCCGTAGTGCACGTGGCGTCGGACGGCACGGTGGAACGGCGATGGTCGACCCTGCTCGATCCGGGATGCGATCCCGGGCCGGTGCACATTCACGGGCTCACCCGCGAACGGCTGGCCGGCAGCCCCATATTCGACCTGGTAGCCGATTCTCTGCTGCCGCTGCTCGACGGCCGGATCTTCGTCGCGCACAATGCGGTTTTCGACTGGCAGATGCTTGCCACCGAAGCAATGCGGCTGGGCATCCGCCTCCCTGTCGAATGGCGGCTGTGTACCCGGGTTCTCGCCCACCGGCTCGATCTCGACCTGCCGAACCTCAAACTGGCGACGCTGGCGGAGTACTGGGGAGTCGTCCAACGTCAGGCCCACGACGCCGTCGACGATGCCGACGTCCTCGCCGCTCTGCTGCCGCGGGCGTTGGGGCACGCCGCCAGCCAGCAACTGGACCTGCCCCTCGCCTCCTGCGGCACAGCGCGTGACGACGTGGCAATCCTGCCCGCCCGGCCCCGGGCAACCATGCGAAAACCGCCCTGCCCCTATCTCAATCCGGGGCTGCTCACCGTTGGCGGGCCGCTCGTCCAGGGCATGCGGGTTGCCTTCACCGGAGATACCGTTATTGATCGTGAAGAATTAGTCGAGAAAGCTACGGCTGCCGGACTACACGTCACCAGCGCGGTCAGCCGTCGGACCAGCGTTGTGCTCACCAACGACATCCGCAGCGGAACAAGCAAGGCCCGCGCCCACGGCATCGAGGTCAAGGACTGAAAGCGGGATGCTCCCGGGCCGATCCAGGATGCGTCCCGCTCGGCATCCGCCCCGGCACTGCCGCGGTACGTCGTCACGACTGTTCACGGCCACGCACAGCCGGCCACGTGGCGCGGCCCGCACCGCGTCTGACCGCACCGATCCTGACAGCACATCCGCTACTGCTGGCCCGCAGATGGCCCAAAAAACCCCAGCCACAGGAACGTGGGAGGTTATCTTGACTGTCAGCCGTGCCGCGATGCGGGGGATCAGGACAATCGGCACAACGGTTGCCCGGTCAGGTCGGCGATCAGCTCAAAGTCCTTGTCGTAATGCAGGAGCGTAAGCCCGGCAGCTTCCGCCGTCGCTGCGATCAGCAGATCGGGGATACTGGGAGTTCTGTGGTGGCCGGCCGCGGCCAACATGCCTTGGACCTCGTAGGCACGTCGGGTCACGGCGGTCGGCATGTCCCACTGAATGGCCATGCGCGCGAGCGGCGGGGTACCGAGAAGCCGGGTGTGTTCAGGGCCGTTGCGGGCCGAGTACCCCACTTCGAGCAGTGTGACCGCACAGATGTGCATCAGACCTTGATCGACTCGCCGTGACCAGACCGGCTCGTCGGGATGGGCCGGTATGCGGACCATCGCCGACTTGTCGATGAGCCAGCCCTCAGTCACGACCAGGCACCGCGCATCACATCCTCGTCGGCAAGGTCCGAGATCAGCTCGTTGAGCTGTACCCAGTCCTCCCGTCCAAGGGGTGGACGAGCGTCGCGCGACGCTCGCTCGGCTTCGGCAGCAAGCATGCGGCGCAGATACTCGACGCGCGAGATCCCGGCGCGGGCAGCGGCGGCGTCGAGCTCGGCAAGAACCCCATCGGGCACGTCGCGGACGAGGACGTCGGCCATGGGCGTCACCTCACACGTTTGATATCAGATTCCCCATCTACGATATCATGATCAGTTACGTGAGGCGATCATCAAGCGGCTCTGGTGCGGCTCCCGTGGATGCGGCGTTTGACCGTCCAGGTCTCCAAAAGCCCACCTACACGACTGCCGTCACGCGGGCCTGACCCTGGCGGCCCAGTCCGGCGCCACCCTCCACGAACTCATGGCCCTCGGCGGCCACTCAACCCCACGCGCCGCCCTGATCTACCAGAAGGCCACCAGAGACCGCGCCGCAGAGGTCGCCCGAACCATGTCCACCCGCCTGGCCCGAGGCAGCACCATCCGCATGCGCCCCACCCCCTGAGATGGCACACCCACCCCCACTGGCACGCGGATGGCAAAAATCATGATCCACCTGCGCCTACCCGTGGGGGGTATGGGGGGCTCGGCCCCCCAACAGATATTGCGAAACGCCCAGGTCAGACCCCGTCTGACAGACCTGTCCCAAAGTGGAGCGGGCGACGGGAATCGAACCCGCGTTGCAAGCTTGGGAAGCTCGTGTTCTGCCTCTGAACTACGCCCGCGTGCTGCCTTCAGCATCCTACAGGCTCGCGTGGGCGAGATGCGGTGCGGTGGGACCCAACCGGCGTCAGCCGGAGGCACGTGTCGCTACAGGGCGGACGACACACGGTATATCCGCCCGGAGAACGCGATCCATGTCCGTGAGCAGATCTTTTACTACTCTCCCGGATCGATGTGCTACTCAGAGCACACGTCCGGGAGGAATACGTGCAGTTTCGCAAGAGCATGATCTCGTTGACGGCTGGAGCCCTGCTCCTTGCCGGTGCCGCCTTCGCCGACGCCACATCCGCCTCGGCCGCGCCCGCCTCCACCACCGACGGCACCGCGATCACCGTCGGTGCGACGACCGACGGCTCGACGACCGGTGATCCGACGGATGGGCACCGCTCGCCGGGCGAGTGTTCGGAGGCCGACTTCCGGGACGACTCACGGCTGGGACCCCGAAAACTGCCGGTCACCGGCGAGGTGGGCCGGGAGCTGTCCCACTACCAGCGGACCGGCGGGGAGCCGNNNNCCAGCGGACCGGCGGGGAGCCGGTCCAGCAGTTCCTGGACACCTGGTGGGACCCGTCCGCCCGGTCCGGCCAGGGCGGCTGGCAGTACCCGCCGAAGGACGGATACCTGATCAATCCGGACGGTACCCCGCAGCGGACGGTGACATCGCTGACCCCGGGGCTGGAGTTCGACCGCTTCGGTGGCACGGGCGGCAACTTCGCCTCCCCGGAGGGGACGAAATACGCCGCCCGGGCCATCCCGCCGTCCAACCTGGACTCCACCACGGACCCGGGTAGCTGCAACTACCACGCCTACCGGGTGCTGCAGACGTTCTCCGTGTACAGCGGCGCCATCCGGCCGTGGTTCGACCAGCCCGGCTACGGACAGCAGTACCAGGTGGTCAGCGCGCTCATCCCGGGGGCGCCGGTCGTCGATCCGGTCTCCGATGCGCTGCCCATCCAGTGGCTGCTCGACAACCAGCTCATCTGCTCGACGACCGACGCGGCCTACCTCTGCCAGTGACGGGACGACGGATGCCCCCGTCCGACGACCGCGACAAGGCCGGCGGACGGTAGCGTGCTCGGACGTGCTGCTGTCTGACCGGGACATCCGAGCCGAGATCGCCGCGGGACGCGTCCGCCTGGAACCGTACGATCCGGTTCTCGTCCAACCCAGCAGTATCGATCTGCGGCTCGACCGGTGGTTCCGGGTGTTCCAGAACCACCGGTACAGCCACATCGACCCCGCCATCGAGCAGGAGGACCTGACCGAGCTTGTCGCGCCGGACGTCGACGAGCCGTTCGTCCTGCATCCCGGGGAGTTCGTCCTCGGCTCGACCCTCGAGATCGTCACCCTGCCGGACGATCTCGCCGGCCGGTTGGAGGGCAAGTCCAGCCTCGGCCGCCTCGGCCTGCTCACACACTCGACCGCGGGTTTCATCGACCCGGGTTTCTCCGGCCACGTCACGCTTGAGCTGTCGAACGTGGCCACTCTGCCCATCAAGATCTGGCCGGGTATGAAGATCGGCCAACTGTGCCTGTTCCGGCTCTCCTCGCCGGCGACGCACCCGTACGGCTCGGCCGTCTACGGCTCGCGCTATCAGGGCCAGCGCGGCCCCACGCCGTCCCGCGCCTACCGTGACTTCACCCGCGCCGCCGTCTCCCCGGACGACCACAACCGCGACCGTAACCACAATCACGACCACACCGGGTGACATCCACGTGGGCGCGGCGGTCGCCTCACAGGTTCGGGCGGAAGCGCACCGGCTCCCGTCCGAACGGCTGGCCGGGAGCCGGCCGGGTGGGCGACGGCGGCACGGGACGGCTCACCGGCTCCTTCGTCGTCACCCGCACCTGTTCGCCGTGGTGGACGATGACGGTCGGGTCGCCGCGCAGCAGCACGTAGGACGCGACGGCGTCGGTGACCTCGACCCGCAGCCGCCGGCCCCGCCGGGACAGCGTGAACGCCAGCCGGCTGATCCCCTCCGGCAGCCGGGGCGCGAACGACAGCGTCTCCCCGGTGTCGCGCAACCCGCCGAACCCCTCGACCAGCGCGATCCAGCTCCCGGCGAGCGAGGCGATGTGCAGGCCGTCCACGGCCCGGTTCGACAGGTCGCGCAGATCCGTCAGCGCGGCCTCACGCAGGTAGTCGTGGGCGAGCCCGAGATGGCCGACCTCGGCGGCCATCACCGCCTGGTAGCACGCCGACAACGACGAGTCGCGGACGGTCAGGGCCTCGTAGTAGGCGAAGTTGCGAGCCTTCTGCTCCTCGGTGAACGCGTCCCCCCTGCGCACCATCGCCAGCACCAGATCGGCCTGTTTGACGACCTGCTTGCGGTACAGGTCGAAGTACGGGAAGTGCAGCAGCATCGGGTACTGGTCGGGGCGGGTGCGCTCGAAGTTCCACACCTGGTGCCGGGTGAACCCCTCCGACTGCGGATGCACGCCCAGCTTCTCGTCGAACGGGATGTACATGTCCTCGGCGGCGTCGCGCCAGGACGCGGTCTCCTCCGCGTCCACACCGAGTTCGCGCGCCCTGTCCGGATGCCGCCGGACGGCGTTCGCCGCCTCGACCAGGTTCTGCTGCGCCATCAGGTTCGTGTAGACGTTGTTGTCCGCGACCACGCTGTACTCGTCCGGGCCGGTCACGCCGTCGATGTTGAAGTCGCCGTCGAGGTCGTGGTGGCCGAGGGAGCGCCACAGCCGGGCGGTGTCGACGAGCAGTTCCAGGCCGACGTCGCGCTCGAAGCCGTCGTCCCCGGTCGCGCGGACGTAGCGGACGACCGCGTCCGCGATGTCGGCGTTGATGTGGAACGCCGCCGTGCCCGCCGGCCAGTACCCCGAGCACTCCTCGCCGTGGATCGTCCGCCAGGGGAACGCCGCGCCGGAGAAGCCGAGCGTGCGGGCCCGTTCACGGGCCAGCGGCAGGGTGGCCTGTCGCCACCGCAGGGCGTCCGCCGCCGCGTGCGGGGCGATGTAGGCGAGCATCGGCAGGACGTAGCTCTCGGTGTCCCAGAAGGCGTGCCCGTCGTAGCCGGTGCCGGTCAGCCCCTTGGCCGGGATCGACCGGCGCTCGGCCCGCGCACCGGCCTGCAGCACGTGGAACAGGGCGAACCGAACGGCCTGCTGCACCTCGGCGTCGCCGTCGACCTCGACGTCGGCCCGCGCCCAGAAGTCGTCGAGGTAGGCCTGCTGCTCGGCGAGCATGCCAGCCCAGCCGGTCTGCCTGGCCGCGGTCAGCGCGGCGGCGGCCTGGTCCCGCAGCGCCGGCAGGGAACGCTGCTCCGACCAGCCGTAGGCGATGAACTTGACCATGCGCAGCGTGCTGCCGACGTCCAGCACGGCCGTCACGGTGATCCGGCAGGAGTCCTCGTCGCTCTCGGCGGTGACTCCCAGCCCGGGCAGCGGGTCGATCACATGGTCCATCGCGGCGGCGACCCGCAGGCCGCTGCGCCGGGTCTGGTGCACCAGCTCCGCGTACGTGCCGTGGCTGCCGTTCCACTCCGCCTGCAACGGCGCCTCCAGCACGGCGGCCGTCCGCGGGTCCGCGCTCTGCGGCGGCATCTGCTCGTTGGCGACCAGCTCGGACTGGATCACCAGCCGCGCCGGGACGTCCAGCGGTTCGACCTCGTAGCAGATCGCCGCCATGGCCCGCTGGACGAAGGACACCAGGCGCACCGTCGACACCCTGATCGCCTGACCGGCCGGTGACACCCACTCGGCCGTGCGCCGCAGCACGCCCGCGCGGAAGTCCAGCACCCGTTCGTGGGCCCGCAGCTCCCCGTAGCGGACGTCGAAGGGCTCGTCGTCCACCAGCAGGCGGATGAGCTTGCCGTTGGTGACGTTGATGACCGTCTGGCCGGACTCCGGATACCCGTAGCCGGCTTCGGCGTACGGCAGCGGACGCAGCTCGTGCACCGAGTTCAGATAGGTGCCGGGCAGGGCGTGCGGCTCGCCCTCGTCCAGGTTCGCCCGCAGGCCGACATGGCCGTTGGACAGGGCGAACAGCGACTCCGACCGGGCCAGCAGCTTCGGGTCGAGACCGCACTCACGCAGATGCCACGGCTCGACCGGGAACGACACGTTACCGATCACGACACGCTTCCGATCATGAAGGGCCACCGGACGAGAGGTTCCCATCATCCGCTGTCGCGCGGCCGGCGCGGCCGTGTTCGCCTGGCTGTCCGCCCGGCTCGAGCAGGACAGCCAGATCGGGGACGGTGATGTTCGCCCCGTGCGCGAGCAGGGCGTCGGCGTGCCCGACCCGGTCGACGCCGACCACGAAACCGAAACCACCGGCCCGCCCGGCCTCGACCCCGGCGAGCGCGTCCTCGAACACCGCCGACTGCCAGGGCTCGGCACGCAGCTTACGGGCCGCGGCAAGATAGGTGTCCGGTGCCGGCTTGCCCGCCAGC
>NZ_JWIO01000037.1:13262-45040 GCF_001017755.1 Protofrankia coriariae
CCGGCTTGCCCGCCAGCCGCTCACGCGCCGCGACCGCGGCGTCGATCCGGACGGGCAGCAGCCCGTCGATGCCGGCTGCGGTGAGGACCTGCGCGCAGTTCGCGCTCGACGAGACGACCGCGCGTCCGACCCCGGCGTCCGCCAGCGCGCGCAGATACCGCACGGATCCCGGGTACGCGGCGATCCCGCCCTGGCGGAGCCTGGCCGTCACGATCTCGTTCTTGCGCTTCCCCAGCCCGTGCACGGTCTGCGCCGTCGGCGGATCCGCCGGGCTGCCCGCGGGCAGCCCGATGCGCCGGGAGGCGAGGAACGACCGGATACCGTCCGCCCGCGGCCTGCCGTCCACGTAGGCGGGGTAGTCGTCATGGACGCTGAACGGGACGAACGGGACACTCTCGTACCGGGCCCGCTGTTCGAGGAAGGCGTCGAACATCTCCTTCCAGGCCGCGGCGTGGACGGCGGCCGTCGGGGTCAGCACACCGTCCAGGTCGAACAGACACGCCTTGATCTGTTCGGGTAGTCCGAGCATCCATCCCCTCCTCCCGAGGGCACCTGTGACCGTCCTATTACCCGCAACGCCCCTGCCTGACCGCGGACCGGCCGGGGTAACGTCCCACGCACGGCCGGCACCCCGTCGGGCCGGAAAACGGGCTGAGCAAAGGGAAGAAAAGGAGAGCCAGCGTCCGTGACAACGGTCAGCCGTGGAAGCCGTCCCTCGAAGACCAGCCGGGCCAGGGCCAACGGGCACGGCGACGGCATCGGCACGATCTCCGGGACGCCAGCCCCTGGGACCGCTCTCCCCCGAACGTCGGCACCCAGAACACCGACACCCGCGGCGTCGGCATCTGAGACGTCGGCATCTGAGACGTCCACGCACCCGGTGTCGCCGACGCGGGCCGCCCGGTCCGCGCTACCGGCGTGGAACCGCCCATGGGTGCCGCCCGTGGCCGCCGCCCTGGTGTTCGTCGCGGGGCTCATCGACATCGTCTCCGCGGTGACGCCCGGCTGGCGCAGCCGCCTCGACCTGATCCGGCAGATCCTGCCCGGATCGATCTCCCGGCAGGCCGCGGCGTTCACGGTTGTGGTCGGGCTCCTGCTGCTGCTCTTGGCGCGCGGTCTGCGCCGGCGCAAGCGCCGCGCCTGGCACGGGGTGGTGACGCTGCTCATGGCGAGCGTCGTCCTGCACGTGATCAAGGGCCTCGACTACGAGGAGGCGGCCGCCTCCGCCGTACTCGTCGGCGGCCTGCTGCTGGCCCGCGGGCAGTTCCAGGCCAAGGGGGATCCGAGCACCCGCTGGCGGGCACTGCGGGTCGGGACGACCCTTGCCGCCGCCTCGGTCACGATCGGCATGCTGCTGCTGCAGGTGGGCGGTGGGCGGCTGCTCGGGCCGCACCCGTTGTCCGTCCAGTTCGCGCACGTCGTGGACGGCCTGGTCGGCATCCACGGGCCGCTGCGTTTCTCCTCCGAGCGGCTCTCGGACCTTGTCACCCGGACGCTGCTGTCCATGGGCCTGCTCACGATCAGCGCTGTCGTGTACCTCGTGCTGCGGCCACCACGGCCGCGGCCGAAGCTGTCCGACGACGACATCGCCGGCATGCGCGCGCTGCTGGCCTGCCACGGTGACGCCGACTCGCTGGGCTACTTCGCCCTGCGCGCCGACAAGACCGTCGTCTGGTCGGCGACGCGCAAGGCCTGTGTCCCCTACCGGGTGGTGTCCGGGGTGATGCTCGCCAGCGGCGACCCGCTCGGCGACAACGAGGCGTGGCCGGGCGCGATCCGGGAGTTCCTGCGGATCGCCGCCGAACACGCCTGGATACCAGCGGTGATCGGATGTTCCGAGACGGGCGGCAAGGCGTGGGAGCGCGCCGGCCTGTCCGTGCTGGAGTTCGGCGACGAAGCCGTCATCGACGTGGCGGCCTTCACCCTCGACGGCCGTGACATGCGCAACGTCCGGCAGGCCGTCGGCCGGGTCGAACGGGCCGGCTACACCTGTCGGGCGCTGCGGATGCGCGACCTGCCCGCCGAGGAACGGGCCCGGTTGCGGGCGCAGGCCGAGGCATGGCGCGGCACCGAGACCGAACGCGGCTTCTCCATGGCGCTCGGCCGGATCGGCGCGCCCGCCGACGGCGACTGCGTCGTCCTGATGGCCTTCGACCGTGGCGGGGACGACTCGGCGGGCGGTGAAGGGGGCTGCGAGCCGCGGCTGCGCGCGCTGCTGCACTTCGTCCCGTGGGGGCGCCAGGGCCTGTCGCTGGACCTGATGGTGCGTGACCGTACCGCCGACAACGGGCTGAACGACTTCCTGATCGTCTCGGCGGTACGGGCCGCGGCCGGGCTCGGGGTGGAGCGTCTGTCGCTGAACTTCGCCTTCTTCCGGGCCGCGCTGGAACGCGGGCAGCGGCTTGGCGCGGGCCCGGTCACCCGTTGTTTCCGGAGCCTGCTGGTCTTCCTCTCCCGCTGGTTCCAGATCGACAGCCTCTACCGGTTCAACGCGAAGTTCCGGCCGGCCTGGTCGCCCCGCTACATCTGTTTCCCGGCGAACCGGAACCTGCCGCGCATCGCGCTGGCCATGCTGGAGGCCGAAGCCTTCCTGAACTGGCCCCGGCTGGGGGCACGGCCCACCGCGCACCGGCTACGGCGGCTCGTCCGCCCAGCCAGCGCCTGCTCTCGTAGGTAGAAACCGCCACTCCCACGACGGTTTCCACCTACAGGCGCGAAGGCCGTAGGTGGAAACCGTCGTCGCTACAGCGGTTCCTACCTACAGGGCCCTGGCAGGGCCCCTACAGAACCCTGTCAGGAGGCGTCGACGCCGGCCGGTGCGGCCAGCGAGCGGGCCAGCAGCTGGGAGACGTCGAGCACCTCGACACTCTCCTTCGCCCCGCCGGACTGCTTCTTCTCGGTGACGGCGTCGGTGAGCATGACGATGCAGAACGGGCAGGCGGTGGAGACGATGTCCGGGTCGAGAGCGAGCGCCTCGTCCACCCGCTCGACGTTGACCCGCTTGCCGATCTTCTCCTCCATCCACATCCGGGCGCCGCCGGCGCCGCAGCAGAAGCCGCGCTCCTTGCAGCGGTGCATCTCCTGGCTGCGGATACCGGGGATGCTGCCGAGGATCTCCCGGGGCGGGGTGTAGACCTCGTTGTGCCGGCCGAGGAAGCAGGGGTCGTGGTAGGTGACCGAGGAGTCCACCGGCTGGACGGGGACGAGTTTGCCCTCGTCCACGAGCCGGCCGAGCAACTGGGTGTGGTGGATGACCTCGTACGCGCCGCCGAGCGCCGGGTACTCGTTGGCCAGGCTGTTGAAGCAGTGCGGGCAAGTGGCGACGATCTTCTTCGCGCCCGCCGCGTTGAGGACCTCGATGTTGGCCTTGGCCAGTTCCTGGAAGAGGTACTCGTTGCCGAGCCGGCGGGCGGGGTCACCGGTGCAGCTCTCGCCGGTACCGAGGATGGCGAAGGAGACACCCGCGGTGTGCAGCAGCTCGGCGAAGGCCCGGGAGACCTTCTTGGCCCGGTCCTCGATGGCGCCGGCGCAACCGACCCAGTACAGGTACTCCACGTCGTCCGGGATGGGCTCGCCCTCGTCGAGCACGCGGACCTCGAACGGCAGGTCCTCGGCCCACTCGGTGCGGATCCGGGGCGAGACGCCCCACGGGTTGCCGTTGTTCTCCAGGTTGCGCAGCATCACCCCGGCCTCGCTGGGGAACGACGATTCGATCATCACCTGGTAACGGCGCATGTCGACGATGTGGTCGACGTGCTCGATGTCGACCGGGCACTGCTCCACGCACGCGCCGCAGTTGGTGCACGACCACAGCACGTCGGGGTCGATGACCCCGCCCTCGTCCTCGGTCCCGACCAGCGGACGGTCGGCCTGCGCCTGGCCGGGCTCGGGAACCCGCCCGAACCCGGACTCGGGGACGTGGTGGACGGCGTGCCCGCCCGACGCGTCCTCGGCGGCACCGGTGACCGCCTTCGCCGCGTCCTCCCCGTCAGCGGCCCCGTTGGCGGCGAGCAGGTACGGCGCCTTGGCGAACAGGTGGTCGCGAAGATCCATGATCAGAAGCTTCGGCGACAGCGGCTTGCCGGTGTTCCAGGCCGGGCACTGGCTCTGGCAGCGTCCGCACTCGGTGCAGGTGGAGAAGTCGAGCATCGCCTTCCAGGAGAAGTCCTCGACCTTGCCGGCACCGATGATCGGCTCGTCGGCCTCCATCAGGCTCTCGATGTCCGGGGTGCTGCCCAGCGGACCCAGCGCCTTGGGCTCACGCTTGAGGATGACGTTGATCGGCGCCAGGAAGATGTGCAGGTGCTTGGAGTAGGCGACCAGCACCAGGAAGCCCATGATGATGGCGATGTTGAGCAGCAGGAAGACCGTCTCGATGTGCTCGTTGGCCCCGGTGGAGAAGACATCGAGCGGCCGGCTGACCAGGTAGGAGGCGAACGCCCACCTCGTGTCGCCCTGCGGGTGTGTGCCGGCGTTGAACTGGGCGCCGCGCAGGATCAGGAGCGTGACCATCACCGCAGTGATCATCCCGAGGATGACCCAGGCCGGGCCGGTGTGCGACCCGTAGAACCGCGACCTGCGCTCGAGCCGGGCGGGCGCGTTGCGCAGCCGGATGATCGTGAAGGCCAGCAGCCCCGCGAGGACCGCGACCGTGAAAAAGTCCTCGATGAAACCGATGGCGGCCCAGTGCCCGAACAGCGGGATGTGGAAGTCGTGGTCGAACAGCGCGCCGAACGCCTCGATGACGGTCAGCATGAGGATCGTGAATCCCCAGAAGGTGAAGGCGTGCGCGAGCCCGGGGGCCGTCCAGGTCAGCAGCTTCCGCTGGGCGCCGACCTCGCTGATCTCACTCCACAGCCGTTGGCCTGCCCCGTCGAGCCGGCCAGCAGCAGGCTGTCCCTGGCGGATCAGTCTGAACAGCCAGTAGAACCGGCGTCCGGCCACCGCGAGGGCGACAACGACGATCACGCCGCCGATAGCGAGTCTCACACGTCCTCCAGTCTTCTACCGACGGTGGGAGCGTATCGCTACCCATTGGTAACTTGCACGCCGAACCAGCCCACCGCCGCCGGCACCGCCGGGATCCGCGACGGGCCATTTCACCCCTTTGCGCCTTCACCTTCCTCTTCGCACCGGCTAGGCGCAGCCGATCGCCGGTCGGACACGGCCGGCGCGAGGGCCCGGACAGCGCCGACCGGCACCGCCGACCAGGATCGAGCCAGACATGATCGTCTAAGATAAAGTTGGGATCAACGTCTCACCGGCCCCGGAAAATTTGGACCGGTTTCGGGATTCTCTTGTCCGGGGACGTGCTCCGGTTGCACCATCAGTGCAGCCCGTAACATGTCTGCGCTCTGCCGCGCCGGCACGGCGACGACCGCTGATGATTCAGGTTCCGGACCACGACCTCACGATCCACGGTGGACATGATGGCGAGCACGACCAAGAGCCCGATCAGGAGCAGCGGCCCGCTGCGCGACCACACCCGCGACCGTCCCGGCCACTCCCTGGAGGTGGCCTACCGGCGAGCCCGGGAGCAGCAGGCGCAGATGCGTCGGGAGCGGCTTGCCTACACCGTGCCCCGGGCCGCGCTACGGGCCTTCCCCATCGCGGTGGTGTTCGCCGTGCTGGTCGCCTCGGGCCTGCGGCTGCCCGCGTCCGTCGCGGTGACGGCGTACCTGGTGGTCCAGCTCGGCTGGCCACTGGTCGTGATCGGTCGTTCGTTCGATCCGGTTCCCGAGATCGAGGCGCTGCGCGAAGGCGCCGAATCCGAGCGCAAGACGGCACGTATCGTCAACAGGCTGCGTCGGTACGGCTACGTGGTGATGCACGACCGTCGGGTGGCTCACTCCGAGGCGAGCATCGGGCACCTGCTGGTCGGGCCGGGCGGCGTCATGGTGATGAAAAGCGACGCCTCCCCCGGGACGGTCCGTTACTCCAAGGACGGCGCGAAGGTCGACGGGCAGTCCCTGAAGAAGCCGCTCGACCTGACCAGGTGGCTCGGGGAAGAGGTCCGCAACCAGACCCGCGACGCCCTGCCGATGCTCAAAGTGCCGGTCCGGCCAATTCTGATCATGGTTGAGGCGGGTGTCCTGTGGAGCGACGGGGCGATCGACGGGGTGACCCTGATCAGCCTGAAGGACCTCGTCTCCTATGTCCGCGGACGGCCGGACCGGCTCAACCCGGCCGAGGTGACGAAGGTGGTCGCCGTCGCCCAGCGGCTGTTCCCGCCCGCCACGGCCAACCAGCTCGCCGATCACGTCACCCTGGACCGCGACCAGTGGCTGA
The DNA here is from genome assembly GCF_001017755.1 of Protofrankia coriariae. Classification (GTDB taxonomy): domain Bacteria; phylum Actinomycetota; class Actinomycetes; order Frankiales; family Frankiaceae; genus Protofrankia; species Protofrankia coriariae. The sequence continues at coordinate 19,551 of NZ_JWIO01000037.1, forward strand.
CCCTGATGGACGCGCTGCGCACCATCCTGGAACGCGGCGGGGACGCGACCGACATGCTCGACCGGCTCACCCGGATCGAGAACGATCTCGCCCGGCTCGCCGAGCCGGGCGGGCNGGCGGGCGGTCCGGCATCCCGGGAGCGCGTACCGGCGACAACGGTGACAGCGGTGACGGTGACAGCGGTGACGGTCACAGCGACGACCTCATCAACGAACTCACCGGCTCGGNCAGGCCCGCGCCCGGTGCCGCGGACGACCCGTCGACGGGACGGCGGCGGGGGCGCATACTGGCCGCGGTCCGCCCGCTGCGGCCGGCCGCGAGCCGCCCGGCGGACGACGTCGCGAACGACGGCGGCACCAGCGCGGACCTGGACGTCGACGGCTCTGCCGACGGACCGGGCCGACCGCCATACGGCCCCACCGGACCGTCCAGCGCCTGAACAGGGCGCAGACCAGCAGAATCACGGTCAAACAGGACATAATGGCCGAAAGTATGCACAAAAATCCTGAAGCAACCTGAGGCCGGCGGACATCCCGCCGGCCTCAGTCGTGCGCCGGTCGTGCCGGTCGCGCAGGTCGTGCGCCCCCGCATCCAGTCGCGCCCGAACCGTGCCCGTGATGACGCGGCGCACCAGCGCCGTCCGACTATCGCAAAGGCCATCGCAAAAAACATGAGCAGAATAGGCTCAGGTTTGACGGCAGGAGAGTTATTGTTGGATCCTGAGCCAGCACGGCTCAACTACCACATGAGCGGCCCACGCGGCATCCCGACGGAGCCGGTGGAGCCGGATCCATCCTGATTCGAAAGGCGCACAGACATGGCACGAGCGGTCGGCATCGACCTCGGCACCACGAACTCCGTCGTGAGCGTGCTCGAGGGCGGCGAACCCACGGTGATCGCCAATGCCGAGGGCTCGCGAACGACTCCATCCGTCGTCGCCTTCGCCAAGAACGGCGAGGTTCTGGTCGGCGAGGTCGCGAAGCGGCAGGCGGTCACCAACGTCGAGCGGACCATCCGGTCGGTCAAGCGCCACATGGGCACCGACTGGAAGATAAAGATCGACAGCAAGGACTTCACCCCCCAGCAGATCAGCGCGTTCATCCTGCAGAAGCTCAAGCGGGACGCCGAGTCCTACCTCGGCGACACCGTGACCGACGCGGTCATCACCGTGCCCGCCTACTTCGACGACGCGCAGCGCCAGGCCACCACCGAAGCTGGCACCATCGCCGGGCTGAACGTCCTGCGGATCGTCAACGAGCCCACCGCCGCTGCCCTCGCCTACGGGCTGGACAAGGGCGAGAAGGAGCAGACGATCCTGGTCTTCGACCTCGGTGGTGGCACCTTCGACGTGTCCCTGCTGGAGATCGGCGACGGCGTTGTCGAGGTCAAGTCGACCTCCGGGGACACCCACCTCGGCGGTGACGACTGGGACCAGCGCATCACCGACCATCTGATCAAGACCTTCAACGGTCAGCACGGCGTCGACCTGGGCAAGGACAAGATGGCTCTGCAGCGGCTGCGCGAGGCCGCCGAGAAAGCCAAGATCGAACTGTCGCAGTCCACCCAGACCAGCATCAACCTGCCCTACATCACCGCCTCGGCCGAGGGTCCGCTGCACCTCGACATCACCCTGACCCGCTCCGAGCTCCAGCGGATGACCCAGGACCTCATCGACCGCTGCAAGCACCCCTTCCAGCAGGCCGTCAAGGACGCCGGGGTCAAGGTCAGCGACATCGACCACGTCGTGCTCGTCGGCGGCTCCACCCGGATGCCGGCCGTGGTCGACCTGGTCCGCGAGCTCACCGGCGGCAAGGAGCCGAACAAGGGCGTCAACCCCGACGAGGTCGTCGCCGTCGGCGCCTCCCTGCAGGCCGGCGTCCTCAAGGGTGAGGTCAAGGACGTCCTGCTGCTCGACGTCACCCCGCTGTCCCTGGGCATCGAGACCAAGGGCGGGATCATGACCAAGCTCATCGAGCGCAACACCACCATCCCGACCAAGCGCTCGGAAATCTTCACCACCGCCGAGGACAGCCAGCCCTCCGTGCAGATCCAGGTCTTCCAGGGCGAGCGCGAGATGGCCGCCTACAACAAGAAGCTCGGTATGTTCGAGCTCACCGGCCTGCCGCCGGCGCCCCGCGGCGTCCCGCAGATCGAGGTCACCTTCGACATCGACGCCAACGGCATCGTCCACGTCTCGGCCAAGGATCTCGGCACCGGCAAGGAACAGTCGATGACCATCACGGGCGGTTCGGCGCTGCCCAAGGACGACATCGACAAGATGGTCCGCGACGCCGAGCAGTACGCCGAGGAGGACCGCAAGCGCCGCGAGGAGGCCGAGACCCGCAACCAGGGCGAGACCCTGGTGTACTCCACCGAGCGGTTCCTGGCCGAAAACGGCGACAAGATCGACGCCGCGGTCAAGGCCGACGTGGAGGAGAAGCTGTCCGCGCTGCGGGCGGCGGTCGGCGGCACCGACATCGCGGCCATCCGTGACGCCACGACCGAACTCGCCAAGGCCAGCTCCGTCATGGGCCAGTCGCTCTACGCGGACGCGCAGGGCTCGGCCGGCAACCCCGGCGGCGCCGCCGGCGCGAGCGCGGACGACGACGTGGTGGACGCCGAGATAGTGGACGAGGAGGACAAGAAGTGACCTCGGCCCCCAACGACTGGACGCAGAGCGCCCCCGCGCCGGACGAGCCAGTGATCGTCCGGGACAAGCGCCGCATAGACCCACAGAGCGGGCAGGTCCGGGTGGAGGCCGCGCGAACGCAGACCGCCTCCCCGGCCGGGGACACCGTCACGTCTCCGGCCGGGGTGCCGCCGGCCGGAGAGGCCGACCAGGTGGCGTCGCTACGCCAGCAGGTCACTGAGCGCACCAGTGACCTGCAACGCCTCAAGGCCGAATTCGACAACTACCGGCGTCGTGTCGAGCGTGACCGGCAGGCCCTGGCCGAGCAGGCAGCCGGCAGGCTGCTCCTGGCGCTGCTGCCGACCCTCGACGACATCGGCCGCGCCCGCGACCACGGCGATCTGGAGGGCCCGTTCAAGGCGGTGGCGGAGTCGCTGGAAGCCACCCTTGAGACCGCCGGGCTCGAGCGGTTCGGCGCCCGCGGGGACGAGTTCGACCCGCTCGTCCACGATGCGCTCATGCACACCTACTCGGCCGAGGTGACCAGGCCGACCTGCGTGGACATCTTCCGGGCCGGCTACCGGCACGCTGGCCGCGTGCTGCGGCCGGCGCAGGTCGCGGTCGCCGAACCGGCGGCGGAAGACCCCGACGCCGGTCAGGGCGCCGACGGCGGCACGGCCGCCGGGGCCGCGCCGGAAGCCGGCGGCGGCTCGGCAGAAGCCGCCGAGTAGCCGCCGAGTAGTCAATGCCATCGCGGTTCTTGCTGAACAGCATCCACATCGGGCGTCGGTAGACGACATGATGACGGAAGGAGGGGCGCCGTGAGTGTTCGCGACATGGTCGAAAAGGACTACTACGCCGCTCTCGGCGTGCCCAAGGACGCTTCGGCAGCCGACATCAAGAAGGCGTACCGCCGCCTCGCGCTTGAGCTGCACCCGGACAAGAACCCCGGCGACCCCAAGGCGGAGGCCCGGTTCAAGGAGGTCTCCGAGGCGTACGACGTGCTCTCGGACGAGTCCCGGCGGCGGGAGTACGACGAGGCCCGGGCGCTGTTCGCCGCGGGTGGTGTCCCCGGCGGCCAGGCCGGCGGTTACGGCTTCCAGCCGGGCGGGTTCGGGCCCGGTGGGCCCGGTTACCATGGCGGATCCACCGCGTTCAACCTCGACGACCTGCTGGGCGGGGCGGGCGCCGGCACGGCCCCGGGCGGGCTGGGCGGGCTGTTCGACAACCTGTTCCAGCGGTCACCGGGCGGCCGTGGGCCACGCCGTGGCGCCGACATCACGGCCGAGGTCACGATCTCGTTCGAGAAGGCCCTCTCCGGTCTGGAGGCGACGGTCCGCCTGCCCGGCGCCGCGACCTGCCTGACCTGCGGGGGCAACGGTGCCCGGCCGGGCACCACACCGCGGACGTGCACGACCTGCCGGGGGCTGGGTGTGGTGTCGCGGTCGCAGGGAGGCTTTGCGCTCTCCGAGCCCTGTCGGGACTGCCTCGGCAAGGGAACGGTGATCGATTCGCCCTGCCCGGACTGCCGGGGCAGCGGCCGGCGCGAACGCGAACAGCGGATCCGCATCCCACCGGGGGTCGCCGACGGCCAGCGGCTGCGGGTACGCGGACGCGGATCGCCGGGTGAACGCGGTGGCCAGGCAGGCGATCTGGAGGTCACCGTCCACGTACTGGCCCATCCGGTGTTCGACCGCGAGGGGCAGAACCTGACGATCGTCCTGCCGGTGACCTTCGTGGAGGCCGCCCTGGGCGCCTCGGTGAAGGTTCCGACGATCGACGGTGCCCCGCTGACGGTGAAGATCCCGCCCGGCACGTCGAGTGGACGTCGTCTGCGGGTACGTAGTCGTGGAGTGCCGCGTAGCGGCGGCGGTCACGGCGATCTCATCGTGACCGTCGACGTCACGGTGCCGAAACCGACGGATCTCTCCGCGAAGGCGCGGACGGCGCTGCAGGAGTTCGCCCACGCCCATCCCGAGGATCCCCGCACAACACTGATGGAACAGATGGAGGGCCGGTCATGAAGTCACGACCGAGCCGTACCGCCGACCCGCCGGCGTCGGCACCGGCGGCGCCGCCGTCCCCGGGGCCACCGAGGGCCTCGGGCGTCCCGGCCGGCTCGCCCGGGACGCCGTCGGCGCCCCGCCCGAGCCCCGCCCACGACGACGACACACCCGTATACGTGATCTCCATTGCCGCGCAGCTCGCCGGCATGCACCCCCAGACGCTGCGAGCCTACGACCGTCTCGGCCTGGTCACTCCCGGCCGCACGTCCGGACGCGGGCGACGGTACTCCGTGCGGGACGTCGCGCTGCTGCGCGAGGTGCAGCGGCTGTCCCAGGAGGAGGGCGTCAACCTCCAGGGCATCCGACGGATCCTGGAGCTGGGCGGCCAGGTAATGATGTTGCAGGCGCAGGTCCGGCAGCTGACCGAGGAGTTGGCGGCGGTCCGCGCCGAAGCCGAGCGCCGGGTCGCCGAGGCGCATCGCAGCCACCGGCGCGACCTGGTGCCCGTCGACCGCAGCGCAATAGTGGTCTGGCGGCCCGGCTCCCGCCGCTAGGGTGCTTCCTGTGGATCTTGCTCGATGCGGGCGGCGATCCAGATGGCCTCCTCCGAGGCGGAGGAGGAGCTCATAGCGGAGGCTATGGGCGACGACGACAACGCGGGAGGTGGCCATCTGGGCGCCGCCCACGCGATCGAACATCCGTCAGACACGCCCTGGACCAGGTCGGCAGCCATGAGCGCCGGCTCGTCGGGTACTGATTCCTTCGTCCTCCTTCGTCGAGCACCGGTTCTTCGTCGGCTATCGGTTTCACCGAACGGCGCGCCGTCGACGATCCGCGGCGAGGCCGCCGAGTGGTGAGCGGGAGCGGCCGGAGCAAACGACGCGGACGGCGTGGGCCCGAGCCAGGGCCAGGGCCAGGGCCGTCGAGCGTGGGGCAGCCGGTTGCCACGCCCCGCGCTCGACGGCCCTGTCACCAGCGGGCTCCAGGAGGCAGCAACGCCTGGGAACGCCGCGTCGCGAAGCTTCGCATCACGCAAACTTAAGCGGGAATGACTCAACTATCCTGAGCGTTATGAAGATGGTACGACCAAAACGATCATCTTAGGATTCCGATGAACGCTGACCGCCTCACCGCTCGCTCGCAGGAAGCCCTGTCCTCCGCCGTCAGCCGCGCCACCGGTGACGGCTCACCGCTCGTCGACCCCCTGCACCTGCTGGTCGCCGTCCTGAGCCAGACCGGCGGGGTCGCGGTGGACCTGCTCGAGGCCGTCGACGCGCCTGTCGCCCAGGTGCGCGCCCGCGCCGAGGCGGCGGTCAGCCGGCTGCCGCACGCGACCGGCGCGTCCGTTGCCCCGCCGCAGCTGTCCCGGCAGCTCATCACCGTCCTGGACAACGCCGAACGGCAGGCGAACCGGCTCGGCGACGAGTACACCTCGGTCGAGCACCTGCTGGTCGCGCTCGCGGAGGAGGGCGGCGAGGCGTCCCGGGTGCTCACCGAGTTCGGGGCGAGCTCGGAGGCCCTGCGCGGCGCGTTCGACACCGTGCGCGGCGGCGTTCACCGGGTGACCAGCCGCGATCCCGAGGGCTCCTACCGCGCGCTGGACAAGTACTCCGTGGACCTCACCGAGCAGGCCCGCGCCGGCAAGCTCGACCCGGTCATCGGACGCGACGCCGAGATCCGCCGTGTCGTGCAGGTCCTGTCCCGGCGGACGAAGAACAACCCGGTCCTCATCGGCGAACCCGGCGTCGGCAAGACCGCGATCGTCGAGGGGCTCGCGCTGCGGGTCGTCGCCGGTGACGTGCCGGAGTCCCTGCGCGGCCGGCGCATCGTCTCGCTCGACCTCGGTTCGATGGTGGCCGGGTCGAAGCTGCGGGGCGAGTTCGAGGAGCGGCTGCGAGCCGTCCTCAACGAGATCCGCTCCGCCGAGGGCCGGCTGATCACCTTCATCGACGAGCTGCACACGGTCGTCGGCGCGGGCGCCGCCGAAGGCGCCATGGACGCCGGCAACATGCTCAAGCCCATGCTCGCCCGCGGCGAGCTGCGCATGATCGGCGCCACCACCCTGAACGAGTACCGCACCCGCATCGAGAAGGACCCGGCGCTCGAACGCCGCTTCCAGCCGGTGCTGGTCGGCGAGCCGTCGGCCGAGGACACCATCGGCATCCTGCGCGGGCTGAAGGAACGCTACGAGGTGCACCACGGTGTCCGGATCACCGACGCCGCGCTCGTCGCCGCCGCCACCCTGTCCGACCGGTACGTCAGCGGGCGGTTCCTGCCCGACAAGGCCATCGACCTGGTGGACGAGGCCGCGTCCCGGCTCCGGATGGAGATCGACAGCCGGCCGGTGGCGATCGACGAGCTCGAGCGCGCCGTCCGGCGCATCGAGATCGAGGACATGGCGCTGTCCAAGGAGAGCGACAGCGCGTCCAAGGAGCGCCGTGAGCGGCTGCAGCGCGAGCTCGCCGAGAAGCGGGAGGAGCTGTCCAGCCTGACCGCCCGCTGGCAGCGTGAGAAGAGCTCCATCGCCGAGGTGCAGAAGGCCAAGGAGGAGCTGGAGAACGCCCGGCGCGCCCTCGACCTCGCCGAACGCGATCTCGACCTGGCCAAGGCCGGTGAGCTGCGCTACGGCACGATCCCGACGCTGGAGAAGCGGCTCGCCGCGGCCACCGACGCGCTGCCCGGCGCGGGCGAGCCCGGCAGCGCCATGCTCAAGGAGGAGGTCGGCCCCGACGACGTCGCCGAGGTCGTCGCGTCCTGGACGGGTATTCCCGCCGGCCGGCTGCTGGAGGGGGAGACCACCAAGCTGCTGCGCATGGAGGAGGAGCTGCACGCCCGCGTCATCGGCCAGCACGCCGCGGTGCGGGCCGTCTCCGACGCGGTGCGCCGGGCCCGCGCGGGCATCTCCGATCCCGACCGGCCGACCGGCTCGTTCCTGTTCCTCGGCCCGACCGGCGTGGGCAAGACGGAGCTGGCCAAGGCGCTCGCGGACTTCCTGTTCGACGACGAACGCGCGGTGGTTCGCATCGACATGAGCGAGTACGCCGAGAAGCACTCGGTGGCCCGGCTCATCGGCGCCCCGCCCGGTTACGTCGGCTTCGAGTCCGGCGGGCAGCTCACCGAGGCGATCCGGCGCCGCCCCTACAGCGTGATCCTGCTGGACGAGGTGGAGAAGGCACACCCCGACGTCTTCGACATTCTCCTGCAGGTCCTCGATGACGGACGCCTCACCGACGGGCAGGGGCGCACCGTGGACTTCCGCAGCACGATCGTGGTGCTGACGTCCAACCTCGGTTCCCAGTTCATCGCGGACCCGACCCTGCCCCCGCAGGTGCGGCGCGACTCGGTCATGATCGCGGTACAGGAGGCGTTCAAGCCCGAGTTCCTCAACCGGCTCGACGACATCCTCATCTTCGACCAGCTCGACAAGGACGACCTGGCCCGCATCGTCGATCTCCAGCTCGACCTGCTGCGCGCCCGGCTGACCGACCGGCGGATCACCCTGACGGTCACCGACGCCGCCCGCTCCTGGCTCGCCGACGCCGGCTACGACCCGGTCTTCGGCGCCCGGCCGCTGCGCCGGCTCGTCCAGACCGCGATCGGCGACCCGCTCGCCCGGGAACTGCTCGCCGGCACCATCCGGGACGGCGACGACGTCCTCGTGGACGTCACCCCGAACCAGCACGGCCTGGCCGTCCAGAAAGCGTAGGCAAAAACCGTCACCACCCCGACGAAAACCACCTACAGGCCTCCGACCCGTAGGTGGTTTTCGTCGTCATGACGACGTTTTCGACCTACAGACGCGGAAGCCGTGGGGTGGCAAGGGCCCCTCACGGGGCCGTCACGGGGCCGTCACAGGGCCGAAAACCACCAGCGCTTTCCGCGCGGTAGCTATCCGAAATCGGCGATACACTCTCGGTCGTGCTGAAGCTGGTGGTCGCTGACGAGGTGCGGGCGGCGGTGGAGGCGGGGCGGCCCGTGGTCGCCCTGGAGTCGACGCTGATCGCGCACGGCCTGCCGCGCCCACGCAACCTGGAGGTGGCGGCCGATCTGGAAACCCTGCTCCGCGACCGTGGTGTGACACCGGCGACCATAGCGATGATCGACGGAGCGCCCACCATCGGCCTGGATGCCATCGAACTCACCAGAATCGCGAACACCCCGAATGTGGCGAAACTGTCGGTACGGGATCTGCCGGTCGCCTCCGCGCTGGGCCGCACCGGGGCGACCACGGTCGCGTCCACGTCCCTGCTCGCCGCCCGCGCCGGTATCAGCGTGTTCGCCACCGGCGGGCTCGGTGGGGTGCACCGCGGCTGGGCCGACAGTGCCGACGAGTCCGCCGATCTCGTCACTCTCGCAGGCACGCCGATAACCGTGGTCTGCGCGGGGGTGAAGTCGATCCTGGACGTCGGCGCGACCCTCGAACGGCTGGAAACCCTCGGTGTGCCGCTGCTCGGCTGGCGGACGAGTACCTTTCCGGGCTTCTACCTGTCCCGGACCGAGTTTGTCGTGGACTGGCGGGTGGATGCCGCCGCCGACGTCGCGACCGTCATGGCGGACGCGCGGGCGCTGGGCCTGCGCGCGGCCGTGGTCGTCGCCAACCCGGTGCCGGAGGCGGACCAGCTCGACCAGGAGCTGCACGACCGGGTCCTGGACGAGGCGCTGACGCAGGCGGCCCGCCGGGGGCTGCGGGGGAAGGCCGTCACCCCGTTCCTGCTGGCGACGTTCCACCGCGAGACGGCCGGCGCCAGCCTGGAGACCAACATCGCCGTGGTCCGTAACAACGTCACCGTCGCCGCCGACATCGCCGTTGCCTGGTCCGCCCACCCGACCGGCCCGGACCAGACATCCCCGGACCAGACATAGACCAGACATAAAGGCGCCGGCGGCCCCTGAGCAGCCGTACCGCTTTCGTGTCAGGCCTCCTACCTGCGACGATCGATTGTCGTGGACAGCGCGGAGGGGGTCCGGTGGGCAGGATCTGGCAGGCCGTGGCATGGTCGGCGGGGCCGCGTCTGAAATGGGCGCTTCTCCTTGGCTGGATCGTCATCGCGGCTGTCGCCAGCCCACTCGCGTTCAGGCTGTCCGACGCGCAGCGGAACGACGCCTCGTCCTTTCTGCCCTCGCGCGCCGAGTCCACCAGGCTGTTCGAGGCCCAGAAACTCCTGCCGGGCGGGGACTCCGTACCGGCGATTGTCGTCTTCTCTCGTGACCCTGAGCTGACGCCTACCGATCGGAAAGTGGTCGAGGAGGTCGGCCGCCGGATCGGTGAATTCTCCGAACGCCCGGTCAGCATGCCTATTTCCTCACCACGGGGAAATACCCTGCTACTCGCCGCCAGTATCGCCCAGAGCGCCGACGTCGTGGTGTTCACCGACAAGGTCAAGGAAATCCGGCGGATCGCCCGGGACGCGGCACCGCCGGGGCTCCAGACGTCGCTGACCGGGCCGGCCGGGCTGGTGACGGACACCTTCGAGGTGTTCAGCGGAGTGGAGACCAGGCTGCTGTTCGTCACCGCGGGAGTCGTGGCGGTCATTCTTCTGCTCGTCTATCGGAGCCCCATCCTGTGGCTGATCCCGCTACTGACGGTCGCTATCGCCGACCAGACCGCCACCGCTCTGGTCTATCTCGCGGCCGAGCACGCGGGGCTGACCGTCAACGGGCAGAGCGCGGGCATTCTGCGGGTACTCGTCTTCGGCGCCGGCACCGACTACGCACTGCTTCTCATCGCCCGTTACCGCGAGGAGCTGACCCGTCACGTCGATGCGCACGCGGCGATGCGGGTCGCGATCCACCGGGCCGGACCGGCGATCGTCGCCTCAGCCGCCACGGTCATCATCAGCATGCTCTGCCTGCTACTGGGCGAGCTGAACTCCAACCGTGGCCTCGGCCCGGTCAGCGCGATCGGTATCGCCGTGGCGCTGGTGACCATGATGACGCTGCTGCCGGCGGCGCTGGTCGTGTGCGGACGGAGGCTGTTCTGGCCGTTCATCCCCAGCTACGGCGCGCAGACGCGGGAGGAGTCCGGGACCTGGTCACGGATCGGTGCGACGATTGCCGCCCGGCCGCGCACGATCTGGATCGCCACCGTCCTGGTGCTGGCCGGGCTCGCGCTCGCGACCACACATCTGAACACCGGCCTGCGTCAGGACCAGGGATTCACCAGACCGATGGACTCGGTCACCGGCCAGGAAATCGTGCAACGCAGCTTCCCGGCCGGTACCACCGCACCGACATACATTGTCGCGAACGCCACCAGGGCGGACGAGGTACACGCGGCCATTGCGAAAAATCCCGCGGTCGCGACCGTCGTGGAAAGCGACCGCGGCGCGGGGCTGGTGCAGTTCCTCGTCATTCTTTCGCAGCCGCCGGACACGAAGGCGTCCTTCGACACGATCAGACAGCTTCGGGACACCGTTCACGCGATACCGGCGGCGGACGCGCTGGTCGGCGGGAACACGGCGGTGAACCTGGACGTACGCACCGCCTCCGTGCACGACCGGAAAGTCGTCATTCCGGCCGTACTGGCGATCGTGGTCGTGATTCTCGGGCTGCTGCTGCGGTCGGTGGTGACCCCGCTGCTCCTGATCGCGACGGTGGTGCTGTCCTTCCTTGCCGCGCTCGGCGCGAGCGCGCTGGCCTACGACTGGCTGTTCGACTTCGCCGGAGCCGATCCCGCCCTGCCGTTGTTGGGCTTCATCTTCCTGGTGGCGCTGGGTATCGACTACAACATCTTCCTCATGACAAGGGTCCGGGAAGAAGCCGGGAGAATCGGCACGCGGCCGGGGGTACGCCACGGCCTGGCCGTCACCGGCGGCGTCATCACCTCCGCCGGGGTCGTGCTCGCGGCCACGTTCTCGGCGCTGTTCATTCTCCCGCTCGTGCAGCTCGCGGAAGTCGGCTTCCTGGTGGCCTTCGGCGTCCTGCTCGACACGCTGGTGGTGCGTTCTGTTCTCGTCCCCGCGCTCGCCATCGACATCGGCCCGAAAATCTGGTGGCCCAGCCGGCTCGCGAAGCTGCCACCGGACCAGCCCACGACGGCGACCGACGTCGCCATCCGAGAAGCGGACAGCGACGCGGCCGCCGTTGGAACTCTTTATGGAGCCGCCGGCCGTACGAACACAATGCTCACACAGCCCTCGGACGAGTAGTTTTTACAGGACCTTTCGGATGGGCGACCGCTACCCAGCCAAAGCCGCCGGCTGGTCAGCCGAAGGTCGGGAACTCCGGGCCGAAGATCAGACGCCAGAGGTTGACCGCCTCCTCGTGCCGGCCGACCTGCTCCGCCTCGACCGCCTCGTCGGCACGGGCACGGGCGAAGGCCACCGGCTCCCGCAGCGCGTCGACGTCCTGCGGCTGCAGATAGGTCGACAGGTCGCCGCCGACCTCCGCGGGGTCGTAGGCGGCGAATCCCCTGCTCTCGATGTGCCGGAAGACCGCCGCCAGCCCCTGCCGGGTGTTCAGCCCACGATTGATCAGAACCTTGCCGGCGAGCGCCTCCAGATGGAAGGAGCGCAGCCGGCTGCCGTAGACCCGGTTCCAGGCCTTGAGCAGCCGCACGGCCGACGCGACCCGGGGGCCGGCGTCCGCCATCCAGCTGGCATGCCGCTCCGGGCGGGTCGGCAGCCAGCCGCCGACACAGTCCGGCATGACGTAGCCCGCCCGCGGATGGTCGAAGGCGGGCACCAGGTGAACGTCCGGCGCGCAGTTGTAGACGACGCGCATCGCCTGGCCGCGACTACCGATCATCTGGATGCGGTCGCCGCCGATCGCGTTACGGACGCGGAGCAGCAGATCGCGGGAGTCCCAGCGGAAGCGCTTCCAGGCGCTGTTGGCCGCGCTGAAGACCACGATGATGTCGACCTCGTCCACCGGGCGGATCATCGTGTCGCGGCCCGCGGAGCCGATGGTCGCCACTCCGACGAGCGGCAGCGCGCACCGCGGCGGGAAGATCGTCCGCAGGGCCTGCTCGGCGTCGTTGCGGCGGGCGTCGATGACCGCGCGGTCGTCGGCGTTGAGCCGGATCAGGTCGTCGAGCTTGGCAAAGGCACGGGCCGTGGTACCGACCAACAGGGGGCTGGTCATGCCACCGGTGATCGGCCCGGTGATCGGCCCGGTGATCGGGCCCGTCGGCGGGTTCAGCGGGCTGACGGCAGGATCGCCCGCGAACAGCGGGTTGTGCGCTCCAGGGCCGGACTCCTCCGAGCGGCGCCAGTGCGGCGGAATGATCAAATGGTCGTAGGTGACCTCCGAGGCACGCTGCCCGGGCAGTGATCCGTCCAGGGTTCCTGCGAACGCGGCTTCGCGTTGAGTTTCCACGCTCACTCTGAGAACCTCCCCAGCGCCTGCGCGCCAGCCGTACGCCCCCCATCCAGGACACGCGCGGCCGGTCAGCCGACACGGAGTTGCGAAGTGAGCGGCCAGCCTTACCACCCGATTCGCGACATCGCATCTTATGGTGCCGCATCCTGTCGGGCGGTGAACACCGGGGCCAGATCGGTCGCGTTACGTGACGAAAACAGCCGGATCAGGCAGCAGCTACCAGGCCCGGCAAAAGCGGGCCGGAGCAGGGATAACACAAAAACGATCAGTATTACAACACAATGATCAGAATAATAATGATCAGAATGGCGGCGGGCGATACCAGACCCGNGGGCGATACCAGACCCGCCAGCCGTCGGGCAGGATGACGCTGGTGGGCACGAACGCGGTCGCGACGGCCAGCCGCTCGCTCGTCCGGTCGCCCAGGCGCAACCGGGCCTCAACCACGATCGGGCCGCGAAACTCAAGCCAGCCGGCCAACGCCCGCAACACCTCGGTGGCATAGCCGTGACGCCGGTAGGGCCGCCCGATGGACACCGACACCAGCGCGCGCCGGCCGAACGCGTCCACCGCCAGCAGCCCGATGGCCGCCGAGTCGTCACCACGGATCGTCCAGGTCATCACACCACGGCCGGCGCTGGCCCGGCGGCGCAGCGCGCGGCGTAACGCCTCGGTGGGATCACCGGTGACGTCGACGGTGATCCCCTGCACCTTGTGCAGATGGGTGCCCACCAGCAGCGGCCCAAGTTCCTCGGCGACGAACCCGGCGTTCCAGACGGTCAGCGGAAGCGCGAGCAGACGCAGGGTCGTCAGGGTCGGCGCATCAGCCACGGCGGGCGGGCTCCGCGACGCCGAGCAGTCCCCGTTCCCGCAGCAGCGCCTCGGTGCGGGCCATCCCCTCGTCCAGGCCGACGCGCGGCTGCCAGCCCGTCAGCTCTCGGATGCTGGCGATCGAGTAGGTTCCCGTACGGGTCAGTTCGGCCAGCGTCAGCGGTCCGAGATCCACATAGCCGCGGGGATGCAGCCGCGAGGTCACCCGGCCGGACAGCCAGCCGCGTTCGGCCAGCAGCCGGTCGGTGGCGTCGAGCGCACGTACCAGCGCCGCCGGCACCTGTCCCGGCAGGGGCACGCCGGCCATCCGCGCGTACCGGCCGAAGAAGTCCGACGCGGTGACCGGCTCGCCACCGGTGACGTGCAGGATCTCACCGGCGGTCCGCTCGGCACCGGCGACGGTGACGACAGCCGTGGTCAGATCGTCGACGTGGATCGGGCTCAACAGCCCACGGCCGCCGTCCACCAGGGCGAAACGCCCCGCCCGCAGCAGCAGCAGCGGCCACAGCGTCCACCGGCCGGCCCGTGGGCCGTAGGCGTCGCCGACCCGCAGCACCGTCACCGGCAGCCCCCGGGCGGACGCGGCGAGCGCCGCCCGTTCGGCCGCGGCGAGCGCGTCCGGGCGCGTCAGACCGGTGGCCGTGACCGGCGCGCTCTCGTCCACCAGGTCCGGGAAGGAGGCGCCGAGCACGCTCACGCAGGAGAGGTGCACCACGCGGCCGACATCGGCACGCTCGCAGGCGTCCAGCAGTCCGGCGATGCCCCCGAGCGTCACCGAGCGTAGCTCACTGTCGGTGAGCGGTGCCAGACGTCGGCGCACGCCGGCGCGCACCGCGCCCAGCTCCCCGCCGCCGCCCGTGCCGACGGCCGCCGCGTGCACGACAAGATCGGCACCGACCAGCAGTTTGTCCAGATCCGCCGGCCGGGTGACGTCCGCCACGACAATGCCCGGGCCACGGCGGACATCGACCGGTATGACGTGGTAACCGCGTCGGCGCAGCTCGTGCGCGACCGCGTCCCCGATGAATCCGCCGGCGCCAGTAACGACCGCGCGAGCCACGTCCCCCCTCATCGCTTTCCTGGCAGCTCTGGAAGAGCCAACATCATAGGCGTCGCATCCCGTCACGTTCCGCTGTCAATACGTCGTTCGAGCGGCTCGACATCGACCCGACGTGACCGGAAAGCCAGACTAGCCGGTGATGACGGTCACAGCCGTCACGGCCCACGCCTGGATGCCACGAGCACGACCGTCCGGAAGCGGAGCGCGACAACCGCTGGAGCACCCCGAGCGCATCCGGACGACCACATCGGCCAGCACCCGTCGGACACCGGCCAGCACCCGTCAGGCACCGGCCAGCACCTGTCAGGCACGGCCTACGGCGTCCCGAAATCCTGCGTCCAGTAGGTGCCGTAGCGGCCTCCGGTGGCATAGCCCACACCGATCTGCTTCAACGAACAGTTCAGGATGTTCGCGCGGTGCCCGGCGCTGTTCATCCAGCCCCGCACCACTTCCGCGGGTGTGCGCTGGCCCGCGGCGATGTTCTCCGCCGCGGCGGAGAACTCGTACCCGGCCTTCGTTATGCGCTGGAAGGGCGTCCGGCCGTCCAGGCTGTCGTGGCTGAAGTAGTCGTGGGCGGACATGTCAGCGCTGTGCGCCTGCGCGGCCGTGATCAGCCGGCGATCCGTCGTGAGCGCCGCGCAGCCCGCTCTCGCCCGCTCGGCGTTCGTAAGCGCGATCACTTCGGACGCCTCACCCAGAAGCCGGTCGGACGGCGCACTCGTCACCGGCGTGACCGGGAGCGCCGGGGACGGTACCGGTGCCACCCGGGCCGGCACGGCTGATGTCGCCGGTGGTGGCGTGGCCGGGGTCGCCGGGGTCGCCGGCGTCACCGGGGCCGGGACGGCCGGCAGGTCGGCCGTGGGCTGCGGCTGGGTGGGCACCTGGGTGGCGGTCGGCCGCGGCGGCATGTTGACGATCCGTAGCTGGCTCGCGCGTATCGAGGGGGTCTGGGACGGATGGAACACGATCTCGGCCAGTGTGTAGGCGCCGTCGGGCAGCAGCCGGGTGTCCACGGTGGCCTCGTACGGGGCTGTGGGCGCCACCTGAACGTTCGTCGTGGGCCCTCGCAGGACGAACGCCACCCAGGTCCGGGTGTCCGCGGGAGCGGTGGCGCGCAGCCGCACGACGCCGCTGACGGTGCCGCGGTCGGTTGTCGGCTGCGCCGTCGACCGGGCGGCGAGCGCGAGCACGGCCGTCGACGACGCCAGTGCCGGGGCGGCGACGACCGACCCGTCCGTGCCGGCCGGGCTGGCCGGAGCGGCAAGTCGTGTCAGGAGCAGCACGGCTGTTCCGAGAACGCCGAGGACGACCGCCGGTACGACGGCAGGCCACCTCCGGCGGGCGTGGTCGTACCCGCGATGTCGATCCATGGAACCTTCCGTCCGGTCGGCCCCCCGCGCATGTCCCCCTCCGCCGGCCCATGGATCCGGGCCTACCGGACCGACCATCGGCCACCAAGGTCATTACCGTGTCGCCGTCGGTCGTCCAGCCGGCGCTCACAATAGCGAATAGCAGACAGAACGGGCCATCGGGGGCTGGGCGCGCGCCCACCGCCGCGCCGGTGAACGGCCCGACGGCCATCTTTTCGCCCGCTCCGGCGGACGGCACCGGACGGTTCGGTCGCGTCACGCGCCCAGCCGCGACGGGAGCGCGTTTCGGGCACGGCGGGAGCAATGCGGCAGGGCATCGCGACAGGGACATGTGGCGGGTACACGTGGCGGGGCATCCCGGTAGGGCATGGCGGGGCATAAGGCCCGTAGTCGGGAACAAACCGGGCCACGGCCACGGGCCGGAGTACCAAAGTGCTGATAGAAGGCACCGCCCAGGTCGTACGGACGGCTCTCGACGCATTCGCGCGGGGCGCGGCCGAGTGCTTCCCGGTAACATAACCAGCCATGGCACCGGAAATCGCGATCGACGGTCCCCCGGTCGCCAGGGTGCGTCTGCCGGGCACGGATCGACGCGGGCCGCGGCCACGAGATCCACGCGATCGAGGATCCGCTGGATGCGCTCCCGCGCGGTGAGCGACGCGCCCGCGCCCGGGCCGACCACGGGCAACCCCGGCGGCGAGCGGGACGATGCCACCGGGTAGCCAAAAACCAACGGATGACACCGCTCTCGACGAGGCCGAGAGTGAGGACGACGGCATGGTGCACCAAGCCCGGCAGACCATCCGTACTCACCCGTTGCGGCCGTCCTACCGGACGGGGAGTGTTCGTCATACCCTTCGCGCAACTTCCCGGCACGGCACACGTCCGAATCGGTAAAATATCACCGAACCGGGCACGCCGCGCCCCGACTGTCCACAGGAGCCAGACCGATGCCCATTGCCACCCCAGATGTCTACGCCCAGATGCTCGACCGGGCCAAGACGGAGGCATTCGCCTACCCCGCGATCAACGTCACGTCGAGTGAAACCCTGAATGCCGCGCTGAAGGGCTTCGCGGACGCCGGGAGCGACGGTATCGTACAGATTTCCACCGGCGGGGCCGAATTTCTCTCCGGCACCAGGGTGAAGAACATGGTGCTCGGCGCGCAGGCCCTGGCCGAGTTCGCCCACCATGTCGCCAAGGCGTATCCGGTCAACATCGCACTGCACACCGACCACTGTCCTGCCGGCAAGCTCGACACCTACCTGCGCCCGCTGGTCGCGATCTCCAAGGAGCGGGTGCTCAGGGAGGGCCGCGAGCCGCTGTTCCAGTCCCACATGTGGGACGGCTCCGCGGTCGAGATCGAGGAGAACCTCAAAATCGCCGACGCGCTGCTGGCGGACACGGCCCAGGCGAAAATCGTCCTGGAGGTGGAGATCGGTGTCGTCGGCGGCGAGGAGGACGGCATCGTCGGCGCGATCGACGAGAAACTGTACAGCACGCCCGAGGACATGTGGCGGACCGTCGAGGTCCTCGGCGCCGGGGAACGGGGCCGCTACCTGGTCGCGGCAACCTTCGGAAACGTGCACGGGGTATACAAGCCGGGCAATGTGAAACTCCGTCCGAGCATCCTGCGTGATGGGCAGCAGTATGTCGCGCAGAAGCTCGGGCTGCCAGCCGACGCCAAACCCCTCGACCTGGTCTTCCACGGCGGGAGCGGTTCCGACCTGTCCGAGATCCGTGAAGCGGTGGATTACGGCGTGATCAAGATGAATGTGGACACTGACACCCAGTACGCGTTCACCCGGCCGGTCGTCGACCACGTCTTCCGGAACTACGACGGTGTCCTGAAGGTGGACGGCGAGGTCGGCGTGAAGAAGCACTACGACCCGCGCAGCTACGGCAAGGCGGCCGAAGTCGGCATGGCCGCCCGAGTCGTGAAGGCGTGTGAGGACCTGCGTTCCGCGGGACGCTCCCTCGCCAACTGACCCCGCTCGGACGGGACGGCTCCACAACACGCTCGCCAGACCGGGCTTCGTCGTCCGGCTGGCGAGCGTTCGCGTGTGGGCGTCAGTCCCCGGGCATCGGGTGGCCGTCACCCGTCACCCGTCAGCGGTCATTCCGCATATGGCGCGGGTTCCGGAAAGGTCGCACCATCGTCGGATCACGGGTACGGTACACACCGTCCTGCCGTTCGATGTGTCTTCAGCGAAATCAACGGTGTTCCGCGCCGCGTGCGCCCGGCCGGCCGGGCCCGGCCTTTGGCCCGGAGCACGCAGACCGCCGGCTCGCACACGGGTTCCTACCCGGATAATCTGGTTCCGATCGTCACCGCCACGACGGGATACCGAGTTTTCCTGGCAATAAAAGTACGATGAAAGCAATAAGCGCGCGTACCCGTGCGCTACCATCCGCTCCCGAGCCCCGGCAAGAGCTGTCGGCCCGATGTGCGCATCCTCACGAAGCGGATTCCCCGCTTGTTCGGCGCCCAGCAATTGTTGTTATGGTCTGCGCCGTGCTCGCGATACAGCGAACACACGTCGGGCGGCACGCCGAATCCTGCCCTCGTCCGACGAAAACCCAAACTTGTGGCAGGAACGGGGGACCCACTTCCGGGCGCCGATATCGGGCGTCCTCGGGGTGAAGCCGCAAATGCGGCCGGGCAGTCCCAGCCCGAACCCGACAGCTCACTTCGCAGGCGTGGGGAAGGGCATAAAACCAATATGTCCAGTGCACGTTCCCGAAATCGACATCACGAAACCGGCCGAACCCGGCTGGGCGCTCGGGCGCTGGTGGTCGCTCCCGCCCTGGCCGCGGCGGTCAGCGGAAGCATCGTGATGTCACAACCCGCCAGCGCCGCCACCACCTGGGCACAGCTACGCCAGTGCGAGTCCGGAGGGAACTACAGCACCAATACCGGCAACGGCTACTACGGTGCCTACCAGTTCTCGCTGAGCACCTGGCAGAGCCTCGGCTACACCGGGCTGCCCAGCAACGCCTCGCCCGCCACCCAGGACGAGGCCGCGCTGAGACTGGCCAACCGGTCCGGCTTCGGCCAGTGGCCGATCTGCGGCCAGGGGATGGGCGCCGACCAGCTGGCGGCAGGCGCCAGTTCGTCCGGGGCCGGTTCGTCCGGGGCCAGTTCGTCCGGCAGCGGCTCGGTGAGCGCGGGTGGGTCGACCGGGTCGACCGGGACCCAGCGCTGGGTGGTGAGTCAGAGCGCGCAGCGTCTCGCGGACAACACGCTGTTCACCACCGGACTGATCTACCAGGTGCGCTCGGACGTACGAACCTGGCAGCGCCAGATGAACAGGCTCGGCTACCGGATCAGGATCGACGGCCGCTACGGCCCCCAGTCCGCCTTCGCCGCCACCCTCCTGCAGGGCTCGCGGGGCCTGCAGGTGGACGGCATCTGCGGCCCACGAACCCGGGCCGCCACCTTCGGCTGAACGACCGGCTGAACAACCCGGCAGTCGAACGGCCCTCGACGCGGCCGGCACCGCCCACCGGCGGCCCGCACGGCCCGAAAACAGGCGGCCCACCCGTGGCTGGACATCCGACGGATCGGGCTGGAGCACCACGGACAGCACAGCCATGATCTCTTCTCGTGTCAGGCCTCCGGCCGCATCCGGGAGAACCCCGGATCCGGCCGGCCTGGGAGCCGATCCCGCAGGGTCGGGAACCGACCCGGACGATCCCGCTCCCCGGTGTGCTCCAGAAGTGACAATAAGCACATTATCGATACGCAAGAAGCTTTACCCGTCACCATAAGTCACAGAATCCAGAGAAGGTGACCCCGCAGCGAAGCTGGGTCGCACCGTCAGGTACGGTGACACATTCACGGTGCTTAGCCCATTCGGGTGATAGCGGTCACGTGGGTGTAGTTCATCCGACACCCCGATTTGCTTCGATAGAACCAGACTCGCTAGAGTCCTCCCCACTCGCCGGATCGGTGAGGCCGCCCGGACGGACGCCGAGTCCTGTCCCCGTTCGGTACGGCCCGAGCTACCGCGGAGCCACAAGGACAGGATCGGGGGAACCACCATCCGGACGTCCTCTCACGGAGTCCTTGGGGTAAAGCCGGCAGCGTCTCTCGGCGTCGCCGGCCGGGCTTGATTCCCGCCCGCACCCGACAGCTCACCTCGTAGGCGACGGGAAGGACCGACCCACATGCCGTCTGGTGGCAGGCACCGCGCCCCGCAACCTCCCTCCACCGTCATGAAGGTTCTGCGTACCACCGGTGCCGTAACGGCACTCGTGAGCAGCGGCCTGGCCGTCACGGCCGCACCCGCGAGTGCGGCGACCGCTGACGACTTCGCCAAACTCCGCCAGTGCGAGTCCGGTGGCAACTACCGGATCAACACCGGCAACGGCTACTACGGCGCCTACCAGTTCGACGCCAAGACCTGGCACAGCCTGGGCTACTCCGGTCTGCCCAGCGACGCACCGCCGGCGCTCCAGGACGAGGCCGCCTACAAGCTCTACAACGCCCGCGGCTGGTCCCCATGGCCGTCCTGCTCGGCCAAGCTGGGCCTGACCCGCACCGGCCCGGCACCGTCGTCGTCCAGCAGCACCGCCGCCCCCGCTCCCAGCAGCCCGATACAGCGCGCGATCACTCCGGTGCAGCCGGCGATGACACTGGAACGCGCCAAATCCCTGTTGAACTCGGAGGACTTCACCGGGACGGCACTGTCCACCGCGCTGGCCTGCGAGGTCCGCCCCGACGCCTACGTCTGGCAGAGCGAGATGCGCCAGAAGAAGTTCATCCTCCAGGTGGACGGACGCTTCGGGCAGGAGTCCCAGGGCCTGGCATCGCTCTACTCGTATCTGACCCGGGTGGACGACGGCAGCACCGGTGTGGTCGGCAAGAACCTCTGGGACGTCACCGTCACCGACCCGGCCGTCCTGTAGCATACCGGGTGTACCTTTTGCGCCATTTTGTAGCTTGAAACTTTGCGGCCAAAGGCTTTTACGGCCAAAGGCTACGGAACGTTCAACGCCGTTCCTTTGCCGCCGGGTCGCGGCCGGGTGACCTACCCGCCTCGTACCCCGATCAAGTGATGGACCTACCGGTTCACCCCCTCCCGGTGGGTTCATCATCTGACGGATTTCCCTCCCCCAGTTGGATGCGCGGCCGATCGGATCCGGCAGGATGAGCCCCATGACAACCTCGCCCGGACGACCGGATCTGCTCGGTGGCCCACCACCGGCCAGGCTCACCATCGATCCCGCCGCGGCGCAGGCGCTGGGCGCCGGCGAAGATCCGGAGACCGTTGCCAGCCGCTTTCCCGACTCCAGTCTCGCCTGGGCAACCCTGGCCGAACGCTCTCTCGACGCCGGCAGACCGGTAACCAGCTACGCCTATGCCAGGACGGGGTACCACCGCGGTCTCGATCAGCTACGCCGCGCGGGCTGGCGCGGGCACGGGCCGATCCCGTGGTCCCACGAGCCCAACCAGGGCTTCCTGCGGGCGATCGCGGCACTGGCCCGCGCGGCCACCGCGATCGGCGAGACCGAGGAGGCCACCCGCTGCCGCGACTTCCTCGCCGACAGCGATCCCCAGGCGGCCGGCGTCCTAGGGCTCAAGACCACCTGAGCCACTCGTGAGCATCGCCTCACCAGCGTGGGGTATCCACAGCCTGCCGGCAGGCTACTTACGTCCGATGTAAGTTACGTCCGATGTAAGTTACAGGTGATGTAGGTAGGGGCGGATGGCGTTCGTCAATCGCACCGAAGAGCTTGCCGCGCTGGAACGCTGGTGGGCCTCGACCGACCCACGGCCGGCGGTGGTCTGGGGACGGCGCAGAGTCGGCAAGACCGCCCTGCTGCACCGCTTCGCCGCCGGACGGCGGTCGATCTTCCATACCGGCGCCGGCCGCGCCGCCCCGGGTGAGCTGGCGCCGCCTGCGCCCGTGAGGAGATCCGGAACTCGCCACCCGAAACCCTTACCATCACAGTCAGCGACATCTTCTCCCCGCCCTGACGCTGCCGGGCTCCGGGACCGGTCCGCTGTCGGCAGGTCGGTGGGGTCGACGGGTCGGCAGATCGACGGGGACGCTGGAGCGCGTGGCGGGCACCATCCCGATCCATGACGTCCGTAAACCGCCTCGAATGGGCCGGTGTCTCCAGGATTTCCTGGGCGGCACGACAAACGATGTGAATCCAGGGTTGTGGCCGCGACACCGAATTCACATCGTTCGGCAGCCACAGCCACAGCCGCCGGAACAGTGGCCTTGTTGTTTGCCGATACCGGCTTCAGTACGGACAAGGCCCGATGTATGCAGATTCGGTGCATACCGTGCTTCCATGCCCTCTGCCGAACACGAATCCCCGGTCGCCCTGACCAAGCTCGACCCGGACCTGATGGCCTGGCTGTTGGCCACCGTGTTCAACGTAAAGATGCCCTAATACCATCACGCCCGCACGGAGGCCACCGACGTCCACGTCATGGTCCCGCGCACCTACCACGCCGACGGCATGGTGCTGTTCTGTGATCCGATGGACCGGCCGCTACTGGCTGCCGTGCTGGAGGTCCAACGCGGCCGGGACCTCGCCAAACAGCGGACCTGGAAGCTGTACGTAGCCCAGCTGGAAGCCGAGCTGGACGTCGACACGGCGCTCGTGATCTTCTGCCCCGGCCCGGCGACAGCCCGCTGGTACCGGCGCCTGCTCCCCTCGGACGGGCCGAGCGGCCTGCTGCTCCAGCCGTTGATCTTTACGCCGGGTGACGTGCCGCTGGTGGTGGACGTGGAGCGGGCCCGGGCGAACCCGGCGCTGGTGGTGCTCTCCGCGCTCTGCCACGGCGGTAGCCCCGAGGTGGACACGGCGTTCCCGGCGCTGTTGGAGGCGTTGCGTTCCGTGGGCCCGAAGAAAGAGATCTTGTACTATGACGTTGTACTGGCCGGGCTGCCCGGAGCGGCCCGGGCCCGTCGGGAGGCTTTCATGACCACCACCGCCGATTACGAGTACCGCAGCGAACTGTTCCGCAACATCGCCGCCCGGCGGGATGGGGATGCGGTCCTGACCGTGCTCGACACGCGCGGCGTGCCAGTGCCCGAGGCTGTGCGCGAGAAGATCCTGGCCTGCACCGAGCAGGCCCAGTTGAAACTCTGGCTGCGCCGCGCGGTCACCGCTGCCACCGCCGCCGACGTCGTCAACGAGTAGCGCACCCAAGCGATCATCCCACCTACCCGCCGCCGGTGGCCCAGCCCTTGGCGAAGGTCTCTGTCTGGGTTGTGACGAGGTCGGTCGCATTCCGCACCGAGGCCGGCGGGCGGCAACCGTTCTGTTGACCTGCCCTGTCTACGAGAACGGCGGATCACACGGGCGACCGCTTCTCCTCCCCGTTGCTCCACCCATGGGCTGGGACAATGGATCGCATGGCCGACACCATCCCGATCTACGGGGTCCGCAACCGCGTTGAGAAGAACGGGCCCGCGATCCGCGACGCGCTCCGTCCAGACGATCGCGACATGTTCGTGGCGGAACTGCGGATCGCGCTGGCGGAGGCGGACAACACCCTCAACCTCGACCCTGTGAACGCGGTGATCGACAAGTGGTGGGGGCAGGCGGTGCTCACCGCCAACCCAGAGATCGAAGCCGGCGCTCTCGCGGACCGTCGACGCATAGCGGCTGGTCAACGACCCGCGCCGTCAGGACACCTATAACAAGCGCACCGAACTGTGGCGGGCGGTCTTCGGGTACGGGCTGCTGACATACAGCATCGAAGACCGATGGATCACCATCACCGTGCTCCGAGTCACCTGGATCGGTTAAAACACTGATCAAGCAGCATGAATCCCATTCACAACCTGATTAAGCAAACCGGCTTCTGTGACAGGAAGGCAGTTCATAGGCAGTAAAATCAGAAGAGTAGAGTATGGCTTTTTCGGGATGACTACCCGGCTCCTGGCCTGCGCCACCATCGAGCGCTGGCATCGGCTGGACCCATCAGGTGTCCCCGCATGCCCGCTTTGGGAACTCTGTGACGACACGCAGCCAACGAGGCCCGTCAGGACCGCTGGCCGACGCGCCGATCGTGCGCAGCCGCCACCCCCACGCCGGTTGCCCGACCACGGTGAGCCCGAAATGCTCGGCCACGCGTGCGAGGTTGCTGCGCATCCACTCCCGAAACCGCTCGTCCGCCTGTTCGACGTCCATGTCGCGCTCAGCCGTCATCGCCACCGTCATCGCCACCGCCGTCGACGAGGTGGCGCAGGTAGGCGCTCGGGTTGTCCAGGTAGCGCCGCCAGTGGTCCACCAGTTCCAGCTTCTCCCACCGAGTGCGCCGGAACCCGTGCTCGCCTATCTCGATGATGTCCGCATCCGGGGTCGCGGCCAGGATCGGGGAGTGTGTCGCGCAGATCACCTGCGCCCCGGACCGCCCCAGCTCGTACATACTGAACGGGTGGCCGTAGGGAACGCCCCGGGGGGGCGGCCATCGGCGCTATTGTGCTGGTCCCGGGGACGTGCGCCGGGGCTTTGCCATGGGCGAAAGCGAGTCCGGGTCGACGCGCTCCGGGCGGCCGTCACGCTCGGATGGCGCGGGTGGCTTCTCCCGCCGGTGCTCAGCGGTGGTGGACGTCGCGGCGAGGGTCGATGGCGACGACCGTGACGGTCATCGCTTTGTCGTCGATCCGGTAGATGACTCGGTAGGTCCCGCGCCGCGCGCTGAACCGGTCGTCCAGCGGCGGCATGAGCGGCTTACCCACCCGGGTAGGGCGCCTCCAGAAGCGGCCCGGTGATCAGTTCGTAGACCGCCGCGGCGACAGCCTGAGGAAGACCCTCGCCCAGCGCGCGGCGATCCGCTGGGGACATCTGGAGGACGTAGCGACCGACAGCACCGGTCACGCGGTGCCGAACAGGCGCCGCATGTCCTCGGCCAGCTCCTCCGCCGTCACGATCTCACCACGCGCAAGTTCGGCATCCGACTCCGCGAGCTGACGCATCGTCAGCGGGTCGCTGAGGATCGCAAGCGTCTCCTCAAGCCGTTCCAGATCCTCCACCGCGACCAGGATCGCGGAGGGGCGCCCGTGCACGGTGACGGTCACCCGCTCATGGTGATCGTGCACGCGACCGACCAGTTCGAACAGGCGGGCCTTGACCTCACCCAACGGCAACATCGCCATAGCCAGAAGTATGACCAACCCCAAGCGCGTACCGACCGCACCGAACACTCACCGACACCAACCCCACGCCAACCGCAACTCCAACGCCTTTGCAACTGAGACCGGAAATAAGACCAGATGATGCGCTAGTGCTGTGGCCCGATACGT
>NZ_JWIO01000038.1:0-258 GCF_001017755.1 Protofrankia coriariae
GGATCTCGGTGTCGACCTTGTCCGTGCTGACCTCGAGGAGCGGCTCGTCGGCCTCGACGCGCTCGCCTTCCTTCTTCAGCCAGCGGGTGACGGTGCCCTCGGACACGCTCTCACCCAGACGGGGCATCGTGACGGACACAGACATGGGGTAGGGCTCCTTTGCGGCGTCCGACCGACCGTGGACGACGGGCAACGGCTACGAACGCGATGGGTGCTGGGCAACTCGGAGGGCCCGCGGTGACACGGCGGGCACCTGCC
>NZ_JWIO01000038.1:265-42684 GCF_001017755.1 Protofrankia coriariae
GGCGGGCACCTGCCGCCGCGTCACCGCAGGCCCTGATGGCTGGTGGGCGAGCGGGTACACGATCATGGTGCGTGTCGTGTACCCGCGGGCCCTGGTGACTGCTGCTGGGGCGGGGGGTGTGCGGCGGTGGCCGGCGTCGCGCATCCGTGGCCCCCGATCGATCGGTTGACTGTGTTACCTGTCAGGTATGGGCGTTGGCTGTCAGTGGTGACTGTCAGTTGTGGGAGTGCAGCGGCTTGCCGGCCAGCGCCAGGTGCGCCTCACCGATGGACTCGGACAACGTCGGGTGCGGGTGGATGAGCTGGGCCACCTCGGCGGGCAGCGCCTCCCAGCTGGTGATCAGCTGGGCTTCGGCGATCAGCTCGCCGACCCGGTCGCCGACGATGTGGACGCCCACCACCGGGCCGTCGGGCACGGCCACGAGCGTCACCGCGCCCGCGGTCTGCAGGATCTGCGCCTTGCCGTTGCCCGCCAGGTCGTAGGTCTGGGTGACGACGTCCCCGTAGCGCTGCGCCGCCGCGGCCGAGGTCAGCCCGACCGAGGCCACCTCGGGGTGTGAGTAGGTGACCCGCGGGATGTTGTCGTAGTTGATCGGCGGCGGGTTCAGCCCGGCCAGGCTCTCGGCGAGGAAGATCCCCTCGGCGAAGCCGACATGGGCGAGCTGGAGGCCGGGGCGCAGGTCGCCGATGGCGGAGACGGTCGGCACGTTGGTGCGCAGCTGGTGGTCGACGAGGACGTACCCGCGGTCCGTCGCGATGCCGACCTCCTCGTAGCCCAGCCCCTCCGACACCGGCCCGCGCCCGACCGCCACCAGCAGCAGCTCGGCCTCGATGGTCGTGCCGTCCTCGAGGGTCACCGTGACGCCCTCGTCGGTGGTCTTCACACCGGCGAACCGGGCGCCGAGGTGCTGTTTGATGCCGCGCCGACGGAAGGCCCGCTCCAGCAGCTTGGAGCTGGACTCCTCCTCCAGCGGCACCAGGTGGGGCAGGGCCTCGACGATGGTCACCTCGGCGCCGAAGGAGCGCCACACCGAGGCGAACTCGCAGCCGATCGCGCCGGCGCCGAGCACCACGGCGGATGCCGGCACCCGGTCGAGCCGGAGGGCGTCGTCGCTGGTGATCACCTGGTGGTGGTCGACCTCCAGGCCCGGCAACGACTTCGACTGCGACCCGGTCGCCAGCACGACGTGACGACCAGTAATGATCCTGTCGCCTACGGCAACAGATGTCGGTGACACCAGCCGCCCGTAGCCCTCGACGAGTTCGATGCCACGGGTGTTCACCAGGCCGGTCAGCCCCCGGTAAAGCTTGCTGACCACCGAGTCCTTGTAGGAGTTGACCTTCGCGATGTCGATTCCCTCGAGGGTCGACAGAATCCCGAAGTTACCGCTTTCGTGAATATTGTCCGCGATCTCCGCCGCGTGCAGCAGCGCCTTGGTCGGAATGCACCCGCGATGCAGGCACGTTCCCCCCAGCTTGTCCTTCTCGATCAGAGAAACGGTCAGGCCGAGCTCTGCGGCACGCAGAGCCGTCGCGTAACCGCCGCTGCCGCCGCCGAGGATGACCAGGTCGACGGGACCCGCCGCAGAGTCCACCACGCCAGGTGTCCCTTCTCGTTGACTGGTTGGGATGCGTTCAGTCTTTCATGTCACGTCAGTGCGGCGTCGGAGGTCCGCTGCGACTGTGGTGCATGACGCCGGTATTTCACCGGACCACTTCCGTGCGGTACCCGTTACCCGCTGGTAGTTGGTTCAGCGGACCTCCGGCCGCTGGTTGCCGGCAACGTTCTCGGCAAGTTGGAGCAGGGTCCGGACGATCGCCCCGGTGCCGCCCCTGGGGGTGTGCCCGTACGGTTCGCCGCCGTTCCAGGACGGCCCGGCGATGTCGATGTGCGCCCAGGGGATGTCCTCGGGCACGAAGGTGCTCAGGAAGTGGGCGCCGACGAGCATGCCGCCATCCCGGCCGCCGCCACCGGCGACGTTGGCCAGGTCGGCGACGGTCGAGTCGAGCACCTTGCGCAGCTCCGGCGGCAGCGGCATCGGCCACACCGCCTCGCCGCTGTCACGGGCGGCGTCGACGACCTGGTCGACCGCGCCGCCGCGGCCCATCACCCCGGCGGTGCGCTGCCCCAGGGCGACGATCTGCGCACCGGTGAGGGTGGCGACGTCCACGATCAGGGCGGGGGAGTCCTCGGCGGCGCGGGCGAGGGCGTCGCCGAGAACCAGGCGTCCCTCGGCGTCGGTGTTGAGCACCTCCACCCGGGTGCCGCCGCGCAGGGCCAGGACGTCGCCCGGCCGGATCGCCCCGCCCGAGGGCATGTTCTCCGCCAGCGGCAGCCAGCCGGCGAGGTGGACCGGCAGGTTCAGCCGGGCCGCCGNCAGGTTCAGCCGGGCCGCCGCGACGAGCGTCGCGAGCACCGATGCGGCCCCCGCCATGTCGGCCTTCATCCACTCCATCGCGGTCGGGGGCTTCAGCGACAGGCCGCCCGAGTCGAACGTGATGCCCTTGCCGACGAGGGTGAGCGCGGGCCCCCCGGTGGCCGGCGAACCGGCCGGGCGCCACTCCAGGCGGACGAGGCGGGGTGTGTTCGCCGAGCCCTGGCCCACTCCGAGGATGCCGCCGAACTCGCCGTCGGCCAGCGCCTGCTCGTCGAGCACGTCGACGGTGACGCCCACCTCGCCCGCGCGCCGGGCCGCGATCTCGGCGAACGCTGCCGGCGGCAGATGCCCGGGCGGGGTGTTGACGAGGTCGCGGACGAGGGCCACGGAGTCCGCCACGACACCGGCCCGACGCACCGCGTCGTCGGCGGCGGCCCGGGACGCGCTGTCCACCACGAATGTGATTTCGCTCACAGGTGGGCGGTGGTCGTCCGCGGACGTGGTCCGGAACTCCCGGAAGGCGTAGGCGCCGAGCAGCGATCCCTCCGCGACGGCACGCAGCCGCGCCGGCCCGGGGCTGCCGGCGACGAGAGCGAGGGTGGTGGCCACCCGGGTGGTGCCGGCGAGCGCGCGCACGGCCGCCCCGGCCGCGCGGCGCAGCGTCTCGTGGTCGATGCCGCCGTCGGCCGCCGCCGCGTCCGCGCCCGCCGCCGATGTTCCTGCTGGTGACGGGCCCGTCGCCGGCAGCTGTGACGGCGGCGCGCCGACGCCGACCGCGAGCACCGTCGGGATGCGCAGGGTTCCCAAAGTCGCGAAACGGACCAGGTCGCCGGCCTTGCCAGTGGCCCCCAGGTCAGCGAGAACCGTCGCGAGCCGGCCGCCGAGTGCCGTGTCCAGTTCCTCGGTGCCGCCGAGTGGGATGGGACCGTCCTTGCCCGTCGCGACACCGATCACCAGTACGTCAGCGTCAAGATCCAGTACGGATGAAGTTGTCACGGCAGTCACGGTCATGTCGAGAGACTACGGAACACACCACGAGACGATGCAGAGCCGGGTCCCCCACGCCGTCCCACAGCGCCCGTCCCCGCCCGTGGTGCCGGCCAGCCCCAGCCCCGGGAGCCGAGCCCCAGGAACCGACCGGCCGACGCCGGAACCGTCCCGGGAGCCACTCCCGCAACCGCCTCCGGAGCATCACCGCAGCCTTTCCCCGGAGAGGCCGTTCCCCCGAGAGGCCGTTCCCCGCCCCGTATCCGCATCCCGACCGCGCGTCACCCGCCGACCACGCCGAGTCCCGCAAACCGCCCCGGCCACCCTGAGGAGCGCGAAGGACGTGAATCCACCGCTGTTGGAGCAGCGCCGCGTTCACATCTTCCACATCCTCGCCCCACATCCGCCCATCGATGATCGATGATCTGTTGGCGGCCTGAGTGCGGATGCCTCCAAAAACCTGTAGGACGGGCCTGTGTCATGAGTATCCAAAAACGCTCGAAGGAGGTGTCCCGAGGCGGTTGGGGTGTTCCCGGGCGGGGCGTCTCGACGGGCCGGGTGCACGCTCAGATCTTCGGTGGAAGATCTGGAAACCCCTGCGTGGTGGCCCGCTCTCGAGCTCGGGGTCCCCATGGAGCGGCTCGTGGGTGGGGGTGTTGTTCGTTTCCGGATCTTCGGTGGAAGATCTGGAAACCCCTGCGTGGTGGCCCGCTCTCGAGCTCGGGGTCCCCATGGAGCGGCTCGAGAGCCGCTCCATGGGGCTAGCCTGCCGAGGCATGGGTGAGCTGTTGCAGTCTCCGTTGCACGACCGGCATGTGGCGCTCGGCGCCAAGCTGGCCGACTTCGGCGGATGGGAGATGCCGATCGAGTATCCCGGCGGAGGTGTGCTCAAGGAACACGCGGCGGTCCGGTCCGCGGTCGGGATCTTCGATGTCAGTCATCTCGGCAAGGCGCGCGTGCGCGGCCCCGGCGCCGCGGACCTCGTCGACTCCGCCCTCACCAACGACCTGTCCCGGATCGGCCCGGGGCAGGCCCAGTACACGCTGTGCTGCGATCCGGAGACCGGCGGGGTGGTGGACGACCTGATCGCCTACCTGTACTCCGCGTCGGAGGTCTTCCTGATCCCCAACGCGGCCAACACCGCCGAGGTCGTCCGCCGGCTCGCGGCGGCGTCCCCACCGGAGGTTGCCGTCGAGAACCTGCACACGGCCTTCGGCGTGATCGCGGTCCAGGGTCCGGCCGCGCCGGAGCTGGTGTCCGCGCTCGGCCTGCCGGTCGACGGTGCCTACATGAGCTTCACGTCGGCCGGCTGGAAGGGCGCTGGCCCTGACAGCGCGGGCGGTGGTGGTGGCGACGGCACCCACGGGGAGATCGTCGTGTGCCGTTCGGGCTACACCGGTGAACGCGGATTCGAGCTCGTGACGCGCTGGGCGGACACCCCGGCGGTGTGGGACGCGCTGCTGGCGGCCGGGGCGTCCGTGGGGGCGCGGCCGTGCGGTCTCGGCGCCCGCGACACCCTGCGGACCGAGATGGGCTACCCGCTGCACGGCCAGGACCTCTCGCCGTCGATCACCCCGGTGCAGGCGCGGGCCGGCTGGGCGGTGGGCTGGAACAAGCCGCGGTTCTGGGGCCGGGACGCGCTGCTGGCGGAGCGGAGCGCGGGCCCGGCGCGGCTGCTGTGGGGGCTGCGTTCGACAGACCGGGGCATCCCACGGCCGCACATGGCCGTGTACGACCTGGCCGGCGGGCGGGTGGGCGAGGTCACCAGCGGGACGTTCTCGCCGACGTTGCGGACCGGTATCGGCCTCGCCCTGCTCGACCGCGGCGTCGCCGAAGGGGACACCGTCCGGGTGGACGTGCGGGGCCGGCCGTCGGCGATGACCGTGCTGCGGCCACCGTTCGTCGACTCCTCCCCGAAGTGAGGGCTGAACCCGAAGTGAGGGCTGAAGTGCCCTGGAGCGGTGCTGTGGCCTGGTGTTCCTACTACCACCGCCGAATGAGATACCGCTGGACCACCGGCTGGATGATGCCGGGGCGGTGCCTCAGATCGTAGGGACGCCCAGGGCCATGAACACCAGGGTGACAGTCGCCGTGATCTCGACGAGGGCGCCGAGCACGTCCCCGGTGATGCCGCCGAGATAGCCGACCAGGTAGCGCCGCAGCAGCCAGCCCGCCGCGGTGCCCACGGCCACCGCGGCCACCGCGCGCGCGGCCTGGCCGGGGCTGCCGCCACCACCGTCGACGTCCACGTCGAGCAGGCCGTCGACGCCCAGCAGCCCGGCGCCGGCTGCGACCGTGAGCACGGCGAGCACGGAGCAGACGGCCTGTCGCGGCCGCACGGAACCGGCGACGAGGGCGCCGAGCCCGTTCGGGTGCGCCGCGGGGATGCCGCCGGTACAGGCCAGGGTGGCCGCCAGCCGTCCGGTCATCGCCGCGACCAGGATCGACAGGCTGCCCCGGTGCTCCCCGATCGCCAGCGACAGCGCCGCGACCTGGACCAGGACGGCGAAGATCAGCGCCAGCGCGCCGAACGCGCCCAGCCGCGAGTCCCGCATGGCCGCCAGCGCCCGCTCCCGGCCGGCGCCGATGCCGTCGGCGACGTCGGCGAGCCCGTCCAGGTGCAGGCCGCGGGTGAGCAGCGCCAGGGCGGCGATCCCGATGGCGGCCGGGAGCAGGTGCCCGGCCGGGGCTTCCGGCGTCGCCGCGGGCACCTTCGTGAGAAGTTGGAAGCCGGCCGTGACGACGGCGGCGATACCCCCCAGGACGAGGCCGACCAGCGGCGCGAGCGCCATGGCCCGGCCCATGGTGGGCCGGTCGAGCGCGACCCGTCCCCGGACGGGCAGTAGCGAAAGCAGGGAGAAGACCGTCCGCGTGGCGAGCATTGGCCGCCCGCGTCAGGCGCCCGNGCCGCCCGCGTCAGGCGCCCGCCGTCCCGGGCGTGTCGCTCGGGACGGCTGCGGTGCCGTTGGACGCTGGCCCGCTGAGGGCAGCGTCGCTGGGGGGCGGGCCGGTGGGAGCTGCCCCGGCGGTCTTGTCACTGACCCCGGCCTGGTCGAACGTGGCCATCTCGGCGAGTGTCGCCTGGGCGGCCACCAGCAGGTGGACAGCGAGCAGCGCGCCGGTGCCCTCGCCGAGGCGCAGGCCGAGGTCCAGCAGGGGATCAAAGCCCAGCGACGTCAGCGTGAGCTTCTGCGCCGGCTCGGTCGACCGGGTGCCCGCGATCCACCAGGTCTTCGACCCGGGCGCGTACGCCTCGGCGGCCAGCGCCGCGGCGCAGACCACGACCCCGTCGAGCACCACCGGGGTGCGGCGGACGGCGGCCTGCACCAGCAGGCCGGCCAGCGCGGCGAGGTCGGCGCCGCCGATCACCCGCAGCAGGGCGAGCGGATCGGCGGCGTACGGCCGGCCGCGGCGCATCGCGTCCCGGATCGCCGCGGTCTTGAGCATCCACCGGGTGTCGTCGATGCCGGTGCCGCGGCCGACGGTCTCGATCGGTTCCCGGTCGAGCAGGGTGGCGACGATCGCCGCGGACGGAGTGGTGTTCCCGATGCCCATCTCGCCGGGGACCAGCAGGTCGGCGCCGGCGTCGACCTCCTCGTCGACGATCGTCCGGCCGATGTCGAACGCGCGGGCGGCCTCCTCGGCGGTGAGGGCGTCCTCGACGTCGATGCGCCCGCTGCCGCGCCGGACCCGGTAGCGGCTGGTGACGTTGACCGCGTCCACGCCGCCGGCCGCCGGCGCGCTCGTGCCCGCTGCTGGCTCCGTACCCGCTGCTGCCGTATCGCCTGCTGCTGCCGTATCGCCCGCTGCGCCGGCCGGGGGCGGCACCGGCTCGTCGCTGTCCACGCTGACGTCCACGACCCGCACGGACGCGCCGACCGTGCGGGCCAGCACGTTCACCGCGGCGCCGCCGGCGGCGAAGTTCGCCACCATCTGCGCGGTGACCTCCGGTGGGAAGGCCGAGACACCCGTCCGCGCGATGCCGTGATCGCCGGCGATGATCACAGCCCGGATGCGCCGGAAGGGCCTGGGCGGGCAGACCCCCTGCACTCCGGCGAGCCAGACCGAGATCTCCTCCAGACGCCCGAGAGCGCCCGGAGGCTTGGTCAGCATTGCCTGCCGCTGCCGGGCGGCAGCCATCGCGTCGGCGTCGAGCGCTGGGATCCGCACAGCGTCTTTATTACCCGATGTGCCACCGGACGCCGCCGGATGCCTGTGTCCCAACGGATATCCGACAGATTTCGTCAGGCCGGGACCCCGTCCGAGGAACCGCCCCAGGCCGAGGTCAACGCGACCAGGTCGGACCAGTCGGCGCCGTGCCGGGCGGCCCCGTCGGCGAGCTGGGCCACCTCGCTGCTCATCCAGGCCGCCGGCCGGCCGGACGAGGCGGCCACCGCGCCGGTGACATGATGCTCGGCCTCATCGACGTCCGGCCGCTCCCGGCGCAGCGCCGCGTCCGCGCAGATGACGTGCACCAGCGGAGCCAGGCAGCCGACACCCTGGTCCCGGCCCTCGGTGCCGTCCACGCCACCGACCCGCTCACGGGCCTCGGCCAGGAACGGCGCGGCCGCGTAGACCTGCCCGGCCAGGACGAGGGCGCTGGCGGCCATCGTCACGAACAGCGCCGGATGGTAGCTGTCGAGGGAGTAGGCGGGGGCACCGTGTTTCTCGGCGGGTAGCCGGCTCATCAGCTCCTGCGCCCGGCCGATCGTGGCGACGGTACCGAGGGCGTCGCCGAGGCGCGCCCGCGCGCCGGCCTCGGCGACCGCCAGCATCACGGCGACGGGGGTGTTGCCCGCGTACCGCTGCCCCTCCACGGCGAGCGCCAACGCGCTCCGCCAGCGTTGCAGCCCCCGCGCGGCCATCGCCCGCACGGCGTGGGCGTGCGCGATCGTCGGCCAGTCCCCGATACTCGCGGCGACCGACTCGGCCTGGGTCAGCGCGCGCAGCCCGGAGCAGATGTCACCGGCGTCGATGAGCGCGTTGCCCTCCAGCACGAGGGTGCGGGAGTGCAGAGCCTGCCAGTCGTGCCTGGTACGGACCGCCCCCGCCTGGGACGCGGCGATGTGGCGGCCCAGGTTCCACGCCTGCAGGGCCGTCTGCGCCGGGGCGGTGGACCCGTAGCCGCCGACCAACGCCCGCATGGCGGTGGTAAGCCCGGTCAGGTCCTGCGCGACCCGGGCGCGCCCGGGGAAGGCGCTCACCAGCTGTCCCGCCGCGACGAGCCCGGCGACCACCCCGAGCCTGCGCCGATCGACGCCCATACGCGACTCCAGATGTTCGCGATGTCCGCCTGACAGCCCCAGTCTCCGACGTTGTCGGGATCATGTCGATGGCCCGGTTGTGTCAACATCCCGGCCGTGCCGATGCCTCTCACTCCCCGTCATGTCAGTGGGGGCCGCCGACGCGGCCCGAGTTTCCGGTGTGCTCCCGGGTTCCCTCGCGCGTTCCCGGGTCTCCTGTCGCGCTTCCGGGCTCCCGTTCCGCCCTTCCGGGGGCCCGGCTGTCGCATGACGCGCGAAAACATGACCGTGACAGGCTGTGATCATGTCGGCTCGGTCGCGGGTCAGGTGCCGGAGGTCGCCGCCGCTAACGAATTATCGGCTCCTCGCTGTAACGCCCTCCGACCCACCCCATCCCCAGCGCCCCCGCCGCGCCGTCCCCGCCCCGTCCCAGGAGGTCGCACCCACATCAGCCCCGCACAAAATCCGGTCCCGGGCGTCCCCCACAGGTAGTTCTCCGGTATGTCCTACCGGCGTCGTAATGGTGCTGTAATCAGGCGGAAGATCGGTGGTGTTGCCCGCCCGTCATCCCTCGCCGCCGCGGCTGTGGTGGCGTTCGCGGTTGTGTCGCCGGCAGCGCGTCGAGGGGGATTCGATCCAGCTCGGGGATGGGCGCGGCCGGGTCGGGCGGCTGGTAGCCGGGGTCCGGCCTGCCAAGATCGTCAGGCTCGAATCGGCGTAGCCCGACCGACCGCCACAGCGGCGAACGGACGTCGCCCCCCGGAGTTCTTGTACCTCCCATCCGCCAGGACGGTGACCCACTCGCCATCTGGGAGGGGACAGCGGGTCGCGGGCAGACGCCCGGTGGCGGTGTCCCACAGGCGTGCGGTGTGGTCCCGGCTGCCTGTGGTGAGGGGGATGCGCTGTCGTTGTTATGGTTCGGCGGTGGAGACGACAATCCGTGCCGCGAACGGCGCCACGCTGTGGTGCTGTGTCACCGGCAGAGGCCCGCGGACCGCAGCCACCCTGCTTGCCCGAGACCGTGTGGATCAACCAGCCAATCCCACAGCCAACAGCCAATCGGGTCACGACCAACTGTCTCACGTGACTTGACAGCTTCCGAGCTGGGCCAGGACTTCCGGGTCGAGTTCGATGTTCTGATCGAGTGAAAGTACGGTGCCCAGGGCCGCGATCAGCGCGTTGGCGGCCAGCGCGACGATCGTGTCGACGGACGTGTCGCCGTGGTCGAGGCGATCGAGCATCAGCTCATCGAACTGGGCGACCCAGCTTCGCATGGCGGCGCGCAGGACCGGGGGTGGCTCACCATGGACACCGATCCGATGCAGGATTCGGCTGGCGCCGCTCCAACGAAGCTCATCGAACATCGCGCGCATGCCCGGGTCTGCGCCGAGGTCGCCTCGGAGCAGGGCGAGGAACCCTGACCGGTGAGAATCGATGTAGTCGACGTGGCGGCGAAGCGCGTTGTGGAGTTGTTCAGTGAGTGTTTCGCCCTCGACTGGGCTGTCCTGCTCGGCGGCGAGCTCGTTCCGGATGTCGTCCATCACGGCCAGGTACAGCCCACGCTTGTTCCCGAAGTGGTGCGCGATGAGTCCGTAGGAGACCCCCGCCTTCTTCGCGATCTCGGTGGTGGTGACGTCGTCGTACGACCTCGTGCCGAAGAGCTGACGCGCTGCCTCGAGGAGCAGCCGACGACGGTCCGCAGTCGCACCCACATTGCTGGTCATGGTGGGCAAACGCTAGTTGACGGGTTATGGGCCTTCATCCACCAAGTGGCTAACGGTCCGCTCCGGTGGCCGCGTAGCGTCGCTACGGCCCTTACGGCGGCCATGGAGATACCGGCCGATGGCCGTGGTAGAGCCGCAGCGCACCGTACGCGTGGCCCGCGTTGGCGGTCCCCGTCTCCCGCCGGAACCAGGGGGCGGCGACCAGGCCGAGCTTCGTCTCCAGCGACTTCGGGACGGCGAAGTGTGCGACGGGTGCTGTGCCGACGTGAGCGAAAGCGGCGAGGGCGCCAGCACGTTCGTGGCGCCGGGCCAGGACGGTAGGCCGGGCCAGGACGATAGGCGACGATAGGCATGGTGGCATTTCCTCAGGGCTCGCTGGGCAGGGCGTTGGCCGTGTCGATTCGGCGTCCGGCGAGGTGGGCGACCACGCGACCGGTGACAGGAAGTTCCAGGGGGACCAGCGCGTAGGGCGGATAGACCAGCCGCTTGCTTCCGCGCTCAAGGGCCCGCACGATCGCGGCCGCCATCGAGTCCGCCGAGACCGGTGGAATCGTCTTCGGGACGCTGCCGCGCCACGGGAGCTCGTCCACGTCGCGGAGAGCCGTGTCAGTGCCGCCCGGGATCACCTCGAGCACACGGATCGGCGTGGTGGCGAGCTCCTCGCGCAGCGATCGCGTCGCCTGCCCGAGGGCGGCCTTCGATGACGCGTAGTACCCCAGCAGCGGCAGGGGAACCGACTGAATCGTCGAGGTGACGTTGACAACGGTGCCACGTCCTTGGGCGCGCATCGCGGGGATCAGCGCGGCACTGAGTGCGATCGGCGCCCAGAAGTTCGTCTCGAAGACAGCGCGGGCGGCCTCGGTATCGGAGTGCAGGCTGAGCGCGCCGGTCAGGCTCGTCCCCGCATTGTTGATCAGGACGTCGACCGCACCGAGCTCCCCGAGCGCGCGGTGCGCCACGTCGGTCGCCGATTCGGCCGAGGCGAGGTCGGCGGTCAGGACGACCGGGGGCGCGGCGCCCGTCGCGGAGATCTCCACGGCGAGCCCGTCGAGCAGGTGGGTGCGTCGAGCCACGAGTGCGAGGTGTGCGCCCTTGGCCGCGAGCTGTGTGGCCAGGGATCGTCCGATGCCGCTGCACGCTCCGGTCAGCAGCACACGCCTTCCGGCAACGGGGTCGTGAGTTCTCACAGCAGGGTTCCTCTTTCCGGTGCGGCTCGACGGACTGCACGTGGCGGTGTCTCGCCCCGTCGTGTCTTGTGCATTGACGCTTCAGCAGGTGCCACTTAGCATCCTGGTTGATTGATAATCAGTCGACAGGAGTCATGGAATGCGGTCACTCAGGGAATCGGGCTCTTCTCAGTTGGCCGGAATCGAACGGGCCTGCCGGCAGAACGGTGCATCGGCCAGCACGGGGGCTGTTTCTGCAGGTCAAGGCTGCTGCCCTGGCGGCCAGCTGAAGATCTTCTGACAGCCTCTGACGTAGCGGGTGATTCCCCATGGTTTTCTGGGGTCTGGCTACTCACCGCCGATGGTGTGGCCGGTGAGGAGGTTGGAGGTGAACCGGGCGATGTTGTGGGCGAGCCCGGGGTCCGCGCGTGGGTGTGGAGTCTCTGATCTCGTCAGATGAAGGACCGTGGCCAGGGTCTCCTCGACGAGGTCGGCGGCCGTGGCGAGGCCCCATGCGCGGCCCTCTTTCACGAGATGGTCGAGGGCGATGGCGGCGTGGCGGTATTCGCCGGCAACGGCAAGAGCGACTTCTCCGTCGTTGGACTGGTGTGCCTGCGGCACCATGTCGTAGGCGGGGCTGAGGGTCATCGACGCGGTCAAAGGGCATCTGAAGGCAATAAAGATCTTGAGTGGGCGCTGCCGTGAGCTTCGGAGACTGCCTCCGTCCGGGAGTGTCGGGTCATCTGGTGTTCTGGCGTACGTTGGCGGCGGGCTGGGCTGCGGCAGGGCGGGGCTATCGGGCCAGGGAGCGCCGTTCCCCACGCCGTCCCACGCCCACGCTGCTGGGTCGTCCGCCTTCGTGTGTGTACAGCCGCGCCCGTAGGTGAAAATCGTGGTTATGGCGACGGTTTTCCGCCCACGGCCTCCGCGCCTGTAGGTGAAAACCGTGGCTGCTACAGCGGTTTCCACCTACGGCTGGTGAGTGTCGGCGGGGGATCGGGGTGGGCGCACCGTTCCGCGGCCTGCGCGAGTCGCGAGCCATGGCGGAGACAGGGCGTCAGCGGAGCGTCGCTGAAAGCGGTGCGCTCCAGCGCCGCTTTTCCGTGTCTCGGCTGTTCGGGCGTCTCAGGCGGCGGCGTAGCGGTTGGCGGGTCTGGGCCAGCCTGAGAAGGCCACGCAGCGTTTCAGCCTCGTAGGCGGTGCGGAACACGCCACGGTTGCTGGAGTTCGGGGACCAGCGCGCGGGTGATCGCCTCCAGCGCCTATGCCAGGCAGGACCCACCCGATCTTGATCGCGCCCTGGCTCTCGGTACCGCTACTATCGACCTCCTCACCGAGGAGGTCGATTCGGCCCGATGCGTCGGTCACATCACCCGTCTGACCACCCATCTTGCGCCGCACAGCCGGAAACCGGCGGTCCGAGAATTTCTCGGCCGCGCCGAAGAACTCATCTCTGCACCGTCCGCCAGCTCTGTATAGCTGGCAAAGGTGGCGACGAATTCAGCGTTGGCGCGGACCATCGCGGCGAAGATGTGGTGGTCCGGCGGGTTGTTGGTCGCACCTTCGATGAAGGGCTCGTGGTTTCAGGCGGCGGCGGAGGCGGGGGTGTTGGGGGTGGGGAGGCCGAGGTTGTCGCGCAGGGTCGTGCCGGTGTATTCGGCGCGTAGGGAGCCGCGTTCCTGCAGGAGTGGCACCACCTTGTCGACGAACTCGTCCAGGCCGGTGGGGGTCAGGTGG
This sequence comes from Protofrankia coriariae, assembly GCF_001017755.1. GTDB lineage: Bacteria > Actinomycetota > Actinomycetes > Frankiales > Frankiaceae > Protofrankia > Protofrankia coriariae. The sequence goes on from NZ_JWIO01000038.1 coordinate 13,500, forward strand.
GAGCCGAGGATGAAGCCGTCCGAGCCGTCGTTCTGGACGAAGGAGTCGATGCGTTCGGCCACCTGCGCCGGTGTGCCGATGAACTCGGTGCGGCTGAAGACGTGGATGGCCAGCTCGCGCAGCGAGTAGTTGTTCGCCTCGGCCAGCGCCCGCCAGTTGGCCACCGTCTCGTGCGGGTCCTGGGCCAGGCGCGCCCGGCCCTGGATCACCAGGGGGGCGTCCGGGTCGGGGTCGACATCAGGCAGCGGGCCGTCGGGGTCGTAGCCGGAGAGGTCACGGTTCCAGACGGTCTCGAGCAGGATCTGCGCCGTCCGGCCGCTGACCTGCGTCCGGGTGATCTCCCGGTGCCGTTCGACGGCTTCGGCCTCGGTGTCGCCGAGCACGAACGACGCCGAGGGCAGCAGCCTGACCGAGCCGGCCGGGCGGCCCTGGCGCAGCGCCCGAGCCTGGATGTCCTGGTAGAACTCGCGCGCCTCGGGCAGGTGGCGGTAGGGGGAGAAGATCGCGTCCGCGCTGCCGGCCGCGAAGTCCCGGCCCTGCGGGGACACCCCGGCCTGCAGGACGACCGGACGGCCCTGGGGGCTGCGGGGGACGTTGAAGCGCCCGGAGATGTCGAACTGCTCGCCGTGCTGGCTGAACGCGCCCACGCTGTCGTCGCGGACGAACCGCCCGCTGCTCCTGTCGGCCACCACGGCGTCGGCGGGCCAGGAGTCCCAGAGCTTCCGGGCGGTGGCGAGGAACTCGCCCGCGCGGACGTAGCGGTCGTCGCGGTGCAGGAAGCCGCCGCGGCGGAAGTTCTGCCCGGTGAAGGCGCCGAAGGAGGTCACCACGTTCCAGCCGGCCCGTCCGCCGGAGAGGTGGTCCAGCGAGGCGAGCTGCCGGGCCAGTTCGTACGGCTCGTTGAAGGTGGCGTTGATGGTGCCGATCAGGCCGAGGTGTTCGGTCACCGCGGCCAGCGCGGCGAGCACCGGCAGGGTGTCCGGCCGGCCGACGATGTCCTGGTCGAAGATCAGGCCGAGCCGTTCACGCAGGATCAGGCCCTCGGCGAGGAAGAAGAAGTCGAACCTGCCGCGTTCGGCGGTCCGGGCCAGGTGCTGGAACGAGGAGAACGCGATCTGGCTGCCGGCGGCCGGGTCGGACCACACCGTGTGGTGGTTCACGCCACCGAGGTAGGCACCGAGGATGATCTGCTTGCGGGGCTTGCTCATGCGTAACGCTCCAGGCGCTCGATATCGGCCGGCGGGCCGGCCGGTGGTCGTCAGGCGGCGGCGTAGCGGTTGGCAGGCCTGGGCAGCCCGAGCAGGCCGCGCAGCGTGTCCGCCTCGTAGGCGGTGCGGAACAGGCCGCGCTGCTGTAGTTCCGGGACCAGCGCGCGGGTGATCGCCTCCAGGTCGTGCGGGATCGCCCCGGGCCGCAGCCGGAAGCCGGACAGGCCCGCGCGCTGCCAGTCCCGCAGCAGGTCGGCGAGTTCGGCGGGGGTGCCGGTGAACACCAGCGCGTCGCTGCCGTACTCGCTGCCGGCCAGCTCGTCCAGGCGCCTGCGGCGGTCGTTCGCCGCTGTCGCGGCGGTGTCGAGGAAGACGACGAGATCACCGAAGACGTGCACGTTCTCCGTCCGTCCGGCGGAGTGCTGCTCGGCCCGGATCTCCTCGACGATCGCGCGCGCGTCGTAGGTGTCCCGCGGGGTCACGTAGACGACGTCGGCCGAGCGGGCACCGAACCGGTAGGGCAGCGTGCTGTGCGCGAGCGCGGTGACCAGCGGCTGCCCCTGCGGTGGCCGCGGCACGATCGACGGGCCGCGGACGCTGAACCACCTGCCCTTGAAATCGATGTAGTGCAGTTTCTCGCGGTCGATGAACCGACCGGTGGCGGCGTCGCGGATCTCCGCGTCGTCCTCCCAGCTGTCCCACAGCCGGCGGACCACCTCGACGAAGTCGCCGGCCTCCTCGAAGTGCTCGGCGACCAGCGCCTGGCCCTCGGGTGTCGCGTAGTCCTCGAGCCGCAGGCGGGGGATGTCGCGGCGGCCGAAATGGGAGTTCTCGCTGGGACGCGACAGCTGCGCCCGCCAGCCGGCCCGGCCGGTGCTGACGTAGTCCAGGGTCGCTACCGCCTTCGAGACGTGGAACGGCTCGGTGTGGGTGACGGTCGCGGTCGGGACGAGCCCGATGTGTGCGGTCAGCGGCGCGACCCGGGAGGCGATCAGCAGCGCGTCCAGGCGCCCGCGCACCTGGTCGGTCCGCCCGTCCGGCCCGTCATAGCGGGAGGACTGCACGCCAAGGGCGTCCTCGATGGTGACGAAGTCCAGCAGCCCGCGCTGGGCCTCGGCGACCAGGTCGACCCAGTAGCGCGGGGTGAACAGCTCGAGCGGGCGCGCCCGCGGCTCCCGCCAGGCCGCGGGATGCCAGCCGGTACCGTCCAGCGCGACGGCGAGATGAAGTGGAAAGAGCGCGGGCATCAGACGTGTTGTCCCCTTCTCTTCTTTTTCTCTTTTTTACTTCTCGGGTGTTTCCTGGGTGCTTCCCGGGTGCCGGGTGTGTCTCGTCGGCCGGCAGGGTTCCGTGACGGCGTGGGAAACGGCCGATGCAATGGCATCGAAACGGCGTCCGACACGGGGTGTCGATCGGTGTCCGCTCATCTCGGCAGGCCGCCGGCAGCACGGTCGGATCTTTTTGCTTCCGGGCCCGGGTTACCTTCCGGATCGCAGTCGCTGCCTTTCCTCGCCGACGCCGCTGGTCAACAGGTGTCAGATACGGGAAATCGGAACACGGCCGCTGGGAAAGCGGGACGGCATGAACGACGTGAACGGCATGTATACAGGCCTGACATCGTCGTACCGCACTGGCAGGTGGACCGGCTGACGCTCCGTCAACGACAACAGAGAGAGCTCGCGAGACGAGAGAGGTCGAGGTACCTGCGGGTGACGAACGTTCCCCGCGCCGACGCGCTCTTCAACGCCGGCATGCTCGTCACCGCTCCCGCGCTTTTCACCGCCCGCGTACTTTTCGCTGCACACGTCACTGCACATGCACTCTTCAGTGCCACAACTAGACCGTAGCCGAGGGTCGCGCGCGGCGCAATGATGCCGGCTCACGGGATTGCCGCGGCCGCCCGCGCGGGACCGTGTATCCACGCCCGTCCGTCGCGCGACGGCACGTCTTTCATTTATTCCCTCTGCGTCCTCGTCACTTCCGCATGTGTTCGTACCGCTTCCGTGTGTGTTCGCGCCACGATGTAGTGGGTGTTGCGCCCGCTGCTGGAGCCACGGACGGGCCGGTTTGGGACGAGCAGGTCGAGCGCGCGCTTCGCCCCGGCCTGGGTGAGGCCGGCCAGGGCCGCAAGGGCCGGGTAGCGGCATACCTGCGGGAGCAGGTGCGTGCGGCGGGCTGGCGGCTCGGCGTGGGGAGGACAATCAGCTCTCGTGCGGCCAGATCCGGTACAGCCAGATGCTGTACAGCCGGATCCTGTGCGGCCGGATCCTGTGTGGCCGGGCCCGGCGCGGCTGGGGGCGACGCGGCTGGGGGCGGCCGTGGCGAAGTACGAGCCGTGGATGCGCCGCGCCCTGGAGATGGCGCGGGCGCTGCCGGACCCGGGAGCCGGCGATCCGCCCGTCGGAGCGGTGATCTACGGCCCGGACGGACGGGAGATCACCGCCGCGCACCACGATCGGCAGCGGACGGCCGACCCGACCGCCCACGCGGAGATCACCGTGCTCCGGCGGGCCGGGCGTGCGCTCGGGACGTGGAAACTCGACGGCTGCACCCTGGTGACCACGCTCGAGCCCGGGGTGATGGCTGCCGGCGCCGTCGTCCTCGCCCGGGTGCCGCGGCTGGTCATCGGCTCGTGGGACGAACGCAACGGTGCCGTCTGCTCCCAGTGGGATCTCGTGCGTGACCCGAGACTGAACCACTTCGTCGAGGTCATCCCCGAAGTCCTCAAAGCCGAATGCGATGCGCTGCTCAACCGCCACTTCGGCCCACACCAGCCATCCGGACGCGGCTGAGCGGGTGGCCTCGCTACGGGCGGCTTGGCGCCAGGATGAAACGCGGGTCAGCGCAGGCGGGTGGGGATGCCGGCGACGACGTGCCAGACCTCGTCGGACTCGGCCGCGACCGCGGCGTTGAGGCGGCCGAGGGCATCGCGGAAGCGGCGTCCGACCGCGGTTGCCGGCACGATCCCGGAGCCGACCTCGTTGGTCACCGCGACCACGTGACGGCGGGTGTCCCGCCAGGCAGCCACCAGCTCCCGGAGCCTGGTGGGCCATTCCCCGGCCGCCGTTTCGCCGGTCGCGCCGTCGTCGGACGGGCTGTTCCCGGCCTGGTGGCCGTCGTCCGGATGCTCCTCGCTCAGGTGGGCGGTCAGCCACAGGGTGAGGCAGTCGATCAGCAGCGGTGGGCCGTCCGCGCGCAGCAGCGGTGGTAGATCGGTTGTCTCCAGCGTCGTCCAGTGGGACGGCCGGCGGGTGCGGTGGGCGGCCACCCGCGCCGCCCAGTCGGAGTCGCCCGGCGGGACCGGGCCCGCCGTGGCCACGTAGACCACCTCCGGCCAGGCGGTGAGCCGTCGTTCGGCTTCCGCGGACTTCCCCGACCGGGCACCTCCAGTGATCAGGACGCGATACGGCCGGGGCGGGCCCACCGGGGGCCGTGTTCCGCGGAACACGGTGCGCTCGGGCCGGCCACCGCCATCGGTACCGGCGGTGCCAGTGCCACCAGCGCCGGTACCAGTGCCAGTGCCGACTGGCCCGAGCACGCCATTGGACGTAGTGCTGCCGGGCGCGCCGCTGGCTACGACGGTGCCGAGGACGTCGCCGCCGGCGGTATCGAGGACGTTGCCGGGGGCGTTGCTGGCAGCGGTATCGAGCACGTCACCGGGGTCGGTGGTGCCGGGGACGTTGCCGGTGGCGGTGTCGATGACGGCGCCGTCGGAATACAGGTGCGCGCCCATCAGCGCCAGCCGCCGGGCGAGCTCGTCGCCGGGCGGGTTGCGGTGGCTGAGATGGACGGCGACGACCCGGCTCGCCCCGACCACGGCGCNCCCCGACCACGGCGCCCCGCCGCCGCAGCTCCGCGAGGACGTCGGCGAACGTCGCCAGGTCGAGATGGTCGCCGAAGCCGGGCCGGTCGCCGTTGTTCTCCTCCATCAGCACGACGTCGAAGGCGCGCCCGGTCAGCGCGTCCAGGGTCGCCGGTGGTAGCGGCGCGGCGGTGTCGCAGGCGTAGAGCAGGCGTCCGCCGTCAGGGGCCGTGATGTCGTAGAGCAGCGCCGGGCCCACGAACGCGGCCCCGTGGTTGGCCGCCAGCGCGCGGATCTCGAAACCGTCCAGTGACAGGACGTCACCGGCGTGTGCCAGTCGGAATCGCAGCGCCCCCGTGTCCCCGTCCGGGGGCGCCACGAAGGGACGGCAGGCGTCCAACGAGGCGGGCGGCCCGACGACGTCCAACGGACGGGTGGCCACCGTCGACCACGTCCGCCACAGCAGGGCCGCGGGGCCGGTGTGATCGCCGTGGGCGTGGCTGAACAGCAGGTGACGCACGTCGGCGAGCCGCACCCCGAACCTGGTGGCGGCGCGCGGCACGTCCGGCCCGCAGTCGATGAGCAGGCGGTCGTCGACAAGCACCGCGGTCTGGGTGCGCACCTGGTGTTCGCGGGCCCACTCGCAGGACGCACACCCACACCACGGGTTGGGCCAGCCGTCGGCCGACCCCGTGCCCAGCAGCCTCAGGCGCACCGGCCCGGACGCCTACGGGTGCGGATGGCGCCTGCGGTCGGCCAGCGTCATGAGCGCGATCACGACGCCGAGGAGCACGATCGCGCCGATCGTGACCAGCCCGACCTGCCACCAGACCAAGGGCGCCTCGTGCGACTCGGCGGTAGCCTCCGCGAGCAACGTCGTGACACCGTGCGAAGCCATGATCACGGTCTCCTTCCTCTGTGTCGACTGGCCCGGCCGTCCGACGGATCGTATGGGGTGTTTCCGTTCACCGGCCACCTGTCCGCCCGGCTACCGCCGCTGACCAGCGGCCACGCTCCGGATCCGCCATCGGTCGGACTGGTGCCGGTCCCGCTCCCGGTGCCGGTGTTCCGGCCGGCCGCGGGTTGGGTCGGCGGCGAGACCGACCCGCCGGTCGTCTCCTCCGGGCCCACCGTCGGTGTTGGATGGTGTCCGACGGACAGCGCGACGAGGACCGACGACCTGGACAAGGGGGCCAACGGTGAGCTGGACCTGGCGTTTCGAGACGGAGGACGGTGGGGTGGTCAATCCCGCCGGCTCGTTGCCGNCCGCCGGCTCGTTGCCGTCGGAGTCGTTCCCGACCCAGGGCGACGCCGAGACCTGGCTGGGGGAGATCTGGCAGGAGCTGCTGGCCGCCGGCGTCCAACAGGTGGTGCTCCACGAGGGCGATCGCAAGGTCTACGGCCCGATGAGCCTGCGCCCCGTCGACTAGCGGCCGCGTCGACCAGCGGCCCTGCCGCCGAACGCGCCGATCGTGTCTTGCGGGCGTTCGGCGGCCCATGCCTGGTAGACCCCACCGGTCAGGCCCACGGCCGCGGGCCTGACCAGGCTGGCTGGGCCGGGCGGCTAGCCGACGATTGTCGGGTCGGTGACGATGACGCCGTCGAGCACGGAGTCGATGCGGGCCAGCAGGTCGGGGTCGAGCTTCACTCCGGACGCCCTGACGTTCTCATGGACCTGCTCTGGCCGGGACGCCCCGATGATCGCCGACGCCACGTTGTCGTTCTGGAGCACCCAGGCCACCGCGAGCTGGGCCGGGGACAGACCGGCGTCGGCCGCGACGGGCAGCAGGTCCTGCACCCGGGCGAGGACGTCGTCGCCCAGCAGCCGCTGGATGAAGCGCCCGCCGGTCGTGCTGGTGGCGCGGGTGTCCACCGGCGGCGGCTGGCCCGGCCGGTACTTGCCGGTGAGCACGCCCTGCGCGACCGGTGACCAGACGATCTGGGAGATGCCGGCGTCCCGTGAGGTCGGGATAACCTCGGCCTCGATCGTGCGCCACAGCAGCGAGTACTGCGGCTGGTTGGAGATGATCCGGTCGAAGCCCAGTTCGTCGGCTGTCCGCACCGCGTCCGAGATCTGCGCGGCGCTCCACTCCGAGACGCCGACGTAGAGGACCTTGCCGGCCCGTACGAGGTCGTCGAAGGCCCGCAGGGTCTCCTCCAGCGGCACGGTCGGGTCGTACCGGTGCGCCTGGTAGAGATCGACATAGTCGGTGCGCAGCCGCCGCAGCGACGCGTGGCAGGACTCGATGATGTGCTTGCGGCCGAGGCCCCGGTCGTTCGGGCCGGGGCCGGTCGGCCAGAAGACCTTGGTGAACAGCTCGTAGGACTCCCGGCGGACGCCGTCGAGCGCTTCGCCCAGCACGGTCTCGGCGCGGGTGCCCGCGTAGACGTCGGCCGTGTCGAAGGTGGTGATGCCCTCGTCGAGAGCGGCCTGTACACAGGCGAGCGCCTGCTCCCGTTCGACCTGGTCACCATGGGTGATCCAGTTACCGTATGAGATCTCGCTGACGGACAGTCCGCTACGCCCGAGTCGTCTGTGCTCCACACAGTCACCTTAGAACGCCCGTGCCCCGAGGCGCCCGGCCGCGAAATCACACGTTCATCGTTGGCCGTCCCGACGGCTCACCCGGGGCCGGGGCATCCGCCAGCGGGGAGGCAGGAGCGCGCGCTGCACCGAGTAGGCCCGGACCCGGACCCGCGAGTCCGGGTACTTCCGTGCCACCCGGCGGCTGACCTGGCGGGCCAGGACCACCGAGTCGACGGCCACCGCGAGCAGGCCCAGCAGCATCAGCGAGGTGGTGACCAGCCGCACGTACGCGTTGGGGACGATGCCACCGAGGAAGTACACCAGGGCGGCGGCGAGGAAGAACGGCCCGATGTTGCGGCGGGTGTCGACGAAGTCCCGGGCGAGCACCCGCTCGGGGGCGCGCTCGCGCGGCGGCAGCCTGCTGACATCACCGGAGAGCATCGCCGCCCGGTACTCCCGGCTCGACCGGCGGCGCTCCTCGCGGACGTGGGCCCGGGCCTCCTTGCGGGACGTCGGGGTGGGCAGGGCGCCGCCGCGGGCGCGCGCCGCCCGCGCCTGGCTGCGCTTCGGGGTGGGACGGCCCTTCCCCACCCCGTTGCCCGGCCGGTTCCCACGTTCGGTGTCGGCGGTGGGGGGAGCGGAGTCGGCCGTGGCCACCGGTGTGCCCGCGGTGTCCGCGGGATCGTCGGAGACGGACGTGCGTCGTTTCAACAGTGCCATCAGGGCAGCGCCAGCATCTGGTCGAGGGCCTTCCGGGCGTATGCCGCGACGTCGGGGTCGACCGTGATGCGGTTGACCGTCTCGCCGCGGACCAGGGATTCAAGGGTCCACACGAGGTGGGGCAGATCGATACGGTTCATGGTGGAGCAGTAGCACACCGTACGATCCAGGAAGACGACGGTCTTGTCAGGGTGCCGGTTGGCCAGCCGCTGCACCAGGTTCAGCTCGGTGCCGACGGCGAACCGGGAGCCGGGCGGGGCTTCGTCCACCGCCTTGATGATGTACTCCGTCGAGCCGACCAGGTCCGCGGCGGTGACGACCTCGTGCCGGCACTCGGGATGCACCAGTACGGTGACGCCGGGTATCCGGGCGCGCACCTCGTCGACGCAGCCGAGGCTGAACCGGCCGTGCACCGAGCAGTGCCCCTGCCACAGGATCATCCGGGCGTCCCGCAGCTGTTCGCGGGTGAGGCCGCCGCCGGGGCGGTGCGGGTTATAGACGACGCAGTCGTCCAGCGACATCCCCATCTCCAGCACGGCGGTGTTGCGGCCGAGATGCTGGTCGGGCAGGAACAGCACCCGCTCGCCACGGCGGGCCGGCCCGAACGCCCATTCCAGCGCTCGGCGGGCGTTGGAGGACGTGCAGATGGTGCCGCCGTGCCGTCCGGTGAACGCCTTGATGGCGGCGGAGGAGTTCATGTAGCTCACCGGGACGGTGCCCTCGGCGAGGCCGGCGTCCGCGAGCGTCTCCCAGGCCTGTTCGACCTGTTCGGCCGTGGCCATGTCGGCCATGGAGCAGCCGGCGGCGAGATCGGGCAGGATCACCTGCTGGTGGTCGCCGGTGAGAATGTCGGCGCTCTCCGCCATGAAGTGCACGCCGCAGAAGACGATGTGCCCGGCCTCGGGCCGGGCGGCGGCCTGCTGGGCGAGTTTGAACGAGTCGCCGGTGACGTCGGCGAAGGCGATGACCTCGTCCCGCTGGTAGTGGTGGCCGAGGACGAAGACGGAGTCACCGAGGGCGGCTCTGGCCGTTCTCGCCCGTTCGACGAGCGTCGGGTCGGACGCGGGTGGCAGCGCGCCGGGGCAGTCGACCCCGCGTTCGCTGTCGGGATCCGAGCCGCGTCCGAGCAGCAGCAGTTCGAGCGGCCCGGCCAGGGGCCGGGAGCGTGGCGGGGCCGGCGGTGTGACCGAAGGTGTTCCCGGCGCCGCGACGCCGGCGCGTTCGAGCGCGGGATGGGTCGTCATGCTCGCTCCTGAGGTCGACCGGCCGTCCGTGGCCTGGCCGCACGCATGGGGACGTATGGTCGGTAAGACTCTAACTCGCCACGGCCCTGTACCGCACCGTCTGGGACCTTCTGCCGTACCGCGCGGGACGAGTTCGTGATCACAGCCGCGGGTCGTGTGCTTGGTCGTGCGCGGACGACCTGCGTACGATGGGAAGGCAATCGCGGCGGGCGGTGTTCCATCCAGGCGTGTGCAACGGCTTGCTGGTGGGCTCGCTGGTGAGCTTGCTGGTGACGACTACTGGTGAGGACGGGACGACTGCCGTCGCGATGGCAGAACGGCGACCGTGCATGAAGGGTGGCGTCGCGGGCATCCCATGTTGTTGCCTACAGTGATGCGCACGTACTGGATGCGCACGTATTGCGAGTAGCCGAATACCTCTGGCATCCCTGCACACGTATCCAATCGGCCGAAGGAGGAGCGACGGTGGCTGTCGTCGTGACTCCCCACGCCCCAGGGAATATTCACTAGGGAGCAGCCTCCATGACAGTCCAGGACACGACGACCGATACGGCGACCGGCGTGGACACAGCGACTCGTCCGAACACCGTCATCCTGACCGACGTGGCCGCGCACAAGGTGAAGAGCCTGCTCGAGCAGGAGGGGCGTGAGGACCTCCAGCTGCGGATCGCCGTCCAGCCCGGCGGCTGCTCCGGCATGCGCTACCAGCTCTTCTTCGACGAGCGGCAGCTTGACGGCGACACCGTCCTCGACTTCTCCGGTGTCAAGGTCGCGGTCGACCGGATGAGCGGCCCGTACCTCGGCGGGGCGACGATCGACTTCGTCGACACGATCGAGAAGCAGGGCTTCACGATCGACAACCCGAACGCGGCGGGCTCCTGTGCCTGCGGCGACTCCTTCCACTGATCCCTGGTGATCCCTGGCGCCCTGCTGATTTCCGGGGTCGGGCGCTGATTTCTGGGGCCCGGCCGGGCGTGTTGCCATGGTCGGGGCGGCGGTAGGCGTCCGTCGCCGAGGCGACATCAGCCGGTGGGTCCGGTCCGGGGCGCCGGACAGCGCCGGGTTGCCGACGGTGTCCGTTCGGTGTGGCGTCGATAGTGGCGTGGGTTGTGACGTGTGGCCGGCTGGGAGCGACCAGCCGGCCACACGTCTGCCGTGTCCAGATGTCGGATGGACCCGGCAGTTACGGACGATGGCCAGGTAGAATCACGCATCGTGCCTATTGCCGTTACGGGTTCCATCGCGACCGACCATCTCATGCGCTTTCCGGGCCGGTTCGCCGAGCAGCTACTGGCCGACCAGCTGGACAGGATCTCCCTGTCGTTCCTTGTCGACGACCTGGTCATCCGGCGCGGGGGAGCGGCCGCCAACATCTGTTACGGGCTCGGACGGCTGGGCCTGCGTCCCGTTCTCGTCGGGGCGGTGGGCGAGGATTTCGCCGACTACCGGTCCTGGCTCGACCGCAACGGTGTCGACACGAACTCGGTGTATGTGAGCGAAATTGCCCACACCGCCCGTTTCGTGTGCACCACCGACGACGCCCTCTGCCAGATCGCCTCCTTCTATCCCGGTGCGATGAGCGACGCCCGGCTGATCGAGCTGCGTCCGATCGCCGACCGCCTGGGCAGCCTGGACCTGGTGCTGATCAGCCCGAACGACCCGGAGGCGATGCTCCGCCACACCGACGAGTGCCGCGAGCGGTCGATCCCGTTCGCGGCCGATCCCTCCCAGCAGCTCGCCCGGATGGACGGCCCGCAGATCCGCCGGTTGGTCGACGGCGCGGCCTGGCTGTTGTGCAACGAGTACGAGAAGGGCCTGCTGGAGAGCAAGACCGGCTGGTCGGACACGCAGGTGCTCCAGCGGGTGGGCGTCCGGATCACCACCCACGGCGCGGACGGGGTCGCCATCGAGGCCGTCGGGCAGGCGCCGATCCGGGTACCGGTCGTGCCCGCCCGGGTCACCCCGGATCCGACCGGTGTCGGGGACGCCTTCCGCGCCGGCTTCTTCGCGGGACGCGCCTGGGAACTGTCGTTGGAGCGCAGCGCGCAGCTCGGCTGCCTGCTCGCCACGCTGGCGCTGGAGACCATCGGCACCCAGGAGTACGAAACTGTTCCGGCCGAACTGGTCAAGCGCCTGTCGGAGACCTACGGCGCGGACGCCGCCGCACAGATCGCACCGCACCTGCCCACGGCCTGACCAGGACCCCCGGGGGGCCACAGCCTGACCGAGGATTCAGGTGAGTCGGCGGACGAGGTAGGCCGTCCCGCCCGTGGGCAGCGCCCGGGTCGCGACCAGCTCCTGAGCGCGCATCCGGCACCAGGCGGGGACGTCGAGGTCCGCGGCCGGGTCGTCCGCCCACAGCACCAGGGTGGCGGCGAGGTCGAGCTCACCGATACGGCGGGCCAGTTCGATGATCGGCAGCGGGCATCGCCGGCCCCGCGCGTCCACGGTGAACGCCGCCATGTCCCAGTGGATGTCGTCCGTATTATCTGTTTTGTTTATATTATTTATATTGTTTGTCATAGCCCGACTGTTCGTCATGGTCCGGTTGTCACGGTCCGGTAGTGCATCGCGGGCCGGTTGTGTGTCACAGTCCGGCGGCCCCGGCCCGTTCGCGGATGCGGGCGACCGCGTCCGGCAGGACCGCCAGCAGGGCGTCGACGTCCGCGCTGCCGGACTCCCGGCCGAAGGACACCCGAATGTTCCCCTGCGTCAACGCACCCATCGCGGCGAGCACATGGCTCGGGGTGAGCGTGTCGGAGGTGCAGCTGGAGCCGCTGCTGACCGCGATGCCCGCCCGGTCCAGCTCGTGCAGCAGCGACTCGCCGTCGACGTAGAGGCAGGAGAAGGTGAGCAGGTGCGGCAGCCGGCCGGCCGGGTCGGGGTCGCCGAGCAGTTCGACGTCCGCTATCAGCTCGGGCAGTCGGGCCCGTAGCCGCTCCACATAGCCGGCCAGGCGTGGACCCTCGGTGATGATCTCGCTGGCCCGGGCGTGCAGGGCCGCGGCCGTAGCGACGATCCCCGCGACGTTGGGGAAGCCGGCGACCCGCCCGCCCTCGCGCTCGTCCGCGGGCAGCGGGTTGACCCAGCGGCGTCCGGTGCGCACCACCAGGATGCCCACACCCGCCGGCCCGCCGAACTTGTGCGCGCTGGCGCTGAGCAGGTCGGCGCCCAGCGCCGTGACGTCCACCGGTATCCGCCCGAGCGACATGGCCGCGTCCACGTGCAGCGGGACGCCCGTGGCGTGCAGGACATCCGCGGCCGCGGCCACCGGCTGGATGGTGGCGACCTCGTGGTTGGCGTGCTGCAGGCTGGCCACCGCCGTGTCCGGCGGGGGGGTGAAGCTCACCGGGTCGACGCGGCCGAACCTGTCCACCCCGATGGTGCCGACCAGACCGCCGGCGTGCTCGTGCCACTCGGCGGCGTGCAGGACACAGGAGTGTTCCACGGCGCTGACCAGGATGCGGCTGCCGGCGCGGCGGCGGGCCCGGGCCGCGCCGAGCAGCGCGAGCTGGGCCGCCTGGGTGCCCGAGGCGGTGAAGCTGACCTCGTCCGGCCGGGCGCCGATCACCCCGGCAACCGTCTCCCGGGCGGCGTCGAGCAGCATGCGGGCCTGCCGGGCGTCGCGGTACAGCCGGGCCGGGTCGGCCCACCCCTCGTCGATCGCGGCCAGCAGGGCCGCCCGGGCCGTCGGATGCAGAACGGCCGTAGAAGCATGATCGAGATAGGCCGGCACGCCTACCACGGTATGCCGCCACGTTCACGCCATGCTGGCGCGCGGGCCCGTCCCGCCGCGGGCCCGAAGCGGCGTCCGAGACCCACGACATGACCGTCCGCCTCAGGAAAGATCGCCAAAAGTTTGCCGTTTTGTACGCTGATCTGACGAAAAAGAGTACAAAACAACAAACTCGCCTGGATCATGCTTCGTGTGGATGGCCCGGAGCGGACAGCTGATGCTCCCCGTCGTACCGCGCGGACAGACGGATGGGGCGCGCCGGTCGCGGTGACCAGGCAGGGCCGGCCGAGCGACCATACTCGCGCACCTGGACGACCACAACCGGCTCACCGTCGGTCATGTCGCCGCCCGTTGCCGCGGTGGCGGTCGGTTGGCACACGTCCGTCACGCGGGAAGCTGCCCGTGGACAACGAGGAGTGACATGAGGGCGGTGCTTCGAAGAGCCGGCGGCGGGCGGCCGAACATGCTTTTCGCTGTTTTTCTCGGAGCGATGACGGCAGCTTCCTGCGGTTCCTCCGGGCCGGCCGGCGACTTCGTCGGCATGGTCACCTCTGTTATGCCGGACCGGGTGTGTGTCGGACGGCCTGCCGCGGGAGGCGCATGCTTCCCCGCCGAATCCTCCGTACTCCAGTCCCTCCGTGTCGGCGACTGCATCGTCGTGGAGCTGGGCGGATCCGAGAGCGGTCAGGACGCGGGCCGACTGATCGGATTCCGCCGGGTAAAAGCTGACCCGAACTGTCCGAGCCCGCCGCCATCGGCATCTTCCGTCCCCCTATCAGGTTGACGGCCGTTCTGCCGGTCGATGTATCGTCCGGCTGCCCGGACACATCCTGAGAGCCGCCTTATGGATCCGGATGGTCACGACGTTTCGTCCAGGCGCTGGTAGACGGTGGGGCGTCCTCTGCCGCCGAGCTGGACGATCAGACCTCGACCGCGCAGCCGACGAAGTGCCCTGCGGATGGTGGGGGCGGTCAGTCCCAGATCTCTTTCCAGCTCCGAAACGGTCCGCGTTCCCTTGGCAAGAGCCTGGTGGATCCGCAGTTCCGTGGTGTTCAGATCCGTCTCGGCCGGCGTGGCTGTCCTCCGCTGGAGGACGACGGTGAACCGGATGCCGCTGTCGATGTAGTGGGCGGGCGGCAGATGGTATGCGGCGAGCGCGTCGGTAATGGTCGGGATACCGCTTGCGAGAGCTTCGATGACGCGGGCGCCGGTCTCCGGGGAGCGGACGTGCTGGCAGATGGCGACCAGCCTGGCGTTGCGTGCCGAGGTGACGGCGTCCCGGCCGAGGCAGTCGACGGTGATGCGGTACAGCCCGCCCGGATTCGCCACGACGAGGCGGTCCCTCCGCAGCCGTACCTCGACGGCGAGGCCGGCGGACCAGTGGTCGAGGTCACGGTGGACCAGGGCGTTGGCGACCAGTTCACGGAAGGCGACGAACGGATAGGTGGGACGGTCGTGCACGGTACCGTCCGCCTCGGAGACGATCGACGTGTCGAACGTACGTCTGGCCCACAGCAGCGCGGCGTCGAGCATCCGTGGAATGGATCCGGTGATCGTGACCTGGTTCCTGGCGCGTGTTCCAGCGGGATCGGTCGACAGCGGCTCGGCCGATGCCTGGATGACGTACCGGGGAAACCACTGCTGAGGGTGGACGCCGAGCGCGAGCAGGCCGGCGACGGTGGGCCGGCCGTCGGTGTCGTATCTGATTTTCGGATTTGACGATGATCATGCTTACTGTAACGGCAACCGAGGCGTCCCGCAGGTTCTCGGACCTGCTTGACGCGATCGAGGCTGGTGAGACCATTGTAATTACACGAGGTAACCGTTCGATCGCGGAAATTGGGCCGGCGCGTCGGCGGACCGGAGTCGACCTTCGAGCCGTGCTTGTCGGCACCGCGCCACCGGATGACGCCTTCGAAGCGGACATCGCGGAGGCGGTCGGTCACCTGGCCGTGGACGAGGGTGACCCGTGGGCCGCCGCCTGATCCTCGACAGCAACATCCTCATCGCCCACGATCTGATCATCGCGGCCCATGCGGCCGAGACCGGACGGATCGTCCTCAGCCGCGACGTCAAAGCCCGTTTTACCGATCTTCCCGGCGTCCTCGCGGTGGAGGCATAGGCGTCATCCCGCCACGGGTTCGGGAAGGCCCCGTCGCTGCGGGTCGCGACGGGTCGTCTGTCGCGCCGCAAGCCGACGGCGGGGCGAAAAGGGGCTCCGGCGGGTTGCCCGGGATGCCTTTCTCGGGGCGGGAGGGCTCACCTGTCGGGGCTCTGGCGTGATGCCGGACGGGTAGCTGGGATACGCTCCTGCCGCAGCATCTACAGCTTGTCGAAGAGCCCTGCGTCGACCGGGTTGGTTCGCCCGGGCCGACGCATTCGTGGGAGGCAGGACCTGGTGACCCGATCCTTCGGCCGACCTCGGCCGTTGCCCGCCGATGTCGAGGAAGCGGCCGCCTCCGACGCTGCCCGGGCGGGGAGTACGAACCGCGCGCGAGGTTCTGATCACCGCGCCGCCCGCGCCCGGCCGCGGCGGCGCCGCCTGGCCCTGACGGCCGGGCTCGCGCTGCTCGTCATGACCGCGACCGGGTGTGATGTTCCCAACTTCGGTTTCCCCGACGGAGTGACGGACCAGACACCGCGCATTCTGAACCTGTGGCAGGGCTCCTCGATCGCGGCGCTCGCCGTGGGCGTGTTCACCTGGGGCCTGATCTTCTATGCGATCATTGTGTTCCGGAAGCGGTCGGACGACCTGCCGCGGCAGGTCCGGTACAACCTGCCGGTCGAGATCCTGTACACCGTCGTGCCTCTGGTCATCGTGGCCGGGCTGTTCTACTACACGGCCCGCGACGAGATCGAGATCAACCGGCTGCCACCCGACCCGGACGTCACCGTCAACGTGATCGGTTTCCGCTGGAACTGGCAGTTCCGCTATCTCGACACCGGCCGCGACGGCACCGCCCCGATAGAGGTCACCGGCAGGCCCGGGGAGCCAGCCGTCCTGGTGCTCCCGCAGAACCGGACGATCCGCTTCATCGAGACCTCGCCGGATGTGATCCACTCCTTCTGGGTGCCCGACTTCCTGTTCAAGCGGGACGTGGTCCCCGGCCGGATCAACCAGTTCCAGCTCACGATCACCAAAACCGGTACCTTCGTGGGCCGTTGCGCGGAGCTGTGCGGGGTCGACCACGACCGGATGAACTTCTCCGTCAAGGTGGTCCCCGGTGACGAGTACGACCGGTTCATCGCCGAACGGACCCGTCCGGTCTCGGACGTGACCCCGGCCACAGTCACCGCCGCCGGGGCGCCCGCGCAGACATCCGCCGCACCGAACACCTCCGGGAGCCGACAGTGACACTGGTGCACGAGCCGCCGGCCGGCCACGTCGAGGATCTCCACACCAGGCCGCGGACGAACCTGCTCGGCTACCTGCGGACGACGTCCCACAAGGACATCGCCCTGCTCTACGGCGTGACCTCCTTCATCTTCTTCCTCTTCGCCGGGATCATGGCCGAGCTGATGCGGATCGAGCTCGCCCGGCCTGGTCTGCAGATCGTGTCGAACGAACAGTTCAACCAGCTGTTCACGATGCACGGCACGCTGATGCTGCTGATGTTCGCCACGCCCATGGCGTTCGCGTTCGCGAACTTCCTGATACCGCTGCAGATCGGCTCGCCGGACGTGGCCTTCCCCCGGCTGAACGCGCTGTCCTACTGGTTCTTCCTCTTCGGCAGCCTGACCGTCGTCACGGGATTCCTGACCCCCAACGGCGCGGCGGACTTCGGCTGGTTCGCCTACGCGCCGCTGAACAACTCGCTCTATTCGCCGGGGGCCGGCGCCGACCTGTGGATTCTCGGCCTGGCGCTGTCCGGTCTGGGTACCATCCTCGGCGCGGTCAACATGATCACGACGATTCTCTGCCTGCGGGCGCCGGGTATGACGATGTTCCGGCTGCCCATCTTCTGCTGGAACTTCCTGATCACCTCGATCCTGGTGCTGATCGCCTTCCCGGTCCTCACCGGCGCGCTGCTCGCGCTTGAGGCGGACCGCCGACTGGGCGCGCACATATTCGACGCGGCCAACGGCGGCGCGATCCTGTGGCAGCACCTGTTCTGGTTCTTCGGCCATCCCGAGGTCTACATCATCGCCCTGCCGTTCTTCGGCATCATCAGCGAGGTCCTGCCGGTCTTCTCCCGCAAGCCGCTGTTCGGGTACAAGGGGCTGGTCTTCGCGACGGTCGGTATCGGCGCGCTGTCGGTGGCGGTGTGGGCACACCACATGTTCGCCACCGGGGCCGTCCTGCTGCCGTTCTTCGCCTTCCTCTCCTTCCTGATCGCGGTGCCGACCGGGATGAAGTACTTCAACTGGATCGGCACTCTGTGGCGAGGGCAGATCACCTTCGAGACGCCCATGTTGTTCGCGCTGGGCTTTCTCGTGACGTTCCTCTTCGGCGGCCTCACCGGCGTGCTGCTGGCCAGCCCGCCGATCGACTTCCACGTCAGTGACAGCTACTTCGTGGTCGCGCACTTCCACTATGTCGTTTTCGGCTCGGTGGTCTTCGCCGCGTACGCCGGGATCTACTTCTGGTTCCCCAAGGTCACCGGGCGGCTGCTCGACGAGAAACTCGGGAAGATCCATTTCTGGGCGTTGTTCTTCGGCTTCCACCTGACCTTCCTGATCCAGCACTGGCTGGGCGTGAAGGGCATGCCGCGCCGGGTCGCCGACTACTCGCCCACCGACGGTTTCACCACCTACAACACGATCTCCACGGCCGGCGCCTTCCTGTTGGCCACCTCGACCCTGCCGTTCATCTACAACGTCTGGCGTTCGTACAAGAAGGGCGAGCTGGCTGTCGTGGACGACCCGTGGGGCTACGGGAACTCCCTGGAATGGGCGACGTCCTGCCCGCCGCCGCGCCACAACTTCCGCTCGCTGCCGCGTATCCGCTCGGAACGGCCGGCTTTCGACCTGCACTATCCGCAGGCGGCGGGCAGCGTGGACTACCACGCCACGCCTGAAATCAAATAGCCGGCCCGTGGGCCGGCAGGAGACCAGCCGAAGCCGATGCGATGATGTTGTCGCGTCGGCGGAGGCCGAGAGAGGCACTGGCCGAAGCCGATGCGATGATTTTTTCGCGTCGGCGGAGGCCGCAAGGGAGGAGCGGTAGCCATGAAGATCGAAGGCGTGGTCTTCCTCGTATTCACAATCTTCTGCGCGGCGGTTGACGTGGTCTACTGGTTCACATCACAGGATCCGACCGGCACCGTCGCGTTGGCACTGTGCGGCGGCCTCGGCCTGCTGGTCGGTGGATATCTGCTGTTCACCGCCCGCCGGATCGGAGCGCGGCCACAGGACCTGCCCGACGCCGAGGTCGCCGACGGGGCCGGGGAACTCGGGCACTTCACACCGGGTAGCTACTATCCGATCTTTATCGCGTTCAGCGCCAGCCTGGTCGTCTTCGGCATCGTCTTCGGTGTCTGGCTCGGTCTGATCGGCGGGATCCTGACGCTGTTCTTCGTCACAGGCCTGCTGTTCGAGAACCTGTGGCACCCACCCGTCCCCGAAGACTGATCCTGTTTCCGGTGGGCCGGACGCCGGCCCACCGGAAACAGGTGGCCCTGGGTTGGACCGGCCGCCCACGCGCGGGACAGCCCAGGTGAGACAGGGCCTGACCTGCTCTGGATGGAACTTCCGTCTGTCGGCGCCCATCGGTACGGACTTACGCGAACGGACGTACGTGACAGGTCCTCCGGCAGGGGCCGGATCTGTCCTGGGTGAAAACCGGCCTCTGGGTGAACCGGTGCTGCCCTGGCCTCAGACGCCGGTGGACGCGGCGGCGGCAGCCGCCTGGCTCGTCCTGACCCAGCGCCCCAGCGCGGCTTCGGCCGCGCCGGAATCCAGCGACCAGGCGGCCCGGCTGAGCTGACGCTGGATCTGCTCGCTCACCGGTGCGGCGGTCGGCCCGGTGGAGGCGATCAGAGCCGTCGCGGCGGCCAGCAGGACGGCATCGCGTACCAGCCCGCGACGTCCGGCCAGCAGGGCACGGGCGACCTCGGCGTTGTGGGCGGCGTCACCGCCCCGCAGCTCCGCGGGGTCGCCGGGCTGGATGCCCACCGTTCGTGGGTCGAAGGCCTCCTGCCGGACCGTGCCGCCACTGACCACCCATACCGTCGACGTGGTCGTCGGCGTGAGCTCGTCGAGGCCGTCGTCGCCCCGGAACACCAGGCCCCGGGTGCCGCGCGCGGCGAGCACGCCCGCGACGACCGGGGCCAGCCGTGGGTCGGCGACCCCGATGGCCTGGGAGGCGGGCCGGCCCGGGTTGGTCAGCGGCCCGAGGATGTTGAAGAAGGTGGGCACGCCGAGCTCACGGCGCGTCCCGGCCGCGTGCCGCATGGCCGGATGGAAGACCGGGGCGAAACAGAAGGCCGCACCCGCCCGGGCCAGGCAGGTGCCGACGGCGGCCGGCGGCAGGTCGATGACGACGCCGAGTTCCTCCAGCAGGTCGGCCGTGCCGCAGCGCGAGGACGCGGCCCGGTTGCCATGCTTGATCACGGGGATGCCGGATCCGGCGACCACGAGCGCCGCCATGGTCGATATGTTCACCGAATGTGATCGATCTCCGCCGGTGCCGCAGGTGTCCACCGCGCGTTCCCGGACCTCGTCGGAGACCTCCAGCGGCGCGGCGTGGTCGAGCATCGCTTCGACCAGGCCGCGGACCTCCTCGGAGGTCTCACCCTTGGCCCGTAGCGCCACCGCGAAGCCGGCGATCCGGGCGGGTGACGCCGCGCCGGACATGATCTGCCGCATCGCCCAGCCGGCCTCCTCGGCGCGTAGCGAGTCCCCGCGCAGGAGCAGCGTGAGAAGTTCGGCCCAGCTCGGCTGGCCGGCGGGTACGGGTACGACCGGCTCGTCCCTGTCCGTGCCTGTTGGCTCCGTGCCTGTTGGCGTGGCCATCATCCCTGTCTTCCCCGTTGTGATCGTACTTGGTTGTTCCTGGCGTCCGGTCGTTCCCGCCGCCCCGGCTGCTCCCGGACCGCCGAGCTGTTCGTGCCGTCCGGCCATCCGGGTACCGCGCGGACTGTTTCTCGGACGGATCGCGGGTAGCCCGACCGGGCTGGCGCACCGGCCGGGCCGGCGCGCCGGGTGGGGCTGTGGCCGGGCGTTGGGCGCCTTGGCCCCAGGGCACTGCCGTCAGCAGGGAAGGGGCGTGTCAGTGAGCGGGGGAGGACTGCGCGCGGGGCGCCGGCGCGTGCCGGCGGCGCAGCAGCGTGACGACGACCTCGGTGAGCTCGGCGGGGTCGACCGGGTGAGCGACCACCGCGTCCGCCAGCGACCAGCTCGCCAGCCAGCGGTCGTCCCGGCGGGCGACCAGCAGGACGGTGGGCGGGGGGTTGGGGATCTCGTTCTTGATCTGCCGGGACAGGCCCATACCCCCGCTGGGGGCGGCCTCGGCGTCCAGGACGCAGATGTCGGCTTCCCCGTGGTCGACCGCGTCGATCACGGACGGGCCGTCCGCGGCGTCCAGGAACTCCAGGATGCCGAGTTCGCGGTCGGGAAGCGGGCCGATGGCGAGCTTCACCTGCTCCCGGACTTCGGGCTTGTCCGCGTACACGAGAACGGTACTCATGCGACCGCAGGCCTTTCACTCGAAGCGGCCGTTGGCAGGATGGCGCCCGATGGGAGCGTCGAGGAGCCACACACCGCGACCGCGGCAGTGTGCGCCCATGGTGGGTGTGCGCCCATGGCGTGATGTGTGCCCATGGTGAGGGACCCGCCCGCAGGGTATCCGATCGTGCTGACAGGTGACGCCCACGGTCGCGGCACCGGGAGCTGTGCGGGACACGCAGGGGAGATGCCGATGTGTCATCGCCTGGTCCGCCAGGCCGGGCGCGGCGGGTTTGCGGGACCGCCGTCCTCTGGTAGAGAATGAGACTCGTTCTCAAGGGTGTCGAGCGCAGCAAAGTCAGTCGCGGCCAGCCATGACCAAACGTCACAAGATAATTGCGGACGGTTGGCCAGGGCGGGGCGCGTCTACCAACGGCATCGGACGTGACAACATCGGATGTGACATGGACGGTCAGCAGGCTCTCCGTCTCACCCCCCAGCGCCGCGCGGTGCTGGAGGTGCTTCAGACTGCCCACAACCATCCGACAGCGGCCGAGGTCTACGATCGCGTCCGAGAAGTCGCGCCAGGTATCGGCGCTGCCACCGTCTACCGGTCTCTGGGGCTGCTCGTCCAGGCCGGACAGGCCCTCGAGCTCAGCCTCGGCAACGGTACGGCCGCCCGCTACGACGGGAACACCAGCCGTCACGACCATCTGGTCTGTGACCGCTGTGGACAAGCCGTGGACATCGATCTGCCGAGCCCGGTGGAGATGATGGTCGACGAGCTCGCGCACAGCACCGGCTTCGCGATCACAGGCTACGACCTGCAGTTGCGCGGCCTGTGTCCGTCCTGTCGACCGGGTGGTTGATCACCGGAAGCCCTGAACACCAGCGGCTGTCGCGCGGCCGGTGTCCCACTCGAGGTTTCCCGCGCCGCCGCGAGCCACTCATCCGAGCGGTCGTCACCATCCTGGACGGCCGCACCCCAAGGACGTCGCCTCGCACCAGAGGTGACCGCACTTGAAGAAGGTCACCAGAGGTGACCGCAGCCGAAAGAAGGAGCATGTATGTCCAAGCTTGACGGCACGAAGACGCACGACAACCTCAAGGAGGCGTTCGCCGGCGAGAGCCAGGCGAACCGCCGCTACCTCTACTTCGCCCGGGTGGCGGACATCGAGGGCCTGACCGATGTCAGCTCGCTCTTCCGCGACACCGCCGAGGGTGAGACCGGTCACGCTTTCGGCCACCTGGACTTCCTCGCCAAGGTCGGCGACCCGGCGACGGGGAGCCCGATCGGTGACACCGCCAAGAACCTTGCCAGCGCCGTGGCGGGGGAGACCTACGAGTTCACCGCGATGTACCCGGGCTTCGCCAAGACCGCCCGTGAGGAGGGTTTCGAGGAGATCGCCGACTGGTTCGCCACCCTCGC
The DNA here is from genome assembly GCF_001017755.1 of Protofrankia coriariae. Lineage (GTDB taxonomy): Bacteria > Actinomycetota > Actinomycetes > Frankiales > Frankiaceae > Protofrankia > Protofrankia coriariae. Next base: position 35,771 of record NZ_JWIO01000038.1, read on the forward strand.
GCGGGCCGAGAAGACCCACGCCGGCCGCTTCCAGAAGGCCCTGGACACGCTGGACACAGTCGCGGCGGAATAACTCCGGCAGGCCGTACCGCTTCGGGCTGTCACCAGGGCGGAGCCGCCTGCCGCCGAGAAGGTAGCTGGCCGGGGTGGACGCACAGGTCGCGTCCGCCCCGGCCACTACACGTTGTCGGCGCGTGACGTTGTCGGCGTGTGCCCGGCGGACGGCATCCCGGCCGCTTCATGATCTGGCGGATGTCGGCGTAACATCCGGCGCGCCGCCCATGCCTTCGATGATCGTCAGGGAGTCCCAACGATGGCGCTCAGTGTCGCCGACATCATCACCGACCCCGAGGTCTACTCCGCCCAACGGCCGAGCCTGCGCGCCCGCATCCTGCCGGTGAGGGCGGAGCGCCGAATCCGGGTCGGCGACATGCTCCTGTTCGAGTTCGAGAACGAGCAGACCCTGCGCTACCAGGTGCAGGAGATGGTTTACACCGAACGGCTGCGCGATCCCTCGGAGGTCGCCCACGAGATCGACATCTATTCCCGCCTGCTGCCCTCCAGCCACACGCTGACCGCCACCCTGTTCATCGAGCTTGACGTCCTGGACGCCGTGCGCGCGGAGCTGGAGCGGCTGGCCGGCGTGCAGCGCAGCATCCGGCTGGAGATCGGCGGCGTACCGGTGCCGGCCGAGGAGATTCTCGGCCCCGACGAGGACCCGGACGTCCCGAGCCAGACCGTGTCCGTGCACATGCTGCGGTTCCTCCTCAACGACGACACCCGGGACGCCTTCCGGGATCCGGCCGTGCCGGTCGAGCTGGTGGTCGACCATCCCGCCTACAACGAGGCGACACCGATCACCGGCACGACCAGGACGTCCCTGATCGCGGACCTCGCGCTACGCGGCTGACCGCCTACGCGGCTGGTAGTCCGCCACGTAGCCGGCTGCCGGCGCTCCGGCCCGGCCTTCCTGTCGGCCTGCCTGGCCTGGCTCGTCAGCCCTGCTCCGTCCCCGGTGTCCTGTCGCGGACGGTCGCGGGCCGCCGTGGGGCGGCGGTGTCGTTCGCGGCGAGCCGGGCGAGCCAGGCGTTGTAGGCGGCCTCCCGGGCGAGCAGCTCGGCTTCCGGATCCGCCTCCGGAACGGGCCCGAGCTCCCGATCCGCATTCTGTTCCGTCTCCCGCGGCCGTCCGGCTGCCCCGTCCCGCTCGGTCGCGGGGTGCCCGGGTGTGCCCGGGCGTGCTCGGGCGGGGCTCGCGGCGGTGTCGAGCAGCCGGTCCAGGCGGCGGTCCTCGCGGGCGGCCTCCCGGCCGTCCGCCCGTGACCACTGGATGAACAACGCGACGAACACCATGGCGCCGACCACCTCGCCGGCGGCCCACATCAGCCCGGCGCCGGTCTGCTGGTCGCCGAGCGGGCTGGACCCCCAGGTCCGGCCGAGCTCGGCATACCAGTCCGCGGCGAAGACCTCGTTGGTGGTGAACATCGCCAGCGCCCACAGCGCGTGCATCGGGAAGGTCACGAACAGCAGGAGCAGCCGTCCCCAGTACGGCAGCCGTCCCGGCATCGGGTCGAGTCCGATGATCGGCCAGTAGAACAGGCAGCCGACGGCCAGGAAGTGCACGTGCAGGAACAGATGGAGCGCCGTGTGCCGCATCGACGCCTCGTACAGGCCGGTGAAGTACAGCCCGTAGAGGCTCACGATGAACGCGGCGAAGCCGACCAGCGGGAAGGTGACCACCCGCGCCACCCGGCTGTGCAGCAGCCGTACCAGCAGCCGGCGGGGACGCAGCGGCAGGGCCCGCAGCGCCAGCGTCACGGGGGCGCCCAGCGCGAGCGGGATGGGCGCGACCGTGCCGAGCAGCATGTGCTGGACGGCGTGCGCGCTGAACAGGGCGGTGTCGTAGGCGGCTATCCCACCGACGAGCGCGTAGGCGACCACCACCAGGCCGGCCAGCCAGGAGGCCGTCCGCCAGCGGCTCCAGGCGTCTCCACGATCTGTGAGTCTGCTCACTCCAAACAGGTACAACCCGCCCATGAGGGCGACCAGCAGCAACGGGCCGGGCTCCGGCGAGATGTGCAGCAGCATTCGCCCGACGGTCGGTGGCGGTGGAAGTTCTCCCTGCCCGGACGATGCGAGCAGGCTTCCCGCGCCTGCCGTGGCAAGGGCGCCGGGACTGGTCACAGGCCCTGTCACCTCACTCCGATCGGGGTCGGACGGGGGTTCGGTCGAACCCTCGACAGCTCGTAGTCCTACCGAATGTCGAACCTACGGTGGCGCCTGACGGATCGCGTGCCAGAATGACCGACGTGGCCTCCGCCTCCGTCCTTGAGAAAGCTCCGCCGCCGCATCCGACGGCCAACCGTCCCTCGATGGTTTCGGTCGGAACGATCGTGTGGCTGTCATCGGAGCTGATGTTCTTCGCGGCCCTGTTCGCGATGTACTACACGATCCGATCGGTCGACAGCGACAACTGGCCGCCGACCACCGGCGTTCCCGCGGGGTCCGAGTACGGCCCGGTCCACCTGCACGTCGGTTTCGCGCTCTTCTTCACGACGATCCTGGTGCTCTCCAGTCTGACCTGCCAGCTCGGCGTGTTCGCCGCCGAGCGCGGTGACGTCTACGGGCTGCGCCGCTGGTACGTCATCACCCTGATCATGGGTCTGGTGTTCGTCGGCGGCCAGGCGTGGGAGTACTTCCGCGAGAACGAGTTCTCGATCTCGTCCCATGCCTACGGCTCCGTGTACTACCTCACGACCGGCTTCCACGGCCTGCACGTCATCGGTGGGCTCGTCGCCTTCGTGATCGTGCTGGCCCGGTCGACCTACGGCAGGTTCACGCCCGAGAAGGCGACGTCCGCGATCGTGACGTCGTACTACTGGCACTTCGTCGACGTCGTCTGGATCGGCCTGTACGCGACCATCTACCTCCTCCAGTGAGCCAGTGAGCGACATGACTGCATCTACGGGCGCTGCCCGCGCATCCGTACGCCGGCGTCGGCGTTCCTCGGCCGTGGTCCTGCTGGTGGCGCTCGCGGCCACCGGCGTGTTGTGGACGGCGTTCGCTCCGCGTGGGACGGCCGAGGACACCGCGGCGACCAACGAGGCCGTCCGGGCGGGGCGGGCCCTCTACCTCCAGGGCTGCTCAAGCTGCCACGGCCTGCAGGGCCAGGGCGGCAACCAGGCCCCGAGCCTGATCGGCGTCGGGTCGGCCGCGGTCGACTTCCAGGTCAGCACCGGGCGGATGCCGCTGGCGGCGCCGGGCGCGCAGGCCAAGCGCAAGGACCCGATCTACAGTCAGACGCAGATCGACCAGCTGGCCGCCTACATCGACAGCCTCGGCGGCGGCCCGCGGAAGCCGGTCATCGACGAGGCCGAGTGGAACGACGCCGACCTGGCCCACGGCGGGGAGCTGTACCGGGCCAACTGCGCCCAGTGCCACCAGGCCGCGGGTGCGGGCGCGCCGCTGACCTACGGCAAGTACGCGCCGGACCTCAGCCACGCCACCCCGACTCAGATCATCGAGGCGATGCGGACCGGTCCGGAGTCGATGCCCCTGTTCGGCCCGGGGCAGGTCGACGAGGCCGACGCGGTCGCGATCGCCAAGTACATCCGGCACGTCAGCGAGGCTCCGGCCGCCGGCGGCCACGGTCTTGGTAAGTACGGCCCGGTTCCTGAGGGGCTGCTGGCCTGGCTGGTCGGAATCGGCGGCCTGCTCGCGGTGTGCCTGTGGATCGGAGCGAGGCAGAAGGTATGAGCAAGCAGGACGACGACAACGCCGGCCCGGGCGCGCCCGACGACAGCGGCGGCAGCATCTTCGACAGGGCCAAGCACCCGGTGAAGCCGTCAGGGCAGCCCGCACCCGGGTCCGACGTCAGCGCTGGCGGACCCGAACTGAGTCAGGGCCACGACGACGGTCCCGAGCGTCTCGGTACCCCTGAGCACCAGACCGACGCGACCCGCGCGGGGTCGACGGTCCTGCTGGCCGAGCCGCCCGAGCGGGGCGTGGGTGTACGTGATCCCCACGCCGAGGCGCTCGACCGCCGGGCCGAACGCCGGGCCGAGCGGCAGGCCGCGTTCTGGTTCGTGATTTCGATCATCGGGACGGTCGGGTTCGTTGTCACCAACTTCGTCGGTGACAAGCACAAGGAGTACTACACCCCGGCCCTGGGCGCCGCGCTCGCCCTGGCCGTGGGCGGCATCGGGTTCGGGATCATCATCTGGGCCAAGCGGCTCATGCCGCACGAGGAGGCCGTCCAGGAGCGGCACCCCTTCAGGTCCGCGGACGAGGAGATCGCCGCCACCGAGGAGACGGTCGCCCTCGGCTACGCCGACACCGGGCTGGCCCGCCGGCCGCTGATCCGCCGGACCCTGCTCGGCGCGGGCACGGTGCTCGGCGCCCTGCTGGTGGTACCGCTGCTGAACCTGACCAACCGCAAGCCGGGCAAACAGCTCGGCCACACCCACTGGGTGAAGGGCGCCCGGCTGGTCACCGGGGAGGGCACCCCGGTCAGGCTCGGTGACATCTCCATCGGCGGCATCGAGACGGTGTTCCCGGCGGTCCCGGTCACCGAGCCCGACGGCAGGGTCCGTTACGAGCCCCAGCTCACCCTGCACCAGAAGGCCGACAGCGCCACCGTCCTGATCCGGCTCGGGCCGGACGAGAACCGGCCGCGGCCGGGCCGGGAGAACTGGGCCTACGACGGCCACGTCGCCTACTCCAAGATCTGCACTCACGCGGGCTGCCCGGTCAGCCTCTACGAGGCGCAGACCCACCACCTGCTCTGCCCCTGTCACCAGTCCGTGTTCGATGTGTTGGACGGATGCCGAGCGATCTTCGGGCCGGCCAGCCGGTCCCTGCCACAACTGGCGATCGACGTTGACGCGGACGGATATTTCATCGCACGAGACGGCGACTTCACCGAGCCCATCGGTCCCGCCTTCTGGGAGCGCTCATGACCACCGTCCCACCGCCACCCCTGGTCAAGAGGCCGGGTCCCGTCCGCGCGCTCAACCGGGCGGCCGACGAACGGTTCGGCACGCAGGGGGCGTTGCGGCGCAACCTGAACAAGGTGTTCCCCGACCACTGGTCCTTCATGATCGGGGAGATCGCCCTCTACAGCTTCGTCATCCTGGTGCTGACCGGCATCTATCTGACGCTGTTCTTCGACCCGAGCAACACCGAGGTCGTCTACGACGGCTCGTACGTGCCGCTCAAGGGCGTGGAGATGAGCCGCGCCTACGCGTCGACCCTGGAGATCAGCTTCGACACCCGCGCGGGCCTGGTCTTCCGCCAGATCCACCACTGGGCCGCGCTGCTGTTCGTCGCGTCCATCCTGGTGCACCTGATGCGGGTGTTCTTCACCGGTGCCTTCCGCAAGCCCCGCGAGGTCAACTGGCTGATCGGTGTCGGCCTGTTCGTGCTGGGCATCCTGGAGGGCTTCGCCGGCTACTCGCTGCCGGACGACCTGCTCTCCGGTACCGGGCTGCGGATCGCCTCGTCCATCGCGCAGTCGATCCCGGTCGTCGGCACCTGGGCGTCCTTCCTCGTCTTCAACGGTGAGTGGCCGGGCGAGAACTTCATTCCCCGGCTGTACGTCGTCCACATCCTGCTGGTGCCGGGCATCCTGCTGGCGCTGATCGGCGCCCATCTGGGCATCCTCTGGCACCAGAAGCACACCGACTTCCCCGGTCCGGGCAAGACCGAGCACAACGTCGTCGGACACCGGGTCTTCCCGGTCTTCGCGGCGAAGTCCAGCGGCTTCTTCATGCTGGTGTTCGCGATGCTCGCCCTGCTCGGGGGCCTCGCCCAGATCAACCCGATCTGGGCCTTCGGGCCGTACGACCCGGCGAACGTCAGCTCCGCATCCCAGCCGGACTGGTACATCGGCTTCCTCGACGGGTCGACCCGGCTGTTCCCGCCGTGGGAGTTCCGCGGGCTCGGGCACACGGTCCCGGCGGTGTTCTGGCCGACGCTGATCCTGCCCGGCATCCTGTTCACCCTGCTGGCGGTGTACCCGTTCATCGAGGCGAAGGTCACCGGCGACAAGGAGTCGCACAACCTGCTGCAGCGTCCGCGCGAGGCGCCCACCCGCACCGGCCTCGGCGCCTTCGCCATCACGTTCTACCTGGTGCTGTGGATCTCGGGTGGCAACGACGTCATCGCCAAGACGTTCGACATCTCGCTGAACGCGATGACCTGGGCGGGACGGGTCGGCGCCATCGTCCTGCCGCCGATCGTCTTCTACCTCACCAGGAAGCTGTGCATCCACCTGCAGGAACGTGACCGCGAGATCGCCGAACACGGCATCGAGACCGGGATCATCCAGCAGCTGCCCAACGGGGAGTTCGTGGAGGAGCACCGGCCGAAGCTGCCGCCGGTGCCCGACCACCCCCGGGTGCCGACCGACCGGGTGGCCCTGCCGTCCGCGGGGGATGGGCATGCCAAGGGTGCTCTCGTGCGTCGCGCGGGCCGGGCTGTCAGCGGCTTCTTCGTCGAGGAGGAGGAACGCCAGCCGGAGCCGACCGGCTCCTCCTCGCAGCATCCCGAGGGCGGGCACTGACCGGCTGGGGTCTTCTTGCCGCGAGGTTTACCTGGGGCCTTCCACCTCCGTCATCCGGAGGCGGGAGGCCCAGGCCTTTTGTGGGTGTTCGGGTGGATGTTCGACCGGGACAGGTGACGCGACAACCGCGGGGGTGGATAGTTAGTTGTAGAAAGAAAAAGATATGGAGGTCGGATGTCCATCGATCATTCCGTGTCACCGACCGCGTCCACGCCAGCCCCGGATGACTCGCCGGCGCTGGACGTCCGAGGGCTGACCTACCGGTTCGGCGAGAAGACCGCGGTCGACTCCCTCGACCTCACCCTCGCCCCCGGGGAGATCGTCGGCCTGCTCGGGCCGAACGGTGCCGGCAA